>NZ_NTUG01000010.1 GCF_002561295.1 Bacillus cereus
TTAAGTTGATGGATGTGTGGAAAAACCCCTATAAGAACACATTTATAGAAAGTACTACATTACAAGTAAGATGGAGAAATGGAGATTGTAGTTGTAGCAATAACGATGAGAGAATTGGAAAAGTTACTTATATTCCGCAAATGTATATCAATTCCTTATCAGAAGATACAGCAAATGATGTTCTTCAAGCTAAAATAAGAGAAATCTTATTACAAAATAGTGAGAGTAGGAATTTTTGGGATAGCAAGAAAAATGAAGATAGCAGATTAAAGAGCGGATTAAGTAGTAAAGTATCGAAGTTTTTCGAGCATATACGGAAATTTGAAGAATTAGAGAATCAGATAATTGATATAGGTAATCTAGATTCTATTATAAAAGAAAAAGACAAACTTCATTCGCAAATCGAAGAAAAAATTAAAGCAGCAAACCTTACACAAGAAGATGAAGAAGCCATAAATATAAAAGAAGAAACTAAAGAACAAATCAATCAGCGAATAGATATTACGAATAGACGTAAAGAGAAGGCGGATGAATTATCGGGAAATTTATCAGTAGCATTTGAATTAGTTAATGATAAATTGAAAGGGACAAGTAGTAATGATGATGATTTCGCACAAATAATTGAAGAACTTAGGTTAGCAATTAGTAATGCTTTTGTAAATGCACAAAATCTAATCACTGAAAAAGCACAGCAATATAGTGTAGAAATAGGACAACAGAATGGAATGTTGAATCAGGTCAATGAAGAATTAACGCCGTTATTGGAAAAGCTAAGAGGAGCTACAGAGATACAGGGGCTTAGAGATAAGATGGAAGAACAGGAAAGCTACATAAAACAGATTGCGACAATTGAAGAAGAGAAAAAAGTATTATGTGTAGAACTGTCATCAATACAAGAAGAAATTGTGCATGATATTTCTAAAATGTTTGAATTGAAGAGAGAGATAGCAAGATACTTTAATTCTAGGCCTTATTTTCAGGATATAAAACTTAATGCATATATAACATTTGATTATGTAGGCTTCGAAGAAAGATTTTTATCTATGTTTAATAGACGAGGAAAGTTAACAAAAATATTCCCTGGTTGTGACGAACATGAGATTTTTGATGAAGATTCACAGTTTATTTTTAAGGAAGAGAGTTATATACAAAAATTAATATTTTTATTCGAAACTTTATTGGCTCAAGATGAAAATAAATTAAGACGGAGTTATGCCAAACAACAGGCGGTAGAATATCTACTAAGTACATATACAAATGTAGTTTTTGATTTGGAACGAGATGGAGATACATTAACCAAAATGTCACCTGGAAAAAGAGGTTTAGTGCTATTAGAGTTATTTTTAGATATGAGTAATGAAAAACATCCAATTTTAATAGATCAACCAGAAGATAACCTTGATAATAGGACTATTTCAACAGACTTAGTAAAATTTATTAAGAAAAAAAGCCCTCAAAGGCAAATTATTGTTGTAACACATAACGCAAATTTGGTGGTTTTAACGGATAGTGAAAATGTTATTGTAGCTAATCAAGACGTACAATTAAATGAGAATGAATCATATCGCTTTGAATATATAACTGGTGCGTTGGAATGTGATTTTCTAGAAGAAGGTAGTAAGAAGCTAATCTGCAAAGGAATAAAATCGCATGCTTGTGAAATTTTAGAAGGTGGCAGAGAAGCTTTTGAAATGAGGGAGAAAAAATACGGATTTTAATTTGTGTGTTCTACTTGGGGGTGTTTAACATCTCCGAGTAGAACTTGTCTTTTTTCATCCTAGTAATGACCCAACAACAGGCCGTGAAAATATTGAAGTAACAAAACATCTGGAAGAATCAGGGGGAATATTGATGTTGAATTGTTAGACCATGTTATAGTTTGCTCTGATAGTTTTGTTTCTTTAAAAGAAAAGGGATATATCTAAATTATATGGAAAAGGAGGGAATAATTAATTTTATTCTCTCTGAATTTTATTTTACTCTATCTAATATTACGGTGAATGGTATCATAAATAACGGCAAACCAAATTGATCCAGGTAGATGATTTATTATCTGCCTGGATCAATTTGGTTGTTTGCATTCGATGTCCACTGTATTCCTGCTTTTTCATATGCATGGATTAGCGACTGATTATATTTTTCTGCTTTTTTATTTATATCATCAATAGATTTGGAAAATTTATTACCACTGTTTACATCCTCGTTGTTTATAGCTAATTTAGAATACTCAGCAGCTTCATTTAATTTATTAAAAATTTCAAGTAATAATGCTTGTGGCTCGTTCATATTAGGGTTAAATTCTTTCTTAGAAATCTCATTAATAATTTTTTGAACATTGTCTTCATTTTGTTCTATATTGATCAAAAATCGTTCTTTTTCTGCCTTGTTTGATATCCCTTGATTATAGTTGTTTATTAATTCATTCATAAGAGGATAAATGTTCTTATATTTTCCATTAAACCAATTCACATCATTAATAAGTTCTGTTGTATTAGTATCTGACGCCTTAGTTACTTTTCTTACAATTGTATGATTTTCTTGATAAATAATGTATCCACACAAGATTACAAGGGAGACTATAATAGGAGCGAGATAAATTGTTGCAATCTTTCTTGATTTTATTAATAAGGTGGATAGAAAAAAACCTGTAATCAAGCCTCCGAAATGCGCGGGTATACTAATATTTTCCCCAGTAAAAGTATAAATCACATTTATGGTTGTTACGACAAAAATATACTTTTTTGTCGTATTATCAATATATGCATTTCTTTTATAAATTAAAGCTAAAAATGTTCCTAGCATACCATAACCTGCACCAGAAGCTCCACCTACTACGACTTCAGGAGTAAAGTATATTACAAATAGTCCACCAACTATACCTGATAATAGAAAAATAATGCCTTGACGGAAACTCCCAATAATCCGTTCTAGGGGAGGAGAAAGAATTAAGATAAATGAAATATTGCATAAGAAATGAGGAACTCCTCCAACATGCGGAAATAAATATGTAACTAATCTAAAGTATTCGCCATTTGAGAAAAGCGGTTGAGATAGTCCTCCATATTTAATTACAGTATGGATATTGGTGGATCCTCCGTCTATGCACGTGAAAATAAATATTAGTGTGGTAATAAAAACAATAATAGATGTAACTGGATATCTTTTTATAAAGGTGATTAAATTTTCATTCCGTACAAAAATCGACATAATTACCTCCTTTTCAATTATTTAAAAAGCTGATGATAAAAAAGTAGATTGGTACAATATTCCTACTCGTATTATGATACTTATTTACTGGATTTTTTACAATACTGTTCTAATGCACTAACGTAAGGATCTTGCAATTAATCTTCAACACTTAGACATACTGATACCATTACTCTAGAAGAGGGATATGATCAGTATGGAATAGCAACATTTGTTCAAATTAAAACATTATCAGCCTAATATTATTTTATTAATGGTGAGATGGTATCTAGCATACATTCTTACTTTTCATGATTTAGTGGAAATGGTTGGAGGGGGAGGTGTCGATAGTTCATATAACAATTATGCGTGAGATTTATCAACATAGATTTGAATTGTATAAAAAATCACCTAAAAAAGACATGAAAGATGAAACGCTTTAAGTGTAGGACAAGTTATTATTATACAGAAGATAACAAGTGTACGGTAAACTCCAACTTAATAAATATATATTATTTATATGAATTAATACAAGAGGGGTTGCTTTTCAGATGAAGAGCAGCCCTTTTTCTTATGATTGGAGGAATAAAAAATGGTATATCGTGAAATTAGGACAGGGAAGCAAGGTGTATTAGAGTCACCTGTTGGGATGAATCAACCAGCAAAACGAGTCGACATCGTAAAATTAAAAATGGTCAAAGAGAGTAGTCTTCTTTACAAAGAAAGAAGAGTAAAATCACCAGAAGATGCAAGTTTGTTGTTTAAGCAATTTCTAGATGGGGCTGATCGAGAGTATTTTATTGTACTCTGTCTGGATATAAAAAATCAGCCTACTGCTATCAATGTTTGTCATATTGGTAGTTTGAATTCTAGTATTGTACATCCACGTGAAGTTCTGAAACCAGCAATAATTTCAAACGCAGCTTCAATTATTGTTTTCCATATAGGTAAACTATATATGGGGCGTAATTAAACTTTGTTGTAATGATGGGCATATATATATTTCGCCCATTTTTTGATGAGCGAAATTAAGAGCTGTATACAAATGTATATCTTCTTAATTATAAATAGGCTAATTTTTTTCCTCTTGAAATAAACTAAATTCTTTAATCAATTCATTTAAGACAAAATCTATCGATTGTATTTGTCTTAATAAATTGTCTCTAATACATGAAAATTCATTTTTATTTATTTGACTTTTAAATCCTAGTTTTAATACATTAGCAGCAGCACCGTATTATTCTGCAAAATCAACTTTTACTTATGCTAATGGAGGAATTTCTACTTCAGACGCGTATACTAGTAGTAGTAAGACCAGTAAAAAGCAAATTAATTACATTTACGCTAAAGCAAAAGTATATGTAAATGGTGTCTATAAAAAGTCAGCAAGCGAAGGGAATTATAATTCTTCACACGCTGGGGCTCAAACTTTTGCAGGTGAAACTTGGTTTGAAGACGGTGAGACATACGGAAATCACAAGTTCCAACATAGTGGTTACCAGACTTGGGAGCCAGAAACATACGGAACTTGAAAATAATTTCCCAGAGCAAATTAGGAATGTTTATCTAATTTGCTCTTCCTATTTTATTAATTAAAAAGGGGGGGATTTAGTGAAAAGGAAGATTCTTTTTTTTACAATGTTATTAATCGTTATGTTAATTAGTGGTTGTACTCAAGGGAACGAAAAAGTGGGGAATTCAAAAAATAGTAATATTAAATTGGAAAATACAAGCTTTAGCTCAAAAATTGAAAGTACTGCCGATAGAGATAAATTACCAAACGCAACTAGTGGTGGAATTAGTTTAGGGTTGTATAACTCAAATGGAGAAATTGAGACAAAATATAACTTTGATATTGAGGAAAATCAAAGTATAAAAAAATTTCTTTCACTTGGTAATCTAATTGAGAATGACAGAGTATACAAGTTAATGTTATTTATTGATTATAAACAAGCGGACTTTAAAGTAGATAATAGGGAGGCTAGTAAAGAGTTCACCTTTAAAATGAAGGCAGGACAAACCTTAGAAATACCATTTGAAATCGCACCTCAAAAAAAGGGATTACATGATATGTTATTTGTAATTGCTAAGTATCCAGATAATAAAAGTCTTGATGAAGATTTTAGAAAGAAAACAGATTTATCAAATCTTTTATTTTTTAGGTTTAGTACAGTGGTTGGAGGAGATGAATCATTACCAGAAAACATTAAGTTTAATGAATATGGTGAAGTAAAAGCTTCTGACGATTTGGATGGAGTATTCATGTCTAAAACTGGCGATTTTAAGCGTTGGTTAACAGAAGATGTTTCCAAAAACGAAACATTATCATTCCATACAAAAGTCGGGAACAACAGTAATCAAAAAAGTACTTATGCATTAATTACACTTATGGATTGGAAGGCAGTTAATATTGTAGGAGACAAATCAACGGTATTTTTCGAATTACCTACAAATACAATTGTGGATCTTAAAACTGAAATTCCAATAAATAAAGAACCAGGAGTATATGATTTAACCCCAATTTTAGTACATAATCCTTTTCAAAAGTCAGATGTGACTAATGGACAAGTAGAGACTGCGATAAGAGTAGGAGTTAATGTGCAGAAATAATAATAGCGAAGTATATTAATTCCCAGTAAATTTATTACAAAATGAGCTTGTTCAAATTAAATAAGAGCATGTTTTGATTAAGTTTTTTCAAAACATGCTCTTTCTATTTGTTATTATATCAGGGTTATTAGTGTTAATTTGAAAAAACTTTATTTAAAAGTTACATTTAACGCCATTTTAGATTCCGAAATGCTTGTGGATAGGGATCAGGAATTTGATCTAAGGATAGGAGAGGTGGTACACGGCCATTATGATTATTCGTTCGGGATATCACTTGTTCTAGGGTGATGATTTCAGGATGATTAGCAGAAAGAATTGCTTCGATATATCTAGAAAAGGGTAATATTATTCCCTGACACTTTGGCCGGGGATAATTAATTTCTTTCTGTAATGTCACCCAATATATAATATGTTTTAATTGTTCAAGTGTAACCGTAGTGCCATTGAGAGTCAGACTGTTAAGGTTCATGGACATATTGTGGTTTGTGCGCAGGCTATAATGATAGATTTCGTATAAGAACTTTAGAATTATTCGCTCAGAGTTTTGTTTTGATACGTAAACGTATAATTCCCTGGGATACCACGAACAGAATATTGCGCATGTGCAATATTATAATTCAAATATTCGTTAGATTCGACTGCCTTGTCATATTCTTTAACAAGTCCATCCATAACCTCATTAATATTGGAGTTTTTGGATTTGTATGTCATTGTTATATTTTCTTCTTGATTATTAATATGCACTTTTATTTCCTTTTGAAATGCATCTAACAGCTGTCCATCAGGTCGTGAACTATTATTTGTGGATTTAGCATTTGGATTCCAAACACCATTACTTTCCAAGTAGTACTTTTTACCATTATCTTGGATCCAGTCTGTTTGCATCACTCTGCTTCCGTTGAAGTAATACCATGCTCCGTTTATCTGTTGCCAGCCTGTTTGTTTCACACCTTTTACATTATAATAACTCCATACTGAGCCCGTTTGTTTCCAACCTGTATCAGCACTAACATAAGTAGCTACTGTCGATCCCATAACTGTTAGACGGACTGCCATAGCTAAAACTTTTATATTCTGTTTCATAAATCCAATATTCCCCTTCTCTTGATCTATTTATCTATCAAACAGTAACACTAGGGGCGTTGCAAAACTAAAATAAATATTCATAATTATAAGTCGCTCAATTATTATAGACAATAAAACGAGATTTGAAGTCTATAATTATGTTATTATAACAAAAATGATTGGAAAGAAAATAGCTTTTATCCCGCATTAACGGGCTGTAATACTCCCACCTCAAAACTTAAGAAAATGCGAAGAAATTTAGGTGGGAGATAAACAGCCCATAAAAGCCCGATTGGTTCAACTAACAATCAGTGGTGGATGGAAAAACCCCCACTGATTGAAGTTTCACTTTATCATTCCCTTGTGTGTCAATGAATTAACTATCTAAACTAATTAACTGGATTGTTTTTTTCTTATCTTTTTCCCTCACTGTCATCTATATCCCAAACTTTCTCTGCATATTGCTCCTGGTGAATTTCTGAAGGAGGAATAATCGTTATAATATCTAGCAACACTCCATTGGGATCACTTGTGATAAAGTGGCGTTGACCGAATTCTTCATTTCGCAGTGGAAGGTGCAGGGGAAGTTTTTCCTGGATGATTAATCTCTCGTACCATTTATCAACATCGTCAACTTCAAAGTTGAGAATCAGCCCATTTACAAGTTTGCGAGAATTTGAGGGGATTGTTTCATGGAAAGCGTTCAGTATTGCAAGCTCAAACGGAATCTCATTTTCCGTTTTTCGCAAACTAACATACCAATCGGATTCAAATACCGCTTCAAATCCAAAGTGACGTTTGTAAAAACTTGCACTTTTCGCAACGTGATCCGTCGTTATTACAGGGTAAAAGCTATTAACCTTCATTTAAAGCCCCTCCTTTTAATGGTGAATTCTTAATTTTCTAAATATCATCATACATATTATATGAGTAAACGTCAAATAATACCAAAATATACAATAAAAGTTGATTTTAGTGTTATTTGACGTTTATCACATCACAATCAAGCTAAGAAAAGCAAATACCCCAAAACGATAAAATTGGCATCTCCCGGTGAAAATATACAATTTTTTGTTTTGGGGACGTTATAGAATTCTTAAGTTGATGGGCATGGGGCTATTTCAGAATCTTAGGTCGATGGGTATGGACGTTTACTTAGATAAGGAAGAAGATGCTGATAAAATACAACAACTTCGTGATAGAAGGTTTATTTTTACAGAGGAAGACAGAGAAGTACATCTTGTTGACAATGATACGAATAAGCGATTATTGGTACAACTTTTGGAAGAGAGATTTCCAAGTATACAAATTACAGGAATGGAAACTTGGAGTGGGAGAAGAAACAGGGAAGCGCACATTCGATATGTTACAGCCTATATTGGCGAATTACATGAAATTTAAACAAAAAGGCTATTTGAATAAAGGCTAGTGAACCAGTTTTTAACACTCACTGAAATTAAGAATCATAACATACTTTGTAATAACTTATATGGAAGTGAGTTGAATAATAATGTTTTATTCATATTTTGATACCCAAGCTAGAATGCGTCCGTATGGTACGGCGGGTATTACGTATAGCGGAGCACAAAGTACAATTCAAGCTGTTCAACAAGCGTTGCAAATGCAACAAATGCAACAAGGTATACAACCGTACTATTCATCCACGGAGTATTATTACCCGATGCATCATATTACGCCATATGAAATGTCTTTTTCAACGATCCCATATGGAACTGTATACAATTTATAAAAAAATATGTAGGGAATGAGGTTAAGTATTTAAATAAGGGCGCAAGGAAATAGCGCCCTTCTAATAAATTTATATTAAATATATAGTTTTTAATTTTAAATGTGTGATGAGGATAGAAAGTTAGCCACTAAGATTAGAAAAGAAGCTATGAAGCAATGCGGATTAAAAGATAAGTAATTTAAACAAAATGATCCTTTTAATAGAAAGTGAGGAATAACAATGGCATTAGGAAACCGAGGAATGCATTTTGAGAAGCTTATCAATCTATCAAATGAAATGTACCAACGTGAGGGAGTGGCGCTTATAAACAAGCGTCCGACTCCTGTGAAGGTAATCAAAAGTAGAGGGGGCCAGGTAACAAATGGATTCTATGAAGCTAAAAGCACAATAGACTATGATGGCGTGTATAAAGAACGAGCTGTCGCATTTGAGGCAAAATCAACTAAGAGCCTTACACGATTTGATTTAAGTAACATTGCGCAGCACCAGTTAGATTACCTGGAGAAAGCAGGGAAGATGGGAGCGGTGTGTTTCTTCCTTATAGAATTCAGTAAGGACCATACAATATTCTTGGTGCCTGCATCAGTGATTCAATCTTATGTAAGGATGTCTCATCAACCGAATGGCAAGAAGTCTATATCAAGAGTAGATTTTGATATTTATGGATACTTAGTGGATCAGACAGAACGGGCACCAGTTGATTACTTACAATACATTGATGAAGCAATAACCCCAGTTATGTTTGATGGCATGATTCAATTTGATCAGGATCATAAGAGAGTAACAGATAACATAGAAGCGGCAAAAGAGAAGATGGCCAACAAGAAACGTAAATTATTAAAGGCTTAATGGATAGCGGAACAATGCGCAATAGTGTAGTGGGGGCTATGTTAATGCGCACTGTTCCCTTATTCAGAAGATAGGTATTTAAATTTCACATACCTAATAGAAAGTAAAAAATAACAAAATTGAAATAGGGGGATTCGGACATGGGGCAATTATCATTCTTTCCAGAAATCACAAATGAGGAATACCCTTATGGTCAAGTGAACCGTGGAATAAAAAGTGTAGGACGGGACCCCAGGAAAGGGCAAAAACTAAGAGTGTTATCTCAATCAAAAATGAGAGCAAAACGCTATAAATAAAGAAGATATTGAATCATAAATCAATATCTTCTTTACTTTCAAAAGGACCTGCTCAATTAATACGTAAAAGCATAAAGTAAAGTGAACCCGTTAAAATACATGAGTGACACCCCTTGTTTCCCCTCTTATCAAAAGGAGGAATTATCATGGGCTTTGGTGGTAGTTGTGGCCACGGCGGCTTTGCAGGAGGATTTGCTTTATTAGTTGTATTGTTTATTTTATTAATCATAGTTGGGGCTGCTTGCTTCTGCTAAAAAAACTATCAGAAAAGACACTCTTATAAGAGTGTCTTTTTTTTATGGGGTAGCACCACACATCCATCAACTTAAGGTTTTGAATTATCTCCATAACGAGAATTTTATACATCGCTGACTTTTTTAAAATTGTGTTAGTTAATTTAAAGATAATTAAGAAAGCCACCCCTATAGCTAAGAATGGCTCTTATATATAAAACTTAATGAATTGGTATATACTTCTTGAAACCCTTACTTATAGTTCCATTATAACCATTTTTAGCAAAGAATTTATGTGCTTCTATTCTAGTTGTACTACTTAATAAAATAATTCTTGTGGATCCTCTTGCAATTGATAGCTGTTCTACATGTTTTAGTAATTTTTCACCTATCCCATTACCTCGAAAATCTTCATTTACAATCACATACTCTAAAACGGTATATGGCCTAAATTGATATCCAGGATCAAGGCAAAAAGTCATAAATATACTTCCTTTAACCTTACAATCTTCCTCATATACAAATAAAAAATTATTAGAATCATTCCTTATCTGCTCAATTCTTTCTGGTAAAACCTTAATGTTTTTACTATGTGGTGCTAATTTTTTATATAGATTTTCAATTACATTACTATCTTTTGGTTCAGCTTCACGAATCATATAATTACCCCCGCTATTAATATTGATACATCAATGGTTCGAGCTATTCTAATATTACATCTTTTGACTCCATTGTATCCTAGAACAATACTTTTTTGGTGCAATTTAGATAATAAGAGGGTTAAAAAAGAGAATAGGAGGTATGGCGTTTTTTAATTTTATGGATACAATTTCTCTTAAGTTGATGGGTATGGACGTTTACCAACAAAAAGTAAACTAATAACAAACTTATTCTTCATAATGTATTCTCCATAATGAATTTGTAAAAATCACTCCCTTTTATATTCTGATAATAAAGAAAAATAACAACATTATAAATAATAGCTTGTATATGACATATTTGTAAGTTATTATAAAGTGAATGTAATATTTATACGAAGAGTAGGGTATTAGTTCTAGGTGAATAATTTCAAAAATGGGGGAATAAGTATGAAAAAGTTACATGCATTAGCATTATCAATGGGTTTAATGATTTCAGTTGCTGTTGTACCTACTGCTACCTCTGCAGAAAATACAAATTTACCTTATTTGAATGAAATTAAGAAAATGCAACCTGACTTAAGTACATCGGAAATAATTTCAAGTATTAATGAAATGGCAAAAAATACAGGGAATACAAATGAAGCGATAGCTAAACAGATTTTTAAGGAACTTAAAGCAGATGAAGAGCAAGGTAAAAAAGATGCAAGTAAAAAAGTAAATACATTAGGAGGAAGTGGTGGCACCGTTCCAGTAGGGAATAGTAGTACAGGTAATTTCTTTTACACTGGTTCATATACTGCATATTTGAACCATGGACATGTTGGTATGTACTATAGCTCAAGTCAAATTGTAGAGTCGGTACCGCGTTCTGGAGTACGTACAATTAGTACAAAGTCCCGTTTAGTTGATAAAGGTGACGCTGTTGTAAAATCTGTAAAAACCACTTCACTAAATAAATCCAAAGCTGCAGGGTGGGTGAAGAGTCGAGTAGGTAAAGATGGATATTCCTATAATTTTGCTACAAATAGATATACATCTCATTATGGAGATAAAAATTGTTCAAAACTTATTTGGTCAGCGTATAAACTTAATGGTGGTTTAGATTTGGATAAAAATGGTGGTGCTGGTGTATATCCGAGAGATGTTCGTGATGCAAAACAAACTTCAGTAGTTCGTTATATTTAATAAAAAGAAGTGCAACGAACCAACTTGTTGCACTTCTTTTTGTAAGAAAGGAATAATAATTTTATGAAAAAGGGCTTATTTATTATTTTAAGTTTAGGCTTGATCGCAATTTTAATTTATTTTTTCTTTTTTCGTAACGCTAATATAAACTCTATATCCCAAAAGGAGATTCAACAAACAGATTTTTTGAAGGATAAACAGGCTGTAGTATATCTATCTTCTACAGCTGATCAAGATATGGATGGTCAAGGGATTAGTTACGCAATATTTATCGATAAAAAAGGAAGAGCAAGTGGTTATAAAATGAATGGCTTAGAACTTGGCGGTATAAGTGTTTCCGGAAATAAAAAAGAAATTTTGTTAGAGAGTAAAAATAAACTAAGGGTTATAGGAGAGAATTTTAAAGAATTTGAAATGAAATACCAACATACAGGTGAACAGAGAGGCTATTTAGATAAAGAAAACTTATTTGTAAATATTTATAATTCGGGTGTTAATGTTGATACTGGAGGATATAATTCAAATGTTGTATATCTTAATCAACAAGGTATTCATACAGGGAACATCCCACATTATCTTATGAGTTCTGGAATGGTTGAAGACGCTGCGTTAGTTATAACTGCAGACTTAGATGAAAAACAATATAGTTTAAAAAAGATAACTTTTAATAATTTAAAAATGGAAATTGAAGATGTTAGCTCGATTGAATTGAATAAAAACAAGGAATATTCGAGTTATTCATCCGTTTTAAGTGATTCAAAGTATTATTACAATGTTTTAGTTGAAAGTGATGGTGCAAATAATGATAAAATTTACCTTTTACGTATTGATAAAACAACATTAAAACAAGAGTTAATTTTATTGTCTCCTAAAGCAGACCCAACAGCTTCCATACCGTTTACAAAGAACAACTCTACACATCTATATAATAATGAACTCTATTTTATAAATGGATTAGGGGAAGTTACTACGTTTCATACACAAACTAATTTGATAAAGACTAAATTTAAGATTGATTACCATGTAACTGATGGTGTTAGATACAATGAACAAACATATTTCAAAGACGATCAGTTATATGTATTACGCTATGATGAAAATAAAACAAACAAATATTATTTAGAAATTTATTCTTTGAAAAGCGGTAAAAAAATGAAAGAAATTGAAGTTACAGGAATGAATGAAATTATCAATTCTGTTCGAGGAGGAAAAAAAATTTACGCTTATGATTTTAAAATGCTATCTTCAACAAATTAAATCAATAATCTAACACACATTATTTTTCATCATGTTACTTGTAGGTGTACGGCAAAATGCCCATCAACTTAAGAATTTTCATTACCCCAAGTACAAAAAACGTTATTCTTTCTAAACAATCTAAATTAGAAAGAGTGACGTTTTTTATCGTTTCAAAAGGTAAGTCTTTATATTTGTTTTGATACTAACATATTTTATGACATATCAGAAAGAGTTAACAGCTGAAAACTTCAGAGATTGAACTACCCCCACTTAGCTACGCTTAAAGTGTGGGATTCCTACGAATACCAGCGTAACCGCTAGTTATTTAGAAGGCAATTCCTGTAGTCCCTACGGTTGATACGAAATTCGTATGGTCTTTCAGTCTTGTTTTCAGTTTGACACTTGGTTTTCGTGTCATAAGTTTGATGCTTTTTTTCTTTTTGCGACTCTTGAATGTTATAAGCAAACGACAGCCAACAGACGAATTCTATTTACAAAACTAGCACCACAATAGAATTCGTTCAAAGATAATTTATTGAAAATATACAAAAACACTTAGTTTTTCCATTTCACCTATACATACTTAAAATAGCAACTTCTTGTTTTGGAAATCTTTCAATAGACCATCATTGAAGAAAGGGGATATTTCATGGATGTTAAAACCTTTGAAAAGCTTCAGACATTACGTAGATATAAAGAGCCGATACCAGCAGTACTGCGGACAGTAAAGCGAACTGATAAGGATAATCCTGATACTGAATATGCGGAGTTTGCACTTGAGAGTGGGAAAATTATAGGGATTTGTAAAAAAGAAAATTTTTCAGATCATGCGTTTAAAAGTATTACCCAGTTTACAGGTCATATCTTTCCTGTCATTATTACACAAATGTCTGATGAGATAGACGTAAATAAAGTACAAGTTTCTGTAAAAGAGGCAAACCGAAGAGCTGCGGATTCCTTTATTCGTGAATTAATCGAATTAGAAGGAAATGATAAGCTACAGGAACCAACCTTTGAAGCTGAGGTTACTGGATATAACATGAACGCACAAGTACCAACAATCTTCTTGCGTATCAATGGAGCAGAGTGCTTCATGAAATTGCATGAATTAAATTATGGGAGAGTTTATAAAAATGAGGTAGAACGCTATGCGCAAATTGGAGAACGTATACCTGTTAAAGTGCTGCAATACAATCCACAGCAGCGTCTCATTCATGTTTCGAGAAAAGCAGCAGTAGAAAATCCATATCAACTCTTAGCAGATTTATCGGAAGGCGACACAATCGTTGGACGTGTTGCAAATGTAGATCCAAGGTTCGGCGTTTTTGTAGAACTAGATCAAGGCTGCACCATTAAAGGAATTGTCCCTAAAAATATAGAACAACCAATCCTAGGTGACGTGGTTAGTTTGAGAATTGTTAACGTAGATATTGAAAAGGAGAGAGGGTCGGGTGTTATCTTTAAATTCCCATTTGGGCGTAAAAAAGTTAACGATCCAACGGCCTTTTTATTTTCCTAATGAATCCTCCTCAAGTAGCTGTACAAGGAAATGGCAAGGCAATTCAATATTGGCTGAATAGGGACAATACGTTATCGCTTTGGGATGACCCATCCTTACGGGGAGGGCCTATCCTACCGAATAAATTCAAACCATTAACTGACTTAAGGAGTATTTATGACCGATTAAACTCTGGATTTATTAATGAAAAAGATAATTTAATACTAAAGTTAATTTGGGATAGTTTGGCGATTACGGAAGCACAAATTAAAAATTTTGTGGAATCTAAAATAAGTCGCAACCAAGTATCAGAATCTCTAAAAAAATTAGTTCTATATGGATTTGTGAGCCGCTGGGAAGTGCGTTCGGAATTATTCCCAGATCAACCGAAACCATCTGCACCTATTACATTAAATACAGCAGGTCACTTAATGATGTGGGCTTACCATAATCGGAATACGAATTATTCTTTAAAGCCTGAACAATGGATGAAATTAGGTGTTGCAGGTGTGCAGCGATTTGTTTCATTAAATCAAATCAAATATGAATTCGCGGTTGGTCAAAGGCTATTAAGTAGTTGGCATTGGTATCCGAAGCTAAAAGCAAATACGAAAGGGTACAATCCAATCGCTGTTGGAGCAGTAAAGACACCAGTTGGCGAACAAAATTTTATATTTGAACGTGTACAACAAGGACAACAATACGTAAAGCATATAAAGTCACGATTAAATATTTGGGAAGAACAGATAGGATCTGAGGGTCTATTACATTTTGAAAATATCAATACAATCCCTGGAGTTTTTATATTATCTATATCAAATCTTGCTTTAGCAGAACATGTTCGAAAAGAGCTTATGTTAGATTTACGTAGAATTCCCATCATGCTTTTAATCGATGAGTGTATGCAAAATGAAGGGTTTGCTAAAGCGTTCTATATTGCAACGCAAAACGGCATACAACAAGCACCTTTACCATTTTTGAAATAAGATAAGCTGTATTTGGTGACTTTGCCAGAGCAGCTTATCGCATTTTATCTCTATTTGCAAGGCAATAAGTTATTCGAAAAATTATACGGATTTTTTATATTAGATTTAATATTTTATTTATTTCAATTGTTTTAATGTGGTAATATCATCTAAAGTAGTATGAATTTACCAAAAAAACTTATCGATATTATCATAGGGGGATACATATGAAAAAAAGAGTTGTTTCAATTATTTTATCAACTTCATTATAACCATCCGCAATGAAGGCTTGCTTTTGTTCTTCTGATAACTCTTCAAATGTCACTCTTTCAGAATTACCTTTTGTTATAAACAACTCTTCTGTTTGCTCTTCTGCTTTAGATGTTGTAGCAAACAATCCTCCAGTTGATACTAACAATACGACAGACAGTAATAGCTTTAACAATTTTTTATTTAAATCTCTCCTTCACTGATAACATGTTAAAACCTCTTATCTATTAGAATGTTAATAGTATAACATTGAAGATAGGGAGATATTGGTATGTTTTTCATTTCACAAATGATAAAATATGAAATGTTATATTTAGGTTTCAAAATATTGAGTGGAGAGTGATTATAATTTGTACATTTAATATAGCAATTTATGAATCATATAGAATGGGGTACTTGAAATGAAAAATCATTTTAAGAGGGATGATGAAAGAGAGAAAAATAGTTTTGAAAAAACACTAATTGTTATCATAATCGTCCTTATAGGAATAGCGATTTTTGGTACGATGACTTATTACACAATCGGGGAGGATAAAAAGAAAGAGAAAAGTACTAAGAATGTAGATGATAATACGATAAAGATATCAACAACCGAATCAAACATAGCCTTTATTGGAAGAGACATTTTTTATCAGTATGTATCAAAAATGTCTAACAAAGAAGATGAAACTGGGAGCTGGCAAGGTACAGCTCAAGTAATGGATCAAATGGTAGTAGGCGAAGAAAATTACTATTCTGTAGCCATTAAATTTAATGTTGATTCCTTACAAGAAAAAAATAAATACCATGCAGAGTGGGATGCGACTGATAATGATGGGAAAATTACAGATAATCAATGGATTATCAAATTTAATAAAGAAGATCCATATACTTATACATTTTTAAGTAAAGAGAAGGCACCAGCCAATTTAAAATGGGAGAACGGTCTCGAGGATAGTCAAATAGAAAATGTAAAGATAAAGAAACATGATAAAAATTATGTGATGGAGAATTCCATTTTAAAGGTGACATATGATGAGAAGAAAACGTTTAAAAATGTTCCAATTACTATTGATCAATTTATGCGTGAAGATGGCCGAGTAAATGAAGAAGAATTACAAGAAGGAAGTTACTACATTAGTAAGGAAAAAACTGCTTTTGTACATGGTGGTCATCATAGTCCAGTAAAAGTGACTATGTCTGATGATGAAGGAAAGACATGGAAGACTGTAACAGTGGGGGATGATATTGATAATCGAAGGCTTAGTTTTATCGGGTTCACATCACAAGAGAATGGTTACATCGTTATAACGGGTGATAGAACGATGAGCTTTGAAACGAACGTTGTATATCAAACGAATGATGGCGGGAAAATGTGGACGAAAATGGGAAGTACATATGACCTTACACAATTTCTTGCGACAGGAGTAAGTTTTGCTACCGATCAAATTGGATTTATTACGTTTAAGACTACAAATGGAGATCCTGACGTTTATCGTACAGAAGATGGCGGGAAAACATGGGCGAAGCTAGATATTAAATTGCCAAATAAATATCATAGTGTTTTTACATCTGTAATGCCTCCTTTTTTTGATGGGGCAAGAGGTACGTTACTTGTATCGCAAGACGAGGGCGGGATGGATCGAGAAGGAAAGATGGCAAGGCTTGTATCAGAAGATTTTGGAGCTACATGGACATTTGAAAAAATAGTTAACATTTCAAATGAAAAATAAATCGAAGTAAGGAGAACATTACATTGTGTTAATCATGATATTTCTATTTCTGCTGGGAACGCACTCCAAAATGTCATAAAATCATTCGTGATTTTTACGATAAATATGGCTATCCAATTAGTAAACATATCAACACAAAGTGGTCAGCAGATTTCATCTATATCATAATGAAGCCGTTAGAATGGTTTTTCTTACTCGTATTGTATACAGTAGATAAAAAACCTGAAAATAGAATCTATATTCAGTATAGTGAACTGAGGAAATAATCATTTTATTTATATACATAAAGTAGATCCCTCACTCTAAGAGTGAGGGATTTTATAATTATTTCGCTATTATAGTAGTTTTGCTAGAAGGGATACTCTCGTTATGCAACCGATCCAAAGCAGTCACCGCATACGTATACGTCTCACCAGACACAGCTGTCTTATCTACATAAATTTCCCCAGGTTTTGTTTTTCGTACAGTAGTAAGTAAGTTTTCAGCTTTTTGAATGTCAACGTCATTCTTTTCATCTACTCGATAGATTGCATAATACGTAGAATCATTGTTTCTATTATCGATGATTCCTAAGGCAATACCATCATTTCTTGCAATGGCACCTTTTAAAGTAGGTTGTTTAGGTGGATCTTGATCTAGCCAAGGCATTGGTGGAATTAATGCAGGGTGTTTATAAATATCTTTTTGTAGTCGATCTTTTATTCCCAATGGATTGTTATTAATATCTTTTAAACTAAAGTGCATGCTACCTTTTATTTGTGAAAATTGATGATTTAATGTGATTTGTCTTGGATATTCTTCAGGGTCTGACCAAGCAGGGACTGAGTTATTATTAATTTTGTATGCAGCTTGTCCAATGTATAAGTGAATTGGTTTGTTTTCTGTTTCTTTTACCCACCAATCTAGTAAAACGTCATATGCTGCAGGTGTAAAACCGATATTCCAATAGATTTGCGGTGTAATATAGTCAATATATCCTTTTTGGATCCATTCTCGTGTGTCAGCATATAGGTCATCGTAATTTCTTTGTCCAGCAGTTGTATTAGAACCGGTTGGGTCATCAGCTATATTCCTCCATACACCAAATGGACTAATTCCAAATTTGACATAAGATTTTTCTTGTTTAATAGCGGTATTTAATCCACTTACAAGTTGGTTGACATTATCGCGACGCCAATCTCCAATATTAGAGAATTTTCCATTATTGTAAGTCTTATAGGTGTTCTGATCTGGGAATTCTTCTCCGGTTACCTTATAAGGATAAAAATAATCATCCATGTGAACGGCATCAATGTCGTAATTTTGTACGACTTCTAATATTCCTTCGGTTATAAAGTTTTTCACTTCTGGAATACCGGGATTATAGTATAGTTTTCCTCCATAAGATACAACCCAATCGGGATGTTGCTTAGCGGGGTGATTTTCTGCTAATTGATTTAAATTAGTGTGGTTCATGGTTATTCGATAGGGATTAAACCATGCGTGAAATTCAAGGTTTCTTTTATGGGCTTCTTCAACCATAAATGCAAGCGGATCATAGCCAGGGTCTTTACCTTGCACGCCTGTAAGGTATTCGGACCAAGGACCATATTGTGAAGGGTAAAAAGCGTCTGCGGTTGGTTTAATTTGCATAACAACTGCGTTCATACCTACATTTTTAACATCGTCTAATAGTTTGATAAATTCTTGCTTCTGCTTTTCGATAGATAATCCTGGCTTAGAGGGCCAATCAATGTTGAGCACAGATGCAACCCATGCGGCGCGTAACTCATGTTTTTGATACGTAGTAGGTACTTCAGCTTGTGTGGACCTAGAGGTTATGAACAGGAAGGGAATAATCAAGATGACGCTACAACAACTCATTAATAATTTTTTGAAAATCATCGTACGCCTCCTTACATATTCTATTATTGAGACTACTATATCACGTGAATATAAGGTTCACAATTGAGAAAGTAGAGCGCTGAAACTTTTATTTCAAATAAAAAATATTTTCACTGAAATTTCATTTCGTCAGAACTAATTTGTCTACATTCTTCATATGATTTTTAATAACGTGAAACTTCTTTTTGTTGGCTGTTTGACAGTCCTTGAAAAAGGCTGGAAATTACTTAAAGCATATAGGAGGATTATGAAATGAAAGTTCTGTTTGTATGTTCTGGAGGAATGTCCAGTTCAATTGTTGTAAACGCTTTAAAAAAAGAAGCGGAGAAAAAGGGGATTAGTGTGGATGTACACGCAATTGGAACAAGCGAAGTGGAAGAAGAGGTGAAAAATGGTTGGGATGTAGTAATGGTTGCTCCGCAAGTAAGGCATAGATTTAATGCAGTGAAAAAAATAGCAGATGAGCAGTCTGTTCCTTGTGGTGTGATTCCGCCACAGGCTTATACACCACTTGGTGGTCCGACGTTATTAAAAACAATGCAAGAACTCATTCATTAGGGGGGAGAGTAGTATGAATAAGTTTATCTCGTTTCTTGAGAATAACTTATCTAGCCCGATGGCGAGGCTTTCTGAGCAAAGGCATTTACAAGCAATTCGTGATGGGGTAATTTCAGCATTACCGTTTATTATTGTAGGAAGTTTCTTTCTAATAGTAGCGTTTCCGCCTCTTCCAAAGGATAGTTTTATTTCACTATGGGCAGCCAAGCATATAATGAGTATTTTAATACCATATCGATTAACGATGTTTATTATGTCGCTTTATATCGCCTTTGGTATTGGATATAATTTAGCGAAAAGTTATAAATTAGATGCCTTATCAGGAGCGCAGCTTGCAGTTTGTTCCTTGCTTCTTACATTGACGCCCGAATTAATTGATAAAAAAGGGTTTATGCTCCCAATGACAAACCTTGGGGGACATGGGTTATTTGTTACAATGATTGTTTCCATTTTATCGGTTGAGATTTTAAGATTCTGTAAGACGAAAAATGTGATGATTAAGATGCCAGAACAAGTACCGCAGTCTGTATCGCGTTCTTTTGAAGCACTTATACCTGCTGCTTTCGTTATTATTATTATGAGTATTATTACTGTTGTTTTTAGCATTGATTTACACCATTTAGTTGATAAGCTAGCTGCGCCATTGGTAAAAGCTGGTGATAGTTATTTTGGAGTTATTATACCTGTGTTTCTCATTACATTCTTCTGGTCATTTGGTATACATGGTGTTTCTGTTGTTGGGACGGTTGCTCGTCCTTTATGGGAAGTGTATCTTGGGAACAACTCTGCTGCAGTTGCAGATGGAGCGAGCAGTATACCATTTATTGCACCAGAACCATTATACCAATGGTTTATATGGATTGGTGGTTCCGGAGCTACACTAGGGCTTGTATTAGCCATGATTATTTTCGGTAGATCAAAATATTCTAAAGCGCTGTCGAGAACGTGTATAGTACCTGGTATCTTTAATATTAATGAGCCAGTTATATTTGGGCTTCCAATTGTATTAAACCCAATCTTAATTATTCCTTTTATTATTACACCACTTGTAACCGCAACCATTGCTTATACCGCAACCGCTATGGGACTTGTTACAGCGACTTATATTATGCCGCCGTGGACATTGCCAGCTCCAATTGGTGCATATTTAGCGACGGGTGGAGATTGGAGAGCTGTTGTATTAGTCTTCATTAATATAGCAATCTCATTCCTTATTTATCTGCCATTCTTTAAAATGTACGATAAAAATATGATTGAAATCGAAAAGAGTGGTGATGGCGAGCAAGGTTCTGTGAATGTGTAAGAATGAGAAATACGAAGCAATTATACAGATAGGTATTTGAGTGATAGGCAATGAGTCTATCACTTCTTTCATGATTAAAGATGAAACTAATTCATTTTATTAATAGAAGAGGGTGAAACAAAATGGGGATAAAATTCAGTTATAAAGGTGTGTTTTTACTTCTATTTGTAGTGATTTGTTCAAACCTTCTGTTTACACCTTTTTTAAGAATGTTAGACGTATCACAAATGCATAGTATATGGATTGTGACGAGCATTTCGGCAAGTATGATGCTGACAATTGTTGTATCTTTTATAGATGGTACGTATTCATCAAAAGTACAACTAATTGTTAGATTCGTATTCTTTCTAGTTGGTTGTACGTTGCTTACACATATGATTGTCTTTTAAAGAAGTATAGAGGTGATACTATGTATATTGTTGGCTTAATGTCTGGTACATTTTTAGATGGTATAGATGCTGCTCTTATGCATATTGAAGGGGGGGCGAGAGGATACAGAATTAAAACTACTTCACTTTATTACAGAACCATTTTCAAAAGAAATAAAAAATGAAATTCAGCAAGCATTATCGATAGAAGCTTCTATTGTAAAGCCTCTATGTAGTTTGAATTTTAAGCTCGGATTATGTTTTGCAAATGCAGTGAAAACCGTCTGCCAAAAAACTAATTTTCCGATAGAACAATTAGTTTTTTGGGGTTGGCATGGTCAAACTGTTTTTCATCATCCTATCCAAGAGGGAATGGTGGGATTTTGTGCTCTGTACCAGAAATATACGCTGAATTTAAGAGAGGTTGTGAAAAGAATATGAATAAAATAAATTTTATTCATATGGAAATTTCATCAACAAAAGGAGCTTATTTTTTAGCTACAAAAAAATCTACTATATTTTAAACATAGTTTTCAATATAGTAGTCTCGTTTTAAAAGTGAACATTTGGTATTATTTACAAAAAAGGAGGTGTTATATGAATTTTGGGATTAGAATATGGATTTTTTTATTTAGAACTTTATTTCCGATCTTCTTGCTTATCGTATGTATGAACATTATAGCTATTATAGGAATCGATAAAGTTCCGGTACATAAAACGCAAGTTATAATAATTGTAAGTTTGTTTATAGCTTGGTCAATAGGATATATTTTACAATATATTAAATCTGTACGTGTTATTGCATGGAATTTGATAGGGTTTACAACGGTAGCAGGCTTTATATTTTATTGCATTGTTTACTTCTTTGCTACTTACACTTAAAAATAGTAATTAGAAAGCGAATGATTATATGATTTATATCAACCAGTTTCTGTACGTAATAGGAGCTTATATGGTGGGGAATATATTAACGGCATATATCATTATAAAATGGAAATACGGGATGGATATTCGCGAGGTTGGTAGTGGAAACCCTGGTGCACGGAATATGGGGCGTTTATATGGAAAAGGATATTTTATCGCTACATTTTTAGGGGATGCGTTAAAAGGAGCAGTTGTTGTTTATATAGCAAGAATTTTATTTGGAGAGTCTATATTTTTATTAATATCTTTACTAGCAGTTGTAGTAGGTCATATATATCCAATTTTCTTTAAATATAAAGGTGGAAAGGGAATTTCGACCTTTATTGGGGGCCTCATTGTATTCAATTATTCGATAGCACTTACTCTAGTGTTTGTATTTATTTTGTTTTATTTCATTTTTAAGAGTTTTACAAAGGCAGGCTTAATTACAATCGCTTGCTTACCACTTTGTATGATTGCATACTCGTATTCTATGATAGCGATTTTATTAAGTGTTTGTATAATTCTATTGATTTTGTACGCACATAGAAAATAAAGGGGATTAAAACATGGGGTTAATGTATAAAATTGCTAATCAAACTTGGGAATTTGAAAGTATTCATAAATTAAATTATAAAACATTCGTAGAAGAGATTCCGCAGCATGAACAAACAGAAGAGCACAAACGTATAGATTTGTTCCATGAAGAAAATACGTATTTAATCTGTTTAGATGGTCAAAGATTAGTAGGAATGGTTGCGGTGCGAGGGACAAGGCCATTCTCCTTAGATAATAAAGTACCTCATTTAGATGAGCGGTTACCAGAACGTGGTGATCGTGTATATGAAATTCGTTTATTAGCTGTGGAGCAAGAATATCGAAGCGGAAGGGCTTTACTAGGATTGATTCGATTTCTACATCGTTATTTGCTTCTAAATGGATATGATTCAGCGCTCATTTCAGCAACAACACGTGAACTATCACTTTATGAACAAATGGGCTTTCGGCCTTTTTATACATTAGTTGGGACAGAGCAAGCTGCATTCAAGCCGATGTATATCACTCCAAATATGTTTGAACAATCTAGTATTATAAATGTAGTAAAAAAAGAATATACTTTTTTACCAGGACCTGTTGAGATTAGTGAAAATGTCCAGCAAGCATTTGCTTCTAATCCAATTTCGCATCGTTCCAACCAATTTAAAGCTGTGATGGAGAATGTGAAAAGACGACTTTTGCAAATGACAAAAGCTAAGCATGTACAAATCATGCTTGGGACAGGTACATTAGCAAATGATTCAATCGCTTTACAGCTGAAGTTATTACGGGGACATGGATTAATTTTAACAAATGGTGAGTTTGGGAATTGTTTAATCAAGCAGGCAAACCGAGTAAACTTATCATTTGATACATATGAACGAGAAATGGGAACACCATTTTTATACAATGAAATAGAGGAGGTAGTGAAACATCAAGAGTATGATTGGATATGGTTTGTTCATCATGAAACGTCCACCAGTATGTTAAATGATTTAGAAGTGTTAATTGGAATTGGTAAAAGGTACGGTATTAAATTATGTGTAGACTGTATTAGTTCTATTGGAGCAATCCAATTCTCTCTAGAAGATGTGTATTTTGCCAGCGGAGTTAGTGGAAAAGCGATTGGAGCATACACGGGGCTTTCTTTTGTACTTTACAATCATATTGTGAATGCAAATGAAGCATTACCTGCGTACATGGATATAGGAATGTATGATGATAACGGAAGTGTACCGTACTCTCAGTCTTGGAATTTAATGTGCGCCTTACAAGAGGCATTAAAGAATTTTGAAGATGAAGACAAATATAAGAAAATATATGAGACGTATACCTTTATTGAAGAAACTGTTACCAATATGGGATTACAACTTGTATCTCCAAAAGAGCATACCTCATCTATCATTCTTACAATTGCATTAGATAAAGAACTTTCTTCTAAGGAAATAGGAGATTCATTAGCTTTACAAGGGTTTATTATTCATTATGAATCATCCTATTTACAACAAAATAACTGGATTCAAATCGCTTGCCTAAATCATTATAAAAAACGTGAAATAAAAAGGATGCTAGATTGCTTACAAATGCATGTAGAACAAGTGTATAGTTAACAGAAAAGACGGTTATGAGGGCCGTCTTTTCTGTTTTTTTCCTATGTATGTGCTGTTCTAAATAAGGATTCCATCTTCGCTTTTCCCTTTTTTCGAATTTCTGCATCTGTATGTACCATGATGTATCTATGTGCCCAAGCAATTGCGATAACGTCATCTAACAAGCCAATTCCGATGAAAGCTGCTAAATCCGGGATGAAATCGATTGACCATACATAATAGGACAGTGCAGCTAATGTAATTATCTTGGCTTTAGCGGGTAATTCGTCCTTTTTTAAGGTGTAATATAAAATAATACTTTCATACACACCAGATTTCCCTAATTTTATTGCGCCTTTTTTAAATTTTTTCCATAGTTTCTGTTTCTCCATATAATTACTCCTTATTTCGTTTTGATATTCATTTTATAAAAGTTATGTCAATGCGCTTAAAAATATAGATTTTTTAAAAGGATAGACAAACAATCGACAAAATAACCCTTTTTATCATTTCTTTCTTGTTGTTCATCCTCATATGAATAGAAAAGAAGAAGATTGGGGGAGAAAACATGTGGCTTTTGTTGGATATAATAGTTGATATTATTCTGTTTTATCCGAGGAATGACGCGAAATTAAAATATCATATTGCGCAGTTAAGTGAACAAGAATGGTTCCAAGAGGTACATGAAGATACAAGATATATAGAGATCATTTGGAATAATCGGAAAATCAAGAGGCTGATTTTGTCACCTTCAAATATGAAATTGCTAATAAAATCAAAAGAGAAACAGAAAGAACTACTCGAAATCATTCATAGTGAGTATGAAAAAAGGAGATAAGAATTATTTTATTTTTCATATTTAGCGTAACAAATGGTACAATGAGAGCTTAATGTGAAAAATAAGGAAAAGAAGTGATCTGTTTGAAAAATTTTTTAGAGTTAGGAATTAGTGAAACATTTAATCATACATTACGTGAGAACGGAATTGCTGAAGCAACACCAATTCAAGAGCAAGCAATCCCTGTTGTTATGGCTGGAAAAGATATAATTGGGCAAGCAAAAACTGGTACAGGTAAGACGCTTGCATTTGTTTTGCCGATTTTAGAAAAAATTGACCCCGAGTCGAGTGATGTCCAAGCTTTAATTGTTGCGCCAACTAGAGAATTAGCACTGCAAATTACAACTGAAATTGAAAAAATGCTTGTTCATAAAGAAGATATCAATGTTCTTGCGATATACGGTGGTCAAGATGTTGCACAGCAAATGAGAAAGTTAAAAGGAAATACACATATTGTTGTAGCAACACCAGGACGTTTATTAGACCATTTACGCCGTGAAACGATTGTATTATCCAATGTTTCTATGCTTGTATTAGATGAAGCGGATCAAATGCTTCATTTCGGCTTTTTATACGATATAGAAGACATTTTAGAAGAAACACCTGAGAGTAAACAAACAATGTTATTCTCAGCGACGATGCCAAAAGATATTAAAAAGCTTGCGAAGCGTTACATGAAAGAGCCTGAGATGATTCGGATTCAAAGTGAAGAAGTAACGGTGAATAATATTAAGCAACGTGTGATTGAAACGACAGACCGTGCAAAACAAGATGCGCTGCGCCATGTGATGGACCGTGATCAGCCATTTTTAGCTGTTATTTTTTGCCGCACAAAGCGTAGAGCTAGTAAGTTATATGATGATTTAAAAGGGTACGGCTATAATTGTGATGAGCTTCATGGTGATTTATCGCAAGGGAAACGTGAGCGAGTAATGAAGAGTTTCCGCGAGGCGAAAATTCAATACTTAATCGCAACAGACGTTGCTGCTCGTGGGTTAGATGTAGAAGGTGTAACACACGTATTTAACTATGATATTCCTGAAGATGTAGAGAGTTATATACACCGAATCGGGCGAACTGGACGTGCTGGTGGATCAGGACTTGCCATTACATTTGTTGCACCAAAAGATGAAATGCATTTAAAAGAGATTGAAAAAGGTATTGGTACAACATTGCAGAGACAAGAGTTAGAACTACCTGCGCACCAAGTAAATGCAAAAAATGAACAAAATAAAAAAGAACATACAAAGAAACCAAAGAAAACAGGTCAATATCGTCAAAGAGATAATCGCGAAGGATCCCAAAACGGCAAACAGCGATCATTTCATAAACCAAGTAAAAAGAAAAGTAGTACAAAGCAAGGACAGCAAAGACGAGGGCGTTAATGCAGAGTATATGTTAAGAATGAAAAGTCGTTATTCTTTCTAGGAAGGCTAACGACTTTTTTATTTTTATGATTCAAAGCGGCAGGATAATGTAATTAGGATGTTGTATACATTAGGTTAAGGAGGAACTGTTTCTGGTGTGCAATAAATTATAGCAGTAAGAATGAAACTTTTTAAAGGAGACACATATACTTATATTAGACCGACAGTCGGTCTAGATGAAAGGAGTTTCTTTATGAGGATTGTAAAAGAATACGAAGAACGTAGAAATGAAATTTTGGATATAGCAGAACAACTATTTATTTCTAAAGGATATACGAAAACAACTATAAATGATATTTTACGAGAAATCGGTATCGCTAAAGGAACTTTTTATCACTATTTTAAATCAAAGGAGGAAGTAATGGATGCTATTATCATGAGGATTGTAACTTCTGATGTAGCGGCAGCAAAAAAGATTGCTTCAAATTCAAAGATTCCAGTAGTTGATAAATTATTTCAAATTTTAATGGTGCAAGCACCAAAATCTGGTGGGAATAAAGAAAAAATGATCGAGCAATTTCACAAGCCAAATAATGCAGAAATGCATCAAAAAAGCTTAGTGCAAGCTATTTTACATTTAGCGCCTGTTTTAACGGAGGTAATTGAACAAGGAATTGATGAGAAAATTTTTGCGACTGCATATCCAAGGGAAACAATAGAAATTTTAATTGCTTCAGCACAAGTTATATTTGATGAAGGATTGTTTCAATGGCAGCCTCATGAAGCAATGCAAAGAGCAAAAGCGTTTATCAATATGATGGAAACGACGCTTGGAGCAAAAAAAGGAACATTTAATTATATGTTAGACATTTTGAAGAAACAGTCGTAGCATAATTTTTTTAGAATTAATTAGACCGACAGTCGGTCTAATATTCTGCTGAAAGGTGTGTATACAATGAAAAACAATGCAAGTATAAAATCTTTCCCTAAAGATTTTATACTTATGGTAATTGGGCAAATTGTATCAATCTTAGGAGCTACTCTCTTACGTTTTGCTTTATCACTCTATGTGCTAGATATAACGGGACGTGCAGATGTTTTTGCCACCTTATATGCCATATCGAGCATACCTCTTTTGTTGTCACCTCTTGGCGGAGCTATTGCTGATAGATTTAACAGGCGTAATTTGATGGTAATCTATGATTTGATAAGTAGTGCTGTTATATTGTGTTTTATTTTTGTGTTATCGATTGGAAACGTTTCTGTAATACTCATTGGTGTTGTTATGATTTTGCTAGCATTTATTAGTTCGATGTATTCTCCCGTTGTTATGGCAAGTATTCCGCTGCTCGTTGCGGAAAAGAAATTGGAACAGGCAAATGGTATTGTGAATGGTGTGCAAGCATTGTCAAGTGTAGCAGCTCCTGTTTTAGGCGGAGTGCTATATGGTATTGTAGGCTTGAAAATCCTTGTTGTGATGAGTTGTATTACCTTTTTCTTATCAGCTATATTAGAGATGTTTATTCAAATTCCATTTGTGAAAAGGAAGCAGGAGGGTCATATTGTACCGACAATAATAAAAGATATGAAAGACGGGTTTACTTATGTTGTCAGAGCACCTTATATTTTGAAATCTATGATCCTTGCAGCATTGCTTAACTTAATTCTTACACCAATTTTTGTTGTGGGAGGCCCCATTATTTTACGGGTAACGATGCAAAGTAGTGATACGCTGTATGGCATAGGGATGGGGCTAATAGATTTTGCTACAATTTTAGGGGCTTTGTCTATTGGCTTCTTTGCGAAAAAGATGAAAATGAGCACAATATATCAGTGGCTACTTATGATTGCTCTTTTAGTTGTCCCAATGGCTGTCTCTATTATGCCTTTTGTGCTTAAATTTGGATATTACCCATCATTTATTCTCTTTATCTTATGTGCAATTCTGATCGCAATGGTAATGACGATTATCTCTATCTTTGTCATTACAGTTGTGCAAAAGAAAACGTCAAACGAAAATTTAGGGAAAGTCATGGCAATTATTACAGCAGTTGCGCAATGTATGGCACCGATAGGGCAGGTTATATATGGATTCATGTTTGAAATCTTTAGTGTAAAAGTCTACTTACCTATATTATTTGTAAGTTTCATAATGATAGTAATAGCGGTTGTAACAAAGCGAATATTGAGAAATGAGGGGGAAACTGCGTGATATGATTGGGAGAATGCTTAAAAGAGACCTTTTACGAAATCGAATGATATCGTTCATCTTATTTATATTTATTATGTTGTCGTCTGTATTGATTGCTAGTGCTGCTGGTATTCTAGTCGATTTATTTGGTTCGATGGATCGACTATTTAAAAATTCCAATGCACCTCACTTTGTACAAATACATGCCGGAGAAATCGATCAGAGAGCCATTGATACTTTTGTATTTCGAAATAAACTTGTTAAAAAGCAACAAACAGTAGAGATGATTACAATTCATGGCTCTAATGTTTTTATAAATGATAGAAAGCATGCGGAAAATAACAGTGTGATGGACATGAGCTTTGTGAAACAAAACCGTTCCTTTGATTTTTTACTAGACTTAGAAAATCAAGTAATAGATGTTTCACGAGGGGAAGTAGGAGTTCCAATTTATTATATGAAAGAAAAAGATTTAAAGATTGGAGATAAAATATGGATTATAAATGATCATTTTAAAAAGGAATTTAAGATAAAGGCATTTGTCCGAGATGTTCAAATGAACCCCTCTATTGTCAGTTCGAAGCGATTTGTCATTCATGATGCAGATTGGAATTTATTAAAGTCGAACCTTGGAGAAAGCGAGTATCTTATAGAATTTCAGTTACATGATTTAGAAAAAGTAAATGAGTTTCAGGATATGTACCAGGCATCGAATTTACCTCAAAAAGGAACCACAATTACGTATTCCCTCTTTAAGACTTTGAATGCTTTAAGTGACGGCGTCGTGGCCGTTGTTATTATTTTCATTAGCTTGTTATTAATCGTCATAGCACTTCTTTGTATTCGATTTACAATGATTACGACTATGGAAGAAGAGTATCGAGAAATCGGTGTCATGAAAGCAATTGGCATTCGCAGTAAGGATATTCAGAAGCTGTATCTAACAAAAGATTTTGTCCTGGCAGTGGTCGCCAGTATATGTGGATATATTCTTTCGCTATTTATTGGAGAGTTATTTACGGACAACATCGCTCTATACATGGGGGCAGCTGAAAAAAATTAGTACATTATGTTGTGCCATTAATCGGTACGACATCGGTCTTTATAATCGTTGTCTTTTTCTGCCAGTTCGTGTTGAGAAAATTCCGGCGAATTAGTGTTGTTGAAGCAATTAGGAAAGGGAATTTAGCGGGTAATGTACGAAATAGGCGGACATTTATACTTTATAAAAGTCGACTTCTACATGTAAATATATTTTTAGGTATAAAAGATGTGTTCAGCCGCATGAAAATATATAGTGTGTTATGTTTTGTTTTTATAATCTCGTCATTCCTTATGATTGTCCCAGTAAACTTTCTAAATACAATGCAGTCTCCGGATTTTGTTACTTATATGGGAGCTGGTAAGAGTGATATAAGAATAGATTTGCAGCAATCTAGTGATGTAAAGGAAAGATTTAATAAAATGATATCCTATATTCAAAGGGATAGCGATGTAGAAAAACATACAGCACTCATAACTAGCACGTTTAAGGTGTTAAATCGTGATGGTGCTTTTCAAAATATGAATGTAGAGATTGGGGATTTCACAGCTTTTCCTTTGGAGTATTTAAAGGGAGGAGCACCAAGATATGAGAATGAAATTGCTCTTTCTTATTTGAACGCAAAAGAAATGAAGAAAACGATTGGTGATGACCTGGTTCTTATCGTAAATGGGGAAAAGAAGGAATTAACTATATGTGGGATATATCAGGATGTCACCAATGGCGGAAAAACTGCTAAAGCTCTTTTACCGTATGATGTTGATCAGATATTATGGCATGTAGTGAACTTAGATATGAAATCGGATGTCGATATGGAAAGAAAAATAGAAGAATATAAGAATGTATTTTATCCCGCAAAAGTTACAGACATGGATGAATATTTGTCGCAGACATTAGGGACGACTATCGAACAGTTAAAGTTTATTACAGTATTAGCAATAGGTATTGCAATAGTTGTATCGGTATTGATTACATCTATGTTTTTTAAGATGTTACTGGCAAAAGATTCTTCTCATATTGCTACTTTAAGAAGCCTCGGGTTTTCTTATAAGGATATTCAGGTTCAGTATATGACCCGGTCAATTTTTGTTTTATTAATAGGCATTATAGTCGGAACATGTATGGCTAGTACTCTAGGGCAAGGGGTAATTAGCGGATTAGGTTCATTGATGGGTGCTTCACATATTGAGTTTGTTGTCGATCCTTTTGTTTCTTATTTTATTTGTCCACTTTTGTTCATGATTGCAGTGACAGTTACCACATTTATAAATAGCACACTGATAAAAAATATAAGAGATTTAAAACAATAAGGTGGGAACAGAATGAAAAATATTTTAGAAGTGGAGCGTTTAAATAAATTCTATTCATTGGGAAAAACAGCAAAACATCATGTATTGAAGGATATTAACTTAAGAATTGAGATGGGTGAATTTGTATCTGTTATGGGTCCATCTGGATCAGGTAAGTCTACGCTACTTTATACTGTGAGCGGGATGGATAAAATGACTTCAGGAAGCGTGAAACTCGCTGGCAAAGAAATTGCGGACCTGTCTGAGGAAGAGCTAACGAAACTACGTTTATATAAAATGGGTTTTGTTTTTCAGAAAAGTACTTTGATTAGAAATCTGAATATTTTTGATAATGTTATTTTATCTGCTTATTTAGCTAAAACTGACAATCGGCAAAAAATAAATAAACGAGCGAGTGAACTGATGAAACGAACAGGAATTGCGGATTTATCAGATCGTGATATAACTCAAGTATCAGGGGGACAGTTGCAGAGAGTGTCTATATGCCGAGCACTTATTAACAATCCAGATATTATATTTGGTGACGAGCCGACAGGAGCGTTAAATTCACAAGCAACAAATGAGGTAATGGACATTTTATCGAATATCAATCAATCGGGAACAACGATTTTGCTAGTTACTCATGACGTAAAAGTGGCTGCAAAGACTGGGCGAGTACTTTTTATGTTAGATGGAAGGATTAGTTGTGAAAAAAATCTAGGTAAATATCAGAAAGAAAAAGATGACATTAGAGCAAGGGAAGAAGAGTTATTACGTTGGCTGTCCCAAATAGGGTTTTAACAATAAATATTTAATTGAAAATGGAGTGGGTAAAAGAAATACAAAAGAGCAGCTAGCAAAAGCTAACTGCTCTTTTCTAAGGTGGATTCAGGAGAAAGTAACTTAATGGGGATCTACATTATTGATGGAATGTTGAGTTTTATTCAGAGGGATGTTTGTTAGGAAGTCACACTAAAATCCTTGTTATTAACCAAGTAGCTCCTATAAGCACTAAAAATTCAAAGAATATCAGAAATACGCTTTTCTGTGGCTTTTTAAATTCTCTTATTAAAGCAAAAAACGCACTAATTCCTGCAAGAATAAAAATAATGAGTTTCAATGTATCTGGCATGTTCAACGCTCCTAAAATTTAGTTAATTCAATTATACAGTAGATGTTTTTTATATTAATAAATATTATTTAGAATTAAGAGGAATTTAAGCCCGATTTAAACAAAATAATCCTTTGCATATAGTCTGGATAGAAAATTAGAAGACACCAAATCATTAGAGTGGTATGAACTATGAATGGTGTTCTTTTTATTTTAATAAAAGGACATGCGTGGAATGAAAGCATGAACAGATTAATTAGGTAAATGGAAAAAGTAAAGCAATCAAGTAAAATAGAAGAAATGAGAAGTTAAGCGCATGGAATATCGAGAATTTGAGATAGAGTATTCTAAAATTGAAGGGAAATCTAAATGGAAATTTTTATCTCACTACAATTATTTATAACCATTCAGCTCATTTTTTTGTTTAGGGGTTAATTTTTTTGAGTTGATGGTAATGGGCAATACCCCTATATGGATAAAAGGTAAAAAAGTAGCGAGATAAGCGACTAAAATAGCAGTACCACCACTATAAATGTGTTGGTACTGCTATATAGAGTAACAAGTTTTATATTAATTTAGAACGTACTTGCTACTTTAGTAGCTTTTTCAAGTCCTGTAGCAATAATTTCTTCTGCTTTATCAGGGAATTGGTTGTGACCTTCAATCACTACTTTTTCTATATCTGATACACCAAAGAAGCCCATCATACTTGCTACATATTTAACAGCCATTTCCATCTCAGCTTTTGGTCCTTCAGAATATACACCGCCACTTGCGTTTAATAATGCAATTTTCTTATTTCCAAGAAGACCTACTGGACCTTCTGGCGTATACTTAAATGTTTTACCAGCACGGTTTAAGTAATCGATATATGTGTGTAGTACAGCTGGGATTGTCAGATTCCATAATGGGAAACCAAACACAACTTTATCAGCTGCAAGGAATTGATTTAAATAATTATCAGCAACAGATACTGATTTTGCTTCTTCTACTGTTAAATCAAGTCCTCTACTAACCTTAAATGTACCGTTGATCATATCTAATCCTACATATGGCAATTCTTCATTGTATAAATCAAGCTCTACCACTGTATCATTTGGGTGCGATTCTTTATAGCTTGCTAAAAAAGCCTCATATAATTTCACACTAACTGCCTGATCTGCTGGACGATTGTTTGCTTTTACAAATAAAACTGTTGTCATGTTTTTTCCTCCTGTTACTCGCTATTACGTTGTTATATATTCACTCAAAACGGCGTTATATTGCCTTTACAATATTTTTTTAAAACTATACTCCATTTCTCCACCTAGAGCTTCAGCTGTATCACCAGTTTCTCTGAAATCATGTGTATGAATTTCTTCGAACGGACCAAAATCTGTTTGTTTATAAAGTTCATAGCAAGGGAATCCGTCATGTGTACCTTCAATATCAATAGTACCATCTTTTTTAACATGTACAGTTAATAGGTAGTCAGCGGGAGGTGCATATACATTTAATGGGTTACTAGCACTTGCACTCATTTGAAACTTGACGTCATCAGAACTCCATACAATATTCGTACACAAAATATTTTCTGTACTCGCTTTTCCTGTTCTTTTATGAACGGAACCATCTGGAGTTGTGATTCTTTCTGTTGTTAAGCCCGTATTCGCATATGTGAAAATTTCTTTTTTGTAAAAATCTACAACTACTTCTTGTTCAATTCTGGAACGCATAGCATTTACAGCATAAGGTGTAAATTCACGTGAATCACCCTCGAATTCAATTACGTTTCCTGTTTGAATATCTTTCTTAGGTTCAGTCCAAGACATTGGAATAAATGCACTTGCTCTAATTTTAACGATACTAGTCATGAGGACCCTCCATAATTTATTAATTTTTGTTTCGGTAAATTTTATTACTTTTTAAATTAAAATATAGTCAATTTGATTGACTATATCCCGTATAGTACAATAGGATTGAATTGTAGTCAACCCAGTTGACTTCATTTGAGGAGGTTTTATGTATGAAGCATCAAGTATTTAGTGAATTAGATCTTACATCGCTTTTATCATTATCTTTTAGTGCATCCATTAATGAATTACATGAAAAATTAAATGAATTGGGATTTGGAGATATTAGACCTGTACATGGTTTTATGTTTAAATGTATCACTCCTAATGGAGCAACAGGTATAGAACTAGCCGAATATTTAGGAATTACGAAGCAGGCTGTGAGTAAAATGGTGGATTATCTTGAGAAAAGTGGTTATGTAATGCGCAAAGCTCATCCTACTGATAAGAGAGGGAAAATTATTGTTTTGACTGAACGAGGTTGGTTAGTTGTAAAAGCAAAAGAGAAGATACTAGCTGAGATTGAACAACGTTGGATTACAAATATAGGTACCGAACGAATGCAAATGCTCAAAGAGGATTTAACAAAATTAGTTTATGAAGCTAATGAAGGTAATTTATCACCCAGGTTAAGACCTGTTTGGTAAATATTGATATTAAAAGGTGGACTAGCAGTACGCCAATTAACTTAAAAAGTATATAATCCCCATAATAATGAAAAAGTACGCTATTCTTTCTGTAGAATTATAGGAAAGGATGGCGTTTTGTATGTCAATTTCTGTGATTCTCCTTTTTAAGTTGAATAGACGATTTAATATTCCTGAGATAGATTGTGGTATAATTTACATATAGGGGGAAAGTAGATGACACAACATAAAGAAGAACAAATGAACCAAGCGCTTGCATTGTTTTATTTTGCATATAAAACATTTACAGAAAAACCAGATGAAATTATTAAAGAATATGGTATACAGCGCGTGCATCATCGAATTTTATTTTTTATCGCTCGATTTCCAGAGCTTAGTATAAATGAATTGTTATCTCTGTTAGAAATAAGTAAACAAGCTCTTCACGGACCACTTCGTCAACTTCTTGAAAAGGGGCTTATTGAAAGCAAGGAAGCAGAACATGATCGCCGTGTGAAACAGCTTGTCCTAACGAAAGAAGGGGCAGAGTTAGAGAGAAAACTAAGCGATGTGCAAAGAGAACAAATGGGAAGTATTTTTTCAAAATTTGGTGAAACATGTGAAGAACATTGGCATCAGGTGATGACGGAACTAGCAAATAGCCGTTTAGGTTTTGATGCATGGTTATCAAAGCGTGAAGAACCAGCTGATCAAAAATAAGGAAATGATTCATTTCTCTGTTTTTAGAGTTTGAAAGAGAATTGGTTGGATCTCTGTATTTTGGCAAGTATGGGTGAACCATAGAAATACATGAATAAAAAATGGATAGTACCAGATACTTTATGACGTGTACGTATTACAAAACTTAAAGTGTTATTTCCGAAAGGGGAATTATGATGATAAAACTTGTACTTATTCGTCACGGACAAAGTTTATGGAATCTTGAAAATCGCTTTACAGGATGGACGGATGTAGATTTATCGAAAAATGGATTAAACGAAGCACGAGAAGCAGGTGCGATATTAAAAAACAATGGATATACATTTGATGTTGCGTATACTTCTGTTTTAAAGCGCGCAATTCGAACACTCTGGATTATTCTTCATGAAATGGATTTAGCTTGGGTTCCCATACATAAATCATGGAAGTTAAATGAGAGACATTATGGAGCATTACAAGGTTTAAATAAAGATGAGACAGCAAAGAAATATGGAGATGAACAAGTTCATATTTGGAGACGAAGCATGAATGTAAGGCCGCCAGCTCTTACTAAAGACGATCCAAGGTATGACATGACTGATCCAAGGTATAAACTTCTTAAAAAAGAGGAATTTCCTTTAACAGAATGCCTAGAAGATACAGAAAAAAGAGTGCTGGACTTTTGGCATAAGGAAATTGTACCAACGTTACAATCTGATCAAAAAGTAATTATTTCATCACATGGGAATACAATTCGTTCTCTCGTGCAATATTTAGATAATTTATCGAACGATGGTGTTGTATCATTGAATATTCCAACGAGTATACCACTTGTATATGAATTAGATGAGAATTTACAGCCTATTCGTCATTATTATTTAAGCATGGATGGAGAAGTACCTAAAGGTGTAATTCCAAAGCATATGTCTTTGTAAAAAAATATTTTTGAAAATTTGAAATGCAGGCTTGTCTACATATACAATGTAGATTCATTGTAAAAGACGTGGTTTCCTTCTCATGTATATGCAGCATAACTTACTTTAGAAGGTTGTCCATGTCTTTTGTCATAATGAGAGAAAATTGAGCATGTAATGATATCGTGGGAAGTTTTTGAATGGAGGGTGATGTGATTGACAGTCTCTAACATTCGAATTGGTTTGTTTTTTCTCGTACTAGTCTTTCTATTTCTTATTTTCTTTTATTGGAGAAATGAAGAATTGTACGAAGAGAAAAAGCAACTTATTCGAAAAACATGGTATGGCGTGTTTATTACTTCAGTCACAATTTATTTCATGATTGAAGGTATTGATTTAACCCTCTGGAAAAACATTTTAATGTTTGTTGCGATGGTGGTATTTGTTGATATTGCATTTATTTTAACTCCAAATATTTCAGAAATATGGGGTGCGAAATTTAGTGATATCGGAAAGACCGTCCAATCTATTAAACGCTCATTAATTGCTTCAAAAGCACGAGGAGAGATTTATACTACCATCATTCAAAATGTAAATCCTGCAGCATTTGGTACGATGGAGTGGAGGACAGAGGCAGAGTATGCACAAAGTTTAAATGCATTCCTTGATACGTATGCCGAAAAAATCGGGGCAAAAATCGTTGTATTTGTGACAGCGGATGAATTAAATACAAATTTCCGTGGTATTCGCTCTCAATTTAGTATTACAGTACCTTTAGAACATATAGAGCAATTAAATGAACAAAAAGCTGTTCAAGTAGAAAATGTTGGTATCATACCAGCGAAAATAGTAAAAGATGTTTGTATTGTTATTGATGGTCAAAAAAACAATCTTCAAGATCGAGATTTTGAAAATGTATATAATTTAACGATTCAGCATAGTTATTTTAATAAGTAAGGACAGAATATAAATTCTGTCCTTTTCTCCTATACATAATTTGGTGCAAATTATGAGGAAATTGGACGAAAAATGAATAAAATTGGACAATCATCCCTACACTAGCAGGTAGAGGTGATTGTAGTGGAAAAAGAATATAACAATGAATTTTTCAAAGAAGAAACTGAGGATACAACAGATTTCTCTTTAATAAAAGGAGATACAATGCAGCAAGTAGAAGAGTTAGAAGAAGAATTAAAAAGAAAAGGATAACGTCTGGTTTATATTTGAGATATAATGAAGAGAGAAAGATTGTATCTTTTTTATAAAGGGGGAGGAAAAAATGCAAGAAATGAAACAACAAAAACTTGCTTTTTTTAAAGAAAAAAAAGAAGCACCGAATACAGATTTCTCTCTTGTGAAAGGTGCATTAACAGAAAATATTAATCGACTAGAAAAGCTCATGCATGGTGATGCATCAAAATATATACAAGGGAAAAAATTAAAAGAAAATGTATAAAAGCATTTTCTTTTTTTATGTCTTCTTCATTTCTGCTCCGAATTCCTCAAAATCTAGTAACTTACGAAGTAAATAAAGGAGCTTTGATCTGAAGGGCTTTGTTATCTAGTAAAAAACGAAAAGCGTTTTGTATCGTTTTTCGCTTTTTTGTATTAAAATTAAGTTGTCTTAAAATTAGTATTTTACAGATTACTAAAAATAGTATAATGAATGCAATCACATTTTAGAAAGAAGGTATTCCCTTGAAAAAGATTTACGTTATTCATGAAAACACAGAATGGACAAGACATCTAACGAGAAGATTGGAAGAACTCGGTCTTCCGTATGAAGAATGGCATTTAGACAAAGGGAATGTGGATCTTTCGTCTGTTCCGCCGCAGGGCATATTTTATAACCGTATGAGCGCTTCTTCTCATACAAGAAATCACCGATTTGCACCAGAGTTTACGGGTGCTGTCCTTGCTTGGTTAGAGAGGCATAATCGAAAAGTGTTCAATGGAAGCAGAGCATTGCAGCTTGAAGTAAGTAAAGTCGGGCAATATATGGCACTGAATGCACAAGGAATTCGGACACCTAAGACAATTGCGACTGTTGGTAAGGATTATATTATAGAAGCGGCAGCGCAATTTGAAGGACAGCCATTCATTACGAAGCATAACCGTGCTGGAAAAGGATTAGGCGTTCAACTGTTTCAGTCTGTTGTTTCTTTACAAGAATACGTAGAAAGTACAGCATTTGAAGAGCCAGTAGATGGTATTACATTAATTCAAGAATACATTCAATCTCCTGAGCCCTACATTACACGTTGTGAGTTTGTAGGCGGGAAATTTGTATATGCAGTTCAAGTCGATACATCGAAAGGCTTTGAATTATGCCCAGCCGATGCTTGTCAAATTGGTGATTTGTTCTGTCCTGTTGGAGAGAAAGTCCCGGAAAAACCGAAGTTTCAAATTATTGAGGGCTTTGAGGATCCCATTATTCAAAAATATGAGGCAGTTTTGGCTGCAAATGATATCGCAATTGCTGGCATTGAGTTTATTCGAAATGCCGATGGTGAAATTTTCACTTATGATATTAATACAAACACAAACTACAATGCTGATGCGGAAGCAGTTGTTGGAAAATACGGTATGCTAGAGATTGCGAAGTTTCTTGGTAGTGAATTAGAGAAGATATAATAGATGGGAAGAAAGCTGCTGATGAAGCAGCTTTCTTTGCTAAATTCCATTCGAATAAAAAGTAAAATGATGAAGCGTGGTATAATGATAACGAATAGAATGATTTAAAATTCAAAGATTTATTTAAGAGAGGAGCTTCACAATGTATTCTAATTTAGAACAATTAACAAAGCACCCGGTATTTTACCATTTTGCAGAAATTTCAAAGATTCCAAGAGGATCTGGAAATGAAAAAGAAATTAGTGATTTCCTAGTGAAATTTGCAAAAGATCGTAATTTAGAAGTAATGCAAGATGAAGCTTTAAACGTAATTATTAAAAAGCCAGCAACTGACGGTTATGAAAATGTTCCAGCAATTATTATCCAAGGTCATATGGATATGGTTTGTGAGAAGAATCAGGCAACAGTTCATGATTTTGAAAAGGACCCGATTGAGTTACGAATCGTTGGGGACATGCTGTATGCAAATCAAACGACTTTAGGTGCTGATAATGGCATTGCAGTTGCATATGCATTAGCACTATTAGATTCGTCTGATATTCCGCATCCAGCTCTTGAGGTTGTAATTACAACTGAGGAAGAGACAACGATGGGTGGAGCTTTTGCTGTTGATGCGAGTCACTTTGATGGGAAAATATTTATTAATATTGATTCTGAAGAAGATCATAAATTATTAGTGAGCAGTGCAGGCGGAGCGAAAGCAGTTGAAACCATTTCTGTTGATTGGGAAGAGGCACCTGCTGAACTAGAAGCATACCGTCTATATGTTGGTGGGCTAAAAGGTGGCCATTCTGGTATGGAAATTGATAAACAACGAGGAAATGCCAATAAAGTATTAGGACGCGTTCTTCATGATTTATCAAAAGAAATCTCATTTAACATAAGTGAAATTCATGGCGGATTAAAAACAAATGCGATTCCACGTGAAAGTGTTGCAACAATTTTATTATCTGTAAATGATGTACACAAGGTAGAAGAGAAAGTAGCACAATGGACACGTATTTTCCAAGAAGAGCTACGTGCTGTAGATCCTGATGTATATGTTTCTCTTACAAAATTAGAAGAAAAAATAGAAAAAGTATTTGCTAAAACAACACAGAGCCAACTTATTTCTTCTTTATTCTTAATTCCAAATGGTATCCAAAGTATGAGCATGGATATTAAAGGGCTTGTAGAAAGTTCAACAAATTTAGGTGTTATTGAAACATTACATAATGAAATTAAATTACGAAACGAAGTAAGAAGTTCTGTAAGTAGTTTAAAACAGCACATTACAAATGAGATTAAACATATCGCAGAGTTAGTTGGTGCAACGTTCGAGAAGGAATCAGAGTATCCAGAATGGCCATACAGTCCGAATTCACCAATTCGTGATTTATTTGAAAACGTGCATAAAGAAAAATATAACAAGGATATTGAAATCTTTGCAGTACATGCTGGTATTGAATGTAGTGTATTTGTTCAAAAAATGCCTGAATTAGATGCGATTTCATTTGGACCAGATATTTTCAACGTTCACACACCAGATGAGCATATTAGTATTTCATCAGTTATCAATAACTGGGGATTCTTTGTTGATGTAATGAAAGAAACGAAGTCTTTAGCATAAATAAGAATGAGCTGAACCGCCTAAGGAAAATCTTAGGCGGTTTTCTGTTGTATCTTTATAAAAAAAGATTGATCATTTTAAAAAAGGTGAAATAACGACTTTTGAAATAAATTTATTTGTTTACGAAGGTCGAATATAACTAACTGTAAAAATATGAAAAAAATCCCTTCATCAATATTGACAATGGAAACAAATTACAATAAAATTTGATTGATCAATCAATCATTTTTTGTGAAAGGAGTATCTAAATGGAACCTATACTTACTAATGATGAAAAAAAGAAAAGAAAAAGATCTGCTATCTTAAACGCCGCAATTAAATTATATAGTGAGAATGGTTTTGCAGAAACAAAAGTTGCCGAAATAGCAAAAGAAGCAGGAGTTAGCTTTGGTACCGTATTTACGTATTTTGATTCAAAAGAAGCACTTTACGAATCAGCGATTTTGGAGCCATTGGAGGAAATCAAACCATATTTTATTGAGATAGAAAAAAACTTTAAAGGTGATCCTCTTGAAGTTGTGAAGGAAATGATAGATTGCCATGTAAAACTCTTTTCAATGAGAAGTGAATACCTACGTCTAATTCAGCAGGTTCTTGCGAGACCTGATCGATTTCCAAAGCTTTTTAAAGAACTAGACGATTTCGTAAATACATTTATAGACTGTATTCATCCGATTATTGAAGCAGGGCAAAAGCTGGGTTACTTTTATGAAGAATCGCCTTCATTAATTACTGAGTCGTACTTATCTATCTTAAACGGAATGCGTTTAACGTTTATTGATGAATATACAAACTTGATGTGGAAGGATATAACGATACAAGCCCTGAGATTATTTGGACCTATCTCTAATAAATAAGGAGTGATTTATATGAAATTGAGGGATATTCATCCCAACATCAAACTTCGTCTGGTCATGCAATTTCTAGGCGGCCTTATTTCCATGGCTGTTATACCTTTTCTGGCAATCTATTTTGTTCAGAAAATCGGAGCTACTGAAACAGGTATTATTCTTATAATAATTGTGATTAGTGGGGTCATTGGAGGGTTTATCGGAGGGCATATCTCAGACAAAATAGGTCGGAGAAAAATAATGATTTATTCTGAACTTGGTATATTGTTTTCGTATCTGTTTATAGCACTTTGTAATTCTCCTTGGTTTAACCTTCCTTATATTACTGTAGCATTCTTTATCATCAATATGTTTTGTGGAGGAATGTTTCAGCCAGCGGCACAAGCTATGATTATTGATGTTACTAATTCTGAATCGAGAAAGCTAGTATTTACTATTAGCTACTGGTTGGGGAATTTAGCAACTGCTATTGGAGGAATCATTGGAGCATTTCTTTTTAAAAACTACTTGTTTGAGTTATTTATTGGGATTTCATTCATCTCTTTGTTATCTGTCTTCATGACCGTATTCTTCATCACAGAAACCTACACACCAGAACCTTCATCTAAGTCTTCTAATTATAAGAAAAAATTTTCAGCAATAGAGATGTTTCAAACTTATTCGACCGTTTTAAAAGATAAGCTGTTTATGTTTTATATTTTCGGAGCGATCTTGATCTTTTCCTTGGAACAGTCTTTAACAAACTATATTGGGATTCGTCTTGAAAAAGATATACCCCATCATTCAGCCTCATTGTTTGGAATAGATTTCATGCTTGATGGCACAAAGATGCTGGGTTTTCTCCGAACTGAGAATACAATTCTTGTAGTTCTCCTATCAAGTATTGTATTATTTTTATTTAAAAAGTTGAGTGATCGCTGGACCCTAGTTACGGGGATGTTGATTTTTTCTATATGTTTTAGTGTTTTTGCTTTTACAAATAGCGTGTTGTTACTTTTTATTGCCATGTTTATTGGAACAATTGGTGAACTGATGTATGTTCCTATTAAACAGGCGATGATAGGGGAACTTGCACCATCTAACGCTCGTAGCACCTATATGGCTTTTAATAGCTTGACTTTCTACGGAGCAATGATTGTATCTTCGTTGTTGATCATCGTTGGAGAGTGGATTCGTCCTATATATATGGGGGGATTGCTTCTTATTCTAGGGTTAACTGGTACATTTTTGTACTACATAATAACAAAAACGCTAGACTCTAAAGTTAGTGAAAAGAATGAAAAAAAAGTATCTGTTTCTTATTAAAGGGTTGTTTTTTCCCTAATGCATGAAAAAAACTAGCTGGAAAATGATTTTCCGCAATCAGGCGCGATTGTGAAGCAACATAGATAGGAAATGATTAAACTTTTTTATCAAAGAATGAACCAACTGAAAATAGTAAGAGCGTGTTTTGAACAATCTTTTTTTCAAAACACGCTCTTTTCTATGATCTTTTATCAAGGTTATTCGTATCAATTTGATCAAACTTTATTTTTAAGTAACATTTGTTGATGCGGTATAGATAAAATAAAAAAACTTACAGAGCGACAATACAGTTGGTATCTGTAAGTTTAGTTAAGGAGGAAGGAAACATAAGAAATTTCATATACCGTATTAAAAATAAAAAAATACAAAACAAAACATTTAATGAAGTGTACATAACATAGTTAAAAAGAAATGCTAAAAATATATTTAACAGAACTTTTATAAGGATTTTTAACAACCAAAAAATAGTAGTCGTGTAATTGAATTAAGTTGCACGACTCTTTTATTTATCTAATGTAACTATTTTGATAGAAAATAAAAACCAAAATATATTAGTAAAAGGAACTATTTGTATGAAAAATAGGTGTTTTTAAGTACAAGTATCCATTACAATTTTGTTAAATTTGTTCTACATTACATAAAATAACAAATTTTGACGTCCTTCCTTTGATATAGTGTAAATAATTAAAATACTCAGTTTTTAATTAGGTTAGAATGTTTATGGTTTGTGCATTTAAAAAACTTTTTGTAAAGGGGTGTACACATGCATAAGGAATTTGAAATTGAGGAATACACTGCAATTGAGGAGCAAATTCATTATTATAGTCAGAGCTTATTAGTGAATCATCCAGAGCAAATTGTAAAGTATTTAGAAAAGAGGTTAGAAAAATATACAGAAACATTGAAAAATGCACATTTATATCCTGAAAAAGCTATTTTGCCTGTACAACAATTAATCATCGAATATTCTTTAGATGTTGCTAGAATTAGAAAATATTTAAATCTAGAGACGTAGTTTGTAAATAATGATTTGCAATGAAACAGAGTCGGCAATGAGAAATTCATTCTATCGTCGACTCTGTTTCATTGTTTTATGCCGAAGTAAGTTGTTAGAAAGAAGAAAAATAATACTTATAAATAAAGTTTGACATATAATACCCTAAGAGTAAAATAAAAGTGAGTACTCACTCATTTTGAAGGAGGAGGAGATTTTATTGCAACAACCTTCTATTATTTTACGAAATGTATCAAAAAGCTTTGGTAAAAAAGAAGTACTGCACAATATTTCATTATCTGTAGCAGATACAGAAATATTTGGTTTAGTAGGTCCCTCGGGATCTGGGAAAACAACGCTTATTAAAATGATTGCTGGTATTAGTGAAGCAACGACTGGTGATGTAATAGCTGTAGGAATGAAAATGCCTAACTTAAATGGAATGAAGCAAATAGGGTATATGGCACAGGCTGATGCGCTATATGAGGAGTTATCAGCTTATGAAAATGCAGATTTTATTGCGACGATGTATGGATTAAAAGGAAAGCGAAAGAAAGAGAGAATTGAAGAAGTATTTACATTAGTTCAATTATCACAGCATGCAAAAAAACAGGTACAACATTTTTCGGGGGGGATGAAGAAGCGGTTATCCCTAGCTATGGCACTTTTACATGAACCAAAGCTTTTAATTTTAGATGAGCCAACGGTTGGTATTGATCCGGTTCTTCGTAAATCAATTTGGGAAAAGTTTTACGAGCTGAAAAAACAAGGAACAACGATTATTGTGACAACACATATTATGGACGAAGCTGAATTTTGTGAACGCCTTGGGCTAATTAGAGATGGGAAGCTAATTGCGACGGGAACCCCAAATGACTTAAAAAATCGAACGTCATCTGGACGCATAGAAGACGTTTTTCTATTGGAAGGAGCGGTTGAATCATGAGAGTTCGTGGTGTAATTATACGGATTATTCGTCAGTTTTTCCGAGATAAACGATCACTTGCAATGATGTTTGGAGCCCCGATGTTACTACTGTGGTTATTATCTCTTGTATTTACACAAAAGGATTATACACCCCATATTGCATTAGTAAATGTTCCAACACCTGTAGTCGAATCTATGAAAAAACAAGATGCTACTATTTATGAGTATAATGAAAAAAAAGCAAATACTAAGCTAGAAAATCAAGAAATAGATGCCATTATAACTTTAGAGAATGGAAAAGTGAATGTGTTGTTAGAAGGTAGCGATTCTTCAAAAAATCGAGCCGTGCTACAAGTGTTACAAAAAACCAATGAAAAAAATAATATACCTGATATGAAACCAGTAATTGATTTTTTACATGGTTCCGCAGATTTTACGATGTTTGATGGACTCGGACCGGTATTAATTGGCTTTTTCACATTTTTCTTTGTCTTTATTTTATCAGGAGTTTCTTTTGTAAGGGAACGTTTAAGTGGGACGCTGGAAAGACTGTTATCTACTCCAGTACGCCGCTGGGAAATTGTTGTTGGTTATATAGTTGGATTTGGTATTTTCGCGTTTATACAATCCGTTATTATTGTAAGTTTTTCTGTTTATATTCTTGATTTATATGTAGCAGGATCCCCTTGGCTTACGTTATTGATTACGTGTATGCTGTCACTAACAGCATTAACACTAGGTACTTTTTTATCGGCGTACGCCAATAATGAATTTCAAATGATTCAGTTTATCCCACTTGTCATTGTGCCACAAATCTTCTTTTTGGGATTGTTTCCAATGGAATCAATGAATAAGTGGCTGCAAATGCTTGGGAAATTATTCCCACTCACATATGGTGCTGATGCGATGAGACAAGTGATGATTCGTAATCAAGGATTTACTGAAATTGCAGGAGATCTTGGTGTGTTACTTTTATTTGCGCTATTATTTGCAGTAGGGAATGTATATGCTTTGAAGAAACATCGCAGCATTTAATTTTTATATAAAGGGGCATGATGAATGAAAAAAGATTGGTTGGAAGAATTAATCGCAAGTGCAGATACAGATAAGCGTAATGAACGACAACTACGTATATTAGAAGCTGCGGTTGATATGTTTGGAGAAAAGGGATATGCATCCACTTCAACAAGTGAGATTGCAAAACGTGCGGGTGTAGCGGAAGGAACAATCTTTCGCTACTATAAAACGAAAAAAGATCTACTATTAGCAGTTGTCATGCCAACTTTAACAAAGTTTGCTGCTCCATTTTTCATACAGGCCTTTGCAAAAGAAATATTGGAGAAGACGTATGAAACATATGAAGAATTTTTAAGAAAAGCCATTCGAAATCGATTTGAATTTGCTAAAAAACATTTTCCAATGTTAAAAATCTTAATACAAGAAGTACCATTTCAACCAGAATTAAAAAATGAAATACAACAATTAGTAGAGAAGGAACTTTTTTCTCGCTTTAAAAAAATAATTGTACATTTCCAGGAACAAGGACAAATTATTGAAATGCCAACCCCTTCAGTTATCCGTTTTACTCTATCAGCTATAATGGGGTTAATTTTAACTCGATTTTTATTATTACCTGAAGAAAAATGGGATGATGAAGCAGAAATTGAGAATACAATTCAATTTATATTGTATGGATTAACACGACAAAGGTAATAAAATTCGACAAACTATCGCATTTTAGCATTCGTGAACATTTCTGTATGTAACAGTTTACAATCACATATGATTTTGGCGATTGTTTACAATGCAATTTAAAATAAAAAAGACTCATCTTTTAATGAATTGTCTGTTCCCGTTAATAATTACTTTTTATCGGATCTTTTCTATTTAACATTTGTAATGCATCAAACATTTTTTATGTGTTTTGTATGATAGAGGATTATTTACATAGAAAATAGGGTTTTTGTTCTCTCGCATACTACTAAGTGATGATTTGAAAAGAAGCTGTTTTTATAAAAATAGCTTCTTTTTTAAGGAGAATAGAAGAGTTTTTAAATTTTTTTACATAATTCGACATGATTATTCCTATGTTGTTGTAGAACAATGTAGGAATTTTTTTGTGCATGAGTACAGATTCTGTTTTAAAATTAAATTATGACAGAATTATAACAATTATCTAACTACTGATCTTGTCTTTTAAAAGCAATGTTTGTAGCACAGACTCGCACGCTGTCGAAACTCAATATTCGATAAGGGGTGTGTAGCGGAATGGAATTTACTCTAACTCGCGAAAAACAAATGATTAAAGAAATGGTACGTGACTTTGCTGAAAAGGAAATTGCACCAAAAGCTGTATATTATGACAAAACAGCTGAATTTCCATACGAAACGTTTCAAAAAATGGGCGAACTAGGATTATTAGGAATCCCATTCCCAGAAGAGTATGGAGGTTCTGGCGGCGATACTTTATCGTATGCGTTAGCTGTTGAAGAAATTGGACGCGCTTGTGGCGGTACAGGTTTAAGCTATGCTGCAACAATTTCATTAGGTGCTTCCCCAATCTATTACTTTGGCACAGAAGAACAAAAACAGAAGTACTTAGTTCCAATGGCATCAGGTAAAACACTAGGTGCTTTTGGGTTAACAGAACCGAATGCTGGATCTGATGCAGGTGGCACACAAACAAAAGCATTTTTAGATGGCGATGAATATGTGATTAGTGGCGAAAAGTGCTGGATTACAAATGCTGAGTATGCAAATACAATTATTGTAACCGCTATCAACGGTGTTGAAGAAAATGGTAAAAAACGTATTTCTGCATTTATTGTGCCGACAAATAGTGAAGGTTTAACGATTTCAAGTCCATACGATAAGATGGGTGTTCGTGCTTCGAATACTTGTGAAATCGTACTTGATAGCGTTCGTGTACCGAAAGAAAATATCCTTGGTGATGTGAATAAAGGATTTAAGCAATTTTTATATACACTTGATGGAGGTCGTATTTCCATTGCAGCATTGGCTGTAGGGATTGCACAGTCTGCTTTTGAACGTGCACTTCAATATGCAAAAGAGCGCCAACAATTCGGAAAAACGATTTCGAATTTCCAAGCGATTCAATTTAAACTAGCAGATATGGCTACTGAAGTGGAATTGGCGCGTAATTTAGTACATAAAGCAGCTTGGTTAAAAGATCATGATAAACCTTTCGGTAAAGAAGCGGCTATGGCAAAGTTATTTGCATCTGAAGCAGCAAGTCGTATTGCGAATCAAGCAGTGCAAATTCACGGTGGATATGGTTATATGCGTGAATATGAAGTAGAGCGTCATATTCGTGATGCAAAACTTTTAGAAATTGGTGAAGGAACTTCTGAAATTCAACGTCTCGTAATCGCAAGACATTTAGGGTGTAGATAAAAGGAGGACTCACTATGTTTCAAAAAATATTAATTGCTAATCGCGGGGAAATCGCAGTTCGAATTATTAAAACTTGTCAAAAACTTGGAATTCGTACAGTTGCTATTTATTCCGAGGCAGATGAAAATGCACTTCATGTAAAACTCGCAAATGAAGCTTATTTAGTTGGTGGCCCGCGTGTTCAAGAGAGTTATTTAAACCTCGAAAAAATTATAGAAATTGCGAAGAAAACAAAAGCTGAAGCAATTCACCCAGGATATGGATTGTTATCAGAAAATCCTTCCTTCGCGATCCGCTGTAAAGAAGAAGGAATTGTATTTATTGGTCCTTCTGAAGAAATCATTGCTAAGATGGGAAGTAAAATTGAATCACGTCTGGCAATGCAAGAAGCGAATGTTCCAGTTGTACCAGGTATCACAACAGATATTGAAACTGCCGAGGAAGCGATTGAAATCGCAAAACAAATCGGTTATCCATTAATGTTGAAGGCATCCGCGGGCGGCGGAGGCATTGGAATGCAGTTGATGGAAACTGAGCAAACGCTCACCAAGGCATTTGAAAGCAATAAAACACGCGCTCAGAACTTTTTTGGTAATGGTGAAATGTACTTAGAACGATATATTGCAGACGCACATCATATCGAAATTCAGCTTTTAGCTGATACTCATGGAAATACAGTGTACTTATGGGAAAGAGAGTGTTCAGTGCAACGCCGAAATCAAAAAGTAATTGAAGAAGCACCATCTCCATTTTTAGATGAGGCAACGCGTAAAGCAATGGGAGAAGTTGCTGTACAAGCAGCAAAGGCTCTTGGCTATACAAATGCAGGTACTGTTGAATTTCTTGTAGATGATCAGAAAAACTTCTATTTCTTAGAGATGAATACGAGATTACAAGTAGAGCATCCTGTAACAGAAGAAATTACTGGTCTAGACCTTGTGGAACAACAATTACTCATTGCATCTGGTGAAAAACTTTTCTTTACACAGGAAGATATAAAGCGTAGTGGTCATGCCATTGAAGCGCGTATTTATGCGGAAGATCCAAAAACATTTTTCCCATCACCTGGGAAGATTACGGATCTAACGTTACCAGAAACAGTACGTATTGATCACTTTTTAGAAAATAATGTGACAATCACACCGTTTTATGATCCGATGATTGCAAAAGTGATTGCTCATGGTGAAACACGTCAAGAAGCTATTGAAAAACTACAAGATGCACTTCAACACTTGAAAGTAGAAGGGATTAAAACAAATACATCCATGCTACTCCAAGTGCTAGAAGATGAAGTTTTCCAAAGTGGTATTTATACAACAGGTTTTGTAACAAAACAACTTGTAAAAAAATAAGGTTCATGAATATTAAAGGGGGAAAAAATGATGACAAAAGTGTATGCATCGATGGCAGGTAATGTTTGGAAAATTGTTGTGGGAGTAGGAGATACAGTAGAAGAAGAACAGGATGTCGTCATTTTGGAATCTATGAAAATGGAAATTCCAATCGTTTCAGAAGAAGCTGGCACAGTCATGAAAATTAATGTGCAAGAGGGCGATTTTGTAAATGAAGGAGATGTATTAGTAGAGATTGAATAGGGAGAAGAAAGGGTGAAATGTATTGAAGCTACCTACTTTTGCTGTCATTAAAGAAGTGGGACCACGTGATGGTTTGCAAAATGAAAAGAAAATTGTTGGCACAAAAGATAAAGTGAAATGGATTCAATTACTTTCAGAAGCTGGATTACCATATATTGAAGTTTCCTCTTTCGTTCACCCAAAATGGGTTCCTGCTTTAGCTGATGCGGGTGATGTATTTGCAGAGTTAAAGCGGAATTCAGATGTTACATATGCTGCGCTTGTTCCAAATCAAAATGGTTTGGAACGAGCTCTTTTGCAAAATGTAGATGAGGTGAATGTTTTTTTATCAGCAAGTGAGTCACATAATAAGAGCAATATTAATAAGTCGATTAAAGAAGCGTTATCTGTCGTGCAAGATATTACAAAGCAAGCACAATTTGCAGGTAAAAGAGTGCGAGGTTATGTTTCTACTGTATTTGGTTGTCCTTACGAAGGAGACGTGAGCATTGATGCTGTAGACGAGTTATGTAATCAACTCTTCTCATATGGTATTTATGAAGTCTCTCTTGGGGATACGATTGGTGTAGCAAATCCATTGCAAGTAGAGCGTGTATTAGAACATCTACTTAAAAGGTATGATTCTTCTCAATTTGCAATGCATTTCCATAATACGTACGGGATGGCACTTGCAAGTGTTGTTCAGTCATTGGAATACGGTGTTACGACGTTTGATAGTTCTTGCGGCGGTCTCGGTGGTTGTCCTTATGCACCAGGAGCCTCAGGAAATGTCGCGACAGATGATTTAGTACATATGCTCCATAAAATGGGCGTACAAACAAATATAAATGAAGAAAAGTTATTAAAAGCTAGTCAATTCATTCAAGGTAAGCTGAATATTCAATTACCAAGTCATGTGTATAAAGCATTGCAACATAAAACAATAAGTAGGTGATAAAATGCTACAATTACAAAACATTTCAGTAGATTATGTAACACCGCACATTGTAAAAATAACATTAAATCGCCAGCGCCAAGCAAACTCGTTATCTCTTGCTTTATTAGAAGAATTGCAGTCTACATTAAGCGATTTAAACGAAAGGGCCGATGTTCGCGTCATCATCTTAACAGGATCTGGTGAAAAAGCATTTTGTGCTGGAGCTGATTTAAAAGAACGTGCCAATATGAATGAGGAGCAAGTACGTCATGCAGTTGGAATGATTCGTTCTACAATGGATATGGTCGAGCAATTATCGCAACCGGTTATTGCCGCAATAAATGGAATTGCACTTGGTGGTGGTACGGAATTAAGTTTGGCGTGTGATTTTAGAATTGCAGCAGAAACAGCAAGTCTTGGACTCACTGAAACATCTCTAGCTATTATCCCAGGAGCTGGTGGTACGCAGCGTTTGCCAAGACTAATTGGCACTGGTAGAGCAAAGGAATTAATTTATACAGCGAGACGTATTTCAGCGCATGAAGCGAAGGAATATGGAATGGTAGAGTTTGTGGTACCAGCTAACTTACTAGAAGAAAAAGCAATTGAAATTGCAGAGCGTATTGCTAGTAATGGCCCAATTGCCGTTCGATTAGCAAAACAGGCAATCTCAAATGGTATACAAGTAGATTTGCATACCGGATTACAAATGGAAAAGCAAGCATATGAAGGGGTAATTCATACGAAAGATCGATTAGAAGGATTGCAAGCATTTCAGGAAAAACGTAAACCAATGTATAAGGGGGAGTAAATGTGCTAGAACAAAAACAACAATCTCATTCGTTTGCAGAGCGTGTTGAAACAATTAAGCAAGGCGGAGCACCGAAATATCATGAACAAAATAAAGAAAAAGGAAAAATCTTTGTTCGAGATCGTTTAGCTCTTCTATTTGATAATGGCGAGTATGTAGAAGATGCTCTATTTGCAAATTGTGAGCAAACAGGCTTACCAGCGGATGGCGTTGTAACAGCAACAGGAAAAATACATGGTCGTACTGTATGTGTGATGGCAAATGATTCAACCGTTAAGGCAGGATCATGGGGGTCTCGTACTGTTGAAAAGATTTTACGTATACAAGAAACAGCCGAAAAATTACGTGTACCACTTTTCTATCTAGTTGATTCTGCAGGTGCACGTATTACTGACCAAGTTGAAATGTTCCCAGGCCGCCGCGGCGCGGGACGTATTTTTTATAACCAGGTGAAGCTATCAGGTAAAGTACCACAAATTTGTTTATTATTTGGTCCTTCAGCAGCTGGAGGCGCTTATATCCCTGCTTTCTGTGATGTTGTCATGATGGTGGAAGGAAATGCTTCTATGTATTTAGGCTCTCCGCGTATGGCCGAGATGGTCATTGGTGAAAAAGTAACACTAGAGGAAATGGGCGGCGCTCGCATGCATTGTTCCGTATCAGGGTGCGGTGATGTGTTATGTAAGACAGAAGAAGATGCAATCGCTCAAGCAAGACAATATATTTCATATTTTCCAAGTAACTATCAAGAAAATGCTCCTACGACTATACCTCAAGAACCAAAGCAGTTCGAAAAAACGTTAGAACAAATCATTCCAGAAAATCAAAATGCACCTTTTAACATGAAAGATCTTATTAATCGTATTATCGATGAGGGCTCTTTCTTTGAAGTGAAAAAATTATTTGCGCAAGAACTGATTACAGGATTAGGACGAATCGATGGAAAACCTGTCGGGATTGTTGCAAACCAACCACGTATGAAAGGTGGCGTATTATTCCACGATTCTGCTGATAAAGCAGCGAAGTTTATTAATTTATGTGACGCGTATCATATTCCATTATTATTCCTTGCTGATGTACCTGGATTTATGATTGGAACAAAAGTTGAGCGAGCTGGTATTATTCGCCACGGTGCGAAAATGATTTCTGCAATGAGTGAAGCAACAGTACCGAAAATTTCAATTGTTGTTCGTAAAGCATATGGCGCTGGTCTATATGCAATGGCAGGCCCAGCTTTCGAGCCTGATTGCTGCCTTGCATTGCCGACAGCTTCTATTGCTGTAATGGGACCAGAAGCTGCCGTTAACGCGGTATATGCAAACAAAATTGCTGCGTTGCCAGAAGAGGAACGAGCAAGCTTTATTGCTGAGAAGCGTGAAGAATATAAACAAGATATTGATATTTACCGCCTAGCATCAGAAATGGTGATTGACGGTATTGTTCATCCGAATGATTTACGTGAAGAATTAAAGAAACGCTTTGATATGTACATGAGTAAATATCAAGTGTTTACAGATCGAAAACATCCAGTTTATCCAGTATAAAAGCCCTATTTAGGGCTTTCTTGTTCGAAAAATGAGGAGGGGAAAACATTGAAGCAAGCCGTTTGGTTTCCAACAGAAGAATATAAAGACAAAACACGTTTATACGGATGGATGAAATCGCTTGGTTACGAAGATTATGAAGCATTTTATGATAAGTCAATTGAAGAAACTGCATGGTTTTGGGGAGAAGCAGAACGTGCAGTTGGCTACCAATGGATGAAGCCATACACAGAAGTGTTAGATTTAGCAAACGGCACACCATTTGCTCAGTGGTATAAAGATGGGACGTGCAATGTAGTCGAATCTGTGTTATCTCGTTGGCTTGCAGATGAAGAAACAAAAAAACAACCTGCCCTTATGTATGAGGGGGAAAATGGAACAACAAAATCATTTACATATGAAGAGCTCGATAACTGGGTAAGTCGTGTTGCCAATGGACTCAAGCATTCTGGAATTGAGAAAGGTGATCGTGTAACGATTTATATGCCGATGATTCCAGAAACAGTTGTTGCTATGCTAGCAGTAATGAAAATTGGTGCAATTATTTCTCCAATCTTTTCTGGTTTTGCAGCTGATGCAGTTATGACACGCGTACAAGCAGCAGGGTCAAAAATGATTATTACAGCTGATGGATTCTCACGCCGTGGTAAAAGTGTTTCATTAAAAGATGAGGTTGATAAAGCGTGTGCACAATGTCCATCTGTTGAGAAAGTTGTCATTGTCCGTCATGCTGGAAATGATTTTACACCTCATCATTATGACATTTCATGGAGTGTTTTAGAAAAGGAAAAGCCATTTATCCATGCTGAAGAAATGAAAAGTGATGATCCACTCATGCTTATTTATACATCGGGCACGACAGGTAAGCCAAAAGGAACTGTACACACCCATGCTGGATTTCCACTAAAATCGGCATTTGATGCAGGATTTGGTATGAATATAAAGCAAGGTGACCGTGTATTATGGGTGACTGATATGGGCTGGATGATGGGGCCATTTTTATTATTTGGTTCTCTTATTAATGGGGCAACAATGGTGATGTATGAAGGTGTTCCAGATTATCCAGAGGCAGATCGATTATGGGCAACTGTTGATCGATATCAAATTACTCATCTTGGTATTTCGCCAACATTGATTCGAGCATTGATGGCAAAAGGTGATGAGCATGTAGTAAAACATTCTTTAGCAAGTTTAGAAGTTTTTGCATCGACGGGTGAACCGTGGAATCCAGATCCTTGGATGTGGCTCTTTGAAACGGTTGGAAAAGGAAAAGTGCCGATTTGTAATTATTCAGGTGGAACAGAAATTTCTGGTGGAATATTTGGGAATGTTTTAGTTAAACCAATTGCACCGATTAGTTTTAATGCAGCTTTACCTGGGATGGCAGCAGTTGTATTAGATGAACAAGGAAATCCAATTCTTGATGAAGTTGGCGAATTATGTTTAGAAAAACCATGGGTTGGAATGACAAAAAGCTTCTGGGAAGATGACGAGCGCTACGTGAATACGTATTGGTCACGTTTTGAAAATAAGTGGGTACATGGTGATTGGGTAATTTATGACGGAGAGCAATATATTATTACAGGGCGTTCTGATGATACGTTAAATATTGCTGGAAAACGCATTGGACCAGCTGAGTACGAGTCAATTCTTGTAAAACATCATGATGTAATCGAAGCAGCCGCAATCGGTGTACCAGATGAAGTAAAAGGCGAAGTTTGTCATTGCTTCATCGTTTTACGAGAAGGAACAATATTTACCCATGAATTAAAAAAGGAACTATTAAATTTAGTAAACTCTCACATTGGAAAAGCATTATGTCCAAAAGATATTCATGTTGTAGAAGACTTGCCAAAAACACGGAATTCTAAAGTAATGAGGCGAGTAATTAAAGCTGCCTACTTAGGAAGAGAACTAGGGGATTTATCTTCGCTAGTGAATCCAAAGGTTGTCTCATATATTCAAGGCTTACAATCTAAACAAATATAACGACAAGAGATGGGCTCTTTATAAAAAGGGCTCATTTTTTTATTGTTTTATATGAAATAGAGTATAGGACAACCGTTTGTTTTCTTTCATCTATGTAGTTGTCCCTATCATTTTGTTCATTTTTACATACTGTATAGTAAAAGAACAAAGGGGTGAAATTATGAGTTGTCGTGAAGATTGGTCTAGCAAAAAACATTCTAAATGTTGGGATCACAAAGGTGACGAGTGTTGGAAGGAGTTTAAAGAGTGCAAAAAAGATCATAAAGAAAAATGTGATTGTTGTTGCACAACTGGTATTTTCCAAACTCTGAGAGCATTAAGAGGTCGAGCAGTCATTATCGGTGTTAGAGGTCTGGCTAGTACAATTACTGGTACGATTGTATCAGTAAACTGTGATGTTGTTACATTAACTGTAACAGGAAATGCAACACTTACACTATCTATTTGTGATATTTTTGCAGTACTTGCAGCACCACCAACTACTGTGAGTGACATTCCAGAAGAGCTTTTAAATATTTTTAAAGGCTAATAAATAGTTTGTTCTATATAGAAAGAGGTTGTTTACGTGGTAAATGGCCTCTTTTTATATGAATTTCTAAGTGGTGAAGTGGAAGTCTTATAGCCCTTTAATGCGAGATGAAATTATTAGTTACTATATGAGTGAGATACATATTTTACTTATTCTTATAATTGTACAAGCATTTTTCATCTTTTTACATATGGTATTAAATAGAGTTCATTCTTTTAATGGATTCTATGACAGTTTCACCCCTTGACACGTGATTTACCTTAGTTATATCATCAAATTCTTTTATGTATGACTAATGGTAAGAAGTAAAACTCGCAACCTTGTAGTATAAGGGAGCGAGTTTTCTTCTGTATATTGGAATCAATTTTTGGGATGAAAGCTTCAATTTATAAGAAATGCGTTACATATTTGTTGTTCTCCTAAAATGAAGACGGTACAACAAATGCTTCAGGTAACCATATTATTTTAGGTGTTGAACTTGAAGGGAATTCAAGTGAGAATCTTGAAAGGAATAGAGGGTGTGTTATTAATTTACTTTCCTTTCCTCATCGCAGTGGAAACATGTAGAAAAAGTTGCGTCTTATACAGGGAGGGAGAGTTACTACTTCTGCAAAAGGAATGATAACAGATGATATTGGTACATAATTGCTATTTGCGACCACCTCAAGATTCAGAGGGAAACAAGGGAGATAGGGGATGTTAATGAGAAAAATAGTATTATATAGTGATCAGATACAGGAAGATAGAAAATTGGACTATGAACTTTTAAGGTTATTGAATAAAGAAAATCCTTCAATAGCATATCTTCGTTCATCTTCAGATATAACAGGAAAGTATTTTAATTATGTGGTTAAATACTATGGAGAAATAGGGATTAGTAATGTGAAATATTTTAATTTAGATAAAGAATACGATGAAAGAAAAATTAATGACATATTTAATTATGATGCTATACATCTTTCGGGTGGAAATACATTTCACTTTTTAAATTCCTTAAGAAAAAGAAATTTAGTGCATTCGTTAAAGTCTTATTTAGAAAAGGGGAGGATTTTGATTGGGGTTAGTGCAGGTAGTATAATAACAACTCAAAGTATTGATACAGCTCAATTTATAGACGAGGATATTATAGGGATAGAGGATAGAAGTTCATTAGGTTTTGTAGATTTTGATTTTATGCCTCATTGGAGTGAGAAACTAAGTGAAGAATATTTAGATTTGTTAAAGGATTATTCCAAATTGAACCATAGGACAGTTTATGGTTGTAAAGATGGTGATGGAATAGTTATTGAAGGAGAAGATATTAAACTGATTGGAAATATTATAAAAATCTAATTCGGTTTCTTCTAGGTTTTAGGTGTAAAAATCTGATCATCTTTAAAGTGAATATTCTGTTGGTATGTTTTTAGATAGTGCCGTTATAGAGAATAGCATCATTAAGTAAAAGAATTTCCTGTGTAAGTAATATCACGGTATTAATTGGGTACATATACAAAAGGAAATGTCTTAGTAAGAAAATGAATATGAGTAAAGAGAAGCATATTATAAATAATTTATATATGAAGGCGCGTATGTAGAGTTTATGTGTAGATTAGATGAGACAGATCTTCATTGTAAATCAATAGGAAATATTCCACTTATTATAGTTGCTAGTGGGAAAGAAGCATTTTATTCTCCTGACAATCAAGTGAAGTGGTTATAAATGTAAAAAGAATTATTGCAATTATCAAACGACAATGAATGGATTATTGCACCCAATAGCGGTCTTATATTCAAAGAACTGAGCCTGAGTATGTGATAGAGGCCGTAAGATGGGTATTAACTCATATGTAAAAGGAGCGAAGTTGATTGAAAACTTTATTTCGATACAATTGGCAAGTTAGAGAGCAATGGTTTGAATGGTGTAAACAAATTTCAGAAGATGATTTACTCTGTAAACGTGTTGGAGGAGTAGGGAGTATTTTGGAAACTTTGTTTCATATTGTTGATGTAGAATATAGCTGGATACGTGCTCTTCAAGGAGTAGAAGATGATTTAAATCTGCAATTTCAAGACTATCAATCACTTGAAAAAATGAAGGATCTTTCGGACTCTTTTAAAAAAGAAATGGAAAACTTTTTGCAAACATGGTCGATTGATTTAGAGAATAAAATATTAACAGCCTCGTGGACTGATGAAACATTTAAATATGGTGAGATAGTACGTCATGTAATTGCACATGAGATTCATCATATTGGTCAATTATCTATTTGGGCAAGGGAATTAGGCCTTCAACCTGTGTCAGCAAACTTGATTAGAAGAGGTTTAATGTAAGTAACTAGAAAAATATGACATTGTATAAAGTGGAGGTTGTTTTGAAAAGTATTTTACCTAATAAAATTTATAGCCATTGGTTCTGTGGGAAGTGGAAAAACAACCTTAGCAAGCAGATTGTCATCTCATTTAAATATTCCTTTGAGTTATATGATGAAAAAGAAGACAAACCGACCTGCGTTTTCAAAACAGGTCGGTTTGTTTGTAAAAGGGATAGTTTTTAGTTGAAAATCCTTTGAATCTTTCTTTCTTGTATGTACGAATAGTAAAATAGCGATAATGAGAAGGATAATTATTGTTTGTAAAAAAAAATTTTTAAACTGAAGTAGGGATATCCAAGATTTGATATAATCTTTAACAGATTGAAAGGAAGGAGGATGCGTAGGTTCAGAACCATAAGTAAACAGTTTTTTCGTTTCGATAAATGTACTATTTTCTCCGTTTGTCCCCATTACAATGGAAATAAATCTTTCGTTTCCTTGTAGTTCTTCATTATTAATATAATAACAAACATTTAGGTATTTTGGAGTCAAGATTATGAGTGAAATTTCATGTAACGTATTGAAAAGGATTTAAAAAACATATCACGAATAAAAATAATAGGATGTTTTCTTCCTTATGGTAAATAGAATATAAGTTTTATTAGGAGAGAAAATGAATGGCTTCCATGTTATGAAAAGGAAAATATTGATGAATGATTCAAATGAAAATAGGAGGAAGTGAAAAGTGTAATGAAACGTATTGCAATTGTATCTGCATGGGAACCAGAGCTTACATATCTGCATCAACATTATCCAAGTCATCGTGTAGAAAAACGAGCAGCTTGGGAATTTCATTTTCATTCTATAGATGAGTTAGAAGTAATATCTGTAATTACGGGCGTTGGAAAAGTAAACTGTGCGAGTTGCGTACAGTTACTAATAAGTGAATTTCAACCTGAACAGTTATTTATGACAGGCATTTGTGGAAGTTTATCCGAAAAAGTAAAAAATGGTCAAATTGTTGTTGCACTTAATACTCTACAGCATGATGTAACTGCTGCGGGAACAGGATCCGATAGTTTTGACTTATATACTGGTAGAACAGCTCCTATTGAAACAACGAAATATCTCGTAAGACAAATAAAAAAAGTACGTTCTTATGACCCGGTACATTTCGGAACCTTCATATCCGGAGATCAGCGTATTCGTAGTACGGAAATGAGGTATTTATTACATACTGTATATGGTGCAATAGCTGTCGATCAAGAAATCGCAGCTTTTGCATACGTATGTCATGTGAATAAAAAGCCTTTTCTCTGTTTAAAAGCAGCCTCAGATCAAGCGAATGATAGAACAGTAGAAGAACAAAAGATTTTTAAAATGTTCGCTTGTGAAAGAGCATGTGAATATTTACTTACATTTTTACGTGTATATGAAGTAACGACAGCTCGTCAATAAATTAATATGCTATTAAGGGAGCCTAACTTTAGCCATGCAAAGAATAAATAAAATAGCAATAATCGGTGCAAACGGAAAAGCTGGTAAATATTTTGTAACTCAAGCACTACAAGAAGGATATTTTGTCCGTATTCTTACACGAAACCCACAAAAGTTTAAAATCTCACATAAACTTTTGGAAGTTGTACAAGGAGATGCTCGCGATATTTCTGCAATACGTCAGTTACTGCAAGGGTGCAATGCTGTTATTAATGCAGTGGGTCAACCTAAAAAAGAGTCATATATATTTAGTACAGTTACAAATCATATTTTAGAAGTAATGGAAGAATACAGGATCAAGCGATATATTCTTATTTCTGGTGGATCCATGGATGTACAAGGAGACGTTAAGAGTATATTAAATAAAATAGGGGCGATGTTATTTCGTCTGTTTCTTTCAGATATGATGAAAGATAAGTATAAAGAATTACAACTAGTGCGAGATAGTGGTGTAAATTGGACGATTGTACGATTACCTTTTGTTATAGACGGGGAAGGTATCGGTAAAATAAAAGAGAGTCTCAGAGATTTACCAGGAATTACAATTCAAAATGGAGATATTGCGCCGTTTGTTATAAAACAAATTCAAGATGAAATGCATATTGGAAAATGTCCCTTTATTTCAAATTAGTAGGAAAGGTAGATGAAAGTCTTACTATGATTCATTATAAAAAATGTAGTGAAGTAAATATAGATTTCATATACGAAGCTTTTCGAGATGGTTTTTCTGATTATATTATAAAGATGGAAGTTTCGAAAGAAGACTTTATAAAAAGATTTTTCGGTCCGGAAGGAAATAAACTTGAACACTCACATCTAGCACTAGATGAAAACAAGCCAATTGGAGTTATACTTGGTGGAATCAAAGACTATGAAAGTATAAAAACAATGCGATGTGGAACATTAGCGATTCATCCGAGCTTTCGTGGAACTGGTGTTAGTCATACATTATTTGAACTTCATAAAGAAGAAGCGATAAAAAATGGATGTCAGCAGCTTTTTCTTGAAGTCATTGTCGGTAATGATAGGGCGATTCAATTTTATAAGAAGTTAGGTTATGAAAAAGTATATAATCTGTCTTACTATAATTTGAAGGACCTTTCTAATTTGACAAGTAAGAGCCTACCAAATATAGAAATAAAGCAAATTAAGTTTGCCGAATTTCAAAATGGAATACAAAAATGGTTAAACTTCCATATAAATTGGCAAAATGATATCGATTATATAGAAAGAACTGAAAATAATACGTATTATGGGGCTTATATTAATAATGATTTAAAAGGATGTATATGTATTAGTGATAATGGTAAAATTAGTTTTTTATTTGTGGATAAAGAGTATAGAGGCGTCGGAATGGCTACAAGTCTATTACAAACAGTAAACAAAGAATTACAGCTTGCCAGTCTTTCTATTGGATTTCCTAATAATGGTTTACTTGAAGGGTTTGTAAAAAAGTGTGGATTCGAAAAAAGTTCGTTAGCTCAGTATGAAATGTATTATACATTATAACTGTTAGAGGAAAATTTGTGATTTTAAATGGAGGTATGACAATGTTAGCTTTAATAGAAAAAATAGATAATGAATATGTAGCTCAATTTAATCGTCCGTTACATTATTCAGTAGAGCAAGTTTGGGCTGTATTAACAGAGAATGAGAAGCTAGCTAGATGGATGCCAAACCTTCACATAGAGGACTTGCGAAAGGGAGGCATGATAAAATTTGATATGATGGATGGTTCTGGAAAATTTATTAATATTGATATTTTAGAATGTCAAATGAATTCTGTATTGGAATTTACTTGGGGCGAAGATCGTGTTCGATTTGAAGTACATAAAAATCCAGATGGCTGTCTATTAATTTTAAAGGAGTTTATTCACGAAATAAATGATCACACGCCAAAAGACTTAGCTGGATGGCATATATGTTTAGAAATGTTTTCTTCTGTAATAGATGGACATAATATGGAGTTTCCAAAAAGTGAATGGGAAAAATGGTATGAAAGATATAAATTAGTGGTTAGTAAAATTGGAGATAATAATGTGGAATGATTGTATTATTGTGTAATAATTACAGGTTAAAAATGTGTTTTAAGTGAAATTTTTGTGATATAAGTTGCTCTGTATATTCGCTTAATTCTCATTTCTGTATTGCTTGGCAACAAACTGGAGGGTATTATTTTGTTCTTTTCGAAAGTTATAGATTTATGCGCCTTATACGATATGCATAGGAAGAGAAGTAAAGAATTTCAATACAATTCAAATTCAGTGGTTATATTGAATGAGGATATAAAGAGTTTTTATAAGATAAATGTAAATGATGTTGATATTGAATTTGATATGGCTCGTTCAGAAGATAAACATTATGAAGTTGGTAAGTTTAAATATAAAAGTTCAATTCAATTGGACGATCAAAGTAATGATATAGTGACAGGAGAAGTATTTATACATAATAGAGAATCGCCAAATATAATCTTTGTTCATGGCTGGCGAATGGATTCTAATGAGCGTGTAAAAAAAATATTTCACGATAAAATGCTAGATTTAACGTGGAACATGTATTATTTTACACTTCCTTATCATTTTGAAAGGGAACCAAAGAATTCATTGTACAGTGGTGAATTTATGGTAAGTGCTAATATTGAAAGGACCATAAAATGTACACAGCAAGCAGTAGTTGATTTGAGGGTTTTAATACAATGGATTAAGGAAAATAAAAAAGGACCAGTTATTCTAATTGGTGTAAGTTTAGGTGGATTTATTACCAATTTAACATCGTTGGTTGAATCAGAAATTGACGGATTGGTATCTGTATTTTATGCAAATAGACTTTCTTATTCAATTTGGAATACAGTTCCAGGAAAATATATTAGAAAAGATTTAGAACATCATGGAGTTACATATGAAGAATTAAAACAATTTTGGAAGATTACAGAACCTAGTCAAGCGTTACCAGTGACTGATAAAGAACATATTTTATTGATTTCTGGAAAACATGACCAATATGTTTTAGGTGAAGATACTGATTATTTATGGGAAACATGGGGAAAACCAACCAGATATATATATAACTGTGGACATGCAGGTATCGTTCTTAAAAGAAATAAAATCGTGTATGATACGATCCAATTCATCAGAAAACGGATATTGGAGATTTAATTGATAGTGTAGGTGCTTTTGTTGAGGATGATCACTGCATGCTTCTACAAACTGTTGTCGAGCATTAAAATTTACTTGATGAGAGTGAACAGGATATTACGATAATTACATTATGTAAACTTATAATAATCTCAGACCCTAATTATAAAATTAGAGTCTGAGGATTAATGCAGTGCAATGTAGTCTTAATTGCTTATTTTTTTAGTAAGTCTAATTCTTCTTCTACAAAACACATTACTTCTCTTATCGTTTCACCAGAAAAGTCAAATCGAATGCCAGCTGCCTCATATACTTCTTTTACAGATTTAGAACTACCTAAGGATAACGCTTTTTTATAGTTTTGCAATACTTGCTGAGGATTTTCTTTATATTGTTTATACATTTGTAAAGCACCAATTTGTGCAATTGCGTATTCAATATAATAGAAGGGTACTTCGAAAATATGAAGAACAGATAACCATTTTGTGGCGATTAAACTTGTATAGCCATCTGTATTTACTATACTTGAATTATATTGGGAATAAAGTTCTAAAAACTTAGTATTCCTTTCTTCGACAGTATGAGTTGGATTTTCATATAACCAGTGTTGAAATTGATCAATGATGAGTGTAATTGGTAAATACTCTACAATCTGTGTTAATTGCTCTTGCATAGCTTGTTTTAAATCTTCTTTGTTACTATAAAAAACATTCCAGTTATCCATTGTGAATAACTCCATTGTCATGCTTGCTAGTTCAGCAGTCTCCATTGGTAAATGTTGATATTGATGTATCAAAATATCTTTCATTAAATCATGATGAATACAGTGACCCATCTCATGTAAGAAAATAACAATATCATCTTGTGTTTTTGTTAAATTCATAAAAATAAATGATAACTTAGAAGCAGGCAAATATTCACAAAATCCGCCTGGTGCCTTTCCTGTTCTGTTTTCTAAATCTAGATGATTATACATTTTTTCTAAAAGAACTGAAAAGCTTGAATCAATCCTAGAAAAGATTGTTTTACTTTTCTCTATTAATTCCATTTCATTTTCTACAGGTTGTAACAGTTTATGGTCTGCAGATGCAGCATGTATATCCCAAGGACGTAATGAATCAACCTGAAGTTTTTTCTGTAATGCTTTATGCATTTTTTCTTGAAGCGGCACAAAGTATTTACGAATAGATTCAGCGAATTGATTACATTGCTCAGCAGTGTAATCAAAACGTTCGTATTTTTTAAACATATAGTCACGATAATTCGCTAAATTAACATTCCTAGCTTTGTTTGTTCGAAGAATTATTAACTGATTTAAGATTTCTTGAATTTCATTTTCTACGGATAAAAATTTTTCAGAGATAGCAGTCATCGCTTTTTGACGAACATTGCGATCTCGATCCTGTAGATAAACATTTAATTCAGAAAGATTTACTTCTTCACCATCCCACATAAAAGAGAGGTTACCAGTGATTTCAAAATATCTTGTAATTAACTCATCTTCTGTAATTTCTAAACTAATATTTTCTTCACTAAAGAGTTCTCTAGTGTTTTCAATTTTTTTATCTAAGAATCCAAACCGAGAAGGGTTTAACTGTAAGCGATAAGGTGATTCATAATATTTTTGATCAAATAGATTTTTATAACGCTTTAATATAGGTTGTACGTGTTTTTGATTAAAGTCAAAGGTGTTTTTTGCCTCTATATCATTCGTATTGCGTTGAAAGGCGATATAATGTTTCATAAGTTGTTCATTAATAGAATTTAAAGTTTTTGATTGTTTTACTAACCAATTTTCAAGTTCTTGACTAGATGATATGGATTCGTTTAATAGTACATCCAATTCTTTTACTAATTCATCTATGTTACTAATACTGATAGGCGTTGTCTGCTGCATGAAATATCCCTCACTTATTATTTACTACTAGAGGTATTCTTTTCTTTTGCATGAATTCCTTTTTTACCTAAGAAATTAGTGCCTACTATACCAAAGATAATCATCATGGCTCCAACGATATGATAGTGTGCGATTTGTTCATGTAAAAATAATACACCTGCAATAATCGTGATAAGTGTAGATAGATTACTAAAGACACTCATCTTAGCTGCTTCTATATAAGACAATGAGTAATTAAGTAGAAACGCTGTTAGTAAGGAAGAAAATAATCCTAAATATAAAATAGATATAAGGAATGTTCCGTTTGTAAAAGGTATAAAATATTCATTTACTGTACCTGTATTTATATGATTAATGATGGCGATTAAATTGAAGCTAAGAAATCCAATGGCTGTCATTATATACGTTAAGTCATGCAGCTTGAATTTTTTTGTCATTTTCCTAGCTAATACATTGTAGCAAGCAGAGGATAATGCTGATAACAGAATAAGGGTAATTCCAATAAAGCTAATTTCATGAGTTTCTATGCCATTCATTGCAAATATATAAATGACACCAATGACAGAAATGAGTACAGATATTTTTTGCCATGTATTTGAATGCTCTTTTAAAAAGTAAGAAGCTAAAATCATTGTAAATATAGGTATGGTAGCTTGGATAATTCCGGCTTCAGATGAGCTTGTATACACTAAACCAAATGTCTGGAAAGCAAAAAATAGTGCAGGGTAAAATATTGCTAATGGCAAAAGTGTAAGTATATTTTTTAATGAAATATTTAATTTTACAAACCCAAAAAGGACTGGGATAGTTGCTATTAAGAAAGCTACAGTAAAACGATGAGCAAGTGTATCAAGCGGAGTTGTAACTGTTAATGCTAATTTCACAAACATAAATGAAAAACCGATAATAAAAGAATATACGAATGCTGCTGTATATGCTTTAGTTGTATTTTTCATAATTTCACCTCAAATAGTTGATTTGTTACTGGCCAGTATATGTACATGGTAATCTTTCTGAGTCAGTGCTACAATGTTAACAAATCTAAACTGTACCGGTACAAAATGGATATGAGGTGTAATCGTGTATAAATATTTAAATGTATTAAATGATTTAGAAAGCATGATTCAAAAAGGAGAGATAAAAGAAGGGAAGAAATTACCGTCTATACGTTCACTTGTATCACAATATGAGTGCAACAAAGCAACAATTATACGTGCGCTTCATGAATTAGAGAAGCGTCATATTATTTATTCCGTACCTCAAAGTGGGTACTATGTGGTGAAAAGAATGGGGAATCATGAAGAAGATGAAGCAGAGAAAATTGATTTTGCATCTTCAGCTCCAGATCCAGATGTATTTCCGTATTTAGATTTTCAACATTGTATTAATAAGGCCATTGATACGTATAAGAATGATTTGTTTATATACGGTACACCTAAAGGATTACCATCTCTAATTTCAGTTGTGCAAAAACAACTAGCAAACTATCAAGTTTTTACAAAAGAAGAAAACATCTTCATCACCTCGGGAGTTCAGCAAGCTCTCGCTATATTAACTTCTATACCCTTTCCAAATCAAAATGAAACGATACTTATTGAGCAACCGAGTTATCACTTATTTATTGAATATATAGAAACAAATCGTATTCCTGTAATTGGAATAAAACGAACTGTTGAAGGTATTGATTTAATTGAGTTAGAAAAGATATTTCGAACGGGAAAGATAAAATTCTTTTATACCATTCCAAGACTCCATCACCCACTAGGTACTTCATATTCTAAGAAAGAAAAAGAAAAGATTATTTCCCTCGCGAAGAAATATAATGTATTTATAGTAGAAGATGATTATTTAGCAGATTTAGAACAAAATCCAAAGGTGGATCCACTATATAGTTACGATGATTCTTCACATATAATCTATCTAAAAAGTTATTCAAAGATTATTTTCCCTGGGTTACGTGTAGGTTTGGCAGTTATTCCTTCTTCTATTGCAGAAGCGTTTCATAAATATAAAAAACTATTAGATATTGATAGTTCAATGATTTCCCAAGCTGCGTTAGAAATTTACATAAAAAGTGGGATGTTTGAACGACACAAACAAAAAATCCAATTGTCATATTACATTAGATCTAAAGTGTTATCTGAGGTATTAGAAGAGGCTTATAAAGAAAATCAACATCTGTTTTATAAAACAGAAAACAATATAGGAATACATACGTGCTTATCATTACATAAAAATATTATGGTGGAAACGCTTATTCACAACTTAAGGCAAAATCAAATATTTATAGAGACTGTGGATAAAAATTATTTATCTTTTTTTCATAAAGAAAAACTTTTAAAACTAAATGTATCAAATGTGAAAGAAGAAAAAATCCGGGTAGGAATTCATAGAGTAATCGAGGAAATGAAACACGTAAGTCGTGCAGATTTCCATTTTAAGAAAGATTAACAATTTATAGCTCCCGCTTAATATTGTGACAATGATTGATACCAAAAAGGGGTAGAGTCAGGCTTATGCGGATTTACAACGTTAATCGGAAAACCTAACGGGGCAAGTTAAGTTAGTAAGAGGATGAGATAAAACTGTGCCGAATATATTTTATTTGGTGAAATTGAAGTATTGGAGGATACATTTTGAAGAAATATGAGATTAAAAATAACATTCCAACATTGGAAGAATACAAATATTTGTGTGATTCTGTGGGATGGACTAATTATATGAATTTTGAAGTAGTGGAAACATCACTTCAAAATTCTATTTACTGCATCACAGTCAATGATAATGATCAAATTGTGGGTATGGGGAGAATTGTGGGCGATGGAGCTATCTATTTCTATATTCAAGATATAGTGGTTCATCCAGATTATCAAAAGAATGGCATTGGAAAGGAAATAATGAGTATTTTGGTTGAATACTTAAATCGGAATGCCCCAGATAAAGCGTTTATTGGTTTGTTTGCATCACAAGGTAAAAAATCATTCTATGAAAAATATGATTTTAAAGATTACTCACCCAACATGACGGGGATGTTTACTGTGATTTCAAAAAAATAGACATCATACATTAAAAATTTTAGAAGAAGAAATTAATCAACATAAAAGCCATTATTCTTCTAGTAACCTTTTTTCTTATTAAGCTAACGGGGGCTTTAGTTCGATAAGCATACATAAAAAAGTCGATTTTCGGGTTAAGAAGTCGACTTTTTTTATGGGTTGAAACTTCCTTAGCGTGCTACCCCATATAAGATAGTTTAAAGAGTATACAATATTTTTTGTAAATGAATAAGCACGCAAAAAGAAAGACTTTTTCTTGATTGAACAAAATCCAAAGAAAAGAGGTCTTTCTGTGAATCAGCTTACATTAGAAATCATCAAAGCAATAATCAAAAAAATAAGAACAAAATAGTTGTAAAATTCAGTTTATTCAGTATAATTAACTTGTAACTGGAATAACATTTTTAGTTACAAGGGTTATATCGCTTGATTTTAAAGGGAAGATTCCCAGTAAATCAAGTAATAGAAAAAATTTGTACACCTTTGTATTTCGTATTCTCCACTAAAATGGTTCTTTCAAATGAACAGGAAGAAGGAAGTGAAAAGATGAATCAAATGAATACACTTTCTCTATGGTCATCGACTGCAAATAGCTATAAGAAAGGAAAAACTCTAGAAGGAAATGAAGAGGCGGATGTTGTCGTTATTGGCGCTGGTTTCACAGGTCTCTCCTCTGCTTATCATTTGCAAAAGTTAGGAAAGAATGTCATTGTCCTAGAGCAAGAAACAATTGGATACGGCGCCAGCGGGCGTAACGGTGGGATGGTATTGCCCGGCTATAAGCCAACAATGCAGCAACTTGCCAAAAAGTATGGCCCCGAAGAGGCTAGACAGCTAAACGATCTCTCTTTATTTAGTATTGAACTGGTAAAAAACATGATTGACGAACATCAAATTAACTGTGACTTTAGGAATACAGGTCACATTGTAGCGGCTTACAAAGCTAAGCATTTTGAAGAATTGAAACTTGAAAGCGCATACTTAAACGAAAACTTCGGATACGAATCAAGAATGCTCGATCGAAGTCAATTGCATCAAGAGATTGATTCTCCGTTTTATCATGGTTGCTTAGTCGACGACTTAAGTTACTCATTCCATCCACTGAATTATGCAATTGGTTTGGGAGAAGCAGCTAAATCGATCGGTGCTAGAATTTTTGAGCATTCTAAAGTATTATCCATCGAGTACGGTCGAAATAGTGTGAAAGTGAAAACAAAAAAAGGTTCTGCTATTGCGAAAGATATTATTGTGGCGACGGATGGTTACTCGGGAAAAATTATAAATGAACTGAATAAAGGAGTACTGCCAATTTCGGCACGTATTATTGCAACTGAACCACTGCCAGAGTCATTATTGAATACTGTCATTCCTAAAAATCGCATGGTTTTTGATACCAGTAGTTTTCTGTACTATTTCCGTCGTACACCAGATAATCGAATCGTATTTGGCGGTGGCGACATTCGTCCAAACTTAGATGATGGCGTGTATCAAAAAGTTTACGATGCGATGGTAAATTTGATGCCAAAACTGGCAGGAAGCAAAATTGAATACCGTTGGGGTGGATTTATCGGAGTTACAATTGATACATTTCCGGTTATCGGCCGATCCAAAGAAGGCGCATATTTTGCAACAGGTTATACGGGACACGGCGCTTCTCTCTCAACATTGTTTGGAAAGTTATTGGCACAATGGATTGTTACAGGGAATGCAGGCGGGTATCGATTTGAAAAAGAACGCCTAAAATCATTCCCGTTCCATAATCAGAAAAATATGCTTGTAAATCTAGCGCATATTGGTTTCAAATTGCATGATATTTTTGCCTAAAGGAGAGATGCCTTGTGAAAATTAACATGTTCATTGATGGGAAATGGGTAGAAGCGTTATCTGGAGCTAGAAAAAACGTTATAAATCCTGCAACTGGAGAGGTGATTGCATCATCTGCTGATGGATCAGCAGATGATGCAAAGGTGGCAGTAAAGGTGGCTCGCAAAGCGTTCGACAGCGGGATTTGGTCAGATTTATCGGCTGATGAAAGAGCTGAATATCTTTATAAGATTGCAGATCGTCTTGAAGAGAAGGCGGATGAAATTGCACGTTTGGAAACTGCAAATAACGGTAAGGTTATACGTGCAACAACCTATGCGGATATTCCGGTGTCGATTCAATGCTTCCGCTATTACGCTGACTTAATTAAAGATATGAAAAAAGAATCTTACACTCGTGCTGATTCTTCAGAAACAATTATTATACAGGAGCCGGTTGGTGTTTGTGGGCTTATTGTCCCTTGGAACTTCCCTCTTATGTTAGCTGTTTGGCAAATTGCCCCTGCACTCGCTGCTGGAAATACAATTGTAATTAAGCCTGCGGAAATCACTCCTGTAAGCGTATTCAAATTATTTGAAATTATTGAAGAAGTCGGGCTTCCAGCCGGAGTGGCAAACTTAGTATTGGGACCAGGATCAAAAGTTGGGAATGAGCTTGCTAAGAGTCATGATGTTGATAAGGTTGCTTTTACTGGCGGAACAAAAACAGGCCAAAGTATTATGCGCGCAGCTGCGGAAAATATGAAAAAAATCACACTTGAACTGGGAGGTAAATCTCCATTTATTGTGTTCGACGATGTAGATTTTGAAACTGCAGTTGAGAATGCTATGTTCGGTATTTTCCATAATGCTGGGCAAGTTTGTTCAGCTGCATCCCGCCTGCTTGTACAAGAGACAATTTATGATAAGTTTGTTGAAAGACTGGCCGAGCGTGCAAATAAAATTGTAGTTGGCAACGGAGAAAGTGAGACCATTGAAATGGGGGCCATCACAAGTGAGGCTCATATGAATGACATTTTAGATTACATTAAGAGTGGAGTCGAAGAAGGTGCAAAATTAGTTTGTGGTGGTAGGCGCTTAACAGAAAATGAGCTTGATCGAGGATTTTTTATTGCACCAACGATCTTTGCTGATGCTAATGCGAATATGCGTATTGTTAAGGAAGAGATTTTTGGCCCTGTCCTTGTTGTCCAGAAATTTAAAGATGAGGAAGATGCTATTCAAAAAGCGAATGATTCCATTTATGGATTAGCTGGTGCTGTATTTACTGAAGACATGGAACGGGCAAAACGTGTTGTTAGTAAATTGCGTGCGGGAATTACTTGGATTAATAGTTATCACCTCGCCTATGTTGAAGGGCCTTGGGGCGGATATAAGCAAAGTGGAATTGGCCGAGCGTTAGGTGCTGTTGGACTAGAACACTTTATGGAAATGAAGCAAATCAACATCCACCAGCATGCCAAGCCCGTAGGCTGGTATGCAAATTAATTTGGCTTAACTTGCTGTATAAATTATTTTTAGGAGGATATGGTCATGGAAATAGGAAACCGTCCCTCATCAAAGTCAGAACAAATAGAAATAATGAATAAGTCAGCAAATGCTTCATTGCTAGGAAGCAAAAGTATTCCGTTGCTATATTTACGGTTTGCTTTGGCAGGAATTATGGCTAATGCGGTTTTTGGAGTGGTAGCGGTTGTTGATGGCTATTTCGTAAGCTACTTTCAGGAGGTGGAGGTGGAAGGAATCGGAATTGGATTTACGGTTATGGTTATTACCCGTATGCTTGGCGTACTTTTTGGTATAGGAGCCGGAGCGGTCATTTCACTTCGACTTGGAAAGGGGAAAATCGAAGAAGCTAGGAGTATTATGGGACAAACATTATGGTTTACTCTTTTTTTCTCTATTTTGCTAGCTGTACTTGGATTGGTCTTTGAAAATCAAATTATGATTTTCTTCGGAGCAAGTCATGATGCACTTCCATATGCGGTACAATACAGTCGACTATTGTGGCTTACATTGCCAATAACGATATTGGCGGTTGTACTAAGCATTTTAACGAATATCGATGAAAAACCTGTATTATCAATGAGTAGTTGGTTAGTGGCAGCAGGTGTTGCCGCGATTACGGAATGGATTATGATAACGAAGTATAACATGGGGTTGATTGGCTCCTCATGGGCGAATACGATTGCACAATCTATTCCTATTTTACTAATCTTTTATTTTTGGTTTGGTAAAACAAAACTCAAACCAAAAATAAAAGATATGATGATTAATCTTAAGACAATTGGTGAGGTAGCTTGGACAGGCTTTGCATCTTTTTCGAGCCAGTTTATGATGTTTTTTGCCATTATTATCTTCAACAATTTACTGCAAAGCTATGGTGGTGGGCTGCACGTTGCTGCTTTCACGATTCAAAATGGGTATATTACAAATCTGCTCGCCTTAGCGGCAATCGGTGGGATGACGGGACTTCAACCGATCATTAGTTACAATTACGGTGCAGGTAACTTTGATCGTGTTAAACAAGCAATAAAGATAGGACTCATTTTTACGGTTGTCTTCTTTATGATTATGACAATCATACTAATTATTTTTGCAGATCCAATTGTATCATTCTTTTCCATGGGTAATCCTGAATTGCAGAAACTGGGCATTTGGACGACAGTTGTATTCAACTCTTTATTTATGCTTAATGCAGTCAGCTTACTTATATCCGGTTATTTCGAATCTCAAGAGAGAAATTGGATCGCAACGTTTATTAATGTTAGTAAAATGCTGTTGTTCTTGTTCCCGTTTCTATTTATTTTCCCAAAATTTTGGGGTGTGGAAGGTATATGGTACGCAGGTCCTGCTGCAGAAATTCCAGGTGTTCTCATTGCACTATACTTTATGAGAAAAGAGTTTAAACGTTTAAAAGATCCGAATGTTAAGGCAGTAGGTGTATAGAAACTGTTCCTTTAAAATTATTTACAAGAAAGAGAGAGGATTATCATGTTTGTTGCGAAAAAAATCACAGCAGAAGAAGCACAACAATTAGGTGTTGATACTTGGGAAGAAGGGGTAGGTGAACCGAATAAAGGAACTTGGCATGTAGAAGAGCAGGAAGTTTTCTATGTGACAGATGGTGAAGTGTTTATTACTGTTGATAGAGAAAAATACCATATTACAAAGGGGTGGATTGTTTCCTTGGCAAAAGACCTTGTTTGTGAATGGGATTGTCCAGTATTTTTGACAAAGAATTATAAAATGAACTATGAGATCAATTTGAAATAATGTAAAATTAGGGGCAGCATTCGCTTATTACAACCGTATACTTTACTGAAATATTTGCGTTTCATAGTACACAGCATCGTTATCCGATTGTTACCTTACTTTATACAAATTAAATTCAGAATATTCAAAATAATTGTTATTTACTAATCTTAATGATAGTTGATGGACTATCATTTTTCAGGATAATACAGAAGGCGAGAAGGTCTAATAAAAAAACGGGTGGAACGAAGGTTCCTTTACCCGTTTTTTTATTAGACCATTATTATGATTTGCTTTTGACTAAGCCGAACAATAATACGTCTACGATAGATGAGAGTGCTTCTGGTAAAGTAATATTATTTTCCATATAAAAACGTTGATCAAAGACAGAATTTGTAGCATCTATGATCAATTTTACAGCGAGTGTTGAATTGATTTCATTGAGGTCACCTTGCCGTATACCTTCTTCAATTAACAAGCGTAGCGCTTCCCACTCATTCAAAGCGTCATTCACTTTTTTCCATTGCTCTGGATAATAGCGCTTCATTTGTTCCAATACTTTGTAGTCGTAAAATTCGAAATTAGGTAACACAGTACAAATCTGTTTAATTTTTTCAATCAGGCTTAAAGATGTATTATTCATAATTTGTTCTGTTTTTTCATCAAATTCCGACAATGATTGATCGATAATTAATTCTAAAATTTCAACTTTTGAAGAAAAATGTTGATAAAGGTATCGTTTGTTTATACCAATGCGTTTCGCTAAATCATCCATTGTAAACTTCATGCCTTTATCATGAATCTCTTCAATAAAAGCGCTTATAATACGTTCTCTCATGCCTAATACCCCTTAAATTAGAAATTTGTTGAAGTTGTGTTAGTTCCTTTATTAACATATAACATCTTTCTTTTTAGCGGACTGGAAGCAACTAAACTTCCAATTACAAACAGAGCGGTACATATCTTCCATCATACAGCACAATTCTTTGTCCGAAAAGGTATTTACATAGCACAGGATCTTTTTGAGCCAACATAGACACTGCATACGTTCGAGAATGCAGTGTCTATTAAGTCATCTTAGTAGGTGCGCGATACTATTAATCGGATCAAACACAACACGCTGGTCACGTTCCTCAAAGGTCTCTCGTGTAAATGGGAAATTCCGCATTACAGCATTGGTAATTAAAGAGCGAAAGAGTAAACTGCTGCTCATATTCATATGGGAATAAAGGTGGAAAACTGTCTGGTTGTTACATGTCTTTTTGGAGCAACAACGCTTGGTAGTAGTGTCGATAGAGATGTGACAACAAGAATGATTGCAGAAAATAATTTTGTCGATCCTTTTATAAGGAATGTTTTTATTAGAACTAGTGGGAAAGAAAGGAAACGGTGTGCTTATGTAAATGTTCATACAGAAAACCATTCAAAAGGAGACATACGGGGGCGAATAAAAGGTTGATAGGTAGTTTGGACAGATTATAATTCTATATTTTTTATGACTAAAGGTTTTGGTTGTGGGGAAATGTATACAAAACCAACAATTTTAATTTTATGGGAGGTAAATTTCATGGAATATAATAAAAAATCAATCCTCGCTTTTATCGTATTAGTTTTAGGTTTAGTGTTCTTTGTTGGAGGTATGGTTTATAGCTTGTGGGGGCCATTTTAAATTTGTTCGTGACTAACTGCCCCTTAGATTATCCATTCCTAAACTGCTTTTTATTTATTAGGTGATTGGTTTCTGTATATTTCTGAAAATAAAGGAGAACGTTCATAATGAATTATATACTATTTAAAGCGATTAATCGTCTCGCTGGACGAGGAAATACTATGGATACAATAATGGTTTTTATCTCACAGAAGACCCGATATTTATACCTTTTCATATTGCTATGTATGTGGTTTAGAAACAATTTCTACAAAAAAATTATTTTGTACGCAGGAATATCAGCAGGAATCACTTTATTTATAAACCGTATCATCCAATTTTTTTATTTTAAACCTCGTCCTTTTATTGTCCATCGAATTCATTTGCTTATTCCATCAAAGAATAATTCTTCATTCCCAAGTAAACATACTGCTTTAGCTTTTGCTGTAGCAACTTCCATTTTGCTTCGTGAACGTCTTATTGGATCTATTATGTGGGTATTAGCAGTTTTGACAGGTTTTTCACGTATTTGGGTCGGGCATCATTATCCATTTGACATCATATGGAGTGCGGTTATAGGTAGTCTAACAAGCATAGTTATTGATAAAAATACATATGCATTTCAATCTTTTATTACTTGGATTATAAATATATATTCATCGTTTACAAAATTATTTAAATGAAAAAACATAGATCTATTATGCCATTTTGGGGAATCAGAAATTTTATCAAATTAAAACATTCACCTTTTTGTCATTATCTACTATAACGATAAATCATTATTCAAGGAATGGATTGTAGATGAATATTTTTTTTGAAAGCATAATTCTAATTATTACAGGCATCCTTGTTTTAAAATTAACCGGGAGTAAATCAGTTAGTCAGATGACAAGAGCTGAGATTATTATTGTTGTTTCCATTGGGCGTATTATTGTAGAGCCGGTATTAAGTAGAAAAGTAGTTCCGTCGATCCTTGCTGCTTGTATATTTTCAGGTGTTTTACTTATTATTCATTATTTAGAAATGAATTCACGAGGAATTGAAGAGTTTTTAAATGGTAATAGCATTGTTATTATTGAAAACGGAAAAATTTTAAATAATAATTTGAGGCGGGCAAAAATGACTGAACAGCAATTGCTTATGTGCTTAAGGGAACAAGGAATTCATGATATTAAAACATTACAACAAGTAACGGTAGAACCGAACGGTCGCGTTGGTTATCAACTAACAGCTGGAGCACAACCAGTTACTTGTGAAATGTTAGAAAAGATATTACACCAACACATGTTGAAAAAATAGTTAATATGGAGAGATGTTAACTATTTTTTGCTGTTTTAGGAAATTCAGTAATACGCTATGCAGTCTTGTTAATCTGATTAACATGTCTTCCTCATTCAACATGGAATAGTTAATTCGTATATAGCTATAGTCTGATTCCTGATTCAAAATATAGGCTGTTCCCGGTAGGAAACATTCATAAGTAACAAAAAACGAATTATTAGGAAGAATTAGAATTATTATATGTTATAATTATATATCATTTTAATAAAAGAGCCCTATATATGATAGGGCTCTTTTGAGTTATGAAATAGACGATAATACATATTAAGGGGCAATGGGAATTTCAATTCAGCAAACGGATTGGAGAGATATATGTGAAACAAGCATTAGTCGTTGTCGATTTGCAAGAAATCTTTTTTTCAGAAGAAAAGAATTACTTATATCATCATGAACAGTTGCTTAAAAATGTGAATACAGTCATTAACTGGGCAAAAGTAAAGGAAATACCAGTGATTTTCATTCAGCATACAGACCAAGATCCATCAGATGAAATGGCGAAAGGGAAATACGCCTGGGAATTACATAAAGGATTGTGCCGAGAAAGTAATGATATTGTTATGGAAAAAATCACATGGGATGCCTTCTATAAAACTACTTTAGAAGAAATGTTAAAAAAATTAGGCGTAGAGCAATTGGTTTTTGTAGGCGCTCAAACTGAATTTTGCTTAGATACGACTATACGAATTGCCTATAGTAAAGGATATCAACATAATTTGCTAGTAAAAGGCGCGCATAGTACTTTAAATAGCAATCAACTTAGCGCAGAGCAAATTATAGAGCATCATGAATCTATATGGAATAATCGTTTTGTACAAGTACAGCCACTTGATTTATATAAGTTATAAGAGGAATCACGAAGTTTTTCCAATTTCATTAAAACAATTTGAATATATTGCTTAGGAAGGGGATTTTTATGGAGATAAAAATAGATGATTTAACCGGTACTGAAGTAGAAAAATTATTGATGGATCATCTGCAAAGCATGGCATTACATTCTCCTCCAGAAAGCAGACATGCTCTAGATTTAGATGGATTGCGGAAAGAAGATATTACATTTTTGAGTGCATGGGAAGGGAAAGATTTAGTTGGATGCTGTGCACTTAAGGAACTCAATAGTCAACATGGAGAAATAAAATCAATGAAAACATCTTCAACGCATTTAAGAAAAGGTGTTGCCAAGCGGCTTCTTCAACATATAATTGAAGAAGCAAAGCGACGTGGCTATCAGAGGCTAAGTTTAGAAACAGGATCTATGGGTGTGTTCATACCGGCTAGAAGTTTGTATACAAGCATGGGGTTTCAATATTGCAAACCGTTCTCGGAATATAAAGAAGATCCAAATAGTGTGTTTATGACACTGGAATTTAAATAGTTTCTTATATGTATATTGTTGTTTTTCAAAGTTATATAAATTAAATATTAGTTTAAAATAAGTTTCAACTGTTTATAAAAAACGTACCGAAAATACCCCTTTGGATAAAATTATCTAAAGGGGTATTTTCGGTAACAAAGGTATTTAGTTATATTTACAGCAGATCATCCCATGAACTTTGACCATTATAGGATATACCATGCTGCTCTTGCGCCATTTTCATAGGGTCCTCGTGAGAAAGAGTAAATACCATTTTAGGTTTCTCATCTTTCATGTACAAGATGTAAATAGTATCATGGATTAGATCTACTGGTTGACCCGGTATTTTTTCAAGGCGCATCGTACCCTTTGTTTTCACCATCGTATAGTAAGGATTGAGGGGGATTTCTTCTACTGGGGTCGTTTTGACGAATTGAAAACCCAAGGAATGTAAGTATTCCTGACTTTTTTCAGTCCCTGCCAGATAATCTTCTTTCGAGACTATTTGAAGAGCGCCACTAGGATCGGCACCCACAAGGGGATTACTCACATGAGGAGCCAGAAGGTCTGGCTCAAACGCATTATGTGCCCGATTGAACTCCTCAAAGTATGTTCGGATTTTATCACTTACTTGATTCATGGCTTTTCACCAATCCTTTCTTGATCACTAAAGTCTTCTTTTACCTATTTTTATCCAATCCTCTCTTTTTCCTAATCATTCGATTTGAGAGAGGGGGTGGTTGAGAACTTTATATGTGTATTCTATTTTTGTAAGGTTTAGATTATGTAACAATATCGAAATTCAATATATCTACGAATCTTTAAAAATCAAAAATGGATTTTTAAATTTATAAAAAATTTTGATTGGGCTTTATTTAAAAATATGTGATCTGTAACTATTAATCTTTTTTTAAAAAGAAAACAAATCCTTTCCGATAACTCAATATTCATATAGTTAACCTATTTTTTAGAGCAATATGAAAAACCCTCTCGTATATAACGAGAGGGTTTCATTATGCCTAGTTTGTATGTATAAAGCGTTAGTTTACTTTTTTTATAAATCCTTTGTAATGACGTTTTACAAGCTGACTTTCTAACGTTTTCATTGTTTCTAATGCTACTCCTACGATGATGAGTAAGCTCGTACCACCAATTTGAGCAGAAGGTGGTAAAGTAGCAACCTTTGTGAAAACAAGTGGTAAAATTGAAATAGCACCTAAGAAGAGAGCGCCAATAAATGTTAAGCGATACAAAATCTTTGTTACATATTGCTCTGTTGATTTTCCTGGTCGGATACCTGGAACATATCCATTTTGCTTTTTCAAGTTTTCTGCCATTTGTTCAGGATTTACTTGAATAAATGAATAGAAGTATGTGAAAGCAATAATGAGACCAACGTAAAGTGTCATGCCAATTGGATGGGCGAAATCTAGATTTGTACTTAACCATTTGGAAACACTAGAATCCGGGAAGAGCTGTGCGATTGTCCGCGGTGTCATAAGAAATGCTGAAGCAAAGATTACTGGGATTACACCAGCACTATTTACCTTTAAAGGTAAATGCGTATTTTTTGCTCCTTGATATTGATTGTTTCCTTTGACAGCTTTTGCATATTGAATCGGTATTTTTCGAATTGCCTGTTGAATATAAATAACGCCGACAACGATTGCTAAAATAACTAATCCAATCAATACAATTTTTATAATATGCATAAAGAGTTGATCTCCAGCATTTTGGAATTGCTGTAAATAAATTTGATTTACGACATTTGGAATTGCTGCAACAAGCCCCGCAAAGATAAGCATTGAAATTCCGTTCCCTACGCCGTTTGCAGTAATTTGTTCACCTAACCAAAGTAAAAATGCAGTACCGGCAGTTAATACTGTAGCAATAAATAAATATGTAGTCCATCCTGGATTAGAAATTAATTGCCCGCCTGCTATATTGTTAAAGCCAATAGACATTCCTATAGCTTGAATGAATGCGAGAATGATTGTAAAGTATCGGGTAAATTGAGCTGACTTTTTGCGGCCCATTTCTCCTTGCTTTGCCCACTCTGTAAATTTTGGTACAACATCCATCTGTAATAACTGTACAATGATGGAAGCTGTAATGTATGGTGTGATACCTACAGCAAAGATTGAGAAGTTTTGCAGTGCTCCTCCGCCAAATACATTAAGCATACCTAAAACATTGGCTTGATCTTGTACTTTTAATACCTCTGCGTTAGTATGAGGAACTGGTATAAACGTGCCAATTCGAAAAACAATTAACATCGCAAGTGTAAAAAGGATCTTCCTTCTTATCTCAGCTACTCTCATAAAGTTTGAAATCGTACGAAACATCATGTCGCCTCCTGTATTTTTATCAGCTACCTAAAAGGAAAAACTGAACATTATATCCTGATGAATAAACCACAAACCTCCTTCCCTGTCGAATTCATTTGACAAATGAACATTCAAAAATTTTGTAGTTTTATCATGGATATAAGAAATACAAGTATTTATATAAGCGATAGATGGATAATTGTAATCATTCAATAACCATAATATATCTAATAAATAAAAAAATGTACATAGATAAGACTGAAAAGAATGAAAAATTAACGGGAATGTTGAAGATTTCCCTGTTTTTCATAAATAGTTGCTTATATAAATTGGTAATTGTTATAATTTTCTTAATAATAAAAAGGAGGTGAGTAGATTCCATGATGCATTTACTCAGTAAACGTGTGGAAATAAGCCTGGATCTTTCTCACTCATATAGCTGGTGTGATAATTCATTTTAAAAAATACAATCTACATGAGATAGATACATTTCCACATCGTTTATGTGAAAAATAAAATGAGGTGGATTGTATGATGAAATTGAGTTCTATGCTAAAGGTAGTAGAAACTGTTGATGATGAATGGAGAAGCCCGTTAGCAGAGAGAATTCTAGAAAACTGGGAATATGATAAGAAGTCATTATATTATTTTCGTTCAAGTGCAAATTTCATATTTGTATTCAAAAAGGATGAAGAACGTTATTTTCTTAGGTTTGTAGAAAAACAGGAAAGAAGTATAGAAACGATTACAGCTGAAATTAATATTTTGCAGTATATATTTAATCATTCTGTAGAAGTCGCAGTGCCAATTCTGTCCAAAAATAAGCGATATATTGAAGAAGTTGAGACGGAAGTAGGAACTTTTTATGCAGTTGTTTTTAAGGGACTTGATGGTAGGCAATGCGAGATTGAAGAGTTATGTGCAGAGCAATTTTTATTATGGGGAAGAGCTTTAGGTAAGCTTCATCAAACTTTGAAACATATGCCGAAAGATTTATATCAAAATCGCGCAACCTGGAAAGATCATCTTCATTTTGTAAGAAAGATATTGCCTGAAAGTGAGCGGGCTGCCTATAAAGAATTAGAGCGCATTTCTACTTGGGCAAATGAGCTACCTATTACAAGTGATAACTTTGGAATCGTTCATTATGATTTTGAATTAGATAATCTTTTTATAAATACAGACAAAGTTGGAATTATTGATTTTGACGATTGTGCTAACTATTGGTACGCTGCGGATATTGCATTTGCTTTACGAGACATATTTCATGAGAAAGTGGATATCAATCATCCGTCTTATCAAGTTTTTCTGCAGGGATATACAATAGAAACATCAATTGATGAACAAGTTTTAAAAAATTTACCATTGTTTATGAGAATGCATCAATTAATGATGTTTACGAAAATACTTCAAACGGTGGATATTCCAGAATTAGAGGAATATCCGAAATGGTTAAAGAATTTACGAAAGAAGCTTGTAAACTATATACAAAAAACGAGAACGGAATTTGAAAAATTACACTCTTAAATTGTTATAAAAAGCGTGCTGAAAATTTGTCAGTATGCTTTTTTATGTATGGCTGTATAGCTATTTTTATTATAGTGACGATACTCAGATGGAGGAAGAATATGAGCAACGATTTCTTTTTGAAGAAAGTGAAATTACTAGTACAGATGCATTCTGAAGGATTGCTTGGTGGTGAAGTAATGCCTGAGGACGTTTTAATCGGAATTGTACCAACTCATGATTTACCAAACGTGTTGACATTAGGAATGTTATTAAACTATCAAAGAGATTCATATAAGTTGTGGCAGTCGATTGTACAAGCCTATCTTGATGAGGGTTCTCCGTGGGTTTTTCATATAAATACCGTATCTAAGTGTAATTTAGATGAGTTACGAAACGTGTTGGTACATTATAGGGTAGCATTACAACCTAATCGTCATCCTGAAATTTGGAAACGGGTAGCAACGGGGCTTACTCACTCTTCTTCTAATGGAGATGTTATGGGGTTAATTGAGTCTGTACAATTTGATATTTCCTTATTAAAAAATATAATGCAAAAAACGAGAAAATCAGAATTTCCTTATCTTTCTGGACCGAAAATCTTTAATTATTGGTTATACGTGATGGAGAGTTACACAGAAATAGAATGGAAATCTCGTGAACTTATTACAGTAGCTCCGGATACACATATTTTAAAAGCTACTGTCAAATTAGGATTATGTTCAGAGGCGGTATTAAATGGTACAGCTGATAGTCGTCAAACTGTAGCTCATGCATGGGAAAGAGCTTTATCTGGTAGCGGGATTGCTCCGATTGATATCCATACACCTTTATGGTTGTGGAGTAGAGCGGGATTTCCTGAACTTGTAATATCAAACTAAAGATAAAAAACGAAGGGAGAATCGTATAGAAATCATACTAAAATCACTTCGTTTTTTAATTGAAATTATTTATTTGGCATCGTTGCTATATATTTTTTTACTACTTCATAAACGTATTCTTGATTTGCCGCTGCTGTATTTGGATTGTATTTCCCATTATTTGTTTTATTATTTGATAGTACTCGAATGCCTAAGAAGGGAACGTCATAGGCTTGTGCAATTTGTGCGGCTGCAGCGCCTTCCATTTCTTCTACAGATGTTCCGTATTTTGTATGGAACCACTTAATTCTATCCACTTCGTTATTCCATAGATCTGCTGAACCGATTGTTCCTTCTACTACTTTACCTTTTGTATATTTATCTTTTACTGCATTCGCTGCTGCGAGTAAATCCTTATCACCCTCGTAGTATCTAATCTTTTCGGCATTTGGATCTTCTCCTGCACTTCCTTCAGAAGCCATTAAATCCATCGATATCCATTTCGATGGATCCATCCCTTGGTTTTCATTCATATTTGTTGTTTTAAGAGAGCCGATGTTAGCAACTTGTTTTCCTAAAACGATATCAAATACATTTAAATTCGGATCATGTCCACCTGATGTCCCTTGATTGATAATTGCCTTAGGCTTATATTTTTCAATAGCAATTGCTGTAGCACCTGCTGTATTTTCCATTCCTTTACCTGTTTTTGCAACGATTACAGGATAGTTATCTACCGTTCCTTTATAAAATACAAAAGTTCCTGATTTTTCTTCTTTCACATCTTTTAATCTTTTTGCAAATTTTTCAGCTTCTATTGGCATAGGCCCTTGAATTAAAATAGGCTTTTGAGTTTCTTTTGATTTTGCCTCGCTTTTCGAAGGTGAGCTACATCCTGCAAGTGCCGATAATAACAGTACACTCGTAGTCGCTAAAACAGAGCATTTTTTAACGATTTTGTTCTTCATAAAATAATCTCTCCCTTTTCTCTTGGTGTCTGTATTTCGTATACTCGGTATTTTGGTCCAAAGAAAAAAGTTCTAGAACATGTAGAGTGTTTTCTACTTTCTAGAACTACGGAAGTCAAAGTATCGTTAATTAAGCAAGAATGTTCATGCAAAATTATAAAACGGTAGTGGTAAAATAAATCGCACAACCGATTACTTTAACCCGTAGTCTAGTTCTTTCATTGGGAACTAGGTAGAAACGCTCGGACCATATTACCGAGTATATACGAGTAATGATATTTAAGATGATTACATTTATAATATAGCAAACTTATAATAGGTATTCAACAAAAACTGAACTTTATTTTATGAAAAAATAAAAAAGTTCGGTTTTTTATGGTTTTTAAAGTAAAAAACGGTTAGTTTTTAGGAGTTTAACAATAAAACAATGATATCTAATTTGGAATACAGTATAGCGAAAGTATATTTCTAACACTTTTGTACCGGTACAGTTTTGTTAAATGTACATTGTTTATAAGTCATTTGATTTTTAGAATGAGTATATAGTAAAGAAGGATATTAGATCATGATTCTATTTTACTCAATACCCTTTAAGGTGAGATGGTACTCTCATTTTTTCTTGATAATGAGCAAGTTCTAAAAATACATATTCATAGTACAAAAAATTGTAGAGGAAGTGTTTTATATGACAGAATTACAGAAATTATTCTTTTCAAGATTGAATCTTGAGGAACAAAAAACACTTGAAATTGAAGACTTAAATATAATAATGCAGGCAATGGCTTACGAAATTCCCTTTGAGAATTTGGATATTGTAAAAGGTGATACAAAAGAAATTTCAAAAGAAAATTTACAAGAAAAAATATTAATAAATTCCCGTGGTGGACTTTGTTATGAGCTGAATTCAATTATGTATTACTTTTTAAAAGATTGTGGTTTCGATGCTAAATTAGCATTAGGTACTGTTTATGATAGAGAAGCAGAAATTTGGGCTCTTGAGGAAGGGCATGTTACAACCATTTTAAATTATAATCATGCATTATATCTAATTGAAGTAGGGCTTGCTTCTGTTGTGCCTTTGGTGCTTGTTCCATTCACTGGTGAGGTTGTTAAGTCAATAAATGGTGAATATCGTGTTAGGAGAAAAAATACGGATAAAGGGTCCTACGTTTTAGAGAGGAGAGACGTTAATATATTACCTGAATCAGATGAGAAGAGAGAATGGAAATTATGTCATGCTTTTCATACAGATACTATTGATGAAAGGACCTTAAATCGAGTGCAAAAGAAAGTGGTAGAAGATGGAAATTCCCGCTTTAATAAAGGAGCAATTGTTGTGAAACTTATGGATTCTGGCTACATTTCTTTAACAAAGGAAAGTTTAACTCAAACAATAAATGGTCAGAAAGATAAAAAGTTACTTACAGAACAACAATATACAGAGATATTACAGGATAAATTTAATATTAAACTGTAAAAACAATGTAATTGAGAACAAAGAAATGCTTAAGTTGATGGTGTTACACGATCCTCAACTTAAGCATTTCGGCTATTTTTAAAGTTGAAAGTACATTACTATTCTTTTACATTAACGAGAAATAGTGACGTACTTTTTATGAATAATTTTAGTTTACACAATGACATCATTTTTTACATTAGAGTCAAATTAATTACTGGCGCGCGAAATTAATGTCCACTTTCTTTATTATTACAAGTTAATAATGGCTCGTACATCATTATAGCGTGATTCTCCGTTACATATTGATCTTCTATAAACTGTTTCTGTTGGCTATATACTCTACGTTGAATAACATTATGTCGTATATAACCACCCCAGTATGCAGGTTGAATTGAGTGTTCTTTTTCGTAAACTTCATATTGATAAAGCTGCGGATAGGTTGTTCTCCATTCGCCAACTAAATGTGTATCTGTGATATAAAGGTGAAGTTGATACGATTGGTTCGTTTCATTTTTAATTTGTAAGTCCAAATAGTTATAGGAACAAGTTGCTCCGCTTCCAAATGGTTGGGTCCGCTTGGAATCAGGAAAGACATCAAAGCTATGACGATAGCGCTCTGTTACTGTAAGTGGTGTATGTAAGGTCATCCAATATATTAAATTTGAGAGTTGACAAAGTCCTCCTCCAATGCCTGCTTGAAAAGACCCATAGTGTAGTATCATACCTTCTACATACCCTTTTCTCTTCGTAGGCTTACCTATTAAACGCCAGTAAGAGAATGTTTCTCCCGGTCTAATAATGATACCATCTAGCTGTTTAATGGCAACCTTTAAATTAACAACTTTATTCTGTTGATACCACATATCTACATCCTTGAGCTTACGAAGTAATATCGTTCGGTGCTGAATAGCTGTGCAGGGTAATTTTTCTTGTTGTAAAGTCTTTGCGTATGTTTTTTCATCTGTTAACCACTGGATGTACCTCTTTGTAGAGTAATACCATGTTCCTAGCATAATACGATACTTAGATCGCTGTTTAGGACGTAAGTTCACTATATTCATTTTATTTCCTCTCTCTGACATGTTATAAAATACATTTGTATCATAAAAACAAGAAAACCGTATATTATAATATTTTTGATAAAATAAAAAGAAAGCATTTGGCTCTCTTATTACATGTTTAAATAGGGTTTACAGATTGCTCTACAACAAGAATTATACCTTATCCTTTGTGGAAAATATACAATTGCACGGTTTGAAGGGTGCTCTATGTCCGAGACAGAGCGTGAGTTTCGGGAGTTTTTCGTCCAGAATTTTACTAGATTACCAAAGCGATGGACCTTTAATATCGATTCGAACTTTATGAGTCTGTAACTATAAGGAACTGGCAGTAAACATATTCGATTTACCGCCGATATCGCTTATAGTAATATTGTACTATAAAAACAACAATGAATTAAAAAAGAAGGAGTTAGCAATGACAATTATCGCTAAATTAAATCTAAATAAGTATACAAATATGGTAGTAGTCAACCAGCCAAATGATTATGATATTTTTACTGAACAAGCAACTACACTTTCTACAGACCATGATGCTATTTTCATTTTTGTAGAAACAATTGATGAGATGGTAAAGCACACACAACTTATTCTTAATAAACAGCTATTACTCGAAAAAGGCTATTTATTTTTTGCTTATCCGAAAAAAGGTAACACGCGTTATGAAACTTTTATTCATAGAGATGAAATATTTCCAGCAATGAACGTTGGAGAAGATGGATATGTAGGTAATAGCGATATTAAATTTGCACGAATGGTAAGTATGGACGATGTCTTTACTGTCGTTGGTTTGAAACGTGAACAAAAGAAAGCTAAGAAGACATCAGCTGCTAGTCAATGCGTTTCGGATTATGTAGAAAACATTAAAGATGTAGAAATGTTATTAGCGGATCATCCTAACGAACTTCAATTTTATCAAGATTTAACACCAGGATATCAAAAGGATTGGGCGCGTCACATATTTTCAGCAAAACAGCAAAAAACACGTGATAAACGTGTTCAACAAATGGTGGAAATACTTTCGCAAGGATATAAAACAATCGATTTATTCCGCAGAAAAAAGAAATAAAAGAGTTTCAAAAACACATCTTTGTTATATAAGGATGTGTTTTTTATGTGAAATTTACGATGGAAATGTATAAGAATAGCATAAATAATAGAATGAAAAAGTTGAAAAAGCGTCTCCGTCAAGTATACTGAATATGGTTCATCATTTATGAAATTTGCTATTTTGACTAAAAATAGCGATGGTATGTATATAAAACTTATTAGAAAGAAAAAGAAAAGGTGTTTGAAATGAAATCGTATATTGTAGTTGGATCTGGAATTTTAGGGGCATCTACTGCTTATCATCTGGCAAAAGAAGGGGCGAATGTTACTTTAGTTGACCGCCAAGATTTAGGGCAAGCAACGGATGCGGCGGCTGGAATTGTATGTCCGTGGCTTTCGCAGCGACGCAACAAAGCTTGGTATAAAATTGCAAAAGGTGGAGCGCGCTATTACGCTTCTTTAATTCAGCAATTAGAAGATGATGGCGAAACGGATACAGGTTATAACCGAGTAGGTGCCATTAGCTTACATACAGATGATAAAAAGTTAGATCAAATGGAAGAGCGAGCATATAAAAGGCGCGAGGATGCACCCGAAATTGGTGAAATTACTCGTCTATCGCCAGAGGAAACGAAAAAATTATTCCCAGCGTTATCTGAGGAATATGGATCTGTACATATAAGTGGTGCTGCCAGGGTAAATGGACGAGCACTTCGTGAGGCGCTTGTAAACGCTGCGAAAAAACATGGTGCTACTTTTATAAAAGGAGATGCGGTTTTAATTCATGAAAATAATGAGGTGAAAGGTGTTCATGTAAATCATGAAACACTTATGGCAGATCAAGTCATTGTCACTGGAGGAGCGTGGGCAAATGAATTGCTAAAACCTCTTGGTGTTAACTTTCTTGTGACTTTCCAAAAAGCGCAAATTGTTCATTTACATATGCCAAACATGGATACTGAAAATTGGCCAGTTGTGATGCCGCCAAACGATCAATATATTTTAACTTTTGAAGATGGCCGTATAGTTATAGGGGCAACACATGAAAATGATACTGGTCTTGATTATCGCGTTACAGCTGGTGGCTTACATGAAGTATTTGATAAAGCATTGTCTGTGGCACCAGGATTAGAAAATAGTACAATGCTTGAAACAAGAGTTGGTTTTAGACCATTTACACCAGGTTTTCTTCCAGTCATTGGTCCGTTACCTCATTTTAAAGGCATACTCGTTGCGAATGGCTTAGGAGCTTCTGGATTAACAGCAGGTCCATATTTAGGTGCTGAACTTGCGAAACTTGCTTTAGGACAACAAATTGAATTAGATTTAAGTCATTACGATGTAGCTGGTGCAATTGAATAGTTATTAGATATAGAAACAAAAAGATTAGGGTGTTATTCCTAATCTTTTTTTGTTTCTTTGTACATTGTACGCAGTGAGTTCCTTTTGTAAAGCTTCAGTCATGTTATTCCACTAAAGGACCATTTTCTTGAATGAAAGAAGGGACTATTCGTAAGTAAATCGAAGTTAATCAAAGGAATGAATGTTCAAAGCACTTTTGAAAACATATTCATTTCCACTGACATACTGTTGTCAGCATTAGACGTTTACAATAGCTATAAGAACAGCAACTAGAAAATTACTCGGCGACTCTAAATATTGATTATAATTACTTACTCAACATTGAGGAGGAAATCGATTATGAGTGACACAAAGACATTACGAGGACTCACTACCGTCAGTTTTTGGGCGGCTGATCTAATGGCGGCAAAGAAGTGGTACGCTGAACTATTGGGCATCTCTCCATACTTTGAGCGCCCAGGATATGCCGAGTTTCGCCTCGGCGACTACCAGCACGAGTTGGGCCTGATCGATAGCCGCTATGCGCCCGGTGGTTCGACGACCGGACAAGCCGGTGGTGCTGTCGTGTACTGGCATGTCGACGATGTAACAACAACTTTCGAGAAGCTGCTGTCTATGGGAGCGAAAGAATATGAAGCACCCACAGTTCGCGGTCAAGGGTTCATTACTGCCTCCGTGATTGATCCTTTTGGAAACATCCTAGGCATTATGTACAATCAGCACTACTTGGAAGTTCTGGGCTCGACTAGGAAAGAGTGACCCGTGCTGTTGGCATGCAGCTTAACCTATGTTCAGTACATACCATTCTTAATCGTTGTAGAGAAGAAATCTATATTGATTGTACTTTTGAAATTTAGAGAATGAAGGAGTTGCCTGAGGTGGATGATATTGAAATAAGAAGACCAATCATTGGTGATTATGAAGAGTTAAATCATTTTTTTCATGCAGTTATTATTGATACGTTTGCTAAAGAGGGCTTATCGGAGTTGACTGATGACATAGAAAATGAAATTGAAATAAAAAAGCAGTATTTGAAATGCGATTTTGATAGCAATGGGAAAAATCGATATTTTTTGATAGCTGTAGATAAACGGTGTAATAAAATTATCGGTACGATTGAATTTGGTCCATCAAGTAAGCTGATTCATACGTGCACAGAGGGCGCATTAAAAGGCTTGTATGAGATAGGTACTGTATTTGTACTTCCGAATTATCAAAAACGCGGCATAAGTAATTTACTTTTAAATGCAATTTTCCTTACTTTATTGGGTAAGGGGATAAACGAATTTTGTTTGGATAGCGGATATACGAACGCACAGAAAATATGGAAGAAAAAGTTTGGAGAGCCTAGCTTTTTGCTAAAGGATTATTGGGGCAAAGCGTATGATCATATGATTTGGAGAAAATACATAAATGATATAGTTATAACATTTAGGATATAGCAAAAAACAATATTTTTACGTAACACGAATAGCTTTTCTTACCTACATGTGCTATTATTTACCTTTACAATAAAAGAGGACGTGAAGTAACTTGATTAAAATTGATTTACCTGCAGTTGATGTTTCTATCACAGAAAGAAAACAAGTAATAAAAGGCGATGAGCCAAGAATCACTCCAATTCATGGATTTATTGATTTTCACCTATTCCCAAGAGATAAAGGCGGCATTTTTATGTTTTATAACATTAATGACGAACTTCTTTTTGTTGGGAAAGCACGTAAAGTAAGACAACGTATTAAAAAGCATTTTGAAGATAATGTATCACCAATTAAAAATCATCGTGATGAAGTGTATCGTATTGATGTATGTATTGTAGAAGATCCGATGGAAAGAGAAATTTACGAAACATATGTGATTAACGAATTTCAAGCGAAGTATAATGTGGATAAAGTATTTTATAAATAAAATCAATGTAAAACATGATCTTGGTACTACATCAAGATCATGTTTTTTTATATGTAATAAAAACATCGGATTATTCTTAATCATTCGACAAAATGTAACAATCTGAGATCGTGTTTTTTGCTATGATAAGTAGGAAATTTGTATATCGTGTTATTGGGGGATAAAAAGAGATGTTGAAAAAATTTACTACATGTATTTTAGGTGGCACTCTATTATTCAATTTATCTGGTTGCGGCAATACATCTGACAAAACTTCTTCAGAATCTAAAGAAGCCAATTCTAAACAAGAAGAAAAGAAAGTGCAAACAACTGATGAGGCGAAAACGAAAGAGAATACAAAGCAGAAAAATACAGAACAAACAAAAGAGAAATCAAAAGTAAAAGAAAAAGAGTATGTTGTAAACAAGGATTTTCAGACACCTAAATTTGATGTAACTGTAAAAAGAGTTGTAGAAAGAGATAAGGTTGGTAAAGAAAGTATAGGGATCCAAGAACCTGAAGATGGACATGTCTTTATTGTTTTAGAAGTAGAAGGGAAAAACATCACAAACGAATCGATGAAATTATCCGTTTTACCATCAGTGGATTTAGTGGATGAAAATGATAATGCTTACCAAAGTGATGTGTGGGCAACTAGTAGTTATGAGGTTGAAAAAGGCGAGACTTCTACTATTAATAAGGAATTAAAACCTGGAGATGTAAAGAGAGAAAATAAAGTTTATGTGATTAATAAAGAAAAATTCGATACAGGAAAATGGTATGTACTTGTTAACCATGAGTATAAGGAACAAATTAAATAGTGTTTATATATTAAGAGGAGATGACTCCTCTTTTTTTGTTGTCAAAAAAATCTTTTAAACTTTGAATATCTAGTTCTTTTCCTCATAACAACTAAAAACAAACATATACTGGTACAAGCAAACAAGAAAGGAGACAATCATGAACTGGTTAGAAGCTTTTATATTAGGGATTATCCAAGGGTTAACCGAATTCTTACCTATAAGTAGCACGGGTCATTTGTATTTAGGAAGGCATTTATTTAACTTAGATGAAGCAGGGCTTTTCTTGGATACGATGCTTCATATCGGTACCCTACTAGCAGTGTTTATTTATTATAAAAAAGAATTTATTTATTTAATAAAAAATCCCTTTTCAAAGCTTACGTTTTTACTCATTGTTGGCACAATTCCAGCCGTTATAATCGGTCTATTATTTAAAGATTTCTTTGAAGAGATTTCAAAGACAGGTGTAACAATCGGATGGGAGTTTTTAGTGACAGGTTTGTTTTTATATATGGCAGAGAAACAAAAAAATGGGCGTAAGAAAATGGATGATATTACATATCAAGATGCCTTTATTATTGGTTCGTTTCAAGCGTTTGCTATCTTTCCGGCAATCTCGCGTTCTGGTATGACAATTGTCGCTGCACTTTGGAGGAAACTAGATCGGGAAACAGCCGCATATTTTTCATTTTTGTTATCTACGCCCGCTATCGTTGGAGCTATCGTTTTACAGTCTGTAGACGTATTTCAAGGAAAAGCTGAAACGATTTCAAGCACATCATTAATCATTGGTACTTTATCTGCTGCATTTTTTGGATATATTGCAGTATCTTGGATGATTCAATATTTAAAACATCACTCTCTTAAAGTATTTGCCTATTACGTATGGGCTTTAGGCATTTTTATTTTAGCGTTACAATTCACTGGTGTATTTTAAGGGAAAATCCGTAAAATACAATCAAGTAGTAAGTGAATTTGTGGATATTATTAGATAAACCTAACACCGCTATTTTTTTCTACAATTAATTAAATCATCTTACTATGTCTTATTAAACAAGCAAGGCCCGATTGGCCCTGCTTGTTATTTGACTATTACTTGTCCATCCATTCCTTTCTGGAAATGGTACCGACATATGAGTTCGTATGTACCGGGCTTGTTAGGTTTCACGGTAATGTTTTTTTCTTTTCCCGGCTGGACTTCGACGTCAATTCCGAGCTTTTCCACTGTGAAGGTGTGCTCTTTCTTACCTTGGTTTTTCAATATCAACGTTGTCTTTCTTCCAATCGGAATAGTGATGACTTTCGGATTAAAGTAATCATCGTTCAACTCGACCTCAATCACTTTCTCTGACTCAATAGGCTGTGTTACGACGCCGGATTCGGCAAATATACTGAGTGAGCCTAGCGTTGTCACAACCACAATCATTGCAAGCAAAATGACCAATCCAGTTAACCACTTTTTCACAGACATTCGCAATCCCTCCTTTCCTAAGCACTATTGTTTTCCAATTTGTAAAATATTATCACTACAAATAGGATTCCAACGTGCTTCAAATAATAACTCTTTTATCTGAAACAATGACAAAGAAAAAAGATCGACTCTAATAACGACCTTCCGGAATCCATTCTTCTTCAATTAACCTGCACTATTAGTTTAAGTGTAATACTTCACATTCAAACAAAATATTTTCATTATCTTCAAATTGATCTCCCATAATTTTGACCTATTGTTGAACAAAGGAATGCTCTACAAAAAAGATCTTTTTATCAATCTTTATTTTTATAAATTATTGAATTTTATTTTAAATTCATAGAAATATCTATCAGGAGGTAAAAGAATGTTAGAAAAAGCAATCGTTATTGGTGGAAGTATAGCTGGAAAACTAGCAGCAAAAGCTTTATCTGATTTTTTTCAAGAAGTAATGATTTTAGAAGCAGGCGAAGAGTGGAATGAAAAAAGCCCTCGAAAAAGAGTCCCTCAAAGCCATCATCCTCATGTGTTATTAAAAGGTGGTGAAAGAGCAATAGAGAAATTATTCCCGGCAATTATGAGCCAATTAAAAGAAGATGGTGGTATTGTAAATAACTTTACGGGAGATTTGAAATGGCATCATTTTAGTTTATGGAAACAACCATTTATTGGAGAGTTGAATGCGGTTCAACAGAGTCGTCCTATGCTTGAGTCGCATATACAAAAAAGAATGAGTGAAGTAACTAATATTACGACGAAATATGAAACAGTAGTTGAACAATTGATAATCGATCCACTCCGTAACAAAATCTCTGGTGTGAAAACAAAGTGTTTAATAACAGGAATGAAAAAAGATCTTCACGCAGGCATAGTTGTTGATACGAGCGGATTTGGTTCGAAAAATATAGAGTGGTTAAAAGCACAGGGCATAGAAATAAAAGAAGAAAAAGTATGGATTCAATTGTTTTACGCGACTAGGATATTCCGTCTAAAACAGAATGAGCGTCCTGATTGGTGTAATTTACTTATTTCCCCTAGTTTTCCCGAAAACCCTTATGGTGCCTTTATTCAAACGATTGAAGACAATCAATATTTCGTGACTTTTAGCGGGTATGCCAATGAAAAGGCACCAAAAACAGATGAAGAGTTCCTTGCATTTGCTCATAAGTTGCCCGCCCCAGACGTCATTTATTTTCTTGAACAAGCAGAACCGATTACAGATATAAAAGTACATAAGATCCCTTACCAAGTTCGTCGGCGTTTCGATTTAGTGAAAAATATGCCAGAAGGATTTTTAGTAATTGGAGATGCTCATTGTCGCTTTGATCCGGTTTTTGGACAAGGAATGTCTGTCGCTGCTATGGAAGCTGAAGAATTACAAATGTGTTTAAAGGAGGGGAAAGCATTAGAGAAAGGATTTACTCGTGGCTTCTATAAGCGAATTTCGAAAATTATTAAAATGCCGTGGGAAATGGCTACTACAGAGGCATTCCGTCATCCTAAAATAAAAGGAGATAAGTCTTTTATACAACCATTTCAACAATGGTATACGAAAAAAATATACCAGCTTTCTGCGAATAATCCAGACATTTATATTCGTTTAGTTAGAGTAATGAATCTTATGCGTAGTCCTCTACATCTTTTTCATCCTAAGGTATGGTTTGCTATTCTTACAACTCGACAAAAATAAAGAAGGTTAATGCTATTACTTTATAGTAGGAAATTAACTACTAAATGGCGAATTTATAATAGTTAATTGAATACAAAAGGAATGAATTATGAATGGAAATATACATAGAAAAAATAAAGAAACAAGATGCAGAAGAATTATTTGCTTTTGAGTGTTATAATAGAACCTTTTTTGAAAAAACGGTACCTAGTCGCGGAGAAGATTACTACGTTTATGATACTTTCCTGTATAAACTTGATGAATTGCTCCAGGAACAAAATGAAGGGATTTCTCACTTTTATCTTATACGAAATACTGAGAAACAAATTGTAGGTCGGATAAATTTAATAGACATAAAAACAGAAAAGCAATTAGGTTACCTTGGTTATCGAGTAGGAGAAAAATGGATCGGAAAAGGAATTGCAAGTCATGCCGTTCGATTATTATTAGGCAAAGCAGAAAACTATCATATTCATGAAGTTTATGCCAAAACGACAAATAACAATATCGCTTCACGAATCGTATTAGAAAGAAATCATTTTTCTCGTATTAAAACGGATCAAGAAACGATAGAATTAAATGGGCAGAAAAGCAATTTCGTTCATTACGTTTGGAAACATAAGTAAGAATTTAAAGTAGAAGGGAAAATATGCTATGAAAGATTTACAATATCCAATTGGACAATTCACTTATGAAGAAAATATTACAGAGGAAATGATAGAAAAATGGATTCGAGACATAGAAAATCTCCCTGCAGAACTAACAAGGGCAATTAAAGATTTAGATAAAGAGCAATTAGATACACCATATCGAAAAGGTGGATGGACAGTACGACAAGTTGTTCATCATGTAGTTGATAGTCATATGAATAGCTATATTCGTTTTAAGTTAGCTCTTACAGAAAATAATCCAACTATTAAACCATATATGGAAGAGAAGTGGGCAGAACTCCCTGATTCAAAATTACCTGTAGATGTTTCTCTTGTATTATTAGATTCATTACATAAAAGATGGGTAAATTTATTAAATTCTTTAGAACAGGAAGATCTTGAAAAAACTTTTAATCATCCAGAATCAGGTGAAACAAAGCTAGAGGCAGCAATCGGCTTATATGCGTGGCATGGTCGTCACCATACTGCACATATTACTTCTTTAAGGGCACGATTAGGTTGGTGAAATGTATGAATATTACGCTTGAAAAAGCGACAAATGTTGATGCAGCATCTATTTTTGAAATCCAATTACAAGCATTCAAACCATTAATAGAAAAATATAAGGACTACAATACAAATCCTGCTAATGAAACGATGGATAAACTAATCGCAAGAATAAACAATCCTTTTGGTGGAATGTATAAAATACTTGTTGATCATATTCTCGTAGGAGCGATTTGTGTATTTCAGAAAGAAAAGACGATGCAATTTTGGATTAGTCCTATGTTTCTCTTGCCTAGTTATCAAGGAAAAGGAATTGCTCAGCATACAATCAATTTAATAGAAAAGATGTTTCCAGAAGCAACGAGTTGGGAACTAGCTACAATTTTGGAGGAAGAACGTAATTGTTATCTATATGAAAAAGTAGGTTATATTAAGACAGGTGTAACAAAGAAGTTAAATGAACATACAACACTTGTTTACTATAAGAAAACTTTATAAAAATAAATCTAAAGGGATAGACAAAACAGAAATAAGTCTGCGGAGTCTATCCCTTTATTCTATCTAAAGCGTATTTTTAAACGAAAATATTGAATGTTGTTCCAAAATATACGGGGTTTATACTTTCAGGAATGCATAAAAATACAAATTACTTATTTTGCTGTGTATTTTACTAATGCTTTTTGAACACTTAAAATGCTATCGTCACCCTTGAATTCTTTTATGATTGGATCATGCATACCAGATATCCAAATTTTAAGTTCTGCATCCAAATCAAAATGACCTGCTGTTTCGATACTAAATTGTGTAATACTTTTATAAGGAATAGAATGATATTCTGTTTTTTTACCAGTTACGCCTTGTTTATCTACTAAAATCATTCTTCGATTTGTAAATACAAATAAATCTCGAATTAATTTATATGCATACTCAACTTGTTCATCATCCAGCATAATCTTTTCTAAGTCACGCTCAACATTTTCTACACTCGTATCAGATGCATTCCCTAAAATGCCACTAAATAAACCCATATAAAATTCCTCCTTTATCATCTTTGGAATGAGTTTCTTTTATTGTATCACGTTATAGGCAACAAGATTCTGACAATGCAGCAATAGCTTTTTGGACGGAATGCAATGAATTTATTAATACTTTGTCCTAATATCTTATGCTAAAATATAAGTGCTTATAGAATATAGAAATACACGTAGAGGGAGTATACATGAAAAATATCGGTCTAGTATTAGAAGGTGGAGGTATGAAAGGTCTATATACGGCAGGTGTACTCGAATACTTTATGGAAAATGATTTGTTTTTTCCGTATGTAGTTGGAGTATCAGCTGGAGCATGTATGGGAGCAACTTATGTATCTCGGCAAAAAGGAAGAAATAAAAAAGTAAATACGGAATTAGTATCTGATCATCGGTATATATCTTACCGAAACTTCATACGAAAACGAGAATTGTTTGGAATGGACTTTTTATTTGATGAGGTACCTAACAAAATTGTACCATTTGATTTTCAAACTTTTTTACATGCAAACGAGCAGTTTGTAATTGGTACAACAGATTGCGAGGCAGGCCAAGCTGTTTACTATAATAAAAAAGAACACGGGGATGATATTTTAAAAATCATTCGTGCCTCAAGCTCTGTACCATTTATCGCTCCAACTGTGGATTATGATGGTAAAAAGCTTTTAGACGGAGGGATTATTGATCCAATTCCTGTTCGAAAAGCGCAAATGGACGGGTTTCAAAAAAATGTTGTCATTATGACAAAACCAGAAGGATACGTGAAAAAACGGAATAAGTTTTCATCTATGGCAAAATATTTATACAGAAGATACCCGAAAGTCTCTGAGCTCTTAGTAGATCATTATCGATTTTATAACGAAACCATTTCCTATATGTCATCAGATCTACAAAAAGAAAACTTTTTCGTCATTCAACCAAGTGTACCACTGCCTATTAGTGGGATTGAACGAAATAAAGAAAAGCTAGTAAATTTATATAATCTTGGATATGCGGATGCTAAGAATCAGTATGAGCAGCTAGTAAAATGGACAAAGAAATAATTACTATAGGAAACGCACAGACTCTATTGTTTGTGTGTTTTTTGTTCATAAAATATACAACATTGGCACTTTCTTTATATAGGAATTTACTCAAAAATACAGAAGTGCTTAATAGAATGTAGCAAAGGAGGTAGGAGACGGAAATGAATTCAATTATAAGTCCTAAGATAACCAAACTGCTGAATCAATTAAATAACGGAAATGCAGAGGTGCTACAAACATTTTTACATGAACTTAAAACAAATGCGGCGCCACTTATAGAAACATGCCCAATGAATGAACAATATAATCTTATTACGTACATTTGGCTAGGTGATGCAGATACAGAAAATGTATATGTATTTGGTAGTTACCCTGGCTGGGATCTTAATTCTAATCAATTAGAACGACTTTTAGACACGAATATATGGTACAAAACATTTAGAACGAATAAAAAATTTGTTTCCACTTATCATTTTTCGGTTAATGATCATTTTGAACACGATTGGATAGCGCGTAGTAAACAGTATCAGTTAGATCCATTTAACAATACTATATTTGGAAAAGAAACAGATAAAGCAGCTGTATTAGAAATGGGAATGAACATACAGTATGATAAAAAGTTTCCTCAAAATGATGATTTCCAAGGAGAAATTGAAACATATTCTTTTTATAGTTCTATTTTAGGTAATACACGAAAAATATACGTTTATACACCTTGTAATTATTCTTACAACTCCAGTCCTCAAGACCTTCTGATTGCATTTGATGGAAATACGTTTATGCAAAATCTTTCAGCGCCAATGACACTCGATTATTTCATTCGTAAACAAGAAATCCCTTCGTGTATTGCTGTTGGAATCGATCAAGTAGATCGGTTAGCTGAACTTACCTATAACGATAATATGAACGCATTTTTAACAGAAGAGCTTCTACCTTGGATGCAAACAAAATACCATGTTCATAAAGAGCCTTCACATGTAACAATTGCCGGTTTAAGTCTCGGTGGCCTTGCAGCGTTTTATGCAGCACTTCATAACCCTCATGTTTTCGGGAATGTACTATCATTATCAGGATCTGTGCATTGGAAAAAGGATGGATACGAAGACGATCTTCCTTGGACAGAGAAACAATTTTTATCGCTTCATCACGTATTACGATTACGTATGTATATGGCAGCTGGCACGCTTGAAAATGAACCGCTTTTAAAGGCTAATAGAAGCCTTTCTAAGACATTTAGAGAAAAAGAGTATCAGATTACCTATAATGAGTTTCAAGGTGGTCATGACGAAATTTGGTGGCGAGAACAGTTTGTAGAGGGGATACTAGCTCTAACTCATTCAAAAGCAACACTTTAAAAAGAAGGAGAGGAAGAAATTATGAATGAAAAGGATATAGATAAAGCGTTGAAAAAGCAAGAGATTTTAGTAAAGGATGAGAAAGTTTGGTCTTATACATATGAAGATCATATTAGTTCTATCATTAAACGTGCAGAAAAAGCAGGGGCTTTCGATGATTTACCTGGCAAGGGAAAGCCACTTCACATTGATAAAAACCTTTCTTATAATCCTGAAAAGCAACTTTATAAAACGTTGAAAGATAACCACGTTTTACCTAGATGGATTGAGCTTTCGAAGGAAATTGATCATTTAAAAGAGAAACTGAAAGAGATTACAGATTCTGTAGAAGCAGAGCAGTTAATTGAAACGATTAATAAAAAGGTAACGGAACATAACCTTTTGTGTCCAACAACTGCACAAAAAATGAGAGTGAAAACGGATTTTTAGCGTTTTTCTAAAAACCTTTCGCTCATTGTATAATTGAGATAGGCTTATTTTACTTATTATGTAAGGGGGAAATAGAGAATGACAAAGCTACATCATTTACAAATACCAAAGCAGTTAGAGCCGTATAGAAATATAATAGAGAAAAGTGTAAAACCTTATATTAAAGTTACAGGGGAACTAGGTGAAACAACACTATTTCAAAGTAAATTTGGTGGGCATCCATATTTACCTCTTCATCATGATCATCCAAAAGATTCAAACGGGAAACCAATGATATTACTAGCCCAGTTAAATTTTGAAGAAATCCCACAAAATGAGTATATGCCTACAAAAGGAATGTTGCAGTTTTTTGTAAATGGTGAAGATGACATTGTTGGTGCTAATTTTGATTGTCCAACAGAACAAAAAGATTTTCGAATCATTTATCATTCTGAAGTAATGTATGACGAATCGCAGCTTGTAACAGATTTTAGTTATTTACATGCTCTAGATTTAGAGTATTTCGTTATACCGAAAGCAGCAAAATTAACCTTTCAACAAGCTTATCAACCTATAACACTAGGAGATTATCGTTTTGAATCGCTTTTCCAAGATGTAGTTGATATAGAAGATATCATTGATCACGAAGAAGAAAAAGAATTCGGTGAACTGTATGAGGAATCTTTTGGAGGTCAAGGACATCAAATAGGTGGATATCCGTTCTTTACACAAACCGATCCAAGAGACTGGCAAGAATCTTATCGAGAACACAACATTTTATTGTTACAAATTGATACAGATAATTCGTTAGAGATTATGTGGGGAGATTGCGGTGTTGCAAATTTCTTCATTAGAAAAGAAGACTTAATCAAATTAGATTTTACAAATGTACTTTATAATTGGGATTGCTGTTAGGGGAAAATGTAGGGCCACTTTCTGTATATTTATATAGAGGTGGCTATATTATTCGTTTAAAAAGGATTATTCCATCTAAATTAAAGTTATTTTTATAATAAATGTATAATAGCTCAAAAATATTCGTTCTAAATGGATTTTGTATGTATTGCAAGTGTATAATAAATTATATAAACATAAAGGAAGGAAGTGAGAGATATGCATTCACAATTTGTTGTGCAGAATATGAATCAATATATCGAGGCGGAAGGACTGAAAAGAAAGCGTTTAGCTAAGAGGCTAGGTATGTCTGAATCAAACTTCTCGGATTATCTAAACGGAAAAAGAACGAGCGGAATTTACGATTTTGCTGCAAACTTAGCTGATTGTTTAGGGCATGAACATACATTTTTTATGAAAGAGGATTTTCATCATATTGTTACAGATCAAACAGATTATGCTTTTCTATTTTCAGCAGGTGAAAGGCTATCAGATAGTGGGGAAGAGGGGCTACGGCAATTAACGAAACTTTGTGACCTTATTGAAATTTATAATAGGGGGCAATCGCATGCCTGAACTTCATTTTGTAGACCTTCCTCAAGTTATGGAAGAAAATAAAGAGAATAAATTAGAAGTAGAAAACTTAATGAGAAAATATTTGCAACATTACCATCCAAAAGGCTGGACAATGATTGAAGGTGCTAAAAAATACATTGCAACGCAACATTTTTTGATTGAGGCACCAATTCAAGATCAGTCTTTGGGTGGTTTTATTCGTTCTACCGATACAGAGAGATATATTTGTTATGTGAATACGTATCAACCTAGAAATTATCAAAATTTTAGTCTGTTTCATGAATTATATCATTTGATTTCACTTCAAGAGCGAAATCAAAAATTGCACATTGTACATGCAGGGCTTGATAAGAGTCAAACTGAAAGAAAAGCAGATTATTTTGCGTCATTGCTACTCATTGATCAACATGAATTAATGAACTTTTACACTAGTTTTGAAACGAATGATGAAACAGCATTAAATAAGATTTTTTTATGCATGAGTCGTTTTAAAGCACCATTTAAGGCGATATTAATTCGTTTATATGAACTACAACTAATTGATTACACTACAATTGAAAAATATTTTGATCAGGAGTTTGACTATCATAAAGAATTTGAAGCACTAGGAATTGATCCATATATGATAGAGCATAGCAATGTGATTAATTTAGGGAAAATAGAAAAAATGATGCAGCAGTATGAATTACCAGAAGCAGCACAACAAGCAAATAAACAAGTCTTTGAAGAGATTACACGATACTTTCATCAATTGAAGGGAGATGCAATTGGTTGACATCTCCAAATTTAAAAAGTTACATACAACAATACACACACTTTATCACGGATTTAGAAGAAATAGTGGATATTATTATTGAAAAGCAACACGTTTACTTTTATGATACATCCGCTATATCCAGTCATGAAAAAGCGTATTTTCATCATAACAAAACGCTATTTTTGGATTTTATTAAAGATGTTCCTATTGTAATTACGGATGTAATTGTACGGGAGATGCGTTTGCTAGAAGATGAGGACAGGCGCTATTTAAATTATTTATTGCAATTTCAAACGGTTTTATATGTTGAAGAACAACAATTATATGAATTGCTAAAAATTGAATTTAATTCTAAACAAGCGAAACAAAAATTCTTAATCGCATGTGAACATGCATTCTCATGTATACAACCATTAAAAGAATCTGTCAGAAATGCTAGGTCCTCATTTGCGAATGCTGAGAATATCATTTTTGATGATTATATAAGCTTTTTTGTAGCTAATCATCAAAAAAATCATGGTGAAATGTCATTATTATGGACATCTTGTATCATCAATCAATTGCGCTGCAAACTAACTGTTACATTTATGGGAATTGATCGTGATCTATTTTCATATGTAGAGAGTAGCTATTTTTTAGGAAAAAAGAAAGCTGATAACATATATATGATAAGTAATGAAACATTGTTGCAAAGCGATTATATACAGCATCAAAACGAGAAAATAATGTATCAACTTGTAGAGATTTATCGAAATGAAAAACGTAAAGTCATATATTATGATAAAAAACAAAATATATTACAGCTAACAAGGCAAAGCAATAAGCTGTCCAATGATGAAATAATAGCAAAAATTATTTCAAATCAAATACAAATCATTTATTAAAAAATTCTTCCTAAAATATTAGGGAGGATTTTTTAATAAATATAAAAATATTATGTTAACTGAAATAGAGATTTCAAGTTTACAGCAAAGGATAAGTAGGTTAAGAAAAATATATAGTGAAGCAAAAAAATCATTTTATATTCAATAAATAAGATATATATAAAGATTAAGACATAGAGAAAATTTATAAATGGATTGATCAATTAAAATTGTAATTTGTTTATATTTTTTTGTTCGTACATTATCATGAATGCATCAATAAAATTTCAGCGGAGTTTGCTGTAACAAATCTAATCGAAAATTTCCAGCAAAAACTTAGTGAAATCTACAAAGATTATAACGAGATGAAAATCTTACTAAAATCTTCACTTCATCTCAATATGTATAGTTTACTTGGGTTTTGATACAGATAAACTGTTTGTTTATATAACTGCCGATAATATATATTATGTTAACTGTAAAAATTAAAGTAACTTACTATTTCTTTCATATTATTCAACATGTCTTCCCCTGTCTAGCTTATGTATATAATACATTCAACTAGATTTTAAATCAGATCGGTAAAGAATCAAAAAAGANNTAATCTTTTTTGATTCTTTATTTTAAACTAAATTTCTCGAATTGCTTTTTAAATTCTAAATCTGTTTTTAGCCACTTTTTGAAAGTTGAATTTTTAATGCTAATATATTTGCAAGATGTATCGATACATTTATGTTGTTGATAATGATTGAGAAAACCTCTTTTTCTTTGGGCTACTGCGTTTTTTGTTCTTTTTAATTTTCGATCTTGTAATTCTTCTAAACTAAGTGTTTCTTTTTGAAATACATTATATTTTCTTTGCAAAAATATTTCCTTATCTTTATAAATCCAATTCGCAAAAAGTTGAATAGTTCTTCGTCCACTCAATATTACACGATAATATGATTTTTTGTTCACCAAACTTGATTTTAAATTTTGTTCTTGTAAAATTCTGTTTAAAGAGTTCATAAAACTAGATGACCCACCGACAAAACTAACAGTATAAGTGGGATAGTTTATATAACCATCACCATCAAAATACCCCCTAATAAAATGATGTAAATATTCTTTTGGGACATACGGGAATTGTACATCGTATGATTTGCAAGGCGTGATTCCGTGTATGTTTATCAAATCGTTTTTCATAATTTTGCTATTTAAATTCAACATATAAACGCCGGTATGTTTGTTTTGATATAATGGTTGATTCGAAGTTAATTCTGTTTTTATAGCATCTAAAATTTCGGAGTCCTTTTGAGAAATACTTACTGTTTGATTATCTTTCGGAATGACACCATCTGCAATGAAAAAGCCTAAGATATATGCCATATTATTAGACCAGTACTTAAAATAGTTTTCGTTTAAATGATACTTTCGCTTCCAGCTGCCCCTCGTCCTTGTTTCAACGTTGTTATCTGCTAAAATCATGCGAATGTATCTAGCAGAGACATTTGCTAATTTCGCGATATTCGATGTGCTCTCTCCTTTTAAATAAAGCTTAATGATTTCCGACTTTTCTAATGTACATTTATAGTGCCGTTTACTCTCTTCTAACATTTTTATCGCCCCCTTTTAATCAATCTCCCCCCTTCCTTTTTATTCTATCACACTAAAAGAACGTATGTTTGTGTTTTGTTTTTTATAGTTATTGATTGCGCATACTTATATATTCATTCAAAATGACCATACTTGGATCTATTTGCTGCTGGCCTATAGTGAATGGAAAGTCAATTTGTATCGTTCCACAGAGAAGTCCTAACATTTTTGTCGCAAGTTTAGTGAAGTGGCACCGACAAAAATTCTGCTGACGCATACTGCATGGGCATTCCTACGGTCAGGAGCTAATAAATCTCATTCATAAGTGAGCTACTTGATTAAATTCATTGATTCTCCATTGTTTTTGATTATATTGAATCCGACTTATACAAGCTGTCATTAGTTTTGTTTTTCCTGAACCAATCTTACCGTTTGATAAATGAGCAAGTATAGCATTTATGACCGCACCGTGAGCAACTAAAATAACTTTATTATTAGGATGTTTTCTCTGTATTGTATCCAGACCACTTATAACTCTTTTTGTAAGTAATTCTCTTGGCTCTTGATTTTTGTAGTCTCGCTTTGGAAATAATTTTTCTCGTTCATCTACAGTTAATCCTGAAGCTTCACCATAATCGCGTTCTATAAAATTCTTCATTTCGATAAAATTCTGAATAGGTACATGTGTGTTTATAATTTTAGCTGTCTGTTTCGCTCGTTTAAGAGGGCTTGTAATAATAATGTCCCAGTTTTCTTCTTTTAAATATACACCACAATTCCTGGCTTGTAGTTTCCCATTTTCGTTTAATTCAATATCTTCTCGTCCTTGTAGTCTTCCCTCGACATTCCAATCTGTTTCGCCATGTCTAACTAAACATACTACAGTCATATTAACTCCCCCTGTTCATTTCGAGTTACATAATTATTTCTTTAAATATTGTATACCTCTTCCCTACTTACATTGATAAATGTTTTTTATATCACGATTTCATCATGTGTTACTTTGAGGATTAAGTATCTTACAAGGTGTTTTTTATCGATAGTCGTAATTTTGTGTTTAACCCTTTCATAACACTTTTTTCCTGATAAAAATACATTTAATCCTCTTTCTTTACACCATTTTTTTTGGACCTGGATTTGTTGCATAGTCCGTTCATAGTTTAAGTGTTGAGGAAGCACTTCATTTTCTTATTTTACTTCTATGACCTCTTCCCCCATCTTGTTTTTGGAGCCACATATCAAAAACAGATTGACGAATTTCACCTTGAAAACTATATGTTGTTTGCAAAAGCGAAGAACATCTGCGTCTGTTTTTACAGACAACTAGTGATCGTATTATAAGTTACTAAATAAACGAACATTTCTTTTTAATTTTGAACTGTGTGCCATCCAATGATTACTACCGTATTTTCGTCCTCTAGGCCTGGGTATTGGAAAGTACATCTTTCATCACTCCAGCTTATTAGCATTATCTTTATAGCTTGCAAGAATGTTCTGTTAAGGTGTGGAAATTTATCCAAAAAACTTCGAATTGGTTTTTTTTAACAATAGCAGGATTTCAAAATTTTGAATCGAAGACATTAATTAATTACATATTGATTGGAGTGATAACAATGATGAATATTAACAACACTTTCACATTGAAAACAGAGGTAGATAATTTATAAAGAGAGGAATAATATTTGCTTCGTACGTCTGAAACTACACAAAAACTTTTTGATGATTGGGCGCGAACATATGATGAAAGTTTAGAGAATCCAAATGGACCACTTTTTGGATACAATCATAGTTTGCTTGAAGCTAAGCAAATGCTTAATGCTAGCGATAAACATGTAATTCTTGATATTGGAATTGGTACAGGTGCTTTCGTATCTTTAGTTAGTAAGAATGACTATAATATTTGGGGAATTGACTTGTCAGAAAAAATGTTAGAACAATGTAAAAATAAGTATCCTAATTATCATTTAAGTACTGGTACATTTACGAATACAGGACAAAAAAGTGAGAAGTTTGATGCTGTTATTTCAAGTTTTTGTTTTCATGAGGTTTTACCTGAGGAAAGAGAAAAGGCTTGCAAGGAAGTGTATCGTATCCTTAAACCCGATGGGAAACTTCTCTTATTAGACATTATGTTTGCATCAAAATTAGCTATGGAGGATGCGAAACAACGAATAGGAAAAAGGTGGGATCCTACAGAGGATTATCCGAAAGTAAATGACCTTGATACAATGTTACGAATGAGCGGTTTTTCTAGCGTAACTTGGAGACAAACAGCTCCATGCCACTAGTCTGCGTTAGCATATAAGTAAGTTGCAGATTGAAAAGGTGTTTTCTATATATGAAAACACCTTTATTTACTATAAATACACTTATCAACTATGCATAAATCTATAAAAGAAACTTTTTAATAGTCATCGCGTAAGCTTCTGTTTCTTCCATGTCTGGAAAATGAGCGCTATGTTCAAAGAGTGCAAAGGTAGCATTTGGCATATTGCTAGCAAGCTCTTTTGTCATTTCTATCCCTGTATTACGATCATGCATTCCGACAAGGAATAGAGATGGAATAGTAATTTCGTAGGTACGCTCTTTCAAAGGAATAGATGGAGGAGATTGAAATAAAGCTTTCGCCATCAATCCTGGGTTGATTAATCCACTTTCTTCCCAAAGTGAACGATTGTATTTCGCATATTTTTCATCCTGAAAAAGCAAACGATCGACTGTTGCTGTGTCTACAATATTCCATACCATATCGTACCGTTCTTTTAAAGATACAGGAAGTTGTAGAATGTGTTGAATTTGTTGTTTTATGTCTTTTTGAGCAACCTTTTCGAATCCAGTAAGCTGAACGTGATACGAATGTTCAGAGTCACCTGAAGATGGAGCTTGCAGAAGTAAAGTTGCTACTCGCTCTGGGTAAGCTAACGTATATTCTAAACTAAGCTGCCCGCCAAAAGAATAACCGAGTAAGTGGAACTTCGGAATTTGTAGTTCTTCTCGTAGTTTTTCAAGATCATCCACTAGGGTAGGAATGGAGTAATCATTTTTGTTCTCAGGAGCATCAGAACGTCCACAGCCGCGCTGTTCATAATATATGACAGTTGTAAATTCTTCTAGCCTTTGACCAATTGTCCGTTCAAATACATAATGATTTCCACCTGGACCACCGTGAACAACAACAATTGGTATTGTTTTATGCTTTGTACCAGCAATTTTGCACCAATGACGTATGTGATTGACTGTTATGTAAGTAATTCCATTTTGAAGCATTATATTTGTTCGCTTCCTTTCTTTCTACGTTAACAATACACGCAAACTTCCCTACAAAAAAGTAGCTAATGTGTATTTTCTACAAAGAAAAAGTATTCTCCTTTATTAACTATTTTTATAGTAAAGTCCCTTTTGTTTTTTCTTCTCATAGCAACATATCAGCATGGGAGATATTTTTTGAATGAATGTAAGTATGAGATTGGTAAACTCTCTGCGTCTTCTTTATTAAAAGTAATTAATGTATTACGCATATCGTGCACAAGACAGGCTATCCTCTTAGCACTTTCTCTTTCTTCTCTCATTACAATAATTTCATGGATTTTTAGGCGAAGAATAGTTTCTTGTGGGGTTTTCTCTTTGTTCAATGAGGGTGACTTTTGATCTATGTCAAGCTTAGATCCTACAGAATAAAACATGTCACGCTCCATGTCCCAATATACCCCACTATTTTTGGATACATTCCAGCCGCCTTTTTCCCAGGATAGAGTATCTCCCTCTAGTATCTCACCTTCGTGATTTTAACAGGCTTTTTTGAAATATTTGTAGAATAGGTATATATAACGAAAGAAAAAATAGTATGCAGAAGGAGTTAATCAAATGTTAGGATTACCTCGTGGGGAAGTTTTTTTAGTACCTTGGACTAAAGAATGGGAAATCGAATTTTTAAAAGAGAAGCAATTAATTGAATCTCAAATTGGAGAATATATTTTTGCAATACACCATATTGGAAGTACTTCAGTTCCATATTTGAGTGCAAAACCAATTATTGATATTGCTATCGAACTAAAGAATTTTGATGATGGTTTGAAATGCATTGCGGAGTTAGAAAAGTTAAATTATAGATATAGATATAGAGATAGAGTATTACCTGAAAGATACTATTTCAATAAAGGTGAACCGAGAACACATCAGATTCATATGTATGAAAAAAAGCATAAATATTTAATTGAACAATTGAGTTTTCGGGATTACTTAAAAAATAATGATGCAGCTCGGATAGAGTATGAACAGTTAAAAATTCAGTTATCTAATGCGAATCCAAATAATAAACATAAATATGCTGATGATAAAACGCACTTTGTAAAAGAAATACTGACTAACATTAATTTTTAAATGAGATTATTAATTATTTGCTATTCGAATATGCTTTTTAATTTTGGCGCTGTTAAATTTTAATGTTGATTCAAATTAAAATTCAAGGAAACTCAATATTATGGGTTTCCTCTATTCTTGTTGAACATATAGTATTTAATTCTCTAAAAGACCTAAATCAATATATGTTTTATTTAAAAGCCTGTGGGTTATAGTTTATCGTTTTAGAAATCCCATGATTCATATCACTTAGCAATCCTTTGTACATTTCTTCATCGATTTGACCATTTTTTAATGCCAAATCCATTTGTTTTTGTTGTTGAATTGCAAAATAATGAATTAACTTTGACTCACTTATTCCTTTTTTAGATGCGAACTCAGCTAAAGTTACTCCTTTTTGCATCGCATTCGTATATTCCTGGGAAGTTGCATTTAAAAAATGCAATAGTGCTGGTTGATCTACAATAAATGTAAAGACTTGTCCTTCTTCCGCATAAATTACAGGGGATTTAATATGACAATAAGTGATTAAAAAACAAAAACTTAATAACCAAACTATTTTCTTCATAAAATCATCTCACCTTCCTTTGATTTAAATGGATAATATAGTTTTATCCCCTATTATAGAAAATACTCTATATTTTCCCTTCATGGTTTATATTTGTCGATTTTATAAATAGTAAATCATAAAATGTGCAATATAAAACGTTATAATATAAACTCAGAAGACTAAAGTGAAAATCTATATATTTCTAAGGAGAACCAATGAAAAAGAAATATCAAAATCAAATTCCTACTGATGTCAGTTTTCATACGAAAGATATTATCGGTTTAATGACGGATTATTTTAAGATGAAAACTAAACTACGTCCTATAAAACAATTACCCATTGTTTTACCGCATAAAGATAATAATTATTTAGAAAGTATTACATGGTTTGGTCATTCTGCTTCTCTTATAAAAATAGAGGGTAAAAATCTTTTATTAGACCCAATGTTTGGTGAGGCCTCTTCCCCGTTTCCTATCTTTAATAGCAAACGTTACAGTGGCGCTTTTTCTTTAGAACGTGAAGACCTTCAAGAAATTGATGCGATTATCATTTCTCATAATCACTATGATCATTTAAATCACAAAAGTATTATGCAGTTAAAAGATCGTGCAAAGCATTTTTATGTTCCAACTGGAGTTGCGCGTTATCTTATTAATTGGGGTGTTTTACCTAGTAAAATTAGCGAACATAACTGGTGGGATGAAATTATGTTTGATAATATTAAGTTAGTTTGTACACCTGCAAGACATTTCTCAGGACGAAGTATAACAGATAGAGATCGTTCGTTATGGTGTTCATGGGTTATCCTTGGCCAAGAAACGAAAATCTTTTTTAGTGGTGATAGTGGATATGCTGCTCACTTTAAAGAAATTGGTGATCAATACGGGCCGTTTCACCTTACTTTAATGGAGTGTGGACAATATGATACGAGATGGTCTGCTATTCATATGTTGCCAGAAGAAACTGTGCAAGCTCATATCGATGTTAAAGGAGAATTGCTTGTCCCTATTCATTGGGGAGCTTTTACATTAGCATTGCATGAATGGAGTGATCCGATTGAACGAGTTATAAAAGAAGCAAATCGTTTAAGGATTAAAATTGCAACGCCGCAAATTGGAGAATCTATTATGTTAAAATCTAAAGATTATCCTACATCTTCTTGGTGGCAAGAAATTTAATTATAGTAAAAAGCGAACTGCTCTTAAATAGAGGGTTCGCTTTTTACTATAATATCTATATGAGTTGTCCATATAAATGGCACTCTAAGCGTTCTTTTTTAAATTCCTTGCACTTTTTGGTTTGATGGATTAAGCTACTTTTTGATATGGATTTTGTGTTGTTTTCTTTTTATCCTTGCTTGGTGGTCGAATGAAAATAGCAATAATAAAGGAAACGATACATAGTATACCGATTGTATTGAAAGTTGGCTGGAATCCGCCTAATAGTGCTCCAATAAATGAACCTGCAAGCGCTCCAAGGCCAAAACCTTGATATACGATTCCGTAATTTGTACTATGATTTTTTAAACCGAAGAAATCACCCACGATTGCCGGGAATATCGTAATATTGCCTCCGAAGCAAAATGCTACACTTGCAACACAAGTAAAATAAATGGCATAGTTTAGATCCATAAAACTCAGTGTGAAAACAGATAAGCCAATTACGACAAAAGTTGCGGATACAATTTTCAATCGTCCTATTTTATCCGATAATGTCCCGAGAATAATTCGGCCAATAGTATTAAAAATTGCAATCATCGCAACAGCGTTAGCAGCGGTAGCGGCGCTAAGTCCTACAAGTTGAACGCCAATATCTTTTACCATACCGATTAAATATAAGCCGCTCATACATGATGTAAATAACATAAAAAACAATAAATAAACTTGTTTTGTACGTAACATTTCTTTCGTTGAGTAATCATTACTTACTGTTTCAGATACTGTTTCATGCGTAATAGCTTCACGTAAGAAGAAAGATCCTGTGAGTATGATAATTAAAACGATTATACCCCAATATAAAAAAGCTTCTGATACACCTACCGTATCAATGAGCTTTCCATTTACGTATTTAAAAATTAAACTACCCATTCCATATGCTGAGACTGATATCCCAGAAATGAGACCTTTCCGCTTTGGAAACCATTTAATTAAATTTGATAATGATGTGATATAAGCTGTTCCATCTGCATAACCTACCACGACGCCAGCTAGTAAATACAGCAATGGTAATGAGGAAACTTGTGAGCTAAGTATTAATCCAATCCCAAGAATGATACCTGCCGTTGCGATAAGTTTACGAAGCCCCAACTTTTTCTGCAATTTACCTGCAAATAAAGTTGAAAATGATAAAGAAAAGCTTGTAATTGAGAAAGTTATCGCCACAGCATTAAGTTCCCAGCCAAATTTACTTACTAAAGGTTGATTAAATAAACTCCATGTATAAATGGTTCCAAGACCAATTTGCACAATGACTGTACCTAGAACAATCAGTAATGGATTTATAGATGTTTGTTTCACGCGAACTGTCCCTCTCTTATCATGACATTACTTATCACAATTTAGTATATCCGCACTGAAATACAAGATACTGTTTTAAAATTGGAAATTACTATCTTGTATTAAATAAACAAAAAGACGCTTCTTTAAGAAACGTCTTTTTGTCGATTAGATTATATACGGATGTATTGTAACGAAGCTGTGTTAAGATAAGCCATTTTCAAATGCTTATATACACATAGTATCAAATATTAACTTTATTTTTATGGGGCTTAAGATGTATTTTTTTTCATAAAAAAGTCTTATAAAGAGAAAAATCAATATTCGATTTCCTCATAATCTTTTGGCTGCGGAACAGTTTGCATATTTGCAGCGTCTTTTGGATCACTATATATAGCATTTTGCTCCGTGTTCGTATCTTGGGTGTTTTGCTTTTTAATTTTATTTGTCTGCTTTTTCATAAGGGATCACTCCTTTTCTTTATAAAAGTAGTTATACCCTAATTTAAATGTTTTTACTGGTATGTAAAAGAGGATGTCGAGAATGTATCGGCGACTAAATTGCTAAATTCTCGTAAATAATACAGATAGTTATCTCCTCCATAGTTATATCTTTTATTGTACATTTTGGCCACGACAACATTATATTTTGGGATAACTAAAATAGTTGGTCCTGTAATGCCTAAAATTTGATAGGAACCTTTAGGTACCCTTTCTCCAAGCTCACTTTGTAATGCGGGTGTGTTTTGAACAAACCAAAAACATCCGTTTTGCGGTAGGTCCATGTTTTCATATTTTGGGCTTTGAAAACTTGTTGCAATTTTAATGACCTCTTTCGGTACGATCTGTTTTCCGTTTATAACTCCTTCATTTAAATGCAAATTTCCCCAATAGGCAAATTCTCTAGCGGAAACAAAAAGATTTTTTTCTGTTCCATCATCTAATATACCAGTGCTACATATTGCTTCTTCATAAGGATTTACGATTACCTTTACTAAATTCTCATAATCCGTCTTTCTCCACCCGGTTTCTTTAAATCCACCTGGTATGAAGATGCGTTCATTTAATAACGCAGGAAAAGGTTTATCGTATAGCTGATAAATAAGGTGTGTCATCATACGTACGTTAATATCCCTGTATGCCCACCCTTGCCCAGGTTCAAATTCCCGATAAATTGTTCCGTCTTCTTTTTCATTTAAACCATGTGAATGCGTTACTAAATGTCTTAAGGTTGTTTTACCAAGTAAATGCTCATCATAATCATTGAAATAATCTACTGCATAATCATCAAGATGTTTTATCTTCCCTTCATATAGTGCATAAGCAACTGCTAAGCCTAAGTAACTCTTTCTAGCGGAGGCGACATTAAATTGTGAAGACGCTGTTATAGGAGCGCTATTTTCAGCATTAGAATGATTCCCGCTATAATGTTCAAGTACGACTTTATTATTTTTCATCATAAAAAGTGCTGCTGCAGAACTATGATTCTGTTCTTTTATATTTTCTACCCATGAAATTAATTTTTGGTATGCATGCAATGTCTCATTCACCTCTGTATGAAATTCTATATCAAATAGTAATTTCGATGAAAATAGAAGATATCCTTTTCATTATTTACTCTACAAAATGAAAGAAAAGTGTCTCTACAATATAAACATGTATATACACTTTTCTTTCATATAATAAATTTATTTATGCTAAAGTGTTAAATGAACCACCAGCTCCAACAACTAAAGCAGCTAAAGCATCTGAAACATCCGCCACCACAACCGCCGCATCCGAAGCAGCGTCCACCGCATCCACCACAACGTCCGCAACCGCCACAACCACCGCAGCGACGAGCATCTTCTTGTGCATAATAATATGGATATTGATTTTGATTATCCCAGTACACAACATTTCCAGAATGATAATCATTTAAGTTCAATGATTGCAGTTCTTGTTGAAATTCATTCATTTTTATAACCTCCGTTTATAAATTAGAGCTTCTACCCAGCACAATTTATCGCCGTTTTTCTATATTTATTTCTATACTAAACGGTGATAAATATAGAAACTATAAATCAACTTCAATACGTACAACAACAAAATATGAATTTTTACTGGGTGATGTACCTTGTTCGGTTGCCTATTTTTAGAAGGCTGATATATTGGATTTAATTTTATAAACGGAGCACTGTCTGAGGTTTAAATCTTCTGTACAATAAAGGTGAATTTATTATTTTATTTGAAGGGGATGAAACTTTCTAATGTTTATTAAGGATAAGTTGGGTACTATGCCTTATTATTAACACTTAAGTACCCAATACTCTTCAGCAATACTTTATAAATTGCTAATCCAACAATCTGATAAATCTTCTTTTTGTACTTTTTCTATTAACTTTTGAACAGAGGGTTCAGGCATTATTTTATATGTAATTAGATTTTCATGATTAAGAATAATCCAATGAAATTCCAAATGAGATTCTTTAGAAATCGGTGTTATATCACTATGTAAGTCTTTACTATAGACTTCGAAAACATGATTAATTTCATAATGAAGAGTTTCGCTATCTTGCCACTCGTTTTCAATCACCCCTAAAAAACGCTTAACTTCACACTCTATACCTATTTCTTCTTTAAGTTCACGAATTAATGCACATTCTGCAGGCTCTCCTAATTCTACATGACCACCTGGTAGAAAAGAATGATGCCCTTTATAATTTGCTATTAAAAGCTTGTTATCTTTTATAATGACGCCTCTTACAATATGATGAAATTTTGTTTTCAATTGGGTTCCACCTCTTTATGTATTTTTCAAATTAAAGTTAAACGATATACTTGTTCTCCATCATAAACATGCCCAAGATCAACAAAGCCATAGTTTTCATATAACCTTTTTGCCCGAATGTTCTCTTTATGAACAGTTAGACGAATCTCTTTGCATTGAGGAAAATGGCTGGTAATCCATTTAATCATTTCTATTAACGCTGATTTTCCGCATCCTCTTCCCTGATATTTTTCATCGATCATAAAGCCATTAATCCAATACATGTTTACTGTATTTCTATCGAAAGCATGCATAATAAATCCGACCATAACATTATTATCGTATATAGCAAACGGTATATATTCTACATTTTCGCCATCTGGTTTGATATATACTTTTGCAAGCGATACAGCTACAGCGGGGACAAACTGATTTTGCTCCTTGGATACTTGTAATTTTAATGCCTCTTCCCAGTTTTCTCTTGTTACGATTTTCAATTGTATGTTTACCATATTTAACTCCTTTTGAAACATTATATTGATCAGGAAGATATTTTTTTAAACGGTTGATTTAAGTCAATGAACTGTCATGATTTTCCTATTAAAATGAAACCAACATTGTATTAGGAGGGGATATTATGGTTATCTCAATAAAAAAACAATCATTTCAACGAAAATCGGCTTTGATTGCTGGCACATCACTTCTCATCATGGCCCTTGCTGCATTTTTCTCCTATGGCTTTGCACACGGAAGTCTTGTAGTACAAGGAGATGCCAGCGCCACTTTTCATAACATTAAGTCATCGAATCTGCTTTTCAAAGCTGAAATTTTAGGCTGGGTCATCATTTTGATTACTGACATTGTGGTTGCGTGGGCTTTCTATGTTTTTCTGAAGTCAATTAATAAAAACCTTTCATTACTTGGGGCATGGTTCCACCTTACTTATGTGACGATATTAGGCATTGCTATACTGAATTTGATCTTTGTATTATTTCTTACGCAAAGTACAGACTATTTATCATCATTTAAAACCGATCAACTTCAGGCACAGATGCTGCTTTTTCTTGAAGCGTTTGAATGTATGTGGTCTATAGGATTGATAATTTTCGGCGGACATCTCATGATTGTAGGTTATTTGGTTTTCAAGTCACATAAAATACCTAAAATCATTAGCGCCTTGTTATTGCTTGCTTCAATAGGCTATATTGTTATTAATGTATTAAACACGATTTTTTCACAATATGATGTATTAATTTCAATTCTTGAAATTGGATTTAATATACCAATGATTCTAGGAGAATTAGGTTTTGGCATTTGGCTGCTATTCAGAGGAGGAAAAGTATAACATCTACTTAAAATTTATCTTCTTTGATTCGTTTCTTGATTCTACTTAATGATTCCGGGGTGATACCAAGATAACTCGCCAATTGATGTTGAGGTACACGATCGACTAAATAAGGTCGTTTTCGTAACAGTGCTTTGTAGCGTCCCTCTGGAGTTGATGCAAGAAATGAGGCCAATTCATCTTGTACCTCACCAAAATTAAGCTCAATCATCGTGCGTGTCATTGTTTCCAATTGTGAGTATTTATTATACATGTCCTTTTCGAACCCCAAATCACCAACGACTAGTACACAGTTTTCTAGACAAATTAAAGAGCACGTGGATGATTTATCCTGTCTATGATGATTAAAATTCGAAATTGCTTGTTCTTCAGTATAAAAATTGGATGTGATTTCTTTTCCTGCTTCATCTATAGAATACTGTCTAACACATCCCTTCAATACAAAATAACATCTTGTTGGAACATCTCCTTGTCTAAGGAGTATTGTTCCTTTTTTATATTCTTCAATTTGTATTTCTTCAAGTATTGCCTGTTGTGCTTCTTCACTTAGTGTTGTAAATCTGGTCATATACTTCATTAATATTTTTTTCATTTCCCTCTGCATTTAGCTCCTTTAGTTAAGTCATTATGATCACCAACATCTTTGTATCACAAAACTAAGCTATTCAATATATTCGTCTTATACCATGAATCACCTCTTTCTCTTAAAAATTTGAAAACGAATTGAACGATTATTTTAGGTATAAAAATGTAAACAGATTATGGCTCTAGTTTTTTTATCATAAGGAGCTGCTGTAAAGTGGTTATCTAGTAGTTTATATCAGGAGCATATAGAATCCACGAGAGTTCACAGACTCATAGTAAAAAATCCTCTTCTTTAAAAGAAGAGGAAACTTCCATTATGTTCTTCGCTTAACCTTGAGTTTTTAGCTGGGAGTTTACTGTTTGTTAATGCAGGGTAAATTGAATTCTACAAAAACACCATAATGATCACTTGGAACAATTTGCGCTCTAGTAGTGGGCTTATTTCCAAAAATCTTTACATTTCGTATTTGTAAATTTAGTAGTTTGTATGTTTTTAGCAATATCCAATCATAGCGACTTGGTATTTCGGAGTTATGTAAGTAAGGATTATTTTTAAAATCTAAAGTCGGTTGCACCTTCATGTTACATTGCTTTTCTTTAAATTGTGCGATATCTAACCAATCATGATGAGTTAAGAAATGATGTATACTGGATTCAGGATTGTCATTAAAATCTCCACAAAGGATTTCATATTGTCTGTTTATATTTTCTTCTAAAATCCAGTCATGTACGGCTTTCATTTGTTGTTCTCTAATTTCGTAGGACTTCCAGTTTAGATGAACGTTCGTTACACCAAATTCAAATCTTTTATACTGAAAAGTAATTCTAATAGCGCAGTAGTTTGTTTCTTCAATATTTGCATCCCAAATGACGGATTTTTTAGAAATAGGGATTTTACTTAAAAAGGCAAGCCCTTCATCTGGAGAATCCGGATAGTTTTCAAAAATACAATATGGATAATTCGTTTGATTCGCAATGAATTGTGCCACATTTATATTTTTTTCTGCATCTATTTGGGTTCTGACTTCTTGTAAGGCAAGAATATCTGCGTTAATTGTCCTTACTTCTTCACAAATAGCTCTAAGCCGTTCTTTCCATAACGTTTGCTTATTCCAAATATTAAAAGTAGCAATTCTCATGTTTATTCCCTTCTAATTTTTATAAAGTGTTTTCTCTAAAGTCCTTTTTATAAAATTTGTTTTCCCTTCACAATATCGATCAATATCATATCGATAGTTTTCAGCTAATCTATATTTCAATTCTTCATATTCTTGACGTGCAGCCTGATTTGACGATAAATAATCACGTAAAGCAATATGCTCCAAATAGCCTTTACTATTCATTGGACAAACATAAAGATGATATTTCATGAAATCATCTTTATAGGTTCTTTGAAAAGCTTCACGTCCTTCAATTCCTAAATTTCCTTGGTGTTGATAGCCTTCCTTTTCTAATCGTTGTATGATATTAGGCAAAATATCATAACTCTCTATAACCACATCAATATCAATAATTGGTTTCGCGGCTAAGCCTTCAACAGAGGTACTTCCTACATGCTCAATTCGTAAAGTTAAATCACCGATATAACCTTCAAGCATCATTTTTATTTTCTTGAATTCTGTTTTCCATTCAGGATTATAAGGCATAATTTCTATCGTTCTCGTTTTTTCAGCCATTATGGTTTCCTCCTTATCGGCATTTCTTTCCCTTACGCAATAAAAAGAATCCATTGAGATAAAAGATCGCTCAAAATGGATTTTAGCATTCACATTTTAAATACAAATACAAGTGGTCGTAAATAGCTTGGTGATACTTGACATAAGTAATGGTGTATCTATATTTTTCCCTTCATACCCATTACTGTATAAAAAGTTTCCGTTTGTATTTTCTACAATCTTTTCATCCACTTCAGTTAAAAAAATCCAATTATATCCATTATAATTTCGAATTAATGTTATTGGCAATAAAGAGCATGGTTTGAAAAAAACTGTTCAAGACGTGCTCTTATTTCATATAATCGATTCATTTCATTATAAAATGGTTCTTCCCATACAAGACTTTCTTTGGATTTATAGCAATTATTAAAACAGCTACGACTAAATAAAAAATGGCATTATACATGATTAAATCGATTAAGTTTCCGTTTATGATACCAATAAAAAAATTGAAAAATTGATGAATGATGATTGGGATGATTAAATTTTGATTTAAGTTATAAAATGCTGTCATGACGATCTTTATGGTTATGATTGAAATCATAAAGAATAGAATATATTTGATTAAATCAATGCCTGTATATCCTGTAGTAAACCATATGGGGAGATGCCATATCCCCCACCAAAAACCTATGATTATTGAAGATTTTAGTGGAGAATACTTCTTTTGGAGTTCAATTTGAGCGAAACCTCTCCACCCTATTTCTTCTCCTAATGGTCCAGCAAGAAAGTTTTTAATAAAGAAATAGCTTAACATTCCCCATGAAGATATGTTAAAAATAGAATCTGCTCCATCATTATCGGATACAAGAAACAAAGTTATCAAAAATATGAAGATTTGAATCATACCTGCAGTAAGAATTACAGAAAACTGAAGTTTATTCTTGAACTTATCTTTAACAAAGTGTATAAAATACTGCTCAGGATAAATTTTTTTAAATAGTGCTATAAAAGCAAATGTTGAGGACCAAGATGATATACAGAACATGATATCAAAGACCCATGCAGGAAATCCTAACATACTTATAGCTCCTACAAGAAAGAAAAGTGGCAAAAAAATGATATTGGTTAGTAGAATAAAACTTACTACTGGTTTTTTTAGTTTCTTTTCGCTATTCATGCGTAATCCCCTTTTTAAACGAAGTATTTCGTAAATGTAATAACTTCTATACTTACGAATACCTTCAGCTTAAACCTGAGGGTTACTCACAGGTCAATACATGTATGGATTATTTTATAGGGGCATAGATTTCTAAAAATATACGTTCAAGTCCATCTTCATAAGTGGTAAGTAATAGATTTATATAAACTAACCCTAAAAGTTCATAACCTTTTTCTATTGCTACTGTTCTTAAACTAGCTTCCACGTTATGATCGATACTTTTCCCACCAGTTGACCATCTTCCGTCTTCAATAACTGTATAAATACATTTTGGGTGAGAGAGAATTTCACCTTCTATTTCTTTATCAGAGTCTTCTATTTTCCTTACAATTACAAACTTCTCTTCTACAACACCTTCTTCATTGAAACTTATGATTCTTCTTAAAGATGTTAGAGTGACTGCCTTTTTTAAGTTGTCTGTATTCGTTTTTAGAGTTTCATATTCATCATACGCAGTAAAATGTTCTATCTCACCTTTTATTTCTAAAGGCTTCATTTCTTTTACTGTGTATCTTCCTAAAAATTGTCTAATTTTTTCACAATCTTCTTTTACAATTTGAAGCTTTTTTAAAAGAAGCTTTTTATATTCTATTTCCTTTAATACATCCCGTTCTTTCTCTTCAAATAATGTTTTAATCTCTTCTATCTCTTTCCCTTTTCTTAATTCTTGAATTTTTTTAATTTCAATATCAATTTCTCTATAGAAATTGACTGTTGTTATGTCATATATATCAAAGTGGTTATATTTTCTATATCCATTCTCAATATTTTGTTTAGGCTTTACTAATTCTTTTTCTTCATAAAATTTCAAAGTATCTCTAGATACACCTAAAAATTTAGCAACTTGTCCAATTGTGTACATGATATTCTCCTTTATCATTGCTACATATTCTTTCTCATAGTTCATATTAGAAGTACAGCGAAAAATAATTATAAAGGGTGTGTTATACGAACTAAGTTAGGCATCAAAAAATAATCTAATCTTTTTTGTAAAGCTACACTTACTTATAAACTGTTGAAATTACATGCTGCAAACGATCTGGATAATTTGTAAACATTCCATCTACGCCCCATTTAATCAGTTTTTTCATATCCTGCTCGTTATCCACTGTAAATGGATGAACTGCTAATCCTTGTTTTTGTATGTTTTGGACATCAGTAGCAGTTAGAGACTTATAGTTCATACCTAATCCTACACAATACGTTTTATACTCCTCTAAGTCTTCGTCAGTTACATACTTTGCTTTTTTGTATGTTAATAATTGAACTAGAGGAATATTAGCATTTAGACCATGAATCTTTTTTAAGCTTTCTTTACTAAAGGATTGAATGATGACTTTTTCCTTTGCAAAAGTTGGATCGTTTCGTTCGTATCGACTCAGTATTTCTAGTAGTTTCTCTTCCATTCCTGGATAATCTTCTGGTGATTTTGTTTCGATATAATAACGGGCATCATGACCAAACGTTTCAATAATTTCCTCAAGTGTTGGTACTTTTACATTTTGAAATTCTTCTTTTACTAGATTGGGATGCTTTTTATTAAAGGAGCCGCTAGCATCAAGCCTTTTTATTTCTTCTAAGGTATGATCTTTAACAAGTCCTGATCCATTTGTCGTTCGATTCAATGTATCATCATGCATAGCAATTAAGTGCCCGTCCTTTGTCATTTGAAGGTCAATTTCGATATAATCGCCTTTTAATTGTTGGCCAAGTTTATAAGCCGGTATTGTATGTTCTGGGGCGTAGGCAGATGCTCCTCTATGGGCAATTGTTATGATGTGATTGGATTGATTCTTAGCTTTTATAGATTTCGTTTCGTTTATTTGCTGTAAAATAGCAATTCCTAATAAGAGACAAATAGTAGTCGTAATAATTCCTTTTTTCATAATGATGTTTCGACTCCTCGATATATACTCTATTAATATATTACACGACACAATCGAAGCAGTATAAATAAGTTTATTAAATTTTTGCATATGTCATCTGTTTTATGAATTACTACGTAACAAAATAACCATTCTTTAAGGCCTGACAATACCTTAAAGAATGGTTTGTTTAATTGAGTTTATCGGATCCTTCTCCAATACCTTTAATCGGTAGACAAGTCCCGATTAGTGCAATTACAGCACATCCCATGAACATAATAGATAGTCCGTATACAGCAAGTAAAGATAATACACTGAAAATAAGTAAATCCAGTACAGAATCAAGAACCGATAACAATGAAATTGTTGTTGCACGTACATGTGATGGAATTATATCGTTACTCAGCTGTGAATAAATTGGATATCTTATCGCTCTTACAAATCGCAAAATGATAAATGCTCCTAAAACGATCCCTAATGTATTTCCAAAACAAGCTGCTAATAGTAATCCACCAACAGCAAGTGCACCTGAAAGATTTAATAGTAATATACGAGAAAACTTTTTGGTTAACCACCCTATAGAAATAGATGCAAAGTAACCACCTATTGCAGCGAATGCATATAATATCCCAATTGCAAATACCGGAACGCCTGCATTTTTTAAAAGTAACTGATCATAGTTGTCAAAAACTGCACTTGCCGGAATAAATACAAGAGATATATTTAAGAACATGATAAGTAATTGAGGCGCTTTTTGAATCACTTGTATCCCTTCAATCACTTGTGAATACGATGATTCATTATATTCAAATCTCACCGCTGGATTTTTGATAAATAGAAGTAAAATCAATTCTACGACATGAAGTAGTAGCCCGAGTGTAATTAAAATTAGGAATTGCTCTTCCTTTAAATCTCTTGCAAAATACGACCCGAAAACAACAGCAATCAACATTGAGATAAAACTCGCGGATTGTATTTTCCCCATCGCTTTATCCATCAAATGTTGTTCATCCGTTTCTTTTAAAGATTCATATAGTAAGGCTTCATCAGCACCTGAAAAGAAAGTCACTGATAAACCATTCAATACGCTATATAAACAAAAAAGCCATATGTTATCAGCAAAGAACAATATAGAAATACTTATAATCTTTATACAAGCGCCTGTTATAAAAGAGAATTTTAAACCGAATCGATCTGCAAATACACCTGCTGGTACTTCACCTATTAGAACAGCTCCGCTCCAACACATTAACACGATAAAAATATTTGAAGGAGTTAAACCTCTCTCTACATAAAACAGCGTCATGACTGCTTGTAAAAAGCTAATTGTCCCAAAGAATTGGGCCCAAAATAAAATAGAAATATTGTGAGATGCAATCGTATGCTTTTTCAAATCTTCTCCTACTTTCCGATTATTTGTATGATTTTAGGAAGTAGGAGTGCAAAACTAGCTTAAATGCTATTCACTCCTCTTCCTCCATTTAAGAATGTTTTTAAAGTTTTTGACATGTTAATTCCTCCTTACATATAGTTAATTTAATTATAACGAATATTCTCTCTATTAACAAAATAAACTTATGAGGTTGATAAGATTGTCGGAATGAACAAAGTGGTATATAATAAGCAGTAACATTACTAGTAATTATTTTAGGTATTCCTAGAATAAAGGAGCGATACATATGAAAATTACTATTTATTTCGGAAGTCATGAAGATCAAGATGTACGTACAATGGATTGTCATTTAGATGTAGACGATGCAGAAGAGCTTGTCTCTGTTTCATAATATAAATTACAAATTAAGTGGGGCGAAACCTCTTCCCTATCACGTTTAAGACACCTTTTAAAGGTGTCTTTTTTATTGTTTTTTGGCGAAAATCTCTTTACTTTGGAGCAATTAAATAGTAAAATATAAATACACGAACAAACGTTCTTTTATTTTAATCGTACTTGAAGGGATGATTTTTACAATGGCTCAAAGCAAGCGCAGAGGAAGAAAAAAGCATACACCTACTATCTCAAATACAGGCTTTATCGGCTCTGTGTTTATTGATACATTGGAACTACAAAAAAAATCCTATTATTTTGCCCGTAAAAGGTTGCAAATTGTCCATTATGTATTAGATGGGCTTGCAGGAGCAACGAGTTCGTTATTTAAAGAACATAATATATCTGCACATATGTCTTGTGTATATTTACATAAACAAAAGAAAATTGGTTTCGTTCTTTCAACAAAACCTTTTGAAGAAGTTGATGGTGTTGCTTATTTTAAAAATTACTTAATCGAAAAAAACTTTTATGATAATCAAGATGCAGAATTTCAAGAAGTATTTAATACAGGCTTTATTGGTGTTGTATTTGCTGACCTATCTAGTATTGATCGCTTTAACTTTGATTTTGAAATGAGCATGCTATCAAAACTAATGAAAGATATGATTATTCCTGTTAAGGAGCTATTCTTACGTCATAATACCCCTGCTTATATCTCTACTTCTCATTTAGAGGAACAAAACAAATTAGGATTTGTTTTATCTGTAAAACCTTATGATGAACGTGCAGAAGCAGATTTATATTTTGAAACATACTTAAAAGAACGTGGCTTATATATTGGTGATGAAGAAGATGATATTGATAAAATTGTGATTCGAAAAAAAGTAGAGTTGATATAGAAAAAAGTGCAGGATTGCAATATATCCTGCACTTTTTATTTGAAAGTTTCATTTTCTAAAATAACGACAGGATCATCAGTCAGTCTTCCAGCCTCTTTTGTATAACTAACAAGTCGTTGTATATTATCACAACATAATTTCGCTCCCCATACGAGTAATGGTACACCAATGAAATCGATATGCAACCTTCTTGAAAACAAACCTCCAAATGTCATGGGAAGCGGAACTGTTGGTGATGTATTCGAGAAAATGATTTTTTCTTTGTTTTGATATTGCTGTTGAAGAATCTCTGCTAAGTTCTTCATAGCTGGAACGACTAGCTTTTCTGTTCCATGTCCGATTGTGTAAACCGGATTTCCGCCCTCGTCTCGCCCTCGCAAAATTATTTTCCCCATATCTGAAGTTTTAAGTTTATTGAAATACTCTACATTTAAAATCTCTTCTTTTGTTAGTATGCGATCAGTTGGTAACTTATTTAAATGATATGCTGCTGCAAGTGAAGTTGTATGGGTTCCGCCAAAATCAGTATAAATAAAAATCATAGTCTCATTCCTTTGTTATTTACATTCAATAGTTATTAGTATCGCCACTTTATCATTTACTAATCAAGGGATACTTTGATTTTACAACCTACTTAGGGTACCGCCACATCACAATCAAGCTAAGAAAAGCAAATATCCCAAAACGATAAAATTGGCATCTCCCGGTGAAAATGTACAATTTTTTATTTTAGGGTGTTATAAAATTCTTAAATTTAGGGGCATGTGGTATCGTCAGGAAAATGAGGATTTACAACACTAAGGAAATGTCACTTATTAAAAAAGCCGATTTCCATCTCAAGAAATCGACTTTTTTAGTTATTCTTAATGAACTAACGCATGCGTTAGTTGCATAAGTAAGAGGTTTGAAAAAATAGCCTGTATATATTTGAACGATGAATAACTTATCTATTTTTTTGTGTTTGTTTGCACCATATATAGAAAATTAGGGAAAACGCAACCAAAAACGTAACATATTATTTATCTGTTTGTTTTTGCTTCTTTTTCAAATACTCCGCACGCAATTTTTCAATTTGCTGTTTTTTATCAAATTTGGCAGGCGTTTGTTTTTCATGAAACTTTGCCACAGCTACCTGACCTTTGTAATCCAATTGATATTTCCCCACTTTGTTCACCTACTTTTCTTGTCTTTAAAGAGAATCTATTCAACAAATATAATATACCTTATTTTACTGAAATAAACCAATTTTGTATGAATCTATCATAAACATCTACATAATCAAAATTTCCATTTAGGGGGTACTTTAAAAGCTTAGCTTGACGGCAATATGGCGGTACCCCTACTCGTAATGCAATAATAATGACATCTATATTCCCCTCTCAGTCTAGATGGGATATAATAATATCTTACTGAAAGGATGGTGTATTTCCTTTGAATATTCTTGAAACGGAACGTCTTACGCTTCGCCTACAAACAACCGATGATGCAGCTTTTATCCTTGAACTTTTGAATGACCCTTCTTGGTTGCGATTTATAGGCGATCGTGGTGTGGAAACGTTAGAAGATGCAAGGAGCTATATTTTGAATGGACCGATTCGCATGTATGAGCAATTTGGTTTTTGTCTTTTTTTAGTAGAACGAAAGACTGATCATCTTCCAATTGGAATTTGTGGTTTGGTGAAAAGAGATACTTTAGAGGATGTAGATATTGGATTTGCCTTTCTTCCTAAATACTGGGGAAAAGGATATGCTTATGAAGCAGCTTCTGCAGTGATGGCACATGGAAAAGATACGTTAGGATTAAATCGTATTGTGGGGATTACAACTCAAGACAATTACGCTTCAGCTAAGCTTCTTAAAAAAGTAGGACTGCAGTTTGAACGATTGATTCAGTTTCCCAATGATCCTGAAGAACTTAACTTATTTGTATTTGATAAACAAAAAGAAAACTAAATAAAAAGTAATCACTAAAATAAAAAGACGCTTCTAAGTGGAGAGTCTTTTATCTTTAAAAAATAATTTCGTTGCACTTTCACCTAGTACTTGTTTTATTCGTTCACTGTCATAGCGCTTTTTGTTTAACGGGCTTTTCTTTTTAATTGAATTCTAGGTGATTGTGTGTAAATTTTTTAGAATGGTTTATTTCATGTGTTTTTTCTTTCCAATACGGTAAGTGAAATTGCCTACTCTGCAAGAATTTTAAATTCGTGTTTTCCATTCTCTTTACATATATTTGTAAAGAGAATGGAGGGATATTCATGCGAATCACGTACACAGAAACTGATGTGGACTTGTTAGCTCGCCTAATAAGAGCAGAAGCAGAAGGCGAAGGACAACAAGGAATGCTGGATGTTGGAAATGTTGGTGTGAACAGAGTGATGTGCAATTGTCTAGACTTTAAAGGGATTACAAATATTCAACAAATGGTGTATCAACAACAAGGCGGAAGTTATTCATTTGAAGCTGTAACAAAAGGGTATTTTTATCAACGTGCAAGAGAAACTGATAAGGAACTGGCAAGAAAATGTCTGGAGTATTGGCGAGGACATCCCGCAACCAATTCTCTCTGGTTTTTTAATCCTACAGGGAATTGTCCGCCTGTTTGGTGGAATCAGACATTAGCTGGCCAATTCAAGGAACATTGCTTCTATCAACCAACCGTAACAGAATGTCCAAAAGTATATGCTGGAAAATAAGTGTTTCAATTTTTTCGTATCGATTTTTCAAATGTAATGTAAAGACAAAACAATCCCTACTTTTTAGTTAAAAGTAGGGATTGTTTTGTTGTTTACGAATTATTTATAGTTTCCTAAAAAGAATTACCGTCTAAATCCTCTTCCATTAATCCATGATTCATGTTTTTCCCGTAAAATATTTCATCCATCTCTGTTTTTAATTTTTTTGTAATTTCCTCTTGTTCTTTTACAGATAATTTTTCTTGTGTATATCCAAATAGATAGTTATTCAAGTCAAATTCCTTTAGTTTACATTTTGTATGAAAGATATGCTCTTGATATACATTGACATCAATCATATCATAGAGATTTTTCACGTTATTTGGAATGTAATTTTGGATAGAACTTATTTCGTGATCGATAAATAACTTATTACCTGTTATATCTCTTGTAAATCCTCTAACACGGTAATCAATGGTCATAATATCTGTATCGAATGAATGGATAAGATAATTTAATGCTTTAAGAGGTGAAATTTCACCGCATGTAGCTACATCAATATCCGCTCTAAACGTGCTAATCCCCTCATCAGGATGATATTCAGGATACGTATGCACCGTTATATGACTTTTATCTAACTGCATAACAACTGAATCAGGGAGCGGTCCAGGTGATTCGCTGAATGATTCAGTCGGTACCTCTACAACGGGTCCCTCTGATACTAATATAGTTACGCTGGCTCCTTGCGGTACATAATCTTGTTTAGCGATATTCAGTACATGTGCACCTATAATATCTGAGACGTTTTTTAAAATTTTAGTTAATCTGTCTGCATTATATTGTTCATCTATGTATTCTATATAGGCTTCTCGTTCTTCTTTTGTTTTTGTATAGCAAATATCATACATATTAAAGCTTAATGATTTCGTAAGGTTATTAAATCCATGCAGTTGAATACGTTGTTCTGGTGTTAGTTTCATGATAGAATTCCCCATTCTTTTTTCTAAATGATATTTTATACATCCTTTATGAAATAGGGTTCCATTCTATAATTTTTTCATGCATTTTCTTTTGAATTAGAATCTTTTGAAATCTGTCATCTTTACTACTAGTTATTAAATAAAGATATGTTTTTTGAAAATTTTAAAAATACGGTAAATGAAATTTAAAAGTAACAAACATGTATAACTTGAATCAAAAAATCATTGTAATTAGATTAATCAAAAGCGAAAAGATGTACAGGTTGACATGAACTTGTACATCTTTTCGCTTTTTCTATGATTTAGACTCATTAAATTCCAAATCAATACATTATTTATTTAAATCTTTTTTCGTTATTTCACTTCTAATATTCACATCTTTCGAGAATTCAGTATCTTTCATATTATTCAAATGTTGATCTTTATGCTTTCGGTTATCATTTCGATTCGTCATCGTTTATCCCCCCTTTTATAAATATTCGTACCTATTGTGTGTAAAAGAAACTATTTCATACTGATAATTTCATGAGTATAGTTCCGTTCAATTTGCGTAAATTTGTTTCAAAATTTATCGGTTTTAACACAACATATTCCATATATCCCCTAAATATTGGGACATGATAAAGAATGAGGTGACTGTAATGAAGAATGAAATATTAAAATTAGTGCCAGAAACGGTAAGAAATTTAATCCAGAAAGACGTTAAAGATAGAAACCAACGCATTATTGATTTAATTATTGAGGATGCAACTGCATATGAATTCGATTCGGAGCAAGTAGTCCCTTGTATTATGGCTGCTTATTATGCTCATCAGTCCACATATGATCCTAGTGAAATGGACGATGAATGGATTGGAACCTTAGTCTTCTACACGGCTATACGTTCCGCAATGAAGCTTTTATCTTACGGAAAATTTAAAGCAAAGCGATCAGAGAGTGGATGGATGAAATATACAGATTAGTGAAGAAGCATTATAAGTAAGAGATTTCCGTTAACAACTTACGGAAATCTCTTATTTGAGGATTATGTTTAAGTACTTTCATCTAATTTGCTATTTGCTAATGAAATAATCTTTTCAACATATGGAGATTTGCCATTTGTATATGATACTCGGTCAAATGGGTGCTTCATAGCAAGCTCTTGTTTTAATTGTTTATATTCCCTACGTGCCCATTCATGATTTCTCATTGTAAATAATTAATACATGAAGAATTTGCAATTTTTCTGTATAATACTTATTAGTATTGAAAACTACAATAATGAGGCATGCTAGATGAATTTTATATACATCAACCAAAACGTATTAAATAATTTACTTTACATTTTAAGTAGTGTCCTTGTTTTTTATTTTATATATGATAACGGAATGTTTTTCAAAAAATACAAAAAAACCCTTATTGTAACTTGTACGAGTATACCGTTAATTTTATGTATGAAATACCCTATATATATTGATGAGAATTGCGTTCATGATTTAAGACAAATCCCATTTCTCATAGGCACACTTTATGGCGGTTTACCCGTTGGGATCGCTTTATTAACTATCATGTTATTAATTCGGTTTGTTTTTTATGGTGTGAACTTTTTAACGGTTATAGTTTATATTATCATGCTAATTTTCACTGCCCTTTCCTCTTCTAAATTTAATCAATTAAATAGAAGAAAGAAACTAGTTATGTCAATGGTGTTACCTTTTTTTCTTGCTTTACTTACAACATTTGTAGCTGTAATTTTATCTGATTTTCCAATTACACAGCCATATATTACTTATTTTATAATATTGCCCCCTATCATCATGTTATTTGTTGTATATATGAATGAAGTTTTAAGGGATGCCATTATGATGAGATCTAAATTAGTAAAGATGGAAAAGATGGAGGTTGTGAGTCAACTCGCTGCGAGTATTTCACATGAAGTAAGAAATCCTCTTACCGTAGTAAAAGGATTTACCCAACTCTTAAAAACACCAGATTTATCACAAGAATCTCGAGAGCGATATATTGAACATATTCTTGGAGAGTTAAACCGTGCTCAAATTATCATTGATGATTACTTAACGTTTGCTAAACCTGCATCACCAAAAGTTGATAATATTACAATAGATCAAGAGTTAAAAAGAGTAATAAGTATGATGATGCCATTATGTAACATGAATTCTATTCATATTACTGAAGAATTAGTCACAGGTTCTATTATTGGAAATACACAACATTTTCAACAATGTTTTTTAAACTTGATAAAAAATAGCATTGAAGCAATGCCGAATGGCGGAAAACTTAGTGTGAAGTCATCCGTTTTTGAAAACAAGATTATTATTGTTATTAAAGATAGTGGAATTGGTATGACGCCGGAACAAATAAATCGATTTGGTGAACCCTATTTTAGCACAAAAACAAAAGGAACTGGGTTAGGTACAATGGTTGCAGTAAAGATCATCGAAACGATGAATGGTACTTTAAATATAAAGAGTATTGTTAATAGAGGAACAACTTTAACCATTACCTTTCCACAAACTAATGAGATTGATTAATAAGTACTGCTATTTTGATTTAAAGGGAGCTTCGATGCTCCTTTTTTATTTTCAATCGTTGTACCACCGCTTACTCGCCTACTCATTACTACGATACAAAAAGGATTTCAAAATGTTTTAGTAACGATAACTTGAGCACTTATTACTCTTTAACAGGTCAATCGCAAAAAAAGGAGCATGATAGCTCCTTTTGCACTTGAATTTTTAGCGCAACCAACGTATATAACTTCGAAATAAATCTATTTTTTTATGGGGAAGGAAAAAGTCTCATCTCAGTATGAATAAAAGCAAACTGCTGAATCAATTCATTTAAACATTTCGCTGCTTTTGTAGGAATTTGATGCTTTACGTTATCAATGAATTTTAATTCATTACATGGCAATTTTCCATGCAGTAATTTCGCATGACTATAAAATACTTTATCTTTCTCACCATATACCAACAAAACCGGAAGCTGAATATTTCTAAGCTGATTCGTACAATTATAATGTAAACTATAACAATAATACTGCCAGATATTTTTGGCATTCCCTTTTCGTGCTTCTTTAAACATCTTTCTGAACAATTTATGTGTATTTGAATTACTCCATGAAATAGACCATGCTAAAAATGAGACTGCCCCCACTTTCGCAAGCTTCACGCCAAGTGAAATCTTATTCTTTAGATATCCATCCCTCACTTCTGACATTCCCCCGATTAGAATCCCTCCTAACGCTTTTTCAGCAAAAGCCAATAAAAATTCTAATGCGACAGAACTTCCAGTCGAATATCCACATACAAATGCTTTTTTGATCTTCAAATGATCCAACAAACATCTAATGTCTTCAGCAATCAGTGGGTAGGTTATCGGTTGTTTTGAATACTCACTCCTTCCATGCCCTCTAATATCAAAAGCAATTACTTTAAAATTTTGAGATAATTCCTCTATTTGGTACTCAAAATTCTCACAAGTAAGTACAGGAGGATGAATAAAAACAATAGGAACCCCTTTTCCCTTAACGATATAATACAGGCTACTACCGTCCACATCCAACATTGGCATATATGTAATCACCTCAACAATCTAAGATCATCCCTAACTCGTTTTCAAGAAAAATATCTTTTAAAAATGAATTTAGTCGCTTCTCAAATTTTTATTTAGTCTTTTCACTTTTTTGTTATTATGTGGCACTTCTTTTTTTCTATTCTGGCAACTATTTAGAATAAATTACATAGAAAATGAATATCATTCCGTTTAATCTCATTGATTAAAAAACATTATGTAAATTCAACAAAATTTTTGAAGGTTAACTTTGTTATTCTGATAAAATTTCAATATGAAAAAGGAGCATGGCTGCTCCTTTTTCATATTAAATCTCACAGTGATACTCAAAAAAGTACCTTTAATAGTTTTTCTCATTACATAATGTTGTGACGAACGATTAAAAAATCATATGTTTTTTAATACCCTCCGCCCCAACAGCTGCATCCAACAATAATTAATAAAATAAATAACACAACTAATAGCGCAAAGCTACCTCCGAAACCACAAGAACCACCGAAACTCATATTTTTTCCTCCTTTAAGATAAAGAAAATGGGTAATTGATCGTTTATTAACGGGTTCGTATTATACATTATGTATCTATGCAGTTTTGGAGCATGTCTTGATAAAATTAAAAAGACACTCCGCTGAGTGCCTAAATTTTCTCCCAATAAGAACGTAACAGCTTATAATGGATACCAAAATCCTTTGAAAACATTCAATTTCAAATAAATAGAAAATAATAAAGTTATAATACTAATAATGAGCCCTATATAATCCTCTTGTTTTGCCTTCGTTGTAAAATACCATGTTCGTTTCTCTTTTTTTCCGAATCCTCGTAAATCCATTGCATTTGAAACTGTATCAATTCGCTCTAAAGATTGAATAATAAGTGGCCAAAAAATGAGTAATCGGTTTTTAAGACGTTCCCAAAAATTCGCCTCTCCTTTTTCAAATGGTACACCTCTTGCTTCTTGAGCGTGCTTAATCAATTTATATTCCGCTTGTATATTCGGTATGTAACGAAGCGCAATGTTTATCGCATAGGCAATTTTATACGGCAACCCAATTTTATATAGGCTGCTAGCGAATTCACTTGGATGTGTCGTGTATATAAAAATAAGTGTAAATGGTAATAGCGTAAAGTACTTTAATGAAAGTGTAAGAGCATAAAAGAGTGTTTCAAATGTAATCGTAGCATATCCAATATGCAAGAATGCTGTACTTGTCCCAGTTAACTCAGATCCATGGGCGGGTGTAATCAATAAAATCATCACTGAATTTAGCATACTAAATGTGAAAATGGCACTAAATATAATTACAACTTTTTTTACAGAGATTTTAGCAATCACTAATCCTAAACAACCAATGAAAAACACGCATAATAAAATACGAAAATCAAAAAATATAAATGTAAGAGTCATCCAAATTATAAATAAAAACAACTTAATTGCGCCGTCCATACGATGGAAATACGTATGATTATCTCTATAAAATAAATCTGATTTATTCATAATCCCCCCTCCTTTTTGCCTCCATATACTTTTGTACAAAAACTTCTGGAAAAGGGATTTTGCTCAATTTTGCTAATGTTGTTAGCGAACTTTCCTGCAAATTAGCTTGTTGTAATACTTTACTATTTGCTAATACGAACGGAATCCTATCATCAGCAAGTATTTTTCCTTTATGAAAGACAACCGCACGATCCGCGTATTCTAAGACTAAGTTCATATCATGTGTAATAAAGATAAATGATATTCCCTGTGTCGCTAATTCAATTATACAAGACATAAATTGTTTATAATGAAAATAATCTTGTCCTGCAGTTGGCTCATCTAATATGATAAGTTTCGGATTCGTTGTTAAAACTGATGCAATTGTAAGCCTCTTTTTTTGTCCGTAGCTTAACGCTTGAATTGGCCAATTTCGAAATGGATATAATCCACAAATTTGCAGCGCATCTTCCACTCGTTTATGTATTTCTGCTCTAGAAGCCTTCTGTAATTTTAATGAAAAAGCAATTTCATCCCAAACAGTAGATTGTGTAATCATGTGATTGGGATTTTGCATAACATAGGAAATCACTTCTCCCCGCTTCCGAATAGACCATAAAGTTATATTATCATTATCTAGTACAATGTTTCCTTTCTGTACTTTGTTCATTCCCGTTAATAAATGTGCAAATGTAGATTTACCTGCACCATTATGACCCAATAATGCTACAATTTCTCCCCTTTGTATGGAAAGTGTTATGTCCCTTAATGTAAAACCTTTGTGAGAATATGAAAATGAAATATTTTCTGCTTTACATAAGATTTCTTTTTTTTGTTGCTTTTTAGGCGTAGTAGCATGCAACACCCATTGCTTAACTGCATTATTCAACTTCTCATGATTTAAAGTTTCAATTGGATATAATTCTTCATCTAAAATATTCATTTTTATATTTTTTAATGCTTCAATATATACAGGTTCTCTTAACCCTATTTGTTGTAGCATGTTTGTTTGTAAAATCCTTTTTGGTGAATCGATTGCTACAATTTCCCCTTCATCTATTAATATGATTTTATCTAAATCTAACTTTAATATATCCTCTATTCTATGTTCAATAATAACAACTGTTTTATTAAATTGTTGATGTACATTTTGAATAAGTTCTACTGTTTTCAAGCTACTTATTGGGTCTAAATTTGCTAACGGTTCATCAAATAGTAATATGTCAGCATCGGTCGTTAGTAGACCAGCAAGAGAGACAGTTTGTTTTTGACCACCAGATAATTCATGGGGGCTTCGTGAATGAAATGTATGCATCTGTACTTTTTTTAAAGAGTCCATAACAACCACTTTCATTTTCCTCTGTTCGACACAATCATTTTCTAATGAAAAAGCAACATCTTCCCCTACAGTCAAACCAATAAACTGGGAATCTTGATCTTGTAAAATAGTTCCCACATGCTTACTCTGCTCAAAAATACTACCTTTTCGGGGATCCTTACCACATATTGAAATGTTCCCAGTACTTGAACCCTCATATGAAAAAGGGATTAGCCCATTTATACAATGGGCTAATGTAGATTTTCCTGATCCACTTCGACCGGCAATTAATACTTTTTCCCCTGGATAAATATGGAGTGTAATATTCTTTAAAGTAGGTTCGGTCACTTGTTGATATTGAAATGTAAATTGTTCAAAGGAAATAATCGGTTTCATTGTGACCTCCCTACTTTTCAATCTTCAAATGTGCATGTTTTTTATTTGCTTTCGCTAATCCAAGGGTGATTGGTAAACCAAGAATTAAAAATACAAGGATATCTGCAATCGTTGCACCAAATACTTGAATAACAATTTTATCTAAAGGTTCCCCCATGACGATAATATCGAAAGCACCAGCAAATAGAATTGCAATGACAATCCCAACTAAACCTGTTACAGCAAAGTATGCAATATCACGATTAAGGAATGTTCCATTTTTAATACTAAAATTTGTTCGTTTTTGGACAAGTCCCATCATAAATCCAATAATACCTGAACTAAGTACCCATCCCCACCATATCCCCCATCCAGCAATGGTATCTGTTACTGTATGACCGATAAGCCCAATCAAAAGCCCTGCAAATGGCCCGAAAACTGCAGCGAATATGGTTAATATAGCAAGGCCAGGCTTAATAAATGTGTTTGGAGCAATTGAAAATCCCCACAGACCTAATACACCATATAGTGCAGAACCGATTCCGATTGCTACGACTAATTTTGTAGATAATTTGTTCATATGAAGTCTCCTCTCATTCTAATTAGTTTCTATTAGTCCTATGTAAAAAAATATTGAATTATGAGCCTTCACTTCCTTTATTCTTAATAAAAAATGACCTTTGCTATAAGAGGCCATTTCCATATGAATATATGATCCTCTTATCTTTCAAAAGACTTGCGGAATTAGCACCTTCTTATTTGTAGTAAATAAGGGTTGCTGTGGTTTCATAGGGCCGTTCCCTACACCTCTCTAGATAAGTATTTGTTTGTAACTTGTATTATTGAAATACGGTAAATTACTTTCGATATTTTTCTCGCTATTTCAACTTTTATGTGAAATGAACAAATAAATCATTGTATTCTTATCGGAATTATGGAATAATTAATGTAATAAAACAAGTTCACGGGGGAATGAGACATGAAAGTAATTGGATTAATTGGTGGATTAAGCTGGGAATCAACATCGCTTTACTATAAACATATTAATACATTAACTTTATCTCAGTATAATCATAATGCAAAGCTTGTTTTATATAGTATGGATTTTGGTGAAGTAACAAATTTATTACAAAATCAACAATATGAGGAAGTGCAAAACCAACTCGTCCAAGTAGCAAAAAAAGTAGAACACTCCGGTGCAGATTGTATACTTATGTGTTCAAATACAGTACACCAGTTTGCGGAAGAAGTAGAAAAAGCAATTTCTATCCCACTTCTTCATATTGGTGATGTAAGCGCTGAAGAAATTATTGAAAAAGATGTGAAGCGAATTGGATTGCTCGGAACAAAACAAACAATGGAACAAGACTTTTATAAAACCAAACTAACTAATTATGGTATTGAAACAATTATTCCTGAAGAAAATGAACGGAATTTTATTCATCATGTTATTCTCCATGAATTAAGTAAAGGTATTATTTCGCATCAATCCAAAGAACATTTCTTACAAATCATTCAAAAACTCATTAAAAATGGCGCAGAGGGAATTTTATTAGGTTGTACAGAAATACCCCTGCTCATTTCACAAAAAGATCTTTCCATCCCTGTATTTGATACTGCTTTTTTACATGCTAAAACTGCAGTAGAATTCGCTGGATAATAAAAAAAAGAAGCTATCTTATTGATTATAAAATAGCTTCTTTTCTTTATTATAACTATCTATTACAAAACTCCTGTCATAGATGGCAGATCAGAATGAGAAGTCACCTGCTCACTTTGAAATATAGGTAAATAAATAGTAACTGATGTACCTCTCCCTACCTCACTCATAATACTAATTCTACCTTGATGACTTTCAATAATTTTATAACTGAGCATTAATCCAATACCAGTCCCTTTTTCTTTCGTACTATAAAAAGGTTCACCAAGCCTTTTTATTCTTTCTTCAGGAATTCCTACACCCTCATCTACTATATGAATAACAACTTCCTCACGCTCTGATTTTTTCATAGAAATAGAGATTGTCCCACCATTTGGCATTGCTTCAATGGAGTTTTGTAAAATATTAATAAAAACTTGTTTTAATTGATTTTCACAGCAATCAATCAGTAATTCTTTCGATTCTATATGCAAGTTAATTTGAATATTTGTCATAATTGCTTTTGTATTAATTAACGAAACAACATTTCTTAATATCGAACAAATATTTTTCTTTTCAATTGGAATAACATCAGTCTTTGCGATTGATAAAAATTCATGAAGTATAGATTCAATCCTTTCAATCTCTGATAACATAAGATCAAAATATTTATTTTGATCTTCCTGGTTAATTTGAAATAATTGAATAAACCCTTTGATTACGGTTAATGGATTTCTAACTTCATGTGCTACTCCAGCAGCTAACTGTCCAATTGCTGCAAGTGTATCTGATTTATTCAATAGCTCCTCAGTCTTTTTCCGCTCAGTAATGTCTCGAACGAGTATCATAATCTTATTTTGTAAAAGTGGTAAACATCTAGCTTCAAAAAAACTAACACTTCCTTTGAGTGTTAACGGGTATTCAACAATGACTGTCGACTCCTTTTGTTGTACTTGATGAATCGCTTCTTGAAATTGCTGTGCTACAGATGATGGCAAGACTTCATAAAATTTTTGCCTCATAAAAGATTCTGCAGGAACGTAAAACTTAGCTGTTGAACCAGCTTTATAATCTATAATTGTTCCATCGGCTTCCGTTAAAAAACATAAATCAGGTAATGCTTTAAAAATAAGCTCCAGCTCAGAAGTTTGCTGTTTTAATTGCTCTTCCATTCCTTTTCTATGAGTAATATCAACCCCCACTGCCCAATAGCTATAACCAGGTACTGGAAACTGTTCTGAAATGTTTGACCACATGATGGTTTTTACGTCCCCATTTTTGCATGTTAAATTCATTTCCCAATCTCGAAAACTTTTTCCGCGAATCGAAAATTTCTTTTGCATTTGCTTACGATAATTGCCATCAGGATATAGTAGTTCAAGTGCTTTTGGATTCCCAACGATTTCTTCTGCAGCATAACCTGTTACAAGCTCACATTCTCGGTTCCACAATATGAAATTTCCATCTTTATCAAGGGCATCGACTAAAATAGGCATATTTTGCAAGATTGTATGTAGCTGTTCTTCTTTTTGAGAAAGTAAATGTATATTTTTTGTTTCGTTTTGAAGTTTATTCATTGCACTATTTACAATGAGATTTGAAAGCATTTCGAAGTATTTTTGACAAGTACGGATGTCATTTTTTATTGAACAAGCAACAAATGATCCAAGGTGTTGCTTATGCAAAAAAATCGGAATTTCAATCTTTGTAAGTTGTATATTTTCTTCTTGACCCATACCGAATGAAAAAACACATTCCTTATTTTGATCAAGAAGTTGATGCGAAATGTTTGTTAATTTATAAAATTGTTCTGCCATGGTTTCTATTGTGTTCATATCAATGAGTTCCATTAGCCGAGCATTCATTTTCTTTCCACCTCTATATGTAAAATTAATACCATTTTTTCACGCCTCTCCATTATACGAATAATGTCCTCTTAGGTATATAGCAAGAGTATAATTATTCAAATAAATTTTATTTTTCAATAAAAAATCGTTCGAAATGGTATTTTTTTGTTATGTAGTTGAATCGTTCACAAAATATTCACAAAATTAAAGAAAAACATATACATTTCTTCCAATATATTCTATAAAATAAATGGTAATAAGGATTCTATGAATCTCATAGAATTTCTTACCCCTAATAAAAAATAAAAAAGAATCCCGCAAAGGATTCTTTTTTATTTTTTGACTATGACATATTGGTAAAGAGCGTGTGCAACGCCGTGCTCTTCATTCGATAGTGTTTCATAATGACAAATTTGTTTAATTTCGTCTACTGCATTACCCATTGCAATAGATATATTTGCCTTTTCCATCATAGAAATATCATTCAAACCGTCACCTATTGCAATCGTATTTCCAACTGGAATATTAAGATATTCCGCTAAAGTATATAAACCATTCCCCTTTTGAGCGTCACGATGATTAATCTCTACATTGTGCCAATATGAAGCAGTAATTGCTAGCCCTATATTATGTTCAAAATGCATTTTTAATTTTTGTAATTTCTCTATATCATAAGAAAACGGTAAAAGTTTATGCACATACACCTCTTCTTCTACTATTGATTTACAACTTTCTGCTACATGGAACGCTGTATGCTCAAGGTATAACGCTGCAATTCGATCAATCTCCTCTTGATTCATATCGCTGTTTTTCTTTTTTAACCATTCTACTTCATAGTTTACGCTCTCTTCACCATAAGCTGGGACATATACGCCCCTGTCTGTATACAGTTGATAATACATACGATTTCGTTCAAGATACTCAACAATTTCAAGTGCTTGTGCATTTGGAATTGGGTATCTCTTCATCATTTTTTGATCCGTATAAATAAGAGCACCGTTTTCTGCGATAATAGGACATTGTAAATTAGCTTCTAATAGTAGACGTTCAATATCTACGATAGAACGGCCTGTACAAATCGTCACTACATGTCCCTGCTCCTGACATTTTCGAATTGCTTCTGCATTTTCTTTACTAATTATTTTATTTCCTGAAAGAAGAGTTCCATCTAAATCAATTGCAATTAATTTCATTGGTTCGTCACCACTTTCTATAAATAAACCTGCTCATATAGAAAATATACAAACGAGGTATCGTTTCCATATTCACATCCTCAATCACAATTTAGTTATAATGTATGAAAAGCGTTTCAGGTCAAGTGCTATTTTTATTTATAATCGTTTATTTTACAAAAAAGACTATTCTTTTTATACGCATATATAAAAAGAATAGTCTTTAACATCAAATTTTTATATAAAGTGGATTGCATTCAATTACCCGTGAATATCCCGCTTATTATATCCGACAAAGCCTAAAACCATTAATACAATTGCAACAACTACTAGTATTGAAAATTTCACGAAATCTACCTCTTCAACAGGAAGTCTTGGAATATATCCAAATGGTGTTAAGTTACTCATCCATTTTGGAAGTTGAAATAAACCACCTAAATAAATGACAAAGAATGAATAAGTTAAATACATCCAAGTTAGTCCTGAAAATTTTGGTGCAAATCCAATAAAGAGGATGGCAACACCAATCATGATCCACATTGCAGGTAAATAAACGATCGCTGCACTATAAAAAGTACTAAAAGAAATTGTTTCCTTCATGACCGCGTTTCCAGCTAATGCTAAACCACTTGCCGCAAGTGATAACATGACAAAGCCGCTAATAATCGATACGATGAAATAGCTTCCCATTACCTGCGAACGAGAGATAGCACGGCTTAGCAAATGTTCTGTACGATTCTGTTTCTCTTCCCCTTTTAATTTAAACATAGCCATTAAAGGTGGAATGGTACACATCATTGCAATCACTTTCATCAATGTACTTAAAAATTGTTCTGTTAATGAAAATCCTTCTACTGGCGTTAACATTTTCACCATCATTTCATTATTGGCAAAAAAGGACTCTAAATCACCTAAAATAGAACCGTAAGATGCACCGAGAATAAATAGCCCAATGCCCCAAGCAATGATTCCAATGCGTTGCAGTCTTACTGCTAAGCCAAAAGGACTTTGTAAAAAATGAGATGCCTGTTTTCTCCCAGGTTTAGCCGGTATGAATCCCGCTTCTAAATCACGGATTGCATTTAAATAAAGGGAAATGATAACTAAAACAAATGCAACGCCAATGGTTAATACAATTGGCCACCAATAATTATTCACATATACTTCTGAACCTAACACCCATCCAAATGGTGAAAACCAAGACAGGGTTTCATTGCTAACATCTCCAATGGCACGAATCAAATATGAGATAAGTAATATAGTGATAGAAAAGCCAATCGTCCCTCGCGAACTCTCTGTAAGCTGCGCAAATAATGCCGTGATGGCTGTAAAAATAATACCTGTTGCTCCTAAAGCCGCTCCGTAAAGAAGCGAACTCCCTAAATCTATGCTTTCAATATTTAAAACAGACAATCCCAATCCAATTATTAACGCTAATATCACATTTATTCCAAATGAAACATAGATTGTCGCATTTAAATTAGATAAGCGTCCGACAGGTAAAGAGCGAATCATTTCAATGCGGCCGTCCTCTTCATCTGCTCGTGTATGGCGTGCCACAAATAAAATACTCATAATTCCAACAGCTATTGCTGTAAAAAGTAGCATTTGATTGGCCATCATTGCTCCTATTGTATAGTTTTTTAAACCATAGCCTTGCCCAAGCATCGCTACCATTGCAGGGTTTTTCATCGTTTCTGCAATAATTTGTCTTTCTTGCTGAGATGGATACATTTCGGTAAATGAAACCGCAACAATACATGTCAAAATAGATAAAGAGAGTAACCAAATAGGAGTGCGGATCCGCTCCCGCCGCATGATAAATGCAGCAAGTTTCCCTGTATGATTGTAGAGTTGCTTCGTCATTATAAAGCGCCTCCTTCATAATGACGCATAAATAAATCTTCTAATGTAGGTGGCGAACTTTCTAATTTTACAACTCCAAACTGACTTACATATTTAATAACATGATCTAGTTCCTCTGAATCTACCTGAAACGAAAGAGCTTGATGTTTCTTCTCGATATTATAAACACCTTTAACCTCATGTAGAGACACAAGTGGTTCTTTCGTTTCAATAAGTAGATTGGTTCTTGTTAAGTGGCGTAATTCATTTAATGTTCCTGTTTCAATGACTTTCCCTTGGCGAATAATCCCTACTTTATCACATAATCTTTCCACTTCCGATAAGATATGGCTGGAAAGTAATACGCTTTTCCCTTCTTTTTTCATATCCATAACACAATCTTGAAAAACTCTTTCCATCAATGGATCTAAACCTGACGTAGGTTCATCTAAAATGTAAAGATCGGCATCTGAGGAGAAAGCAGCGATAAGGGCAACTTTTTGTCTATTCCCTTTTGAATACGTTCTACATTTTTTAGAAGGGTCTAAATCAAATTTTTGAATAAGTTCTTCCCGTCTACTTTTATTATTTCCCCCACGTAACTTCACAAATAAATCAATAACTTCTCCACCCGTTAAATTGGGCCATAAATTTACATCACCTGGAACATATGCAATTCGTTTATGAATTTCAACAGCATCCTTCCATGCATCCATGCCAAAGATCTGTGCGGTTCCGCTAGTTGGTTTTAAAATACCAAGTAATAAACGGATTGTTGTTGATTTCCCAGCTCCATTTGGGCCAATAAATCCATAAACTTCCCCTTTATTCACTTCAATGTTCAAATCATTTAAAGCTGTAAACTTTCCAAATTTTTTTGTTAAATTCGTTGTTTTTAAGACAGACATATTCTTTCCTCCTCTTCCTCATCCAAATTTCAGCCACAATGTAAAGTGCATATATTACTGTTAGTTCTACATATCATCCTCTTTTTAAAAAAAGTTATGAAATAATTCAACCTATATGGTTCATAATATACAAAAGGTGTATCTTTTGACAATAGTTTATGAAATATTTTTATTGTTTTATTACATAAATTTAATTAAACTAACATGGAGGTGAAATAATGGACGGATTTCAACGAAGAAGAGAAAAAAAGAAAATAAATATATTAGAAGCTGCATTAACTTTATTCACAGAATACGGTGTACAAAAAATTTCAATTGCTGAAATAGCAAAAAAAGCAAACGTATCTCAGGTGACCATCTATAACTATTTTGAAAGCAAACATAATTTAACTCATGAAGTGTTTATGTATTCTGTTAATCAAGCATTTGAGGAGTTTGAACAAATACTAAATAGTGATGTTCCGTTTCCAGAAAAAATAAAGCAACTTATTTTTATGAAAAAAGAAGCTGTAAAACATATGCATCAGGATTTTTATGAGAATTTAATGAAGGAATATACTTCTAGTTCTAATTATCTTCAAGAGCTTTATGTGAAAGAGGCTCTTCCGCGTTTTGTAAGTTTATTTAATGAGGGAAAAGAACAAGGATATGTGGATCCAAGCTTATCTAACGAAGCCATTTTATTTTATATGCAGGCAATAAATGAATATATACAGCGGAAAGATGTTTACCAAAATATATTGCCACTAACCGAAGATATCATGAATATTTTATTTTACGGGATAATTGGAAAAGAGAAAACGGAATAAAAGTCAGCTTTATTCCGTTTTCTTGTTTCTTAAATTAACTGTATTCTTAAACACACTTTCATGAATAATGCATACAAAATACAAGAAAGTGGAAAAATAATGAATGAAAATGAAATTTATTATCAATACTATAATTAATAAAAGGGCAACCCGATACGGTTACCCTTTATCATTTACGCTTCAGGACTAAAAGTTTTGCAATCAGTTTCTTCCGTTGTAGATGCACGATTCCCTTTATGACTTACTACATAAATGGCGTCTGCATTACATTTATTTCCGTTACCCCAAAATTTACAGTTGTTTACTTCACATAAAACATCTTGTGCCATAAGTATCACACCTCCTTATTCTTTTTATCATTAACAAATTCGGGAGGTATGATACCATTTTGGTATTCATTTTTTTACCTTTTTCCGTATTTCTTTGTTTAGAGCAATCTTTCGTAAAGTTTCCATATCCCCACTTACAATCACATCAATATTTTTAGAAATAACCTTAATGTCCAAGTCCCACCATTTTATTTCTAACAATTCACTTATTACATCATTTGGAAATCTCTTTTTTATCTCAGTAGCAGGATTACCACCAACAATGGTATATGGTAGAACATCTTTCGTAACAACTGATTTAGCAGCAACGATTGCTCCGTCCCCTATCTTCACTCCAGGCATAATCGTCACATCCATACCCAACCATACATCATTTCCAATTATCGTATCTCCTTTAAAAGGTAAATCAGAAAGTGCAGGTGTGTATTTCTCCCAGCCATGACCAAAAATATTAAATGGATAAGCTGAGAACCCATCCATTCTATGGTTTGCACCATTCATAATAAATGTAACACCGGGTGCTATGCAGCAGAATTTCCCTATAACCAATCGGTCTCCAAAAAATTCATAATGGTATAGCACCTGATCTTCGAATGTTTCGCCATTTTTCGAATCATAATATGAATAATCTCCAACAATAATATTTGGTTTGGTTATTGTATTTTTAATAAAATGAACACTCTTGTTTCCTTCAATAGGAAATTTTACATTTGGATTAGGATTCATGCTGGACAGCACCACCTTCATTTGAAGTTTCTACTATTGGTTTCAAATTGTATATTGGCAAAATAAATAAGGACCCAATAATAAAGAGCACCGCTGTTCCTTCATACATTGTACTAAGTGAAAAGACTTCTTTTAATGAACCGGCTACACTCATCGTTAAGACCATTGAACCTGTAAATAATGGACTTAAAATCCCATTTACTCGTCCGATAAAGTCTGTATCAGAATTTTGAATGATAAGTGTATTTATCCCAATTTGGATGCAAGGGAGAGCTAGACCACTGAAAAATTGAGCGATAAGTGTGATCCATAAATTTGTCGAAAATCCAATGATACCAATGCCAATCGCCTGTGCTAACATTCCGAAAATTAACATCTTTTGCGGTGCAACATTTTTAGCAAATACCATCGCTAAAGCGCCGCCAATAATCATCCCAGCTCCATTTACAGTCAACAGCCATTGTAAGCTTTCTTTTGATAAACCTAATTGTTCTGTCACAATGAAAATACCGAGTGGCTGAATCAGACCAATCCCTAGTCCTGCTGCCATAAAACAAATACCGAGTAATGTTAATGCCTTCTTCGCTTTTACATATTTCACTCCATCTATCATTTCTTGCAATAGGCTAACTTTTTTCTTTTTTTCCTGTTCTTCAACATCTTTTGGTAAAAATAACAATACGAAAGCCGCAAGTAAAAACGCAATGCCGGTCACAATAATAGAAGTGTAAATTCCGAAGGCTTGAAATATAAACGTTCCAAGTATAGGACCTAATATCATGAAAATTGCAAAAATGGTTTGATATAATGACATGGCCAATTGCACTTCTTCTGTAGATAAATGTTGTTTAAATAGCTTCATACCTGAAGGCTGTGAAAATTGTGAAAGGATTGCTGAAATGAGTGTTACGAAAAACACAACTTTCCAACTTCCAAAAATCAATGTAAGTAATACTGCAAATACTGATAAAGAACTTAAAGTTTCACACCAAATCATCGTTCTTTTTGGTTTCCACCGATCCGCAAACGTCCCTCCTATAAATGAAAAAATAAAAATTGGCGCAAATTCTGCAACTGAAATCATCGAAATAGCAAAAGCATCCCCATTTGTCATTTCCATCACATAAAGTAGTACTGCAAAATTCCGAACCCAAATTCCAATCTGTAGAAATAATGCTGAAGCAATAATCGCTTGCACAAATCGATTTTTTAATACTACGGACATATTACTCTTTTGTTTCGCTTCTACATTCATTGACATAAAAAAGCCCCCTATTCTACATTCTAAATAGGAGGCAGCACAATCATATCATAAAAGACAGGTCTATTCGCAGCGCGAAAATACATCCCTTTTACATATAAAAATGTACAGACTAATCCTATTCAGAAGAATATTTCGTTTTATAACGAACATTTCTTAAAAAATAGAATTAGTTGATCATTGGGATGTCGTCACCCTTCCGTTTCGATTTAAAATCACACATACATACTCTATGTAAGTCACCAAACATGTATGCGTGTCTCCAATTATTTATTCTAGAAGGACAGCGAAAGTTCCTCCAACGAACGCATTAAATAATTACCTTGCCACTTCATTTTTTCTCGCCCGCCTTTTATTTGTATGTGAGGCATACGTTTTAACAATGTCGCAATTGCAATCTTTGCTTCTAAACGAGCAAGCGGTGCTCCTAAGCAAAAATGACTTCCATGCCCAAAGGCAATGTGTCGATTGTTTTCTCTCGTGATATCAAATACTTCTGGATTCACAAAGACTTTTTCATCCCGATTTGCTGATGCTAATGAAATAATCACCATATCTCCTTTTTGAACCTCTTGATTATGAATCATAAAAGGTTCCGCTGCCCAGCGCGCTGTTGTAACTTCAACAGGAGAATAATAACGTAAGCCTTCTTCAATCGCTGAATCAATGAGCTCAGGTTTTTCTTTTAATAATTGCATTTGATCGGGATTCTCTAATAATGCTAGAACTGTATTCGTGATAAGATTCACAGTCGTTTCATGTCCTGCTACAATAAGCAACATAATCATTGAATACAGCTCTGGTGCACTTAATTTACTCCCTTCGCTTTCCGCCTGAATTAATCCACTAACTAAATCTTCTTGTGGTTCTTTCCTTTTTACATCAACTAAGTATTGAAGATATGTAATGAATTCTGATAGCTTTTCTTCCGTTTCCTTTATTTCCTCTTGTGTTTCAGGTGAAGCAATAACCGCATGAGACCATACTCTAAATTTCTCTTGGTCCTCTTTTGGAATACCAAGCATTTCGCTAATCACATTGATTGGCAATGGAAATGCATAGTCATTAACAAGGTTGAACGAGCGTTTCAGTTCGACATGATCTAATAAAGTATCTGCGATATGTTGGATTTGTTCATCTAATTGTGAAATCATTTTAGGAGTAAATGCTTTTTGAACAAGTGCTCGTAAGCGATTATGATCAGGTGGATCTGAATTTAACATATGCTTCGTTAAATGGTCCCCATTTTCAATAGAAAGAAATGGGTTCAATCCTTCTTGAGAAAATACATTTTCAGGATTTTTTTTCAAACGAGAATCTTTTAAAAGCGGTAATGCATCTTCATATCTTGTAATAAGCCATTCTGTACCAAGTTCACTTTTAGATACGAACAAAATCGGTTGTGATTTGCGCGATTCTCTATAAATCTCATACGCATCTTCTTTAAATTCGGCAGAAGCTAAATGAATGCCATCTTCTACTTTGTAGCCAACCTTGTTTTTGAAAGACATTGTACTCCCTCGCTCTCTTCTATTTGTGGAAATCAATCAACATATGAATTATACCTTATAAGGAGAGAGAAAATTGTAAATATTTCGTTATAATATTACCTTATATATTGAAAAATAATTCATTTCAAAATACAAGCGATAAAGTGAAACTTTAATCAGTGGGGGTTTTCTTCATCCCCCACTGATTATTAGTTGAACCAATCGGGCTTTTACGGGCAGTTGACTCCCCACCTACCTTCTTTAGCCGCTAGAGCTGGACATTACTTTCTCTCTGAATCTTGGAATCGGGGTCTTACTGCCCGTTAATGCGGGATAAGAAGAGCTTTTCTTCTTATCGCTTGTTTGGTTACTACGCAAAGCACATGAAATTACTAATTTGTTGATATCGATAACTCACTTTTCGGCGTCGTCCAGCTTGCCATGTGTATCCTGATACTCCATTTCGTCTCACTTCAGTTGGGAAAAACCATAAATCTCTTCCGAAAGGGCCTGGGCGATGTAATCGCATATAGCCCCATCTTCCTAGACAATTACACATCCATGCTTTTATATTTCCACTTTGTGCAGGAGCAGCGAATGTTGATGGTACAGAAGGAGCTTGTGATGGCGGTGGTGACGTGGGTGCATCTTCCGCATCATCAGGTCGATATTCTTCAAGCTCCACATCTCTTAGTTCTTCAGTTGTTTCATAACCGGAAACTTGTGGGTTATAATATGCCATTTGATTGTAATCCACATATGGAAAATAGCCTTGTTGATTATACATAGAAAAAATCACCTCTTATGATTAATTACTTTATCCATTCATATGTTGTATTGCTTTTTTATGTAGCTTATTTATATAGCCCAAATAACACGAGGATTTTTAAATGATCAATCAACCGCTCTCTTCATCTTGAAGTAAAAGCGCCCCATAATCATCGAGCTAAAATTTTATAGTACCAAAAGAACAGAATGAAATGCCTTTATTAGTCCAACACAAATAAACCTCATGGATAATACGAGGCTTATTTGATCCGTAGTAAAACTACATTTTTGTACAAATCTTATTTCAAAGCTACCATTCGTCTTATTTTAAAATTCTCCTTTTCGTTGTCTTCATCGTATAAATGTATGACAAATACTCCAGCTATCGAATTTTATAATTATATATCACGGGACAATTTCAAAAATAGTACCTTGGTTAAAATCAGTCACTTTCATAGAGCCATAAACTCCTAAATATAATCTGGTTTGATCCAGATTCGTTCCAAAAGTAACATAATAAGCCGATTGAGACCCGAAATTATAATCAGTTTCAATAACACTAAAATCATTTGATTTATAATCTGTTCTTACCCTAGTGTAAGCTAAAACGCCTCTAACCGGAGGCCGAGATTCTTCATGCCGAGCAAGATCGGTAAATACAACGCTTCCTGTTAAATTCGGAATTTCATTCCCCATATATGGTTGGACTCCTGTAAGTGCAGTTCCCCCAAACTTATCGGGGCGGGAATCCTTATGGAAATAATTCGTTAGAGGTTGAAGACGTCTCACTGAAGTTTTTAAGGTTTCATTGTAATAAGCAATTGTTTTCTCATCCAAAGTCGGATCTGCAGAACATCCCCTTATAAACGAAGTAGGAAAATCACCTTCCCACCCTCGCCAACCGAAATTAATAAATCCTATTTGGTCAAGGTTAGATCTCATTAAAGAAGCTTGAACAAGCTGAGTAACCGGTATTGGTTTATAATGAACGAATGAAAAAATCGACTCTACCAAATCCTGTCCGACATTTCCAGCATATTTGATATACTGATTATAAAACTTTTGGAATGAAATGCCTGTTATATTGCGAACTCCTTTAACAATTACCGTAAGCGTTTCTTGAATAGATGAGGGAAGTTCATTAAAACGAGTGACTACGGGTGGATTATTGATAAATGTATTCTTCGCTACATCAATTTCAATTATTTTACCAGCTATCTCCATATCATCCTGACTTAAATTAAATGGATCATAGCCTGAACCACCATCTCCAGTTGTTAAAACAAGGTTTCCGGTTTCAGGTGAAAAGTTTAAGCTATTGACACCATTATGATTAAAAAATGGTCTTCTTAAGTTAAGTAAAGTCCGTCGTTTTTGAGGTTGACCATTCAATTGTAAAATCCATTCTTCAACTGTATCAATATGATCATACTGAGTTTCTCTATTTATCCACCTTAAGTTTAAAGTTTTGGGATCGCATGGATTAGGCTTAAAATGTTCAGAAAGAGCCCCTGGTCCTTGTGTTCTAGCGACTGAATAATGCAGATAAAATAAACCGTTATAATAGAATTTCGGATGAAATGCTAGCCCTAGCAATCCGCGTTCATCATAGCCACTACCAGAAACACCTTGTTCAGAATTACCTAATTTTATGACTCGTGGGCGAATATCTAAAAAAGGCTTTATAGCTCCGTCTCCTATGAAAAAGATCTCTCCTACCTGGGTAGCAATAAATAATCTTTCACTTGAGTCACCAGGAAGTATAGCTGTTTTCAAAACAGTGGGTAAATTTATCTTACTTACAACGGGGCGTAAACTAACCTTAACTTTTATCAATTAACTTTACACTCCTTCTTATTATCTTCCTTTATAAGAATATGATTAGAACTGTGCCATTATTATCAAATTAGGCTTGAGGAATTTCCTTTTAATTTTAGTAGGTTCTATGTGGGTATTACATTACTCAACTCAATTAAAGTGTACAATCTATTTTAAAACGACTTTATTGTTTCTGTACATCTCTATCAATCTACTCTCTAAGTTAGCGATTCATATTCTAATGAAATAAGACATCACCATACCTTCGTAGTAATGCCTTATACTTGTAGGTCATGTATTACATTCCTTACTTGCCCCAAGAGATTTTACTCAACTTCTAAAGTAATCTCTGACACAATCTATTCATAAGTATTCTACAAAGCTCCGCGAAGATCCAACAGTAAAGAAAACTCACTATAAATATGATTGCAATAACCTTTGAACCTATAGTTGTATCTACAACAGGGCCTAGCACTGGAAAACGGAAGACATATAGAGTCGTCATAATGCCCACAAGTAGACATAATGATGAAAAGGAAACAACCATAATTCTCCGCTTCAAATATAAAAAGGACACACCCATCGCTACACCTAATAAACCTGTTGTCAAGGGGAAGATAATGAGTTCACTTGGCTGAATAAACAATAAAAGAAAAATTGTAAGGATATAAGAGAGGATTCCCTGGCGGATTGAAAAGCAAGTAACTAAAAAAATTGGTAATGTCGCTAGACAACTAATTAGAAAGCCTATACCAGGCATAAAGCCTCCAGCTGATTGAAGCATAGTGGCAAGTGTACTCAATAAGGCTGTAATAACTAACTTGGTTGCAAAGGGTATCTTTCTTACATGAACATAGTCTGAAATTGTCTCTATCATCGATTGATACCAATAGCAAACAAACCGATTGATTAAAACACCCCCTAAAAATATCTAATTCATCACTTTCTATACTATTCATCCCCTTGCGCTTTATGATGTATCGTAGTGATACAATTAAAAGAATTTTAAAACTAGAAGATATCTTTTTCCATTGGGATATAAAATTGAAAGGTTTCAAGTAAGCAACTATGAACTCCCTTTCATGTTACTTCCTGTAGCGGAAATTGCTAAAATACATAATGAATTTCAAAATCTAACAAAAAAAGTGCCTATGCGCTATGACATAAGCACTTTTTTGCTATTAATTCTTGTAAATGACCTAATCTACATTTGAAACAATATCTAATGTTTGTTACTTTTTTAACCGAACACTATAATAACGCATTGCTTTCAAAGACCCCTTCATTTCGAATACACCTTGCTCAATTAATGTACGCAAGCGATATTCGAGAAATACATCCCCTACTGACTGTTCTATTTGACCAAGAACCTCTCCAATAAGCCTCGCTGATTTATAAAATTCTTCTTCTCTTTCTTTCTCCAAATTTTTTGCGCATTCAATAATAAAAGAATCAAAATAAGTTTCTTTCACAGATGAAATTTTATTCTCTTCCCAAATTCGTAATAAATCTTTCGTTTCAGAAAGTAAGTTCCATTCTTGCTCTAGCTGTTTTCGCGTCTCTTCAGTAAGTACTACACCCTTCTCATATTTCTCATAAATCGTTGCTAACTGCTCGGGCGCTAATGCACTCGTCCCGTGAACTCCATGAGTTTCATTTTCTTTTTGAAACAACTTTCTAAAAGCTTCCGATGTATGAATGATTCGAATGTTTTTCTTATCTTTTAAATGAAAAAGCGCAAAACATAATCCAACGTATTCATTTGCATTCTCTCCACTCCAAATTGTAATCGGCATATCACTTGGAATGGATTGTAGTTCTTGTAATGATTGGATAAACTTTGGTAAATATTCTTCTTCAAAATATGAATCTTCTAAATTTAAGTTTTTAGATAGCCATTGCTGCCTCAAATGCTGTCCAGCAGCTGTCTCCAACTGATTGATCGAGCCAATCGAAAAAAACTCTGAAAATGAAATAACATACTCTCGCTGCAATTTCTTTTTCTTTAACATGTATTTTAAACACCCTGCACTAGACTCACCAAAAGTAATATGAATATGTGTGCTCTCAGCTATATTTTTCTTATGCTCTGCATAATCTATCCATTCACTCGGAATGCTCGTTAAATATGTAAGTGAATCTGCATTATAATCATTTTTTAACAACTCTAACTGTATTAAAATACCTTGCAGCAACTGTTTTGCTTCATCTTCTTGCATTTCATTGACGACTTTTTTTATTTTCTCTATTTTTTCTATCATTTAATTCCCTCTATTCATAAAATGATGTAATGTTTAGTGTAACATATATACATAAGGTAATTTCTTTGTTTTTATATAATAATAGCCAAAAGGAATGAAAAAGATAAAAACGCACATAGTGGAATAAACAACATGCTATCCATTTTCGCAAAATACGTACCTGTTTTCTTTTTAAAGATGCCAAAATAATTAAATTCTCCAACCACTCTTAATCCAAATATAAACATGCAAATCCACGAACCAAAGTGAACGATCATACGTGGAATAAAAGAGAAGATAAGGTTTGCCTGTAACAACAAAACTAACGCCGCTACACATAGTAATAGTGCAACTAATAATGTCATACCCGTTCCAGGGATGAAGGCTTTTTCTCCTGACTCAGTTGGAATCGCTGCCTTTATTCCCCATCTTCCTCCGAATGCCCAGTAAACATGTAATAAACTAATACAAACTAAAAGACATGCTGATATAGTGATAATAATGAGCAATATTAACACCTCCGTCAATGTGATTCTTTTAAATTATGAATATTCAATAAAGAAATGATTAACAATCTAATTCTTTATTGTTCAAAATACTGTCATTTATAATTTCATTTTTGATATTCCGATACTGTATAAAAACAATTAAATATAAAGGCATTACGTTGACTTGTAATTAATGGGCGGATAGCTTTAATTGAAAAAAGATGTAATCCTGGTGAAAAACATAGAGAAAAGCGATTTTCTATTCAACACTGAACGAAACATCGCTTTTCCCATTTTTATATACTGTTATTTCTGATTATTCATTTCGAACACTTGCTGTACGTCTTTATCACCACGTCCAGATAAATTCACAATAATACTTTGATCATTTCGTAAAGTGGCTGCTAATTTTATAGCGTACGCCACTGCATGAGAACTTTCCAATGCAGGAATAATCCCTTCCACACGAGATAATTTATGAAACGCTTCTAATGCTTCGTTATCATTGATTGCTACATATTCTGCACGACCGGTTTCTTTATAATAACTATGCTCTGGCCCAACACCTTGGTAGTCCAGTCCCGCTGCGATAGAATGTGCCTCTGCAATTTCTCCATTTTCGTCTTTCATCATATAGCATTTAAATCCGTGGATGATACCAGGCTCTCCTGCTGTAAGAGGCGCCGCATGCATCCCTGTTTCAATTCCTTTACCACCTGGTTCAACACCTATCATTTTTACTTCCTTGTCATTATAAAAAGGGGCGAATAACCCAATCGCATTACTTCCTCCACCTACACAAGCAACCAAATAATCAGGTAGACGTTCTTCTTTTTCAATATGCTGCGCTCTTGCTTCTCTCCCAATTACAGCTTGGAAGTGGCGAACAATCGTTGGATACGGATGTGGTCCTAGTGCAGAACCTAATAAATAAAATGTACTTTCATAGTTTTGAGCGTAATCTTCAAGTGCTGCATCTACTGCTTCTTTAAGAGTACGCCCTCCTTCTTGAACAGCTACTACCTTCGCACCTAATAGTTCCATACGAAATACATTTAATTGTTGACGTTCTGTATCCATTCCTCCCATATAGATCGTGCAATCTATTCCGAACATCGCACAGGCAGTAGCGGTCGCAACCCCGTGTTGTCCTGCTCCAGTTTCTGCAATGATGCGTTTAACTCCCATTCTCTTCGCAAGCAAAATTTGTCCTAATACATTGTTAATTTTATGAGCTCCTGTATGATTAAGATCTTCTCTTTTTAAATAGATTTTTGCACCACCAATTTCTTCAGTCAAACGCTTCGCATAATACAGTGGATTCGGACGCCCTACATATTCTTTTAAGTAGTACTCATATTCTTCCATAAACTCTGGATCATCTTTATATTGATTAAATGCATCATCGAGATGAATTAAAGCTTCTTGAAGTTGCTCTGGTACAAAACTCCCTCCAAATTCTCCAAAATATCCATTTGTCGCTGCTAATAAATTCATGCTAATTCCTCCCTCTAATTTTTAGTTGTCGAATACGAAAAATCGCGTGTGAACGCAAAAAGCCCTCTACATGCATAAGGCATGTAGAGGGCGATATATACGATTATACCGTGGTGCCACCTCTTTTGATTCGTTGTCACATTGACTACGAATCCTCTCGTTTTTGGATACGGAAAAAATAGATTCGATATCCTCATCCTTGTAACGGCGGAACCCGGGTCGCATACTCCTAATGTTTCAGCGTACCTCTCCTAAGCCCATTCGGTATAATTTATCGTACTGGATCGCACCAATCCCAGCTCTCTGCAACGCATCAATTAAACGTACTCTTCTTAGTCAACGATTTTTATTATGTAATTTTTATTATGTGAATTTAATTATGATATTATCGAACTATTTTTAGTTTGTCAACAACAAATGATAGAAAATTTAATTATTAATAGGAACTAGAAAGAATGTTCAATAGTCTCATATCAATTGGTTAATAATATCAACACTTCCTGCAATGAAATGTTCTTCAATTTTTCACCACAATCAGAAATATGCATAAGTTCTTAACTGTAGCAATTTTTGCTAAGAACTTTAAGTTTTATTTTGTCAGTGTATGTTATATAAATACCCGCAACACCCAAAGGGCATTGCGGGTTCCTATATGTGTATAAAAACATTCTCTACGCATTATAACGACTTCTTCTTCGTTCCATCCTTGTTTGACCTTGCGTCGTTTCAACCTCGGTATGTTGTTGCTCTATTTGCGTTGTATGATACGTTGGTGCTTTTTCTTCACGCTTTGGTTCATACGCATGCGGTTTCTTCGGTTTAGAAGATTTTCTACCGAAGTTTACTTTTAATCTTGGTAGACTTGGAATACGTATCTTAACTTTCGGCATAATCCGTTTCTTTTTTTGTTTAAATAACTTTGTTTTTTCTTGTTTTTCATTGTTGCTACCACGTTTTAGCATGTTAGCAAGTAGCCCACCAAATATAAATCCGACTACTAATAAAAGTAGATACAGTCGTTCTGCAGTTAATAAGTTCATGATGCGCCCTAGAACTGCTAATGATTGCGTTTGTTTTATGTCCCACAATAAGCCACCCCATAACGCGAGTAATCCTAAAGTAATTGCATAGGTGCGGAATCGAAATATTAATGGGATTACCGCAATACATGCAGCAATTTTAGCATTTGCGAGTAACGAACTAGCTGTTACGTATTGATTCCAAATCCCCAGCAAGAGCGTGATAAATATCGTGTAAGCGAGCCAACTACATATTCGTGAATACATTCGTTTTGCATAATAGCTTCCAAAACTCGTAAAAAATAATAGTCCTCCTAAATAAAATGACAATTCAAGAGGAATTTGTTTCATAATACCTGCAATTGGGAACAGGAAGCTGAGTACCATTAACAGCACATCAAGTTTTTTCACAATTTTCCATTCCTTTCGGCTATTTATCTTCTATATCATAAAGCGATTTTAAGTGTTTTTCGCACATTCCTCATTTCGAACTATCATGTAATGGTTTCTAAAAAACATCTTAATCCTACTAATACTAAAAAGTAAACAAAAAGACACAGCTATAATTGACAATAGGTATATAGATTTACATAAAGAAATGACAAATCCCGCTCTTTGTAAATGAGCGGGATCTTGAAATTATCTTGCTGTATATGTAACGTACTCTTCCGGCTTCAAATATGTGATGGTCAAGAGCTCAACAACTTGAATATACCTCTTTCTTTGTTAGTATGATTATACTTCTCCCTCACAACGCAGCTACTTCACGAAATATAATTTACTATTTTTCACCTATCCCTAAAGCTCCACGTGCCATTTCCATATGTGCCTCTTCCTTTGTCTGTAGTGCAAATAATCCAATCATTACCGGATAAGCAGCACCAAGTTCAATAATATGTTCAAACATTCTCTGCCAAACTTTCCCTCCTGCTTTTTCATATTCATTTAATAGTACTTTCAAATTATCCTCTCCAAAGATTGTAAGATAGAGGGTGAAATCAGTAGCGGGATCTGTTATTTTCGCTTCTGTCCAATCTATCAGGCCTGTTACTTTCGTATTTTCATCAACTAAAATATGCGGTGGATGTAGGTCACCATGAACAAATGCAGAATGCTTCGGCCAATACGATTCATCCGCAAGCCATGTTTGCCAACGCTCCCATAGTTCATCTGACACACCAAGTTTTGATTTTATTTGATGCATTCTATCTATTAACAATTGCTTTGCTTCAGCAGGTTGAAGAACTTCGATGCCATACTTAGTCGCCTCATTATAATCAATTGAATGCAAAGCAACGAGCGATTCTGCTAAAGATCGAACAAATGTTATAGAAGGTGGATTATTTTGAATATGCCATACATAATTTTGTATTTCTAAATCAATCACTGCTGCAGGGTTCCCCTTTACTAATGGATAAGCAATTAATTCTGGTGTGTTGATTTTCCAATTTGGTACTGCAACAGGTACATATTTTTGAACAAGCTCAAGTATTTTCCCTTCTAATGCTCCTCTTTCAATGACGTCTAGTCTTCTTGGTTTGCGAAGAACCCATGAAGTGCCCTTTTCATCAGTAGCAAATACAACTTGAAAGTCCATTCCTGATTCATTTAATTCAGCGCTTTCTTTATTTAATTGTAAACCATTTTTTCCTGCAATCTTTAAAATTGCTTCTATACTTTTCTGTTCATTTTCATTTGTCATAGATAAACACTCCTCTGAAATTTTTCATATAAGTACAAAAAACACAGATTGGGTGCCCGTGTTTTTTGTACACGGAATGAGCTCTCACAAATATACTGTCCCTATTTTTATTTCGTTCGTTTTTGCAACCAATTAGCAATATCATTTATCACATACTCAGGAATATTAGCTGGTCTATAATATTCTTCTGGTTTACTTAACCCTCCATCTCCCTCTGTAAAGAAATGATTTAACTTTGGATAGAGTCGATAATCTACGTTATCTCGCTCTTTTAATTCTTCTTTCCAAATCGGAATTTCAATTTTTGATTGAACTTGATAGTCCCTTTCTCCTTGAATAATAAGAAGTGGTGTCTTTTGTTCTTTAGACATTTCAGCAGCCTTCATTTTACGGATGGAGTCCCAAAATACTGGTGATCCTAAATGAAAATCTTTATTCTTACTGGAGAAATTAGGATCGTTCAATAATTCAAATTGTGATTTGTAAAATTGATATTCTTCCAGTTTCATTGCTCCCATAGAGAAAAGATAGTCCAATTGATCTAAAACAACGTCCTGGATTGTACGAGCTGGTCCTCCCATTACAATTGCTCCAGCAATATTTTGATTTTCGTCTTTTTCGATCATTTTCGGAACCATCATTCCACCTTGACTATGACCAAGAATATAAATTTGTTTTTTGTCTATTTTCGGCTCGTTTTGAAGAAAGCGGGTTGCATAAAGTGCATCGTCTGTCGTTTCTTTATCAACTGTATAAAAAGGACTAAATTGTGTTTTTAAGCCATGTTCATACGTTCGTTTATTGTAACGAAGAACAGCAATTCCTTTTGAAGCAAGACCTTCAGCTAAGTCACGAAATGGCTTTAAAGCAAATGCTGTTTCATCCTGATCACTTGCTCCAGATCCTTGAACAAGAATAACTGTTGGAAACGGCCCTTCTCCCTTTGGTATAGTCAATGTTCCTGGTAATGGGAATGCACCACTTCCAACTACTACTTCTTTTTCAGTAAATGAATCCGGTTTACTATATGCCGGGCGCGGTGCAACAGAGCCCGATGTCATACTAAGCTGAAAATCATCTATTTTTCCAGATGGATCCAACCTAAATATGAAAGGTACAGTGAATTTTTCAAATACCAATCCAATTTCAATAGTTGTATGAACAGCATTTGATTCCTTCTGTTTTACTTCTCCTACTCCAACAAATGAACCCACTTGCAATTGGATCGGTAGCCCTTTCCAATAATTTTCTAACTCTTTTTCAGATAGCACTTTTTGTAAAGGTCGTGACGTTAAATGAAATGCAGATTTATAATCTTTCATTTGCATATGACGAATAAAATTTAAAGTAGTAGCTATAAAAGGATTTTCATCATTAATATTATTTATATCCCTAACATTTGTGTCTGTTTCTGCTAACGCCGGGCTAAACTGTCGGGTAAACAGGTTATTATACGAATTAGTAAATAACTCAGGATAAGAATTGACCTTGATTACATCTACATTTTCTGCACTATTTACAGCTGAACGAATGATGGGATTTTCTTCTGCTCCATATGTAACAGTTGGAATACTACATGCAAAAATTGTACTTGCAAGTAATAATTTAGTCCCACTTTGCTTTCGTTTCTTCATATTTCAAAATTCCTCCCACTATAAAATTTTATAACTTTCTATTAACCATATTGAAAACAGATATTACTTGTTTAGAGTACTTAAATATCTTTTATAGAAAAAGCACCTCAACTTTTCGAGGTGCTTTTTCTAGGAGATTCTATAACTTATAAATCTGCATACGATTCATGTTTATCTTTATCCAATTAGATAATTGTTTTATTTTATACGTTTTTAAAAAGTATTCTTGTGGCTTTTCTTTATTCTTTAATTGATGTTGACAGTTAACACTTCATCCTATTCTTGATTTCCTTACTCATTATATATCTATAAACCTTTTTCAAATCAATTGTTGGTAAGCGATCTCTTTCGTTTTTAATACCATTGCATGATACCAACCAACTATACACTATTTCCATAATATCACAAATTAATTTTATCAACATTTCCTAAAAGTTGATAAAATTACGATCGAATTTTCAGAATATTATAAGGTGCAATATAAGGGTAAGGTGCTAAACATCTCTTATTTTAAACCTTATTTCTAATTTTTAATATATAATTATTTCATATTAACTAACACATTTATCACTAATAAAATTGCATCTTACGACTGTGAATAAGAGAAAACCTGTATTGGACTACAGGTTTTTCGAGCAAATTTTTATAAATGTATCAATACGCAAAGTATTACTTGTTTTTATTGCAGGTGCATGTTCTATTATAAACTCATATCCTCAACTTGCTCTTTCACCGGCCACGTTTCTAACGTATAAGCCATCTCCCAAAATGAATATTCATATTGACTACTAATAACAAAATGCTGTTTCATTCGCTTACGATCAGCTTCTGTTACAGTTTCAGCAATGGCATCTAACCTAGCAATTTGCTCTTCTACTAAAGTTCGGAACCAGTCAGAACCATATGCAGAAATCCATTCTTGGTAAATTGGTTCTTCCGGCTTACATCCTTTTAAGCGCTCACCGATCTCATAATACAACCAATAACACGGTAAAATGGCTGCGATCACATCGCCAATATGACCTTCATATGCAGCACGATACATATGTGATGTATACGCATAAGCTGTCGGTGCAGGGATGAATGATTCTTTCTCTTCTTCCGTAATTCCTAGTTTTTTCGCAAAGTTCTCGTGCAGTGATAATTCAGCTTGATATGTATTTTGTGCATGATGCGCCATGCGTGCTGTCGTTTCTAACTCAATAGCTTTCGCTGCTCCTAGCGATTGCACTCTTGCGAAATGACTTAAATAATATGAGTCTTGCAGTACATAGTAGCGGAAGCTAGCTAAATCTAATGTTCCGTCTCCTAGTTTTGTTACAAATGGATGGTTAAAACTTGCTTCCCAAATTGAATTTACTTCTTTACGTAATAACTGTGAAAATGACATAATAATTCCTCCCATACATATTTCATGAACAATCTGTTTGCTGCGAGATTACTTAAAATGTGCGTACAAAATAAAAAAACTTTCTTTACGCACGTAAAGAAAGTGGATTGGACATCGTCAACATCTTACTAAATATGATTTTCCGTCACTTCCACTTCCCTACGCTGGCATCATCCAGATCAGGTTCTAAGGGTCTCAAATTTTGATCTCAGCCTATAAAGAGGCTCCCCTAGCGGACACATAATATTCACTTGGTACTTATCATAACATATTCTAAAATACTATCAAATATTTTTCACTATATATCTTTTCGATACAAATTAATTACATCTTTCAAAGCCGCCGCAGCTGCTCCTCTTGGACTCGAAGCTCCTCCAATTGAAGTTACTTTCCCCATCGTATCAGTATGAAAAGTAATTCCTTTTTCTGTACCATTTACATGAGCCAATGGATGCCCTTCCTCTATTTCACACGGACAAACTTCAAGTTTAAGATTACCTGAACAGTCTCTATATGCTGCTCCAATTAGTTTTAGAGATTTACCTTGTTCTTTTGCTGCTTCTATATCTTGCTTTTTAACGTTCTCTATCCCTTTTATACTTACATCATCAAGAGAGTATTCTGTCTGAAATAAGCTATTTGCTAACAGTAATAGTTTACAAGCACTATCCATTCCACTTATGTCTAATGATGGATTTGTTTCAGCTATCCCTTTCTGTTGCGCTTGCTGCAACGCTTCCTGGAATGTTACACCTTCTTCATACATCTTTGTAAGAATATAGTTTGTTGTTCCATTTAAAATGCCTTCTATACTTTCAATTTGACATCCCGCTAAACTGAATTGCCCAATATCTAGTGTAGGAAGAGCCGCTGCAGTTGCTCCGCTGTAGCGAATGCGTACATTTGAGAGTTTTGCTTTTTCTTTTATTTATTTCCACGCAGTAACTAGTGCTCCCTTTGAGATTGCTACTACATCCATATTGTTTTCAATCGCTGTCTCAATGTATGTTCTTCCAGGTTCACCAGTTTGAATGTTAGTTGGAGTAGATTCTATTAGCACATGACCATAAGGCGCTTTTTCACTTTTATCAAACGGATAGTTCTTACTATACTCCTCTAATGCATACGAACCAGTATCATAATTTAATAGTTCTTGAATATGTAATCCCTTTTCATTATAAAGGGTCATTGTACTTCCAATTATTCCAGTTAAGATGAGTTCGATTCCGTAACTTTCTTTTATATATGAGGATTTTTCAAATACTAATCTCACAAACTCTTTTCCAACAGTTCCATATCCAGACATCACCATATTAATTCTCATATTATCACCTCAAACTATTATGCTATTTTAATATTAACTCTATTATACTCTGAAAATATAATTTGATTCCCTCCTAAATAAACATGAGGGAGTTTTACACCTCAACATAATTATGAATCCGGTTATTTCGGTAAGTTCGATAACTTAGCAGCGATCTCTCTATAAAAAGCATTAATATTAGAAAATCCTCAAAATAATCTTTTCATTTTACATCCCCTTTTCTTTTTCTATACCCCTTAATAACACGCTCTCATTCTATTCCTTTCTTTATCTAATAGAAAAAAGATCCACAAAGATCTACCAGTGCAGCACGCAAAGGTTATATAGTGTGGATCTCCAATTCTCAATCACATATATTAACTTAAAGATAATGTGAACTATATCATCTAAATTGTCTATCTACTCAGAAGTATTACATAGTTGATAAAGTAGTTGCCCGTACAATAGAGAAGTCTGTGGTTATTTTCTTCCACTCAAAATCATTGCATTCCCTAATACTTTTTTATTCAATAAAATACTCGGTAACTTCATTTCTTCAGCAAGCTTGTAGCCATTTAATTCAGATACACCATGTTTCTTTAAGACATTTAAGAGTTCTTTTTCATCCCCAAATATTTTTTCATCCATAAACAAATCTAAGAAGATAAATTTACCACCAGGTTTTAACACTCTTAATGCCTCTTTAATAACTTCAATTTTATTTTCACTATCTTTTACTTCATGAAATGTTAGACAACTTACAATTATATCAAATTCGTCATCAGTAAAAGGTAGTTCTGCAGCACTAGCTTTCAGAAAATCAATCCGATTAAAGACCCCTTCTATTTCAGCATTCTGCTGGCATTGAGCTTTCGAATATTCCCAATTTCCGCCCCAATAATCAATTCCAGTTAAATAGGACTTAGGAAAAGTCTTTGCCAATTTAATAATTAAAGACCCACTCCCTGTTCCTATATCTAGTATTTTTCCTTCTCCATCCCAATTTACTTTAGCAACAATTAAATCATGTATTTTTGACTGATAATTCCCTCCAAATGCTGCGAATTGGTAAACTGAATAAGAAAGTATAAATGTTATATAAATAAAGGGCAATGCTAAAATTCCCGACAGAGCTCGCAAATATACATGAACAGGTAATAATGTCACCAAGAGAAGTATGAGTGAAATAACAAAGAAAATAAGTAGTTTGTAAATTCGTATCCAAGTTTGATATGTAGCTTTTGTTTTCAAGATATCAACCATCCTTAATTAATCTATCTTTTATTTGTTATAATTATATAATAAATAATCCTATCCTATAGTTTAACAATCCTCATCTATTTTAACATTAATATCCCATTATTTCAGAAGAGGTCCTCCACAATCAGACTTGATTACAAAATACAATCATTGGTATTTGTTTGAACAACTTTATTATTTTTTTATGACTTTATCGCAAATTAAACAATTTTATGCTCCCTCAACATAATGATGAATCAATGTTTTTAGGCACTTTCCTAAAGCGATCATATTCATCCCCTGAAAATATAAACCTTGTCTTTTTCCCTAAGTCTTGCAGTGCTCTTACTACAAAATAAGTTGTTACGATTTCTCGAAAGTTCTCTGTATGTAATCATTCTTAACTACTCTTCTCTTCATCGCCATCTTTTTACAAGTTGTTTTCCATAAATTACAAAGTTTCAATTGTAAAATTTTCCCTCAACAAAGGATTTTCAATCTTTTTTAGCGAATATATATTGGTTAGCCCTGCAGAAAGGAGAGGATACATTGCTAGGAAAATTAGAATTAGTTATCGATGCTAAAGCCAGCTTAGGTGAAGGTCCTTGTTGGGATGAAGAGAAACACCTACTATACTGGGTTGATATTTTAGAAAAAAAGTTGTTTATATATAATTCGATCACGAATACAAATCGTGAAATTTCATTTGACCAACAAATTGGGTGTATCGTTCCAGATGCATCTGGCAGGGTTATATTAGCAATGGAGTGCGGTTTCCATTCTTTTAATCTTGAAACTGAGGAACTAATGCTTATTCATGACCCAGAGCCTCATTTACTAGAAAACCGCTTTAACGATGGAAAATGTGACCCTGCTGGACGTTTTTGGGCAGGAACGACAGATTTATACGGGATTAATGAAGCTGGTTCTTTATATTTCTTAGATACGGATTATAGTGTGAAAAAACAACTAGAAAATGTAAACACATCCAATGGCTTAGCGTGGTCACCTGACCATCAATATCTTTACTTCATTGATACACCTACTAAAAAAGTTACTCGTTTTGATTACGATATACATACTGGAACAATTAATAACCCAATAGATATCATTACTATTCCTAATGATGATGGACTACCTGATGGCATGACAATTGATGAAGAAGGTTGTTTGTGGATTGCGCATTGGGGCGGAGCTAAAGTCACCAGATGGAATCCAATGACTGGAGAAAAAATTTTAACAGTGCCTGTCCCGGCATTGAATGTAACTTCCTGTATATTTGGAGGGCCAGACTTAACAGAATTATATATTACTACTGCCAGAACAAGAATGAGTCCAAAACAATTAGAAGTTTATCCAAATTCTGGTGGTGTATTTCGATTAAAAACAAGGGTGAAAGGCAGCCCAACATATCCTTTTAATTATAAAAAATCGCAGGTGAAAAAATGAATCGAATAGCGTACATTAGACAAGAAGAAAAAAAGTATCATGACCTTTGTTATGAGCAATACAAATTGTTCGAGGCTGGCTCTTGGCTTCACAAGCCAGTAAAAACAGTAATGGATATGATGAGTTATTTTGAAGAAAAAAAGCAAGTGAAAGTACTCGATCTCGGTTCTGGTGTCGGAAGAAATAGTATTCCAATCGCACAAAAGATATTCGATAATGGCGGGAAAGTTACATGTGTCGATTTACTAGACTCTGCATTAACAAAGTTAAAAGAAAATAGTAAAGAACACCATGTACTTGACGCAATCGAAATAATAAAAACAGAAATTGAAAATTATGATATTCATCCTGAAAGTTATGATTACATTGTTGCGGTGTCGAGTTTAGAACATGTTCAGACGAAAGAATCGTTTGAACATGTACTCTTATCAATGAAACATGGGACAAAGCATAACGGCATCAATTGTCTAATTGTAAATTCTAATGTTCAAGAAATCGATTTAGTAACAAATGAAGAATTAGACGCACTAATAGAAATAAATCTTTCTACCGAAATTATGCTGAATACACTTAAGAATATGTATAAGGGATGGAGAGAAATCCATGTGGAAGTTAAAAATTTAACATATAACATCATGCGTAACAATAAATCAATTCAGCTAAAAACAAATGCGGTAACTTTTGTTGTTCAAAACGTGTAACTTACAAAGTAAATAATATCCCCTCCACTTAACTCATATGTACAGTGGAGGGGGTTACACAGTCTTTCATATGTGTTAAAAAAAAGGACAATCTAATTCATCAGTTAATGCCCAAGGCTTATCTTCTACACTGCCAGTAGATTCTTTCTTTTTCATAGTTATGTTTCTAAAAGGATTTACTTCAATTTTAAACATAGAAGTAGGTTCAATGTAAACGGAAAAAACATGGCTGTTTGGTAATGTTTTTGATACATCAATATCTCCTACTTGTTTAAACAATTGCTGGACACCGTATAAAAAAAAGCTTGTTACATCAGATTGCTTGTTAATCCAAGTAATCATTTCAGGAGATACAGATTTATTTAAATTTATTTTTACCCGATCACCACATTTATACTTCTTACGCCGCATGTTCACACCAACTAACTAATTGTTAAATTCGTAAACCCTAATTCTTTTTGTTTATGTTCTCTATACCGCGGTGAACATGTGTAAACTAATAATCCACGTGCGTTAGTAAATAATGGATTATCTACAAATGTTACGTTTTTCAAACGGCCTTTCTGTTTTAAAATAAGTTGTAAACTATTTTTAATGATAACCGCTCCGCCACCATAGATAAATACATATGGATCATCTTTCATATCATCAATTTTATTAATAATGTCCGTTGCAACTCGTGCAGCTAATCCTAGAAATGCTTGTTGTGACTCTTCTACTAGCATTTCGTGCCTTGGATGTTTCTCATTTAAATAAATTTGATTAAACTCTGTAATGCTATCTATTGTTTTTGTTGGATGCTTCCGATTCCACCTTGTAATAATTTGCAATAAAGTTTCTTTTACCCCATAGGACAATCCTTTACTTAATTGCGGTCTAAAGTTCACTCCAAATGAAACGACTTCTTCCGTTGTACCAGCACCTATATCAAAAGATAATAATGTTTTATCAACAAAATCAATTTCAGTAGTTGTATCTTTTTCATTTTCGACTTTATGTTTTAAAACATTACCTTCTTCATCGTATACAATTCCCCACGTTCCAGATGCTCCTTCAGGTAAACATTTACAGTATTCAATGGATACATTTATCGTTACATCTCTTCCGTCTGGATAATGAAAAATAACTTTATGATTTCCCATATAACGTTTAGCGTTTTCCGCTGCTATTTCTTGCGTAATTGTTTGCATTGGAAGAGCAACTGATAAATCGTAACGAATATTAATCTCATCTAATTTCGGACTATGACGCATAGCACCAATTGCCAAACCCGATAAAATCGTTAGAACCATCAAATCATCAGTAGATTTATCAGATTTTTTCTCTACTTCTGTCCCTTTGAGTTGATCATTAATAACCTTTTGCCCAACAATGTAACGCACATTATTTAACATAAGTGAGGGCGAACTAATCGTTACATCAATATGATTTTCCACTTCAGATATTGGTACATCCTCTTCATCTAATAAGCCTGTCGTTTCTCCAATATACAGTGAATATATACTTGGAATATAAATCGGATTTTGACCTTTTACCATTAACTTTAAACCATTATTTCCAGCGTCTGCACCCGCTTTTAAAAGTATGGACATGTATACCCCCCTATTTTTCATCTGACATTCAAGACAAATATATGCAAGTTTTAACTTTGACATTCAAGACAAATCAAAAACTTTTTCCGTTTTGTTTGTTATATTTGTTCCTAAAACGAAAAACAAATTGTAAAGTTTTATAGGATTATCTATTTGTGTAAAATATGTTTGACATTAATCTCTACCATTTTTATACTATTAATTGTAAAGAGTTTTTTACAACTAACTGCAAAGGAGGAACTATATTGAATCAGAAGAAGTTTATTTTTCTAATCTCTCTACTATCATTACTTGGGGTATTCATACATGGGACATATAAATATGTAACTGGAGGTGCAATTTTAGGAGGGACTATTTTTGGCGGTTCTTTAATACTTAGCTATTTAATAAATCATATTACATGGGGAGATCCAAACGGCGTTTCAGAAGAAAGTCAAGATGAAATGGGACAACACATTACATATAAAAGTTTCAAAATTGGATATTTTGTATTAGTCATTATTATGTTTATTTTATTAATTTGGTCAGAAGGGTTTTCTTCCTTATATTCGCTTGATAACGTTCAAAATCTCCCTTTATTTATTGCACTTTGTTCTTCATTTATTGTTATTCCACTTGTGGAACTCATTATTTCAAGACGATTTCAATAACCATATATATCGAAAAAAGGCACTCTATTACATGAGAGTGCCTTTTTTATCTTCATACTTTTCACATACTCGTTCTAATTCCTCAAGCATGTCATGAATGGATAAAACTTCAAATAGAATAATTGATTCACTTGAAAAATGATGATGGTAGTCATGTGGTTTATGTTCCGTTAAATCACTTTTATGATTCCAAAATTGTTGATCTAATTCATCAACTAGCCGATAATGCTGATAACCAATTTTAGAACAGTTATTACGAAATATGGAGATCATTGATATAATAGTTTTTCTCAGTAATTCCTGTTCTTTTATAGACCATCTGCATTTTTCGGGATGAATACGTGTTAAATTTTCAAGATGATATATAACTTGCTGCAAGACATGTAGTTGTTTTTGAATCGATAGAAACCGGCGCATTTCCTTTTTCGTATGACGATGATATTTCCAATCCTTTTGCTCATATTGAACGAACTGCACAGCCTTATGCAATAGAACGGTTAATTTAGAAAGACTGCGAGCTGTTTCTTTCTTTATAGTCTCCCCGTGCATCACCTGATGCAACCATTCTTCCATAATATCCGCTGTTTTCAAATACAATTCATTTTTACAGCTGACAATTGTTTTCGTATAATGTGGTGGTAAAATAAAGAAATTGACTAATGTAGATACAATAATTCCTGTTGAAGTTGTCGCTAAACGAATTAAAAAAGCTGTAAAATAATGATCCGCTGTAATTGGAATCATCGCTACTGCTGTTAATGTTGCAACGAGTGTTCCAGCATGTAATTTCAGTTTTTGACATGTGACGATTGTAAACATAGCTGCTAATGCATATGAAATAGCTTGATGACCAAATAAAAATGTAAATGTCATCGCATATGCCGAACCAATTGTTGAAGCTGGAAAACGAATAAACCCTTTCTTTATCGAATCTGTTGCGGTCGGTTCAATTGTTACAATCGCAGTAATTACTGCAAAAATTGTTGGGATCTTAAAAAAATCACAAACTAGTACTGTAAGAAAAACCGCAATTCCAGTTTTTATGACTCGTCCCCCAATTAAATTCCATTTCTTAACTTGATGCATGCATTCATTCCTTCATTTCTTTTTCATTTTTATATTTAAAATAGATAATATCACGCTTTATATCATAACAAATAAAAAAGCTTACTGCGTGAAATATTTTTCAGCGTAAACTTTTTTACTATAGTTATTTACTTTTTTATTGGTAAATATAAAATAGGCTGTCTTCCAATCGGTTCCATTCTTCTTTGGCCTTAATCTTCAAATCCAAATTTTCGTTCCAATGGAAAGATTGTGAAACACCGCTCTAGTATCCACTGAAGCGGTGCTACAAGTTAAATATGATTATAATATCTCAATATACCCTTCTGTTCCATGTACCCGAATTCGTTGACCGTCTTTTATCAGTTTTGTAGCATTCTCTACCCCAACGACTGCTGGTAATCCATATTCACGTGCAATAACTGCTCCATGTGTCATTAGGCCACCAACTTCGGTGACTAACCCTTTTATAGACACAAACAATGGTGTCCAGCCAGGGTCCGTAAAGGAAGTAACTAATATATCTCCATCTTCTAAATTCGCATCTTCCATGTTTAAAATAACACGAGCTCTCCCTTCTATAACTCCTGAAGAAACAGGCAGGCCTACAATCGCTTCGGCCGGGAGATTTTCTCGTTTATATTTACCTATAATAATTTCACCATCAGACGTGATAACACGTGGCGGCGTTAGTTTTTCATAAAATTTGTACTCGTTTTTCCGTTTATTAATAACCGTGTAATCCAGTTTTTTTACACGGATGACTTCGTGAAGTTCTTCAAAAGTCAGATAGTATATATCTTTTATTTCATCAATAACACTATTTTGCACAAGTTGCTCAGCTTCTTTCAATAATGCCTGCTTATATATGAAATAACGATTAATCATTCCGTATTTGGGATATTCACGATAACCAATGAAATTCCGTACTAAACGAATCATTCGCTTCGTCTCTTCTACTTTTTCTTCCCCCTCCGGTACATGCTGCAATCGATCCAATAACTCTTCTTCTTTTTTCAAAGCCTCCTGCAGCCCTTCTTCAAATTTCCGCTTACCAGCACCAGATTCAAAGTCTCTCATATTATTTAAAATCATTTGAATAATTGTAGTTGGCTTTTCACTCCAGCGCGTTTTCGTAATGTCAATTTCTCCACTGCACCTTATTCCGTATTTATTCAGAAAAGTATAGATCGCATCTCGAGCTTTTTCCCCACCTTTAAACTTAACTAGTTCATCTAAAAAGCTATCATCTTCTGCATATTGTAAATACTTAATGACTGCTGGATACGGCCGAACCACATCTGCAACATCCAATAATGCTAGCCCCATTTCTGAAGTAATATTGTTTGGTACAGATTGAGAAAGTGTGTCTGCTACATTTTTTTCACCTAGCCATTGCTCCATTTTTTCATTGATCCACGATGAAGCATTTATAGCTGCTGTAATTACACCCAAACTTTGTGGGTCAAATAAAATTTTCTTTAATCTCTGGATATCTTCTAAAATAAACTCAAATAAATCTGATCCTGATTTCGTTTGGATATTTTGCTTTAACTCTTCTATCGATGTTTGACTACTCTTGATCAAATCAGTAACGATTGTCGGATCGTTTTCGATTTGTGCTTGAAACCCCGCAGACGACATACCTTTATTGCTTTTACCGGGATTCTGTTCTTTTTTATCATCTGGTGACGACTTTATAAAATTTTCTCGCTCTATTATAGTCATGAGTGCATCTTTTATAAGTGGATCGGATTGTCCCAATGTATCTATTATCATTTTTCTGCTGACAGGCGAAGCTAGATTATGTGTGATATCAACAAATAACCTTCCGCCAGCTTTAAATCTGGGTCCAAAAGATGTTAACTGAAATAAAGATAATCCCAATGGTTTCATTGCGTCGGTCATCATTTGTTGGTGACCGACAGATACATAGACGTGATTTTCTTGATCATTCGCTTCGGGGATGGGGTATAAAGTAGTAATTGGTCGACTTTGGACAATATAAAATATATCATCAACTAAACACCATTCAATATCTTGCGGACAACCAAAATAAGCTTCGATCTGTCTTCCGATACGTGCTAGCTGTAATATTTGTTGTTCAGACAGTGTTTGAATCTTTTGCTGAGTGGAATTGATCTGCTTTGTCTCTGTTCCGCCCTCTTTTAAGGCATAGATAGCCAATTTTTTAGTTGCGATCATCTTATCGACGATTTCGCCGTCTTTTACTTTATAATTATCGGCAGATACCACCCCTGATACTAATGCCTCACCAAGTCCAAAACTTGCATCAATTGATAGTACCTTTCTGTTAGAAGTAATCGGGTCAGCAGTAAATAAAATTCCCGAAGCCTGTGGGAAAACCATCCTTTGAACGATAACACATATAGAAACTTGATTATGTTCAAAACTGTTTTGTATTCGGTAAATGACTGCTCGCTCTGTAAATAAGGAAGCCCAGCACTTTCTTACATGCTGCAAAATTGATTCTTTTCCGATGATATTTAAATAAGTGTCTTGTTGACCAGCAAAAGAGGCATGTGGTAAATCTTCAGCGTTCGCGCTAGAACGCACTGCATAAGCATTTTCATCGCCAAACTGCGAGAGATCGTTAGCAACTGCTTCCGCAACATCAGAAGGGATTTCTGCTTCCATAATAATTTGTCGAATCTTCCTGCTGATTTCACCAATTTGATCACGATTGTCTATTTTTAGCATGGTTAGTTGCTTCAACAATTCTTGAAACGTTTCGTTTTGTTCGACGGCTTTTTGATATCCTACTGTTGTAATACAAAAACCTTCTGGTACTTGTATTCCTTGGACTTTTGATAATTCTCCTAAATTTAACCCTTTTCCACCAACGAGCAGAAGTTGTGTTTTTTCTATCTCCTGAAAACTAAGAACCAAAGAACCCATTCTACATCTCCCCTAACCATTCATGTTCTATTGATTTTAGCAGTAGTAAATGAGAATAAAAAGTCTATATTAACCATTTTTTACATGCTATAATTAGATTAGGAAGAGTTCAAAAAACAGCTAAAACCTTGCCATACAGTAGTTAAATGAAATTAGAATGATTCAAAATCAATTCATTTTAGACCTTATAAACAGATAACCCCATCCTAAAAGTAGGACAGGGTTAAAACTTGCCAATACATTCGTTTCGTACTAGGTTACTTCTGCACCATCTGAATAAAGTTACCACATGTATCGTCGAAGACAGCTATTGTAACTTCGCCCATTTTTGTCGGCTCCATCGTAAACTTCACGCCTTTTTCCAATAATCGTTCATACTCTTTATGAATATCCATAACGCCAAACATTGTTGCTGGGATACCTTCAGCAAATATTTTCTTTTGATACTCTTTTGCAGCAGGGTGTTCATTCGGTTCGAGTAAAAGCTCAGTACCACCTTGATCATCAGGAGAAACAAGTGTTATCCACCTAAATTTTCCGACGGGAACGTCCTCCTTTTTTACAAACCCTAACTTTTCTGAATAAAACTCCAGTGCCTTGTCTTGATCTTGTACGAATATACTAGTAACAACGATTTTCATATTGTTTTTGCCTCCCTTTTTATTTGTGTACTAACAGTCTAGTTTTGTAAAACAACCCACACATTCGTCACAAAGTCCTGTTACGATACTAAAAACTTACTCTATCCACCCTTCTAGTAAGTTTTTAAGTGGTTCATTGTTAAACATAAGTACTCGATATTTTCCCTTTCGTTTTGATTTTACGAGCCCTGCGCTTTCCAATATAGTAAGATGTTTAGCAATTGCCTGTCGCGAAATGGAAAGGTCGTGCTTCATAATAAGACGTGCTGTAAGTTCATACAACGTCAACTCGTTTCGTTCTGATAATTCATCTAATATAAGCCGCCGAGTCGAGTCGCCAAGTGCTTTGAATATATCATCTTTGTCCCAATTCATATATCAAATATAAGCAACTATATGGTTGCTGTCAATAATAAGCAACTTTAAAGTTGCATGATTGTAATTTTGAACTATTATAGAAATAAACAATGCCCCGTGCTTAGAGAACACGGGGCATTGTTTATCTTTGTAAATGATTATTCGATTGATCTTCTTGTTCTTTCTTTAATTCATTTTCTTCATTTTTTGGTAATTGCTTATCATTATCTTTAATCGGATTCGTTTCTTTATTTTCAATCATATCATTCGGTACTTGCGGCATAACCCGCCCAACAATGGCAGCAAGTTCATCAAGAATCCCTTCTCCTGCTTTTCCATGTTTAATTTGATCACCCATTCGCTTTAATCGCTCATACGTATCAACATCTGCTACAACGACTGCATTGGCACCATTTGGATCATGCTTTAAACTTTCAGCAACAGAATACTTAATTGAATCCACTCGAGAACGATCTAATTTCGCTTTTACATCTATTCCAACAACCGCGTATTTTCCTATTACTACTGCCGTTGCATCTCTTACACCTGGTATACTAGCAGCTAAAGAAGCTAAATGATCTGCTACTTTTTCATTTGGCTTCTTTTCATTCGCCTTATAATTCACGTTTTGCATAGACATGTTTTTTTGTTCTGGCTTTTCTTTTGCATTATCTTGCTTTCCGATGCTACACCCTGTAATCACAAAACAAATCATAAGCATATATATTAGGATTTTCATTATTCTCACCACTTCATCGATTGATGTTTAATCGTAAATTTTTTCTACAGTTTGCATCTTTTTCACTTTTTCTTCTGTTCCGTCATTTGCATTAATAAAAATTTGATACGTATCTTTCCCTAGTGTACCTACAAATTCGTAGCACAGCACTTCTTTATGAATATCATTTACTACAATCGCTTGACGTTCTTCCATTACTTTTACATCTGGATTGATTTTCTTTCTTGCTTCAGCAGCTGTTAATTTTGCAGTTGGAATTGTCCGGGTTTGATGAGATGCTAAATATTCTTTTGCTGAGAAACCAACGATCGATCCATCATCTAAAGCAATTTTCATTTGAATTGCTTCTGGATAAATTCGTACATTATCTTGATTAACAACGTACGTAAATACCCCAATATTATCGTATTGTGAACTATCATAAAGTTCCATATTCGTGAACTTATGATCTTTCAAGAAAGCCAATCCTTTATTTCCCGCATCATTTAAACTAATCTTTTGTTCTTTAATTTCACGGTTATTCATTACCCAAATTGGATATCCGCCTTTTCCGGTAATATCCATATAAAACTCATTCTTCGTTTCAGGGTCTTGAATCTTTACACTATAAAAAGATTCTTTCGCACCTTTTCCGCTTTTTTCAACTTCTACTTTTTCGTTCCCTTTTAAATTCAAAAATGATTTTGCAATTTTTGCTGCCTCATCTTCTGAAATTGCTTTCCCTGTTGCTTCAAATCCACCTTTTTTATCTTTTTGCATACTTGTAAAAGTCGGCCCAAAATTATTTGAAGAATAAGATGTAACATTCTTTTCAACTGTTTTAAGTCCATCGATAATTGTGTTATCTGCTGGATCTTTATTTGATGCAAGCGCAAGTTCTACATCCATCCAGCGCAAATTATTTTTCAAAACAAGATGTTGTACTTTTCGAAGTTCATCTTGAATATCAGCTGCATTTGAATATAAGTTTTGCAATGATTTATATTCTTGATCGTTTAAAGGTTCTTTCTCTAAATCACGAACTGCAGTGCGATAACTAAAATCACCAATATTCGCTAGAAATTCCTCCGTTTTATTAAAAGGCATTAATGTTAATGGAAGTTGCCCTACATCAGAACGCGCTTCTGATGTTAAACGCCATACATCCACTAATGCTGGTGATAAAGATGTGCGTGAATTCATCGCAAGTGTTGTTCCTATTTTATCGTGCAGTAAATCTACTTCATATGTTAAATCATGAAAGGCACGCTGATAGCTGTTTTCCGCTCGAATCAATACCGCGTTTTTTTCTTGATGTTCCTTATAGCCCCAATATCCTGTTCCAACTACACCGATTGTTAATAATACAATGACAATACCTCTTAACATGTCTTCACCTCCGCTCTATTTACAGAAAATATGTTTACCGATTTTTTTAATTTGTGGTCGAGTCCAAATCCATTTACTCGTTGCCGTATCTGGATTGAAGTAATAAAGTGCATTTCCTGTAGGGTCCCATCCGTTAATTGCATCTAACACAGCTTTTTTCGCCGTTTCATTTGGCGTTAAGTATATTTGCCCATCAGCAACTGCTGTAAATGCACGTGGTTCAAAAATTACCCCTGAAACTGTATTCGGGAATGACGCACTTGTCACACGATTCAAAATAACTGCTGCGACTGCTACTTGTCCTAAATATGGTTCACCACGAGATTCACCATATACTGCGTTTGCCATTAATTGAATATCATTTTGGGAATAACCATTTGGCACATTTGTACCTTTATTTTGAGTTGGCTTGCTAGCTTGTCCGCCACCTGTGTTCCCTTTATTTGCAGTTGATTTTTCATACTTTGTTGCTTTTACAAGCATCTGCTTTGTCTTAGATCCCGCTAAGCCGTCTACAGGTAAACCAAACTTTTGTTGAAAGTTTCTTAATGCCCAATATGTACCCCAGCCAAATACACCATCAACTTTTCCTGTATAAAAGCCATTATATTTCAATCGAGACTGTAATTCAATGACATCTTCTCCAGATGCACCTCTTTGAATCACTTGATTAGAAAAAGCTTGGACATTTCTCGTTTGTCCGCTACTAACAATTACAGATATACCGATTAACACAAACAAAATCAGTACTTTAACAATCGTTGTATGACGCATATGTAACCTCCTTATTCGCAGTAATGATTTCATGGTTATGTTTTGTAAATAAAGCGCTTTTATGTAAAGAAGACAAAAAAATCCACACTTATATGATGTAGACAGCTTGTACACAATAAAGAAAAAAGAGAAGGAGTTTATTATGAAGCGTATTTTTGCATGTTTCGTATTAGGAATGGTATTTCTTACAACATATTGCAATACATATACCCATCCATCTATCGTTTACGCCCAACCCCCATATGCAAAATGGGGTAAACTTGCAGTTGAAAAAACGAAAGAAAAATATCCAAAAGCGCAAATTATTGATTACCTTCATATAGGTAGAAAACCGAAGACAGTACACATAACAACTGAAAAATTCAAATTATGGCTACGTGAAAATGGAAAAGAATATGGAGTTTTTGTTGATGTGGAATTTGATACAAAAACGGAGAAGTTTTTGAAGATTACCTTTCAGAAAACTAGTAGGTAAAGTGAAACTTTAATNNTGAATCTTGAGGTGGGGATCTTACTGCCCGTTAATGCGGGATAAAACATTTTCCTTTCATCTGTAAAATAAAAAGTGCCCCTGTTTTCTCTGAAAAACAGAAGCACTTTTTATAAAATGCTATCTAATATTTATCCGTTATGACTCCAAGCGAAGTTGCTTTTATAAACGGTAAATCTTTAATTGCTCGTAAGTCTTCTTTTTCATTCGTTTTTATATCATGAAAATCAGCAAGCTCTTCTATGATTCTGTATCGTACAAAAAACGATAAAAATTGAAGCATTGTAATGGCTTCTCTTCTTCCTCACTTGGAATATAGTATTCTTGATTGCTATATGGTAACTCTAATTCACTCCATTCTTCTGCACGACCTAAACATTTTATATAAGTCGTATATCCTTCCCCGTTAGAAGTAAATGAATGATAACGTGCTTCCCCTTGTAATAGTGTACGATCAATCGCATTTCGTAATTGCAGTAATGATTCTCTATTTGCAATGATAACAGCATCATCGTGCCACATTTGCTGACTATACAAATGCTGTATTTGATCAAAAACTTCAACACGATTTTTCAAAACGGACTGAAATGCTTGAATCGCATTTTCGTGAGAAAAGGTATCAATCTTGACATCCATTTCATAGATTTGAGCAGGATTACCTAACATTTCTAAATACAACGCTACATATCGTGTTACATTCACGAATAAAATTTGTTTTTCTATAAAGTAATATGTATGGATTTCTTCCTCATTCTTCTTATAACAAACATACTGAACATCATTTCCGCACTGTTTTCGTTCTATTTGTTTAAATCCAAATTGTTTTTTGGTCTTATTCTTTTTGAAACACATCGTTTTTGAATCTAAAGCGATAAAAAAATATGGTGGATTCACTTCATACATTCCCCCTTTTATTACCATTTAACTTTACATCCATATAAAAAACAAGAGTTTATGAAAACTCTTGTTTATACTCTATAAATAATTTAAGTGGTACTAATCCACGCTTTGGCATTTGACTACTGATAACAGCAACGAGCTCTAGTTTTGGCACGATGATAATATATTGCCCACCGTATCCCATTGCAAAATATATACAATACGGTATGTGAAATCTTTCGTGATCCACTACCCACCAATGGTATCCATATGCGCCGACATGCTCATATGTCATAAAGTGAGCTTCGCTGGATTCTTCTATCCATCTTGATGAAATAATTCTCTCTCCATTCCAATATCCATTTTGTAAACATAACAGCCCGATTTTTAACAAATCTTCCGCCTTCATTTTCATACCAAATCCACCTACATAAATACCTTGTGGATCTTGTTGCCATTCATACTCAGTAATGTGCAAAGGATGAAATAAATGTTCTCTTGCAAATTGCTCTGTTGTCTTTCCAGTTGCTACTTGTAATATATAACTTAACAAATGTGATGAGCCTGAATTATAATTCATTTTTGTACCCATCTCTTCTATTAAAGGCTTCTGCAAAATATACTTTATCCAATCTTCAGATTCAACAAAGTCATTTGGGAATACAACGCCATTTCCAAACTCTTTCCATTCTTCACCGGTTGTCATTGTCAGCAAGTGATACAGCGTTAATTCTTTCTTTTCTTCCGGTACATTTGGGATCCAACTTGCTATAGATGTATGGATATCGCTTATATACCCTTTGTCAATCGCTATACCAATTAACATCGATACGATACTTTTCGTGATCGAGTTAATTTTGTATAAAGTGTGCGCGCATTCTGGTGTTTTATAATACTTAGTCGTTAATTCTCCATGCTGATATACAAGGAATGCCTTCACTTTCTTTTTCATAAACGTATGTTCTAACTTGTAAAAATCCAATATGTATTCCTCCAACCGTATACTAATCTTGTCTGTTTTTACTATTCTACTCAAATTACATAAATATTTCTATTGCTTTATATTTTCTACAAAAGACTTTAATTTTTCATAAAGCTATAGCGATTTTGGACATAAAAAAAGAAACTCTCTTGAGTCCCTTGTTCCATTTCATTTACAAAACTTTCGATAAACCTGTGTATGATGTAACGGTTTAAACCCTAAAGAAGTATACAAATTCTCTGCACTTTCATTTCCCTCTATAAAGCATATTCGAATTTCTTCATATCCTTTTTCTAACATCTCGTTCATACCGAATTGTAAAGCCTTACGCCCATATCCATTTCCTTGATAACTTGGATCCACCATTACATTCTCTAATATTCCTTCTCCAGTAGTAACTGATGCGACAATTTGTTCACCTTCTAGCAACAAATATACATTGTTTTTATTGTTTAATTTATATTTTTTCACACTGTCTTTTGGAGCAAGATAGGGCTTCATATCATACTTTTCATGCAACTCGTAATAACATTCCTGCACCATCTCTACAAACTGATCAAAAAATCTATCTTCGTATTTAATAAACTCCATGTCTACTTTAGGAAGAGTTCCTCCATTGTATACAAATTCAAGCGAGCCCCACCATTTTTCAAACCCCATTTTCTTAGCAAAACCAATGGATTTTGCTGATTCAGTCCTCATATAAGTACAAATATAATCTAGTTTTGTTTTATAAATTTCCTCTTCCATTGCTTTATATAATGTAGAACCAACTCCTTTTAAACGAGATTTTGGTTTTACATACACACTAATTTGAGCAATTGACCCTCCGGCACTATTTGTATAGATAGATGAATATGAGAAGCCTTCAATTCCATTTTGCTCATACACGAGAAACTGCATAGAATTCAAGGCAACCTCATCTAAAGAACTTATCTCTTCTTCTATCCCCATACTTTTTATTAGATTTGATATATTGACCTTATCTTTTTTTTCGCTATACGCACGTATCATTTAAATCATCCTCATTTCCGGGTGCAGTCACTTCATTCTAATTATTAATTTTTTATTTCTTTCTAAACGCCAGTATAGGATTTTTATCACTTAGTTCAACAAAGAAAGGAAAAATAAATAGAAAAGAAAGACCTAAAACCTCACTCGAAAAACGAAAAGTTTCTAATGATAAGTACTGCTTTTCATAACAATACGGGCAATCTTTACCATCATTTTGGAAATAAAGCGACCAAACGTCCTTTGCTTTCCATTTCTCTTTGCAATGCGTACAACGAGTCACAAAATCCCTCCTATTTTTTCAGAATATTGCTTCTTCATTATACATGATGCCAAAGAAAAAAGTACACCACACTTCAATAGGTGGTGTACTACTATCTCTATTTTATAATTTTGTTCGTACATTCCAAAGCTCTGGGAAAAATCGTTGATCCAGAACACGTTTTAAATAAGAAACGCCAGACGATCCGCCAGTTCCCATCTTATGTCCGATAATACGCTCTACTGTTTTCATATGACGGAAGCGCCACTGCTGGAGCCAATCTTCAATATCAATTAACTTTTCAGCAAGTTGGTATAAATCCCAATATTTCTTTACATCAGCATATACTTCTAACCATGCTGCTTCCACTGTCGCATCTTCTTCATAAGGTTGTGTAATATCACGATTTAATACATCTTTGCTAATTTGGAATCCTTCCTTTACAAGCGCCTGAATGGCAACATCATATAAACTTGGTGAATGAAGCGCTTTATGCAAGCGAGCATGTAATTCTGGATCTTTCTCATAAATTTTTAATGCATGAGGTGTTTTATAACCAAGTGCATATTCAATCATACGGTATTGATACGATTGAAACCCTGATGCTTGACCGAGTGAATCACGAAATTCAATGTATTCAGATGGTGTAAGCGTCGCAAGAATATCCCAAGATTGAATAATTTGCGATTGAATTTTAGAAACACGTGCAAGCATTTTAAACGCTGGAGCCAATTTGTCATTTTGGATTGACTCAATCGCTGCGCTGAGTTCATGTAAAATTAACTTCATCCAAAGTTCACTTGCTTGGTGAATAATAATAAACAACATTTCATCATGATGATCAGATAATCTTTTTTGGCTTCCTAACAAACTATCTAATTGTAAGTACTCACCGTACGTCATATTTTCTTTAAAATCTGTATGAATTCCCTTTTCCATAATTACTTTTTCATTTTCTTTCATAAAAACGAACACCCCTTTTATGCATCATCTGTTTATTCTTATAGTGGTCTTATGACAGCACGAACTGGACTCCCATCTGCATCCATTAGTGCAAGTGGCAAGGCAATCAGTTCATAATCTCCGTCTTGTACATGGTCTAATACAACATTTTCTAAAATATGAATACCGTGTTTAAATAATTGGTGATGCGCTGCCAATTCTTTATCATCGAGTGGATCTACAGAAGGTACATCCACTCCAATTAGTCGAATTCCCTTTTCCGAAAGAAACGGCGCAATATCAGCACGCAAATATGGTATTGTTCCTGGGAACTCCTGTGCATTTCCATGTGAAGCAGTCCGAAGTAATAGCCTTTCTACACCTTCTAACTTAAATTTTTCTAATTCTTTTGCACCAATGCTTTCCATACCTGATACATCAATGATTCGAGCTTTCCCAATATAGACATTAACATCTAAATCTAGTACTTTTTTTCCCTCGTTATCAAAATGAAATGGTGCGTCAATATGTGTGCCTGTATGGATACTCATCGTTATCTTTCCAACATTAACAGAGCCGCTCTGTTCTTTTGACCATGATACTTCATAGGAAAAAGGTGTATCTCCTGGCCAAGTCGCAATCTCATTATTTAATGGTTGTGAAATATCAATCCAGTCAGAACCTTTCATCGCTTAAGCCACAACCTCTCGTTTGTTCTCAAACTTTTTATATTCTTCGTCTTTCATAATCTTCTTCAAAATTTGTACAGACTTCCACACTTCTTCATACGTATTATATAAAGCCACTGGCGCAAGGCGAACTCCATTTGGTGCACGGAAATCAGGAATCACTCCATTTGCTTTTAACGCTTTACATATACGTGCAGCTTCTGGATGTTCTAAATAAATATGGCCTCCGCGTTTCTCATCTTCTAATGGATTTCCAATTGTAAAACCTGCATCTTGCAGTTCATGGTTAATTAAATCTAGCATATAGCGAGTAATATGTAATGATTTTTCTCGCAATCTTTCAATGCCAGCTTCTTTGAAAATCTCAAGTGAACCGATTAATGGCGCTATACTTAATACATGCGGGGTACCAATTTGATATGCCCCAGCATGATCTGCTGCTGTTAATGTATGCTCCATATCGAATTGCTTATCTTTTCTTGAGCTAAACCAACCAGAAAGCCCTGGAAGACGGTCAAAATGTTTCTTATTTACATATAACCCAGCGACACCACCAGGTCCTGCATTTAAATATTTATAATTACACCATACTGCGAAATCAACATCCCATCCTTTAAAATCATGCGGAATGGAACCGATCGAATGGCATAAATCAAAACCGATATGAATACCACGCTTATGCGCTTCAGCAGTTAAACGCTTCATATCAAGAATTTGCCCGCTTCGATATAAAACAGCCGGTAATAAAATTAATGCGATATCATCCGTCATTGCCTCAATAATATCTTCTTCTTGTAATGTTCTACCATCTCGACTCTTTACTCGTACAAGATGTTCATCTGGATCAAGCCCTTTTAACTGAATTTGACTTTGCAACGCATAAATATCTGACGGGAACGTTAATTCATCCGCGAGAATTTTTGTGCGAATTCCTTTCGGCTCATAAAACGTCGCAATAACTTGGTGAATATTCGTCGTCGTGGAACCGGTTACAATTACTTCTTCAGGCAAAGCACCAACAAGTGGAGCAGTTAATTCACCTAATCGTTCTGAAAGAAAGAACCAAGGATGTTCCCCTTCTGTCCATCCATCAATCCCATACTCTTTCCATGAATCTAACATAGTAAGTAAAGATTTTTCTGCTCTTTTTGAAAGTAATCCTAGTGAATTGCCATCTAAATATATTGTATTTTCTTTTTTATAAAATTCTTTTTGGAAATCAGCAAGTTCATCGTATTTATCACATTCCACCGCATACTCATAAGATGGTTCAAATGGTTCTTGATACATTCTTTCACCTTCTCTTAATTTTCTTTTTATTCTAACTAATTGAAATATAACATTATAACTGACACGACGTCAATGATATTATGTCAGTTGACTTTTGGCATTCGCTTCCACTAGAATAAAGTTATATTTTCAGATATTTCAGTATAAAAGAGGTGTTATTTGTGGAAAAAAGTCTTCTTTCAACAAGACAACAGCGATCTATTGAAACGAGAAATAAACTATTAAAGTCTGCCTACAATATTTTTTTAGAAAATGGCTTTCATAAAACAACAATCTCTCAAATTATTAAACATGCCGAAACTGGATACGGTACTGCATATGTTTATTTTAAAAATAAAGATGATCTCCTCATTGTTCTTATGGAAGATACTATGAATCGATTTTACAAAATTGCCGAGCGTTCCTTTTTGCCTAAAACAAAAAAAGAAGCTCACAATATGATACGAAATCAAACGCGATCTTTTTTACAAGTAACTGAAGAAGAAAGAAATATATTACAAGTCGTTGAAGAGGCTATCGGTGCATCAAAAGAAGTTCGCAAAAAGTGGAATGAGATCCAAGAACGTTTTATAAATCGAATTATGCAAGATATCACCTATTCTCAGGAAAATGGACTAGCCCGAAATGAATTAAACAAGGAAATTGTAGCGCGTGGTTGGTTCTCTATGAATGAGATGTTTTTATGGGAAATTGTTCGAAATGAGAAGGAAGTAAATTTAGAGGAGATTGTTTATACATTAACTGAGATGTATACAGCGGGGTTATATAAAAACAGATAACACACTTTCCCTTACATAAAGAAAGTGTGTTACTCTATCATTCTTATAAAAATAGTTCTTCAGGATATGGCAATGCTAACTTAGGTCTTTTATGCGCTGAAAAATATTGTAGCTTTAAAGACTCCCCATCTATCGCTTTCAATTCGCCTTCTATTACTTCACATTCAAATACAACAACGATATATTCCACTTGATCTTCATTTTCGTATGTATGACGAAAGTCTTTCCCACCAAATACACCTTTTATCTCTTTTATTTGCACTTGTAATCCTGTTTCTTCCCACACTTCTCGAATTACCGCTTCTTCTGGTGTTTCACCAAGCTCAATTGCTCCTGCCGGTAAACTCCAATATTCACCGCCAGGATATTGAAATAAGATTTCTCCTTGCTCATTTTTAATGATTGCCGCTACGCTTGGCATAAAAATAAGCTTAGATCCTACTTTTTCACGGATTTGTTTGTAGTATGTAGAAATTGGCATGTTCAGTCTCCTTGCGTGTCTTCTATTTGTCTTTTATAAACCTTTGTCATCAATTATTTAAAATATTTATACAGGGGAACAACTATACAAAAAATCGCTACCACAAAACAAACAATCCCTACAATCTTATTTTCATTCTCGTTTTTTCTATAAGTTTGTAGACCGATACCAATCACTATACACCCTAGTAGCAATTGTATAATCAACATGCTTTGTTTCGAATCATCACCCCAGCTATAAACGATGTAACCCATTAAGGCAATTGCTAATATAAAGGTCACAATTCTTATAAACACACAGACATCTCCTTTTCCCATTATTTTATTGCAATCTACTCACAACCCCAAAAATAAACTTATACTCACTTCGCTTCTTTTGTACTTTCTTAAACCCTTCTTTAGAATCTAAAATGAAACAAATTTTTCGGAACCAAACTCGTACATATAAAGATTCGAAATAAATAGGTTTCACGATTCCTTTTTGCTCAAACTCCGTTCCATCTTCTCGCTCTGTTTCCGTTCGAATAAACCACTTATTTCCGATACCGACTTCTATATACTTCACTTTTAACTCTCCTTTTGCATTACTTCTTGGAAATTTCATTTTAAACACTCTACTATTTCCCTGGTAAGCGCATGTTTTGACAAATTCCCCCTTGTAAAATAAAAAAGGAGAAAGTTTTATAACGACGAATAACTCAAAAATAAGTACTGATTTTCTTTAGAAAGGTATGGATATTATGAATAACCAATTTACTACTCTATTAAGTGAAATGATTTTTATAGAAAGACAAAATCAATTTCAAAATCCAGATGTAGTACTCTACCATCCTGGTCATTATGTTGAATTAAATGAATATATTATCAAGTTGTTTCATGAAGAAGGCTTTAAAACAATTATGATTCCAAGTGTACATAATGCGTTTTTAAATGCAAATGAGTTTATCTATCATAAAGAAATCTTAGTTAAATCTGGAATCCCTGAGGAACGAATCATTCCAATCATAGGAGAAGCTACTACCGCAAACGATGTTATCAAAAACGCAATGTTTTACCTACAGGACATAGCAGTACATAAAAATATTTTATTAGCAGGAAAAATATTTTTTATGAAGAGATTTTTGCTTATCGCAACAGCTTTTGCTACTGATGGCATGGTAATTGATGTTCTTCCTCTACAAGACCATAGAAATATTACGAAAGATACTTGGCATTTAACAGATACCGGTAAAAAAAGGGTGTTGAATGAATATCATATGATTTCCCAATTTCTTAAAGAAAATGCCCTTTCAAATGTATAGCAAGGGATTCAACCATATGATTTTACCCCCCCTCATCTCTATAGAAAGTATTCCTTTCTACTATTTCCCCGGTAAGCGCATATTCCGACAGAACGTGCACATATATAAAAGAAGCAGATTGATAGAAACCTGCTTCTTTTATAACTGAAATCGCTGCATTCGTTTATAAAATGTACTGCGCGGGACATCTAATAGCTTTGCCGCAAGCGAGACATTTCCCTTCGTTTTTTGAAGTGCTTCAATCATTCCATCCCGCTGTATTTTTTCACGGAACGTTAATGTATGTTCATGTTTCATAGCTTTTTGTTCTTTTAATTCCAAATTCTTTTGATTTACATTCATTGTTTGTAATAAGAAAGAAATTTGGTTTTCGCATATTTCTCGCCCTTGAGAAAGAATGTATATACGTTCTAATACATTTAGTAGTTCACGAATATTTCCTGCCCATTTATGATGTAGGAATTGCTCGTATACTTTTGCTGGAAATTGAATATTCCAATTTTTCCTTTTACAAAAATCTTGGATAAAGTATGGAATATCTTCTTTTCTTTCGCATAAAGAAGGTACATAAATTGGATATACATGTAAACGATAGTATAAATCTTGACGGAATTTCCCTTCTTCTACTAGTTGAAGTAAATCCCGATGCGTTGCAGTAATAACGCGAATATCCACTGGCACCTCTTTCGCACTTCCAATCGGTGTTACTTTACGCTCCTGTAAAACACGTAAAAGAGCTACTTGCATTTCAGGTGGAACTTCTCCTATTTCATCAAGAAAAATCGTTCCGCCATTCGCCTGTTCGAATTTCCCCTTATACCCTTGACGGCGAGCACCTGTAAAGGCTCCTTCCACATAACCAAACAATTCACTTTCCATTAATTCTTTCGGTAATGCTCCGCAGTTAACTGCAACAAACGGACCATTTTTTCTTGTACTATTCTCATGAATTGCTCTTGCGACATATTCTTTCCCGACTCCAGTTTCTCCGCAAACACAAACACTCGCATCAGCCTGCGAAACAAGTTTAATTTCTTCTAATGTACGCTGAAATGAATCACTCGTTCCAACAACTCCTGGGAAATGTACTTCCTTCTGCATTTGTACAGCGTGATACACTTTTTGAAATTGACTTTTTGATAGGTATATACACTTCCCTATCATCCTGTCATTATTATATACAGGTACTTCCATCTGACTTTGAAATCCGTACTGCAGTAAATCATTTACCTTCATGCGTGACCAATTAGAAATTTGTTCGCGAATCGGTTTACTTGCAGAAATGACAACTTGCCGATGATTGCAAATCACTACTGGCTCCTCACTGTCAATTACATCTAAAAAACGATGAATTAATTGTAATTCATGCTGGTGTACACGAATGCTACATTCACGCTCAATCGCATGCGCAATAGATGTTACCATCCCTAGCATATATGGATGTGAAAACTCGATAGGACATGAAAAATCAAGGACACCAATTAATTTCCCATCATCATTATGAATGGGTGTAGCTGCGCAGCTCCAGCTATGAGATGCGACAGAATAATGTTCTGTACCACTTATCATAATGGCTTCTTCAATTGCCAGTGCTGTCCCAATCGCATTCGTTCCTACAGCTGCTTCTGTCCATTTCACACCTTCAATAAAATTAATGTGCTTAGCTTGCTTTAACGTCCTATTATTTCCAGTTATAGAAATTGCATATCCATCAGGATCAATTAACAGTGCCATCATCTGTAATTCATCGATTGTTTTTTGCATATTTTGTAAATGTGGTAAAGCTATATCAAGGAAAATTTCGCTTTTCTGTTTTTGTTCATCAAATACACTTGAAGTTAAAATATTCTGACCTTTATTCATATGTGGATTCACATTCGCTTGCTTAGAACGATGCCACGATTCTGAAATTCTTTTATTTATTCTAGTAGAATCAAGAACACCTTCATCAACAAACTTTTTCCATGTATGTAAGTAAAACGGTGATGCTAACATTCTATCATCTCCCTTTTTATTATTTTGGAGATTCGTATTTAGGAGCTCTTGCGAAGAAAGATATTTTTATTATAAAACTCCTAAAAAACGCTTTCAACAAAAAGCAGACAGATGACACAAACATGTTAACAATTCGAATATTTTAATGGGCGCTTTTACACTTTCTAAATAACACTACGTTTTGTACAACAGAGCTCACCGTTATACAAACCCATAACCATTTCATTGAATGATCGTCCAGAAAAAAGATTGTACTTGCTATAATAAACAAAATAGTGGAAATGATACTTATATAAAATTTCATTCTAAATTGCAAGGTTCTTCCTCCTTTATATCTATATATAATTTTATAAACTATTCCCCGGTGAAACGCCCCATAAGGATTGTATTATAATATTGACCATCAGCAAGCCTTTTATCATTTTTTAATACCCCTTCAACTTCAAAACCTAACTTTTTATACAGTGTAATCGCTTTGTCGTTTGTTTCTAGCACATTCAAAGTAATTTTTTTAATCTTATTATTGTCAGCCCAATGTATAGATTCTTTCAAAAAGTTCTTACCAATTCCATATCCCCAAAAATCTTTTAGAATGCATACGCCAAACTCTACCTTATGGGAAAATCTTTTTAAATCGATTCCTTCACACCTTGAAAATCCAACAATTTGATTATGTACTACCGCAACCAAAAATAAGTTTCGTGGCTTTTCCGTGTCCTCTTGTATAATCCTCTCAAATCCTAATGTATCTATAAAACCTTCACCTTGTTCTCGATCTAAATTTTCAGTTTCTCCATCAATCTGTAATCTTAAATTAGACAAGTCTTTTGCATCTTTAGCCATTGCAGATCTAATAGTATAATTGAGTCCACTTACATCAAATTCTTGTTTATTAATAATCATAGTATACTCCTTTAGTATTGAGTTAATTTAGAAGAATCCGGCACCAAAATTCTTTTTAACCGAATCAAACAATTTGCCGAAATTTCCCACAATAGTAAATCTTAATAATTCCAGTCTATCATAGATGCATCCATTACAAATAAGAAGTCTTTGTATAATCATTTTTGTTTTCATAAAGTGAAACTTCAATCAGTGGGGGTTTTCTCCATCCCTACTGATTGTTAGTTGAACCAATCGGGCTTTTACGGGCTGTTTATCTCCCACCTAAACTTCCTCGCATTTTCTTAAGTTTTGAGGTCGGAGTATTACAGCCCGTTAATGCGGGATAAACTGATATATAAAGCTTCCTCATTTCGCATTAATAAAGTGAAGCTTTAATCAGTGGGGGTCTTACTGCCCGTTAATGCGGGATAAATAAGAAAAACACAAGTTCCATAGAAACTTGTGTTTTTCTATACCATTTCCTCACGCATGCACAGCATGTCCTATCGCTTGTAACAATGCTTCATGAATTGCTTCTGATAACGTCGGATGTGCTGCGATAAAATCTCTCATAATATCAGCTGTTACTTCTGTATGTAACATAACCGTTCCTTGTCCAATTAGTTCTGTTGCCCGAAGGCCCACAATCGAAATTCCAATGATTTCTTGATATTTCGGTTCGACAATGACTTTCACTTTGCCAATTTGTTCTCCTAAAATAAGTGCTTTTCCATTTGCGGTAAATGGAAACTCTCCAACGAGAATATCTCCATATTGATCACGCGCTCCCTTTTCCGTTAAACCAACACTTGCAATTTCTGGCGCTGTATAGATGCACCGCGGTACTGCGTGATAATTCACTTTTGCTTCTTCACCACATGCATGTAGTCCAGCTGTAGCTCCTTCATGAAAAGCGACATGAGCAAGCTGAATTCCACCAATAATATCACCTGCTGCGTAAATATGTGGAATATTCGTCTGCATGTGCTCATTTACAGGAATCCCTTTACTTGAAAATTCTATCCCAGCTGCTTCGAGTCCTAATTCATTCACACGTGGTTTTCTACCAACTGTCACAAGAACATATTCTGGATTTAACTGGTAGGAACCATCCTTATTTTCAACCAATGCTTCCTTCTTATGATTATTCAAACCTTTTAAACTTGTTTCAGTAAAAATTCGAACACCATCACTCTCTAATTTTCCTCTTAAAATATTTGCAATATCTTCATCTTCACCAGGCAAAATTTGCGATGCCATTTCTACAATTGTTACTTTCGTTCCAAGTCTACTGTAAATACTAGCAAACTCACATCCAATGACTCCGCCACCAATGATAAGTAATGACGCTGGAATGCTTTCAAGTGACATTGCATGACTACTATTCAAAATCCATTTTCCATCGAACGGTGCAAAGGGTAATTCGGTAGGTTCTGATCCAGATGCGATAATAAATTGATTTGCATCTACAGTTTCTTTTTTATCTCCTTGTATAATTTGCAAGCGATGATCCGTTTGAAAGCGTGCTTTTCCTTCTATCACTGTAATCTTATTTTTCTTCATTAAATATTGGATACCTTGTACAAGCTGTGTAACAACTTTCTTTTTTCGATTTTGCATTTGTTGCCAATCAATTACAACATCATCTTGAGGAAGCCTTACTCCAAATTCCTTCGCATGTTTCACAATATCATGCACTTCCGCACTTTCTAACAACGATTTCGTCGGCATACATCCTACATTTAAACACGTACCGCCAAGCGCATTTTCCTCCACGAGAATAACTTCTTTCCCATTTTGAGCCGCAGTAATTGCAGCGACATATCCCGCTGGTCCTCCGCCGATTACAACTAATTTGCTCATTCTCTCACCTTCTTCTTATAAAAGAATTGTTACTGGTTCTTCTAAGTATTGTTTAATCGTACGTAAAAACGCAGCAGCCGGTGCACCGTCTAATACACGATGATCAAATGTTAAGCTTAAAGGTAGAATGCTACCTTTTTGTAATTCTTCTCCCCTGTATACAGGTACATGTTCAATAGCTCCTACACCTAAGATTCCTGTCTCAGGTGTATTAAGTACCGGTGTGAAATATTCGATTCCGTATGCCCCTAAATTACTAATTGTGAATGTCGTTCCTTGCATATCATCACTATTTAATGTACCTTCCCTTGCTTTTGAGGCAGCTACTTTAATTTCTTTAGACAATTGTACAAGCGATAAATTGTTCGCAAAGCGAATAGCTGGTACAACTAAACCCTTTTCTAATGCTACTGCCATTCCTAAATGAACATGTTCAAATTGATGAATTGTATCATCAATACACGCACTATTCATACTTTTATGTTCCTGAAGAGCTAATATAACAGCACGAGAAACAAAATCTGTAATCGTTAATTTGTTTTCATAACGTTTTTGCACACTATGAGCTAGTTGCTTATGTAGAGCAACTAAATCTGTAACGTCTACTTTCATTGTTAATGTTAATTGCGCACTGTTTTGTAAGCTAGCGTGCATACGACTCGCAATTGCTTTTCGCATACCAGTTACAGGAATTTGTTTACTTTGTTCTTGCCCTATTACTTGTGGAATTGTAGCCTTTTCTTCCACCGCTTTTAGAACATCAATCTTCGTAATTCGTCCTCCAGGTCCTGTTCCTATTAATTTCGTAATATCAAGATTTTCAGTTTTCGCAATTTTTTTAGCTACTGGGGAAATTTTAATTCTTTGTGCCGTTCCTTCTTTTGCATATGGCTCTGGGTGCTGTATATTATCTGTAGGTATTTCTATTTTAAGTGCTGGATTTTCTGGAGTAGATTGTTCTTCATGCTGCGGCACCGCTTCGTTTGCTTTACCGATATAGCAAATAACAGTACCCGGCGGGACACCCTGATCCTCTCCTACAGCTATGTCTAAAACTGTTCCATCTGCTGGCGATTCAATTTCCATTTCAATTTTTTCAGAGTTGATACTTGCGAGTGATTCACCTTTTGTCACATGATCGCCCGTTTTTATATTCCAAGCAGTGACAATTCCTTCTTTCATTGCCATTCCTAATTTCGGCATTACAACTTCTACAGCCATTGTTCTCTCTCCCTTCTCATTGTTCTGTTATACATTTAGTAATGAACGGTCTCCAATCATTTCTGACACTGCTTCAATTACTTTTTCTGGTGTTGGTAAATATAACTTTTCAAGCGGTGGTGAGAACGGAACTGGTGTATGTGGTGCTGTAATACGCTTAATTGGTGCATCTAATAAATCAAATCCTTTATCTGCAACAATTGCCGCGATATCCGTTGCAATGCTGCATCTTGGATTCGCTTCATCAATTACAAGTAAGCGGTTCGTTTTTTCAACGGATGCTAAAATTGTATCTTCATCTAATGGTGATAAAGAACGAGGGTCAATTACTTCTACTTCTAATCCTTTTTTCGTTAACTGCTCTGCCGCTTCTAATGCTGTATGAACTTGTTTACCAATTGCCACAATTGTCACATCGGAACCTTTTCGCTTAATATCTGCTTTCCCTAATGGGATTGTATAGTATTCTTCCGGAACTTCACCTTTCATGTTGTACAATGTTTTATCTTCAAAGAAGATAACTGGATCATCATCTTCAATGGCTGCTAGTAATAAACCTTTTGCATCGTATGGCGTTGACGGAACGACAACTTTAATTCCAGGAATGCTTGTAAATAACGCGTATAAACTTTGAGAATGCTGTGCTGCTGCACTGAATCCAGCTCCGTGCATTGTCCGAATTGTAACAGGCACTTTCGCTTTTCCGCCAAACATATAACGGAATTTTGCCCCTTGGTTTAACACTTGATCTAAACAGCTACCAATAAAGTCATTAAACATTAGCTCAGCAATTGGACGTAATCCTGTGGCAGCAGCAGCCATCGCAGCTCCCATATATCCCGCTTCTGAAATTGGAGTATCTAAAATACGCTCGCGACCAAACTCTTGCACAAGCCCTTTCGTAACACCAAGCACACCGCCCCATGCTTCGTCATCTTGTAAGTGATCAACTTGTGCACCACCCGCAACGTCTTCCCCCATTAAAATGATATTCTCATCACGGCGCATCGCTAATTTCATCGCTTCATTAATTGCAGTTGACATACTCTCAGTTCTAGTCATTATTCTTCACTCTCCTCTTATTTATAAGAAACATACACATCCGTTAATAATTCTTCATCAGCTGGATATGGACTCTTCTCACTAAATTCAATTGCTTTTTGCACTGCCTCATCGACTGCTCTTTCCATATTTACAAGCTCAGTTTCTGTCAGCAAGCCTTTATTGATTAAATGTTTACGGAAATTCACGATCGCATCTTTCTCGTTTAAATGTTCTTCTTTTTCTTCCGCTGTTTTATATGTTTGTGCTTCTCCTTCGAAGTGACCATAATTTCGATATGTCATACATTCAATTAAAGTTGGTCCTTCTCCATTACGCGCACGTTCAACTGCTTCTTCCGCTGCTTTATATACTGCGAGAAGATCTTTTCCATCAACGCGAACACCTGGAATATTATAAGCCTTCGCACGATCTGCAATTGATTTACAGCTAGATGCATATTCAAATGGTGTCGCTTCACCATAACCATTATTTTCAGCAACAAAAATAACAGGTAACTTCCAAATTGCTGCTAAATTCACACCCTCGTGAAAAGTTCCCTCATTATTTGCACCGTCACCAAAAAAGCAAACGCTTACATCTTTTGTCCCTTTATATTTAGCTGTTAGTGCTGATCCACATGCAAGTGGAAAACCGCCTCCTACAATACCGTTTGCACCAAGCATTCCTTTATCTAAATCAGCAATATGCATCGATCCGCCTTTTCCTTTACATAAACCAGTTGCTTTTCCGAAAAGTTCAGCCATCATACCGTCTAACTCACAACCTTTTGCAATACAATGACCATGACCTCTATGTGTACTTGTAATACTATCGCTATCTGTTAAATGGGCGCACACACCAACTGCTACTGCCTCTTCCCCGGCATATAAATGAACGAAACCTGGTAACACACCTTGCGCGAACAATTCATGTACCTTATCTTCAAATTTACGAATCTCTAACATTTTTTCGTACATCCAACGAGCTTGTTCTTGTGTCATTTCATTCCCTTTACTTTCAGTTGTTTTTAACATGTTTCAGCCCTCCTATTTTCTTGTTCAACTTTTATATAGCAAGTACCGTGCCAATTTTAAAACGTTAGAATGATAGGATTTTTCTCTTTTTAAAAGAGAAAAAAGTGGACATAATGAGACAGTTGTCTCGTTATGTCCACTTTTATACACAGTGTTAGAAAACAATAAAAATAAACGAATGTAAATACTATTTCTCCAAACTGCCACATACTGCTCGTTCATAAAAGATAAAAACAGCCCCCTTCAATACTGAAGAGAGCTGTTTCATCCTTTATATAGTAAACTTTATTTTTTCCAATTAACGATTTTGATTACCACACAACAATTATTATTGTCGACACGTATTCTCATGATTGAGTATTGTACTTTTCGGATCCTAACCAACTTTTTATATAAAACCAAACTATTAACCTGTAAAATTCTCACTTACTTCTTCGGTACCAACTCTTTTGCAGCTTCCGAATATAAATGATTTGACCAATATGATGTGCGTTATGAGTTGTTACATTTGCCAGTACCTCCCACCACTTTGCAGACATAGGAAATCCATCTACATCACTTTCAACTTTTTCTTCAGTTAATAGATTTTGCCATTGTAACAGTACCTCTAGTAGCTGCTCTCTCAAATTATCAAATGTTTGATCATCCGGAAATATAAAGCTTTTACTATTATCCCCGATGGAAGGCACGGCATTAACATGTGATTTGTTATATCTAGTTTGCCATGTTGTATTCCAATAAAATAGATGCTGTACAATTTCAGCAATACTATTACAATCTTCATTAGGTTTCCAAAACGCTTCTTCCTCAGACAAATTCTTAACTGATTCTGAGAACGGAAGGTACCAACTAGGGTCATTGGCGTTTACTAACAATTGATCAGATAAAACATCCTTGGCATGAAACAACTTCCCACACTCCTTCATACACTGCTTTAGATTTATTGCAATGAAAATCTAATACCCACTTTAAACACCCTAAATCTATATATACCGAACGCGACATATATAATATTTATTTCATTTTTCTATTTCGTTACTAGACTGATACAACCCTCTTTTTAATTCAAAGTGAGGATGACCCGTTATTACTGAAATTAGTACCTTTATTATCATACAACACATAATATTTACTGTTTCACAGATACCGAATCTATATGACCTTCTTTTTTCAAACTAACCCCAATACATAAACTAATTAAGAAACCGAGAGCCCCTAACTCATATGCCGCCGCAAAGTTCACCTTTTCAATGAGCCAACCTGCAACCCCTGACCAACCATTTGTCCTATCGCATAAAATACAGATATAAAATCAATCGCCAGCGAAACATATTTCGGCGATACTTGCTTAAAGGCCGTAAATTGAATTAACAATAAAATCCCCCATTATATTTGATAATTATTTTCAAATATAACAAATGTATGTAGAGAAACAATATCTATGCTTGGCTATATAATGTAAGAGAATAATAGATTTTCCAAAGAGAAATCGTTATGATGAAAGAAAAAAGAAAGTGAGCAAAACATGAAAAAAACCGCAATTATTACAGGTGCATCTAGTGGTTTTGGTCTTTTAACCACCCTTGAGCTTGCGAAAAAAGGTTACTTTGTTATTGCTACAATGCGTAATCTTGATAAGCAAACCAAACTATTATCTCAGGCGAATTCCTTATCCTTACAAAAAAATATCAAAATACAGCAATTAGATGTTACGGATCAAAATTCTATCAATGCATTTCAACTATTCTTAAAAGAAGTAAACCAAGTAGATCTTCTCGTCAATAACGCAGGATACGCAAGTGGCGGATTTGTAGAGGAGGTACCAATAGAAGAATATAAAAAGCAATTTGAGACAAATGTATTTGGAGCTATCTCTATTACTCAAGTTGTATTACCTTATATGCGAAAACAAAAAAGCGGTAAAATCATTAATGTAAGCAGTATTAGTGGTCAAGTAGGATTTCCTGGTTTATCCCCCTACGTTTCTTCCAAATACGCATTAGAAGGTTGGAGTGAATCTCTTCGCCTAGAGGTAAAACCATTTGGGATTGACGTTTGCTTAATCGAGCCAGGTTCCTATAATACAAACATATGGGAAGTTGGACAAGAACTTGCTGAAAATTATTCAGAAACTACATCTCCCTATAAAGAGTATATGGATAAGATACAAAATCATATTAATCATAATGACACATTCGGCAATCCAATAGATGTCGCTCAAAAGATTGTCGCGATTGCTGAAACAAAAAGGGCAACATTACGATACCCAATTGGGAAAGGTGTAAAACTGATGATGGCTGCTAAAAAGGTTCTTCCGTGGAGATTGTGGGAGTTTCTTGTTCTTAGAAGCTTTAAGAAAATGAAATGATAAGTAAAAAAACAAGAGCAGTTACACACTACTCTTGTTTTCACTCTAAAATAAATACATTACAACACTAAATGAAATTGTTAAACATATAACCCCCAAAAAAGAAATTACATATTCCTTCGATTCTTTATCATATTTCCATTCCATAAATGTTCGAAAAACTTGTAATACTATTAAAAATGCAAAGATCAAGTAACCTATATTAATATAATCAAAATTCACTATCAAAATGAAGCTAGTAATTAAGTAAATAGTAAAAATACTAATTTCCCCCCATTTATGTGCATCATTTACAGTTTTATATATAAAGCTATTTTTCCTAGGTATATGTAATTTTTTTCTTAGCACATTCTCTAAAAGAAAAAGTATGACAATGATTATTACAACTATTAAAAGTTTCCACAACACAAAATCACCCCATCTCTTGATCACGTTCAGCACCATACGGATATATTAAGGTGAAAAATATAAAACAAAATAAACAAGAAAGAAATTACATATTCTTTTGATTCCCTACCATACTTCCATTCCATCCATATACGTCATATAGTAAGAAATCCAAAATAAGTAAATATCGCATAGCCAACATTAGCATTGTCTACACTGCAAATATATAGTTGTTCCTTAGTACTAGTGATTTTTATAAACAGTAACTCATAATAATTAATTCGCCTTTACGTCCCATCCTTCTAACCCCTTTATCAATAAAACCACATTTTTTATACAAAGATTGTGCAGCTAAATTTTTAACGTTTACTGCTAATATAATTTCATTAATCTCCAAGAAATTATTTCGAATAAACGTAGGTAATATTTCCAAGGTTTGTTTTGCATAACCTTTCCCTTGATGATGAAAATCTGTTGAAAAGGCTCTAATTAAAATAGATTTTTCATTATCTGTATATGGCTTAACCCCATCGTTTTTATGTAGAACAAAAAATGTTACAAGTTCATCGTCTTTCATAACCAATATTGAGTACCGATCTGAATCCTGACTTGATAGCTTTACGCACTCTTTTGGTATACCTGTGTAATAAAGTTGTTCTTCAGTCAATGTATATTGATTAATTGCTTTTTTGAATCCTGCATTGTAAAAATGTAGTTGCATATAAACATCGCCTCCCAAAAGAGCATACCTTTCCGTTTTATGAAGTCACCATTTAACTGGTGGTTTATCTGTGATTTAATCAATTTTAATCAAGTACACTTTTAAGTAACTTTATTATCATGAGATAATATTATTTGTAAACAATATAATGAAATCCTAATTCTCTATTTAAAGTAGAAGAGTTCTCGTGAATATAGTTATTATGAGAAAATACTTCTAGCAAACAGATAAATTCATACATTGGAATAAATAGAGGAAGTATATATACTTAAATCTTAGCAGTATACTTTATAAACACCGTAGGATTTGAGGTAGTTATCTCGATATACTCGTCCTCAAATATGTATACTTTTTTATCTTCACAATGAATAAAAATCACAATCCCTTTCTCATTACATGCTTCGGAATACGTGCCATCTACTGTTATTTTTTCAAAAGAAGACAAGGGAGAACTTGCTAATCGGTATTCGAACTGCTTCATTATTCGTTTTTCTTCCGATACATGAACGATTTTCGGATCATCATCGGATAAATACTCTAATCCGATTTTTTTCGGTGTAACGAGGATTAATAGGTGTAGCGGTCCCATTTCGTTATTTATGTAACCATGTATATGATTCTTCCATCCAAATACCATTTCTCCTTTAGATGCTCGTATTGTTTTTTTATTAGAAACGTAATAGTCTAAATGACCTGACAATACAATGGCACAATCTTCTCCAAATGGATGACTATGAGGTGGTATACCTTCCTTTGATTGAAAAATAACTTCATACATCCAATACTTTTCATCTTCTGTTTTATAAATAAGATCGTTCTTTGATTGATTAATAACTGTTTTGGATAAATCGAAAACTTTCATATTGATCCTCCTTATTAATCTTTATATAACCTGTATCCTTGTGTTATCAACCTCTCTATGTGTACGGACGGGTTCTAATGTAATTATCAGATAAATACAACCACTTTGACTTATACCCATCGAAAATTCATCTCCCACTTATCGTTGAGCTACACACTTCACACGATTGAAGTGAGAGAATTCTTTTCGGAAACCTAGTTACATACTTCAAATCATGTTAAGAATATATTTTTCGAACTAGGGAATGACTGGCATGACCCTGCTGCTCGAATAAAGAAATAACTCCCTCTGGATAAATTGCTTTATCCTTCAACTCTTGTACACTTTTCCATATAAGAATAATATTTTCATGTTCTTGATGAAATAACACTTCATGCACAGACGTTATAGGCTTACACCAATGAAACAATGTACAATGGTGATGCGATTTCCCTTCTATTTCAAATATGTGCTCATTTACAATCGCTAATGCTGCCACTTGAACTTGTAAATTATATTCCTCACGTAATTCTCGAACAATTGCTTCACATGCCGATTCTCCAAATTCAATCGATCCACCTGGAAAACGATAAAATGTTTCTTTGTCATCACATTGAACAAGAACCTTATTATTTTCCTCATTTACGATAATCGCTTCTGCACGCAATAACGGCCTGTTCATTTCCTCCCCCCCTATTTTACTAATTTGAAGTTCGTATTTTCTCCGGTTGATCGCTCGGATAAGTAGCATACACACGATTATCATAATCCCAACTAATTATTGTTGCACTATCTCGTCCAAGTTGATGATGAACATGCTCTAGCACATTTTGAATACATTCTGTTAATTCCGCTTTGTTTTCGTATATATCTCTATATAAATGAATTGGATTTTCATAACGACGTTCTCCGCACTCTAATACGCCATCTGTCACCATTACAATTCTATTACTTCCTGTACGTAGTTCTCGAATACCCGAAGAATAACATGGAACGGGTAAAGAAAATGTATTCACATTCCCAACCCATTCATAAAAATGGCGTTGATTTATTGCATGCTGCCCTAGTTTATGTAGCTCTTCATGCAATACGTAAACTAGAGTGTCCCCGATAGAAAGCCACCAAATATAATTTTCTTTTCGTACACAAATCAAACAAGCTGTTTCACCTTTTACTTGCTCGCACGCCTGTTTGAACGAATGCGATTGAAAAATTGTAAGAATATGATTTTCAACTGAACGAAATGCTGTTTCAATCGGTTCTTCTAATAATTTTTTTATATTTTCATATTCATTTTGTATTGTATGTACGACTAACGCGACACTTTCTGCACTATTATGTCCATCTAATATCATCGCAAATTCCCAATCTTTATTTGACCAAACGAGAGCGCCGTCTTCATTTTTCTTTGCGCCTGCACTTCTATTTCCGCCATATCTGCCAAGTACTATATCACCATACTGCTTAACTGAGATTTCCCCTAAACACATTTCATCGCTACCAACCCATGAATATTGTCTGTTATTTGTTATATGCATACTCGTTCACCATATACGTTCGTATTCTTTCACATAATTTTTGTATTTGTTCTGCTTGTCCATGAGGTGCACCTTCCCAACTTGCTATTTTAGCCGGAGACCAAAACTCTTGCGGTGTATTTGGATAACGGGGAATGAGGTGCATATGCATATGGTTTGCTCCATTACCAGAAACGAAAGCATATATATGCTCTGCGCCCTCGCATTCTTTTAGCGCTCGGCTCACCCTACTCATAATTAGGCCGAAACCTGTTGCCTCTTCTTCAGTTAACTCAGCCAACCCTGGTGTATGTCTTTTTATATCAATCATCAAATATCCAAGGTACGTTTTTTCTTCTTCCCAATAGACATGTCCCACATACACAAAGTCATCATCATAGATTGCTCCTCCTGGTACTTGAATATTCCCTTTATGTTTTTGACAAATGAAACAGTTTTCTTCATATCCACTTTGAATCGACATAAGCTCCCCCTCTTCCTTTAATTTACATTTTATAATATCATAAAAATATAATGATAAATACTAATTTTCTGAATTCCGAATAAAAGGAGCTAGTAAAATGGAGTTAAAAGAAAAATTACTGATCGCTTCAAAAGTTTATCAATCTATTCCTATTTAGTTCGCAACTATTTCGTACTTATTCCCCCTATTTTTCATAAGTCACCTTTACACGTATATAGGCATTTACTATAGAAAGTCATCTTTTATTGAAGGAGGAAGAAATTCCATGAATCCCTACATGCATTCACATTTCAATCATCCACCTATCCCTCATCAAAACCAAGCAGTACGAACTACCCCACCACTTTCTAACGACTCTTATTATATGATGCAACGAATGACGAATCTCGAAAGTCAATTAGCAAAATTAATCTCATTAATTGAGGAAAACAACCAATTGATCAAATCAATGGAACAACAGCAAAATCAAGTTTGCGCCCCAGGTGGCGGCTCGGTAATTGTTCGTATGTAAAATACAAACACGCATCGTATGTGAAAAGCTCCATTATGATGCGTGTTTGTATTTATCCCGCTATTTGCGGGCAGTAATATTCCCACCTCAAAATTCGGCGAAAGCAAAGAAGTTAGGTGGGAGATAAACTGCCCGTAAAGGCCCGATTGGTGCGGGCTGATAATCAGTGGGGGATAAAGCCCCCCACTGATTAAAGTTTCACTTTATCCTTTTCTTTTCCTATGAAACCCTTGCGTAATCCGATCTAATACAATCGCAATAACGACAATAGCTAGTCCAGCTTCAAATCCCATTCCAATATTTACTTGCGTTACAGAACGATATACATCTACTCCAAGACCTGGTGCTCCTACAAGTGAAGCTGTAACAACCATAGATAAGGACAGCATGATGCTTTGATTTACACCGGCCATTATCGTTCCCGTTGCAAGCGGTAACTGCACTTTAAATAACTTTTGCGATGTAGTTGAACCAAATGCATTTGCAGCCTCAATTAAATCTTCCGGCACTTGTCTTATCCCTAAGTCCGTAAAACGAATCGTCGGTGGCATCGCAAAAATAACCGATGCGATAATACCAGGAACAACACCTACTCCAAAGAATGTAATCGCTGGAATTAAGTATACAAAAGCTGGCATTGTTTGCATAAAATCTAATGTTGGCCTCAATATTTTTGAAAATCGCTCATTTTGGGATGCTAAAATGCCGATTGGAATCCCAACAATGATGGAAATAATGACTGATGTAAGAACAAGCGCTACTGTTTGCATCGTTTGTCCCCAATAATTAATATTTAGAATAAATAAAAAGCCGATTAACGCAAATACCACTAAAGATATTTTCCTTGTTGTGTACCAAACGAGAAAACATACGATTATAATCATTAAAAATGCTGGAATGAATGTTAAGAAATTTGTAAGTAAATCAACAAAACCGCCAATAACATATGAAAAACCTCTAAATAGCCCTTCAAAATTCGCATATAAACTTGCAACAAATGCATCAACCCATTCACCTAAAGGAATACGCGGAATGTTATTCATCGTCATTCACCTCTTCCTCAATATTCCCTGCAAGGGCTTGAATGACACTTTCTCGCTTTATAATGCCTCTTAACCTTTTCTTTTCATCAATGACAGGTAATGGAAACTTCATCTCTGCCATTTTTGTATATGTTTCTTCCAATAATGTATCTAAATAAACATGGGAAAGATCTTTTATTAACAAATCAGCAATCGGCCATTGCTTTTGAACAGCTTTACTCGCGTCATCCGCTGTTAATATCCCTAAAAACTCGTGTTTTTTATTTACAACATATACAGTAGATACACCCGCATTTCTCATAATTTGCAGAGCTACTCGAGGGCCACGATCAATCAATAATGTTTCTGGTCTTTTTAAAATCGATTCAGCTGTAATCACTTTCCCTAAGTTCACATCCGCAACGAATTTCTCTACGAATTCATTGGCTGGACTTATCATAATTTCTTCTGGCGTACCAATTTGCACAATTTCTCCGTCTTTCATTAATGCGATACGATCCCCAATTCGAAGCGCTTCATCTAAATCATGTGTAATGAAAATAATCGTTTTTTCCATCTTATCTTGCAACTCTAACAGTTCATCTTGCATTTCTTTACGGATAAGTGGATCTAATGCGCTAAATGACTCGTCCATGAGAAGAACATCTGGATCATTTGTAAGGGCTCTTGCAATTCCAACACGCTGCTGCATACCACCACTCAATTGTCCCGGAAAGCTATCTTTATGATGATCCAATCCGACTAATTTGAGTGACTCCAAAGCTTTCGCTTCTCTTTCTTCTACCGGTACTCCTTGTATCTCTAAACCGTAGGCAACGTTTTGTATAACGGTACGATGAGGAAATAACGCAAATTTTTGGAAGACCATACTCATCTTTGTTCTTCTCACTTTCCTAAGTGCCTCTTTCCCCATTGTTGCGATATCTTCCCCATCAATGTATATGTGGCCTGCTGTTGGCTTTATAAGCTGATTGAGCATTCGAACAAGGGTTGATTTCCCGCTCCCAGACAACCCCATAATGACAAAAATTTCTCCTGTATATACTTCAAACGTTGCTTTTTTCACCCCAACGTTCATTCCTGTTTCTTTTAATATTTCTGATTTACTTTTTCCTTCTTTTAATAAGGCGATTGCTCTTTGCGGGTTTTTCCCAAATACTTTTGTTACGTTTTCAACACGTACTTTTGTATTTTCCATGCAACTACTCCTTTTCTGCCTATCTATTCACATAGTGTAACGATTTTAAACAGAAATATTACATAAAGAGGCTTTTTTTAAAATTCTTGTTTCCGTTCATAATAAGAAGGTTCACTTATAGATTTATTCCTACTAACAACACAAGCTAACATGAAATACACATTTCTATTTATGAAACGGGAGGATTCAATGAAACGAAAAATATGGCTTATAAGCATTTTGCTATTTATCAGTATGATTATGACCTCTTGTAACGCAACTAATGCCAATACAAAAGGTAAAATTAAACTTGGTGTAACAAGTTGGAAAGAGAACATTGCGACCGCAAATATGTGGAAAGTCTTGTTGGAAGAACAAGGTTATAAAGTCGAACTCATGTATTTAGAAAAAGCAGCGATTTGGACCGGTGTTGCACGCGGAGATGTAGATGCAAATTTAGAAGTATGGCTTCCAGTTACCGATAAACCATTAAACAACCGATATAAAAACGACATTGTCTTAAAATCAAAATGGTACGAAGGAACTGGGCTTGGATTAGTCGTTCCTTCTTATATGAAAGATATTAACAGTATCGAGGATTTAAATGCTCATCAAAATGAATTTGATAATAAGATTGTTGGTATTGAGCCTGGTAGTAGCCTTATGAACTTAACCGATAAAGCAATGAAAGAATATAATATAAAGTTAAAACTTGTCCAATCTTCAGAAGCAGCAATGATGAGTGAATTAAAAAAGGCTTATACGCAAAAGAAACCAATCGCTGTAACGCTTTGGAATCCACACTGGGGATTTTCAGAATTTGATTTAAAATATTTAAAAGACCCTAAGAAAGTATATGGTGAAAAAGACGACATTTATTACTCTGTACGAAAAGGGTTTGAAAAAGATTATCCAGAGATTGTGAAATATTTTGATAGATGGAAAATGAATGATGAACAGCTTGGTACTTTAATGGTGATGTTAAATAAAACGAAGGATCCTGAAGAAGCTGCACGAAAATGGATTGAAAAGAACCAAGCTTTAGTAGATCAGTGGATAAAAGGTTAATGTACTTATCACAAAAACAAGCCAGAGAACATAATGTTCACTGGCTTGTTTTACATTATTTCTTTTCAATAACAGCATCAACAATACCATAAGCCTTTGCTTCTTCAGCCGTCATAAAGTAATCTCTTTCCGTATCCTCCGCTACTTTTTCAATCGGCTGACCTGTTCGATCTGATATGATTTTGTTAATATCGTGTTTTAACTTTAATATTCGTTTTGCGGTTATTTCAATCTCTGTTGCTTGCCCTTTCACTCCGCCAAGTGGCTGATGAATCATGATTTCACTATTTGGAAGAGCAAATCTTTTTCCTTTTGCTCCAGCGAGTAATAATAGTGCTCCAAATGAAGCCGCGAATCCCATGCAAAGTGTTTGGACGTCTGGCTTAATGAGGTTCATCGTATCTAAGATGGCAAACCCGGCTGTTGTTGATCCACCTGGGCTATTGATATAAAGAAAAATATCTTTTTCCGCATCTTCCGCTTCTAAAAATAATAACTGCGCCACGATACTACTTGCTACTTGATCATTAATTTCTGATCCAATCATGACAATACGATCTTTTAACAACCTTGAATATATATCATAGGAGCGTTCTCCTAATTTTGTTTGCTCTACAACATAAGGAATTGCATTCATAAAAAATCCCTCCATCTACTTTTTAAGCCGCACATAGCATATAACCGTAAGAAGAAGATTTTTTTGTATTGAATAATAGCGTAGGCTGTTTAGATGATAGTTGTGTAAAGTCAATTGTTGGAAGAAGTTTTGTTAACAATTGTGGTCTTTGTTCACGAATAGCTGTTACAATTACTTCAACATCGTCATTCTGCCCGACTAATTCAATCTCCTCTTCTTCGCTTACCGTTTTCAATCTATTTCTACTACGAAACAACGAAGCCTTCACTGCGCCTTCTGAGATTGAACATATTTCTGCAATATCAGATAGGCTGTATTGAAACACATCTTTTAATAAGAAGATAACGGATTGCTGTACATTTAATAAAGACAACACTTTCTCCACCATCTCATGCAAATCAGTAATGTTTTCATGTGGTTCTTCAAACGCCATATCCTGCTCTAGTTTCTTCTTAGCTGATTTTGCTTTCATTTGATCGAGCCATTGATTTCGAGCAATCTTATATAAAAGTGTAATACAAACCTCTTTATGTTCTGCACCTATATATTTTTGAAGTACTTTACAAACTGTTTCTTGGGCAAGGTCTTCACCATCCCATTTGCTTTTTGTTAAAAACGTACAGTACCTTTTTAACTCTGCATAATTTTCAATTAAAAAGTTTATATTTGAATGATTCATATCGATATGATTTCTTAACATTTGAGTTACTTTTGTGCACAAAATAACCACTCCTTTTCAGCGCTTACTTAATTAACGATTGAACCAATGAAAAAGTTACGGGGCAAATAAAAAAATTTAATGTTTATGTTTGTAATTGTGCGGTCATAAATATGTTATGTAGAATTTTACACGAGGAGGCTGTAATATGCCAAAATTAACTGTTCTAGGTAGTGGAACATTTGATGTAAAGACAGGAATAAAATTAGTACTAGCGCTTGAAGATAATGGTATTCATATTCTTCATCGCTGCGGCGGGAAAGCACGGTGCACTACTTGCCGCGTTGAAATTGTAGATGGAGATTTTTGCGAACCAACACATGTTGAAAAAAATGCGATTACTGAAAAAGGAATTGAAGATCATTTACGATTGTCATGTCAAATGCATGTACATACAGACCTCACTGTTCGTCCAATATTAACAGTTGAAAATTCCGGATTAGATGCGGGACCACGACCAGCGGAATGAAGAGGAAAAACGATGACAAATTTAAAACGCAAAGTTGGTGAATATGCTGCTGATTTTATAAAAGATGGGATGAAAATCGGCCTTGGAACGGGTTCCACTGTATATTGGACGATACAAAAATTAGGGCAGCTAATCAGCGAGGGTTTAACGATTCAAGCTGTAGCAACTTCAATAGAAACTGAGAAATTAGCAGAGCAACTTTCTATCCCTTTAATTTCTTTAAGTGACGTTGATTACCTTGATCTCACGATTGATGGTGCAGACGAAATCAATCCCGATTTACACGTAATTAAAGGAGGTGGCGGTGCTCTTCTACGTGAAAAAATAGTCGCTACTTCATCCAAAAAACTCATTATAATCGCAGATGAATCAAAACTTGTAAAAGATTTAGGTACCTTTCCTCTTCCAATTGAAATCGTACCGTTCGCTTGGGAGCAAACCGCAAAACGAATTCAATCATTAGGTTGCCAGACAATTTTACGTATCCAAAACAATCAAGCATTTATAACAGACAATGGCAATATGATCTTAGATTGTGTTTTCCAAAACCGAATAAAGAATCCAATCGACACTCATCAACAGCTAAAAATGCTAACAGGAGTAATAGAAACAGGTCTATTTATTAATATGGTAGATAAAGCGATTCTTGCCACTGAAAAAGGAATAAAGGAATTATGATTAAAAGGCTGACTTTCATTGCATATGTAACGTCAGCTTTTCTTTTTTGTATTGATAAGTTCGTTCTCTCTCTTGAAAAATAAATAAGAGAGACCATTGTCCCTCCTTTCTTTAAAAATATAATTGCCCTCATAACGTTCCTTTAATAATCAAACCTAATACTCCTGTTAAGACTGCACCTACAATAATCCGCAAAATCCAAGTTGTATTCATATTAATTCTTTCTAATTGTTTATTAATTGTAGCTATATCCTTCTCATTTATAATAACGCGTGTTTCTAAAATTCGAATATCTTTTGTCAGCTCTTTTACTGTTACTTTTAAATCATCCATTTCTTCATTCAAATCGTGAATCTCTTCATCTGAACTTTTCACACTCTCACATCCTTTAAATAAAGTGAAACTTTAATCAGTGGGGTTTTTCTTCAGCCCCACTGATTCTCAGCTCTCACCAATCGAACTTTTACGGGATAAAAATTTATCTCTATATAATATATGAGACAAATCTTTCAAAGTGAGTGTGTATACCGATACATTTCTATTAAAAATATTAGTAAATAATAAAGTAAGCTCCCCTTTATGAAATCCAAAGCCTTTTATATTTTTCGAAATGTTAATTCACAAAGCATACCAATCCCCACTCCAATTGTATACGCCAATACATCACTCCATAAAAAGCCATATCCTAACACAAGCCCACCTAAAGTCGTTGCCCGTATACTATCAATCCATTCCGCATGATATAATTGACTCATTTCAATTCCATAACAAAATAGTAGGCTCAGTAAAGCAACTTTTTTTGTCTCCATTTTATGAAAAAGGAATCCAAATCCAATGAAAACCATGAGTGCCCAAAGTGCATCTCCTAAATAGGAATTTAATAAATCTGGTAAAACATACGCGAATTTTCTTGACCCTAATCCTAAGATAATTACTGTCATCGTTAATACCGCATACAGCAGTCTATTTCGTCTATAACTCCTAACCCTATTACATACATTTTTCATAAATATGAAGCTCTCCTCCGCTAGTTAAAACATGGTTCCATGTTTCTAATACATCATCTCGTTTTTGACATTGATATGAATTGAACATCGTTTGTCCATTTTTATTAAATGCGATCTCATCACTTAACATGTAACATGCATGAACAGCTTGACCATTCATTTCCCACACAAGAATATTACTTCTATGTATATCAACTGTGCACTTTCTTTTATAGTTGTTTTTCTTTAGCTCCTTATAAAACTCTTCTGGAAGTACCCACTTATTCAAAAAATGTTCCGCAGCTAATGGTGCTTGCTGAATACTTGCTGCTACAGCTCCTAAGCAATTAGGACCGTTTACTCCTACAAAAGTATTAAAATATCGAGAAATATACGGATACTCTTTATGAAACGATTGATATTCTACCAATAATGATTCGTGATTCGTAAATTCTTCCGCAATACGAATTAATACCTTTATCCGCAGTGATTTAGGAAGTTTATCCCATATAAACCTTTGCAAGATAATATTTTCATGTTGATTTAATTTGTAAGGGGCAAGTAAATGTCGTAAACTCTCACCATGTAATTGCTCTAATTCAGTCAATGTAAAAATGAACCCTCTATTTACATAAACTTGCTCCAGCAATATTGCATTTCTAACTTTATCGTCTAACGTTTTAAATTCCTTATTTGAAATAACTGCTATATATCTTGCTTCTAGTACTACATTCCAGCTTAAAAATGCTGTTCGTTCATCTAACATTAATGGAACTTTTTCTCTTTTTTGAACGGGTAAATACGGAGGAATTTCTCTGAAATAAAAATAATCAGTATTTGGAACAAACTTTTCATCCCATTGCTGCAATGTATAATCTGTAATGCGATTATTTTTTACTTTGTACATATTTTCCCTTCTCTCCCTAGCTCAGCTATCCATATTGATCTCTATCCTAAAAATGGATATTCCTAGTAATCATAGCAATAGGGGATTGATTTTTCAATTCATTCAAACATATTCCCAATTACTAGAGCTGAACATAGAAATAACCCCCAAAATGAATACTTTTTAGAGGTCATTTTCTTATATATCATATAGATTCCTATAATACTTGAAAATCAGTAACAAGTGAAACGATTTCTCCCTTCTCATTCAATCCCCAATAAGAAGGATAAAAACCATCACCATAACCGGAACGGAACATAATCACATTACTTCCTGTTTCTTCACTAACTACACAGTTTCCCCAGTTATCATCATGTTCTGTTAGAATGTCATCAATTAAATCATCATACAAACTAATAAATTCGTCTCCTAGTTCTTCTTGTAGCCTATCCTCTATTTCTTCTAATTTATCAATGGCTTCCACATCTGCAAAACATCCTAGACCTGTATCGACCGGGTAACCAAAAATATATCCTTCCTCTAGCTCATCTACATTCTGCTCTGGTTTTGTTGCCATCTTCCACTCAGTCACTTTCGATTCCGTTAACTTCAATTCAGCGCCCACAATTAAGCCGTCATTCCACCAAGCAACAACTGAATATGTACCGGGCTGAATTGTATGCTCAAAAGGAGTATGATGAAAAATAAGAGGATCGCAAGCAACAACTTTCCCTGAAGTAACTTTTAAGTGCTCTAATACTTCAAGACGTAAAACCTCACTATTCGGTTTAGATAATTCATGTAATAGTTTTGACATCATATTTCTCTTCCTTTCACTCTCTTATTTATTTACGTTTTATTTCAACCAAGTTTGAATATAAGGACTAAAATATTTACCAATTTTCTCAACTTCAGTCATGATGCGACTGATTCCAATCTCAGTTGAAAACCAGTTTTCCTTTGTTATTCCATACCGGTCCACTACTGGTGCGACAAAGAATTCCGTTTCTTTAGGAAATTCGGCTTGATAACATAATAATGCCCGGCGAGAATGTCCTGCTTTACATACAATTATCACTTTGTTAGGATATACGCCTGTTTTATGTAAAACTTCCAACGATAAGCGTGCATTTTCCAATGTGTGTTGTGCTTTATCTTCTCTTAAAATTGCTGTTTCAGGCACTCCATGTTCAACGCCAATCTTTCTTAAAAAATCCCATTCAGTAGTTCCAACGTGGTGTTTGTATCCACCAGATGGAACTATGTATGGTGCTAAGCCCTGTTCATACAAAGAAGCAGCTTTTTCCATAAGTGGAGGATGATTAGCACCAGGGACTAGAATAACATCAGCTGGAGAAATTTCAGTTTCGACGAAAATAAAATCAGTAATGCAATCGAATGGGTAAGACATCGATTACCTCTCCCCTAAAATCTATCATTTTATTTTTTCTCTGTTAGCAAATAACATGAAAGTATTATCATTTGTCTAGGTAAGCTGATATATAAGTTCCCTAGAATTTAAGCCATGAACTCATCAATAATTTCTACCACTTCAATTTTTCCGTTAATCAAAAGCTCAGGAAGCTCGTTGTTCACATTACCTTTCCAATATTCTTTCGCTTGTTCAATTTTTAAAGAGAACGGTGCACCATCTTCTTTTGGTAAAAGGTTTCCGTAACCTTCAAAGGAACTTCCAACCACTCGAAGTTTAACAATCTGTAATACATTTCGATTGTAAGAATCAAATAACTCTTTCCATTTCAAAACATCTTCATAGCTTTTTGCTGCATATAAGCAAGACAACCTTGAAGGATAATTAGGATATTCTTGTAATCTAACCATTTCAACTATCACTTCTCTAATAGCTCGGATTGTTTGATCTACATACTTCATAGCTACTTCAGTATTTTCTTTATTCATGGTTAAACCTTCATTTGCATCATGACCTTGTAAAATCTGAAAAAAATCTTCACCTTTAGAATTCAATTGTTCGCTCTCAAAAAAGAAGTGATATAAAGTATTATTTTGGTTCTTGTCAAAGTTAATAATCTGACCAATACTCATTTTTTTCCTAGTAACGATATGATAAACATATAATTCGTTCTCTTTCATATTCTGGCTCCTATTGTTCTTAATCAAATTAACTTCTCCAACAGTTAATTTATATAATATAATTATAAAAAATTCATAAACATTTCTCTAAAAAGTGCTGACTATAGCCTTTCGGATGATCGTCCACTACCCCAAACTCCCTGTAGCCGTGCTTCTTATAAAATTCAGGTGCTTGAAAACTAAATGAGTCTAGTAGTATTAGTCTACACCCTTTCTCTTTCGCAATTCCTTCGATTTTATGTAACAATTGACTGCCATATCCCCCGTGACGTACTGACTGATCTACCCATAAGAAATCTATATGAAGGTGATGAAAATACATCGTTCCTGTAATGCCACCAAGTATTTTTTCCTCATCATCTCTTAATAGGAATTCTACATGTTCCATCGGTTGCTTTACTTCATCTGGTAAAATGGACATATTATATTGAATCACTTTATTTTTAATATACTCCCGTTCATTTTGCGTGCATTGCTTAGTAATTTTCATATGTAACGCCTCCATTGTACCTTTACATACATTTCATTTCTTCTCTAGCATACTCCTTATAAAGGCTTCTCAAAACTTCCATACAAAATTAATCTTTTCATACTATAGGTACACAAATTTCACATTGGTGATTATGAACCATTTCAACTACATACCTTTCGATGATTGGTCTCTCATCATCAAATTGATATCCTTGTCTTACTAGCGCTGGAAAAATATCTATCCATGCTTTCTGAACTGCTTCTGCCGTATGACTAATTTGAAAAACAGCGTATTTCCCTCCAACAATATTTCCTTTCCTTACATAGGAATCATTTACTGTATAGTCGTTTGAAACAACTATGCACGCATCATAACGACAGTTTTCCGGTTTAGTCGTTTCAGGATGATCCTGAGCAATTCCAATAATGATAGAATCATCCTGAAATAAATGATTACATGTTGCCCATTCTTTTAATTTTTCCATCGCCAGTACATTTTCCACCCCATAAGGACCAATCTGCCTTATATAAGCAATCTGATATGCTGGAACCGTTTCAATTCTAATATCCATGATTTGTTTGCCCCCTTTAAAGAATAATTAACTTGTTCATTACAAGACTACTACGATATAAAATAGAATTCACATCTTTTTTTAAAATTTTTGAATAAAATAAAAAACAAGAGAATTTTCCTGATTCATAGTTGGAAATCCTCTTGCAACATCTAATTATTTACTTTCATAAAACTCTTTTGATATTCCTTGAATTAACGGTGATGCTTCTCCAGAATAGAAAATGCGTAAGTCATGAAGTGATCTCGTACATCCAACATATAATAGTTTTGCATCATGCTTTGTTCCTTTATAATGCATAGCATCTACATCTATAAGTAATACAGCATCGAATTCTAAACCTTTTGCCAAATATACAGGTACAACTGAAATGCCACCTTCATATTTACTTTGATTTGCTTCAATCACATTAACAGTGATTCCTGCAGCCGTTAATTTTTCATATATGTTACGGCACTCATCATCTGTTCTACCTATTACAGCAATTGTCTTTACATTCTCATTTTGCATATCTTCTAGTGTTTTTATAATTTCCGTAAATTGATCATCTGTAGAAATGACTTTGACTTTCTCGCCACTTCGAAAAACTGGGGTCGCCAAACCTACTGGAACTTCAGCATTTTTAATGACTTCATTTGCAAATTCAATAATCTCTTTTGTAGAACGATAGCTTCTCGTCAATTCATAATAGCCCGTTTCTTGAAATACTTCTTTAAAGTCATTCCAGTCTTCAATCCCTTGATAATCGTATATCGCTTGTGATAAATCTCCTAAAATGGTAAAAGAATTACCCATTGTAATTTCTTTTAGAATATAGATTTGTAATGGTGAAAAATCCTGCGCTTCATCTATTACAACGTGGTGAAATTTTTGTCCTATTTCAATTCCTGCTAATTGATGATGAATATAAATAAGCGGTGCTAAATCTTCTGCGTATATTTCTTTTTTACGGCAATTTTTCTCTGTTTCTTGTACAAGTTCTTTAGGCAACACTTCTAATATTGCTTGTTGCTTCATGAGCGAACTGTACAATGATAACGGGGTCATTTTAGGCCAAAATTTCATATATGCACTTAATCTTTTTGTAGCTTCTTTTTTTAATTCCTTTTTCTTGTTCGTTCCTTCAAACTTCTTGAGTTCGATCTCAATCCAGCGCTTTATCCGGCCAACTAATCGCTCTCTACGCTTCGCTAATGGATAGTGCTTATATTCAACTTGTATCCATTTTCGAATTTCTTCTACTGTAATAACAGCTTGATCCCACGCTTCAAAATCTTCTACTGGTATTAAATTCTTTTCAAATTGATTAATACTTTCTTCAATAAATGACTTAAACTTCAGCGTTCCTTTTAATTTACCAAGCATAACCTTGCTGTCATCACGATTTATTGAAAAAGCTGCTGTTAACTTTTCTTCCGCATCTTTCAATTTCACCGCATCATCTAACGTACGCAGTGCCCAATCTTGAAATGTGGTTTGCTTAATATTTCCGACACCAAGTTCAGGAAGTACACTAGAAATATAATCTAAAAACAAACTGTTTGGAGCAAATACAATCATTCTCTCCGCCTCGAGTTGCTCACGATATTCATAAATTAAAAAAGCAAGGCGATGTAAAGCGATTGTTGTTTTCCCGCTCCCTGCAACCCCTTGAATCAATAGTGGCATGTTTTTCTCTGCACGAATAATATCATTTTGCTCCGATTGTATCGTCGAAACGATATCTTTTAATTTATTATCTTTATTTTCACCTAAGCGATATAGGAGAAAATCATCTGCAAGTGATACATCTTCACTTCCTTTTACATATGTATCCACAACACGTTCTAGCTCTCTTTTTCGAATAGCAATATTTCTTTTTAAATACACATCGCCTTCCACTAGCCCATCTGGTGAATGATAAAACGCCATTTCCTCCCCACCAGTAAATGAATAAAACATACTCGCAACAGGTGCACGCCAGTCAATAACAATTGGTTTCGTTGTTTCTTCATCCGACACACCTACTTTACCAATGTAAATTGGCATTGGCTCGTCTTTTCCATCTTCCTGAAAATCTAACCGCCCAAAGTATGGCTCTTGCACACCAATACGTAGGTTTTGTCTATTTGATTCCCTCATACTTTCAAGAATTTGCTCTTTAAAATCGCTTCCATAATAAACCGGGGTTTTTTCCAATTTATCTAGGTGCTTATCCATCGTAGACAAAGTTTCTTTCATTCGCTGTAATTCTTCTTGGAATATGTTGCTCATTATGATGATTCCCTCCTGTCCGTTCTAATTTTTCAGTCGAAATATAATTGTATAAAAAATCTATTTATAAAGTCAATAGTTCAATTATGAACTTTCTACAATTTCCAGTGCATAAGAAAAGGTTTAATCCTCAATGAATATAGAATTAGTCTCTTTGTTTACTGCGTATAAATTTAGATTATGTTAACTCCAGATGAATAAGGTATACATCAAGAAGTTTGTTAGATAAGTATACAAACAAAAAAATATTTGTTTAATAAAATATACTGTACTCTATTAAAAGAAAGGAGATGAAAATATTTGGAGTTAGAAAAATTTGTTGATTCTCTTCCGATCCCCTCCATAATCAAACCGAAAGGAACATGTCAAGGAAAGCCGCTTTATGATGTACGTATGATTGAAACATTACACAAGTTTCATAGAGATTTACCTAAAACGAAGGTATGGGGTTATAACGGATTAGTACCTGGTCCAACCTTTGATGTTCAAAAAAATCATCCTGTATATGTGAGATGGACAAATGATTTACCTAAAAAACATTTTTTACCTGTCGATAAAACCGTTCACGGAGCCCATGATACCCCAGAAGTACGAACTGTTGTACATCTACATGGGAACCCCAGTGAACCAGATAGTGATGGTCATCCTGAAGCATGGTTTACAAGAAACTTTCAACAAACAGGTCCTAGATTCGTGAAAGAGATTTATCATTATACGAATCTAGAACGAGCAACCGCTCTTTGGTATCATGACCATGCACTTGGAATTACCCGTCTGAATGTGTATGCAGGTCTTGCAGGCCTTTACTTGATTCGTGATAAGGAAGAACGGTCACTTCCGCTTCCTAAAGATAAATATGAAATACCGCTTATCGTTCAAGATAAATCCTTTAATCCAGATGGTTCTCTCTTTTACCCTGCTCAACCAGATAACCCATCCCCTAATTTACCATTTCCTTCTATTGTTCCTCTATTCTTAGGGAACACAATTACAGTTAACGGGAAAGTATGGCCATTTTTAAAAGTAGAGCCCCGCAAATACAGATTTCGTTTATTAAACGCTTCTAATACGCGAACATATAAGTTCCAATTCAGTGACCTTAGTTCATTCTTTTTAATCGGAACGGATGGCGGTCTTCTTAAACGGCCAATTCAAGTACAAAGTTTGGATGTTTCACCTTCTGAACGTGTTGATATCATTGTCGATTTCTCAAGTTTAGAGGGAAAAAAAGTAGTATTACAAAATGAAAGTGATTTAGAAAATCCAACTGGCGAGGTAATGGAGTTCCAAGTAACTAAGCCTTTATCTTGTCCTGATAAAAGCAAAATCCCATGTCTCTTAAGCAACATTGACTTTTTTCCAGTAAAACAAGTGAATGTAAGAAAAGTAAGACGGTTAACACTAAGTGACTCAGAAGATGAATTTGGGCGCCCTATGCTTTTACTAGATAATAAAGAATGGGATGATCCAGTGACAGAAACACCATTACTTGATTCTATCGAAATATGGGAGTTAGTGAATTTGACCGCTGGAATTCATCCTATTCATATACATCTTGTTAATTTTCGTGTCCTTGATCGCCACGATCTGAATGGAAAATTGTTACCTCCTCTCCCTGCTGATTTCGGTTTAAAAGATACCGTTCTAGTAGAGGGCGAACAAATCGTTCGAATTATAATGAAGTTTGAACCGTATTCTGGAGACTATGTATGGCATTGTCATCGTTTAGAGCATGAAGACCATGACATGATGAGACCATTAAAAATTATAAAGTGAAACTTTAATCAGTGGGGGTTTTCTTCATCCCCCNNCGTCCGAGGGAGCGAAACGGCTGGAGATTTTAGCCGCTAGAGCTAGACATCGTTTCTCTTTGAATCTTGGGACGGGGGGTCTTACTGCCCGTTAATGCGGGATAAAATTACCTTCTGACACCATGATTAAAGAGTAGTATCAAAAATATGGGCGTAAACAAAACCCGAATAGTGGACTCATTTCAAAGAATCCACTATTCGGGTTTTTTATTTATATTATTAAGAAACGCTCAAATGTTTAAAGCGCTATTTCGCTTTATTTCGGTACGCTACCCAATTACCAGAAATGATAGGTGTGAGCAGCATCCCTTCATTTTGTGCAATATACACATATGCATGTATAGTTTCATCATTAAAATAAATCGTTTGCGTAATACGATCATATAGATCTTGCTCTGGATTACCTGTATACTCTTCCAATTCGTCTAGCTTTTGTAAAACTTCATCATTTACTTCATATACTTCTCCATACACCTTAGTATCACTTGCAAAAATCATCGCCGGATAACCTTCATTTGTATCAAAGAGTTTTCCATAAGTCCATGCTTCTTCAGTTATACTTGTTGCCCCATGTAAATAATGCGCATTTTCCTGTTGTTTTCTTAATGTGCCATAAACAAAAACATAGTGCATTTTCCTATCCCCTTAGTACTACTCTATTTTCTTATTTGTAAATAAGCACGAATCATAAAGTAACTTACTTCATTCGGAAGCTGTTCTTTAATCGACTTCAATCCACCTTCTGCATGTTGTACTGCTGATTCAATAAGAGGTTCGTATTCTGCTGGAACGAAACTTGGCCAGTCCACTTCCATACCTTCTTCATAGCAGCGAATTAAGTGGTTTTCGACAGTTTGACTTGATAAATTTCGCTCTTTTGCAATCATACTTAATTCAGTTCCTTGTTTATACATTTCATACGTTTCTAAATGGGAATTTGCCGATGCTTTTCCAGATTTCTTACGTTCAGTAACAACCTCTGTTTTAATCGTATCCGCGTAATCTGGGTTTTGTTCAATAAAATGAATGACCGCTTGTAAAAATTGAGAACCATATTTCACAAGTTTATGTTCTCCAATCCCTTTTACTTGCAGTAATTCTGCATCATTTTGCGGCATTTTTGCGCACATATCTTTTAACGTTTGATCAGAGAAAATAACAAACGGTGGTACGCCTTCTCCTTGTGCAATTTCTTTTCGAACGTCACGAAGCACTTCAAATAACGGATGATCTTGTACGATTTGTCTCGTTTCTACTCTTTCTTTCCGTAACACATTCTCATTTCCAAGCAACACTTCTTTTCCTTTCGCTGTTACTTTCAATGTTGGATATGTCCCGTGCTCCACCGCAATTAACTCTTCTGAAATTAAAAACTCAATAAACTCACTTACTTCTTTTACGCTACGATTTGACAAAAGTCCGTATGTTGGTAACGTATGAAAATTAAATTCAATTACTTTTTTATTTTTTGACCCCGTTAACACTTGTGCAATCATTTGCTTTCCAAATCGCTGGTTTGTTCGAATCATACACGATAATACCATTTGTGATTCTCTCGTCACATCAACACTTTCACGTTCATCAATGCAATTCCCGCAACGTCCACAATCTTCTTTCGGTTCTTCTCCAAAATACTCTAAAATAAATGATTGTAAACATTGTTCCGTATGACAATAATCTGTCATATGTTGTAGTTTTTCCAGTTCATTTGAGAAACGTGATTCCCCGGTAGATTGATCAATTAAAAAGCGCTGCACTTGCACATCTTGAGACGAATACAGCAAAATACATTCACTATCTAATCCATCACGACCAGCACGTCCTGCTTCTTGATAATAGCTTTCCATATTTTTCGGAAGCTGATAATGAATCACATAACGTATATTTGATTTGTCAATCCCCATACCAAATGCTGATGTAGCGACCATCACACTTACTTCATCACGTAAAAATCGCTCTTGCTGTTCATTGCGATCATGATCATTCATTCCCGCATGATAACGCGCAACTGAAACACCTGATTTATATAAATCTTCATACAGTTGATCAACAACTTTCCTTGTCGCTGCATAAATAATTCCAGATTCCTTTTTATTTTGACGAATATAATCTGCTAAATAGGCATTTCGGTCCTGCCCTTTAATTACCGAAAACGATAAATTTTCCCGTTCGAAGGTTGTCATAATTGTATTCTCTTGATTAATTTCAAGAGCACGGCAAATATCTTCACGCACTTGAGGCGTTGCGGTCGCTGTCAATGCAAGTACCAGTGGTTTTTCTGGGAGATAATCTAGTATGCGGTGTATATGTAAATAACTTGGGCGGAAATCATGCCCCCACTGCGAAATACAGTGCGCTTCATCAATGGCAATCATCGGTATTTTCATATCCATTAATTGATCCACAAATTCCATGGAATCAAGACGCTCTGGCGCAACGTAAAGTAACTTGTAATGACCTTGTTTCGCTAATTGGATTCGTTGATTGGCTTCTGTTATTGAAATCGAACTATTAATATATGTAGCTGAGATTCCGTTTTGTACTAACGTATCTACTTGGTCCTTCATAAGTGAAATAAGTGGCGATATAACTAATGTTGTCCCCTCAAACACTAATGCCGGAATTTGATAACAAATTGATTTACCACCGCCTGTTGGCATAATACAAACGGTATCTTTTCCATCCAATACATTTTTAATTGTCTCATCTTGCCCTCTGCGGAATGATGAATAACCAAAATAGGACGCTAAAAGTTCTTGTGCTTTTGTAAACAAAAAAGATTCACCTGCTTTTCTTAGTCTTTCATCTACTAGTATTATATCATCACTTGATAATCATTGTACCACTGATTATCACACCTCACGGATCAGGATTTTATGGACAGTTAATGCGGGGTAAAAGGAAATTTCAATTCGATGACGAAAAGAAAAAGAATCTCAGCTAAATATGGAGCATAAAAATAACATATTGATCCTAATTATCGATAGTGGAAGTTTCACTTTATTTCTATCCTTATGTACACATTCAATTTAGGGAGGGTTATTTATGAAACGCAACAATAATTTAATCGATTTTCGTGCTTCAACTAAACAACTCAAAGTTCCTGATTATGCTGACTGGCAATATGAATCTCTTTATAAATACCGACCTTTATTTTCCTACAAAAAACTTTTTCGCATCTTTTTTAAAGAAACAAAGCGTTAATATCTTTTTTCTCAATACGTGACCGATGGACTTCATTCATCACAATCGATAACATTTAATTAATCTGTTGGATTAACCCCCTTCTTACGACTTGCTTTTTACTTGCAGGTCATTTTTCATTGTATAATTAGCATGCAAATTATACAAAACCTCAAAACAAAGAAACACGCTGCAAATACAGCTAACATCGGTTGCAATTTCATTTTTTTCTCAATACACAAAATACATTTCGTTTGTTACGATAAAAGTACTCCAGATGGGTTATTGCTCATCAACATTATCTAGCCAAAGGGGCCTACTGCGGGAAGTAGGTCTCTTTGACTTCGGTCAAAAGATTTCTTATTATAATCCGAGCTAGACCTCTATTCATTTGGACACATTTACCAGGTTTCTTTCCAAGAAATTCATGTTACGATTACTTTGTCGAGTTCGACATTCTCGACAATACCCTTACAAAGCCCTGCAACTTCCCTTGCAGGGCTTTACTTTATTTTATCATTTTAACCGAGAAGCCCCCTTCCTCTAAACGAAGTGAAGGTGGGATAGTTTAATCTTCTCTAAATCCAGCTCAGCCCTTTACATTTAGCATATCTCGATATATTTTAGTAATATCTTTGTTTATATTTATAGGAGGAAATGTATTGATTAACGCACTAGGTCTCGCTTTTATTCTTTCTAATAAGCCTGAAAAGAAGAAAAAAGTTTATCTTAATGATAGATTTGCACTCATAGATATTATTGAATCTAAAGATGTATATGATTCTGAAGGTAATCCACTAGTAGAACTAACATGTAAATACAGTATTTATTTAGATGAGAAATACTACTGTAAATCTCTTGATGACTACACTGGACAAATATTCCCTTTCCTAAGTGCAAAAATAGGAAAAGGTCTTGTTCGAAATTTAAATTATTATTCTTCGTATATTGATGTATACGATAAAAAACCACCTGTTAAAGAAATACGAAGCCTTATGCAGCAAGTAATAACTTATAAATGAAAGGGGGATTTCTGCAGCCCCCTTCTTTTCATGAACGAATTATTAATCTTCATCTTGATACGATAATTCTGCTAAAAATTCTTCTAGTGAATCGCTATGTAAGAGTGGCTCCCATGCGCCAGTCCCATGCTCGGCTGTATACACTGGGAATTTTTCATCTTTTACATCCACAAAAAAAGGATCTCCCATTAATTCTTCGTATCCAATAACAAACCAACTATCTTTCCAATCTCCTTCTGCGTTTCCTATAAGAGATTCATTGTCTATGCCCCCTACACGGTACCCGAGTTGCCCTTCTTCAAATTGCTCTCTTAAAAATATGTACACAGGTTGCATTTCGTCCGTAATATCTAAAATTTCCACTTTGTTTGTTTCTAATCGCTCAAGCATACATAATAATGCATCAATCTCATTTTTGTAGAGCATATAGCAATCTCCTTATCTGTTTTTCTTATAAGTCTATATTTTGGATCTCTTTATCCATTTCAACTGCTACTTTCAACCTCTGCAGCATATACCCAATCCCCGTGCAACCTTCCAACGGATAGGAAATCGTCTCTTCTGGATATAACTTTGTCACGACTTTCCTATGTTTCTTTCCTGCAAGTAAAACAATTTCATCAAATTTTAGTAATCCTTTATCCACCATCTGCTTTTTTAATTCGTCTATATGAATAATTTCATCGCTTTTTGAATCAAAAGCAAGATCATAGTTTTCTTGTACGATATCATCCGGTCGTAAAAAACCATGTTTTGCAGATAAAATAACCCGATGTGTAAAAAATCGAGACGCATATGCCTGACATGCTTTACCGAATGGACTAATGTATACATCTTTCGCCTCAGTCGGTCCTTTATTAGGATGCTTATCCCAAATTTTCTTTTTTCCACATGGAATAATACATAATCTTTTCATTGTTGTATTCTTACCTCTTTTCTACTTCATAATAAAATCATAGCATTTTTCATTCATAGATAAAAATATCAAGTTTTACTTTTCTTCCGACTCAAGTTCTGTTTTTTCCTAAATGTAATATGAAAAGAATAGACCTTAATATCCAAAATTTTATCCTTCCTAAAAACAAAAAAGAACAAGCAGTGAACTGCACCCCAATTG
>NZ_NTUG01000011.1 GCF_002561295.1 Bacillus cereus
TACAAAGGGTACAGATTAGATGAAAGTTACTCTTTATTTTCGCCATAAATTTAAAAGTTCTATTAATAAAGTTTGTTACCCACCTCTAAATTTCACGAAGTTTTTTTCTCTACCAAAAACAGCACATTTCATCCCGTAAACTGAAACATATCATCATAAAATCCTTCTCCATTTCTACACCATTCCTTACTACTTCAAATATCGTGTACATAAATTATACATAAAAAATGAAATAACAAAAAAGCAAACCTTCTTATCATTTAAGAGGATTAAGCTTTCAAAGATGCCTCTTTTGTGTAGAAAGGATATAATAAATTGACAGAAGTAGATACTAAAATGAACTATATTATAAAAAAACGATAAAAGGAGATCCAATGGAAAAGAAAAAAGAAATACAAGAAACCGGATGGAACTTTGACAATAGTTATGCTCGTCTCCCAGAATCATTTTTCACAAAAACTTCTCCAACGCCCGTTCGTTCACCAAAGTTAATCATTCTTAACAATTCTTTAGCAACATCTTTAGGATTAAACGTAGAACTACTTCAAAGCGAAGAAAGTGTGGCAATATTTGCTGGGAATAAAGTACCTGAAGGCGCATCACCTCTTGCTCAGGCATACGCTGGGCATCAATTCGGACATTTCAACATGCTAGGGGACGGACGTGCTCTGCTAATTAGTGAACAGATTACACCTTCAGGTAAACGATTTGATGTTCAACTAAAGGGTCCTGGTAGAACACCATACTCCCGCCGCGGAGATGGACGCGCTGCCCTTGGACCGATGCTCCGTGAATATATTATCAGTGAAGCAATGTATGCACTCGGTATTCCTACTACTCGTAGTCTCGCTGTGGTAACAACAGGTGAGTCAATCTTGCGCGAAACTGCTTTACCAGGTGCAGTCTTGACACGTGTAGCCAGCAGTCATATACGCGTCGGAACATTTCAATATGCAGCAGCAAACGGTTCAGTTGAGGATTTAAAAGCTTTAGCTGATTATACGATTCAACGTCATTTTCCAACTATTCAATCAGATGAAAAGCCATATTTAGCGCTCCTTCAAGAAGTGATGAAGCAACAAGCAAGCTTAATTGCAAAATGGCAACTCGTTGGCTTTATACACGGAGTGATGAACACTGATAATATGGCTATTAGCGGAGAAACAATTGATTACGGTCCGTGTGCTTTTATGGATACCTATAATCCAGCAACTGTATTCAGTTCTATTGACACGCAAGGACGATATGCCTATGGCAACCAGCCTTATATTGGCGTTTGGAATCTTGCCCGTTTTGCGGAATCATTATTACCACTGCTATATGAAGACGAAGAACAAGCTGTCCAATTAGCCCAAGATGAGCTTTCAAATTTCGGTGCATTGTATGAAGAGCATTGGCTTACTGGAATGAGGGCAAAACTAGGTATATGTAATGAAGAAGCAGAAGATAAAGCGCTTATTGATGGGCTCCTTAAATTGATGGAGAAATACCAAGCTGATTATACGAACACCTTCCTTGCTCTAACTTTTGATACTGATAAAGATACCGATTTGTTTACAAGCCAAGAATTTACGGCTTGGAATGAAAAATGGAAAGAAAGATTAAGCAGACAGCAGGAATCAAACTCTGCTTCACAACAGTTGATGCGAGATAATAATCCTGCAGTCATCCCGCGAAATCACCGCGTGGAAGAGGCACTAGAAGCCGCGGTAAAACAAGGGGATTACAACGTGATGAATCGACTGCTTGCGGTTCTTTCAAACCCTTACGCCCATTCACCTGAACAATGTGAATATGCTACATTACCTGCCGCCTCATCCCGTCCTTATCGAACGTTTTGTGGTACGTGAGTGGTTAGAAGTTTGCTCTCCCTTCAATTGAAGAGAGAGCATTTCTTTTCCTTAATTCAATTTATTCTTTATCCTGAAAAAGCTAAGAAATACATAAATAGCAACAAAATATATAGATTCCAAACGTCTAGAATTGTAGACAATAGACGCCCTACTTAAATAAGATTAATGGTAAAATTGAGAAGCACGAAAGACTTGATAAAGAATATAAAAGAGTTGGTTACAATTAAAAGAGTCTTACTATGAAGGAAGGAAGTGCAAAACTATGGATTTCGAAACAGTTATGCAGGAGCTTGAAGCCCTCGGTAAGGAACGAACGAAGAAAATATACATATCAAATGGTGCGCACGATCCGCTTTTTGGCGTAGCTACAGGTGCTATGAAACCAATCGCCAAGAAAATAAAAATAAATCAACGTTTAGCTGAAGAGCTTTATTCCACAGGTAACTACGATGCAATGTACTTTGCAGGTATTATTGCAGATCCAAAAGCTATGAGTGAGTCGGATTTTGATCGTTGGATGGATGAAGCGTATTTTTATATGCTGTCTGATTATGTAGTGGCAGTAACTTTATCAGAATCAGATTTCGCACAAGACATTGCTGATAAGTGGATTGCAAGCGGTGACGAGCTGAGAATGTCAGCGGGCTGGAGTTGCTATTGCTGGCTTTTAGGGAATCGCCAAGACAATGAATTTTCCGAAAGCAAGATTTCCAGTATGCTTGAAATTGTGAAAAATACGATTCATGATTCGCCGGAACGAACAAAATCAGCTATGAATACTTTTCTATACACCGTAGGGATTTCATATTTGCCGCTACACGAAAAAGCAGTCGAGACCGCAAAGGAAGTAGGTATAGTAGAAGTAAAACGGGACAAGAAAAAAAGCAGTTTCCTAAATGCTTCCGAAAGTATTCATAAAGAAATTGATAGAGGAAGGCTTGGTTTTAAACGTAAACATGTAAGGTGTTAAAATCAGCTTTGTATCTGAGTGTTGATCCACGAAGGATTGACACTCTTTTTGTTGAATAAAACTTAGATTTTCAAACGACTTTATTGTTATATTTTTTAGTGTAGCAAAGTATATTACATCAAAAATTAAACAACTACATTTTTAACCCCGTCCTAAATGTAGAACGGGGTTATGCCTGTTTGAGCTGTTAAAATTAAAAAACTTTATTGTCATTTTATATTATCTTTTAAGGGCGGTACTCCTTCTATACATCATAAGACGCCTTTCAGTATTTGAACTGAAAAACGTTTAAAATAGGTACGCACTCACCTTTCTACACTTGTTTGAATAGTTTTTCTCTGCAAAATATCCGCTGGTTTTTTCGACCAAAACGTAGCAAGGATAGGCCCTGCAATATTATGCCATACTGCTGCCAAAACACTTGGCAAAGCTGCTAGTGGCCCAAAATGTGCAGTGGCTAGCGCTACACCTAATCCAGAGTTCTGCATCCCCACTTCAATCGAAATCGCCCGTCTCGTTCCCTCATCAAGCCCGAGTACCAATGCTGTCAAATAACCAAGTAAAAATCCAAAGGCATTATGGAGCATCACTGCTGCAAAAATAACGAATCCAGAAGAAGCAACGCTACTTACATTCGCTGAAATAACCGCTGAAACGATAATAATAATTGCTAACACTGAAATAAGAGGTACAACTGTAATTCCTTTATTCACTACCGCTGGAAAGAGCTTTCTCACTGCTATCCCTAAAATAATTGGGACAATGATCACTTGTACGATAGAAAGAAACATCGACATCGGATCAACTGGCATCCATTGCCCCGCTAGTAGTAATAAAATAAAAGGTGTGGCAATCGGTGCAAGCAATGTTGATAACGATGTCATCGCAATAGATAAAGGTAAATTTCCTTTCGCAAGATACACCATTACGTTTGACGCAGTTCCACCGGGCACTGATCCTAGTAACACTAATCCCGCAGCCAGTTCAGCGGGTAAATTCAGCAAATATGCAAGTCCATATGCAACAAGCGGCATAATAATAAACTGAGCACATACTCCAATCAGTACTGGTAAAGGCTTCGTCACAACCATTTTAAAATCAACTGCTTTTAGCGTCAGCCCCATTCCAAACATAACAATCCCTAGTAAAATCGTAATATATCCATTAAACCAAAGAAACGGTGACGGAAATAGAAATGCAATGATTGCGATACAAATAACCCAAATGGCAAAATATTCCCCTGCTACGTTACTAATTGCTTCCAACGTTTTCATCGAACCATCCCTTATTCTTTGATTTTAAAAATCTTATTCGGATTCAAAATATTTTTCGGATCAAGAGTTTGTTTTATATTCTTCATCACAAGAAGCGCTGCACCGTGCTCTTTTTCTTGATATTTCCGTTTACCAACCCCTACCCCGTGTTCACCTGTACATGTACCGCCGTACTCCAAAGCATACATCACAATTTTTTCATTGACCGCTTCTGTTTTCTGTACTTCCTCTATATCATTTGGATTCACCATTAATAGAACGTGAAAATTTCCATCTCCAACATGTCCTAATATTCCCCCAGCAATCCCCATGTCATCTAACGTCTCTTTTGCATACTGAATTGCATTTGCTAACTCTGAAATAGGGACACAAATATCCATACTCATCAGTTTCTTCCCTGGATTACTGTGAACATAAGCATATGCTAAATTGTGTCTTGCTTCCCACAGTTTATTTCTTGCTGCCGTTTCTGTTTCAAATGAAATACCGTTACATTTATGATCCTTCACAATTTCTGTTGTGAAATCAACATCTTGTTTTAACCCTGCTTCATTACCATGAAACTCTAAAAACAACGTCGGCTCTTCTCTATAGTTTGTTTCACTATATGTATTAACCTGTTTCATAGATAATTCGTCAACAAGCTCAATTCTCGCGATTGGAATGCCCGCTTGCAAAATATCAATCACAGCTTCTACTGCATCATTCACTGTCGGAAAAGATGCTCTTGCTGCCATCGTATGCTCGGGTATTCCATACACTCTTAAAGTTAACTCTGTAAAGCAACCAAGTGTTCCTTCTGATCCAACGAAAACTCCATTTAAATGATAACCAGATGATGACTTCGCAGCTAACGTCCCCGTATGTATAATCGTTCCATCTGCCAGTACAACTTCTAAATCCCGAACTTGATCACGCATCACGCCATACTTTACTGAAGTCGTCCCACTCGCATTTGTAGCAGCCATCCCGCCTAATGTAGCATCCGCTCCTGGATCTACACTGAAAAATAAACCATACTTTTTTAATTCTTTATTCAGCTGCATACGAGTTACACCAGGTTGAACTTTAACGAGAAAGTCCTTTTCCCTTACCTCTAACACTTGATTCATAAGTGAAAAATCGATTGTAATCCCGTTTTCATATGGAATAACATGCCCTTCCAAACTTGACCCTACACCAAATGGTACAATCGGTATTTCATACTTGTTCGCCAGTTTCATTATTTCACTAACCTCTTTTGTCGTTGTTGGAAATACAACAACATCTGGTAGACTGCTAGTATGATAAGATTCATCCCTACCGTGTAACTCCCTCACTGTTTCATTTATCACCACTTGTGCTTCAGGCAGTATCTCTTTCAAAGCAATGACTACATTCGCTGTTTCAGTTCTCATTTCACTCTCTCCCATCCTTTTATTACAGTTTTAACATACAATTTAAAATCCTTTTATAACGATTCATCTGATGAACTATTTCATACATAATAATCTGAAAATTATTTTAATTCAAGTGTTTACAGAAAATCCAATGAAAAATTCTCCTTACAAGTAGAATTTTTCCACTTTCATCATTAACATAAATCAATAAAAATGAAACAAGGTCGCCATATTTCATTTAGCGACCTTGTTTCATTATTTTACCTCTACTGTATAATTTCCAGACCCACCACTATACTTATATACATGTAAATAATATTTTCCTGGATACGTATAATAACTACCTACTAGTTTATTTCCTTCTGGCTGCGCATAGGTAATATAATTATTTAAATCAGCTGCAGAGTATAATACCCAGTTCACCCCAATATTATTCTCCTTTGTTACACTGATTTGTAGATTTTTTGCAGTCTCAACGTTAATTTCAAAGAAATCATTGTTATCAGCATCACTCAAACTAGCGCGTAATAGTTGATTAAGCGTAATTTTATTTGCGGTTTTAAATGAATTATTCGGTTCTGTTTCTACACTTCCGGTATCTTTCTTTTGAACTGTTACACTTGTTGTTACAGAAGTAGACACACCTTTATCATCTGTTACAGTTAATTTCGCTGTATATGTTCCCTCTTTTGTATAAACATGAGATGGATTTTTTTCACCACTTGTTTGACCATCTCCAAATTCCCATTTATAAGAAAGAATTTGTCCATCTTCATCTTTAGAACCATCACTCTTGAAAGAAATGGATTCATTTACATTTCCAGTATACGGACCATTTACAACTGCAATTGGCGCTTTATTCTCTGTATTCCCCTCGGTATTGATACCATGGAATACAACATCATATTCCATTTGACCAGATGCATTTACTCGATAGTTAACGAAATAAGCTGTTAATGTTTTATAGCCTGTCCACTCTTTTGCTGATAAACGTTTCAATGAATCATTCACCGTTTTCGTTATCGTTTTCCAGTCCTCATATTCTCCTTTCGCAGCATCTCCCGTATATGTTCCTTGCAATGTAAATGTGTTAAAGAATTGTGATTTATGTTTTGTCACTTTCACATCTTTTAGTCTTGCTTCCGCCGTAATATCCGATGCGATGTCTGAAACAGGCTTCGGAGCGTGATTTGCTAAATAGTCATCTGACACTAACGGAACATTATATTTCTCACGATTATCAATAAGCATTTGCATATAATCTTGATATTCTTTATTCAATCCTTGATCCTTACTTAATGCTGAACGATATGCATCATATCCTTGCACATCATTTTTTCGAATTAAATCGTGAATTTTATCAAACATGTCATATCTCTTGTTATACATATAAGATTGTAATGCGAAGGAATAATTATAAAAATCCCACGTTCCGTATTTTGCATTCAACGTTTTTTCTGCTGTGTAACGATCTGCTGGATTAGAAGATAGCCCTCCTATAATACTCTTTCTCGGAACAACATTATCTGTTCTCGTTGCCCCTGCAAAAAACTCTGCATTTCCTTCTTCAAACCAAGATAAGCGTTCGTTTTCATAAAACTTCCCTTGTCCCCAAAGACCTGGCACTTCATATCTTCCTTGTAAATAATGTGTAAATTCATGACGGAATAATTCTTCTAAACTATATATGCTCTCCTCAGGTGTACGTTCATAAGTAAAGAAAGTCCCCGTCCCTTCAATATAAATGCCACCATTGTTCGTTTCATACCCATATAGTTGACGATTAAATTGATATTCTTCCGGGCTATTATATATAACCATTGTTAGTACATCATCTGGATTTCCCTGTTCAAGTGACTTATCACTTTCAACCGTACGATGGAACTGTGCCTTTACTTCTTTCGCTGCCCAATATAAACGTTTTACTTTTTCTTCTGTTACTTTGTCTCCTGCTTTTAAGACAATTGCACCATCATCAAATGTATACGTTTTTGGTAAATATTTTTTCTTTCCATCTTCACGAATTTGATCTAAATCTATTACTTTTCCATTCGCATCCTTTCCACCATAATTCGTAGTAATTTGTTCTGCCGCGACAAAGTATTGTTCACTTAAATATGGATATACTTTCAGTGCTTCCGTTACAACTTGCAGCCCTTTTGTAGGCGTGCTATGGAACATTCCAAGTCTACCTGTATAATACAACCCATTGTTAATAAGCCAGCCATTTTGATCTGTAACTGTACCAATTAGTGCAAAACGACTTAACTCATTAATATAGCTATCTATCTTTCTATACCACATCGTATCTTTCGGCCCTTTTTCCGTATCATATAAATACGATTGTATATCATAATCTATGCCTTGCATTAAGTCGTATACAGCACTCCCTGCTGAACGACTGCCAACATACGTAGAAAGGTTATCGTTAAACTGTTTAAAAATCGGTGCAGCAAGTGAAATTATTTCCGCATCACTAGAGGCATTCCCGATTAACTTCCCATATAAAGACACTACTTTATTTTGCTCAGATGTACCTAGCTTAAAATTGGGATTTTTCGCAATTGCCTTTAAAGCTGGTAAACATTTATCACGATAACTACGCTCATATAGTTTACTTAATTCATTATGATAAAATCCTAAATAGAATCCTGAACGCAATACTTCTACTAATGTTTCTATTCCTTTTGAGTCATCTTTTGTATACGTTTGTCCTTGCTGTGCTAATTTATCAATAATCGCCTGCATTCGACTATCATTTTGATAAAAGGCTAGGCTATCATTATTAAATTGAAAAAGCCCTGAAATTTGCTCCCAATTAATTGTCACAAGCAAATCTACTAAATTTTGATTACTTAATTGATTTAACTCAGCTATTGTATATTTTTTTGCTGGTACTGCTTGTTTCGCTTCTTTCATAGCCTCTGGTGGACGCTGAGATAAATCTGCTAATTGTAACCTTTTCTCAAAAGACTTATTTTCTAATACGTTTGATGAATGTGCTAGTTCCTGTAACGGTACTCGCTCACCACTCGGTTCCATTCGTAATACATTTCGATAAGAGTGAGTGTTCTCTTTCTTATCATCTTTCGCTAGTACCTCTCCTTGGAAACTACCTAACATGAAAGCAATTAAACTTACTCCAGTTAACAATTTTTTTGAATAACCCCTCATATTTCTCCCCTACTTTACAATTTTTTATCACTACCATAGTTATTGTACTTATATTTACATTTATTAACTATTGAGAAAGGAAAAGGTAAAACCTATAAATATATCTTCTATACATTATTTATACAGGTAAAACTAATGCTTTGTAGTTTTAAAAAACTGAATTTTCCAATAACTAAAGTTACAGACGACGATTCGATACTAATATACAATTAATGAGCAAAAATGATAAAACTGTATATTATTCATTACATAAAAGTACAAAAAACAATTCGCACTTAGTTTAAGCACTATATTGTTTGATACGACAGAGCGAATAGCGTTATGTCCTCAAAAAATAAAAAGAGTCCATCTGTATCGGACTCTTTTTATTCTATATGAAAAAGCATATCCTACTTTAAAATGTCAAAATCTCTGTTTCCAATTATCTCTATTACACATGCAAGCCTTTTTCTTTGAAATAACTTAACATTTTCCGGTAATTTTCTCCGTACTTCTCTTGAAACTCTTTTCCGAAATCTTCTTCGATATGCTGCATCATCATATCGTGGTAAAAAGCATTTTTTATTACCTCAATTACTGATGGGTGATTCGTCTCTAATGCCGATGGCTTCATCTCTCCCTCGAAACTACCAATTAAAGCTAAACTAGAATCACAGAGAATCGAAAATTTCCTTTCTTCCGCAGGCCACTCTTCACCTCTATAATGTTGAAATACATGTTTCAGAGATGTTTTACATGCTCCCATTGTAATTAAGATAACACTAACCCCTTTCTTTTCTGCTACAAGTAACGCTTCCTCTATATGATGCAAATCTTCTGACCAAACATCTACAACTATAGATGTTTCTGCATTTACAATTATGCGACGTACAGCTTTATCTAACGCGTTACCTCCTTGCCAATTGTAAAAAGCAGGGGTAGGTTTAGGCGGAGTTTTTAATTGATTTATAAGATCCTTCGAAGTTTTTTCAAACTCAACTTGAAAAAGGCGGATTAATTGTTCAATTGGAACAGCATTATAAAGCGCCGTTTCTCCTTCTATACTTCGACAAGCCCCTTTGTCTGTTAGTGACCATAATGCAGCATATACATTTGTTCTTGAAACAGATACTCGTTTTGCAACTTCATATCCGGACAAATTTGATTCTTCATGTAATGTCAAATAGCACCTTGCTTCTAAATCAGACAAACCTATCTTTTTCAGTAAATCAATCATGCGAATCCTCCTTACTAAACAGCTAAATTAATATTCTTTAAGTAGTATTTATCAATACTCCTAATCGGATATTATATTTAGTTTAAATGAAAACCAACAAAATTTCATCTACTTACCTTCATTACTCTATATGGTAAAATATCGAAATCGAGTTTCACATGTCTACTTACAGTATTACGTACATGTTCATTAAAGCAATGAACAATATTTGGTCAACTCAATCTATAAGTCTCTAAATCTATAAACGTCATAATCCGCAAGTACTTTATTCCTCTAATATCCAAATTATGTTAAGATTATTTTAATATTTCAAAAATCGTATAAAGGGGTTTAATTAAAATGAATGTCTACTTAGTAGAGCCTACAGTTGACTTACAAGAAGAATACCTTGAATTCTATCAAGAATGGAAAAATAGTGGTGAAACAATGATTCCTTGGGTTATCGAGAAAGATCCCTCCAATTTCCGTAATATGGTTCAAGAACTACTTGATGCAGCAGAAGGAAAAAATCTGCCTAAAGGTTGGGTACCTGATTCTACTTATTGGCTTGTCACAGACTGTAAAAAAATTGTTGGCGCTGTAAATATTCGTCATCAGTTAACAGAACATCTATTCAACGCTGGCGGACATATTGGTTATGGCATCCGCCCTTCCGCAAGACAAAAAGGATTTGCTACAAAATTGTTAGCTTTATCATTGGAAAAAATAAAAGAATTAGATGTTACAAAAGTGCTTGTCGTTTGCGACGAATGGAATGTTGCTTCTGAAAAAACAATTTTACATAACAGAGGTCTTCGTGACAGTGACTTTATTGAAGAGAATGGAAATGTTGTAAGAAGGTATTGGATTGATCTATGATCGCCCAGTACTTAGGGAAAAAGGAGGGATTCACATGTCTACATTAACAACTCAATTAGAAACTATCATTCATACAGCATCTCAAAAAATGATACTCATTTCTGATATGGACATAAAGCTTACACCAACAAAATGGTCCAAAAAAGAAATATTAGGGCACCTTTGCGATTCTGGAACAATTAACCATAAACGTTTTGTTGATATCCTTACTTCAAAGAAATCTATTACACTCACTGGTTACGCTCAAGATTCGTGGGTATATGCACATAATTATCAACAATCCTTTTCATCAAATGAAGTTCTAAAATTATGGGAAGCTATTAACATACAAATTATAAAATTACTAAGAAATGTAAAAAATGAACAGTGGCAACTTACATGCAAATTAGAAGACCAACAAGAAGTAACTTTAGAGTGGCTTGTTACAGATTATATTGATCATATGAATCATCATCTTAATCAGATATTTACAACTCGAAAAAAATAAAGTTCATTTCATCCTTATCCTACTTGAATTACATATCAAAAATAAGGAGAAAAGCTCCCTTCCGCTCTCCTCCTTATTTTTATTACCTTACCTCTACTTCAAACTATACCGTAATTCTAATTGGATCCACCACTGTAAACCCATTCACTTTCTCTGTTAATTCATGATTTTACTCCTTTCTACAAATACACTTCTAAACAAAGAAACCCTCCTTAATAAATAGGAAAATTAGAATATTCATTTCCCCCTACCTTCTTTGTTTTCGCCGAATTTTGAGGTGGGAGTATTACTGCCCGTTAATGCGGGATAAATTGATAGAAATTGATTTTAATTGGTAAATAAACGCAAAATTCTATACATAACTTGACGAAGCGAACATTTGTTTGTATTATGGAATTAATTCAAAATAGAAAGGGGAACTGTAATGAAAAGCTGGACAGAAGAAATTATCATTCATACACCCATTGAGCACCTATTTTCTTATTTAGATGGTTCATTAGCTCAAATGCAAAAACTGATGCCTCAGGTAATAGAAAATACACCTCTCAAAGAAACAGACGCAATCGTTGGAAATGTTTACCGCCAAAAATATAAAGAAGGCGAAGACATTCAGGAATATGATGTAGAAACACTTGATTATATCAATACACCAATTTATAAAAGTCTAAAGTTCGGTTTTACTCTTGCTAATATGTTTAATATTACTGCTACATACGAATTGAGACAAATAGATGAAATGCAAACATTATTTAAATATACCGCTACAAACCAGCCATTAACTGAGCAAGCTGAATTATATATGAAATCTGCTACAAATCAAGTTGTAGTTGACTTCGTTAATCGTTTTAAAACGATTGCTGAGTCTGAATATAACAAATAGACAGTTACTTAAGTAACATAATAAAACATGAAAGGAGCGTTACAAATGAAACAACAAATTACGCCATACTTAACATTCAACGGCAATGCGCGAGAAGTACTTGAATACTATACATCAGTATTTGAAGGAGAAATTCAAGGAATCCAAACTTTCGGTGAGGCTGAATTCCCCACGCCACCAGAAATGGATAATCGCATTATGCACGCTCGATTCAAGAAAGATGGTTTATTTTTCATGGTATCCGATGCATTTTTAGGTCAATCCGTTGAAATCGGAAATCACATTTCACTAGCTCTTGAATTAGATAGTGAAGATGAAATTCAAAAAATTTACGATGCATTAATCGAAAAAGGAACTGTACTTATGGAATTACAAGATACATTCTGGGAAGCAAAATTTGCGAAAGTGAAAGATTGCTTCGGTATTATTTGGGATTTAAATTATACAAAAGCTTAAATTTTCCTTCATGAAAAAAGGTGCTTTCTATACATAAGCACCTTTTCTCTATATTATTTTTCTTCTTTATCCTTCCTTCTATTGGCATCTTTTAACGTTTTACTCAATCCTAAAATCAAAATAATGAATATGATTCCGGCAATTGCTACCGTTTCTAAAATGAATTGCACAACTTTACCCCCCTCAAATATTTGATAACCCAGCTCTCCTTCCTTGTTATTCACTCTAGTTGATCAATATACAAAAAGCCCTTCCTTCTAGAAAAATACTAGAAAGAACGGCGAATTGAAACAATCAAATTTTTACAAACTAGAATACGACTCTTATCTTGTTGCACGTACTTCAGCAACAAGCTTTCCACCTTCTATGCTCATATAAAGCTTCACTGGTACATCATTTGTATTTTCAAATACTAAATCTAAATATGGATATGCAATTGTAGCATCTCGGCCTTTCGGAACATATCCTACTGTTTTAGAGTGTGTTGTTCTTTCTACCATTTTTAAACCAGCTTGATCGGCTGCATTATAAAGCGTAGAAGATGTTTGACATACTCCGCCACCATAACCATCTACTAATTTCCCATCAACAATTTCTTTCCCTAACTGATATCCTTTATCCGGTGTTGTATCTCCAATTAATGCGTTAAAAGAGAAACGGTCTCCTTTTGCTAATACTACACCATTAATGCTATTCGCAGACAAACGAATATTTTCAATTCTACCACCTGTAGAACCACCTAAGTTTGTTTCATATCTCCCTAGAACAGCCCCATTTCCACTTGCATCTGCTGGTGTCGCTGCAGGTTTTTTCTCAACAATCGGCAATTGATATGAAGTATCCCACATACCTACGTTCATCAATTTATTAACTAGCTCTTGTTCCATTAACTCATAAGAAGGTTTACCTTCTTGCCACGTACCATCGCTTGCCATACGAGAAGGAACCATCTTTTGATCGATACTTTTCCCTACTTCCCTAGCAACCTTTGTTACTTCTTTTTTAAACGTATTTTCATCTTCAAAATAACCTAAACTTGCTAGATTTACATTTTTTACTTCTTGCCCACTTCTAGGGTCCACTAAGCTTACACTTTCACTAACGCCAGTCTTCGCTTCTACTGTATGCTCTCCTATGCCGCTTACTAAGGAAACTTCACTTACCTTTGTACCACATCCACTCACTACGCCTACGCACAGCGCCCCTATTACTACACTTTGTACTTTACGTAACAATACACTCGCTCCTTTTTCCTACTATTACTCTTTGGTTCTAAATTATGTATGTATGATTACTAAACTTTGCAATATGACTACAAAATATTACAATATGATTTCCGCTATATTAAAATTACTCTTTTCTTCAAGAAATGTCCACATATATTTACTTAAAAAATCTATGTTTGTTAAGATTGTAATCTCTATCCTTATTTAACCAGTATATACCAAAATATTAACCAAAACAATTTTAATACATTAATATTTTAGAATATTTATACAAAGTTATATTTTATCCCGCGCTAACGGCCCGATTGGCGAGGGCTAATAATCAGTGGGGATGAGAAAAACTCCCACTGATCAAAGTTTCACTTTATAAAAACTCTCTTACATACGTTTGATGAAATCCCCTATTCAAAATAGGTATTTGCCGTGCCCCCCATCCGCTTTTACACATACATTATGATGAATTCAACCAAATTGAAAGAACGGAGGATGTTTATGTACCCCTACAATCCATATGTCCCCTACGCTCCTTATCAGTATCAAGATCACTATAACGGACAAACGCAATACCAACCATATATAGAACAAACTGAACAAACTGAACAAATTGATCCATATGATCCAAACAGACAATTTCAAATTCCAATTTCATTCCCTGGCGGTGGTGGACGTCAACTAGAAAGACGGGTAACCGAGCTAGAACAACGAGTAAACCAGTTAAACCGGCAAGTAAATCAACTTCAAAACACCGTAGAACGTCATACACGTAGACTCAACCGATTAAACCAGCGTTTACGCACTGTAGAAAATCGACTTAACATACCATTTTCAGCAATTGAGGATGGATTCTAATTTACAAAACAAAGAATTATATAAGGGAGGGGCTTCCCCTTCCTATATTCCGTATTAATAAATAGTAACTATTATTCATTTTACTTTATTAAATTGACGAAAGTTTTCTCCATCTCTATACTGATAAGAGTCAATGAAATGAAACAAGGTGATAAATATGGATTTTGAAATAAATTTCCTCTCTTTCTACGTTGTACAAGTAGAAGGAAAAGGTGAACAAGCAGATAAACGATATAAACATTTCCAAACGTTAGATGCTGAAGAATATGAAGACAGCTCTTTAAAAGAATTCTTAGATGGGGAATTACTAAAAATATCTAAGCGAAAAGTAGAACGTCACGCAAAGACCGAACAAGCCCCAACAAAGATTGGACGTTTTATTGTAGAAACTGGACATGAATTAGATTCAAACCCTCACTATAATTTATTCAACCGCATTCGCTTTGCGGAAACAAAAGAGAATTTCAAAGATATGAGTGAACCTCTCGTTTATACATATATCGATACGAGTGCCGTACGAGGTGGTGTATTTTTAATCGCCCAAGCAAAGCTACGTAAATACTTTGACGATCCATTCGTTTTCGTTATGAAGTGTGACTTCGAGCCAAAAGTTGCTTCCATATCTGACGAAGCAACACTCATTCGCAACGTTGAAATGGCCATTACAACAAAAAACATGAAATCTATCCAATACCCATACATGCCAGAGGAAGGTATTGTAGAAGTAGCAGAACTAAAAATCCACCAAGCATCACATGCCCGCTACTTTGAGGATTTCTTAAAATTTGTTGAATACGAGCGTTCTATGCCCGAAATTATGAAAACACAAGTTATGGACATGGTATATGACCAAATTGAAGACGTATTTGAAGAAGGTACAGAAGAGCGGGAACAATTTGACCAAGCAATGGAAGTATGGGCTGCGAGTCCAAAACGTGAAATTATGGAACAATTTTCAACAGAAGAAGTAATGGAAGCAACTGCTCAAATCGTCGAGCATGCTCCTGAGATTGAATTAAAGCTAAAGGCAGATCATATTTCTGTGAAGGCACTGCTTGCTGATTTTGGAGACCAAATTCATATTGCGAAGGTGAATGACAGATATGTACTCATGATTGAGGCAGATTCCCTGACATTTGAGAAGGGATTCTCTCCGATTGAGTTTCTAAAACCAGATGAGCTGCAGGATGTGATTGAGAGGATTGAGAAAAAAGCTTCAAGTCCACATGAGTATTAAATAAATCACTACATTGTTACAGTTCTATTCATACAAAAACCATTATGCTCTCGCATTCAATTTAATAATGTTTACAGACGTCTATTTCCTAGTTTTTATTGAGCGCTAATCCATAGCGCTCTTTTTCATTTCCACTCACATCCCCCCGCCTTAGAATGGACCGACGTGGTTCAATCGTAAATAAAAACGAAGCAACGCACCAAAGACAAAAGAGAGGAAAACGACCAGAACATAGCGTCTCTTTTCAATCCTCACAACATGCAAAAATTTTCTGTTTGTGAATATGATTGTAGGAAAAAGAATAACACTTATTATGAAAGTAATAACCATTCCCATAATGATCCCCACCCACTCTTCCCCTACCATATCTGAACAACCATTAAAGAGACAATTAATTGAATAAACAGTTATTAATAACCATAAAAGGACATACGTAAAAAGAAAACCAAAAATAAAATTTAGAAAAGCACTTGTTGCTAAACACAACCTTTTCATCTCTTCACCTCAAAAACCATGTACTTTCGCACATTAACTTTTGGAAAATCCGTGTACTTATAACCATCGTTCTTTCAATTAAACAAGCCTGACTAAAAAATATTTTTCACATCCATTTACACGAGCATTTTAAATTTTTAATTACACATCATTTATTTCGTTATTCATTTCTTCTAACACTCGCAACTGCTGCTCACCTTTCTTTACAGCGACAGTAAAATAATTTTGTAAAAGCATGATTGTATCCTCATGAATATAATATCGTTCTTCTATATTTCCCCACGTCTTACTGTTTTGAAAATCAGCCCAATGAAAAGGAATGTGTTCTTTTTTCTTTAATTCTTTAAATACCCATCTTTTCATTTTCTTTTTTGCTTTTTCAGTTAATACACCATTCTTAGTAAGTACAAGTTCTTCATTTCTTTTATATCTCTTATAAATATCCTTTTCCTTACATACTTTAAGAAAGATATTTAACGTATTCTTCGCATCTGCATAAGCACGATGTTGCTTCCCTTCCCATTCTAAAGCGAATTGTTCCACCGCAAATTTCAAACTCGGTGTATCGATAAATAATTCTTCATAAGCTTGAAATACAAATTTTTGTAAATCAAATTTCCTTTCATTTTCTATACTAGGACATTCTATATGATGTAACTGACAATCTTGTGCGAGAAATTTATAATCTTCCTTCCCCCATGTTACAAACATACAGTTATCTTCGGTAAATTGAAGGAATTGCTCTATTACCTTTGGGAACATTTCTACCTCTTTTAAGTCTTGCTTTGTAATTCCTGTTAATTTTGTTGTATGGCGCGTTAGAGGCGCAGTTGGTTTAACAAGTGAAGCAAACCGCCCTATCATACGCATTGTACTTGCTTCCACTTTGATTGCCCCAATATCAACTACTTCCGATGGATCTTGCGATTTATAAGGCCGAAAATTCCTTTCTACATCAAATACAATATAATATTTAGGTTCATTCAAGTCACATACCTCTTCCTTATTTGATGATATTTATATCCAGCTAGTCCCACTTATAAATACCTAGCTATTTTCTTGAATATTATGATACAAATTAAAATAAAACTTCTATTAATCGTGGATTCTTTATCTCCCGCCTAATTCCTTTTCTTCCCCTAAATTATTTCCAATGGCTAGCAGGATAAACATACATGCGAAAGAATACAATGAATTCATTCCAACAAAAAAAGGAGAAGGGCAAGCCCTTCTCCTTTTCATTCAATTACTTCTTAACTACGTTAGTAGCTTGTGGTCCACGGTTACCTTGTTCTACTTCGAAAGTAACTTCTTGACCTTCTTCTAAAGTTTTGAAGCCGTCACCTTGGATAGCTGAGAAATGAACGAATACGTCTTCTCCGCCTTCAACTTCGATGAAACCGAAACCTTTTTCTGAGTTAAACCATTTTACTTTACCGTTTTGCATGAAAAAATCCTCCTACAATGTACCTATATGTACATATTCATTTTCGACCACTTTACAACAATAATAAAGACATTAAAAAACTGCAACCGCAGAGGAGATTTAACATTGCTATCCTCCTCTGAAGTTACAGCTCATTTAAATCTCTATATTATTAAAAGTAAAATGGTTTATAATCACTATATCATATCAATATAATAAAAGTAAAGCTGAATTTTATTTTTTACACATTTTTTATCCCTGCATCACTTTTAATTCTCCTGATCCAGCCACAACATAGCCTTCCTTCTGATTAACAATGCGCCATCCATGACCTTTAATAGATCCACATACCGTTACAGTGCCTTCATCTAGGAACACACGACATACTGTACTAATTCCAGCTTTATTTTGTGTAGATGTTGCATATAATACTTGTTGATCAACACTCAAATCTAAATAGCTACTTGCTTTTTGTTCACTTTGACATGTATGCCAACTTATTCTTTTCTTTTTGATAATCTCATCTATACTACAAAAAGATATATTCCCACTTATTCCTCTGCAAGATCCACTTGCTGCTACTAGGTAGGAGTTATGTAATGTCAACGCAGAAATCATTTGGTTCGTTGCTATTTTAATTCTTTTTAACTCACGCTTTTGCAAGTCAAAAAGCCAAACACCACCATGCTTCGCATGAATTTTTGTACCAAGAAATAAATAGTGTTTGTATAAAAATAGCGAACGAATAGACGGTGCACCACTACCATAACAAAGAAATGGATGAATCGTTTCCCAAGTGGAACCGAAGTTATTAGAAAGATATAACGTTTTATCCCCATGTGCAATAACTGCTCCACTCTTATTACTACATACATTCCAACTTGTTGCCTTTGTTGGAAAGCGTTGAATCGTCCAGTTGTCACCACAATCCATACTACGAATAAAAATCCCTTCGTCGCCTACACCATAAACTACATTGCCGCTACTCTGTAAATCCCGAATCCTTTTTTGAAATCCGCTTAAAATCCGTTCCCATTTCCCATCTTGTTCAATGAATAATCCATCATATGTAGTAGCTAACATGAGTTTCCCATCTTCTAATTTCGTTACGGCAGTTGCACTTAACATTGTTTCCACGATGACACTCCCATTCCTAGAACTTTTCAGCAAAAGCGATTGCAAAGTTACTGCATTTCTCGATATCTTCTTCCTCTTCTGGAGCTAACTCAATTTTTAATCCCTCTTGTACAAGCTCTGCACCGCATTCTACAAGACGTTCTTCAAAAATAGTTACTGCTTCACAAAACTGTTCATAGGCTGTATCACCAGATCCAAATACAGCAACTTTTTTCCCAGCTAAATCTATACTTTCTAAATCATCATGAAAATCTTCTGCTTCAAATGGTAGCTCCCCGTCTCCCCACGTATAAGATCCTAAAATGATACCATCATACGCTAATAATTCTTCTGGATCCATTCCTTCCATTTCCTTTAATTCCACTTCATGATTAAATGCATCCAAACTGACTTTAATTAAATCTGCAATACTCTCTGTATTTCCTGACATACTTGCATAAGCTATTAAAATTTTCGCCATGTCGACACCCCCTTTTTTTGCAATTGATTATCATTCTCATTATATTAATAATGAGAATCAATTGCAAATGTATTTTTCTCTTTTCTACAAATAATTGAAACTTTAATGAGTGGGAGTTTCCTTTATCCTCCGCTAATTATTTATACAATCCGAAAACCATCTATTTATTTGTACAAAAAAACACGAATGACCATTCTCGTCATTCGTGTTTTTCATTCTTATTTCTTAAAAATACCAAATGGTTTTCCTACTGGTAATACAACTTTTCCAAAGTGTGTATTTAATACAGCCGCTGCTGAACCATAGAAGGATAGTAGTGAAATACATAATTCAGAATACGCCGCTAAGTTATGCATAGCATGTGGCATAACACCTAAAGTACTAAATGAAAGACCAATAAATAAGAAATCAATAAGTACAAAAATCATAAATAATACTTTATGTGTTTCCATTGCGCCAATTGTCATAAAAATGGTAAAGATTAAATATCCAATAAAGGCTACACCAAGCTGCTTTGAATCTGCAGATTGGGCTAATTTTTCACCAAATACTCCAAGTTGAATTAACCAAGACGTTCCAACACCTAACCAAAACAGGCCATATGCACCAAATGCAGTTGTACCGAACGTATTGTTATGCTTCGCATCGTGAATACATGCAAAGATTTGCGCAAATCCTCCTAAAAAGATTGCCCATGGTAATACAAGTGAAACGCCATCCGTTAATCCTAATTTTTGCGATGACGCTACAAGTGTTACCATCGCTAATCCAAATAGACCAATTCCAGATGGATCCGCTGTTGTCATTTTCACATGATGTGTAGTTTGATTCTCCATAAAAACCTCCTGATTTTAAGCACATACTTGACTACAATACTGAAATCAGAAGGCCGTGTCAATAGTTTTTATTGTATGTCGTCAGACTTCACATTTTTGTAACAATGGACAATTTTTTCTGCTATTTCATATGGCTTGATATTTAGATGGAATAGCTCTTGTATAGGAATCCAAACCGGAATATATTGTCCTCTATCACCATTTGTAAATTCTTCAGCTTTTCCTGTACCAAAAATACCACCAACGATACGTGCTTCATAAAAATATTGCGTACCGTTATACTCATACTTCGTAACCAGTCTTTGAATCTCAATATGCACACCTAGTTCTTCATAAGCTTCACGTACGGTTGCCGCTTCTGGTGTTTCATCTTCTTCAATTCCTCCACCTGGAAATACAAAGTATACTTCATTGTTCCGAATACGTTTTATAAGAGCGACTTTATCATCCTCTCTAATAATAGCCACGCCACGATTTCGACTCATGCTATAACTTCAACCCCAATTGCAACCGTTCCCCACTTTTGCTCTTGTTCTTTTGTATATATTTCATATGTACTTGCTAGCATCTCTTGCAAACTCCAATTGGCACAGTCTAGCAGCTCTTTTTCAATATCCTCATACATCTGTTGAAAGGTTTGATAATACTTTAATTCCGTCACCTTTACACAAAGTATTTCTTTTGTTACTAAATTAGTAAATTCAATCTCATCATCTTTTTGTATGTTCCGACGCTTCTCATCGCGTAAGCGCACTTCGTATACTTTTTTTCCAGATCGAATAGATTGAAATGGTTCATTATATAGGCCCATTTTATGTTTCAATTTCATCACCCTGCATCATTATATCATGTGAACTTATAATGAAAGGCACGCAGTAATCCAAAAACGTCATAAACTTTCCATTATATTTGTGATTGAAATCACTTCAACTTTCTCTCTTCTTCTTTATGCTAGAAATAGAGTAACGAATGGAGGAATGATTCATATGTCTACACTTTTTACGAAAACATCTATTGTTGGTGAAGTAGTTTCCATCTTCCCACAAGCAAGTGATTTGTTCAAAAAACATCGCATCGATTTTTGTTGTGGTGGGGATAAAACAATCGAAGTAGCAACAGAAGCAAAAGAAATTTCAGCTGACGAACTGTTAAAAACATTAAATAATCAATACACTTTGTATATATCGGAACACCATAAAGATACAAACTGGAATGAAGTTTCATTCACAACGTTAATAGATCATATTATTCAAAAGCATCATCGCTATATTCAAGAAGAATTACCACAACTGAGCCCATATGTAACAAAAGTATTTCGCGTGCATGGCCAAACAGGACCGCATTTAAGTGACGTACACCGACTGTTTCATGAATTAAAGCTCGAACTTGAACAACATATAATTAAAGAAGAAACTCTCGTATTCCCACTTATCAAACAATACGAAGAAAATCCAACTCAAGAAAACCTAGTTTTAGCAATCGAAAAGCTTGAAGAATTAGAACAAGAGCATGACGGAGCTGGTGATCTAATAAAAGAACTACGAAGAATTACAAATGACTTTACTCCTCCAGAGCATGCTTGCCGCACATATCGCATGGTATATAATCGCTTAGAAGATTTCGAATCCGATTTATTCCAACATGTACACCTTGAAAACAATATTTTGTTCAAGCGACTACTTTCTTTAGCATAATAATAGATCCCTTCACATGAGGGGATCTATTTCTTTATTAAAAATCTTCTATACGATAACATATAAGATGGAACTTTCATCAGTGCGTCGGAACCTTCCCCCACTGACTATTAATCCTCATGTACCATGCTTTTACGGGTAGTTAATGCGAGGTATATAAAGTAATTAAAGTAATATTTCATACGAGAGGAGTTTATAAAAATGCGCTATGTGATTCTAACAGGTACTTCACAAGGATTAGGAGAAGCAATTGCAACACAGTTATTAGAGGACGACACTAAACTCATTTGTATTTCCAGAAGACAAAATGAAAAGCTTATGGAACAAGCAAAGCAAAAAAATATTTCTTTAACATTTCATTCAATCGATCTTCAAGATGTACATAACCTTGAAACTGCAATGGACACAATCTTTACATCAATTGAAAAAGAGACTGTTTCATCTATCCATTTAATTAATAATGCGGGTGTTCTGGCTCCAATGAAACCTATCGAAAAGTCAGAGAGTAATCTTTTAATTGCAAATGTGCAAATTAATTTAATTGCACCAATGCTTCTTACTTCTTCTTTTATGAAACATACGAAAGATTTGGAAGTAGAAAAACGTATTATTAACATTTCTTCTGGCGCTGGACAAAATCCATACTTTGGCTGGGGAGCTTATTGCACAACGAAAGCAGGCATCAATATGTTTACAAAGTGCATCGCTACAGAAGAAGCAGGAAAAGAATATCCCGTTAAAACCATTGCCTTTGCACCAGGCGTTGTAGATACAAACATGCAACAACAAATTCGCCAAACAGAAAAAGAAGATTTTACGAACTTAGATCGATTTATCGCTTTAAAAGAAGAAGGAAAATTACTTTCCCCTGAATATGTCGCAAAGGCCATTGTTCACCTTCTAGAAACAGAAGATTTTGAGCAAGGTGGAGTTATTCGTATTGATGAAAAATAGTTTCATCATAAAAGGCTCGCCAATAGGCGAGCCTTTTATGATTTTAAAAATATTAAAACAGATTCCATTATGAATTCATATCCTACTTCTTGATAAATTTTGTTAGACGTTGGATTTGCTAAATCCGTATATAATGTAGTCGTTTCATACCCTTCATTTAACATACGTTGACTCAGTGCAGCCACGCAATTAGAAGCGTACCCTTTCTTCCGTTCTTCTTTCGGTGTATATACAAAATTGACTGTAATATTACTCTTCGTCGGTCTTGTTATCGCAGCTACTGAAACCAGTCTCTCGTCTACTTCCCAACCAAATAAACGATTTGTACTGACTAATGTATTTGCAGTTTCTTTTGCTTTTTCTTCCGTAGTCGGCAATCCAACATCTTCACAAAATTGGTACACCCATTTTTCAATTAATGGTAATTCTCCGTTTCTTATTTGACGGAAGACACCATGATTATCCCATTTTTTCTTTACTTTTTTTAATTCATAAATCCCTTGATTCATACGGATAAAAACATTCTTTTGTTCTATCTGCGCGATTTCTTCAGCTAGTTGTGTTACAACTCTCTTTTCCCCGATTAATCCAGGTATATTGGGATACACCTTCACTAATTGTTTCGCTATTTCTTTTATGTCCTTCTCCGATACTTCAGATTTAGCAACGATCATTTTCTTTTTCTCAGTTTGAAGAAGTATGAGTACGCTGTTTTCATTCTGCTTTGCCGCTGCCATAAATAGTGGGCTTTCTACGGAGTGTAGCCCCCCTAATATTAAATTATTTTCTTGTTCGTTCCTTTCTAAAATAGGGACGATCTCATTCTTAAAATGAGAAATATCTTCATACACCTGTAATTGAACCATCAACATTCTCTTCCTTCTATTTATATTTTAATAGAATATTGGAGATTCATTCGCAAAATCCTTCTTTTACGATTCAATAATATTCAAGACTGCCATCATTACTTCTTTTTCACATTGCGTAATTCTTTGCTTCTCCATTTCAAATTTAACTTCTTCTTTCTTAATAAGCTCTCTCCTCTTTTGAATCATACGCATCATTTCCAGTTTACTTGGTCCTCCATACACATTCCTTTTTGCAATAAATGTTTCTGGCGATATAATGTCATTCCATTCTTTTTCTGAGAGTATGATATGAAAATTTTCTTGTAAATACATATTTACTTCTATCAGTTTTAATTCATGCAACTCTTTTTGTTGCTGCATAGACATTTTGGCAAGTTGACTTGCCGCATGGTGAGCACGCCGGAAAGGAATTTGATAATTTTTTGTTAACGCATCTGCAAAATCTGTTATTGTAATCGCATGTTTCAACGACCTAGCTCGTAAAACCTCATTTTCCACTTTCATTGTTCGAATCACTGCATTCATCATACAAAAAACACGAATTGCTTTTTCAATCCCCTTATATAAATGTGGCTGTAAATCATCTTCCGTATCAACAATATCTCCATACGGTGTATTACGAATCATTTGAAATGTAGTAAAAGCCTCTCCAAATGCGCTACTCGCAAGCGCACGAGCATGTTCAATTGATACAGGATTTCTTTTTTGTGGCATGATACTACTAATTTGCACATACGGATCTGCAACAGTAATTCCATTGTATTCTTTTGTCGCTAATAATAAGAAATCTTGAAGCCATCTACTATTGTTCGTCATCGTTACCATTAGCACCGCACTTGTCTCTAATAAGTAATCTGCACTTGCAATCGCATCATATGAGTTTTCTACCACGCTTGAAAATCCGAGCAAATTTGCAACCCTCTGTCTATTTATCGGAAAACTAGTAGTAGAAAGAGCAGCAGCCCCCAATGGCGATTGATTCACGAGATCATACGCTTTCCAAACTCGCACTAAGTCCCGATGCATCGTATCATAAATCGCTAACATATAATGCCCAAATGTTGTTGGTTGAGCAGGTTGTGTATGCGTGTATGCCGGCATAACGGTTTCCATATGTTCGTTTGCAACCTCTAGTATGCTTTCTTGCAAAAGTAGAAAATGCTCTATATAACGCAATATATACCGTCGTAAACTCATGCGATACATTGCGACTCCCATATCATTACGACTTCTACCAATATGCATATTACTTACTAGATCATCGTTCGCTTCTTTTACAATTAAATGTTCAATTAAAAAAAAGAGATCTTCATGTTCCTTCTTATACACGAATTGATCCTTTGGCATACGAGACACTTTTTCGAGCGCTGTTAAAATAATTTTCGCATCTTCTTTCTTCATTATTTTTTGTTCCATAAGCATGATAATATGAGCACGATGAATCATAAACATCTCTTGTAATAAATAATCTCGCTGAAATTGAAACACATGCTGCAATACACAATTTGCATAGGTTTCTCCAGGGAAATCAGCGCCTTCACTCTTTATAAATCCTTTCTTATCCTGTCGCATCACTCTTTCCCCTTTCGCCCAGTTATTTACTAACCATCATACCCTGAGCTTCTGAAAAGGTGCGTGTATAAAGTGAAACTTTAATTCGATGAACACAAATAAACCCGATGCCCCATGCATCAGGTTTATTTAATAATAGTTGCATCATATTTTTCACTTTGTAGCACCTGGAAATGTAAATTTCGCAGATGCTTACGAAGCTCTATACTATCATCTTCATCCAATTGATTTGCTAAAAACACAATTTCTGTGCAATTCCCAAATTTATCGGTAGCATAAACGGCTTTTGCTAACGTCCATGGTGTATACCCATTTTTTTGCCCAGCATGTTTGAATGACTTACGATACTTCTTTGCTTTCATATCCGTTTCGACAAGGTTTGCCCATTCTTCTTCTTCAGTTTTTGTAAATCCTGTTTTATGGTTCGCTTTTTCCAAAAGTACCATATAATCATTTGCGGATGCAGCTGGCAACTTATCCGACCATATTTTCTCATATTTTTCTTCTAAATATAGCGGAATCTCTTTTTGTAATAATGGTCCTTTTTCTTTTAATCGTTCATGTATTAAAATCGCATAACGACGGTATTCTTCTAAAGGCATTTCTTTTAGCGTTTTCTCTAACTTATCTTTCGGAATATGCAATTCTTTATGCAAATATCCCGGAATATATAGAGAAGAAACGATTGGAAATAATGGTTGATGTGAAGGAAGTGATAAGTTTTGTAAATTTTGATTAATATGATCTAGCCCAAGTCGATCCATTAAATATTCTGTATTTGCATTTGAACTAAACTTCACCATTCCCTTTGCAACTTCTTCTAATGGCACTGCATTTCCATCTATTTTATCCGTTCTTATTAAATACTTTTGCCAACGATCCTGCGCACCACCGTCTGCATTCGGAACATAATAGCGATTTACATCATCAATTGACACATAACTATTCGGGTCAATTCTCCCATCTACAACTTGTTTCGTAAATTCAAATGCGACAATTAACTTCATCGTGCTCGCAACTGGTAATACAACATTGGGATTTACAGAATAAACGACTTTATCATTTCGTTTTATAAGTAAGGCGCTGTTTTTTTCATCTTTATGTTCTTCCACATATGAGGCGATATATTGAGCATCATCATTACTAGAGCTCCAAACTTTTTTCACTAAAAAGTTACCGGATATAAGCACTATAAATACCCCAATGATTCCTGCACATATTATAACTTTTCTCAAGTGAATTCCCTCTCCTAATTTATATCTTTTATATACAGTTATACACAAAATAATAGAGACGATTATTTAAATAATCGTCTCTATTATTTTAACTTGTAATCTCTTATTATGTCTATGTCATAATTCGAACAAAGTTTTCAACAAATTTCTTATAATTTAATTTCCATCCAATTCTCACCCAATCTTTAAGAGCTTTTGCATCAGGTTGTGGCCGGAAATCAGCAATACTTTCCCCCATTGCACTCCCTTCTAAATCCACATCTACTTTCCGGTATACATATTCAATCATAGAAGGATTGACAACTGCCATCATCGTAACAACATCATGAATCGGACTACCTGATATTTTCGGATTTATTTTCTTATACGCCTTATAATAGTATTCAAAAATAGGCTCAATTAAATTACTGAATCCAGTTTTAGAATGTTTTTTTATATATTTTACCGTTTCCGGCGTAATCAGTGATTCACTTGTGACATTAAGCGGAATCAGCGTTACATTTTTCGCATGCTGCATGACGAGATTGGATGCAAGTGGATCTCCATGAAAATTTGCCTCTGCTACAGGTGTTACATTCCCTGGAATGAGGAAAGCGCCACCCATACAGTAATATTCTTTCACATTTTGCATGACGTCTTTTCCTAAAATAAATGCGGTTGCTAAGCTTGTTGATCGCCCAGCATCAACAATAATGACTTCTTTTTTATATCGCTCAATAATATCAAAGATTGTACAAAACGATTTAATATTTGGCTGAATTGTTTTCGGGGGGCGAATCGGCCCCAATCCTTCCGCTCCATGAATTTCAGGGTAATATGTTGTAAATTCACCTGATAACGGCATTTTTGCCCCATTAATGATAGGTATATCCTCTCTCCCTGCTAGTTGCATTAAATAAGCAGCATTGCTTGTTGCTTGTTCCTGTGTCACATTTCCATATCCAGTGACAATCCCAACAATCTCAATTTCAGGGTGTAACAATCCATACATAATCGCCAAAGAATCATCAATTCCAGGATCCCCTAAAAAAAGAACCTTTTTCATGATACTTTCCATCCTTTCACCCCTTATTACCAAAAGCATATTCTTTATCGTTTATACCATACACATGAAATATGAAATTTGCGCACTGACTTTTGAACAAACAATGAATTATACAAAAAAACAACCAATTCAAACTGTTTGTTCAAATTTCGTTCATTGTGATTCGATTCACAAAAATACATAATAAACTTGTAAATACATTTTATTATGTATAGGAGGAATTTATTATGTTTATTCATTTTTTACGTAGTAACACGAAAGCATTATTTATCCTTTTACCTCTCCGTTTATATTTAGGGTATGCTTGGCTAGCTGCTGGATTAGGGAAAATTTTTGGTCAACAATTTGACGCAAGCGGCTTTTTAAAAGGAGCAATCGCAAAGGCGGGTGGAGATCATCCAGCTGTACAAGGTTGGTGGGCTGATTTTCTACAACATGTCGCTCTTCCAAATGCTGATTTATTTAGCTTTTTTGTGCAATGGGGAGAAGTTTTAGTCGGATTAGGGCTTCTTTTAGGAGGATTAACAAAAACGGCTGCATTTTTCGGAATTATTATGAATACTGCTTTTCTTTTAAGTGGTACTATAAGTACAAACCCAAATATGATATTACTGTCTATCCTTATTTTAGTAGCAGGACATAATGCAGGGCGCATCGGTTTGGACGGATTTGTTTTCCAAAAACTTTTCAGTAAGAACAAAAATAATACTCCAACTTATCCTACACATAAATTCGCATCATAGATAAGTTCTATACATAAAAATAGAGCTCCTATTCCATTTATAGGAGCTCTATTTTTTATGGAAAATGTATGGGATGGAAGGATACCCCCATCCCATACATTCTATTAAATATCACCAATTGACATGCATTTATATTTTCACATTGTTTTTTGACGTTAACAAGCTGCCTGTTACATACGCAATGCAAGCAAAACAAATCGGCAGCACGACTGTATGTATACCAAACGGATTTGGAAAACATAGGTGAACAATCATATAAGAACCGACACCAACAAGAATAGACGCAAGCGCCCCGTATGCATTCCCCTTTTTCCAATATAGCCCTAAAACAATTGGCCAAATAAAAGCGGCCTCTAAACCACCAAAGGAAAATAAATTTAACCAAATTAAAAAATCTGGCGGTTTAATAGCTGCTGCATACACGAGTAAACCAACGATCCCAGTAATCCACAAACTTCCTTTTTTGATAGCGGCATCAGTTGCTTTCTCATTGACATAGTTCACATATATATCTTTAATAATCGATGAACTCACAAGTAATAAAAGTGAATTTACAGTCGACATAATAGCCGCCATTGGGGCCGCCAAAAAGATTCCAGCAAGCCAAGGTGGCAACACTTCCATTGCAAGAAGTGGCATTACTTTGTCCGGCACTGTTACACCAGGAAGTACCACACGGGCAAACACACCTGTTAAATGCATACCAATCATAATGGTCCCGACAACAATTGTTCCGATAATTAAAGCTTGGTGCATCGCTTTTGAATTTTTATAAGACATCGCACGCACACTAATTTGGGGTAAGCCGACAACACCAACCCCAATTAATATCCAAAATGATGTTACATATGTTTTCGTTAAACTCCCATCGGCTCCAAATGGAGTAATTAAATTAGGATTAATTTGAACGAGTTCTTGCATAATCTTTTCAATTCCGCCACCAGCAATCACCGTTGCAATTAAAATAATTGTCGTACCCGCTAACATAATAATGCCGAGCAATGTATCAGATAAAGCGACTGCACGGAATCCACCAATTAAAACATATATAAGTACAGAAAAGGTAAAAAGAAATAAAGACGTTGTATACGAAAGACCTGTTAACGATTCAATTAACCTTCCGCCACCAACCCACTGGGCAACTGTCGCTGAAAATAAAAAGATAATAATACATAATGCCGAAAGAATGACTACCGCTTTATGATTGTACCTTCCTTTTAAGTAATCAATAAGCGTAATTGCTTCCATCTTTCTTGCAATAATTGCAAACTTTTTACCAATTACCGTCAAGACGATGTAACCCGTTACAACCTGGATTGCTGATAGCAATACCCATCCAAGCCCCATATTATATGCAATTCCAGGTCCACCAATAAAACTGCTCGCACTACCGTACGTAGCAATCATCGTCATAGCTAATAATAGACCGCCTAACTCACGTCCTCCAAGAAAGTATTCTTGCAAAAATTTATTCTGAGCCGTTGCTTGTACACGTCTTGATGCATATACACCAATTAAAAATACAACGATAAAAGAAATTATCATTGGAATTATTACGTACCAATTCATTTATCATTCCTCACTTTTTTCTTCCTCATCGAGCGAAATATCTTGAAATGCAAAACGCACAATTAAAATAAGTAGAATAACTACTACTACAAAACCCACTATACAACTATAAAAAAACCATGCCGGAAAGCCTAATACATATGTATATTCACTTGGATCTTTACTACCAAGCCCATAAGCAAACCCATACCATATGATAAAATTAATAACAGCAAGTCCAAGACCTATCAACGCTTCTTTATGAGCAACTCGAAAGCGTGGATCATCATGATAATCCTTCATTTTCTCCCTCCTCTCACGAGGTATAATTGTAACATTCTTCTTCTAGTTTTTCCTACTAGAAAAGAAAAACTAGAAGGATTTTTTAAAAAGATATAGAATTCAGCTTCATATTACATATTTTTTACAATTGTAACATAAATGAAATTTGAATTTTTAATCTTCTTTATTTATGATTTAAATTAGAGGTCTTTCACCTAGTTTCTTTACAACTCTATGTCAAAAATAAGCGCCGTTCCATACTGCGTTTATATTATATTTTCAAGGGGGTTATACAATGAGTCAACTAGCTGTAAATCTTCATGAAAAAGTAGAGAAGTTTCTTCAAGGAACAAAAAAATTATATGTGAATGGAGCGTTCATTGAAAGCGCTTCCGGAAAGACGTTTAAAACTCCTAACCCAGCAACTGGTGAAACACTCGCAATTGTTTCGGAAGCTGGTCGCGAAGATATTCATAAGGCTGTAGTAGCTGCTAGAGTTGCATTTGATGAAGGTCCTTGGTCTCGTATGAGCGCTGCTGAGCGAAGCCGCCTTATGTACAAGCTTGCTGACTTAATGGAGGAGCATAAAGAAGAACTAGCACAACTTGAAACATTAGATAACGGAAAACCAATCCGTGAAACGTCAGCAGCAGATATTCCGCTTGCCATTGAACATATGCGTTATTATGCTGGCTGGGCTACAAAGATCATTGGTCAAACAATCCCAGTATCTGGTGAATATTTTAACTACACGCGCCACGAAGCAGTTGGTGTCGTTGGACAGATTATTCCATGGAACTTCCCGCTCCTTATGGCGATGTGGAAAATGGGAGCTGCACTTGCAACTGGCTGTACAATTGTTTTAAAACCAGCAGAACAAACACCCCTTTCCGCATTATACTTAGCTGAATTATTTGAAGAAGCTGGATTCCCAAAAGGTGTTGTCAACATCGTACCAGGATTCGGTGAAACAGCTGGACAAGCTCTTGTCAATCACCCTCTCATCGATAAAATTGCATTTACCGGTTCCACTCCTGTCGGCAAACACATTATGAGACAAGCCTCTGAAACACTGAAACGAGTTACATTAGAACTTGGTGGTAAATCACCCAATATTATTTTGCCAGATGCTGATTTATCTCGTGCAATCCCAGGTGTACTTTCTGGTGTTATGTTTAACCAAGGACAAGTGTGCTCCGCAGGATCCCGTTTATTTATTCCAAAGAAAATGTATGACAATGTTATGGCCGATCTTGTGCTATATTCGAAAAAATTAACACAAGGTGCAGGTTTAGATCCACAAACTACAATTGGACCTCTTGTTTCTGAAGAACAACAAAAACGCGTTTTAGGATATATTGAAAAAGGTATTGAAGAAGGCGCAGAAGTCCTTTGTGGCGGAAATAATCCATTTGACCAAGGTTATTTCGTATCTCCAACCGTCTTCGCCGACGTAAATGACGAAATGACAATTGCCAAAGAAGAAATTTTTGGTCCTGTCATCTCTGCCTTACCGTTTAATGATTTAGACGAAGTAATTGAACGTGCCAATAAATCAAATTACGGTCTTGCCGCTGGTGTATGGACAGAAAACGTAAAAAATGCACATTACATTGCAAGCAAAGTTCGTGCTGGTACAGTATGGGTAAACTGTTATAACGTATTTGATGCTGCTTCTCCATTTGGTGGATTTAAACAATCCGGCCTTGGACGTGAAATGGGATCGTATGCTTTAAATAACTATACTGAAGTAAAAAGCGTTTGGGTAAACTTAAACTAAGGAAAAGAGCCTGACTTTATAAAGTCAGGCTCTTTTCCTTTAAACTTGTAATCCACCACTCACATTTAATACCTCGCCTGTAATATAAGACGCATACTCTGACGCTAAAAAGGCTGCTGCATTTGCAATATCTTGTGGCGTCCCTATTCTTCCAACTGGAATTGCTCCAACCATCTTCTCTTTCACTTTATCCGGTATTGTTTTTGTCATATCCGTATCCATAAACCCTGGACAAATGGCATTACAAGTAATACCAAACCCACCTACTTCTTTTGCTGCCGTTTTTGTTAATCCGATAACTCCTGCTTTCGTTGCAGCATAATTTGCTTGTCCAATATTCCCTTCCCTGCTAATGGAAGAAATATTGATGATACGACCGAATTGTTGCTGTCTCATATAAAGAAGTGCCGGTTGCATACAATAAAACACCCCTGTTAAATTCACCTGCATAACTTGCTCCCAAGCTGATTTCTCCATTTTATGTAACATCGCATCTCTTGTAATTCCAGCGTTATTAACTAAAATATGTATCCCGCCAAATGTTTGAACCGCATATTCAATTAATGACTTTGCTTCATTTTGGCTACTTACATCACATGCGTATACACTTACCTCATACCCTTGATCTGAAAATTCTCTTGTTGTTTCTTTTAATTTCTCCTCATTCACATCACTGATTAACACCTTTGCCCCTAACTTTGCAAAAGTGCGAGCAATCTCCTTACCTATCCCTTGTGCAGCACCTGTTATAACCGCTGTTCTCCCATTTAAAAACTCCATGATTTTCCCCCATTTCTATCGCTTATACTGTATATTTCGGCTTTTCCTTTTCTAAATCCTTTTTGTATAAAAAAGTCTATTTGTGTCAAACTAAACTTGCAACATAAGCATAAACACAAGGAGATTGTGTCGAATGAACAAAAAGCATTTAAAGAGAAACAAAGCCTCTGATGGCATTGATGTCGAATTCTCTCGTGAATTTGCTGACCACGATGACTTAGAGGCAAACGCACGTGCAGATGCCGCCGATGCACGCCAAAAACGCCAATCAACAAAAAAATAAGGTACGATTGATTACCTTATTCTTTTCAATTGGGTCCTACTATCCACAAAAATAAACCGAGATTATTTCTCGGTTTATTTTCTGTATTTTTTTATATAATGTGCAAAAGTAAGGAGTGGAAATATATGATGGTAACTATGGTAGCGAATGTAAAATCCATTTGCTAACGCTGTACCTGTAGGGTATTCTTGATGCTTAGTCGAATGTTTCAATAAATAAGAAATCCCTTTTCGAATGGTTGGTGTTTCTGAATCATAACAAGCAATAAGCGCATCGAGTGCCCATGCTGTTTGTGACGGTGTACTAAACGGTAACGAAATAAATTTCTTTTCTACACTACTCCTGCAAGACTCCCCCCACCCTCCATCGCTATGTTGAATACTCTCTAACCATGTAGCTGCTTTTTGTAGAGCTATATGATTAGATGGAACACCTACAGCACGTAACCCTGTGAGGGCCGCCCAAGTACCATATATGTAACACACACCCCATTTCCCATGCCAAGACCCGTTCTTCTCCTGCGTATAAATTAACCAACGAATCGCTCGATCTTTTTGGTCACCTTGTAACTCATTTGGAGCATATGTTCCAAAAAACTCCAACACTCTACCTGTAATGTCTACCGTAGACGGATCCGTAATCATGTCCCCTGAGTTATCAAGAGGTAAATGTGTTAAAACTTTACTTGTTACACCTTTTTCAAAAGCTGCCCATCCCCCATCACTATTTTGTAATCCCTTTACCCATTCAATTCCTTTTCTCCAAGCACTTTCTACTTTAGGATTTCCTTGCCTACTTCCTGCTAATGCTCTAAGTACAGCTGTCGTATCATCGACATCTGGGATTGTCGTATTCACATCTGAAAATCCCCATCCTCCAGCATCAAGCGTTGGAGCATGCACACTCCAGTCTTTTTTCTCTTTATGTTGTTTTTGCAATAAATAATTGATTGCTTTTTGAATCATTTCGTTATCATGTGGTACACGCGCTTCTTGCAATGAATAGCTTAGTAAAGCGGTATCCCACACTGTAGATGGTGAATTTTGAAGGTGCGCCCCTCTATCCATATTCCATACATAAGTTTTCAATCCTAATACTGCATTTGAAATAAGCGGTGACTGAATAGAATGCCCGAGTGCGAGGAGCGCATAAATCATGTAAAAGGTTGCACTCGCATAACTGTATAATGTTCCATTTGTATCAATCCGTTCAATCATAAAACGCTCTGCTGCTTTATCTCCTTTATAATGCAACGATAACGGATATGATAAAAATTTCGTCACATCTCTAAGCAACGTTTGAAACAGCGGCGAACGTTCTTCACGAAACCACTGCTCTTTACTCCCACCTGAAATATAATCTAAATTCGGAAGCATTTTTTTTGAAACGGTAAATCGTTTATTCATACAAAGCATCATTGGAATGAGATGAATGCGTGCGGAACTACTTAGCTCAAATATACTAAGCGGGGAATCCTCAGATAAAAATAATATAGGTGTTGGAAAGTGAAATAAGGGAGGGTATTCATATCCTCCATGAAGAGCTAATAAAAACTTCGTCATAAAGTGAGCCTTTGTAATCCCGCCCTGCTTACGAATAAATACTTCCGCACGCTTCATATTTATATCTTCTTTCTTATACATTTTAGAGACAAGTAAAGCGGCATATGCCTGAATAGTAGCCGATAAATTACCATCAGGCTCATCTTCATAAAGCTTCCACGTTCCTTCATTTGTTTGCAGAGCTGCCAATCTTGCAACAAATGGCTCTATCTCTTGATCCTGACCTAATAATGTAAGTAAAAAAATCATATGACAATCTGTTAACAGTGAGCCTTCAAAGCAAAAACGCCACGTTCCATCTTGTTGTTGCATCGCTTGTAGTGCAGCCATTTTCTCCTTAACTTCTTCATGCACTTTTTCATATAATAACACCCTTTTCACCTACCCTTTTAAATCCGTATATGATATTCCATTCACACGCAATTATATGTAAAATAAATAAAAGCAGAACATGTAAATACACATTCTGCTCATAAACAATATCCAATTCCAACAACAATTCCTAAAATAGCCCCGACAACCACTTGATACGGTGTGTGTCCAACAAGCTCATTCAGCTTTTTATATTCGGTTTGTCTACCATGAAAAAAATCATTTAAAATCTTTGCCTGTTTACTTACCGCAAGTCTCACTCCTGAAGCATCGTACATGACAATGATGGCAAAAATGGCTGCAACAGCAAACACGGCACTTGTAATTCCTTCTACCACTCCAACACCTGTTGCTAATGCAGTAACCGTTGAAGAATGAGAGCTTGGCATTCCTCCAGAAGCAAAAAATTGCGCGAAATCAAATTCTCTCGCCTTGACTAATTTAAAAATGACTTTCGTTAATTGCGCCAAAAACCAAGCGAGTACAGCTGCCATAAGTGGATCGTTATGTAAAATTGTTTCCATATTTCCAGCCCCCTACTTGCAGTAATGGAAATTCTATACTTATAAGTATAAAGAAAAAAGCGTAGAAAATACTACGCTTTAGGATACTTTTGCTGATTTATTTTTCAAAAACTTCGGCTGCTTCCGTAGTAAAAACTTTGTTTTTGCCATTGAAAACACAAATAACGCAACCCAAATAAAGAAAAATGCAACCATATGAGTTGATGTAAAATGTTCATGAAAAATAAATACACCTAAAATAAGGTTAATGGTCGGCGAAATGTATTGTAAAAAGCCAATCATATATAAAGGGATCAATTGCGCTCCTTTTGCAAAATAAAAGAGCGGCACAGCAGTAACAATACCTGCTCCCATTAAAAGTAAAGTTGAAACAGGCGAAATCGATCCAAATGAACCAAATCCATGCTCACCATTCATAAACAAGTAAATAACCGCAAGCGGCGCTACAATCATTGTTTCCATCGTAAGACCAATCATTGCATCATAGTTTAATAATTTTTTCGTTAATCCATACAATGCAAAAGTCAATGCAAGTGACAGCGAAATCCATGGAATCGTTCCATATCGGAATGTTAAAATGATAACGCCAATTCCAGCCAATCCTACCGCAACATACTGCCAAAAATTCAACTTCTCTTTTAATACAATTGTCCCAAGTAAAATGCTCACAAGTGGATTAATATAATATCCTAGGCTGGCTTCGATAATATGATTGTGATTCACAGCCCATATGTACACGAACCAGTTTCCGCTAATTAAAATAGAAGCGATTGTTAATGAGATGAATAATTTAGGACGTTTAAAAAGACTCAACAATTCTCCCACAAATTTCCCAAACCGCTTTGATATCCCTAAAATAAACAACATAAAAACAAAAGCCCAAACAATGCGATGTGCTAATATTTCTTCTGCAGGAACCTCTTCAACCCATTTCCAATAAATAGGTAGAACGCCCCACATCATATAAGCCCCAGCTGCGTATAAAATCCCCTTCTGTTGCAGTGCTTTTTGACTCTCCATCTTCCCTTTTTCTCCTCTTCTCTTTTTTCTCTTCATTATACGTTGTCATAAGGTTACTTTACTAATGTTACCTCTTATAACTTTTTCGACATTTCTCTCATTTCAATTTCTTCATATCAACCAGAGTAAACCTAGTGTAACAGCAACAAGCACTGGGATACCAAAAACAAATTTACTTTTATGCGTTTTATGATGAAATACATACATCCCAATCCATGCACCAACAGCTCCTCCAGCTGCCGCAGCTAAAAACAATGTACTTTCTGGCGTTCGCCATTTCTTCTTCTTCGCTTTTTGTTTATCTAGCCCCATAAGACTAAATGCGATAATATTAATCATACTAAAATAAATCCACTTCATTTCTTTCTCTCCCTAAAAAAATTCCCTTTATTGTAACACGAAAAAACCATGCAGGCTAACCTGCATGGTCATTCATACTTCTGTTTCTGTTTCTGCCTGCTCTTCATTTTCAGCTATACATTGTTGCTCTTTTGTTTCCGCCGAAATCATCGCATGATAAATCTCTGGATATAATCCAAATATTTGATACACACTTCCTAAAAATGGCATCTGAACCCCTCTTTTCAAAAATAGTATGGACATAATTAAGGGTTCCCTATCTTCATTTTATACATTCGTTTTTGTGTCTTGTTCCTCATCTTGAACATGTAATATATGTTGCCATTTTTTATAAGGCGCACTATTTGGATCCACATAACCGTTCGCATGCGAACGGTCCCATAGTTGTTTTACAAACAACTCTGCTTCTTTCTTTGCTACCATTTCAGCACCAGTTCCATAATAATTTTGGAAATAAACTAAAATTTCATCAAGAAGTAGCCGTAACAATTCATCTGATGTTTCTTCAAGCGTCGGATCGTACTTTGCTTCCCGGTCATACATTAAAATAACATCTAAAATATTATGGACATATTCCTTTCTAAGCCATCTTACATCTTGTGCACCTAACACAAAAGCTTGTGTATACAAATGTCCGCCTTGAAGCATTGCTTTTTCTTGTTCTTCTTCAAAACGAGATAAAATATTTTCATAAATAAACGGATTATGAAGCAATGCACGGTGTAATTTATAACTTTCACTTGAAATATTTTTCCCCATTGACTGAATTAAAAAACTACGTCCTACACCGTTATATTGATAAACAAATTGACCATCGACAGCGACAAGACTAATCCACCGATACATATATGCATAAAGAAGTGCTCGATTACACTTATCATAATCTAACTTTGTTTGCGTCGCATTTAAGTCCGGCATAAAGGCTGGTAAGTGCCAATATTTATCTAAATGCGGTGTTAAATTCGATTTTTTAATATTTAATTTATTCACGCGGCGATAATACGACTGAAAATAATCACCTTTATCATGCATAAAACCATTTGCAATATGCCCAGAAGACAACTTAGGAAAATCTTGCAACGATAATCCATAGTGCGCTCGATAACAAATTACCTCAAATGGCGAAAATGCTTCGTTCACCGTATCCTTCTCTTGAAACATTTCTTGCAATAGTTCCTCCTGCAATTCTTGTTTTAGCGATGGATGTACACCCCAATATTGTAGTTCTCGATGATGCGCTACTTTCGGAATAAATGGACTTGCTAAATGAAAAAGATCCTCAATTTTTTCTTTCACATATTCGTTGCGATCACGTTTTTTAAAGTCAGCTTCTTTGCGTAAAGCTTCAATAATATTGAGTTCTAGTTTGTCACGATATCGCATCTGAAGTTCAGCATAGCAATACGTTAAAATATGCTCTCGATAAAAATCTTCTACCTTCTTCGATTGGCTTTCTTCTGCTTGTGCATCACGGCAATATTCCCCGTACAAACTCATATAAATCTCCGCTGATATATCTTTTGGGAGTACACCTAAATTTAAATGTTGCTGCATATCTTGCCAAATTTTTTCTTGTAATTTTTCATCTGCTAACACATATACATTTGTCGGATTTGTTTTCCCCTCAAATTCTTTACTCCGCTTTTGAATTTCAAATAGTAAGTTTTCACGCGTCTCCTGTAAGTTATCAAAGAATCTTTCCCAATGTTGAATCATTTTGTTTACAGCCTGATATAGTGATTGATAAACAAGTTCAAGTAACATTTCTTTACGATATTCATTCAACTTATGCACATATTGCGTGACGATATCTTCAAATTCTTTTCGGAATGTACGTTGCTGATTATAAAACAACTTCCCAAACCACCCTTGTTGCTGCGCCAATTCCACGCGCCGTACTGCGGTTACTGTACCATCGATATTGCTGACATTAAATTTCTTATCGTAGTTTTGAATTAAATTACGTTTTTGTTCATTATTCTCATGTAATCGATTCATCTTCTCTATTAATTGCTTACGAATCTCATACAACATAAAACGAGCGGCCACCGGATGAACAGCTTCCGTTTTCTTTAAAAACCATGTATTTAGTTGGTACGACTGTCCCTCTGAACCACTTGGTGTATAGCGGTCTGATTCAATCATGTCATATAAAAGTGTCGTCACATGCTCATGCACACGGCTTGGTATCGCATAGGCATACAACCGAACAGCGTGATCAACTCTTGCCACTTCCCCCTTCATTTGCTCCATTATTTTCAGTTTTGTGGCATATATTTTACATTCATGCTGTAACCTATTTAACTCTTCATCCTTTTGTACCGTACGCTGTACATAACTTTCAACCGCTTCTAAAAACAACTTTGATTTCGCAACGCCAACCTTCCCGCCTTCTGCCCCTTCACGTGTTTCATTGTACATTTGTCGATAGAAAATATGTGCTTGTTCTGGACGAGTAGCAAGATGCTCTAAATCTTCTAAATAGCTCTTGCCTCGCTCTGGCTTCTCACGCTGCATACCGCGGCGAACATCTTGTTCATACCGCTGTTTTTTCTCTTGAAATAGTTGATCTAAATGTAGCCATGATTCATCTAACCCTTGCACAGCCCATTTCAAAGCACAATACTTTAGCACATGTTCATATGGATAAATGAGCTTTGCAGTTCCAGCACCACAATAACGTGCTTTTCCATTTGATTCTGCTAACTGCTGAATTTGATTATCTTCTTGTGCAAAATGACTTGTTGACATCGGACTAAATAGCTGTAAATAAATCGTATTTGTCATTTGTTCCATGTAGTCTGATAGATTGTGTAAATGATGACCGTGTAAATTTTCATAATCATATAAGAAACAATAATTATATGGTAAATGATGTTCTTTAATTGTATGATTCGTTCTTCCGTCTTCATCCACTTGATCTGGGCGATACTCTAGCTCAATTGTTACACCGCCCCGCTTTGATAATTCACCTGTTGAACCCAGTGTAATCGCATGTAGTTCTTTTAATGATGCATAACCATTTGCCTGCACAGTTTCAAATTCTTTCGCACTAACGGTTCGTGTCTTAACAAGTGCATCCGGCATTAAAAACGCACCACGTATTAAAATGTTATGATGCTGCAATTTTTTCCGAAGCATTTCACGTAAATACAACGCAATTTGCAAGAACATCCCTGAACCAGTACCACCAGCTAATGATGTAACAATAATAACGCGAACACCATACTCTGTTTGATCACTTGTAACAGGAAAAATCTTTTCAATTTCTTGCCAAAAAGCAGTCAATTTATCTTCTTGCATCGCTGCCCGAAGAGCTAAACGTGAAATCACACGAAGCTGACCAGCTCCTTCTGTTAACGGTTTATCCAGAATGGTCGGGTCCATTGGAAACCATTCTGGAATCGTTGGATCTCCCGCGATATATTCCCTGGGCGTTTTACTGGAGCTCGTTTGTGTCTTGAACTTACGAATATGCTCAAATTTACTTAACGTATTCACATCTGTATCAAACACATGCATCGCTACCTTTTTACGTCGTTCCTCTGGTAACTTCTCATATATTTGATGAGTAACAGTACTACCAATCCCGCCAAGGCCAATTAAAATTGTAGGAACTTGTAATGTCATGTGAGTCACCTTCCTATTTGTGAAATTCCTATTTAAATATAGAATAAGAACCGAGCTGGTCGAAGCACAGTAGCCAAGAGGACACAGAATGTAGCTGACACTACATGAGTACCGGACTGACGATGCAACGACGAAATGTGAAAGCTATCTTTACCGGACTTTTTGAACTTCCTATTAAAATATACGTTCAAAAAGGAGGATAAAGAGAGCCGAGCAGTTCGAGGCGCAATAGCCAGGAGGACACAGAATGTAGCTAACACTACATGAATACCGGACTAGCGATGCAACGACGAAATACAAAAGCTATCTTTACCGGACTTTTTGAACTTCTCATTAAAATATACGTTCAAAAAGGAGGATAAAGAGAGCCGAGCAGTTCGAGGCGCAGTAGCCAGGAGGATACGGAGTATAGCTGCCACTACATGAGTACCGGACTGGCGATGCAACGACGAAATGCGAAAGCTATCTTTACCGGACTTTTTGAACTTCCTATTAAAATATACGTTCAAAAAGGAGGATAAAGTGGGCCGAGCAGTTCGAGGCGCAGTAGCCAGGAGGATACGGAGTGTAGCTGACACTACATGAGTATCGGACTGGCGATGCAACGACGAAATGCGAAAGCTATCTTTACCGGACTTTTTGAACTTCCTATCATTCACATTCGTATCGATAGATTTCCTTTCCATACTCCCGATCAATCAATACAACCTCATTCGGATATAACGTCTTATGCTCATTTCCAGCCTCTCCCTCTGTTATAAACATACCATCAATAACCATGCCGATTACTTGTGATTCCTTTGCTATAAATATAGACTTTGAACCTTTTTTCGCTATAAAAGTTATCGATTGTATTGTCTTTCGTTCTGCACGAAATGGGATACCAAAATAATGTTTCCACCACTTATTTCTTAGTAATTCTGGTTCAGATTGATAGAGCCAATCCTTCGCTACTTCTTGATCCCATTCGTAGTACAACATCGCTTTCCGGTGAAACCTTGGCCGAATAATCCATCCTAAAATAAGAATCGCAACAAGCAAAAGTAGAAATGCAACTGGGATTACAAATTGAAAAATTAGCGCGTAACGCTCCCAAAATGGTGCACTGTGAATATAAAACGAAATGGTTTTTCTCACTTTTTGTAACCCTGAATCATTTATCGTGATGGTAGCTTCTACGGTGCCTGTATCTGTAAAATTGAATGTGTCGGAGTAGTAAGGACGAGGGTACACATAAATTTGATTGCCATGTTGCCGCAGTTCGTAGTTGATTGATTGATTGGATGTGACACCTGTAGATTGCAATAGTTTCTTTACTTCCGCTTCTGTCATCGGCTCATCATTTAGTAATGGCTGCAACACAAATGGTTTACTCTTTTCTAAACTCGTCACCTTTTCTTCATAATCTTTCGTGAGAACCTGTAGAGATAATTTCGCCTTTGGCACCGAATCAATTCGAAATTCCTTTGTCTGCCTGTAAAACCCTTTTATATTCATATGGACTTTCCCACGTACAGCTCGCTTTTCGACCTGTGTTTCATAATAGAATCGTTTTTTCTTATCATCCCATTTCATTGGATACAGTTTTCCATCTAGTTCTATCTCTGCCTGAAAATAAGAAGATTGAATAGGCAGCTCTGTCGGTTTTGCTTCAATCACCGCTTTTGTTCCCTCATACATTTCCCCAACATTTTTTTTCGCTTTATCTTCTTTATCATAAGTAGAGACAATATAATCAAGAGCTGGTTCAACAAGTACTTTTAACCCCTCTTTCACAATATCTCTATCAATTTCTAGCGTATATGTTCCTTGTTTCATCACTTCACCGTTCGTAGCACCAATATGTGTAATACCACCATATAACTTCGATTCTCCTGGCGCCTGAATCGAAAAGGAAGATTGCACTGCTAATGGTTTAGAAAGTTTTTCAATTTGATATTGCGATGCATTAGAAGATTGCTGCACGAATGTCATTCTTTTTAATGGAAATGGCGTGGTAATCTCTAATTTATTTCCAGATACATTCGTTTTCACAGCAGATTCAACAGCAGAAAATGGATCTCGATTCGCCACTAAAGCCGCGGCCTTATTTACACTCTCAATAACTCCATCTTCCCCGCTCGTTGGCATGGTGATACCGTTTATTTCTTTCTTCCAAATTTCTTTGAATATATTCATCTGTTGTTGTTCTTGTGGTCCTAAATTGTCTTCCATCGTTATTAAAATTGGATGCAATGATATTTTTTTCGCTTCCATTTCTTTTTTAAATTGTCCTAGCTTCTGCGTAATTTGTTCTTTACCATCAGTCTTTTCTTTTTCTAATTCATTAAATGCCCCGTCAGTTAATACAATAAGCCAAAATTCACGTTTTCCATTTATATCTGCTTCCTTTTTAATAGATTGCATCGCTGTTTCTACAGCACGAAACGGTGTATTTAAATAGTTTTTCCACGCTCCAATTTGATTGATTTCTGTTTGCCTTTTTTCATTTGTTAGCATGACCTGTAATGCCTCAGTGGGACGACTCATTGGAATATATGAAAAACTATCTTTTTCATCCAATAATGCAACTAAACTTTGCAAAGCGTAATTGGCATATTTCCAGCGATCGTTATTTCTCATGCTGCCGGAATCATCATATACAAGTGAAACGACCCTTTCTTTTGCCTCCTCTCCTTTTGCCAAAGTTAAAAAAGGATTCAAACATAATGCTAGAAAAAAGATGAATGTGGCACAGATTCGAATCTTCATGATGAGGCTTCGCCACCTTTGTAGACAAATTCCTATGTTTAAATTTATGAAAAGAAACAAGATATATGACTTGTATTTTCGGATAATCAAGTTTCTATAATTTTATTATGTAAACAATATTGCTGAAATAATCCTTCTTGTAATGTCTAATGAATTGTACGTCTTATACGCTTAATCCTTTATATAAAAATGAGTGAAGAGAGCCTTCATCCCCTTCACTCATTTTTTAGCCTTCCCCAATCGGACTGTTACGAGCTGAATCTTCCTACATTTCATATGAAAAATTCTCATATAAAAGTTGGATTTTTCTTTCTGAAAGTAATAACTCTTGAACAAAAATGAAAATCTACCTACAAAAATAGTCTTTCACCTTTGCATACGGTATTTCTTCTAAACATTTTCCATTTCCGCTTGTCGTTTTCGCCATACATAAAGCATTCCAAATTGCCTCTTCTACCGCTTCGATAGTCATCGCAAATAGATGGGAAATTTCTTTGCCATCTTCACGTAAAAAGGAGTATTGCAAATTTTCTATAGCAGGAGTATGAGGAATATGATGTGCCGTGGAAAAAGCAATAACAATATCACCACTGCCATGTGCTCCATATGACCCTGCTTTGGCTAGACCAAATGTTGCACGTTTCGCAATTCTGTTTAATTGTCGTTCACTAAGCGGCGCGTCTGTTGCAATTATAATCATAATAGATCCATCTGGTAGCTGTTTATGATCTACTTCCTTCCTATATAAATCTTCTTTTCTACCGAAATTCGTAACGACAAGTACGCCTAGTGTATATGTTTTCGTAGTGAAAGTTATAATTCTAGAGCTCGTGCCAACCCCACCTTTATAACCGAAACAAGCCATTCCTGTACCAGCTCCCACACAACCTTCTGCGACTGGACCAATTTGTGCGATTTCAATTGCTTCAATTGCATGCTCTGGTTTCACATGCATCCCCCGAATATCATTTAAATAGCCATCGTTACATTCTCCAATAACAACATTTACCGTTCCCACAGCTTGCCCAATTTCTTCATTTTCCCGCAGCATATATTGAATAGTGCCCTGCAAAGTAGCCGCTACTGATAGTGTATTTGTTACTAAAATTTGGCTTTCTATAGTACCTAGTTCTTGTACTTGAATGGTTCCAACTGTTTTGCCAAATCCATTAATTACATAACTACTCGCGAATACTTTTTCATAAAATACATTTCCAGAATGGGGTAAGATAGCCGTAACACCCGTGCGAACGTTACCCTTTTCAAAAAGTGTAACGTGTCCAACTTGAACTCCTTCCACATCTGTTATTGCATTCCACAAACCTGTTTCATATTTCCCTATTACAACTCCAAGCTCCCGCAACCGTTTCCGCACTATGTCCCCTCTCCCCTCTAATTTAGAATTTTCTTTCATTTTATCATACGAATAAAAAACACGCCTATAAAAGCGTGTTTTTTATTGTTTCACATATACCTCAACAATAGGATTATCTTTACGATCCGCATGCAAACGAATATTCTCTTCACTTGTATGATAAATACTTGCCAATAACATGACAGTTAACAAATTAGGAGTTTTTCCATCACTCCCAAATTTTCGTTCAAGTGCTTCTCTATATTCAAAACCCAAATCCCCTTGTATATATGTATACACTTCAAATCCATCCGCTAAATCACAAACAATCCTATCGACAATATCTGCTCCTACTTGCTTTTCCATTTCATTGCGAAGGGCATTCGTAAATTCATTCCAAGGAACTTCATATGTTTGAAATTGATCTTTAGGTTCCATATTTCCCACTCCTTTTCCACATACACTCTCCCCTTATCTTTTCCCTTTTTCATAACAATTATGAAACTTAGGTCAATCGTACAAGCCGCATTTGTCCCTATGACATATCGTATTACTGTATATGGAAGGAGGCAAAAGAACATGCATTGTCAAAAATGTTATAATACTTGTCATCGTTATTTTGGTAAATTCGTACGTATTGAAGATGTAGATGGTTATGTTCATATCGGTAAGATTGTTGATGTGACAAATGATTCCGTTTGGATTGATCCAGTTCATGAATCATCGTTTAATACAGGATTTGGTTACTATGACGCATACGCAGATGGCGGCTGTGATTGTTGTGGTGGACTAGGTGAATGTGATCGATGTGGATTTGGTTTTGATAGAGGTTGCCGTGGTGGTTTTTGCAGCGGCGGTGCAATTGAATTAGCTTTCGGGTTTATTTTTGGTATTGCTTTAGCTGGGTTATTTTTCATCTAGCTATATAAAGTGAAACTTTAATCAGTGGGAGGTTCTTCATCCCCCACTGATTATTAACCCGCACCAATCAGGCCTTTACGGGCAGTATTCCTGCCCGTTAATGCGAGATAAAGGAGCTGACTGCACTATGTAGTCAACTCCTTTATTATACGATTTTTATTTTTCACAAATGAAGACGCGGTGCCCCAATACATGTCGGTACATATGCAATACTTGCTCATGTTGCACCCATGCATCATACAATTCACTTGGAATAACATGGGACAAGTTCCATTCCGGCTGTTCAATTTGGCCTGCAACCGTCTCTGCAATCGTTCCTCCACCTACAATCGTTATCCTTTTGAAATTTGCTATTTGAAATCGATTCATCCACTCCATTTCTGTTTGTAATTCCTTTAGTCCATATAATTGCATGATTTTATCCTCTTCCTCTTTTGGCAAATGCCTCTCAATTATCATTTCAATAACAACAAGTTTTCCGTTCTTTTGCAAAACACGATAACACTCTGGAATCGTCTGCTCTTTATTTGTAAAAGCAAGTACAGATTCTCCTAACACAAGATCAAATTGTTCATTCAAAAACGGTAACTGTTCCGCATTTCCTTTAATCAGTTCAATCGATAGTTGCTCTTGTAACCATCGATTTTTCGCCTTTTGAATCATCACTTCATTATTTTCAACCGCTGTGACGTTATAACCATATTGCTTTCTCATGTAAGCTGCTGTCCTTCCTGTTCCACAGCCTATTTCAAGTACATTTGCTTCTCGGTGTAGCGGAAACTGTGCCAATAACTGTTTTGTTAATGTAAACCCACCAGGGTGCGCACTACCAATTCCATAATAGGCTAAAAAATCAATGTAAATGTTCTTTTTCATGGAATTCTCCTTTTCTATTGTTTATATTCAAAAAGAAAAAAGCAGTGCATACAAAAAGGGACGCCTCATCGCGTCCCTTTTTCTTTTTACTTATCTTCTGTAATATACGCCCACTTATAGCTATAATCTCCGCCAACTGGATGTTTAGCAATACCTTTCACTTTTGGTTTTTGAACGATTGAATCACCGCGTTGATATAAAGGTGCAATAGCTACATCATCAAGTAAAATCTTTTCAGCTTTCAATAAAGCTTCCCAACGCTCTTTTGGTTTTGATAATAATTCACCTTTTCCTTGTTCAACAAGTTTATCATATTCTGGATTTGAATATCCTGTTTGGTTATGTGAACCATTTGTCACGAACATATCAATAAATGTCATTGGATCTAAGTAGTCAGGTCCCCATCCAGCATAAGATAGATCATAATCTTGTTTTGTTTCTAAATCTAATTTTTGTTTAAACGGTTGGTTCTTCAAGTTTACTGTTAAGCCTGGTAAATTTTGCTCTAGTTGTGCTTTTAAGAATTCTCCAACTTTCTTCGCATTTTCACTATCATAGTTTAATAATTCTACCGTTACAGCATCTTTACCAAGTTCTTTCTTTGCTTTTTCCCAATGTTCTTTCGCTTTCTTTGCATCTGTTTTTATACCCTCTCCGTTTTCTTTACGGAAATCTTTTCCATCCGGACTCTTCGCAAACTCTGCTGGCACTAAGTAACCTGCTGGAACGGAACCATCATTTAAAATAACGTTTGCTAATCCTTTTTTATCATATGCCATTGCAATTGCTTTACGTAAGTCTTTATTCTTCAGCACTGTATCTTGGCCGCCACGCTTTTGATTTAAGCGTAAGAAGAATGTTGATGGTGTCTTTTGTGTATAGAATTCTGGGCTAGACTTATATTTATCAACGAATTCAGATACTAATCCCGTACGGTCAATTGCTCCAGTTTCATATAGATTGATACGTGTTCCAGTATCTTTTACTACGTTAACGTTAATCTCTTCTAATTTTACTGTTTTATTATCCCAATATTGCGCATTTTTCTTCATTTTCCAGCCTTCTTCATGTTTCCACTCACTTAAAGTAAATGGACCATTATACAACGTTGTATCTGCTTCTAATCCAAATTTATCTCCTTTTTCTTTCATGAATTTTTCATTTAAAGGATAGAATGTTCCAAATGATGTTAACTCTACAAAATAAGGAACTGGATTTTCTAACTCTACCTCTAATGTATGATCATCAACAGCTTTTACCCCTAATGTATCAAGTTCTGCTTTTCCTTCATTAATAGCTTTTGCATTTTTTAAATCAAACATGATATATGCATATTCAGCTGCTGTATTTTTATCAATAGCACGCTTCCATGAAAATACAAAATCTTTTGCTGTTACTGGATCACCATTTGACCATTTCGCATTTTTATTTAATTTAAATGTATACTTTTTGCCATCATCACTCTTTTTATATGATTCAGCAACTCCAGGCGTTGCTTTATTATCTTTATCAAGACGATATAAACCTTCCATTACGTTGTTCATAACATTAAATGATACAGCATCTGTCGCTTTCGTAGAATCCATAGAAGGAATTTCACTCGAATCTGTCAAATTAAGCACTTGCTTTGCAGCTAATTTCCCGCCTGCTTTTTCACTTTCCTTTGGCTTTGTATTTGCTTTTTCTTTTTCCCCTGATCCCGAGCATGCCGATAATGCCATACTTACTGCTAAAACTGGTGCTACAACTGCTGTTAGTTTCTTCATCTTTTTCATTTGTGTACCCTCCCCAAATTATATGTACGGTGTTATTCTTGAGAGATATCCTGATATCCATCTAGTTATCAGAAGATTCTTATTAATTAATATTCTACTATTTTTTTCGAGTTTGTAAAGGTTATTTTTTAAAATTCTGAAAATTTTTTCTATAATAATAATTCTCTTTGTTTAGAGTACAATTACAAGATTCTCCCCCTCTACTATATGAGCACTAGAACCTGCTTATTCTTTTCTATTTTTCGAATTCTATACAAAGTGAAACTTTCATCAGTAATATAAATAATATATTTTTAAGAATTCCAAATTCATCATGTTCTTTCTATGAAAAAGCATCTCCAGAAGTAGATGGATCACCTCTGAAGATGCTTTCCTCATTTCAGATTATTTTCCGCTCTTTTCCTCTACATATGCCCACTTAAAGCTATACTCCGGGCTAATATTATGTTTTACAATTCCTTTTACATTCGGTTTCATTACATACGCTCTACCTGTTTGATATAATGGTACCATCGCTGCATCTTCTTCAAGCAATAATTTTTCCGCTTTTCCTAACTCTTCCCAACGTTTTTTCGGATCGGACATTAATTCATTCCCTGCTTTTTTGACCATTTCATCATATTTTGGATTAGAATAACCCATTTGATTGTAAGGACTCTTCGTTTCAAACATATCGATAAATGTCATTGGATCCGCATAGTCTGGGCTCCAGCCTGCGTAAGAAATTTCATAGTCTTGTGCTGTCTCTAGTTTTAACTTTTGTTTAAACGGCTGAATTTTCGTATTAATTGTTACACCTTTTAAATTTTTCTCAATTTGGTCTTTTACATAGTCTGCAATTTTTTTCGCTGTTCCATCATCATAACTTAACAATTCAATTGATACTTGGTCTTTACCAAGTTCCTTTTTCGCTTCTTCCCATGCTGCCGCTGCTTTTTTTGTATCTTGTTTTACACCATTTTTAAATGTCTCTGTAAAATCTTTACCATCTGGACCTTTTGCTAGTCCTTTTGGTACTAATTGGTCTGTTGGTTTCGATCCGTTGTTTAAAATAACATTTGCTAAACCTTTTTTATCAATTGATAGCGCAATCGCTTCACGTAATTTTTTACTCTTAAGTGGTGTATCTTGGCCTCCACGTTTTTGATTTAAACGTAAGAAGAACGTACTTGACTCTGCATACTCACCATATTCTTCTTTATTAGATTTATATTTATCAACAAATTCTCCTGATAATAGTGTAAAGTCAATTGCATTCGTCTCATATAAATTTACTTTTGTAGCTACTTCTTTTACAACACTATAATTAATCTCTTCTAATTTCACAGTCTGTTTATCCCAATATTTATCATTTTTCTTTAACTTCCAACCTTGCTCATGCTTCCATTCAGACATGACGAATGGTCCATTATATAAAACTGTATCCGCCTCTAAACCGAATTTATCTCCTTTTTCTTTTACAAACTTTTCATTCAACGGATAGTAGGATGCAAATGCCATTAAGTTTAAGAAGTATGGAACAGGTTTTTCTAATTCTACTTCAAGTGTATAATCATCGACTGCTTTTGCACCTAATGTCGATGCGTCTGCTTCCCCTTTATTAATTGCTTCTGCATTTTTAATATAGTAAGCAATAAACGCATATTCAGCAGCTGTTTCTTTATCTAGTAAGCGCTTCCAAGCGAACACAAAATCGTGCGCTGTTACTGGATCACCATTTGACCATTTTGCATCTTTACGAAGCTTAAATGTATATTTTTTACCATCCTCGCTTTTCGTGCTAGACTCCGCCACAGCTGGGATTGGTTTATTATCTTTATCAAGGCGATATAGGCCTTCCATTGTATTCCCTAAAATTTGCGCTCCAAGTGTATCTGTTGATTTCGAAGTATCCATCGTTGGAATTTCCTGATTCTCTGTACGATTTAATACTTGTTTTGCTGCATATTTAATATCAGACTTCTTATCTTCCCCACTATTAGACGTTGTCCCCGTCTTTTTATCCCCACCTGATCCGGAGCACGCCGATAATGCCATACTCATTGCTAAAACCGGCGCCACAACCGCTGTTAACTTCTTTAACTTTTTCTTTTTCACTTCTGTACCCTCCCTAAATTATATACACGATGATATTCTCGATAGATTTCCAATATTTTTTATCAGAAAATTCTAATTGATTAAATATTCTACTATTTTTTATCTTTTGTAAAGTTATTTTTTTAAAATCTTAAAAGTATTTTCTACTATAATAACAATATATTAAATTACCCCGCATTAACGGACAGTAACACTCCCACCTCAAAATTCAGCAAAAACAATGTCCAGCTCTAGCGGCTAAAGAAGTTAGGCGAGAGATGAACTGCCCGTAAAAGTCCAATTGGTGCGGGCTGATAATCAGTGGGGGATGAAGAACCCCCCACTGATTAAAGTTTCACTTTATATATAGGGTACACTACCAAACATCGCTTCTATTAAATAGAATTCAAAAAAGATTCACTGCATAGAAAAAAAGCACCTCCAAAAGTAGTTATACTACTTTTAGAAATGCTTTTTTACCTTTATTACTTACTATTTTTTCTCAGTTACATAAGCCCACTTGAAGCTATATTCTGGACTGATGTTATGTTTTACAACACCTTTTACGTTTGGTTTCATTACATATGATCTAGCATTTTGATGTAATGGTACAAGCGCTACATCTTCTTCCAGTAATAGTTTTTCAGCCTTTCCTAACTCTGTCCAACGTTTCTTCGCATCCGCCATTAAATCTGTCTTACCGTGTTTGATGATTTCATCATATTTTGGATTTGAGTAACTCATTTGGTTTTGAGAGTTCGTAGATTCAAACATATCTAAATATGTCATTGGATCTGCATAGTCTGGGCTCCAGCCGCCATATGAGAAATCGTAATCTTGATCAGATTCTAATTTCAGTTTTTGTTTGAATGGCTGCATTTTAATATTTACTGTTACACCTTTTAAGTTTTTCTCAATTTGGTCTTTTACATATTCCCCAACTTTTTTCGCATTACTTGTATCATAGTTTAAGAACTCTAATGTCACTTGATCTTTACCAAGTTCTTTTTTCGCTTCATCCCATGCTGCTGCTGCTTTTTTCGTATCATGTTTTAAACCATTATCAAACTCTTCTTGGAAATCTTTTCCGTCAGGGCTCTTTGCTAATCCTTTCGGTACTAAATAATCCGCAGGTTTAGAACCGTCATTTAAGATAACATTTGCTAAATCCTTTTTGTTAATTGATAACGCAATTGCTTCACGCAATTTTTTGCTCTTTAATGGTGTATCTTGACCACCACGTTTTTGGTTTAAACGTAAGTAGAACGTACTTGGTTCTGAATATGTTCCAAACTCTTCTTTGTTATTTCGATATTTATCAACAAACTCACCACTTAATAGCGTAAAGTCAATTTCACCACTATCATATAGATTTACACGAGTTGACATATCTTTTACAACGCTATAGTTGATTTCGTCTAACTTCACACTCTTTTTATCCCAATAACTATCATTTTTCTTCAGCTTCCAACCTTCTTCATGCTTCCAATCTGTTAAAACAAATGGTCCGTTATAAACTACCGTATCAGATTCTAAACCGAATTTATCCCCTTTTTCTTTCACAAATTTTTCATTTAGTGGATAATACGATGGGAATGCTGTTAAGTTCAAGAAGTATGGAGTTGCTGTTTCTAGCTCTACTTCAAGTGTATAATCATCTATTGCTTTTGCACCTAGTGTAGATACTTCCGCTTTTCCTTTATTAATCGCTTCTGCATTTTTAATGTAGTATGCAATGAACGAGTATTCAGCCGCTGTATTTGGATCTAGTAAACGTTGCCATGCATATACGAAATCTTTCGCTGTTACTGGATCACCGTTTGACCATTTTGCATCTTTACGAAGTTTAAATGTATATTTTTTGCCATCTTCACTTGTTGTGCTAGATTCAGCTGCTGCTGGGATTGGCTTATTATCTTTATCAAGACGATATAGACCCTCCATCGTATTCCCTAAAATTTGTGATCCAAGAGTATCTGTATTTTTCGAAACATCCATCGTTGGAATTTCGTTTGTTTCTGTACGATTCAATACTTGTTTTGCTGCTAATTTCTCACCTGATTTGCTATCTCCACTTGAATTCGTACTTGTTTTTTTGTCTCCACCTGTAGAACATGCAGTTAATGCCATACTCATTGCTAAAACTGGTGCTACGACTGCTGTTAATTTTTTCATCTTTTTCTTTTTCATTTTTGTACCCTCCCTAATTACCTGTACGTTTCTAGATTAAGAAATTTCTGATAATTCTGTTTTTCTTTATATTCTTATCAAAAGATTCTTGTTAACTATCATTCTACTCGTTTTTATTTTTTTGTAAAGTATTATTATTAAAAATTTTATAAAAATTATTTTATTGCAGTAATATTCATAAAAATTCCATTAGATCGATATGACGTTTTCTCTTTATTGCCATATGAAGAAGCCCTTTCTTCTATTTATTTCGATTTTATAGAAAACCCTTGTTAATTATTGTTAATAAATAATGTATAATTTTAAAAATACCTTTCTTAACAAAATAAAAAAAGCAGATACTTACAATGATCTGCTTCACTAAAAATATTTATATTGTGTTTTCTATATCCCTTAACTCTCTTCACTTTCTTTTTTAGCCTGTTGTTCACTTAACCCAAGATGGGTTCGAAGTGTATCACTAAGTTCTCTTAAACTCTTTGTATCTGGATTATAATAATATACACGTTCGCCGTTCGGTCCATTCGGCAAATATAAATCATCTCCAGCTAATTGAATTTTCTCAATTGAAGCATCTAATCCATATTTATAAAACGACAGCATATTATCTAAGGCTAAGTTTGTCTTTAAATCACCATCTACAGCATCAATCATCTTTCCTATTTTCGTAACAGATCCTACACTTTTTAACTTTGCTAAAATTGCCTCAATGACAAGTTGCTGACGCTGTCCTCTCATAGCATCACTATCAATGTGGCGTGTTCGTGCGAGAGCCAGTGCTTCTTCTCCTGTTAATTTTTGCATTCCTTTTTTCAGATGGATAGCATCATGTTCATCTTTACTATTTTGCTCAGAAAACTCAATTGGAACATCTATTTCAATACCACCTAAATCATCAACAATTTTTATAAAGGAATTAAAATTGAATTTCACAAAATAATCAACTGGTACATGCAATAATTTTTCTACGGCTTCAACAGCAGCTTGTGGTCCGCCATCCTTTCCATTTTTCACAAAACCTTTTCCATATGCATGTGTTATTTTATCTTTTTTCTTTTCAATTGGAATATATGTATACGTATCACGCGGTATACTGGTTAACTTGACTGTCTTCTCATCTTTATTAAAAGTAGCTAATAATAATGCATCCGTATGAAATGCACCCTTATATTCTTTTTGACGCTTCTCATTTTCATCAATGCCCATAATTAATAGAGAAACATTATTTGTTATTGGCTTTACGGTCTCCTCACGTAAATCAGATTTCTCTCCACGTGCTAGGCTGAGCGAAGCTTTTTGCACCGCATTTGAAGCTTTATTGTATAAATACGCACCATATCCAACTCCACTAGCTAACAAGATTCCTACTATTATTCCTACTACTGTCCTTTTTCTATATTTCTTCTTACTCTTTTTTTTACGTGAAAGCGAGCTTTTCTCCATATTATTTCCTCCGATATATATTTTTCCATCCAAATTAAAAACTAGCAAAATCATTATTTATTCAAAACGTTTTTCAATTTTTTATATGAAGAAACATCTTTTTGAAATACGTTTTCATCAATTCCTTTGTTTACTTGTATCTTTTCCGTAGTAATAGAATACTGGATCATTCCATTATGAAAACTAAGAAAGTTTAACATAATCCCCGAATTTTTTTCTACAACCATTTCAAATTTCCCTCGTAAGTCTTCGGAAGTACTTAAAGGCATCTCTATGTTTATAACGCCCTCTATTTTGTAACAATCTAATCCAAGATACTTTATTTCTGTAAAATCCCAATCTTTATATCTGATTAACAAATCCGCAAACTCTGATTGAATACTATATTTAACGAATCCAACGTATTCATCATCATACCGTTTTTTTTCGCCCATTTTGTTAAACGCTCTTTCAGTAGGCGTTAATTTTAGTAACTCTTTACTTTTAGGTTCTGGATCCCAACTCACTTCTTTATATGTATAATCTGCATCATTAAATTCTTGCCTTTTCCCTTTATTATATAAAACTGTCATTTTTTTCGACTGAAGATTCTCTTTAGAAGAAATTCCTCTTTGATTCTTTGCATCAATTGCATACTTATAAGTAGTGATGAGACGAGTTGAGCTAGCGTACTCTTCAAATTGCCCTGTAACATTTTTAAAATAATCAATTGAATCAAGCATTTTTTGATGAATTTTCTCTTTTTCGGGATACTTCACGTTGAGTTCTGTTTCTTCCTCATTTTCATAATCTGAAAATGCCTTTTTCGTTACATATTCAAATACGCCACCTTTTTGTGCAAAACTTTGTAAAGAAAATTCAAACATAGAAACAATCGATAATACCGTTATTGCCACACTCACGACCATAACTTGAATCCTATAAGATTTCTTTTTAACCGGAAGATTATGTAATGTATCATTTATTTTCCGATTCACATGCTCTGGTAACATAGTCTTCTCTCGTTCCATTCTCTTTTTTAACTTTTCATCAAACAATTCATCCTTATCCAACGCATACACCCCCCTATTCCATTTGTAATTTCTTTTGCAATTGTTCTCTCGCCCGTGACAACCTTGATTTAACTGTTCCCTTTGGTATTTCTAATAACGCTGCAATATTTTCTTGATTCATATCTTCATAATAGTAAAGTACTGTTACAGCTTTTAATTCTTCATTTAAAGATTGAATCGCATTATGAAGGTCTATATCTTCATAGGAATCAAATGCGATCATGTAATCATTATTTCCTTCTATTGCGATTACCTTTTTTCGTGATCTTATCACCTCATTACACTGATTAATTAAAATTCGAATGCACCATGTTTGGAAAAACTCTTCTTTTTTAAGCTTTTTTATATTTTCATAAGCTTTTAAAATGGTTGTTTGTATCGCATCTTCTACGTCATTTTCATCATATAGCATAGCCTTCGCTATACGATAAAGTTGAATTTTATGTGTATGTATTAAAGAGACAAATGCCTCATGATCGCCTTTTTTAGCTAAAGAAACATCGTTCTCTTCCTTCACTATCGTTTTATATAACGGTATTACTTTCACTGTTTATCCTCCTGTTTTATTTCTCTCAATAAAACTCTACACTTATTAGACGGATTTGTAAGGGAAAAGGTTCATCTTTTTTTAAATTTTCTATAAATAAAAAAGATAGTTAATTTCTTTAGAAACTAACTATCTTTTCTACTCTATTTATCTATAGCGGTAAATCTCTTTTCTTAAACAATACAATCGCTACTGTAAAGATACAAATCGCACCGCAAATTAATCCAATACTCACCGGCCATATGTTATATGTCCCTGCCACAATTTCTTTTGGCCGAAACAACGTAAATAATGATATATTTCTCATCCATTCTAGCTTATCGCTTAATTTCCCTACCATATCTAGTAAATAAAATTGTCACACTAGCAGAAAGACTAAGAGCCTTTCCTTCATCGTTACATATACAAGTGAATAAAAATGAATAGCCACTTACTACGAGAAACAACAGTCCCCCAACTAAATTCATTTTGAAGAATACTTCTTGATTTAAATTGTTTTCTTCCAAGAGCCACTCTACTCCTAATGCACCTGCCCCATACGTCGCAATTATAATGATTAGTAACCCCAGAATAAGAATTACTCCTTGTGTGATTGCAATTTTCACTCTCGATACCGGTGTTGCCAACAAGTAAGCCATTGCTCCTTTATCTACATAACGAGCCATTAAAGATGCCGCGTTGTTATTATTTTTAGAACGTGGATTTAACGAAGTAAAAATAGAGGATATTGCAAAAGAGGCTAAAGTATCTCAGGTGACAATTTATAACCATTTTGGGAGTAAAGATGCCCTTTTTAGAGAACTTATTCAAGAATTTGCGACAACTGAATTCCAATACTATCAAAAAATAGCAGCTGAAAACATGCCATTTCACGATATGATGCATAAAATGATACTACGGAAGATGGAAAGTGGCAGTTTATTTCATCCTGAAATGCTATTGCAAGCAACTCAAAAAGATCCAGAACTCCATGAATTTCTATATCGTTATCAGCGCGAGACAGCCCTTCCTTGGTTTTTCGAGATATTAGAAAACGCACAGCATAAAGTGAAACTTTAATCAGTGGGGGTTTTCTTCATCCCCCACTGATTATTAGTAGAACCAATCGGGCTTTTACGNNTCTAGCCGCTAGAGCTAGACTTTGCCTTCGCCGAATTTTGAGGTGGGAGTATTACTGCCCGTTAATGCGGGATAAAAATGAAATTAATCCAAACCTTTCAAAAGAAATGGTGCTATTATACATTCAAATGTTTAGTAAGTTAGGTGAAGATTATGGGGCACAGTTCTTAGAAGGAAATCGTAAAAAACATATAAAAGATATTGTTGCGTTATTTTTTTATGGACTTTCTAATCCCGACAATACGACTCACAAAAATGAAAAAGAAAGTTTGAATTGGGCTATTAAGATCAAAGGGGAATGTTACATGTCACAAGATAAACTGTTCTATGAATTGGTTTGTATGAGCTGTAAACAAATATTTAAAGCATATGAAGGAACCAAAATATACAAACTCTTTAAAGAAAATAGAAATGGAAAATACACTTGTGAGCACTGTAGTCATAATATACAGCTAGAAGCAATTAAAAATTTTTTTAACAAATATTAAAAAATGTTTCTATCTAAACAAACCCATCATATATTTCAATCCCGAAACTCATCAAAAAAAGACACGAAATCGTGTCTTTTTCATTTATAATGAAATAACCCTACCTGCTTCACTACTTTCAATAGCAGCTTGAATAACACGAATAACTTGTAAACCTTCTTCCGCTGTTACAGGAACTGGCGCTCCACTTACAATGCTATCTCGAATTCCTTTATAATACATTTCATAGCATCCCACTTCTGTTGGAATACATTTCACTTCTTCTTCTGTTTCTAAAACAGCAAAATTACTTTCACTATCTTCCCCATATCCTACACTACCTGGCTTCATACCAAGCTTTAATTGCTCCTCTTGTGAATCCATACCATATTTCACAATCGAACCTTTATCCCCATGAACACTAAAGTGTGGTCCTGCATGTTTCACATAACTGCTACTATGTAAAATAACACGCTTAACCCCATAATGAAGTACAATATGGAAATAATCATCTGTCTCGGCCCCAGGTCGTTGCTTTACGATATCCGCACTAACCGTATCTGGTTTTCCAAATAAATGTAATACTTGGTCAATTAAATGCGATCCTAAATCATATAAAATCCCTGATCCTGGTAAGTTTTTTTCACGCCAACGATCGCGTACATAAGGACGGAAGCGATCAAAATGCGCTTCATATGTATACACATTTCCAATTTGTTTTTCCTCAACTAATTTCTTTATCGTTAAGAAGTCATTATCAAAACGGCGATTATGATACACACTAACCACTACATTATTCTCTTTTGCCAATCTAATTAGCTCTTCGCCTTCTTCAACTGAAACAACAAATGGCTTTTCGACAACGACATGTTTTCCATGTATAATCGCTTCTTTTACAAATGGAAAATGTGTTGTATTTGGTGATGTAATAACAATAAGGTCTATATCATCTCGTTTTACTAATTCTCCAATCGTGCGAACCACTTGTACAGTCGGTAATGCTTCTTTCACTACCTCTTCTTTTGAAGATACAATCGCGCGAATATCAAATTCGTCTATCGTTTGTAATAAAGGGATGTGAAATGTTGTACTTGAAAATCCAAATCCGACAATCCCTACACCTATTTTTTTCATATTAATTCCTCCACTTATGAGAACGATTTCATAATTATTATAGCAATTTTTATTTTATTTACATAACTATTTGCTCATTCTTAGATTAGTAAAAATAACGTAAAACTTTAAGCAGCAGGAATTGCTCCATGCCCACTGCTTATTAACCCTCACCTCCCCCTTTGCTCTTTCCAAATTTTGAGATGAGAGTCTTATACTACCCGCGAATAGCAGGACAAAATATAGAAGATAAATAGAATTGTAAAAGATGTGGATATTCACATCTTTTTCGACTTTTTAAGGAGCAACATCATTACCATCAAACTAATAAATCTATTCACTTACCTAAATAACAAAACAAGCTGAATTCTGATAAATAGCTGTAAAGAAAAATTTTTCGTTTTGAGGGCACTTTAAAATATTTACTGGATGAGCGTAGGCAGCTCCTAAAAAAGGATATGCATACTTTCAATTTATCTCATCTTATTTACTTTATTCTTCTATAAGATTTTATAAAATCCAAATTTTCTCAATATACAAAACAAAAACATAATTTATAATAACTCTTGAGCTAATCATTTTTAAAATTTATTTTTTATATTCTACTTTCTTAGAGGACTTTATTACATTATTTCCATCTTTAAAAAAGAAAGGTTGAAGTCATGAACAATATAGAAAAAAAACTAGAATACATATTGTTTAGTAGCTGGTCTGTTTCTTTTATTGCAACACTTGGGAGTTTGTATCTTTCTGAAATAATGAAGTATGAGCCCTGTTCATTATGCTGGTATCAACGTATTCTCATGTATCCACTTGTTCTTTTACTAGGAACAGCTGTTATACGCAAAGATTATAGAATTGGAGTTTATAGTTTGGTTCTCGCTATCATTGGCGCATGTATAGCTGCCTATCACTATTCCCTTCAAAAAATCCCATTTTTATCTGAAAACGGAACATCATGTGGGAGAATACCTTGCACAGGGGATTATTTAGATTGGTTCGGATTTATTACAATCCCATTTCTCGCTCTAATAGCCTTTCTTTTTATTATTATTTGTTGCTTTATTCTTATTAAAATAAGCAAGGAGAGAAACAGTATATGAAAAAAATGCTTTTTTTCATTATTACTATTTTATCAATATTTACACTTATTTTTATTCTAACCAATAAAGGGACAAAAAGTGAAAAAACCACAAATACTGAGGAGGTAGATTATTATAAAAACCAAATTACTCCCGAACAATTGCAACAAGATCTATCAAGTCAAAAAACAAAAATAGTTTATTTCTACAAAACGACCTGTCCGCATTGCGAAAGGATTTCACCAATTGTAGTTCCTATGGCAAAAAATATGAATATTGATATGCAAGTTTTGAATCTAGAAGAATATAAACAAGGTTGGGATATGTTTCAAATAAAAGGAACACCTACAATTATTTCTTACAAAGACGGGAAAGAAATGAATCGTATATTAGGCGAACAGTCCTTACAAACGTTTCAAACATGGTTTGAAAACAACAAATAAGGATTTATATTTTACCAAAAATACTATTTTTCAAACTTATAACTAGAGTATTGATAAAGAAATAAATATTAGCGTATTTTTTTATTTTTAACTATACATTCTATTAATTTATAGAGGAGTAAAGGGGGCTCTCCCTCATGCTTACCAATATTGAATACAGTTTAATTTTTTATTTGTTAAGTATGAGGGGGGATTCCCCATTTGCAATAAAATATAATTTATTAGGAGGTAACACGTATGTTTAAAAAAGTTGCATTATCAATCGCTTCAGTAGCAGTAGCAGGTTCAGTTTTATTCGCAAGTCAATCGGTAACGGAAGCTGCTTTTTATCCGGTACAAAAAACGGGTTCTGGGCTAGATCTTCGCACGACTCCGACAATAAATGGCCTACGGACTGAATCAAACATTCCAGATGGCACTAAACTTTGGTTATATTGCTATGTGAATGGCGAATCTTATATGGGAAGTAAGGTTTGGGATTTTGTAGATGATAATGGCTATGGTGGTGAGTTAGATCAAGGCTTTGCTCCTGACTATTTCATTAAAACTGGTTCTTCTAAACCAGTTGTTGGATACTGCGCTTTTTAATTGGAAAAACAAGAAAACAGCCTCCTCGGGCTGTTTTCTTGTTACATAGTAATCCCCCTAGTGGTTAATGGTCTCATCTCACTTTTAGTTTATTGATTTCGTACCACATCAGTCATTACCTTTAATTTGGTGCTTGAGATGAGAAGCAAATAAGTGTAAGCTTCACTTTCACATTTACATTAAGTTTCGATTTTTGGGGATCCGCGCTCATTTTGTATACATCTACTTGTTCACCATTGCTTAAAAGTAGATGATAATGGCTATGGTGGTGCTTGAGCCAAGACTTTGCTCCTAATTATTTCATTAAAACTGGTTCATCCAAACCAGTTGTTGGATACTGCGCTTTTTAATTAGAAAACACAAGAAAACAGCCTCGTCAGGCTGTTTTCTTTTTTACATAGTAATCTCAGTAGTAGTTACTGCACTTACCTCATTTTTTGTTTGTTGATCTCGTACCATATCAGTAACTACTTTTACGGATGTAATTTCATTTGGAGCTTGAGATAAGAAACAGATAAGTGTAAGCTTCATTTTTTCCTTGGCATTTAAGCTTCGATTTTTTGGATCCGCATTCATTTTATATACATCTACTTGTTCACCATTACTTAAAACAAGTGTTTTAAAAGGCCCTTGTTCCAAATTAAGTACTTGATCTGAAGTATTTTCTAAAGTAGTTGTAAATTGTATTGCATTCATTTGCTCTGTACTTAGTCCTCGTTCTTTTAAGTTGTATCTCCCAATTTCACTTACTTCTGTACTCTGAATTACCTTAATTCTCTCTACTTGAATATGAAGAGGCCCTGCTTCTATCATTGTATTTGGCTCACTTAATTGCTTTAGAACCACTGTTCCAAGTGGATGCTTGGCTTCTTGTCCTACTTGTGTTAATGGCTCTGTATAAGGCTTAGCTTTTACATTCGTTTCAGCTATTGGAGCTTTTTTCGTATCAGATTCTACCTCTTTTTCAGAATTCGTTTGATTAGAACAAGCAGATATAAATATACATACAGATACAGTCATTAAAAAGGAATATACTTTTTTCATTTACGGACTCCTTTATTACAGAATATAGTTCATACATTTGTTACTGTTCTATAGTTCTTAAGTTATTGTAAATTAATAGTTTGAATTTTTAAATATTTAATTCGAGAATTTATGTAATTCTATATTGAGAAAATTTATGTACAGATCTTGCTATTTGTGGACAGTAAGATCCTCATTGATTAAAATTTCAATTTATCTTGTACAGCGAAGATTTCATTAATAACATAAAAAATGGCGTGTTTTACAATTTCATTTAATCTTTATTACTTGAAAAATAAAGTGAAACTTCAATCAGTGGGGGTTTTCTCCATCCCCCACTGATTGTTAGCCCTCACCAATCGGGCTTTTATGAGCTGTTTATCTCCCACCTAAACTTCTTCGCACTTTCTAAAGTTTTGAGGTGGGGGATAAAGCTTAATATCCATTGGAATAGTAATAAACTTAAAGCTTCCAATATTTCAAAAAAACCATGCTCTATATAATATAGAACATGGTTTTCATTAATAAAATGAGTATATTTAATTGAAATTTTTACTATCGTTTATTCACTCTGTCCGTTTCTTCGTCCACGTCTCCACCACTTCGCCTGTATCCGTAACATCTAGTACTAAACTACCATTACTATAGCGATCTTTATTACGGAACATTTTTGGATCTATTTCTTCGACAATCTGTTTTTCTGTTTTCATATAAACAAGTTCATCATCCCGAACAATTTCAATACCAACAATACGGTACGGATTACGTTTTAACTCTTTAAAGATAACAAGACCACGCTTCGCTCTTGTTGATTTCTCAATTTCAGAAGCTTTTAATCGCTTAACTGCGCCGCGCTGCGTTACAAGAATCAATTGATCTTTTTCACCATTTAGCGGTTTACCGGAAGCAACATAGTCATCTTCCTTTAAATTAATCGCTTTTACACCAGCTGCTCTTATACCAACTGGACTTACTTCTTCTTCACCAAAAATAAGTGCATATGCACCGTGTGTTGCAAGAACAATATCACTTGTTCCATCTGTTACAAATATGTCTACAACTTCATCATCTTTTTTCAAGTTTACAGCAACAAAAGCCCTTGAATAACGCTGCACTTTATACTGGTTCAACTCTGTTTTCTTAATCATACCATTTCGCGTTACAAATACGATAAATCGCTTTTCTTCCTCAAAATTTGGTACAACAGTCGCCCAAATTAATTCCTCATCTCGATCAAGTGAAACGATATTCGCAACGTGTTGACCTAAATCTTTCCAACGAATATCTGGCATTTCGTATACTGGAAGATAAATATAATTTCCTTTATTCGTGAATAAAAGAACTGTTTCTGTTGTGTTTGTATCGAAACGTTCGAGTAAGATGTCGCCCTCTTTCATACCGAAGTCTTTTCCGTTCGATGCATTATGCGAGCGCCAACCGGTACGCTTTACATACCCTTCTTTCGTTACAGTAACGATGACATCTTCTTGGGGAATCATAACTTCCACATCAATTTTAATCTCTTCAATTTCCTCTTCGATCACAGCACGGCGATTATCGCTATACGTTTTCTTTACTCTCTTTAAGTCTGCTTTAATGACTTGAAGAAGCCTCTTCTCACTTTGTAAAATCGCTTGTAATTCTGTAATTTTCTTCTCTAGTTCTTCCGCTTCTTTTTCTAGTGCTGTAATATCAGTATTTGTTAAACGATACAGTTGCAAGGATACAATTGCTTCTGCCTGTGCTTCTGTAAATCCGAATTTTGCACTTAAATTATCTTTCGCATTACGCTTATCTTTAGACGCTCGAATGGTTTCAATTACTTGATCTAAAATCGATAATGCTTTCATTAAACCTTCCACAATATGCTGGCGGTTTTCTGCTTTTCTCAGTTCATATTCTGAACGACGTGTAACAACCTCTTTTTGATGCCCAATGTATGCATCTAAAATTTTGGGTAACGTCATAAGCGTCGGGCGACGATTATTAATAGCCACCATATTAAAGTTATATGGTACTTGCAAATCGGTATTTTTATATAAATAGTTTAAAATACCTTCTGCATTTGCTTCCTTTTTTAGCTCCACAACAATACGAAGACCAGTTCGATCTGTCTCATCACGGACTTCAGCAATCCCATCTAGTTTTTTATCTAAACGTAATTCGTCCATTTTCTTTACTAAATTCGCCTTGTTTACTTCATATGGAATTTCTGTAATGACAATTTGCTGCTTGCCACCACGAATCGTTTCAACTTCTGCTTTTCCGCGAATGATGATTTTTCCTTTTCCTGTTTCATACGCTTTTTTAATTCCATCAAGCCCTTGAATAATACCACCTGTTGGGAAATCGGGCCCTTTAATAACCGTTAATAAGTCATCTACCGTACTATTAGGCTTATCAATACGCATCATTGTTGCATCGATTACTTCACCAAGATGATGTGGTGGAATCTCAGTTGCATAACCAGCTGAAATTCCTGTCGAACCATTTACTAATAAATTCGGGAACATCGCTGGCAGTACAACAGGTTCTTCACTTGTATCATCAAAGTTTGCTACAAACTCGACTGTTTCTTTATCAATATCACGTAATAATTCAGATGCAATTGGTGATAAACGAGCTTCTGTATAACGCATCGCTGCCGCTGGGTCACCATCAACACTACCGTTATTTCCGTGCATTTCAACTAATACGTTACGTACTTTCCAATCTTGACTTAAACGTACCATCGCCTCATATACAGAGGAATCTCCATGTGGATGGTAGTTACCAATAACGTTACCAACTGTTTTAGCTGATTTACGAAACGCCTTATCATGTACGTTTCCTTCTACATACATGGAATATAAAATACGACGTTGTACTGGTTTTAAACCATCACGCGCATCTGGAAGCGCGCGATCTTGAATAATATATTTACTATAACGTGCAAAGCGATCACCTAACACGTCTTCAAGCGGGAGGTCATGAAACTTCTCTGCTTGCATGTTATTCCACCTCCGTCTCCATAATCATTTCATTTTCTAAAATATTGCCTTCTTCTTGCATACCAAATTGTACATTGCGCTCAATCCACTTACGACGAGGTTCTACTTTATCACCCATTAATGTTGTAACACGTCGTTCCGCTCTGGCTGCATCATCTATTTTCACACGAATTAGCGTACGTGTCTCTGGATTCATTGTTGTTTCCCATAACTGATCAGCGTTCATTTCGCCCAGACCTTTATAGCGCTGCAACATATATCCTTTACCGACCTTTTTCGTTACGCCATCTAATTCTTCATCTGACCATGCATATTCAATTACTTCGCTTTTCCCTTTTCCTTTACTTACTTTATATAAAGGTGGAAGGGCAATGAATACTTTACCCGCTTCAATTAACGGCTTCATATAACGGTAGAAGAATGTAAGTAATAATACTTGAATATGTGCGCCATCTGTATCAGCATCGGTCATAATTACAACCTTATCATAGTTAATATCCTCAACAGAAAATTCGTTTCCAACACCACCGCCGATTGCATAAATAATGGTATTAATCTCTTCATTCTTGAAAATATCAGCAAGCTTTGCTTTTTCCGTGTTAATTACTTTACCTCGCAGCGGTAGTACGGCTTGGAAACGGCGGTCACGTCCTTGCTTTGCAGAACCACCAGCAGAATCACCCTCCACTAAATAGAGTTCGTTCTTCTGTGGATTTCGTGATTGCGCAGGTGTTAACTTCCCGCTCAATGTCCCTTCCGAACGTTTTTTCTTCTTACCAGTACGTGCTTCTTCTCTAGCTTTACGCGCTGCTTCACGTGCTTGCGCTGCTTTAATTGCTTTTTTCACAAGTAGTGTTGCTACATCTGGATTTTCTTCTAAAAAGTATGCTAAGTGTTCGGAGACAATCGCATCTATGGATGAACGAGCTTCACTTGTTCCAAGCTTCCCTTTTGTTTGACCTTCAAATTGTAGTAAATCCTCCGGTACACGTACAGAAACAATTGCCGCTAACCCTTCGCGAATATCTGTACCTTCTAAATTTTTATCTTTCTCTTTTAACATTGAAACTTTACGAGCATATTCATTAAAAACACGTGTCATTGCTGTTTTAAATCCAGCTTCATGTGTCCCACCGTCTTTCGTACGTACATTGTTTACGAACGAAAGAATGTTTTCTGAATAGCCATCGTTAAATTGAAATGCAAGTTCTGCTTCAATTCCATTTTGTTCACCAGCAAAGTATACAACTGGATGGATAGAGTCCTTTTCTTCATTTAAATAAGCAACGAATGCTTCAATTCCTGTTTCATAATGGAAAACATCTTCTAAATCATTTCGTTCATCTTTTATAGTAATTTTCATACCTTTTAACAGAAAGGCAGATTCACGCAATCTCTCACATAACGTTTCATAATTATAATTTGTTGTACTGAAAATAGATGGATCTGGTTTAAAATGCATTGTTGTTCCAGATTGTTTCGTTTTTCCGATTTTCTCTAGTGTTGTTACAGGCACACCACCATTTTCAAAACGTTGTTCATATACATTTCCATCACGTTTAATCGTTACAACGAGCCATTCTGATAAAGCATTTACAACTGATGCACCCACACCGTGTAAACCACCACTTGTTTTATAGCCTCCTTGTCCAAACTTACCACCTGCATGAAGTACAGTTAAAATTACTTCAGGTGTAGGCTTTCCAAGTTTATGCATTCCTGTAGGCATCCCGCGCCCTTTATCAACTACACTAATACTATTATCTTTATGTATTACGACAGAAATTTCGTCGCCAAATCCCGCTAACGCTTCATCAACGGAGTTATCTACTATTTCGTATACTAAATGATGCAATCCACGGCTGTCCGTGCTCCCGATATACATACCCGGGCGTTTTCGAACGGCTTCAAGACCTTCAAGCACTTGAATGGCATCTTCATTATATTGAAACTGATGCTTTGCCAAACTCCTTGCCCCTTTCCTAATCAAATCAGAACATATGTTTCTATTATAGAATAACGCCTTAACCATACTTTTGGCAAGTTATGTTATGTCTTTTATATACCATTCTCAATAGAAAAATCCTTGTTTTTTCACAAGGATTCCTCTAGGCTACTATTTCAGAAAAATAATCGTTTGTCAACGAGAAATGGATATGTATTCCAAATTACACACTCCACCATTTGGAAATTAACCAAATGACAATTATCCAAAATGGGATAGCAAGTAGCAATCCCCAAAAACAGCCTTTAAAAAATCTCATGATGAACACCTCGTTCATCTGCTTAGTTCTAAGTGCGAACTAAAGCTGAATCGACCTTTCGCTTACAATCTTTATAACTACCTCGTCATCGCATGTTCTACTTTGATACAGCGATCCATAATGACTGTATAGCCTTTTTCTTTTAAAAATGTATATGTATCTTCATCTTGTACTCCTAATTGTGCCCAAAAAACATCGGCATCAACCTCTACAAATTCTTTTGCAACGTCCATTAAAAATTCAGAACGGCGGAATACATTTACGATATCAATATGCTCCTTAATATCTTTTAATGACGAAACTGCCTTTTCCCCCAGTACTTCATCTACGACCGGGTTTACTGGGATAATACGATACCCTGCATCCTGCATCGCTTTTGAAACCATATATGATGTACGTTCTGGTTTGTCAGATAATCCTACAACCGCAATTGTTTTGCTTTTTTTCAATACTTCACCAATTTCCGTACGAGTTGGGTTTTCAATTGTCATAGTAAATCCCTCCTATTCCTTTAGTATAGCCGATAAAGAAAGTCCCTTTCAATATGAAAGAGACTTTCTTTATTAATTCTTAGCAGAAGAGTTATCTGCTAAAGTAGCTGTTTTCGTCATTTTTTCGCCATTACGATAGAATGTTACTTCAATTTTATCGCCAACGTTTTTCTTCTCATATAAATATTTACGGAATTGAAGTGAGTTTTCTACTGTTTGACCATCTAACGCTACAACAACGTCATACTGCTGAAGCCCAGCTTTTTCAGCTGGTGAAACAGAATACACTTTACTTAAGATAACACCTTTTGTAACATCTTTTGGTAATTTTAATTGTCCTACTGCAAATGGTGGTAAATCTTCAAGCGATGCAACGCCTACTCCTAGCGCTGGACGTTTTACCGCTCCATCTTTTTCAAGAGATTCCATAACTGGTTTTGCCACATTGATTGGAATAGCAAACCCGATTCCTTCTACTTCTTGCTGCGCAATTTTACTAGAATTAATACCGATTACTTCACCATTTTGATTAAATAAGGCGCCACCGCTGTTCCCAGGATTAATCGCTGCATCTGTTTGAATGACTTGTGCTTGCCAATCTGCCTGTTTGTCACCATTAATATCAACTGGAATTTCACGTTCTTTACTACTAATAATTCCTTCCGTCACACTACCATCAAAACCTAATGGGTTCCCGATTGCAATTGCTGATTCACCCGCGCGAATTTTACTAGAATCACCAAGGGTAGCTACTTTATTAACATTAGAACCATCAATCTCTACAACCGCTAAATCTAGCCATGGGTCTTTCCCAACTAATTTTGCATCCACTGTTTTCCCATCACTTAGTTTTACTGCAAGTTTATTTGCTCCATCTACTACGTGATTATTCGTTACGATAAGAGCTTTATTGCCAACCTTTTTATAAATTACACCCGACCCTGTACCAGCTGTTTGCTCTTCACCTACTTGCTCCATCGCAAATGGGTCGATGTTCTGTTGCATATTGATAACACCTACAACTACTTCTTTTGCTCCTTCAATCATACCAGGTAAATCTGTTTCACCCTTTACTTTATTGACAACAGGAACCACAGTTCCCTCTACTTTTGAATTAGAAGTTAAAACCGTTCCATTTGTCCATGGCATATATGGTGCTACAAAACTAATGGTAACAGCTCCGATAACCGCTCCAACTAGTCCTGTAAAAAAGTACCCTTTTTTACTACCTGATTTTTTTACCTCTCTCGTTTCACTATGCTCTTCATTCATATTTGGTCCGTCATAATATCCCATAACTGATATCCCCTCTCCGCTGAATTCGTATTTTCAGTATAGTTACATGTTGTGTATTTCTTGTGAATTCATCGTGAAATTCAATTAAAAAATACTCTCATGCAACATTGTAGACAAAAATTTATAATTTGTACATTCCCACCTGCAAAAGAAGATGAAAATGTATTATATTTTCATCATATACGTTGCTATTACGAAGGGCAAAAGAAAATCCTCCCAAAAAATCTCCAACCATTCTCCCCCTTTTGTTTTACTCGGCGTGAAGCTAAAAAAGAATCTGACCGCTTCTATCCATCGCCAGATCCTCTCTCCCAAACAAAAAAGAATGTTTTTTATATTACATAATATTTAAGAATTATTCCTCAAACTTATAGCCTACTCGAATGACAGTCCCAATATGCTTTGCTTTATCCCCTAACTTGTTACGCAATTTTTTTATATGTGTATCTACCGTACGATCGTCACCATAGTAATCATATCCCCAGAGTTGGTCTAATAAATGTTGTCGTGATAATACAATTCCTTTATTCTCCATTAAATACACAAGAAGTTCAAATTCTTTATGCGTTAATATAATTTCTTCTCCATTTACGGATACTGTACGTGAAAGACGATTCACATCGATTCCTGCCATAGAAAGTGTATTTTCTTCTACAACTCCCACTGCTCCATCCGCACGCTTTAATAAAGTTTTCGCTCTAGCTACTAATACTTTCGGGCTAAAAGGTTTTGTTACATATTCATCTGCACCAAGTTCAAAGCCTAATAGTGTATCATCTTCATCCGAACGTGCTGTAAGCATAATAATGGGTACTTCTGATTCTTTTCGAATGCGACGACAAACAGACCAACCGTCTATCTCCGGAAGCATAATATCTAACATGATTAAATCAATTGTATGTTCAGCAAATAATTCTAATGCTTGTTTTCCATCTTCAGCCTCTATCACTTCAAAGCCTTCATTGCGAAAATAATCACTAACAATCTCGCGTAATCTTCTTTCGTCTTCAACTAGTAATACTGTTTTGTTCATCTGACCTATCCCGCCTTTTTACTCTTTCAATCGAATTATACGTTGATTGGAGCTTCCGCGAAATGGAAGTGTCAAGTCTCTTTTTTCAAGTTCAAACCTTCCATCGACCAGAACATCCCCATAATGTAACAACTCTATCATATCATTATTTTGAGAACTCTGTATCTCTTCTAATGTATAACCTGTGTAAATCCATAAATTTTTTTTCAAAGCCTTCACCGCTTTTGCTACTATCTTCACTTCAGCAGCCTGAAAGAATGGATCTCCACCTGAAAATGTTACATCAGTAAGCGGATTTTTGGCAATCTCTTTTACAATTTCTTCTGTGTTCATTTCAGAACCATTACACATATTCCAAGACTGTGGATTATGACACCCTAAACAACGATGCGGACAGCCCGCAAAAAATACGACTGTCCGCAACCCTTCTCCATCTACTACACTATCATGAATAATATTCATCACTCTCATTTATGTTTCACCCGCTCTGCTTCTTCACTACGTTTTGCACTATTCCATTTCGACATATCTCCTACAAGATATCCTGTTATACGACGAATTCTTTCTATTTCATTCTCATCCTCGTTTCCACAACTTGGACATTCATTTTTGATGACTCCATGGTAACCACAGCACTTACAACGATCGACTGGATGATTAATTGATCCATATCCCACCCCATATTGCGCCATAGCTTGTACAATTTGCTTCAATGCTTTTGGATTATGAACTGCCGCTCCATCTAATTCAATATACGTAATATGCCCACCATTACACAATGCGTGAAATGGACCTTCTAAACGAATTTTATCAATCGCTTGAATGGAGTAATAAACTGGTATGTGGAATGAATTTGTATAATAATGATGATTTGTCACACCACTAATGATTCCAAATTCATCTCGATCTCTTTTAACAAACTTGCCTGATAATCCTTCCGCAGGAGTTGCAATTAAAGAGAAGTTCAACTGATGTTCTTCCGTAGCTTGATCCATCTTCTCTCTCATAAAGGCCACAATTTCATTCCCAAGATTCCACGATTCTTTATCTTCCCCGTGATGCTTACCTGTTAAAGCAACTAAACATTCTGCAAGCCCGATAAAACCAATACTTAACGTTCCTTGTTTTAAAATTTCAGCAACAGAATCTTCCGGGTGTAAATTTTCTCCCCCCCGCCATACTCCTTGTGAATATAAAAAGTGAAAATCTCTTGCTTTTTTCGTACATTGGTAAGCAAATCTTTCTAGTAGTTGACGAATACCTAGATCCACATAATAATGTAAAGCTTCAAAAAACGCTTCTTTTGAACCGCTAATCAATGCTAATTTCACTAAATTAATAGAAGTAAACGATAAATTCCCTCTTCCAATAGCAGTCTCTTCCCCATGAATATTAGACATAACACGCGTACGACACCCCATATAACATACTTCACTCTCTGGACGCCCATCATAGTGCACTGCATTAAATGGTGCATCTAAAAATGAGAAATTCGGGAACAGTCGCTCAGCTGTCGTTTCCAATGCCAATTCAAATAAATCATAGTTCGGATCACTTTCTTCAAAGTTGATACCTTTTTTCAGCTTAAAAATTTGAATTGGAAAAATAGGTGTCTCTCCTTTTCCTAACCCTGCTTGCGTTGCTCGTAATAATTGTCTAATTAACATGCGTCCTTCTTTTGATGTATCCGTTCCGTAGTTAATGGAAATAAACGGAACTTGCCCACCACCTCTACTATGCATGCTATTGGAATTATGAATAAATGCTTCACAAGCTTGATACGTATCATTCTCTGTTTCTTTCCAAGCAAAATCTTCTACTTGTTCTTTTGTTAACGGATACGTCTCTAATTTCTTCTTATTTCTCTCAAATGTTTTTCTCACATACGGTGCTAAATCCATGTCAAATAACGCAAATGATTGCCCGCCGTGCTGCATATTTTGATTCGCTTGAAAAATAATCGAAGAAAGTGCCAATGCACTCTTAATATCCTGAGGTTGTCTCATATGCCCATGCCCCGTATGAAATCCTTTCTCAAGCATTTGTGCTAAAGGAATTTGCGAACACGTTGTCGTACCTGTCGCATAAAAATCTAAATCATGTGGGTATAATATATTTTGACTGATTGCTTTTTTTACTTGTTCAGAAAGTAATTGTTCTATTGCATAATATTTTGCGCTCTCAGATGCGAATGTTCCCATCATCCCCATAGGAGACCGTCCATCAACATTTGCATTTTCTTGCATTAAATCTTGCTCATTCCCATGGACAATTGTTTCAAACATCTTCATCAATGCTTCTTCACGCACACTTTGTTTCATCATTTTCCAAACCTCCAACAACATCTTGTTAATCTACTAACAAAATGATACAACATATAGTCTTAATCAATCTGTGAGAAATGTAACATTCCTGTGAAAGTTTTTTAAAGAAACTTTGAATTTTTCATTTACAAAAAAAGAAATGTGCTCTTTACAAATGTATGGTACAATATACGGGAAAAACTCTTTTTACCCTTTATCAACACATTTGAATAAAGGAGACTGAACTTATGCTTATTACATATCTTTTATTTATCGTTGCCTATTTGCTTGGCTCGATTCCCTTTGCACTTGTTGTTGGAAAAATTGGTTATGGAATCGACATTCGCGAGCATGGTAGTGGTAATTTAGGAGGAACGAATACATTTCGGACGTTAGGGAAAAAAGCAGGTTTTATCGTTACAATTGCCGATATTTTAAAGGGGACGTTAGCAACAGCACTACCGTTAATTTTCGCCTTAGACGCCCATCCCCTTTGGTTTGGATTAGCTGCAGTTCTTGGACATGTATATCCGATTTTCGCGAAATTCCGCGGCGGAAAAGCAGTCGCAACTTCTGCTGGAGTACTCTTATGCTACGCACCAATCATTTTTGTAATATTAGCCGCTGTCTTTTTCACCCTGTTATTTACAACGAGATACGTATCGCTTTCTTCTATGGTAACGGCTGTTGTTGCTGTTATCGCATCCATTATTGATGGGAATAAAATCTTCATTGTTGCGATGTGTTTATTAGCTGGTATGGTTATTTATAAACACCGTGCCAATATTGGACGAATTATAAATAAAACTGAGCCGAAAGCGAATTTTACAAAGAAACAAAAGTAAGGTTGTGCCCCACATAAAGTGAAACTTTAATCAGTGGGGTTCTCTTCATCCCCACTGATTATCAGCCCGCACCAATCGGGCTTTTACGGGCAGTTTATCTCCCACCTAACTTCTTTACTCCCACCGAATTTTGCGGTGGGAGTATTACTGCCCGTTAATGCGGGATAACGCAAAAAGAAAACGCAAAGCATATTAATAGCGTCTTTTTGCGTTATTTTTTATACTAAAGAAAAAGCAACATAACTTGGAGGAACTATACATGAATCTTTCTGTAACAAAAGAAGCAGTAAATTGGTATAAAGATGAACTAAACTTACAAACTGGCGATACACTTCGCTTTTTCGTACAATATGGCGGTTGCAGCACTGTTCAAAAAGGCCTTTCTCTAGGCATTCGTAAAGATGAACCCGCACACCCTGCTGTTCAAGTTCAAGAAGAAGGTATTCACTTCTTTATTGAGGGTGATGATGAATGGTTCTTCGACGGACATGATTTATCAGTTACATTAAATGACGGTGATGAGTTCCCGCAATTTAATTATGAGAAATAAAAAAAAACGTGGCTTTTGCCACGCTTTTTTTATTTCTTCTTAATCTCCTCATATTTCGCATACCACTCAGGATATAATTTTTTAAAAGATACAGGACGGAAACCATCTTTTTTCGCACAAATATTTGTTGTTGTAGCCGTAATACAAAGATCTCCATCACCATTATAAATTTCATATCCGTATATAACACGAAGTGGACTAACCGAATCAATCCATGTTTTCACAATAGCTTTCTCTCCATAACGCATTGCTTTCCGATATGAAATTTGCAAATCTAATACAGGAGAAATAATCCCCTCTTTTTCCATTTCAACATATGAAAACCCTAATTCTTGTATTAGTTTTGTACGCCCTAATTCTAGCCATACTAGATAGTTCGAATGATACACTACACCCATTTGATCTGTTTCCGCATAGCGGATCTCAATTTCTTGTTCTGCTGCAAACATATAACAATCTCCTTCTCGCTTCTGTTTCCTCGCATACATTTAATCATAATACAGTAAAATCAAAAATAAAATAGAAACGATGGATCTTTTTACTGAAAGGAGCAAATATATGATTCAAATTGTAACCGTTCGTAGCGGTGATAGCGTATATAGCTTAGCAACCAAATACGGAACTACACCTGAAGAAATCGTAAAAGATAACGGACTCAATCCAGCTGAAACACTTGTTGTCGGTCAGGCTCTAATTGTAAATACGAGAGGAAATAACTATTACGTACAGCCAGGAGACAGCCTTTATCGAATTTCTCAAACATATAACGTTCCTCTTGCTAGTTTAGCAAAAGTAAATAACTTATCATTAAAATCCATTCTCCATGTCGGGCAACAATTATATGTACCAAAAGGCTCCAAACAAACGATAGAATCAATTGCTTATTTACAACCTTCTACCATTCCAATTAAAGAAAGTTTAGTGAATGCCACGCGGGCCATCAATCCTTATCTCACCTATTTAGCCTATTTTAGCTTTGAAGCGCAGCGTGATGGAACATTAAAAGAACCGACTGAAACAACAAGAATTGCTCAAATTGCAGTGCAAGGTCAAACAATCCCAATGCTTGTTATTACAAATATTGAAAATGGAAATTTCAGCTCTGAATTAACTTCGATCCTTCTACGAAACGCTACGATTCAAAATAAATTCATTACTAATATTCTAGAAACCGCAAAAAAGTATAATATGCGTGATATTCATTTTGATTTTGAAAATGTTGCTCCAGAGGATCGCGAAGCATACAATCGGTTTTTAAGAAATGTAAAAACGAGACTACCAGAAGGATATACATTAAGTACAACACTTGTTCCTAAAACAAGTTCAAAACAAAAAGGAAAATTTTTCGAAGCTCATGATTACAAAGCACAGGGGGAAATTGTTGACTTTGTCGTGATTATGACATATGACTGGGGATGGCAAGGCGGGCCACCGATGGCTATATCTCCTATTGGTCCTGTAAAACAAGTCATTCAATATGCAAAATCTCAAATGCCGCCGCGAAAAATTATGATGGGACAAAATTTATATGGCTTCGACTGGAAACTTCCCTTTAAAGAAGGAAATCCTCCTGCAAAAGCAATTAGTTCCGTCGCAGCCGTTGCACTTGCTCGCAAATATAATGTGCCAATTCGCTACGATTTTACAGCACAAGCACCACACTTTAATTATTTTGATGAAAATGGTGTGCAGCACGAAGTATGGTTTGAAGACGCTAGGTCTGTACAAAGTAAATTCAACTTAATAAAAGAACAAGGCATTCGCGGGATTAGCTATTGGAAAATTGGGCTTCCTTTCCCGCAAAATTGGCGTTTACTTGTAGAAAATTTCTTGATTACAAAAAAAGGCTGACAACTGTCAGCCCTTTTTTTACCCATTATAACCAGATTCGTCTTTTATTTCGCTTTTCAGCGAATCAATACTTTCTAAACGACGTTGATTCTTTGCTTCAATTGCAGCGCGATCTTTTCCATTTGAAACCTCTGCGGTTTCTTTCGCTTCATTAAAATTATCAATTGTATTTTGTACCATTTCTTGCAACTTTTCTACATTATCACTACGATCATCTGGATTCGCTTTATATTGCTCTGCCATGCTGTTTCCCTCCTAAATGAAGATTTACATACCATGATAGCTTTCCACAAACCAATTCGATTATGTATGCACATAAAGAAAAGGAGAATGAAAGCATTCTCCTTTTTAACCGTTATCCACAATCGGTTGTTTTCCTGTCTGATCTTGCATTTGCTTCCCTTTATTTCCGCCAGCCTTTTTTGACTGTGTTCCAATATGATCTGGTGAAAAATCTTTTGAATTCTTTTTCGGATTACCCATCATAATCGCCTCCTTACTACTAGTATCGTACTAGTAGTAAGAATTATTCAGCCTGTTTAAAAAGTTGCATCTCATAACGTCTTTCAATTCGTTCTTCAATCCGCTCAATTGCATCACGATCGCTTAGTAGTTGTTGCTTATTTTCATTCACAAGTTCCTCAAACGTTTTGCGTCGATTTCTTCTCATGCTGCTCATCCTTTCTCCTTCTCTTTCTTACTAATTAGTATGAGCAAATAAAAAACGCTTTAATCAGATTTGCGAGAAAATTTTATGTTTTACCAAAGAAAAGTTTATTTCTAGTTAAAAATCCATCAGCATTCTTTTGACAACTGATGGATTTTTGAATTTTTTCATTATTTCATTACGCTTAAATATTGTTCAATTTCTTTATCTGCATTAACTCTATTTTCTTTATATTCGTTCAGTGCTTGCATCACTCTGTCATAAGCCTCTAAAATATAGTTTTCTAACTTCGCAAAATCCTCTAGACTTTCAACCATAATTCTCGTCATACCTATTTCACTTTTTAAAGCCGGCTCACATTTCAAACTAGGGTATATCGCTACTATTTCTTGTTCTGTTTTTTCGGTTAAAATATATTTTTTTCGCCCTTTTACCTTTACTCTTACCATTGGGTAAAAAGCCTTTATATCTAGATAGCTTCCTACGTTCGCATTGCGGATCCATTGTATATCACGATTATGCTTCACGAGCATTTCTTTTATTAGCGCATACACCGCGTCTTCTTCAATTGTTTCTTTTTTCACTTTCTGTTGTCCTTCGCCTTGGATAGCAGCACATTTTTGATATACAGCCGCACATGTAATACAATCATCAAGTGCATTATGAGAACTCAAGCGAATCCCAAGCATTCTTTTTAAAGTTTCTAACTTGTGATTTGGAGCATGTTTCATATACTTTTTCGCTAAAAACACCGTATCAATTACTTTATTTTTAGGTTCTGGTAATCTAAGCATATTTACATTGCTCTTTAAAAAACGCATATCAAAAGAAGCATTATGCGCAACGATTGTGTCTGTACCTAGAAATGATAAGAACAAAGGTAAAACTTCTTGAATCGTTGGCGCATCCGAAACCCGATAATTTGTAATCCCTGTTAAACTCGTAATTCGGCTAGGAATAGGCCGTTCTGGATTTACAAAAGAAACAAACTGATCAGCCAACTCATGATTCCTGTACCTTACCGCTGCCACTTGAATAATTCGATCATTATATGGATTAAACCCTGTCGTTTCAAAATCAATAACCACATAGTCTCCTGTCAATAGTAGATTTCCCACAACATACGCCCCTCATCATTATTTTCGATAAAATTTCTTTCATCATATCACGAACAAGCTGCTTATTGAAAAAGAAAAGACAGAGATGATCTCTTATCCTCTCTGCCTTCTTACCATTATTTTATTTTTGCAATTCTCTTCTCCATCTCTTTTTGTGTCATCGGTCCGATAAATTTATCTTGAATGACACCTTTTGTATCCACAAAATAAGAAGTTGGAATGGTGATTACTTTATATGTCGTTGTAACCGTTATATCTTTATCCAATAAAATAGGAAAAGTAATTCCTTTCTCCTCCGCAAACTTTTTCACTTTTTCTTCCCCATTAGCACCTTCAGAAGCCGTATAATTTACAGCAAGAATTTCTACATCGGTTTTATGTTTCTTATAGAAAGCCTCCATATCTGGCATTTCTTGCTTACAAGGTCCACACCAAGTTGCCCAGAAATTTAAAATCACTTTCTTTCCTTTCAAATCCGATAACTTTACTTTTGTACCATCTAATTTTGCTAACTCAAAATTCGGTGCATTCTTCCCTACTTCAATTCCGTTCTTTGCAATAATTTCTTTCATCGCTGCTTCACTTTTTACTGGTTCTTCGCTTACTTGTTTTTCACTTTTTCCAAATTGCACATATACTGCGTAACCAACTAAACAAAATAAAATGATAATAACCGTAAGTTTTCGCCACACATACATCACCCTTATAGTTTCAGTCATCTACTATATCAACTCAAAAATAAAAATCGTATTTACATTTTATTTTAGCTTATACGGACAACCTTGGAAATATTCTCCTTACAAATAAATAGAATATTCTCAACAAAAAGTTTCTCCCAATCATTCTCGCATCAAATTGAAAAGCAACGATTACTCCTGGATATAAGGCAAATAACTTACCATTTGTAAATAAGATCTTGGGCTAAAGATGTAAATATCTCTCCAACAAGCGAATCTTCGTCATATACGGATGAACCTTTATTTTCTTCAGGATTTGCAAAAGGTATTTGTGCTATCACTTCTTTTTGCAGTTGTTCTGCTAACATTTCGCCGCCTCCTTTTCCAAAGAGATAGTTCCTTGAACCATCTTGTTCCTCATAATATGCCATATTCTCAACGACACCTAAAATATCATGTTTTGTATGCTTTGCCATTCCCCCCACTCTCGAAGCAACAAACGAAGCCACATTATGAGGCGTAGTAACGATAATTTCCTTCGCGTGAGGAATCATCGCAGCCACATCAATCGCAACATCTCCTGTACCAGGAGGCAAATCAAGAAGAAGATAATCTAATTCTCCCCAGTGAGTGTTGACAAGAAAATTTTGAATCCATTTGTTCAGCATCGGTCCTCGCCACATAACTGGATTATTACCCTCTGTAAAAAAACCCATCGACATGACTTTAACGCCGTGACTGACGACCGGAATCGCTATCTGATCTATCATTGTCGGTTTTTGAGTCGTTTCCATCATAGCAGGAATACTAAATCCATATATATCTGCATCTAAAATCCCAACCTTTTTCCCCATACGTGCTAAAGCAGTAGCAAGGTTAATCGTTACAGTTGACTTCCCGACTCCACCTTTTCCACTTGTCACAGCAATGAAACGTACACCTGAATCATGTCGCAACATACTGGGCATACCAGTTTCCGTTCTAGAATTTTTCTTTAGAGTTTCTGTTACTACAGACCGCTCTTCCGGTGTCATAGAACCGAAAGTCAAAGAAACGTTAGAAGCTCCGATATTTCGAAGAGAGTCTTCAATATCTTGCTGAATTTTTGCCTTTAGCGGACAACCTTGAATCGTTAAAATAACTTCCAGGTAAATCTGCGTGCCATTAATTTGAATATTTCTTACCATATTTAGTTCCACGATGCTTTTGTACAATTCTGGATCTTGAACATGACTTAAAGCGTTCATAATTCGTTCATGAGTAAGCATACATCTCAGTCCTTTTTATTTTTATTTGATAATTTTTAATACAAATAAAGTGAGACTTTAATCAGGTAGTTTATCTCCCACTTAACTTCTGTTCTTACGCCGATTCTTTTTAGGCGTGTATTAGGAATAAAATTATCCTCCACTTACAGGAGGAATAAACGCAACTATATCCCCATCTTGTACAGTATCTTCATCCATTACAAATTCTTCGTTGATAGCCGTCATGACTCGATCTAAAGCTTGTAAATGATAGTGATCTCTAAGCCATTCTTTTAGTTGATAAACACGAATCTCTTGTTTCTCTATTACTAATTGATCTGAACCGACTTCCTCTCGCAAATTTGCGAATAGTAAAATGGTAATCATCTTCTCACTCTTCCTTCTTTGGTTTTCCTTCTGGGTACGGCGTATTCTCGAGCTGATCTCCAATCCACATTGTTCCATCTTCCCAAAATTCTTTTTTCCAAATTGGGACGATTTGTTTAATACGCTCAATTGCATATTCATTCGCCTCGTAAGCCACTTTACGATGTGGTGACGATACTGCAATGACAACTGCGATATCCATTATTTCTAGTCGTCCCACCCGGTGTGTAATCCCGATTTTTGCATCCGGCCATTTTTTCTTAATTTCTTCTCCAATTTGAGTAAGCTGTTTTACTGCCATCGGTTTATATGCTTCATACTCTAAATGTAAAGTTCGTTTTCCTTTCGTTAATTCTCGTACTGTTCCAATAAAAGTTGTAATCGCACCTGCTTCTCTTCTTGCTACCTTATTCGTTACTTCTTCAACTAAGATTGGAACATCTACAATTTCAAATAATACTCGTCCCATTAAAACCCCTCACTTTATAAGATGGAATAATATTGCTCCAAGGCCATTCACTACCTTCGTTATCTTCTAATAAGAGAATATCTACAAACATCCCTTTCTTATATCCTCTCGTACTGCTTGGGAGTACGATAAAAGCGTTTGATTCAGCTAATGAAGAAACTGAACTAGACTTATCAAACCCTGATGGATAGGCGACTAATTGCCCTTCGTTACATCTGAGTTTTGCACGTACAAATCTCGTAAATGGATTAGGTTTTAGAAAATCTTCTCCTAATAATGCTTGCTCTCTTTTTAAATGTGGTTTTTTACTAAACATATAAGTACGAATGCTAGGTCTTACGAACAACTCAAATCCTACATAACAAGCAGAAGGGTTACCTGATAATCCAAATAATAATTTTCCGTTTAATTGCGCTACGGTTGTGACACTGCCCGGGCGCATTGCAACTTTGTTAAAAAGAACCGATGCTCCTAATTTTTCGTATATGGCTGGCAAATAATCGTAATCTCCTACCGAAACACCACCAGTTGTAATTAACATATCGACTCCACTTAACGCTTCTTTTACAGCAGCATAGCACGTATCAAAATCATCACTACACTTCCCAGAGTACTTTACTCTTCCACCCGCTCTTCGAATTTGGGACAATATCATATACGTATTACTATTTCGAATTTTCCCAGGTTGTAGTGATTCATTGACATCAAGCAGCTCACTCCCAGTCGCTAACAGTCCAATTACAGGCTTTTTGGCAACTGGCACTTCGCTGTAACCGAATGTAGCAAGAAGAGCAGAAATACCTGGATTAATGTATACTCCTCGCTTCGCAAGAATCGTTCCTTTACGAGCATCTTCACCTTGAAAAGAAATGTTGTCTCCTTTTTTAAATGAACGTTTCACTTCCATATAGCTTTTTCCGATATTCTCATATTGACGATGACGAGTCAGTTCTAGCATGACGACCGCGTTACATCCTTTCGGAATTTGTGCTCCTGTCATAATTCGAACTGCTTGAAACGCTCCTACTTCTTTAGAGAATACGGAACCTGCTCCAATTTCACCGATTACTTCAAATACAATTGGATTCTCACGACTTGCCTGAGAAGTATCTTCTGCCCTAATAGCGAATCCATCATATGGCGAGCGATCGAAGGAAGGGACATCATGATCTGCTACTAAATCAACTGCTAATGTACGCCCGTATGCTAATTCAAGTGGTACTAATTCTTTTACACCACGATTGGCAAATTCCATCACTTTACGAACAGCCTCTCCAACTGCAATCGGCACTCTTCTTTCCATCATTACCAAACCTTTCTCTTAACCTAATAAACGATAGTATATTTGCTTCGCTTTTTGAATTTCATTTGTCCCATGAATATATACACGGCCATCTTGAAAAATGACCATGCGATAATCATCTAATTGGCAAGATAACAAGTACGGGTTTCGATCTATTTTTCCATGCTTTTTTAGCATTTTTTCTAAATCGCCAAAGCTATACTGACTATTATGCGCCGCTCTAATTTGAACTGTATTTCTTCCACATAAAACAACTGTCTTCGTTTGATTTTCATAAGATAAATAAGGATAAGTTCTATGTGTTCCGCATGAAGAACAATTGTCCGTTTTTATTTTTCCTAGTTTAATTGAATGATAATGATTACTCCATATATCAAACATTAAAAAAGTTTTTCTAATTGCTGAGAAATCTTCCACTAAAATTTTGAACGCTTCCGCTACTTGATATGCCGCGACTATTTGGACAGCTGGACTAATAATTCCAACCGTGTCACACGTTGTTCCTGTAACGGGAACACTTTTAAGTACACAATGTAAACATGGTGTTTTCTTTGGAATGATGGTATAGCTCATACCGTATCCCCCGACACAAGAACCGTAAATCCAAGGAATATCATATTTTTGTGATAGATCATTGATTACAAATCGAATATCAAAATTATCTGCTGCATCAATCATGACATCGACATCGTCTAATAAAGCTTCCATATTTTCTACCCTTGCATCCATCACAAGAGCCTGAATCTGTACTTCTGAATTAATTTGTTTTAAACGATTCTGTGCTGCAATCGCTTTTGGTAATTTTTCTATTGCATCTTGTTCAGTGTAAAGTTGTTGCCGCTGTAAATTACTCCATTCTACATAATCACGATCAATAATCGTTAATTTTCCGATACCCGCACGTACAAACGCCTCTGCACTTGCACTTCCTAATGCACCTGCCCCCACTATCAACACATGCTTATTTCTAATCTTCTCTTGCCCTTCTCGTCCGATCGGCGTGAACGACTGTTGACGTGAATACCGCCCCATCATTAGATGACCTTCCCTTCTCGTAAATAATCATCAATTCATAAAAAACATACTTCATATTCTGTTATTTTTCTAAAAGATCTTTCTCTATAACACTTTGTTTCTGATAACAAGAGAAATAAGCAAATCCAACAAAACCAGCTCCACCAATTACATTTCCGATAAAGACAGGAACAAAGTTCTTAGCAAGATCCATCCACGTAAGGTGACCAGCAAAAATAACCGCTGAGATGACAAACATATTTGCTACTACTTGCTGAAATCCAATTACTACAAAGGCCATAATAGGAATCCAAATTCCAACAATCTTCCCAATCAAATCGTTTGTTCCATGAGCTAACCAAATCGCAAGGCAAACGAGCCAGTTACAACCAATTGCTAAAATTAACGTTCTCCCAAAAGATTCATGTAACTTATCTTGAGCTATCGCTATCGTCTTATTTAAATACGCACCTTCTGTAAGCCCACCAAGGTGACCGAAACAATACGCTACGAAAAGTGCACCTGCGAAGTTAGTTAAAGTGATCCAAGCCCAATTATTTAACACATGTTTCAATGTAATTTTCCGTGCATAAAGTGCCATAGCCATTGACATCATATTTCCTGTAATTAATTCTCCCCCTGCTAAAACAACGAGCATAAGTCCGATAGGGAAAACCGCTCCCCCTATAAAATTGACTAAACTTCCCCATTGCTCCGGTACATTTCCTAAAACTCGAATATTAAGTAAAAATCCTAACGAAATGAATGCTCCTCCTAAAAAACCGAGAATAAGCATAGCTGATAGCGATTGCCTTACCTTTTGAACACCAGACTCAATCACAAGCGCAGCTATTTTTTCCGGTTTATGAAATGCCATAACCAATTCCTCCATTTTTCTCAACTAAAAAAAGCAGCTCCAAAAAACCTTAACATAGTAAGGATTTTTGGAATGCTGCTTAATCTCTCTGCATGTCTCTTACAGAAATATCAATCATCATTTTTACTATAAACATAGAAAATCTGCAAAGCTTGCACACTTTCCACTTCTCTCTATTTGCTATAACAAAAAGAATCTACAAATAGCCTTCTGTCATATTGTTTTGAATATCACCTAACATATCCTTTATTTCTCAGCCACCAATATGCGACATTTCAATTTTCGGCAATGTTTTTTTATTTGTATTGCTCAGCCGTTCATCCGAATAGCGATCTGAGCGAGTATTCCAAACGTGACGAATAACATCGGTAATCTCCTCATCGGTATACCCAGAACGAAGTAATTCTCTAAGATCATTTCCTTTAGAAGCAAACAAACAAGTATATAATTTCCCTTCTGCAGAAATACGAGCTCTTGTACATGAGGAACAAAAAGAATCTGTTACAGATGAAATAATTCCTATTTCCTCATCACTACCGATATAACGATAGCGAGTCGCAACTTCACCAGGGTAGTTCGCTTCCATTCGTTCAAGTGGCATAACTTGATGAATCATTTCTAAAATCTCTTGTTTAGAAACGACCTCGCCTAATTCCCAACCGTTAAAATTCCCAACATCCATATATTCAATAAATCGCAAGATATGCTTATTCTCTTTAAAGTATTGCGCCATTTGAACGATATCCTGTTCGTTTTTTCCTTTTTGGACAACCATGTTGATTTTAATTTTCATTCCGACTTCCGCTGCAGCCTGTATTCCTGCAAGAACTGTTTTTACTTTACTTCTGTTGCCATTTAAATAAGCAAAACGCCCTTCATCCAAAGAATCCAAACTAACTGTCACACGTGATAAACCCGCCTTATATAAATCAGGAGCGAACTTTTTAAGTAGTGACCCATTTGTAGTTAAACCGATATCCTCTACTCCATCAATTTTGTTAAGTCGCTCGATTAGTTCAGGAAGGTTTTTCCGAAGCAACGGCTCTCCACCAGTAATACGTAACTTTCTTACACCTAAAGAAACGAAAATACGTGTAACCCTTTCAATCTCATCAAAAGATAAAATTTTATCATTAGACAAAAAAGAATAATCACGACCAAATATTTCTTCCGGCATACAATATCGACAGCGAAAATTACAGCGATCAGTAACAGAAATACGTAAATCCTTTAAAGGACGGTGCAATTTGTCTAATGTGATAGATTTCATGTTCATTGCCTCGTTTCTGCATATTTTATAATTCCGTACAAGTGTTATTTATATTTACAACCCGCTCTGTATGCGTATATACATTTAAAGATCGATTACGAATAAACCCTATTGTAGTAATTCCTAACTGTTCCGCTAACTGCAAAGCTAACTCAGTTGGAGCGGATTTTGACAATATGATTTCACAGCCAATTTTCGCAACTTTTAATAGAATTTCTGAAGATATACGGCCACTAAACACAATAATTTTATCACCAATAGAAATGTTATTTTTTAAACAATAGCCGTAAATTTTATCTAAAGCGTTATGTCTTCCTATATCCATTCGACTTAAAACAATTCCATTCACATCGCATAAAGCTGCATTATGCACCCCGCCCGTATGTTGAAAAGTGGACGCAGATTGCTGCATATCGTTCATTAGCCGAAAACAATCCTCGGCAGATATTTTTACGCGAATATCATTCATCTTCTTTGCAGTTAGCGCATCGTTCGCGAAAACAAATCCTTGTCTACTCATTCCACAGCATGAAGTTATATAGCGTTTATTTTGGATATCACGATAATAAGGATTAATTTTTGTCGTTTTTACATGTACATATCCTTCTTTCTCCTGTACCCATATTTCATCAATATCTTCATACTTTCGGATAATACCTTCAGATGCTAAATAGCCTATTACCATATCTTCAATGTACTCTGGAGTACTAACCATTGTAACAAATTCCTGTCCGTTCATTTTAACCGTAACAGGAAACTCTGTTACAATGCTGTCCTCCATATGTGTAAATTCCCCTTGCTCATAATGAAAAATTTCCCGTTCCACCTGTATCGATTTCACGATGAGTATCCTTCTCTCACGTTATATTTTTATCAAAGACAAACACCGAAACTGCAATATCTTCTTCCACTTTCATATCCGAAAACAGATGAACTAATTTCGCTCCAACAAGTTCCTCTAAATGTTCACGAGAATTAACGGCATACACTTCTTGAATCATTTTCGTTCGAGCCATATGAACCATTTCCGCACCATCCATCGTTCCCGAAATGAATTTTTCAGTCGGTGTCAAGTTTCCATAAAGTGTGGCAATCGCCATATTTTCAGCAAATACAGTATGAATTCGTTCCGGTCCTTTCCCAAACAAATCTTTTCGAAGTTTTCGGATCATATCATTAAATTCATGTACCATTTTTGACATACTCTCATTCCTCCCCTATTCATCAACAATAACTTTTCACATATTGTTTCATCATAACTATTCTACCAAAATGACCTTTTCGTCTGAACTATTCACGCAAATAATGAGACGAAAAGGTTCATCTTTTCGAATTACCTCAACATGTATACAACGTATGAAATACTATTATTGTTGCTTACCTATTCGTCTTTTAACCCTTTACCCATACCTTTTAAGAAATGAAGACCGAATCCAATAGCGCGGTTAATATCTGGATCTTTAAGTACTTTCATCAAATCTAATATCCCTACTTTTTTATTACTTTGCAGATGCTCATTTCCTTCATCCATACCTGTTAATACACTACCGATAAGCTTTTTGGTAAGTTCCGGATCAAGTTCTGTTAAAGCTCCTGCAGCGCCCATCATATTATTAATTAAATTTGTAACTGGTTCACGAGTGACTTGGCCTAGAACAATTTTTGCGATTGGTTCTTTCGCTTTCAGCATAGAATTTGCAGCTTCTAGCATCCCAATATCATTCAGTTCACCTACTATATTAAACATTTGATTTAAAGCTTCTTCATTATTCGCTAGAAGTTCTTTTAAATCTTCTAGCTTTTGTTGTTTTATTTCTTCCTCAGTTAGCTCCTGCTTCTGGATCGCTTTAATAGGTGCCGCCATATTCTTTTCTCCTCCCTATTTATCCGTTAAGTGTACGTATCCTGGACGAGCCCATTTGCGATTTACCTCAATACCGTTTTGAGGATGACGCTTTTTATTACGTGGGTTTGTTTTTGGCATCGGATTTTCACCTTCTACTTGTAACACTTCCATACGCACTTTCGTTTGTTTATATGCAGGCGTATTTGTACGTTGATCGACCGCCGGACCAGTTAAGAAATTAATCGCTGTTTCGTTATCCGTCGAGTTCATCGGTAAATACAGCTCATTTGCTTTTACACGATCCGTTACAAGCGCGCGTAATTTAAGTGCTCCAAAAGGAGAAACAAGGCGTACTAACGAACCAGTTTTCACTCCACGTTCCCTTGCAAGTTCTGGAGAAACTTCAACGAAAACACCAGGAACTTTCGATTGAATACCATTTGATTTATTCGTCATGTTACCTTCATGGAAATGTTCAAGCATACGACCATTATTAATGTGAAGATCGTATTCTTCTGGAAATTCAGCAGGACGTACCCAATCAGCTATCGCAAAACGAGCTTTTTTGTCCGGGAAGTTAAATCCATCTTGGAAAAGAAGTGGCGTATTCGTCCCATCAAAACTTCCCCAATGGAAACTGTTCCATCCTTCAAGCACTTCATAGTTTGCGTGTGCGAATAGTGGTGATAAACTTGCCATTTCAGCAAAGATTTCACTTGGATGATTATAGTTCCAGTTTGCGCCTAATTTATTGGCAATTGCCTGCACGATCCACCAGTCTGGTTTCGCATCACCTAGCGTTGGAAGTACTTGATATAATCTTTGTACACGACGTTCTGTATTTGTAAAAGTCCCTTCTTTTTCAAGAGATGGTGCTGCCGGTAATACGACATCTGCGTATTGAGCCGTTTTAGAAAGGAACACATCTTGAACAACAAAGAATTCAAGGCTTGATAGCACTTCATGTACATGATTCGCGTTCGAATCTACAAGAGCCATATCTTCTCCGACAAGATACATAGCTTTCATTTTTCCTTCATCAATTGCGTGAAGCATTTCAATATTATTTAGACCTGGTTTGTTATCAATTTTTACCCCGTAAGCCATTTCAAATTTCGCACGTTCTACGTCGTCCGTTACGTGCTGATATCCTGGTAGCCAACCTGGGAGAGTTCCCATATCACAAGCACCTTGCACGTTATTATGACCTCGAAGCGGGTATGCGCCAGCACCTGGACGGCGATAATTTCCCGTTGCAAGAAGTAAGTTTGAAATCGCAGCGGAAGTATCTGAACCACCCGTATTTTGCGTTACACCCATACCCCAAAGAATACACGTACCATCCGCATCACGAATCATCTCGGCCATTCTAACGAGCGTTTCTTTTGAAATGCCTGTAATCTCTTCTGCATATTCAAGCGTATATTCTGTAAGACTATCTTTGAAATCTTCAAAGAAGTTTACATTCTCGTCGATGAACTGTTGGTCATGCCAACCTTGATCAATCATATATTTCGTAACAGCCATTAACCACACTTGGTCTGTTCCTTGCTTTGGACTAATAAAGATATCTGAACGCTCTGCCATTTCGGTTTTACGAAGATCGGCGACAATTAGTTTTTGTCCATGAAGTTTATGCGCACGTTTCACACGAGTAGCCAAAACAGGATGGCCTTCTGTTGGATTACAACCGACGATAATAACGAGACCTGATTGTGCAATATCTTTAATCGTTCCTGCATCTCCGCCCATACCAATTGTACGGAACAATCCATCTGTTGCTGGCGATTGACAATAGCGTGAGCAGTTATCAATGTTATTCGTTTCGAACACTTGTCGAGCTAATTTTTGAATGACATAGTTGTCTTCGTTCGTAATTTTAGAAGAAGAAATAAAGCCGATAGAACCTTTACCGTACTCTTCTTTAATAGATCCTAATTTATACGCCACTACGTGAAGTGCTTCTTCCCAACTTGATTCAACAAACACTCCATTTTTACGAATTAAAGGTTTCGTAATTCGTTTTTCAGAATTAACGAAATCCCAACCAAATTTTCCTTTTACGCAAGTAGAAATTGCATTAACCGGTGCTTCAGAGGTTGGTTGTACTTTAAGAATTTTACGTCCCTTCGTCCACACTTCAAACGAGCAACCTACACCACAAAACGTACATACTGTTTTCGTCTTTTTCGTACGAGTGTCACGCATCGCAGCTTCTACTTCTGAAACGGCGAAAATACCGCTATATCCAGGTTCAACCTCTTTAATAAGATCGACCATAGGTTCAAGAATGTCCGGCTTCAGCCCAGTCATAAATCCAGCTTCACCAAGCATCGATTTCTCCATTAATGCATTACAAGGACAAATCGTTACACATTGACCACAGCTTACACAGGAAGAATCGTTAATATCCACTCCTTCATCCCAAATAACACGAGGGCGCTCTGCCTCCCAATCAATAGATAACGTTTCATTTACTTGTAAGTTTTGACACACTTCTACACATTGACCACATGCGATACATTGATTCGGGTCATAGCGATAAAATGGATGAGACATATCAACTTCACTTGCAGCCACTTTTGGCTCATAAGGATATTTTTGATGCTCAATTTCCATTAATTCTGCCGTATTATGCAATTTACAGTTCCCATTATTGTTGTCGCAGACCGTACAGTACAGCAAATGATTTTCCAATAAACGGTCCATCGCCTCATGTTGTGCTGCCTTCGCACTAATAGAGGATAACTCAATATTCATACCGTCCGTCACTACTGTAGAACACGATCGCATAAGCTTCCCATTCACTTCTACAATACAAGTATCACACGTTTGAATTGGATCCACTTCCGGCACGTAACAAATTTGTGGATGTTCAATTCCGTTCTCATTAATGATGCCCAGTATAGTTGACCCGGACTCAGCACTATATTCTTTGCCGTCAATTGTAATATGAACCATGCTGTCGTTCATGGTTACTCCCCCTTTTTGAGAATAAAAAAACTCCACCACGAAAATATACGCACCACATTTTGGGTACGTTATCATCATGGTGGAGTAGTTTATTAGCACATCTTGCTAAAATACCAATCCATTTATTCATAAATAATATGATAGATTCATAACAGGTCATATCACGATTCCATCTTTAACACTGTAATTATAGCGTTTAATACGAAAATACACAATATAAAAATCATAAAAACGTAGATTTGCTATCTTTTTTGTTTGGCTATATGACGTTATTATTTTTTAGACACCTTTATTATTCACGAAAAAACAGTTATAATTTGGAAGAGGTGTAATTATTTATGAATAAAATATTTTTTCATTGGTTACAATATATTATCATTCTTCCCATTTTGTTTTTCTCATTATTTATTACAAGCTGGACTGCCAGCTATTTAAGTATTTCCGAAGACTGGAAACAACATCTTATCTTTACCCCAAAAACAACAGAAAACTCTCATCAAGTGTATGAAATTGATAAACTTTTGTATGCATTTCAGTACAATCCCGTTTTCACTACAGTTTTTATATTATCTATTGTCTATTTGATAGGAATTATAATAGCCCGCTCGTTGTACTGGAGAAAACATAAAACCGGATTAACGGGTTTACAACTCATGATTCTTCTCCCTATTTTTCTCTACACATTACTTGTCACACATTCTACAGGTACAATGATCGTTATGGAAGGAAACTGGAAGAAATATTTAGTCTTTTCTCCAAGATCAATTACAGATTTAAATCAAATTTATTATATTGATAAGTTATTGTACGCATTTCAAAAATCTCCTATCATTAGTACAGTTTTTATTCTAACTTTCCTTTATATGACATGGCTAATTATAACTAAGATTGCTCGCCAAATACGTTTACGCAAAAATATAAACATGTGAGGTAACAATAAGGAAGGTATTTGTACTTTTTGTACAAATACCTTCCTTTTAAAAGGAGGTTTCTTATGCATCCATTGAAAAAAGCTATCCTCTATATTTTTAGCTTCATATTTTATCCCATTGGTATTATTGCATGGGTTATATCTCTATTTAGTAAAGATCCTGAAAAAAGAAAAACTGGTCGCGTTTGCGTTTATCCCGCATTAACGGGCAGTAATACTCCTACCTCAAAATTTGGCGTGAGCAATGTCCAGCTCTAGCGGCTAAAGAAGTTAGGTGGGAGATAAACTGCCCGTAAAAGCCCGATTGGTGCGGGCTGATAATCAGTGGGGGATAAAGAAAACCCCCACTGATTAAAGTTTCACTTTATACAGCCTTAATATCATTTGTTCTATTCACTACACTTGGTATTATTACCTTCTACTCTACGATAACACCTCCGAATTCATAATAACCAGAAAGGGTGAATGCTATGGGAGAGCATCCGATTAGTAAAGAACTACGCTATATGCGTATTTGTTTTGTAATCTTAATTCTAGTCCTTATATTTTTTAATAAGGAAAGAGTCATCGAAGTCTCTACAAACCATGATTCTACTCCAATAAATGTACAAAATGATCAAATTAGTAATATGACTCAAATTGCAGAAAATACATTTGCTTTACAGGAAAATAATCCTGCCAGTGGTGATCGGCACACCATTAAAATTTTCAAGTATAACCCAGATACAAATAAGATTACACTAGTAAAAGAATTTAATACGGAAGATTCTTCTACATATGAATATCAACTGAATAAAGCGGAATAAAGAAGGTGGCGAAACAATATAGTTTCCTCATTTTCCTTGCATATAAAATGAGGAAGCTAACCCGAGTTAGCTTCCTCATTTCGTTTGAAAATATTTACTTTTCTCTATTACTACACTTAATTAGTTTGACACCTTAGACTCTTCAACTTTTTCACGAAGAACCATTTGCAAGATACCACCATGACGGTAGTAGTCAATTTCAACTTCACTATCGAAACGTGCTACTACTTCAAATTGTTTTTCGTTACCATCTAAATCGATTGCTACTACTTTTACAAAATCACGTGGCTTAACAGTTTTATCGATTTGAATTTCAAACGATTCGTTACCAGCAAGGCCTAATGTTTCTGCACTTTCGCCATCTTTAAATTGAAGTGGTAATACACCCATTAATACTAGGTTACTACGGTGAATACGCTCAAAGCTTTCTGCGATAACTGCTTTAATGCCTAAAAGGTTTGTACCTTTCGCAGCCCAGTCACGAGAGCTTCCCATACCGTAATCTTTACCAGCAACTACAAGAAGTCCTGTGCCGTCTTCTTTATATTTCATCGCAGCATCGTAGATAGATGTTACTTCACCAGTTGGCCAGTAAGTTGTATATCCACCTTCTGTTCCTGGTGCGATTTGGTTTTTAATACGGATGTTCGCGAATGTACCACGCATCATAACTTCATGGTTACCACGACGAGAACCGTAAGAGTTAAAGTCAACAGGTTGTACGCCGTTTTCTAATAAGTAGCGTCCTGCTGGTGTATGTTTGCCAATTGAACCTGCTGGTGAAATGTGGTCTGTCGTTACAGAATCTCCAAATTTACCAACTACGCGTAAACCTGATAACGTTTCAACTTCACCTGGTTCTTTAGATAATCCTTCAAAGAACGGTGGATTTTGAATGTATGTTGAATCATTATCCCAAGTATATAAAGCTTCATTTGAAGTTTGGATTTCATTCCAACGCTCATTGCTGTTAAATACTTGTGCATATTCTTTCTTGAACAGTTCAGATGTAACAACACTTTGAACTACATCTTCAATTTCTTTAGCTGATGGCCAAATATCGTTAAAGTAAACAGCATTGCCATTTGCATCTTTACCGATTTCATCATTTTTCAAGTCAATATCAACTGTACCAGCAAGCGCATATGCCACAACAAGTGGTGGTGATGCTAAATAGTTTGCCTTTACAAGCGGATGAATACGACCTTCAAAGTTACGGTTACCAGATAAAACAGATGTTACTAATAAGTCGTTTGCCGCAATTGCCTCTTCTAATTCTGATGCTAATGGACCAGAGTTACCGATACAAGTTGTACAGCCGTAACCAACTGTTTGGAATCCTAATTGATCTAAATATGTTGTTAAACCTGATTTATCTAAGTACTCTGTAACAACTTTAGATCCTGGAGCTAACGATGTTTTCACATAACCAGGTACTTTAAGACCTTTTTCAATTGCTTTCTTCGCAACTAAACCTGCCCCAATTAATACGTATGGGTTTGATGTATTTGTACAGCTTGTAATTGCAGCAATTGCAATTGCACCTGTTTTCATCGTTACTTCTTTATCTTCTAATGTAACCTTCACTTCTTTATCGAACTCTTGCTCATTAAATCCAAGTCCTTGTGTTCCAACTGGTGCTATAACAGCTTTGTGGAACGCATCTTTCATATCTGAAAGTGGAATTAAATCTTGTGGGCGTTTCGGTCCAGAAAGGTTAGATTCGATTGTATTTAAATCAATTTCAACAAGATCAGTGTAAATTGGATCTTTGCTGTCTGCTGTATAGAATAAACCGTTCGCTTTACAGTATTCTTCAACAACGCGAATTTGCTCTTCATCTCTACCTGTTAAACGTAAGTATTCTAATGAAATTTCGTCAATTGGGAAGAATCCACAAGTTGCGCCGTATTCTGGTGCCATATTTGAAATTGTTGCACGGTCAGCTAAAGGCATGCTCTTTAATCCGTCACCGAAGAACTCAACGAATTTACCAACTACACCTTTTTGACGTAACACTTGCGTTACTTTTAATGCAACATCTGTTGCTGTTGTACCACTTGGAAGTGTACCAGTTAACTTCACACCGATAACTTCTGGTACTGGGAAGTATGAAGGTTGCCCAAGCATCCCTGCTTCTGCTTCAATACCACCAACGCCCCAACCAAGAACGCCGATACCATTGATCATTGTAGTATGGGAGTCTGTTCCAACTAATGAATCTGGGTATGCAACTAATTCGCCTTCAGCGTTTTTCACCGCGTGAACAACTGGTGCTAAATACTCAAGGTTTACTTGGTGTACAATACCTGTTGCTGGTGGAACTGCACGATAGTTATCAAATGATTTTTGTGCCCAGCTTAAAAATTTATAACGTTCTTCATTACGTTTAAACTCTAAGTCCATGTTGAATTCAAGCGCGTCTGCCGTACCCGCTCTATCAACCTGTACAGAGTGATCAATTACAAGGTCTACAGTAATTTCTGGATTAATTTTATCAGGATCCCCGCCCATGTCTGCCATCGCTTTTCGAAGTGAAGCTAAATCAACAACAGCCGGAACACCTGTGAAGTCTTGTAAAATTACGCGAGATGGTTTAAATGGAACATCGATATCTTGAACATCTTTCGTTCCCCACTTCGCTAAATTTGTAACATGCTCTTCTGTAATGACACGTCCATCAACTTGACGTAGTACAGATTCAAGCAAAACTTTAATTGAATATGGTAATTGCGATACGTTGCCAACCCCTGCATTTTCAAGCGCTTTCAATTGATAATAATGATACGTTTTTCCATCTACTTCAAATGTTTCACGAGATTGAAATGGATTATGTTTGACCATTATGTTTCCCCCCTGTTAAACGTGACTGAGTTGTCTGAATATAAAATGTAGACAAACTTTTCAATACCTTACGATAATATCTTATTACAACTTTCTAAATAAGTAAATAATAAGAAACTTATAGTTTATCATAAGTTTTCTTTATCTCTGGAATTTTGAATAGGCTTCGCTCTCCTTATGAATACTATTACCATAAAGTAAAGCTTTCCATTAAGGCATTACTTTACTGTTCATACATGTACCATTGTTTGTTTATAAAGAAAATACTATAGGGGTGAAACTAATGGGTAAACGCAAATCAAATCATACCATTCAAGGAATGAACGCTGCATCATCACAAGGACAAGGTGCTGGTTATAATGAGGAATTCGCCAACGAGCCACTAACACCAGCTCAGCGTCAAAATAATAAAAAACGTAAAAAGAATCAGTAATAAAAAATCCCAAAAGGTACTCCTTTTGGGATTTTTAATGCTTATAACGTAACAACTCTGAAACCTTCACAAATCGATACCCTTCTTTTTGAAGAGCTGGCAAAATCTTTTCTAATGCGGCTACAGTTTGACTCCTGTTACTTCCACCATCATGCAATAACACTATATCCCCACTCTTCGCATTTGTTACAACATGTCTCACAATAGATTCAGTACCTGGATTTGCCCAATCTTTCGGATCCTGATGCCATGACCATAATACAATTTGATATCCCGCTTCTTTTGCTGTTGCAAATACTGCATCATTAATATATCCACCTGGTGGACGGAAAAGCAGCGGCTCTTTTACCCATTTTTGTAAATATTTTTTCCCCACTAAAATATCATCTTTTAATTTTTCATCAGAGGCCCTACTTGCATATAAATGATCCATCGTGTGATTTCCAATTTCATGTCCTTCTTTCAGCACCTGCTTGACTAAATACGGATTTCGCTGAATTCGAAAACCTATCATAAAAAAAGTTGCCTCAGCTTTATATTGACGTAATAGCTTTAATATTTGCGAAGTATATATAGGATCTGGGCCATCGTCAAACGTAATTGCAATTATTTTCTCGTTATTTGGTACCTCCCACGTTACATAACCTGTGGGCTCTAATTCTTTTCTCATCAACATTTTCGCTTCTACTTTGTCCACCTGAAATATATGTACCACACAAATGAAATAAATAATGATTATTACAACAATTTTTCTTTTCAACATATTAACTCTAAAATTGAACAGGTTGTTGAAATTAAACAACAACCTGTTCAATCGCCTAGCGAATCCACATCTCTTATGATATTTTGCAAATTATTTTCGTACTGCTCAAGTTGTGGACGTTGTGTTTCAGATGCTACTTCTAGTGCGTTTTGAATTTGTTCATATGCCTCTTGAACTTCTTGGCGTAAATGCTTCAAATCGTGTCCGTAATTCGGGTCATTTTTAACAATGTTGTTATATAAATTTTCCGCTTGTACGACTCCTTGTTGTGCTGCTTGAAAAGCTTGCTGTTTATCTTTATGATACGGCATATGCTTTCCCCTTTCTGTTATAGTTAGTCTCACTTATCTTTACCGTTTTTCACAAAAACATTCTCGTATAAATTTACAAAGTTCTCTCATTCTAAATACAAGAGGGAGGTGACAACATGGAAAAAAACAATAGCAAATCCATTCGTCAAAATACAAAGAAAGGGCAGCCTTCTGGGCAACCCGAACCATTAAGTGGGTCTCATAAAGTAAAAAACCGAAATCATTCAAGACAAAAGAATCACGCACATCATGATATGTAAAAACAGTGGGCAATGCATACGCATTGTCCTCCTCACTTCATCCTTTTACTCTAATTTGAAACTTAAATCCCTCTCACCAATCGGGCTTTTACGGGTAGTTCATCTCCTATAGCACCTCACCACAATTAGCCAATTCAACTCGTCAACATATTTTCTCGTTTCCTTTTCACCTCTAATTTCTTCATGCATATTATGGTATGAATTAAGACTTTACGGAGGGTGTCTTACATGGGCAAGAAAAAGAAAAATTGTCTTTTTCGTGTTGATGGTTTTGAAGAATGGATGGATCAGTTTTGCTCTGATTCATATGACAACTTCAGTTTCCCTAATCACATCCACATTGATCTTTGCGAAACAGAGCATGAATACATTTTAGAAACGGATATCCCTAATGTTTCAGAACAAAATGTACTTATAAACAAGATGGAGACAGGCCTAAAAATTCATATCTTTCACAAAAATTCATCCTTACAACGGACCATTTCTTTACCTGCTAACATTATCTATAAAAAAATGCTAGCCTGTTTAGAAAATGGCTTTCTTTCCATACACATTTCCAAAACTGAAGTTGCAAATAAGCACGAGAACAAAGTGCTTTTTTCCAATTAAAGCGTTATATAAAAACAGGGTAGAAAAAATTCTTCAGTAATTTTTCCTACCCTGTTTTTTCTTTATTTTATATAAAGTGAAACTTCCATCAATGAAGATTTTACTGCCATTTCATGCTGGAGAATGACATTATATTTCTACTAAAGGGATTGATTATCAATTGCTATTTCACCCCAACTTCTATATTGCGACTTGCGGTGTGATTTCTTTTAGATAATAAACTCCTTGTCCATAAAAAAATAGGAAAAGCAACAGCCGAAAAGATAGCTAATATCAAAAATACAGCAAAACCATTTCCATATCCGTAATAATCTAACAGTACTCCCCCAAGCCATGGACCGATTACACCACCAATCCCTGAAAATCCCATCGCTCCAAAATATGTTCCTTTTAGATGCGGGACTGAAATGTCATCAATAAACACATCTGTCATTGAAAACATCAACACTTCTCCTATTGTAAAAATAATCGTGTAAAGAACAATGCTGATGATTGATTCTCCAGTTCCAAAACCAATAAGTCCCCCACTAACAAAGAGCGTACCAATCATAATCGATACAAGTGGTGTATACTTCTTACAAATCTGAATAACAGGGTATTGTATAGCCACTACTGTAACCGCGTTTAATGTTAGCATATACGAAAATAATGTTACACCATCTTGAAATACATACGAGTTCGCAAAGTATTGAGAGGCTGTTGTTGTAAAATGTGAAAAACCACTATTACTTAAAATAATTCCAACTAAGGCAACCAAGAAAACAATATCTTTTCTTAAAATACGAATTGCTTTTATCATCGTTACAGGCTCTATCGTATCCATTGTTTTTTCATCCATTTGATACTTTTTAAATTGCATTGCTAATATCACCGTATATACAACGTATACTCCAGCCGCTATTAAAAACGGCATTGTTGATTTGGCACTGCCAATTTGCAATCCTACAAGCGGTCCAATTGCCACACCGACATTGATCGCACCATATCGTAAGTTATACGCAAGTAAACGATATTCCGGCTTCGTTAAATCAGATAGTAACGCTCTTGATGTCGGTTCAAAAAAGGAACGACATAAACCATTTAATGCGTTTAATAAAAAGAACGTTAGAACATGGTCTGCAACCGAAAATCCGATGAACACAAAAATCCAAACAATAAGGGACCATATCATAATTGTTTTACGACCAAATCGATCTGATAAATTTCCACCAATGAAACTAGCAAATACTCCAACTAATGCGCTCGTTCCAATAATTGCACCTGTCATCGCAGCTGATATATCTTTTACAGTTGTCAAATAAATCGCTAAAAAAGGAATACTCATTGAAGTTGCAAACCTTGCAAATAGCGTCCCTATAATAATACTCATCCCAAGCGGATGAATATGTTGTAACTTTCCCCTCATACCTATACCTACTCCCCATGTTTCATACAAAAAAAGAAAGCAAAGAACTTGCTTTCCTTTTTCAATCATACATTATATTTATACCCGAGCCGTCCTAGATAACTCCATGTCGATACCATATGTAAACTGTAACTCTTTACAAACATCCTTGATTAAGATGTTCACATCATACTTTTCATTAAACGCAAGAACCGCATTTTCTACTTCCTCATACGTATATTTGTATTCGCCAGTGATGACACTTTTTAAATCAAAGCATTCATTCATACAAAGTTGAACGAGAAGCTGATCATACATAGCGGACACATCTTCTTTTTTCCATAATAACTCTTTCACATATAACCGATCGAATGTTACACTTTCTCGATTACATTCTGTTAAAGTACGAGTCATGTCATGTAATTCTCGATATAGTTCAGAAATATTTGTATTGAGACGAATCAATTTGTCTACGCCATTTTCATACAGCATTTCATCCACCCCCGTATATGCTCTTTTTCTTATTATAGCAAGAAAATTCTAAAAAAGAGATTTTTTCTTCTGAAATATTAGGAAACTTATTTCGTTTGTTTTACAATGAGACTAGTGATATAGAGAGGAGTACGACAGTGAATCAAAAAATATATTACACCGATGCCTATCAGCAATCATTTACAGCACAAATTATAAAACAGGACTATGACAACGCTGGAAATTTATATGTAACTTTAACAGAAACAGCATTTTACCCAACCGGTGGCGGTCAACCTCATGACACAGGAACATTAAATGATATTTCCGTCATCAATGTTGAGGAAGTTAATGACGAAATCCGTCATTTTATTTCAAGTGAATTACATACGAAAGAAGTAATAGGTAAAATTAATTGGCAACGTCGTTTTGATCATATGCAACAGCATACCGCTCAGCACATTCTATCTGCTGCCTTTTGGGATCATTTTGATATTCCTACAATTGGTTTTCACCTTGGAAAAGACACGGTAACAATCGATTTAGACACGCCCGAACTTTCAGTAGAAACAGCTAATAGCGCACTACAAATCGCAAATCAGATTGTCTTTGAAAATCATCCTATCCATATTAAATGGATGAATTTAGAGGAAGCGAAACAATTACCTCTTAGAAAAGAACCAACAATTACAGAAGATATTCGTGTTGTATTCATTGAAAACTACGATTACAACGGGTGTGGTGGAACGCATCCAAAATATACAGGTGAAGTGGGACCGATTCATATAATAGGTTGGGAGCGAAATAAAGGTGGCGTCCGTTTAACATTTGTCGCAGGATGGCGTGCACTTAAGTTAATGGGACACTATCAACACATTATTAAAGACGTTTCCAAACAGTTAAATAGTAGTGAAAATGCTATTCCAAATAAAGTAACCCAACTCCTTACTTCTCAGAAGGAAAATGAAAAAGAACTTCAAATAATGAATGAAAAATTACTATTCGTAGAAGCAAATGAGTTGCTCCAGCAATCAAAACAAACAGATGCTGGTACACTTATTTCGAAGGTTTTTACAAATCGTTCGATGCAGGAAATCGCAAAATTATCAGCTATCATTACTGAACAAAACGAAAACGTAATTACATATTTTATTATCGAAAACGAAGATAAACTACAATGTATTCTTGCATGTGGGAAAACGGTACAAGCAAACATGAATACCATTTTAAAAAACGCCCTTCCTGCTATTGAAGGAAAAGGCGGCGGTAACCCAAAAAGTGCTCGCGGTGGCGGAAAAGCAGTGATTACAGGAGAAGAGTTTTTAGCTCTGCTGGTTCATTCACTAAAAGAAACAATTTAGTTCTCCCCTTAAGGATAGCAATTTGCTATCCTTTCATTCTCTATTTACAGACCAATATTTCGTTTCAACCCTTGATACGTTCCTGCATTAGGAAATCCTTTTTCAATTAGTTCGATAAATGTCTCAGAAAAATGATAATCACTTAATTCTGTGATTGGCACCATTTTCACATCATGAATTGGATTATGGTCAAATTCATTAGATGGCAGCCTTATTTCTCCTGACACCTTTTCAAGCAAAAATGTAATATGTAATAATGACGGTGTAACATCTGGCTTATCACAAATATATAGTAATTTCTTAATTTTAGTTTCTAATCCCGTCTCTTCTCTCATTTCTCGAATGATCGCTTCTTCTAATGTTTCTCCATTCTCTACTCTCCCACCTGGTAAAGACCAATTGCGATCAGAAACTTTTTGTTTTACAATCAAAAGCTTTCCTTCTTCAATCAAAATTCCAGTTGCTCGAACTTGTAATAAATGATTCATATCGTCTCCTCTTTTCCTTCTATACATACGACTTCCAAGCTATATAATTCTAGATTATTCACTAAAACCCTTCCACAAAAAGAACGTATGTTTTATAATTAAAGGAAATTATGGAAGAAAGAAGCGATTTTATGCGTCCGCCTTTAACACGTAACATACAAATTGAAGATTTCAAAGATTATTACTGGCTCAAAACAGAGTTACAGGAATTTTGTCGTGAATATAACTTACCATCAAGCGGCTCTAAGATAGAAATCACTAAGCGCATTGCAACCTTTTTAACTACAGGTGAAATATTAAAAAATAGTCCCTTTAAAAAAAGAAAAACCTTACCTTCCTCTCATGAACCACTTTCTCTACAAACTATTATCACTGAACATCACCGCTGCAATGAAGACGTTCGGGCTTTTTTCAAAGAAGTAATCGGTGCAAAATTCCGCTTTACAGTAGCACTACAAAATTTCTTCAGAGAAAATATTGGAAAGACATACGAGGATGCTGTAACGTTTTGGTATGAAGAACAAAAAAGAAAACAAGATCCTTCATATGAAACAAATATTGGTGCTCAATTTGAATACAATCGCTTTACACGTGCCTTTTTCCAAGACCCATGTAACAAAGGAAAAACAAAGGCCGATGCTATATCTGCTTGGAATGAAATAAAATCAACACCTGGAAATAATGTCTATAAACCGAGAAAAGTAGAGAACTAGATTGTTTTTAGTTCTCTACTTTCTCAAATAATAGCGCACTCCCAATTCCCCCACCAATACCTAGCGTTGCAATGACATACTTAGCTTCCCCTCTTTGTACTTGGTAAAATAACCGAGTAACAAGCATTGCTCCAGACGCACCATAAGGATGACCAAGAGCGATCGCTCCGCCATTCACATTTAATTTATCATATGGAATTTGCAATTCTTTTGCACAAGCAACAATCTTAGCAGCAAAGGCTTCATTCATTTCAATATAATCAACATCGTCTATTGATATGTTCTGATTTTGTAATAACTTTTGCACAGCAAATATAGGTCCGCTACCCGGTAAAAGGGGATCTACACCAACAGTAGCACTACTCACGAACCGAAGAATCGGCTTATAACCAAGTGCATGAGCTTTCCCTTCCTCCATTACAAGTACAGCGCATGCCCCATCATTTACACCACATGAGTTCCCTGCTGTCACTGTTCCTCCTTGTAAAAAAACTGGCCTTGTTCTCTTTATAATCCGTTCATAATTCATTCCATACTTTATTGTTTCATCTTCCACTACATTCGAAGAAATTGGAATCATTTCTTCTTGTAAATATCCTTTTTCAAGTGCTTCCAATGTTCTTTTATAGCTGAAACAAGCATATTCATCCTGCATATCCCTTGTAATTTTATAGTGCTCTGCTACATGTTCAGCTGCTATACCCATATCTGGATCTCCAATAAAATCAGGTGAAAACCGGGCCCTCTTCTCAAAATGAGATGTACTTGTACTTTCGACACCACCAGCAATATAACACTTTCCTGCACCACCTTGAATAAGATGACAAGCCATCCGAATTGCTTCTAACCCAGCACCACACTGTCGATCAATCGTTACACCTGGCACTGCAAATGGAAGTCCGGCTTCAAGTGCCGATAGCCGTGCAACATTTCCACCTGGCCCAACAACATTCCCTACTATTACATCGTCTATTTCACGCTCTATTCCTTTACTTAAATGCGCGAGCAAAGGAACTGCCAATTGCTGAACCTCATATCCTTTCAACATTCCATTTTTCTTACCAATCGGCGTTCTCTTTGCCTCTACAATAACAGCCCTATTCATAAACTTTCCCCTGATTCTCAATTAGATTTCTTACTATTTCACGGGCAATTTTCCCACTACTTGTATGTGGAATTTCATCAACAAAGCACCACTCTTTTGGAATTTTAAATGGGGATAGTCGTTGTAAACAAAAACTTTTTAGTTCTTGTCTCGTAGCTTTTCCTTTTACCATAGCAACAGGTTTTTCGCCCCAATACTCATCCTTTATACCAATAACTACAATTTCCTCAACATGAGGATGAGCAGATAATACACTTTCTATCTCCTCCGGAAAAATATTTATACCTCCAAATAAAATCATATTTTTCTCTCTACCCACAATATATAAAAAACCCTCTGTATCCACATAACCTATATCATGTACAGTCATCCAACCATCTTCTGTAACTTGACAAGATAAACCTCCATCCAGTAAATACCCCATAAAAAACTGGTCACTTTTCACATAAACTGTTCCAATTTCATCCTGCTTTAATTCCTTACCTTTTTCATTACATATCCGTATTTGTACGTTATGACATGGCTTTCCAACTGAAGATGCTTTCCTTTCACTTTCTACATCTGTTAACGCTGTGACAAAACTTAATTCTGAAGCACCATAAAATTCATATCTTTTTGCATACGGAAATGCCGCTTTTACTCTCTGTTTGGCTTCAGCCTCCCATTTTGCTCCTGAAGAAATAATTTTTATTTCTTGTTCAATAACACTTTCTCCTTTATATAATGCCTCTAGCATCGTCGGGACAGTATACATCACCGAAATCTTCTCTTGTTTCAATATAGATAACACACGGTTTGGAATGAACTTTTCTACTAAATACACTGTTTGACCTAAGTATAGCGCACTTATCGCCCCGTATAAAAAAAGAGAATGAACCAATGTACCAGCAAGCAAAACAATATCATTATGTTTCATATGGAAATCATGCAAATTGCAATCAAAGCTATGAACCCAAGATTCCTGAGCTCTAAGAAACGCCTTCGCCTTCCCAGTTGATCCAGATGTAAATCCCATATAGAACGAGCATTTTTTTACACTTTCTGAAGAATGGTATATATGTAACTGGTCACCTATCATTTGCTTCCATTCATGAATAAAGAATACCTTTCCTTCTATTAGTGGTATCTCAGCCATCTTATATTGTTCAGTAATTACGATAGATGGATTAGCAAGCTTCAACCTTTCCTTTAGCTCATTATGTTTCCACTTTAAGTCAAGCGGAACACAAACCCACCCTGCCATCGCAGCACCTGCAAAGATTTGTAAAAACTCAATGTGATTCTCTAGTAAAATCGCAACCGTTTTATTTACTGTTTGTTCTTTATTCAGCCAATTTGCAACTCGGCAAACAGATTCGTACCATTCTTTATATGTTAGTATTCTATCCTTTTCTTTTAGCGCTATTTTATCGGGATGTACCTGCGTATGTTTCTTGTAAGATGATGTAATTCCCATTACTATTCATCCTTTCCTTTCAAAATAAAGTGAAACTTGAATTAGTAAAGCTTTAATCTCCCACCTATCTTCTTTCCTTCAGCCGAATTTTGAGGATAGCTACGGGATAACAAAAAGAAACACGCTAATACGTGTTTCTTACATTTTCTAAACTCTCTTACACTCTTTAACTAGCATTTGAAATTTTACCTTTTTTTACAACTGGCGTAATCACATGTTTCAATGAACGATGTAATCTAGGTACAAGAACTGCTGCTATAATCGCTTTTATGAAGTCTCCTGGTAAAAATACAACACTCACTTTCATCGCATGCCATATAGAAATATCCATTATAAACGATTGGACAGTCACGCCAAATATATAAATAACTAGAATTCCACCAATTATATTAATGAAAAACACTTTTATAATAGATACCTGACGTAAGCGTTCTATAAGATACCCTATCACGAATGCTCCAACTACGTATCCAATTAAATAACCTGCACTCGGACTAACAAATACACCTGGGCCACCACGTCCACCAGCTAATAATGGCGCTCCCACTCCAACAACAAATAAGAAAACCATTTGGCTTAATGCCCCAAGACGCGATCCAAGCAATCCTCCTGCAAGCATAACACCAAGAGATTGCAATGTAATCGGAACAGGTGTAACAGAAAGCGCAATCGGTGGTATTAATCCTAACACACCCATAATCGCACTAAATAAAGCAACAAAAACTAAATTCTTTGTATTCATGTTTTTTATTTCTCCTATTGTAAACTATAATGACCTTTAAGATAACATATTACAAATGTATATTACCGTCCACCTCCCCTTTTGTCAACTTCATTTTATTTTAGGTTAACAAATAATTTTACTTACTTCATAAATAAAACAGCTAATCTACATGATTAGCTGTTTTATAGATATTTAGACAAAATAACCACAAATAGAGTTTTTTTATCTCGCAAGTAAAAAAATCAAATTTTAGTTCCCTTTATGCAAATGCTCTAACTCTTTTCGTAATGCTTGTTTCAAAAATTTTCCGACCGATGTTTTGGGGATTTCTTCCATAAACACAATGTCATCTGGTAACCACCATTTTGCAAACTGCGGTCGTAAAAATTCATATAATTCCTCTTTCGTTACAGATTTATTTTGTTTTTGTACAACACAAGCAACAGGCCTCTCCTGCCACTCAGGATGTGGAATCGCGACAACAGCTGCTTCAAACACAGCCTCATGCGCCATTAAAGCATTTTCTAAATCTACCGATGAAATCCATTCGCCCCCACTTTTAATCACATCTTTTGTACGGTCAACAATTTTAACACACCCTTCCTCATCAACCGTAACCACATCACCTGTATATAACCAACCATCACGGAATCCTTCTACCGTTCGTTCATCATTATAATAACTTGAAGCTATCCATGGTGCTCGTAAACAGAGTTCCCCCATCTCAGTTCCATCCCACTTCACTTCGCCATCCGCTCCAACTACTTTCATCTCAACGCCTGGTACAAGATACCCTTGCTTTGATCTGATTTCAAGTTGATCTTCGTAAGATAAATCTGTCTCATAGCTTTTTAATCGTGCAAGTGTTACAAGTGGACTTGTTTCCGTCATACCATATGCATGTACAAACGGAACGTTATGCTTTTGTTCAAATGCAGCTATCACACTTTTCGGTGCCGCAGCACCTCCGCATAAAATCCTCTTCATACTTGATAAATCATATCTATTATTTTCTAATTCTTGTAGAACACCAAGCCAAATCGTTGGCACTCCAGCAGCCAATGTCACTTTTTCATTTTGGATCATTTCAAGTAAGATTTTCGGTGTAAACATCGGACCAGGCAACACTTGTTTCGATCCAAACCATGTTGCTGCAAAAGGCAATCCCCAAGCATTCACATGAAACATTGGAACAATCGCCATTGCCGCATCACTTTCAGATAATGCTGCTGTATCCGCAAGCCCTAAAGCCATACAATGGAGCACTGTACTACGATGCGTATATACAACACCTTTCGGATTACCTGTTGTCGCTGACGTATAACACATTCCAGCTGGTGTGTTTTCATCTATATCTTTTAAAAATGGAAAATCTGGATCCCCTTCCTCAAGAAGTTTCTCATAGTGATAAACAGGCTCTAGAGAAGTTTCTGGAAGTTCTTGTTTATCAGTCATAATGATATATGCTTGTACTGTTGTTAGTTCATCTTGAATTTTTTCAACAAGGGGTACAAGATCTTCATCAACGAGTAAAATACGGTCTTCTGCATGTCCAATAATATAGGAGATATGCTGTGCAGATAAACGAATATTAATCGTATGTAATACAGAGCCAATGCTCGGGATTGCGAAGTATGCTTCCACATGACGATGATGATTCCAAGCTAAAGTTCCAACTCGTTCTCCCTCTTTTATTCCTAATTTTTTTAATGCGCTAGAAAGTCTTCTTGTTCTCTCTCCTAATTGCTTATACGTTAAAGTTGTGATGGTATCATGTGTACGTGAAACGATTTCTTTCTTCGGAAACAGCTTTTCTGCCCTTTCTATCATAGAACTAATTGTTAGTGGTACATTCATCATCATATTTATCCCAACCTCCCGTTAAAACGCTTTCATTTTTAAGTATTATACCAAATTTCTACAAGGAAAACCGTTATTTTTCTGTATTTTCTCAATTATTTCCACAGAAATAATTTTCTAATTGATTTATAGTAACCTTCTTATTCCACTTCTCTTGATGTTGTATCTTTTTCTATGGCTATATTCCTTTCATTGGCTTTTTTCCAAATCATATATCCGATGCTTATTATTAATAGAAACGGAATCCCTGTCAACAACGTAGTTTTAAACATATCCGTAAACCATGTTGTGATAATAATGGCTAACATTAATACCATGCCCAGTAGGGTTAAATACGGGTATCCCCACATACGTACTGGCAACTTCCTTCCCCCAGCCTTGTCCCACTTTTTTCTAAAATATAAATGAGTAACAAAAATCATCATCCATGTAAACATAGCACCAAACATAGAGATTCCCATCATTAGCATGAATGCTTGATTAGGAGAAACAATCGTAACGATCGTCGCTAATGCAATTCCAATTGTAGATAAAAACAAAGCTGAAACTGGAACTCCTTTCTTACTGAGTGTTCCAAAACGCTTTGGCGCATACCCAGCCCTTGATAATGAAAACATCATGCGTGTTGTAATATATAATTGGCTATTCATCGCCGATAATGCTGCAATTAATACGACAAAATTCATAATACCAGAAGCACCTGTAATATGAAGCAACTCCATTACTTTAACAAATGGACTTTTATCCACACCAGCAGCTTGCCAAGGAACAATCATTAACATGAGTGCTAGTGTACATAAATAAAAGATAATCAAGCGATAAATTGTTGAACGAAGAGCCTTTGGAACTGCTTTTTCTGGATCTTGCGCCTCTCCTGCTGTAACAGCAATCATCTCAATACTCAAATAGCTAAATATGGCAACACAAACAGCAACCCACATACCCCACCAACCATTTGGAAAAAAGCCTCCATCATTTATGTAATTTTGTACACCCATTTCAGGATTAGCATTTGTGCCAAATACGACATAAGCCCCTAGTAAAATAAAGCCTAGAATAGCGACGATTTTAATCATCGAAAACCAATATTCAATCGTCCCAAATAAATTGACACTAGTAGCATTTACCAAAATCAGTAGGCTTGAAAAAAGAATGACCCAAATCCACCCTGGTGCAGTTGGGAACCAGTATTTCATATAGACAGAAACCGCAGTTACCTCTGTTCCTACAGCTGCTACAATACTTGCCCAATAGGCATAGCGAACTGTAAAGCCAGCCCACTGTCCAATATAATGCTCTGCATAGGCACCAAATGATCCCGATGTTGGATGTGCTACTGTCATTTCAGCTAAACACCCCATCAATAAAAAAGCGATAACCGCGCCTATTCCATAGCTAAGTAGAACACTTGGACCTGCTAACCCAATTGCCATACCACTTCCTAAAAATAAACCTGTCCCAATCGCCCCACCAATCGCAATCATCGACAATTGCCTAGTAGATAGTCTCCGTTGTAACCCTTTCTCTCTTTCTATAATGTTTTGAAACTCTCCCTCTCTCTTCTCCATATTCTCCCTCACTTCTATTATTTTGTATAAATTTATAACAGTATAAAAAATAAATTGACTACTTGTCAATTTATTAAACAGAAAATTCAATCTATTTAACGAAAAATAAACAGAGGAGAATAACCTCTTCAGATTACTCTCCTCTGCTCATCTCACTATACATATCACGTGTAATAAAGTATCGCTTCGTATCACGATACATCCCCTTTACAATCAAATCGTCCTTAATCGTTTGATCATATTTCATCCCTAATCGTTTCATCACCTTCTCAGATTGTCTATTTCTTGTATGACAACCTGCTTCAATACGATTGAAATGTAACTCTGTAAAACCATATTCTAAAAACGCCTGCGCAGCCTCTGTCGCCAGCCCTCTTCCCCAATATTTTCGCGATAACGCATAAGCTAGCTCCGCTTTATGTTCTTTTGGATCATAAGTAATAAATCCACACGTTCCTATCAGTTTCTTCTCCATTTGTAATTCCATCCCAAAAGCAGCAAATTCTCCTTGTGCGTATTGATTTAAAATTGAATTCACAAACAGTTTCGTATCATCTAATGTTGTATGGGGATTCCATACCGTATACGTTGTCATTTCTTTATCTGAAGCATATTCATATATATCGAAAATATCGCTTATATTAATTCCTCTTAATATAAGACGATTCGTATACAACATTGGATATTTGCCTCTTCCATTTATCATAATGGTTTCTGCTTAAATTTTTGATAATTTCGCACTTTCAATAGAAGTACATTTCCACAATCTGTACAAATATAGGCATCTACTGGAGAAGATGTAAACATCGTCTCTTTTTTTCTTATTTGTGCATATCCAACAAACTCGCCTTCTCCAATATCATTAGAGCCACAATAAGAGCATGTATGTACCTCTTTCTTTTTCATGAGAGCACCCACCTTTAATCTGTTTCTACTCCCTTCGACAGTAATCTTCCATTTTCCTTCCATGAAAAAACGCCTCTTTCTCCTAAATTACGAAAGGAAAAGTGGCTTAAAGGTCGTATTTCATACAGTATAAATACATATATTCCGATGTGGAGGTAAAGCGTTGAATCCCACTATAACAATCTCTATGACCAAAATGATCGAACAAGCAGAAATAGACATGTTATCCGATAGACTAAGCACGTTACAAAAAATAAAAGGAAATCCTATGCAAATAAATATGAAACGCTTTGAAAATGCAACTGCGTTTTCATCAAAAGTTATCTCAGGACCTGCTTTCAACACAGTGAAAGGAATTACCTTTACTACTAAAAAGGAATTAGATGAAATCATTTCTTACTATTATACATTACAAATCCCTTGCCGCTTTGAAATTACACCTGCTCACGCAAGCCCTGAATTATTTCAGTATTTACACGAAAAAGGATTTTATCAGTCTGGTTTTCATACCGCTTTATATGGCCTACCAAAACCTTATACAGCTCCTTATTCTCAAAAGATTTCAATTCGAGAACTGGAAGAACATGAGTTTCATATTTTCGCTGATATATATGTACAGGGGTTTCGAATGCCTCCATTTACTAAAGAGGGAGTACGCCAAAATAACCAAATTCTTTTCGGCAAACCAGGATGGCACTTTTATGTAGCAATGATTGAAAACACCCCTGCTAGCATAGGAGTACTCTATATGAATCAAGGGATAGCTTCACTAGCTGCCTCTGCCACTTTACCAACCTTCCAAAGAAGAGGTTGCCATACTTTATTAATTCAACAACGTATACAAACCGCCTTTACATCACAATGCCAATTACTTGTGGGTCAAGCTCTTTTTGGAAGTACAAGTCAAAATAATATGGAACGATGCGGGATGAATGTCGCTTATACAAAATCGATTTGGACTCATAAAAATGATTAAAGATGCGGTAAGTACATATTCATCCCGCATTAGCGAGCAGTAATACCCCCGCCTCAAAATTCAGCGAGAGCAAAGAGGTTAGGTGGGAAATCAACTGCCCGTAAAAGCCCGATTGGTGAAGTAAAAGGTTAAGTAAAAGAAGTTGTCGGAAAAATAACTGACAATAAAAAATTACAAGTTGAGGGCAAATGGGATAAAATAAAAGGCACTGTGAAAACTACTATAAGTAATGTAAAAGAGAAAGTACATCAACATAAAGAGCATAAATAAAAGGGCTTATGTAAGGGCCCTTTTTATTTACCATCTTGCTTTTCTAGTACATATAAGTCCTCTTCTATATTCGACAATTTATCTGTAACTAATTTTCTAGCATCCGTAATTGCTTGATTATATGCATATGGACCAATTAATTTTATCATTTCTTCTATTAAACGTTCCGCTTGAAAACGTCCGATCGTATCGAAGTCTTCTTCTTCAAAAAACTGCTGGATTTGTTCTACAAGCTCTTCTTTCTTCTCATTTGGTATTTTTACATGTATCATAAGTTATTCTCTCCTCTATGTTTAAGATAATACTTTCCTTAACTCTATCATAGAAAAACGTATTCCTGGACAAGTTTTTGTAACACCTTCTAACTCACAATGTCCTAATATATTTTGTTCACATAGAAAGAATTGCTCCATAAACGCCCTGCATAATGATTGCAAAGAACCTACTTGTACAAAAGTCGGATCATACTTATCAAAGTTACCTGACATACAAATTCCTATTGTTTCACAATTGTATCCCTTTGCATGTGCCCCGATATGTAAACCTCTCCCTTCAAACACAGTCCCATCTTCTTCAATAAAGTAATTATAACCAATACCGCTCCATCCTCGTACCTTTTGATGAAACTCATGTGTTTTATACACATCCCATCCATCTTCAGCAGTGTGATGAATAATGATTTTCGTTACACTTTGTAGTGGTTGCAATTCATCACGAAAAGAAAGTTTAGGTTTTTGAATGTTCATTCCTATCTTCCCCTTTACAATTGAATCATAATAGCAGTTTTATCATCTGGGCGAATTCTTTTCTTTTCTTCTAACTCTTCAATTACTGAAACATAAGCATCTATACCTTGATTTGTAATATATTGTACCGTTGTTTCGAGTGGCCAATCAGCATGAAATAATCCATCAGAACAAATGAATATATCTTTTACTTCTCCTCGCGACAACACTCCTTGTTGAATCCATTCAATTGCTTCTGGCATTCCATTTGCAACAGAATATCCTCCAGGTATATTTGCAAGATAGCGATTATATTTTAATTGTTCACGCACATCCTCAAAAACAGATTCTTCCGGTACCGGCAATCCTTTTTTTCGATCCTCTTCACGTTTTTTCTTTGCTCGACTACTAATTCCTTTTACAGTGTCCCTCGTCAATACCCGCACTGTTCCATCATGAAGCGTAGCAACAATCATACAATCCCCAAGCTGTGCATATTGAATTCTTTCATTTGTAATCACAATCACTGCCATACATGTACACCATAGATGTTCTTTTTTTGTCGTGTCAATCTTATAGACGCCCATCTTTTTTTGTAACGCTTCGTTTGCTTTTTCAATTTCTTCTTGTAAACTTCTCAATTCTTTTAACGATGTAAAACGGCTTGCAAATAAGTTTGAGGCAAGGTATGCTCCATTATGTCCCTTCTCATCTTGAAATGACATGAGCGGTGTTGCCCCATCACACACACCATATACCATCACATCTTCGTTACAAAAAAAGGTATCCTCGCACTCCTGTTTCAAAGGACTTTTCTGTTGATACGTTTTAATTTCCATATCTTCACACCTCTTTAATAAAGTCTGGAAAATAATTAGTTTTTTTAAATTAGTCTAACTTTCCGAAATAAACTGTTTTTACCCAAAACTTTCAATTTCATATATAATCTTGAAATAATATGATTTTTTAGTGAAGGACGGGAAAAAGATGATGAGATTTCTTGGAGTTATTATTGGTTCTATCATTATTGCAGTCGCCTTTAATCTTTTCCTTATCCCCCACAAGATTTTAAGTAGTGGAATTGGCGGAATTGCTATTATCTTAGGAATTGTAACTCCTGTAAACACAGGAATTATTAACTTCGTATTAAACTTACCCATTCTTATTTTAGGGTACATAGGTCTTGGAAAAAAAGTAATTTTTAATACAGTTGTATCTGTTATCGTATTATCTGCGGCATTATACTGGATTCCAGTACAAATCGTCGCTACAGATCCACTTCTTTCATCTGTATTTGGAGGCGTAATTGCTGGAGCTGGGATTGGCCTTGTCTTTAATTGTCACGGTTCAACTGGTGGATTTGATATTATCGGCATGCTGTTATCCCGAAAAAGAGATATTAAGCTCGGCGGCTTCCTCATCGCTTTAAATACAGTCGTGGTTGTCATTGCTGGATTTTTCTTTGACTGGGATGTAGCATTAACGAGCTTACTTTCAATCTATGTAACAGGCAAAGTAATTGATGCTATTCATACGAAACATCGTAAAGTTACACTTATGATTGTAACAAATCAAGCTGAAGAAATGAAAAAGAAATTACTTTCAACATTTGTACGTGGAATTACTCTTCTTGATGGTGAAGGTGCGTATTCAAACGAAAAAAAGTGTGTACTTATGACCGTTGTTTCGCGCGAAGAACTAGCTACTATGAAACTAACGATTTCTGAAATAGATCCCCAAGCATTCGTTAATATCACTGAAACTGTCGAAGTGTTAGGGTTATTCAGAAAAGCTTAAAAACTAGGTGGAAATCCACCTAGTTTTTTATTTATCCCGCATTAACGGGCAGTAATACTCCGGCCTCAAGATTCAGAGAGAAGCGAGGTCCAGCTCTATCGGCTAGAATCTCCGGTCGTTTCACCCCTTCGGACGAGGCAAAAAACGCCTCTCTGTCAGGGGCTCCAACGTCCTGCGATTCCGCTTTTCTAAAGAAGATAGGTGGGAGATAAACTGCCNNCTGCCCGTAAAAGCCCGATTCGTTCAACTAATAATCATTGGGGGATGAAGAAAACCCCAATGATTAAAGTTTCACTTTATTCTCCATAAATTCTAGTCGATTCCCAAAAGGATCGAAAACATAAAATCTACTTACATCTGGACGAGCATGATCATCTATGACTTGAATCCCTTGCTCAATTAATCCTTGCTTAAACTCATCAATTCTATGAACATAAAAAGCTGGATGCGCTTTTTTAGCTGGAGAAAAAGGTTTTTCAACCCCTATATGAATTTCTTGATTTCCACACCGGAACCAACAACCACCACGCTTTCTTAATTCTTCAGGTTTCGGAATTTCTTCCAAACCTATTTTATGTCCATAAAAAGCTCTCGCCTCTTCTTCACACCCTGCAGGTGCTGCTACTTGTACATGATCAATCCCTTGAATATACGTAGTCATATTCCTCTCCCCCTTTATATTTTCATTTTATTGTATATAGCTAAAAAAATAACTTATATAAGTTTTATAAAACTCTATAAGATTTACTTAACAGCCATACACATATTTTTTTATAATAAATAAAGAGAGATTTTAATATCCTACCAAAAAGAACGAAAATATATGCTATTCTGTAACTTCGTTTTTTTATAGAAATATATGCAGTTTTTCATATATTATGTTTATAATAGGTTATTAAATCTGTTTCACATGCTAGTTGTATGGAGGAAAAATTATGAATCGGAAAAAGTTCTCATCCATTCAAAAAAATCGTCGGTCAGTTATACCCCGCCGTTTACAAAAACATATACAAAATTGTTCTTTCACAGAAATGTATGCATCCCTTTTTAAACATAACCCTGATAGTATTATTTCATTGAACTTACATGGTAGCATATTACATATTAATCCCTCTGCAGAAAAAATATTGGGATATACTTCACAAGAGTTAGAAGGGAAAATCATTACTTCTATAACAGAAGCTCACATTTCTGATCAAATATTGCAATATATAAAAAATACTACAGCTGATAGCCAAGAAGAATATATCCTTTCTATTCGGCATAAAGAAGGATATCAAATCGATGTGGTCACAAAATTAGTTCCCATTTTTGTTCAAAATCACCTCACAGGTGTACATGCAATTATGAAGCCGATCGAAAAATCAGAAAGCATCGAAAAAATATTAAAAGAGAGCGAAAAACGATTGCGTACATTAATGAACTCTATGCCCGCCTTTGTCATCTTTAAAGATCATGAAGGTCGTTGGCTTGAAGCAAATGATTATGCCCTTTCTTGTTTTGATTTTCATGATGTTCCCTATCATGGAAAAAAAGATAGAGAACTCATTCAATATAACGAGGCATATCGAGATGCATTTCTACATTGTGAAGAGGTAGATGAACTCGCATGGCAAAATCGCCAAGTTATTCAAGGGGAAGAATTTATTATACATAGAAATACATCTAATCTTATATTAGATATTTCAAAAGTCCCCCTTTTCCATTCTGATGGTTCAAGAAAAGGACTCATTGTTATGGGAAGAGATGTTACAGAATTAAAAGAAACAGAAAAATTATTGCGCAGATCTGAAAAACTAGCAGTAGTCGGACAATTAACAGCAGGAATTGCTCATGAAATAAGAAATCCATTAACTTCTTTAAAAGGATTTTTAACATTATTAAAACCTGACATTACTGAACAAAATAAATGGTATGTAGACGTTATGTTAAGCGAAATTTCACAAATGGAGTCTATTACAAGTCAGTTTATGGCAATGTCTAAACCACAAGTTTTATCCATACATTCTTGCCAAATCAAAAAATTAATTGAAGAAGTTGTAACCTTCATTTTACCGACTGCGATTATGCATAATGTGCATATTATTATGGATCATTCTTCTGTTCTACCTGAAATCCAATGTGATGGTAATCAATTAAAACAAGTCTTTATTAATATTTTTAAAAACGCAATTGAAGCAATGCCAACTGGCGGAAAGATCTTTATTAGAACACAATGGATAGAGGAGCGTTCCGTTTTAATACGTATTATAGATGAAGGCTGTGGTATTCCACAGGATCGTATCTCTCGTTTAGGGGAACCTTTCTATAGCTTAAAGGAAAAAGGAACTGGACTCGGTTTAATGATGTGCTATAAAATTATCGAGGAGCATCAAGGAAAACTAGAAATTACAAGTGAATTGAATACAGGAACAACTGTAGATATTTGCTTACCCATTTTCCCACTCCTAAAAGATAACAAAACACCCAAAGAGTAAATAGGATTTTTCTATTTACTCTTTTTATATGAGTTTACTGCCGGAAATAATTTCGACAAAGGAATCACTCTACCTGTTTCACCTTTAAACACAATGTGATCCCTCGTTAAATGACGTGGACTTTTCACTCCTGCAGCCGCTGCGAGTGCAAACAGACTATATCTCATACTTACAATATAATTCATTACACGCCACTTTTTTTCCTCTGGATCCAATGCTTTTTGATAACGATGATTCGTCGTGGCAACACCTGAAGGACATTGTCCTGAATTACATTGAAGTGCCATAATACAACCACTTGCCATCATAAATCCCCTTGCAGAATTGACCGCATCAGCACCTATTGCTAAAGCAATCGCTACTTTATCAGGCGTTACTAGCTTTCCTGACGCAAAAATCTTTAATTTATCCCGAACACCAAAACGACAAGCTGTATCAACAAACGTAATTAATGCTGGTATAAGAGGCATTCCCATACTGTCCGCCATAGATTTATAGGTTGCACCAGAACCACCTTCCGAGCCATCAATTGTAATAAAATCCGGATACATATTTAACTCTTTCATCGTTTGTAGTAAATCTTCTAGCGCATCTTGTTGTCCAATCACTATTTTCATTCCAACTGGTTTACCACCTTTTTCTTGTAAATCATGAATAAAGCGTAATGCATCTTTCGCATGATGCAAAAAAGCAATGCGATTTGGGGAGTTAATCGTTTGCCCTTCTTTTACTTTCCGAACAGCAGCTATTTTCCAATTCACTTTTTGCCCTTCTAAATGACCGCCACGTATTTTTGCCCCTTGCCCAAATTTCAGCTCAAATGCTTTAATATTCGGTTCTTTAGCCTTATGTATGAATTCTTCCATTGAAAAGTTCCCATCTTCATCACGATATCCAAATAAGCCAGGACCAATTTGGGCAATAATACTTGCACCGGTATGTAAATGCTCTGGAATTACACCACCCTCCCCCGTATTAATCCATGAACCTCCTGCCATTTTCGCCCCATACCCTGTAGATAAAATGTAATTCTCCCCAATTGCCCCATAAGAAGTAGCAGATGCTCCGAACATGCCGTATATTTTCCACGGATATTTGCGGTTCTCTCCAACTACAATTGCATCCTCTTCGTTATACAACCAAAGATTTGTCGTATCCTCAGTTAATTTTTCTCTTCTAGAAAACAATCCTTCCTTTTGAATTACATATTTTTTTGCTTTACGCTCTTCAGAAAGATTTACATGTTGTTCTTCTGTAAGAGTTGGAAAAAGAGTATTCGCGATATAATATCCAGAAGCATCGAAATCTCTTTTCGAACCAAATCCGAGCACTTCAGATCGATATTTCGCTAAAAACATTACACTTTGAAAATCATAACGTGAAAAAGGTTTTCCATCTGTATCATGATCAAACCAATATTGCCGGAATTCAGGTCCTATCTTTTCTAATAAAAAACGCATCCTTCCTAGGTACGGATGAAGTTTTAAGATAGAATGGTGCGTTCGTTTCTTGATAAAAAATGTCACCATAAAAAAGACAATAAAAAGTAATAATAACAATAGTAATATACCAATAATAACGAGTAGCGTTTCATTCAATTTCGCTTCCCCCTATCATAATATTCTCTTATATTATTTGCCTACATAATAAAAGAAGAACACCTTATGAACTGCACCCCAATT
>NZ_NTUG01000012.1 GCF_002561295.1 Bacillus cereus
GCTTTTACGGGCAGTTGATCTCCCACCTAACTTCCTCGTATTCGCCGAATTTTGAAGTGGAAATCTTACTGCCCGTTAAAGCGGGATAAAAGGAGTGAATGTTTTATGCACCGTATTACGCTTGAACAAATTTTCAAACATCATATTACACAAAAATACGTAAACCGTTCTGGAATGGTCCATGCAATCGCTGTCGCTTACCATGCGTTTCACTTAGCTAAAAAGCATCACGCCTCAGTCGATGCTGCGACAAAAGCTGGCTTCCTTCATGATATCGGACATCATACGTGGTATACAGGCGGCGAATGGGACTATGACTTATATAAAAAGAATGATATACATGCGATTAAAGGAGCGGAAAGAGCTCATAAATTATTAATCAGATTAGGAGAACATCCGAAGCAAGCAAAGGAAATTTCTGTTGCTATTCTCCTGCATACCGATTCTTTTCTAGTAGAACAACAACTTGCAAGAACACCTCTTCAAAATATTATTAAGTGGGCGGACGAAGCAGACGAAGAGCCAGGCGGAGCGCATCACTATCGAACAATCTCTTACGAAAAGGCATTGAAAGCGATTCAGCAATTAGATCGAATGGTAGAGCGTGAATTACAAATAGAGCAAACGAAATCGAATAAAAAAACAGAACATAGTTATCAATGAGAAAGAGGCATCACTATAGAGTGATACCTCTTTTATTATTTTATAACAACTTCAAACTCCTCTTCCGTCAACACTTTTCAATAATTCGTTTTCTTTTCTTCTTCTTCACCAGAAGTTATGACAGGCGTCAGTATAATTTTTGTAACACTATCGTCTAATTTTTCAAAACGCCAATAACTGTTTTTAAACGTATTTTTCTCTTCATCAAACTTTTCAATATGATTCCAAATTGCTAGCAATATATCATCCATGCACTCTTCCTGGACATTCTCTAAGAAAGATAAGTGCTTTCTAACAATACTTTTTATAAGCCCGCCATACTGATCAATGACAAAATATAACGCTTTTTCATTTCGCTTTCTTAACTCTTGTACAACATTTTTTTCTGTGATTTTCATATGCAACTTCCTTTCTCATACGCCCTACACTTATTCATTCGTTTCCTCATCATCTATTTCTATCAAAATTCATATATTTATTACTAATAATCAAATCAACACCTATTTATATGTAATATTCAGAAATGACAGTTTTATAATTATTGTGTATAGTTATATATATAGATAAAAAGAGAGGGTTCGATATATGCAATCGACTACGCAACTTACATACGGTCCAAAACATTCTATGTCATGGGGACAGTTTATCGGTTCTGTCTTATTCGCCTTTTTTGGAACAGGACTTATAACATTATTCATCGCACTCCCTGTAACAATTTATACAAGCGACCTAACGAATGAAAAACAAATCGCCTTGTATGAATCTATAGGAAATACTGCAAGTACTTTATTGCAATTACTTGTTTTATTGTTGTTCATTTCTAAGTATGAACCAGCAAAAAACTTATTGTCATCCGCTTTCAATTTTAGAGCACTTAAAAAATTGAGTACTTACATATACTTACTTCTTTTCTATGCTTTAAATATCGTCTTAAATTCACTTATTCTGACACATCTATTTCCTGATGCAACAACACAGCAAGCATCTGCTTTAAACTTAGATGTTCTAAAGCAATATCGAATTTTACTAATTATTGGATCTGCAATTTTCATTCCTATTTTTGAAGAAATTATTTTCCGGGGTATCATCCTTCGCTTCTTCTCAGAACGCTTTCCATTTTGGATTGCAGCAATTGGGACAAGTTTACTTTTCGGGATCGCTCATACATACTCACTTGGCATAATGGTTGCTACTTTTCTTATGGGACTATTGATGGCTATATTATGCAAGCGAACGAATTCTATTATTCCAGCTATATTATTTCATATGATGAATAATACACTGGCATTTTTATCATAAAAAGAGGTATCGCTACGTGGCGATACCTCTTTTAACTGGAGCAAAACTAATTCACCTTTAATAATATCCAAAATAACCCTAGTATTGTAAAATATAACTTATCAATCAGGAGGAATAAATATATGCAAATGTTAGGCTCTCTGTGGATTTTCTTTATGCCCATACTTGTATCGTGTGGAATCTTTGGTGGCATCTATTTAGTTATAGCAGGATTCATGTCTCGAAAGCCGTTTGTTATTACAATGGGGATGATTTGTTTTTCATTTGTCGCTATGCCTTTTGTTTTCTGGGGAATGGGGATTGATATGGAAAGACTTATTCCAATTCCAACTGTGCTGTATTGGGTTCTTTTCGCGTTAACTGGTTTGTTAGCAGGTATAAGTGGAATACGTAACCAAATGATTCGTATCCGCAATATGGGGATGATCATTTTTACTGTAGGGGTACTAGGGGCTATTTTCTATCAACTGATGTCTATGCCTGATTCATTCTCCATTCCAGGATAATGCAGGTTTCTCATTTTAATATCAAAACAAAAAAGCAGAGAAAATTAATTCTCTGCTTTTCTATTTGGCTTATTGCCTGATGGTAAGAAAAATGATAACACCCAAGCAATCCCTGCTAATATAGTTGCAATTAAGAAAGCATCATTAATGCCATTAATTGCAGAAAGCTTTGAAATTTGTCCAAACAGTAGCTGAGAGCTCATCGCATCTCCTGCTTGTGCTGATCCAGCTACGGATGCTAAACTTTGTCCCATTCCATGTACTTTATCAACTAAAATTGGATTTGTTGTTGTTAGCATATTACCGTAATCTGCAACGTGAGCAGTTGTTTGTTGGGTCATAATTGTAATTAAGATTGCTGTACCAATTGAACCTGCTACTTGCCTTGATGTATTTTGCGTTGCTGTACCATGAGAGATTAATTTCATCGGCAACGCGTTCATACCAGCTGTCATAATTGGCATCATAATGAATGACATTCCAAATGAACGGATAATATAATCTGTCATAATGACGCTATATGGTGTATCCATCGACAGCTGCGTAAATTCATACGTAGCATATGTCGTAATCGCTAATCCAACGATTGCTAGTGGACGAATACCATACTTATCAAATAACTTCCCTGCGAACGGCCCCATAATCCCCATAATTAATGATCCTGGAAGAAGCAGAAGACCTGATTCAATTGGTGTAAAGCCACGAATGTTTTGGAGGTATACAGGAAGTAATAACATACCACCGAATAATGCCATTGTTACAATCGCATTAATTAATAACGTAAAAGTAAACGTTGGATATTTAAATACTTGTAAATCTAGCATTTTGTTATTCGTTGTCATCTCTCTCCAAATGAATACCGCTAAACCAATCACACCAATAATAAGTGAGATTACAACTTCCGCACTACTCCAGCTATTATTTCCAGCTTCACTAAATCCATAAAGTAAGCTACCGAGTCCAATACTTGAACTAATAACCCCAAACACATCTAGCTTTGTTTGTGAGACTGGCTGAGCAAGTGTAAAGAATTTTAAAGATAATAATGTAATAACTAAACCGATGATAAACATCCCGTAGAACATTAAGTTCCAACTATAATTTTCAATAACCCATCCTGTTACAGTTGGACCGATCGCTGGCGCTAAAATCATCGCCACTCCAAGCAATCCCATTGCGGCTCCGCGCTTATGCGGCGGGAAAAGCGTCATAAAAATATTCATACCTACTGGCATTAAAATACCAGCGCCAACCGCTTGAATTACCCGCCCTGTCATCATCATTGTGAAGTTGCCAGATATCGCACAAATAATAGAACCTACTGTAAAAAATAGCATTGCTGCTACAAATAATTTACGATACGTAAACCGAGAAACTAAGAACGCACTAATTGGCACTAAAATCCCGTTCACAAGCATAAAGCCTGTAATTAACCATTGGGCCGTTGAAGTTGATACATTAAACTCATTCATTAATGGAGGCAATGCCACATTAATAATTGTTTGGTTTAAAATCGACACGAACATACCAAGAATTAATACCGTTACAACAGCCTTTATATTGACATTCTCTATCGGCATTTGTTGTTTCTGTCTTTCTTGCTTTTGTGTTTCTTGTTTTGATGCTTCTAATTCAACTACATTAGACGGTTCTTGCTTTGTTTCTATCTTACTTATGGCTGGGACTTGTTCTTCTCCCGCGTTCGTTTTTTTCTTTCTTAAAAGACGATTTACAAGGAAGAAGACGATGATACAAAATAATGCATATCCTACAATTAAACCTGAGGACATTTTATCTTCCCCCCTTACTTATGAATCCGAACTGTCACATTCATTCCAGGAACAATATTTACTGATTTACTATGGTCTAAAGAAACTTTAACCGGCACAACTTGTGTTACTTTCGTATAGTTCGCTGTCGCATTGCTTGATGGAAGCATAGAGAATGTATTTGCAGTTGTTAATCCCACTTGTTCTACTTTTCCTGTTAACGTTGTATTAGGGTATGCATCTACATACACATCAACTTCTTGGCCTTTTTTCACATCATCAATATCTGTTTCCTCAATATTTGCCGTTACCCATAAATCACTCATATCGTATGCGTACGCAATTGGACTACCTGCTCCAACAAACGCGTTCTTTGTGGCATTTGATTGAACAACTGTTGCACTCTGTGGGATTGTTACATCCATTGTTTGCTCACCATTTTGGCCTGGTGCAGAGACAGAACCTAATTTATCATTTTCATTGTAATTCTTGCCTATTTCTGCATTCCATTCTGTTAATTTTCCTGCTACTGGTGATGCGATTGGGATTACTTTCCCATCAATTTTCGCATTATCTGTTTTTAAGTAATTTTCAGCTTGATTATAGTAGTAATAACCACCAATACCGCCGCCAACTAATACAATTAATGTGATAATATTAATAATCACCATTCTTCGAAACTGATTCATTGCATTCCTCTCCTTATATCGCATATAATTTTTCTCTAAACTATTTACATCCTTTTTGTTTATACTATTTAATTGTTAATCATATTAACAATTAAATAAAAAAAGCACACCTTTGCTCTGCAAACCAATCCCTTGCTTGCATGCTAGCGGTGCTGTTTTCTAAAGGAATATCGTTTATAATTATAAATAATTATTTTGAATCTACAACCGACAATTCAGGCATATATGTTGGTTATCCAACACTAAACTATATATTTGTTGTTTAAATAGTAAAAATTCATCAAGGAGAACGAAAATGTCTATAAAAAATACAAACGATCCGCGTGTAAAACGAACGAGACAATTAATACAGAATGCTTTTATCACTTTAGTAGGCGAAAAAGGATTTGAAAATGTCACAGTGCAACATATCGCTGAACGTGCTCCTGTCAATCGCGCTACCTTTTATAGCCATTATCATGATAAATACGATTTATTAGATAAGTGTATAGAAGAAATGCTAGCATCTTTATCAGAAGTGATTAAGCCAAAAAAGCAAACAAAAGAAGATTTGCAACTTACCTTTGATTCCCCAAATCCAATTTTTCTAGCCTTATTTGAACACATCGCTGAGAATGCAACCTTTTATAACGTAATGCTCGGAGACAAAGCAGCTGGAAATTATTCTTATAAAATGATGAAAACCATTCAAACACATTTAACATTAAGTCTTTCTATTTCACAGCCAGACGATGAAGAACTTATGGTTCCACGGGATATTCTTATTAGCTATGTAACTGGCGCACATATCGGGATGATTATGTCTTGGTTAAAAAGAGGCATGATTTATACGCCGCACTTCATGGCAATGCAGCTCACACGTTTAATTATTTTAGGGGCGCATACTGCCGCTGGGTTAGAGAGACCTTTTTAAAAAATCAACGGGGGTATCGCTTTATGAAAAGAGGACTAAGTTTTCAACTACCTAATACTAATAACTATGACTCTTGTCTTGGAGATGTATTAAAACCAATAGATATTTCCACTTTCGATTGGAGAGTTAGCCCCGTAGAGTCTTATTTAGTGGTTAATGATGAGTTAGATCTAGATAAAGATCTTTTTGAAACAGATAATGAGCTAATGGAAGGTGCAAATCTTAAAAAACTACTGGAAAATAATATATACTATATTATTTTCGCTGATTTACAAGCATATCCGAAAGGCAAAGTTTCAGAAATTAAAACTTATGAAGAATTCGTTAAAAGTGAGTGTGAACTTGTTCTTTTCGTAGTAGACAGCTGCTATACCGTCATTTACTGCAAAGATAAAGAAAAACTCGAATTGCTTTATAAGAACGCAAAAGACTTCGGATTTGAAAATATACAATTTATTACTGATGAAAATGATACAAGAACAATAATAAGAGCGTAATAAAAATAGAAAAAGCGAAGGGAACTCCCTTCGCTTTTTCTCATTAATTAAATGTAATGTTATGTACAGCCTCTTTATCAAGACGTTTAATTACTTCTACAATTAGCTTCACTGCATTTTCATAGTCATCACGGTGTAACATTGCCGCATGAGAGTGAATATAACGAGTTGCAATCGTAATCGCCATAGATGGGATACCATTTACAGAAATATGAATTGCACCTGCGTCAGTACCACCACCAGCTACAGAATCATATTGATAAGGAATGTCTAATTCATCCGCAACGTCAACTACGAAATTGCGAAGTCCAGTATGTCCAATGACAGATGCATCATATAAAATGATTTGTGGACCGTCACCCATTTTGCTTTGCGCTTCTTTTTCTGTTACTCCTGGCGTATCACCAGCAATACCAACATCTACTGCAAACGCGATATCTGGTTTAATATAATGTGCAGATGTTTTCGCACCACGAAGACCTACTTCTTCTTGAACAGTCCCAACGCCGTATACAACGTTTGGATGCTTTTCATCTTTTAATTGTTTTAACACGTCAATTGCAATTGCACAGCCAATGCGATTATCCCATGCTTTTGCAAGAAGCATCTTTTCATTTTTCATCACTTGGAATTCAAAGTACGGTACAACTTGATCCCCTGGTCGTACGCCCCATTCCATTGCTTCTTCTTTACTAGAAGCACCGATATCAATAAACATGTCCTTAATTTCAACCGGTTTTTTACGAGCTTCTGCTGGTAAAATGTGCGGTGGTTTTGAACCAATTACACCTGTTACATCACCTTTACGTGTTACGATCGTTACACGCTGTGCAAGCATAACTTGTGACCACCAGCCACCAACTGTTTGAAAACGAAGGAAACCTTTGTCATCAATTTGCGTAATCATGAAACCAACTTCATCTAAGTGACCAGCTACCATAATTTTCGGGCCATTTTCTTCCCCTACTTTTTTCGCAACTAAACTCCCTAAATTATCGGTAGAAAGTTCATCTGCAAATGGCTCGATATATTTTTTCATTACTTCACGTGGTTCTCGCTCATTCCCAGCAATCCCGCGTGCATCTGTTAATTCTTTTAGCATTGTCAATGTCGGATCTAATTTTGTCATTGCCAACACCCTCCTTTTTCTTCAGTCACTTCATTATACAAAAATGAGTTGAAATATTCAAAAATTAAATCAATACCCTTGTGTTTGACGCTGATGATTCACTTCGTTTTTATCTAAATATGCTTTTTCAATTTCTTCTTGGCCAAAATCAAGAGCTTGTCCAAGGCGAAGGTAACTTGTAAATAATTCAATATAGTTTGTAATAGATGGCTGATCAGTAAAACGAATCACTTTCGCATATGTGTCTAAGAAAATTTCAACTTGTGTTTTATTCGTTTGTGCACATTTATAAAACAAGAAGTTTTTATCAATTCCTAAATCAATTCCAATCGATAAAATAAAGTGTAAACCATCTACATATTCTTCAAGTATCACTTCACGTTCAGCTGCTGGCTTTTTGCTCCAATATTTAAAACAACGCGTTTCATTTGCAAGTTCTCCAATTTCTACAAGCAGTGCTAACATCTTTTCTTTTAATAATTTTTTCGGTTGTAAATCATGTTCTTTTACAATACGGTCATCTAATTCTTTTTGTAATTTAAATAGTTGTAGTAAATCCATTCTATTCCTCCTCCAACATCGCATAAGAACAATGTTGTTTCGCACATATTTATTGTAAGCTTTAAAAATCCTACCCGTTATTATCTAATTAGCTTCCTGGCCCCTTATGAGATATCTTGTCCCTAAATCATCCATACGTTTCAGATAGACTTTACATATGATGAAACTCCCATATCATCTTTCCATTATAGCAGTGTCGTTTCTACTAGGAAAGATGCCTTTAAACAACAGTAAAAAAGCCAGAGGGACTCCTCCGACTTTTTTACTGCATATTCTTCTATATCGTTATGGCTTTTATACTTATTTTGTCATATCAAGTACAACACGTCCGTTAATTTTCCCTTCTTCCATTTCACTAAATATCTCATTAATTTCATCAAGCTGACGTGTTTCTATAATCGCTTTTACTTTTCCTTCCGCACCAAATTGGAGCGCTTCCTGTAAGTCTTTACGCGTTCCAACGATAGAGCCGACTATTTTCACTGCATTTAATACTGTATCAAAGATTGGTACCTCCATCATTTCTGGCGGTAGACCAACCGCTACACAAGTGCCGCCACGACGTACTGCACGATACGCTTGATCAAATGCTGGTTTTGATACGGCTGTACAAATAGATGCATGTACGCCGTTTACCTTTTCGTGAATCCAAAGCGGAGCATTCTCCTTAAGTGGATTAACAACTAAATCTGCACCGAGTTCTTTTGCGAGTTCAAGTTTTTCATCAACTGTATCAACTGCTACTACATGTAATCCCATTGCTTTGGCATACTGCATCGCCAAATGCCCTAGACCACCAATCCCAAAAACAGCTACCCATTGTCCAGGCTTTGCTTCTGATACTTTTAACGCTTTATATGTTGTAACACCTGCGCAAAATAACGGAGCTGCTTCTACTGAACTTAAGTTTTCCGGTACTTTTACAACATAATCAGCTGCTGCTATACAATATTCTGCATAGCCTCCATCAACTGAATATCCCGCATTATGCTGATCTAGGCAAAGCGTTTCACGACCAGATAAACAATACTCACATTGACCACACGCTGAATATAACCAAGGAATTCCGACTCGGTCACCTATTTTAAGATGGGTGACACCTTCTCCTACTTCTTCTACCACTCCAACACCTTCATGCCCTGGAATTAGCGGTAGCTTTGGTTTTACCGGCCAATCACCATGTGCCGCATGTAAATCTGTATGGCAAACGCCACATGCTTGGATATGTACAAGCACCTCGTTCATTCCTGCTTTTGGCCTTGGGACATCCTTTACCTCTAATTTCTCTTTAAATTGGTTTACAACAGCTGCTTTCAAATGAATTCCTCCTTCACTCGGTTTTTGAAAAGGTTTTCATTTACATATTAGTACAAGAATCACCCTAAATCTACCATTTATTTTAAATTTTTCGAATTTTCTATCACTACATTATATCGAAAAAGCTAGAGAATTCTCCCTCTAGCTTTTGGCAAATTATATTAAGATTCTTTTTTCATACCAATAACAACACATCTGTTAATTTTATTCTTTTCCACGTAAATGTTCCTAAGAATAAATAATCGTATAGGTTGATTTAATGACACCATTTACATAGTGTTTCGCATCAACTAATTTCAATTTTAAACGCGGTTTCACGCTACCAAATAAAGGTGTTCCTTCCCCAATTATGACTGGATTTATTTTTAATACTACTTGGTCAATTAGTTGTTGCTGAACTAACGAACCAGCCAGTTCTCCACCCCCGCAGAGCCACAGATTACCAGCTTCTTTCATTTTTAAGTTTTTGATAAACTCAACTGCACCTTCCCTAACAAGTTCTACTTTATCACTCGATTCAAATTGCATAGTATTTGAAAAAATATAATGCTTTAATTCTTTAAAATAACCTGGTTCTCCTAGCTTCCCACCAAATTGAAATCCAAACTCATATGTTTTTCTCCCCATTAATACCGCATTATATTGCTCGACATCGGCAATAAAATCTGATACATGTTCACCTTCATATAAAAAAATCGAATCAGTAGCATCACCATCTAAGTCCGCAATAAAGCTATCCGCCGTAACTGCAATATGATAAATTAGCTTTGCCATGTGGTTCCTCCTCGTATCTTTTTCCATGCCCATTTCTATTTCTAATCCTTTTCCTTGTTTCCTGCTAGAGTTGTATCATTAAAATAAATAAAAAAACCTTAGAAGAAAATCTTCTAAGGTTTTTGAATAATTAGTTTAAGTTGTTTTTTGCAGCTGTTGCTAATTCAGCGAAAGCTTTTTCGTCATGAACAGCTAAGTCAGCAAGCATCTTGCGGTTAACTTCGATGCCAGCATTTTTTAAACCGTGCATTAAGCGGCTGTAAGAAAGACCATTCATACGAGCTGCTGCGTTGATACGTGTAATCCATAATTTACGGAAGTCACGTTTCTTTTGACGACGGTCACGGAATGCATACATTAGAGATTTCATAACCTGTTGGTTAGCAACCTTGAATAATGTATTTTTAGAACCGTAGTAACCTTTTGCTAATTTTATTACTTTTTTACGACGTTGACGAGTAACTGTACCACCTTTTACTCTTGGCATAATATTACCTCCTAATTGTTCTATATATCAACCGAACTTATTTTAAGTTGTCAAGCATTTGACGAATGCGTTTGAAGTCACCAGCGCTTACTACACCAGCTTTACGTAGTTTACGTTTAGCTTTTGTAGATTTGTTAGCGAATAAATGGCTTGTGTAAGCGTGAGAACGTTTCAGTTTACCTGATCCAGTCTTTTTGAAACGCTTTGCAGCGCCGCGATGAGTTTTTTGTTTAGGCATAGGTATTTCCTCCTCTATCTATTACTTATCGTTTTTCGGTGCTAAAACTAAGAACATACTACGTCCTTCCATTTTAGGCTTAGATTCGATTGTACTAACTTCAGCACAAGCTTCTGAGAAGCGATCTAAAACACGTTGACCGATTTCTTTATGAGTAATGGCACGTCCTTTAAAGCGAATTGACGCTTTAACCTTGTCGCCTTTCTCTAAAAACTTGATAGCATTACGAAGCTTTGTGTTAAAGTCGTGTTCATCAATTGTTGGACTTAAACGAACTTCTTTCATGCTAATTACTTTTTGATTTTTGCGCTGTTCTTTTTCTTTCTTCTGTTGCTCAAAGCGGAATTTACCGTAGTCCATAATGCGGCATACTGGCGGTTTCGCATTTGGAGCAACTAATACTAAATCAAGATTAAGATTTGCAGCTAAGTCTAAAGCGTCATTACGAGACTTGATTCCAAGTTGATCGCCATTTGCGCCAACTAAGCGTACTTCACGTGCACGAATTTGCTCGTTAATCATCATATCCTTGCTAATAGTAAGCCACCTCCAAGGTTTTCTTAGAACATGTTTGTAACCGTAGAACCCAAACAAAAAAGTGTGGGCATACGAACACCCACACTTGTACATTCTTAAGTAAGAAAGACATTTACCTGCTAACTGCATATGCGCCAATCAGGTGAGAAGCGGGTGCTTCTACTTTTTCTACAAACCATATTCTATTATCCTTGATGAGTTTACCATAGGATATAACGTCTGTCAAGAAGACGCGTTTTACTAACAACAAGAAATATTGTAACAAACAACACGAATACATGCAATACTTTTTTATGATAAGTATTGTTTGGTTATTATTTCCGTATAAATCCATTTTGATTTTTCAACATATAATCCCCTGCTATAAAGAACAAAAGGTATCCTGCACTCTTTTTCTCTCTTTGTTTTACTTGGCACGGGGCAGGAAAGGCACCTGACCGCTTCTATGCATGGCTAGATGCTCTCTCCCACCTAAAAAGAATGATCTTATATCGTTTTTATTCCTAGTACAATACAAGAAAGTCGCGGCATGCCGCGACTCTTTTTTAGCGTTTTCCTTCAACTTTAATCATTTCAACAAACGCATCTAATGCGATTGTTTCTGATTTTTGCTCGCCGTATTTACGTACGTTTACGCCATTTTCAGTCACTTCATTGTCACCTACTACAAGCATGTACGGAATTTTTTGCATTTGTGCTTCACGGATTTTGTACCCGATTTTCTCTTCACGAGTATCTACTTCAACACGGATACCAGCGCGTTGCAATTCTTCTTGTACTTTCTTCGCATAGTCTAAATGTACTTGCGGAGAAACTGGGATTACCTGTACTTGAACTGGAGCTAACCAAGTTGGGAATGCACCTTTATATTCTTCAATTAAGAAGGCAACAAAGCGTTCCATAGTTGATACAACACCACGGTGAATAACAACTGGACGATGTTGTTTACCATCTTCACCAACATAAGTTAATTCAAAGCGTTCTGGAAGTAAGAAGTCTAATTGTACAGTTGAAAGTGTTTCGTCTTTTCCAAGTGCAGTACGAACTTGAACGTCAAGTTTCGGACCGTAGAATGCTGCTTCACCTTCAGCCTCATAGTACTCAAGACCCATTTCATCCATTGCTTCTTTTAGCATTGATTGCGCTTTTTCCCACATCTCATCATCAGCATAATACTTTTTAGTATCTGCTGGGTCACGATAAGATAGACGGAATGAATAATTTTCTAAACCGAAATCTTTGTACACTTCTAAAGTTAAGTTTACAACGCGTTTCAATTCTTCTTTAATTTGATCTGGGCGAACGAAAATGTGCGCATCATTTAAAGTCATTCCGCGTACACGTTGCAATCCAGATAATGCTCCAGACATTTCATAGCGGTGCATTGTTCCAAGTTCTGCAATACGGATTGGTAGTTCACGGTAGCTATGAATATCATTTTTATACACCATCATATGGTGAGGACAGTTCATTGGGCGAAGAACTAATTCTTCATTATCCATTTCCATTGATGGGAACATGCCGTCACGGTAGTGATTCCAGTGACCAGAAGTTTCATAAAGTTCTCTGCTTCCTAGTACTGGAGTGTATACGTGATCATATCCTAAACTTGCTTCTTTATCAACGATGTAACGCTCAATAATGCGGCGGATTGTTGCACCTTTTGGTAACCAAAGTGGTAAACCTTGTCCTACTTTTTGGCTATTAGTAAATAGTTTTAACTCTTTACCTAATTTACGGTGATCGCGCTCTTTCGCTTCTTCAAGCATACGTAAATGCTCATCTAATTCTGCTTTTTTCACGAATGCTGTACCATAAATACGTTGCAACATTTTATTGTCGCTATCACCGCGCCAGTATGCACCTGCAACGCTTAATAATTTAAATACTTTAATCTTTCCTGTAGATGGAAGGTGAACACCACGACAAAGGTCAAAGAATTCGCCTTGTTCGTAAATTGAAATAACCGCATCTTCTGGAAGATCGTTAATTAAATCTAATTTTAACTCATCGCCAATTTCTTCATAACGACGAAGTGCTTCTGCACGTGGTACTTCGTGACGAACGATTTCTAAGTTCTCGTTCACAATTTTTTGCATTTCTTTTTCGATTTTTTTGAAGTCTTCAACTGTAATTGCTTCTTCCATATCGATATCGTAATAGAAGCCATTTTCAATTACTGGACCGATACCAAGTTTAACATCTTTATATAAACGTTTTAACGCTTGTGCTAAAAGATGGGCTGTTGAGTGGCGTAAAATGTATAAGCCCTCTTCAGAATCTAATGTAATGATTGAAACTGCACCATCTTCTTCAATTGGTGTAGAAAGATCAATCATCTCATCATTTAATTTTCCAGCCACAGCTTTTTTCTTTAAGCCTGGGCTAATAGAAGCTGCGATTTCTTCAGTTGTTACTCCTTTTGGAAACTCCTTCACAGCTCCATCAGGGAAAGTAATTTTAACTACATCTGCCATCACTGGTCACTCCTCTTTTTTTCAAAATAAAAAACACTCATCCCGTAAAAAGGGACGAGTGTTGAATTCGTGGTTCCACCCTTGTTCCAATTAACAAAATTGTTAATTGCTCAAGTACAACATAACGGTGTTGGCCGTTAGCAATTACTAGACAAAACGTTCACTGCTAAAGTTTAGAGGTGGTAAGTAATAAACCCGTACTAGGAAGCTCACACCCTAAGGCTTCCCTCTCTGAAAATCGTAGTAAATTACTCATGTCCTCATCGCGACATTTCAATATATTTCATTTATGTAGGTAATTATATGCTCAAAAACTTAGAAAATCAAGGGCGTTCCCTTTATTTTTTAAATTTTTCACGTTGTGTTCAAATTCATGAGGTGCACATATTTGCACTCTCTCTTGGAATACATTTTGAAGGGTAACAATCATATTGTGATCTTGTTCTTTTGTATACAAATAAATCATTTTCGGCGAAATAGAAAGCAGTGGCGCTATTACCTTTGTATCAATATATACACCCTGTTGAGTTAGTAATTCCTCATCTATATATTGAACCAATTTCTCTTGTTTTAAACGTATTCCTTTTTCATCATAAAAAATAAAACTTTCATCAAACACAAGATGCAAACAAGATAAACGTGATTTCCGGCTACTTACTTGTTGCCGCAGCATTTCTACAAACATCTGATACTCTTGCTCCATTTTATATTCATCAATTGCTTCTTCCGCAAGCTTGTGCACCATTTCTTTATATGTGCGTAAACGAAAACGAATATAGGATGAGAATGAAAAAGAAAGAGGATCACAAAGCCAACCTTTTAGAGAAGACATAACATGCTCCTCCACTTGATTACGCGTTAAACTTTCGGTAAGGCCTTTTCTTTTTCCGTTTAAAATAGCTTGTGCCATATGTAAAATTTGATGGCATTCTTCTTGTTCTTCATAAAAAAACTTTTCCTTTAAAATCGTACGAATCCATTCAGTTTGTTTTATATTAACAATAAAATAAAGGAGTACGGGTGTTAAAACTTCCTCCATATAACCTGATTCACATATCGGAATATGAATTGTGACTTTTTGCTCATGTAAATACACACTCGTTTCTTTATATAGCTTTTCCGTTCTCTTTATCAGTTGTTGATATACGTATATAGCATCATTTTTTTCTTCGAAGCAGATTTCAATCACTCTTGTCCCCCCTTTTATCCCTCTCTAAAGGAACGTTAACCTCTCAACTTAAAATGAATTGAGGCACACATCCATAAAGAGTCCGAACCGTGAAGCCCCATCCTAAGCAGAGATACCTCCCCTATCGCCTAAAGTCTTCACTCGATATTTCTTGTTAATTTCATATATATTAACGGTGGGAGAAAAAAATGATACAAGCTCGTATGAATTTTCAGTTTATATAAACCTGAATTTAAAAACGAACATCAAACCATTCTTTTTAGATGGGAGAGAGCAAGTGGAGCTCTTCGTTTGCTTTCATAACTGCGACTTAAGTGCTTGAAAATAAAAATTGATATATATGGAAATGTTATTACTTAATCAAGTATAAAAAAGAGTCTGTTTCACATGAAAACAGACTCTTTTTTATGTACAAATTTAAAATATATTCACAATAACTTTCTCTTATTTCTTTCCTATTCTAAATATGACGACGATTCTTCCCGCCAATCTCAACCGGTTTTGCTAAATATTTAATACGCTCCATAATACGAGCCGCTTTCATTTCTTCCGCTTCTCCGCGTTGCGTATACGTTAAATGATGTTCTAACTGTTTAAAATCAAAGTTAGATGTAAAGAACGTCGGTAAATTTTCGAGCATGCGAAATTGCAGTATAGCCCCAAGGACATCATCACGCACGAAACTGGACATCGCTTCTGCTCCGATATCATCAAGCATTAATACTTGTACACGCTTTACAGCATCAATCTTTTCACCAATCGTATTATTTTGCAATGAGCTTTTAATTTCTCGCAAGAATTCTGGTAAGTATACAATCATTGAACTTATTTTTTTCAAGGCTAATTCATTTGCAATTGCCCCTAAGAGATACGTTTTTCCTACGCCAAATTTGCCATAGAAATATAGCCCTTGTATTTTCTTCCCAGGTTCGTATGCACTTAAAAACTCATTTGCCGCACGAATCGCTTCAATGCGAGGCTCTAAATCTGATGGATCTAACTTTTCCATAGAAGCCTGCAAAATATCACTTGGCATATAAACACTTTGCACTAATTTTTCATACTTTTTCCGCTCATCATAAGCCACTTTTCTTACGCAACGATCATATTGAATATCGATCATCTTACCTTGAATAATCAATTTCGGCTCATATCCTTGAATCATATTTTTACATGATTCAAGGTTCGGACAATCTGCGCATCCAACACTTTGGCCAATATATTCATACAATTTCACAAGACTTCGTTCAATCATAGAAGTCGTTACTTCACCTTTATGTTCTTCAATAAACTCTTTCACACGCGGATGCGCCATCACTTCCGCCTTTAATACTTCATATCTATTTTTAAAATTTTCATTTTGCATCAACTTTGCAAATGAATTTTGAATAGGCTCCATTCTCTCACCTCAAAGAGCGTTCATTCTCTTCTATTAATCACGCTTATATTTTTTCAACTCTTCTTCCAATCTCTTTCGTTCTTCTTCTAGCTTGCTCGGATTTTCTTTTGAAATTGCACCTTTTTGTGATTGTTTTTTCGGTTCTTTTTTCGGACTTTCTTTCTGTTCTTCCTTGAGCCAATCTGGCACCATCTCTGTCCGAACTGTTTTCTTTGTTGTCCGACCTTTCTTCTTCGTCTCCGCCCACTCTTGGTATTGACGATTCTCTTCTTTCGCTAAAGCCATCGCTTCTGATACGGTACCAACCTTTTTTCGCGCCCAATGCCCTGCAATTTTCTCAACATATGATTTAGCCAGTTTCATGTCAGAACGAAGCATAACGTAATAAATAAGTACATTGACAACACCTGGCGCTAGTTTTTGACTCAACATTACTTCTTCTACAATTTGTAAATCTGCTTTTGTTGGTTCTGCTCCGCCTGAAATTTCTTTTAACAATTGTTTTGGTGAAATTTCCTCCAGCTGTTTGATAAGCATCTCTTCTTGTGTAGTCGGTTCTTTCTCTTTCATCGTACGCGCAGAGTGAGGCTGCACCCGTTCACTTAACACCGGAAGTGCTTGACCATTTTCAAATTGGTACCAATCACGCGCTCCTTTACGAAGCCTTTCCATATCAATTGTTTGTAATTCTGTCATTGCACCAAGCACTATATTTTGCATCGATAATACATCAACATCATACACGTAGGCTAGCGTAATAACACATTCACGTACTTGATCCGTAATTGCCTTTCTTGGGACAAGCGTCGATAACCCCTCTACAAATAAAGAAAAGTCAAAGAAATCATTCCAAACCTTAGGAGCAGTGCCTTGTTCATTTCCAGGCATAACTGTTGTCTTTGGAATACGAATTTCCTCTTGCGCATGCTCAAATTGACCTGGATTAAATGAACCAAATACATCATTAAAAGAACGTGTCACATTTTCATATGAAGTAAAATCGAACTCTTCTTCTAAGAAATATTGTTTAACTTGATTATATTTCGCCCTACTCAATCTATTGTACAAGAAAATACTCAAAACAATATCATCAAAGAATTGTTTTGGAGTTAGTGGTGGCTGCAATTCGTATATAAACATTCGAATATCTTTTTCTTTTTTTATATATACGTTTAAAAGCCCAATTGCTTCTAATTTCACCCGTTCTTCATATACTTCTGGAAGCTGCATTTGCATCGTCACCATAAGAGAGTGATGTGTATTCTCTTTTCCAAATACACGATCCTGCTCTAGCTCTCCCCACAGCGTCATGTATAAACTAAAAGCCTTGCTACCCACTAATGGTTGATATAACATCGTTAGTACCTTCCGATCGTAATTATGTAGCAATCCCTTTGCACTTACTTTATAACGATCAATCGGCAATAGCTCCATCCATGACTGTTTTTCCATTCCCTGCAATTCCTTTCTTCTGTTCATTCTACGTATATAACTTATTAGTAAAAAAGAGCTAATAGCTGACGCTTCTAGCTCTTTTTACGCAATTTGCGGGTTCCATTCTTCTACCATCTCCAAAAGAAATGAAAGAGAGAGACAACGACCGCGAATCAAAATTTATTTTATTCTCTTTCTTTTTGCAGTATATCTTTTAATTCTTCAATAAATACATTTAAATCTTTAAATTGGCGGTATACAGAAGCAAACCGCACATAAGCTACATCGTCAATATCTCGAAGTGCTTCCATTACGATTTCACCGATCATATCGCTTTTCACTTCTGATATTCCCAAATTACGAAGTTCTCGCTCTACATTTTGCGTTACTTCTTCTAATTGCTTTAACGATACAGGTCGTTTTTCACATGCTTTAATTAACCCACGTAAAATCTTTTCTTTATTAAACTCTTCTCGTGTTCCCTCTTTTTTTACAACAATAAGAGGTGGTTCTTCTACTCGTTCAAATGTCGTAAATCGATTTAAACAACTTTCACACTCTCTTCTTCTTCGAATGGAGCGTCCCTCATCTACCGGACGTGAATCCAATACTCTTGTACCATTATGAAAACAGGTTGGACAACGCAACTCATTCACTCCCTTGCAATTTAATCTTCATTCTTCTCATTTCACCTACATGCGAAAATATATATACAATATTATATAACCTATTTGTCTGCGCTTACTACTTATCATTACTTCAATTTATATAAACTAAAAAAGAGGTGCATTATACACCTCTTTACATTTTAAATCAATTATGTTCTTTTTTAAAGAGCTTTTGTTTCTCTATGCTTAATTTCGAAGCTACCCGTGCCTCGAGGAAGCTCGATGCTCTCTCGCGTTTTCGCATTTAAACCTTCTGCAATATATTCTGCAGCAACATTTGGATCAATACGATCCCCACAAGTATAAACATCAATACTTGCATAGCCGTGCTCCGGGAAGCTATGAATTGTTAAATGTGATTCCGAAATGATTACAACTCCACTTACACCCTGTGGCGCAAATTTATGAAAAGCAACCTCACGTACTTCAGCACCAGCTCTTAGTGCTGCATCCACAAATAATTGTTCAATAAACGGCATATCATTAAGCTTGTCGAAATCGCAATCCCAAAGTTCAGCGATTACGTGACGACCCATCGTGTCCATAGTATCCATTCTACAGTTCCCCCTCATAAAAATTTAATCTAACTGTTCGAATTGAAAACTAATTTGCAATTTGGCTTGCTCTACTACCACGGGGGAAAGTTAGTCCAGAGAGGTCCTAACCCTTTAAGTAGTAACTACGTACCTCAGCTCTTAAGTTTACGAGTGTTAGTATACTTTGTTTATTTTCATTTTGCAACAACAGTTTTTTCGATTTTTTGTCATATTTCCTTCTTTACTTTTCCCCAAGAAAAATAATTGATTCACAAATCCAGTAATCACAATGGTTTCTCCTATGTACCATCCGTGAAAATATACTTGTATAATTTTTTTCCTTTTCAGAAAAAAAACATAAAAAAGAAGACAAGCAATCGCTTGCCTTCCTTGTATCATTAAATGTGTTGTACATTTTCTTGTTTTGTTAATTCAGCAGCAACTAAATTCACAAGATCTACAACGCGGCGAGAGTAACCCCACTCATTATCATACCAAGCAAGTACTTTCACTTTACGTTCGCCCATTACCATTGTAGATAAACTATCAATGATAGCTGAGTGTGTATTTGTATTAAAGTCAATCGATACTAAAGGTTCCTCACTGAACTCAATAATCCCTTTCAGCGGACCGTTTGCAACAGTTTTAAACGCTTCATTAATTTCCTCAACCGTTACATCACGTTTTACATCTACTACTAAGTCAACAAGAGACACGTTTGGCGTTGGAACACGAAGTGCCATTCCATGAAGTTTTCCATTTAAATGTGGAAGAACTTTCGCTAGGGCTTTTGCAGCACCTGTTGTTGTAGGAATAATAGACTGCCCACAAGCACGTGCTCTTCGTAAATCTTTATGTGGGTTATCAATATTTTTTTGGTCATTTGTATAAGCGTGAACAGTTGTCATTAAACCGTTTTCAATTCCAAACTGCTCATCTAACACCTTAACAACAGGCGCTAAACAGTTTGTTGTACAAGATGCATTTGAAATCACAGTATGTTGTGTAATATCTAATTGTTCTTCGTTTACACCAACTACAATTGTTACGTCTTCATTTTTACCAGGCGCCGTCAAAATAACCTTCTTCGCCCCAGCTTCTACATGAAGAATCGCTTTTTCCTTCGCATTAAATTTACCAGTTGCTTCAATTACAATTTCAACACCTAGTTCTTTCCAAGGCAATTCTTTTGGATCGCGGTTGTTTAGAAGGCGAATCATTTTCCCATCCACTAGTAAATGATCTTCAAATGCTTCCACTGTTCCGTCAAACTTGCCATGAACTGTATCATACTTGATTAAATGTGCTAATGTTTCTGGTGGATAGCTTGCGTTAATCGCTACAATTTCGAATGCGCTTTCTTTTATCGCTTGACGAAATACCATTCTCCCAATACGTCCAAATCCATTAATTGCCACACGAGTCATAATATGTTATCCCCCTTGAATGCGTTATACTATTTATCTCTAATCCCAATAATAGTATAACACAAAAAGAAGATATGTCACTAAACATTTTCACTAATTTCACAGTTTTTTAGTTAATAATGTTCCACTCTTTTAAAATGAGCTGCAATTGTGCTTTTGTTTCAGCGATTGTGCCATCATTATGAATCACTTTATTAGCTAATGTTACTTTTTCCGCTAAAGACATTTGCGAATCAATACGTGCTTTCGCATCCTCTTCTGTAAAACCATTTCGCTTCATTAAGCGTTCTAATTGCGTACGAGGTGATACAGCTACAACTAAAATTCGATCAACAAGTGCTGTTAACTTACTTTCAAATAGAAGTGGAATATCTAACACAATCGCTTGCACGCCTTCTTTTATGTACATATCCTTCTGAGCATTCATTTCTTTCCGAACAGCGGGATGGACGATTTTGTTTAACTGCAATCGTTTTTCTTCATTATGAAATACAATACTCCCAAGCTTCGGACGATCCAGTTCTCCATTTACTTGTAACACATCTTTACCGAATACCTCTACAATTTCTTTATATGCTTCTTTACCTTGTTCTACAACTTCTCTCGCAATAATATCCGCATCAATTACAGGAATGCTTAGCTCACGAAACATTTGTGAAACTGTACTTTTCCCGCTTGCAATACCTCCTGTTAACCCAATAACAACTGTCATTATGCTACCTCCTCAAAAATAGAAGCGTGAAACTTATGTTCCACGCTCCCGTTTACATTTTCCAAATCCCTATAATAATGAGTAAAATTCCAGGTAGGAACGTAAATTTTTGTAACCATCGCATATTCGACAAAACCGCCCCTAGCCTCATTCCGATAAATAAAAACAAAGAGCTCATAACAGCTACTAAAACCGCCATCATAGCAGGTGTATATCCGAGTAAGGATGCACCAATCCCCGCTCCAAATGAATCTACCGAGAGAGCGATACCTAAAAGTAAGGCTTCTCCACCAGAAATCGTGCCTGACTTATCAAAGTCGGCAACAGTCGGTTTTCGTAAAATTTGAATAACTAATCCAAGCGAAGCAATTTCTAATTTCCAAACTTTCTCTTCTTGCTGCGATTCGTCTTTTTTATCACTCCGAAAAAACTGATACAATACCCACGCTCCAATGGCTACTAAAACGACTCCGCCAATGCGCGTTGCAACCACCGGAGAAAACACTTTAGCAATCATATGTCCAAGCCCCATCGAAACAAGCATAACAGCAGCTGAACACATCCCAATGATGAGTATCGATTTTAACGGAATCCTTACGCTCCGCAATCCATAAGTAAGCCCTACACTACAGCTATCTAAACTTAATGTAAAAGCTAATAAAATAAGAGAAAAATAGTGATACATCGGTAAGCTCCTTCCCTATACATAGCTTTGCTGTATGTATATGACAAATGCCTATCCGATGTTATTAGAAAAAAACTCTTTCTTAGCTTTTTAGCTGGCATATCGGACAATAGTGCGTCCCTCTTCCACCAACAACTGTCTTTTCAATCACATTCCCACAAGTTACGCACGGCTCACCTTTTCTTCCGTAAACATTTAACAGCTCCTGAAACGAGCCGATTTGTCCCTGTGAATTGATATATGTTCTAATTGTACTTCCCCCACGCTTAACTGCTTCTCCTAATGTTTCCACAGTTGCCGCATGAATCTTTTCTATTTCAGCTTTTGTTAAAGACGAAGCTTCACGTTCCGGGTGAATCCCAGAACGGAATAAAACTTCATCTACATATATATTTCCAAGCCCAACTAAAAGACGTTGATCTAACAATACAACTTTTATTTTCCGATTTGTTTTTTGAAGCTTGTCTTGTAAATACGCCGGTGTCAGTTCAGCATCAAATGGCTCTGGCCCTAAATCTGCAAGCGGCATTTCTTCAAATTCTTCACCTTTTTTAAAGAGGTGCATCGTGCCAAACTTCCTTACATCTTTATAGTGTAATTCTGTACCGTCTGTGAATTGAAAACGCACATGCGTATGTTTATCAATTGCCTCATCACCTTCATGAAGCAAATATTTCCCTTCCATACGCAAATGTGAAACAATAACATACTTTGTTACATATAGAAGTAAAAATTTCCCTCTTCGCTCAATTCTTTCAATCGTTTCACCACGTAACATTTCTTTAAAGAGTTCAGCATCATCTGGTCGCTTTACTAATTTCGGATAGGTTACAATTACATCTTTAATTATCTTTCCTGTTACAAGGTTTTCAAGTGTCCTTCTAACATTTTCAACCTCTGGTAATTCAGGCATTCAATCACTTCCTTATTTTGCGTCATACCAAGTTGGACCAGAAGAATAATCCACTTTTAACGGAACAGCAAGTTCAATCGCATGTTCCATTACTTCAGGCACAAGCTTCTCTAATTTTTCTACTTCTTCTTTTGGCACTTCAAAAATCAATTCATCGTGTACTTGTAGGAGAAGTCGCGCTTGCAATCCTTCTTCTTCTAAGCGATTTGCCATAATAATCATTGCTTTTTTAATAATATCTGCCGCGCTACCTTGAATTGGTGTATTCATCGCAGTACGTTCTGCAAAACTGCGCAAATTAAAGTTACGACTCGTAATTTCCGGAATGTAACGACGACGATTTAACAATGTAGAAACATATCCTTTTTGTTTCGCTTCTTGTACAATCTCATCCATATATTCTTTTACACCAGGGAAACTTGCAAAATACTTTTCAATAAATTCCCCTGCTGCTTTTCGTGTAATTCCTAGGTTTTGTGAAAGTCCATAATCACTAATACCGTACACGATTCCAAAATTAACTGCTTTTGCTTGACGTCTCATATTCGATGTTACTTCATCTTCCCCAACGCCAAATACATCCATTGCCGTTTTTGTATGAATGTCCATATCATGTTGGAACGCTTCAACGAGTCCTTTATCTTTGGCAATGTGAGCCAATACACGCAGCTCGATTTGTGAATAATCGGCAGCATACATAACCCATCCTTCTGTTGACGGAATGAATGCCTGACGAATTTTCCTTCCTTCTTCTAAACGAATCGGGATATTTTGTAAGTTAGGATCTGTAGAACTTAATCGTCCTGTTTGTGTCAACACTTGATTAAAACGCGTATGAATTTTAGATGAATCTTCATGAACGACTTTTAACAATCCTTCAATATATGTCGAATTTAGCTTCCCTAATTGACGATAATGTAAAATATTAGGGATAATTTCATGGTGATTCATTAACTTGTCCAGTACATCAGCTGATGTAGAATACCCTGTTTTCGTCTTTTTAATAACAGGTAAGTTTAAATTCTCAAATAAAACTACACCAAGTTGCTTCGGTGAGTTAATGTTAAACTCTGTCCCAGCAAGTTCATAAATCTTTTGTTCCATTTCTTTCAGTCTTCCAGCAAGTTCATCTCCCATATTGCGCAAGCGTTCTGTATCAACTTTCACACCTTTTACTTCCATCTCAGCTAACACGCGAGCCAATGGCATTTCAAGTTCAGTAAATAGTTCATATTGTTCGTTTTTTTCTAGTTCTTCTACGAATGTTTTTTGCACATCAAAAAGCACATGTACTTTTCGAGCTACGTGCTCCGCAACTACACCTTGTTCTGGAACTGCACGTTTCGCACCTTTTCCGTATACTTCCTCATCAGATTTAACAGCATGCGTTTCTTTCATTTTTGCTACCGCACGGAAATCTTTATCTGTATCAGCTGGATCAAGTAAATAAGCGGCAATGAGTAAATCAAAATCAATCCCTTTGATTTCTACACCTTTCCACTTAAGCGCAACAATGGCACGCTTTGCATCAAACGTATACTTTCTCATTTCCTCATCTGCAAGCCACTTCGTAAAATCTTCAGATCCAAGTGCAACATCGCTCGGAATAAAATAGCAACCATTTTCATTTTGAATACCAAAACCTTGAATATCTGCTTTATGATAGTTATCTTCTTGTACTTCCACAATAATCGCACTATCTTGCTGAAGCATTTCATCAGTTACTTCTTCCACAATATCAAATGAAATCTCATCTAATTCAGCTGGCACTGTTTCCTCTGGAGTAGCACCAAGCTTGTTTAATAGAGAAGTAAACCCTAAATTCTCGAACATCGGAATAACATCACTTGCTTCATAGCCTTTATATTCGATATCATCCACATGTACCGTAATCGGTGCATCTGTAATAATTGTTGCAAGCTCTTTGCTCATGAGCGCCTGCTCTTTATTTGCTTCTAACTTCTCTTTTAATTTCTTTCCACTTACCTGATCTAAGTTTTCGTATACTGCTTCTACTGTTTCAAATTGCGTTAACAATTTAATCGCAGTTTTCTCACCAACTCCTGGTACACCCGGGATATTATCTGATTGGTCTCCCATTAAACCTTTCATATCAATAATTTGTTTTGGCGATAAACTATATTTTTCAAATAGAGCTTCTGTCGTATATTCATCTACTTCTGTAATCCCTTTACGCGGAATACAAACAAGTGTGTTATCAGAAACAAGTTGCAGTAAATCTTTATCTCCAGAAATAACTTTTACATAAGCACCTTGTTCGCTCGCTTCTTTTGCAAGTGTCCCCATAATGTCATCCGCTTCATAATTCTCTAACTCATAGCGTGGTACATGAAATGCATCTAACAGTTCACGAATAAATGGGAATTGCTCGGACAATTCAGGTGGCGTTTTTTGACGACCTCCTTTATATTCACTGAATGTTTTGTGACGAAATGTTGTTTTACCCGCGTCAAACGCAACAAGCATATGCGTTGGTTTTTCTTCTTCTAATATTCTCATTAACATCATCGTAAAACCATAAATTGCATTCGTATGTATACCTTTGTCGTTATTTAAAAGCGGCAGTGCAAAGAAGGCACGATACGCGATATTATTCCCATCGACTAATACAACCTTTTTTTCCAAATCAGAAACCTCCCCATACAAATTTAAAACGGTTTTTATATAGAAAAAACCGCCTTTTCCTTCTCTCTATATTAACACGACTACGAGAGAGAAGAAAAATAACGGTTCTTCTTATGACATATATTTAGGCATTACAAATGAAGATGCTGTCACAATGTCCTTATGTCAAATTTTCCAACAATTTAACATAAGGCACAAGAGATATTACGTCTTTACAAAAAGGGAAGTGACGAGAATAGAGCACTATTCTCGTCCAAAACTACTCCTTGGATGAAGGGGTTTTCATGTATTATATTAACAGGACTTTATTAATATTTAATGAAGCTATTGTTAATATAATGTAAATATATTCCGTCCAAGGCAACCCAAATTAAAAAACCGACATAAACCTTTTCTTTTTAGGAGGGAGTATTACTGCCCGTTAGTGCGGGATAAAAGCTTCGCATTATCATTACTTCTCCAAATCCGCTTTTGGTAAAGCAACTGTAAATGTCGTACCTTCCCCTACTGTACTATCCACAGTAATCGTTCCGTGATGCGCTTCTACTAAATGTTTTACAATCGATAACCCTAGGCCTGTACCGCCCGTATTTCGACTTCTCGCTTTATCTACGCGATAAAAGCGTTCAAAAATACGCGGAATTTCTTCGGTACTAATCCCAATTCCTGTATCAGATACTTTTATATAAGCATTATGTTCATCCTCTAACAACGCTACAGAAACCGTTCCACCAGCTGGTGTATATACAATTGCATTATTAACTAAATTGATAAAGATTTGCTTTAATCTGCTCGGATCTCCTATTACAGATACATGTCTCAATACATCCACTTGCAAGGAAATCTCTTTCTCTTGTGATTTATTCTCTAATACCATCTTGATTTCTCCGAGCAATTCTTTCATATCAACAGTGCCCATGTTTAATTTAAAACCTTGTTGTTCAATCTTGGATAAGTCCAATAAGTCTTCGATTAATCCTTGCATGCGTTCACTTTCCTTTAAAATAATATGCAGGAAGTGTTCACAAAACTGTTGATTTTCCATTGCACCATCAAGCAATGTTTCAGAAAATCCTTTAATAGAAGTGATTGGCGTTTTGAGTTCATGTGAAACGTTCGCTAAAAAGTCTTTTCGCATTTGCTCTAATTTCTTTAGTTCAGTTATATCGTGGAATACAAGAACAATCCCTTTCCACTCATGATTCGTCCCAATAATTGGCGCACCATATACTTCAAAGTGCTTTCTTTCAATTCCAAGTGACAGCAACATTTGTTTCCGGACTTTCACTTCTGTCATAAAAATTTCTTCCACAAGTTCAATGATTTCCGCATGGAGAAATGCTTCATAATATAAACGATCTAAGTACTCTTCATCTGTTACATGAAAGATTTCTTTATACGAACGGTTTACAAGACTTATATAGCCACGGCTATCAATTAAAATCATACCGCTCCCCATATTTTCAATCAGCGTATGTAAGCGGTCTTGTTGCATTTCTTGCTCTAACGTCATTTCTTGTAAATTACGCGCTAAAATATTGATGGCCTTACTTAACATTCCTGTTTCATCTGAATGATTTTCATATGCACGCGCCTTATAGTTACCCTTCGCTAATTCAATCGCTACTTTTGTAACTGATTCTATCGGACGAATATATTGGCCTGTAATTTTCACACCAAGAAAGACAACGACAAGACAAGCAATAACAAATCCTATAATTAATAACCCCCACGTTTTTTGGTGCACGTCTTTCAGAGGAGCTATCATGCTTTTTATAAGAATATATCCTTGCTTACCATCTGCGTCTTGAACAAATATCGCATGGTGAAATACGTTCTTATCATTGGTGTCTTTCGTAATCACTCTATTTTTTTGTTTTTCTGTTTCAGAAGAAAGCTCATCAATTGTCGCCTGATTGAATACAGTTTGCTTATCTTTACTATATTTAACCTTCTTCTCTTCATCAGTAAATACAATCGAAACAGGAACTTGTTCTTCTAGTTGCTCAAATATATGTGGCGCTTTTAAAACATGATCAATACCTTCTGTCTCTACTAATGAAGCAACATATCGCGCTTCTTTTATCGTTCTCTCTTTCGCATGATCAATATAATAATTCTCAAACAGCGTTTCTAAAAGTACTCCTAGTCCAACTAAAATAAGTACAATGAGAGAAACAAATGTAAAGAGAAGCCTTGAGCGAAATTTATTCATTCCCCTTTGGCTCCTCTAATTTATACCCTAATCCACGAATGGTTTTAATATATGTTGGTTTTTTTGTGTTCTTTTCAATTTTATCTCGCAAATGGCTAATATGAACATCGACGATTCTTGTATCACCGGCAAAATCATAGTTCCATACTGCACTTAATAACTGATCACGTGTTAACACACGTCCCTTATTTCTCGCTAAATATACAAGTAATTCAAATTCTTTTGGCGTCAACTCTAACTTTTCCTCTTGGAAATACGCCTCATAAAACTCAGGTAAAATTTTCAGATCAACGATATGAATACTATTTTCGTCCTGTACTTCTGGAACTTGTTCATCTTGCAATTTCGTACGGCGTAAAATCGCCTTTACGCGTGCAACAACTTCCCTTGGGCTAAATGGCTTTGTCATATAATCATCAGCCCCAAGCTCAAGTCCTAACACTTTATCAAACTCGTCATCTTTCGCCGTGAGCATTAGAATCGGTGTCATAACTCTTTGCAAACGCAATTCTTTACACACTTCCATACCATCCATCTTAGGAAGCATTAAATCTAATATAATCAGATCTGGACGTTCCGTTACCGCCTTTTGAAGTGCCACTTCACCATCCATCGCTGTTATAACTTCAAATCCTGCTTGCTGTAAGTTAAATTCAATTAAAGTTAAAATAAACTCCTCATCATCAACAACTAAAATTCGATTGCTCATTCTCTTCCTCCAAGTTATAGACTTGAAACCTTCTTCATCCTAGTATTTCCCCACTATTCCCATCATACTAGAAAACAATGCCCCTCTCAATAGAATTGTCCATCCACTAAGCTTGATTATGATATAGTTATACAGAAAATATATCTAATAGAAAGCGATGATCTATTCATGTTTAAAGCAGCTATTATTTTCATTCTTGCCGGTCTAGCTGAAATTGGCGGTGGATATCTCATCTGGAAGTGGATACGAGAAGGGGGTTCCATCTGGTTCGGTCTAATCGGAGGCATTATTTTATGTTTATATGGTGTAATTGCCACATTCCAAGTATTTTCTAGCTTCGGTCGGGTATATGCAGCTTACGGCGGCGTATTTATTGTGATGAGTTTACTCTGGGGATGGATGGTAGATAAGAAAACACCTGATATTTTTGACTTTGCTGGTGCAGCTATTTGCCTTATTGGTGTTTTTATTATTCTTTGGCCACGCGCCTAATACATACCGTGAAACTGTTATCCCGCTATTTGCGGGCAGTAAGACCCCCACCTCAAGATTCAGAGAGAAACGAGGNNCCCGATTGGTGTGGGCTGATAATCAGTGGGGGATGAAGAAAATCCCTACTGATTAAAGTTTCACTTTATCCCGCTAATGCAGGATAACATAGAAAAAACAGGCGATTCCCCGCCTGTTTTTCTTAAAAATTATCTAACGCTTTTTCTAAACTAGAAGCTGATTTATAAGGTGGCGCAACTGTTAATACACCTTTTACAACGACTTCTTCGGCCTCATTATAAGCGAACACACGCATATCAATCGTATGATCTTTCTCTGAAACACCTACAACTTCAAAATGAATTTGCAAAGTTTCATAATGGTGTACAGGCTTCACAAAAGTAAGATCCTTCCTAACAACGTGACTGCCTGGACCTGGTAAGTATTTCGTTACCGCTGTTGTAACCATACCTGTTAGCATAATACTTGGTACAATTGGTTTTTCATACGGAGTTTGGGATGCGTAATCATGCTGGATATATAATGGATTGGAATCATTTGTTAACCCTAAATACAATAATAGATCTTTATCCTCAATTTTTTCAGTGATAGATAACTTTTCCCCTACTGTAATCTCATCCATTCGACGACCAATTTGAATTTTCTTCTTTAACATGTTACAAACCCCCTCCAAGTTTTATTTTTATTATCCTACCAAAATCAATATATTATCCGAAATACTGCTGTAATGAGGGCGATGTATATTATCAATCTACGTTTCATAGTAGGATATAAAAATGACAGCGTTTTCAAGTTATTCTAATAAAATAATCCATTTAATAGTAGAAAAAGATTCGGGATTCCGAATCTTTTTCTACTTATATTTTTATTAAGCAAGAACTTTCATAACGTTACGCACAGATTCTACTGAACGATCTAGCGCTTCTTTTTCCTCTTCACGAAGTTCTAATTCAATAATTTTTTCAATTCCGTTACCACCTAGAATTACTGGTACACCTAAGTAAAGGTCACTATAACCATACTCACCTTCAAGGTATGCGATAGCTGGCAATACACGACGCTGATCTTTTAAAATCGCTTCAGTCATTTCAACTAAAGAAGCTGCTGGCGCATAGTATGCACTACCATTTCCAAGTAAGCCTACAATTTCGCCGCCGCCTTTACGCGTACGTTCTACGATTGCTTCTAAGCGCTCTTTCGGAATTAATGTTTCTAATGGAATACCACCTGCATAAGAGTATCGTACAAGAGGTACCATATCATCACCATGACCACCAAGAACGAATCCTGTAATGTCTTTTACCGAAAGATTCAATTCTTGTGCGATAAATGTACGGAAACGAGCTGTATCTAATACACCAGATTGACCGATAACACGCTCTTTCGGGAATCCAGCTTCTTTAAATACAGAATATGTCATTGCGTCAACTGGATTTGTTAACACAACAATAATTGCGTTTGGCGAATGTTTTGCAATATCTTGCGTAATACTTTTCATAATTTTAGAGTTGGTTGCTACTAAATCATCACGGCTCATTCCTGGTTTACGTGCAATCCCTGCTGTAATAACAACAACGTCGGAATCAGCAGTATCTGCGTAATCAGACGTACCGATAATGTTAGCATCAAAACCTTGTACAGGGCTTGCTTCTAACATATCTAACGCTTTTCCTTTTGTTGGATTCTCCAGTTGTGGAATGTCCACTAATACAACATCTGCAAGCTCTTTTTGAGCTAATAAGAACGCTGTTGTTGCTCCTGTAAATCCTGCACCGATGACTGAAACTTTTTTGCGTTTGATTGTCATACTTTCTCCCCCACTCTGGATTATGCGTTTTTGATTACCGCTAAGTCCATATTGTTAATAAGAGCATCAGCAAATTCAGAACATTTCACTTCAGTTGCACCATCCATAAGACGTGCGAAGTCATATGTTACCACTTTTGAAGCAATTGTTTTTTCTACTGAAGCAGTTACTAATTTCGCCGCTTCATTCCATCCTAAATGTTCTAATAATAATACTCCTGAAAGAAGAACAGAAGATGGATTTACTTTATCTAAACCTGCATATTTTGGAGCTGTACCATGTGTCGCTTCAAAAATAGCATGTCCCGTAACGTAGTTAATGTTTGCACCAGGTGCAATACCAATGCCACCTACTTGTGCTGCAAGCGCATCAGAAATATAATCTCCATTTAAGTTCATTGTTGCAACAACATCGAACTCACGTGGACGTGTTAAAATTTGTTGTAAGAAGATATCAGCAATAGAATCTTTCACAATGATTTTACCAGCTGCTTCAGCCTCTGCCATCGCTTTATTTGCTGCATCTTTACCATCTTTCTCAACAATGCGGTCATATTCAGCCCAAGTAAATACTTTATCGCCGAATTCTTGCTCTGCAACTTCATAACCCCAGTTTTTGAAAGCTCCTTCTGTAAATTTCATAATATTTCCTTTATGAACTAATGTAACAGAAGAACGTTTTTCATTAATTGCATATTGAATTGCAGCACGAACAAGACGCTTTGTCCCTTCTTCTGAAATCGGTTTAATACCAATTCCTGATGTTTCTGGGAAGCGAATTTTGTTTACACCCATTGTTTCTTTTAAGAATTCAAGTACTTTCTGTGCTTCTGGAGATCCTTGTGCATATTCAATACCAGCATAAATATCTTCTGTATTTTCACGGAAAATTACCATATCAGTATCTTCCGGACGTTTTACAGGTGAAGGAACACCTTCAAAATAACGCACTGGACGTAAACATACGTATAGATCTAATTCTTGACGAAGTGCTACGTTTAGAGAACGAATACCACCACCAACAGGAGTTGTAAGCGGCCCTTTAATTGCGATTAAATATTCGCGAATCATATTTAACGTCTCTTCTGGTAACCATTCACCAGTTTGGTTGAATGCTTTTTCCCCTGCAAGCACTTCTTTCCAAACAATTTTCTTCTCACCATCATAAGCTTTTTCAACAGCTGCTTCTAATACACGAGATGCTGCTGCCCAAATATCCGGCCCAATTCCATCGCCTTCAATAAAAGGAATAATAGGATTGTTTGGTACATTCATAACACCATTCGTTACAGTAATTTTTTCTCCTGTCGTCACTGTGATAACCCCCATGTTTGAAATTTCATATGTGTGAAACTGAGGGAATAGAACCCTCAGTTCAAACCGTTAGTCAAATTAAAATATTCCAATCATTACATCTTCACTAAAAAATCTGAATTTTGAAAGCGTATTTACACTATCCAAATAGTGTTTTTAGCTTATCGTTGTGCCAATGGTACATAACGTTGATGTGTTGGCCCATTGTAATCAGCACGCGGACGGATTAAACGGTTATTTTCATATTGTTCTAGAATATGAGCTAACCATCCTGACATACGGCTAATTGCAAAGATTGGTGTAAATAAATCATGATCAATTCCTAAACAATGGTAAACAGAAGCAGAGTAGAAATCGACATTTGGTGGAAGACCTTTTTCTTTTGTAACAATGTCTTCAATTTTGATAGACATATTATACCATTTCTCTTCCCCTAAAAGCACGCATAATTTCTTAGACATTTCACGCAAATGTTTTGCACGAGGATCACCGTGCTCATATACGCGATGACCAAATCCCATAATCTTCACTTTATTTTGAAGTGCATTATGAACATAGGATTCTACATTTTCTTCTTCACCAATTTCTTTTAACATCTTCATTACATTTTCATTTGCCCCACCGTGCAGAGGACCTTTTAACGCACCAATTGCTGCTGTAATACCAGAATACACATCTGAAAGTGTCGCAACACAAACGCGAGCTGTAAATGTAGAAGCGTTTAACTCATGATCCGCATGAAGTACAAGCGCTTTATCAAAAGCTTCAATTTCCACTTCATTTGGTTCGCGGTCATTTAACATATAGACAAAGTTTGCAGCTAATGATAAATCTTTTCGTGGCTCAACAACTTCTAACCCTTTACGAATTCTTGCATACGCTGCAACAAGAGTGCCTACTTGCGCTTGTAATTTAACCGCTTTCAAATAATTGGACTTTTCGTCCATTAATTCAGCGCTCTCATCATATAATGATAACATGGAAATTGCTGTTCGTAAAACAGACATCGGATGTGCAATCTTTAAATCTACTTGTTTTAAATATGTTAAAATTTCACTTGGAACTTTGGAATGTTCAGATAGACTTTCTTTTAACTCATTTAATTCCTCTTCGTTAGGAAGCTTGCGGTGCCATAATAAATATACCACTTCTTCAAACGTAGCATTTTCTGCTAAATCATCAATGTTATAACCAACATACGTTAATGTATCATCAATAATAGAGCTCACAGATGATGTTGTTGCCACTACCCCTTCTAATCCTCGAATAACAGTCATTACACTCTCTCCTTTTCCTGAAAATTCTCCCAACCTTGCTCCCTTGTATCTGTTTGCTTCCCTTCTAGATTATGAACGCCCGTTCACTCTTTAGGCAAGCAAAATGCACGATCATGCAAATTTGTTGTGGTGTTCCCATCTTGTTGTTCTATCGCTTTATCAAAGCATGAGCGTGAGTTTTCTCCCCGAATCCTCACGCCTAGAACAAACAGATGGTGAGGAAAACTAGTTCCGAAGAGTTTAGGATAAAAACAACATAAAACAATATCAATAGAAAATTACTTTATGTTGTTTTTATTTTATTTGGTGTAAGTCTTCGTTGCTATGTAGCCTTTAGATGTTTTCTAAGTCTATTATAAACAATTATCTGACTTTTGTGAATGGAAAGAATTCAAAAAATTTATATTACTATAAAATTCCTCATTTAAACATCTGTATAATGTTCATCACAGCATAAGCAATTCCCGCTCCAATTAATGGTCCTACAGCAACTCCATTAAACAATGCAACTGCTATAATCGTTCCAAATACAAGCGCAGTTGTAATATGAGGATCGCTCGCTAATAACTGTACTCCCCCTTTTGCCAAAAGAGCGACCGCTATTCCTGAAGCTAAAGCAATCCATGCATAATAAGATTTAGTCGCTTCACCTAACTGCTTAAATCCGATTTCACCCGTAGCAATCGGAACAAGAACTGCAATCGTAATAACCGTTACACCAAGATTAATTCCTTTTGTTTGTAAATATGGAAGCATTTTATCTCCTAAAAACGTCCACTTTAGCAAAAACAACACACTAACTGCCACAGTAAGCGATTGATTTTTAGCAATTAAACCTATAATAAGTAGTATGAATAAAAATAACGTTGATTGACTAATCATGATTACACTTCCTTTCTGAAAATAATGAACCTGTTTACAAACTAAAGTAAAACTTTAATCCCCACCTAACTTCTTAAAAAAAGCAGAAGCAACTTACTCAGAATCGTTGGACGTTAGACCCCCGAAAACGCCTGGTGATTCTAGCCGATAGAGCTAGACAAGACCCTTTCTGAACTTTGAGGTAGGAATCTTACTGCCCGTTAATGCGAGGTAAATCGTCGTTCAACTTAAGCCTGTAATGAAATGCTTATAATTACCAAAAAGGAAAAGCACTCTTCTTTCTTTTCTTATAAGAAACAGGTAAAATAAAACATAACTTGCGTGAAGCACTCATCCAGTAGTATGAAACATATTTTTACTGTTGATTAACTATCACCATCAAGCTATTAAAGCTAGATCACTTCGCACCTTGAATCAAGACAACATGTCCGCAAATAACAGAACAAATCCATCATTCCACTATAGCATAAATACCATTTGGAATGGGAGGTAGGCACTTTTGAATCGAAACTCACTATATATCATGCTGCGACTTATATTTGTCATTTTAGCAACGATAATTGGGTTCTACGCACTTTTATATGTTTCAGGTCTGATTTATCCTTTCATTATCGCATTAGCTTTTGCGTATTTAATTAATCCAGTTGTAAATTTTCTCAATCAAAAACTACAATTCCCTCGCGCCTTAGCAGTACTCGTCAGCTTAATTCTCGTATTCGGCGCCATCGTCGGACTGGTTACCTATCTTGTGACAGAAGCAATTTCTGCCACAACTTACTTACTGCAAATCGTCACAGAAAAGTTCCCAACAATTGTACAGTATGCGCAACAATTTGCACTCAATCATATTATGCCTTTATATGATGATTTAATTTCTCAATTTAATCATCTAGGTGAATCACAACAATATACAATTACACAAAACATTCAAAATCTAGGAACAGAAGCGACAAAGCAGATGAAAGAATTATTAACCGCCATTATAAGCGGATTAACAAACTTCATCAGCGCACTTCCAACGACTTTAACAGTTCTTGTCTTTATCTTATTAGCAACCTTCTTTATTAGTTTTGATTGGCATAAACTCGCTAACAAAATGAAGCAATTACTCCCAAATCGCGTACACGGATACGGAAAAACTATTTTTGTCGATTTACGCAAAGCATTATTTGGATTTGTAAAAGCGCAGCTCACACTCGTATCTATGACAACCATCATTGTACTAATCGGACTATTAATTTTGCGTGTACCCTATGCAATTACAATCGCAATCATTACTGGAATCGTAGACTTGCTTCCTTATTTAGGAACCGGAGCAGTTTTTGTCCCTTGGGTCATATATGTATTCTTCACAGGGGATACAGCATTCGCAATTGGTCTACTTATTTTATATATTGTCGTCATTGTTCAAAGACAAATCATGGAGCCAAAAGTATTGTCATCCAATATCGGACTAGATCCACTCCCAACACTTATTGCATTATTCGTTGGATTTAAGCTATATGGTTTTTTAGGATTAATTATCGGTCCTGTCACATTAGTACTATTAAACACATTGCACAAAGCTCGTGTATTTCATGATTTATGGAAATTCATTAAAGGTCCACCATTAAAATAATAGTTTCACTATCAGCCAAGTTTCACATTTGAATTTTCTTCCAAAAGAAAAACAAGGGAATTATCTACAATAAATGGATAACTCCCTTGTTTTTTGCATAAAATTACGATTTTAAGCCCCTTTTTGTATCTTCATTCTATTTTCCGTATTTTTATTATTACCTTTTCTTCCTTTTTCTTCAAATGAATAAAAATTCATTTTTGGCCATATTGACGATTAACAAGCTCCTAACTCCATATTTTTTTAAAATCAAAAGACAAAAAATAGCACTTAGAACAATTTATGTTCTAAGTGCTATTTTTGCACGATAACAGTCGTATTCTTTCTTAATTTCCATTCTAACCATTTCATTATCACAGGCTTACATAACTGCCTTGTTGCCGGAAATATAAAAATACACCCTATCACATCAGTTACATATCCCGGAACCAACAGAAGCACACCGCCCATAAAAACAAAAATACCATCTAATACAGCATCACCCGGCATCTCGCCTCTATTCAACCTTGAGCTAATTTCTCTCCATACCATAAGCCCTTGTCGTTTCGCTAAATAAGTACCAAGTACACCCGTAAATACAATCATAGCAAATGTCGGCCACATACCTATCAAGTGACTCGAACCAATTAGCACCGTCACTTCAATTGCTGGAATTAAAATAAAAAGAAACAGTATCCACTTCATTTCCCTACTCTCCTTCCCCTTACTATTTATAACTCACAATACTCCCATCTTAGGAAAACCACTCTAGAAACAATCTATCTCCTTTATCCCGCATTAACGAGCAGTAAGACCCCTACCTCAAAATTCAACGAAAGTAATATCCAGCTCTAGCAGCTAAAGAAGTTCGGCGGGGGATCAACCGTCCGTAAAACCCTGAAGAGAACACTTTTACCTACCACTTCATGCGCCCTTACGCTTACAAATCAGTGCTTCATCATTCTTTTACAGCCTAAGAGACCCACTCCAGATTAAAACCGCACTGAGAGCCTCTTAAACACGAATAACAGTATCTCCATTAACGCTAAGCCCCTTACCTTCACTACTCTTTTGTATTCTAGGTGTAAAAAAAAGAGAAGGACTCCCATCCTTCTCTTCACATTACTTCTTATAGCACTTCCGCATGTCCATTATAAACAATTCCGCGCGCCGCATCAACTGTTACTTCTTGGCCATTTTTTAAAGTTGCTGTTACACCATTTACACCAACGATAACCGGAATACCGATTGATACACCTACAACAGCTGCATGGCTTGTTAAGCCACCTTCTTCTACAACTAGAGCTGCAGCTTTTTCAATTGCAGGAATCATATCTTTATCAGTGCTTGTTGTAACTAGGATATCTCCTTCTGTTACGTTCGCTACAGCCTCTGCAGCTGTTTTCGCTACAACTACTTTACCTTTTGCAGCTTTACGACCGATTCCTTGTCCTTTAGCGATTTCTTCACCAACAACATGGATTTGCATTAAGTTTGTTGTACCAGTTTCAGCAACTGGAACACCAGCAGTGATTACAACAGTATCTCCAAGTCCAATTAGACCTGCATCCATACCTGTTTGAATTGCAGTATCTAACATTTCATCAGTAGATGCTGCACGTTTCTCAGCCATAAATGCTTGTACACCCCAAACAAGCGCAAGACGACGGCCCACTTGCTCGTCAGATGTTACAGCTACGATTGGAGATTTCGGACGGTATTTAGAGATCATTTTCGCAGTGTATCCACTTTCTGTTGGAGCTACGATTGCAGCTACCCCAAGAGCAAGCGCTGTGTGTGCAACAGATTGACTAATTGCATCTGTAATTGTTGGAGTGAACTCTTTAATACGCTTTTTGAACATATCTTCGTATTGTAGTGATTTTTCAACACGTGTTGCAATGTTTGCCATCATTGTTACTGCTTCTACTGGGTATTGTCCCGCTGCAGTTTCACCAGAAAGCATGATTGCATCTGTACCATCGAAGATTGCGTTCGCTACGTCACTTGCTTCCGCACGAGTTGGACGTGGGTTACGTTGCATAGAATCTAACATTTGTGTTGCAGTAATAACTGGTTTACCTAATACGTTACATTTTTTGATTAGACGTTTTTGTACTAATGGTACTTCCTCTGGTGGAATTTCTACACCCATGTCACCACGAGCTACCATTAAACCGTCAGAAACTTCTAAGATAGAATCGATGTTATCGATACCTTCTTGGTTTTCAATTTTTGGTACGATTTGAATGTATTGTGCACCATGCGCTTCTAATAATTCACGGATTTCTAATACATCAGCTGCTTTACGTACGAAAGATGCTGCGATGAAATCAACTTTTTGCTCGATACCGAAAACGATATCTTTTACGTCTTTTTCAGTGATACCAGGAAGCTTAATGCTTACGTTTGGTACGTTAACACCTTTTTTATTTTTCACAGTTCCGCTGTTTAGTACTTTCGTACGGATGTTTCCGCCAGCTTTCTCGATTACTTCTAGTTCGATAAGACCGTCATCGATTAGAATGCGAGAACCTGGGTTTACATCTTCATAAAGACCAGCATAAGATACAGAGAATTTCTCTGCAGTTCCTAATACTTGCTCAGTAGAGATAACAACTTCTGCACCTGTTACAAGCTCAGCTTGTCCGTCTACGAAGTCATGTGTACGGATTTCTGGACCTTTTGTATCAAGTAAGATTGCAACTGTTTTACCAGTTTTCTTTGAAGCTTCACGAATGTTTTTAATACGTGCTCCGTGCTCTTCATGGCTACCATGAGAGAAGTTTAAACGAGCAACGTTCATACCAGCCTCGATTAATTGCTCTAATTTTTCAATACTTTCACTAGCAGGACCTATAGTACATACAATTTTAGTTTTACGCATATTGCACCTCCGAAAATTATGAAACCGTTCCCAAATATTTGACATTAAGCCGATTAGATGGATAATTCTTTAGATAATTGATACATATCTTTATCAATCGTATGCTGTTGAGCTAACGCTTCGATAATGTCATGATCAACAAGTTGGTTGTTTTGGATACCTACGCAGCGTCCACCTTTACCCGCAATCAGCAGTTCAACCGCTCTTGCGCCAAGACGACTTGCTAATACACGGTCTTGTGCACTTGGTGATCCACCACGTTGCACGTGACCTAATACAGTTACGCGAGTATCAAAGTTTGTTGCTTCTTCGATATGCTTACCGATGTCAATTGCACTTCCAACACCTTCAGCTACAACGATGATACTATGCTTTTTACCACGCTCACTACCGCGTTTTAAACGAGCAATTACATCTTCCATATCATGCTCTTCTTCTGGAATTAAGATTGTTTCTGCACCATCAGCTAAACCAGCCCATAATGCGATATCTCCAGCATGTCGTCCCATTACTTCGATAACATATGTACGTTCATGAGATGTAGCAGTATCACGAATTTTATCGATTGCATCAATAACAGTGTTTAACGCTGTATCGAAACCGATTGTGAAATCTGTTCCAGGAATATCATTATCAATTGTACCTGGTACACCAACACACGGGAATCCTTGCTCTGTTAATTTTTTAGCACCTTGATAAGAACCGTCTCCACCAATAACAACAAGTCCTTCAATACCAAGTTTCTTTAATTGCTCAATTCCTTTTAGTCGTACTTCTGGGTCTTTAAACTCAGGACATCTCGCTGTATATAATTTCGTACCACCACGGTGGATAATATCGCCAACAGAACCAAGTTCTAATTTTTCAATGTGACCAGAAATTAATCCAGCGTATCCATGGTAAATACCATACACTTCTATATCATGGAAGATTGCTTTACGAACAACTGCACGAATGGCAGCATTCATACCAGGTGAATCTCCACCACTTGTTAATACACCAATACGTTTCATTTGTACTCACCTCATAAAGATTATTTGCCTTATAATAAAATAACACGAAAAAATATAAAAATACAATGGAGAAGATGTGTCTTTTCATAATAAAAACGTGCATTCGCGAAGTGGAACGCACGCTTTTCTTATTTTATCCAAATGGAAGCGTTTGAAAACGAAACTTGCCCAATTTTCATATATTTTTCATAACGTTTTTCGATTAATTCCTCTTTCGAAATACCGTTTAATTGTTGGAATGTTTTTTTAAGCATCAAATCCATATTTTCCGATTGCTTTAAAATATTGCGATGTGCACCACCGCGCGCTTCTGGAATAATTTCGTCAATTACACCTAATTCTTTCAAATCTGCTGCTGTAATTTTTAAAGCTTCCGCAGCATCTTTCGCTTTCGTAGCATCTTTCCAAAGAATTGTCGCCGCACCTTCTGGACTAATAACAGAATAAGTGGAATTTTCTAGCATATAAACGTAATCGCCTACCCCTAAACCTAACGCACCACCGCTACCACCTTCACCAATAACGATGCAAATAACCGGTACAGTCAGTCCGGCCATTTCAAATAAGTTACGCGCAATGGCTTCGCTTTGTCCACGCTCTTCAGCTGCTTTACCAGGATACGCACCTTTCGTATCAATAAAACAAATGATTGGGCGATTAAATTTTTCAGCTTGCTTCATTAAGCGAAGAGCTTTTCGATATCCTTCTGGATGAGGCATTCCAAAATTACGACGAATATTTTCTTTCGTATCTTTCCCGCGCTGGTGCCCAATTACCGTTATAGGCATCCCTTTATACTTCGCAATACCGCCGACAATCGCTGCATCATCGCCAAATAGGCGATCTCCATGACATTCAAAAAAATCAGTAAATAAGTGCTCAATATAATCGAGCGTTGTCGGTCTCTCTGCATGACGAGCAATTTGAACGCGGTCCCACACTTTCATATTCCCGTATATTTCTTCCTCTAAATTTTCTAGCTTGTCTTCCAAAATACGAATCTCCTCACTGAAGTCCATCTGGCTGTTTTTCGTATAGTCTTTCAGTTCACGAATCTTATTTCTTAGCTCAACAACTGGTTTCTCAAATTCTAGCTCTGCCATATCGCCGTTTCCCCTCCTTGATGAACTTCTAAAATCTTACGGAGTGAATCTTTCATATCATCGCGATGCACAACCGCATCCAATTGACCGTGCTCTAATAAAAATTCTGCCGTTTGAAAGTCTTCTGGCAGCTTCTCACGCACCGTTTGTTCAATTACACGTCTACCAGCAAAGCCGATAAGTGCACCTGGTTCTGCAAGATTATAGTCACCAAGTGAAGCGAAACTCGCTGAAACACCACCTGTTGTCGGATGAGTCATAACAGAAATAAATAATCCTCCAGCATTGCTATGCTTTTTCAAAGCTACGCTTGTTTTTGCCATTTGCATTAAACTTAAAATACCTTCTTGCATACGAGCACCACCCGATGCAGTAAAGATAATAAATGGAACTTGTAATTCGTATGCTTTTTCAACTGCACGTGCAATTTTTTCTCCTACAACAGAGCCCATGCTGCCCATTCGAAAACGAGAATCCATTACTGCAATTACAACAAGCATGTCATCAATTGTTCCTTCACCTGTCACAACAGCTTCATTTAATTCTGTTTTCTTGCGATCACTCTCTAATTTTTCTTCATAATTCGGGAACTCAAGTGGATTTAACGAAACCATCTCTTTGTCATACTCACGAAATGACCCTTCGTCCAATACACTATCAAGACGTTCCCACGCATTCATAGAATGATGATAACCACAGTTTACACATACTTTTAAATTTTTAAGAAGCTCTTTTGTATACATGATTTTCTTACATTTCGGACATTTTGTCATAACACCGTCCGGTACATCTTTTCGTACTTGTTCTGAAGGAATTGCAGCGTACTTTTTCTTTTTCACGAATAAATCTCTTAGCACAATTTGACCCCCTTTGTTGAGAGCTAAGGTTAGTTTAGGAAGAAAATGGGGCTAACACCAAGTTTCGATGTTAGCCTTCTTTTCTTAATCTGTCTAATAGATGATGTTCAAAAAGTCCGGTAAAGATAGCTTTCGCATTCCTTCGTTACTTCGCCAGTCCGGTACTCATGTAGTTCCATCTACACTCCGTATCCTCCTGACTTCCGTACCTCGAACTGCTCGGCTCTCTTTATCCTCCTTTTTGAACCCTGTCTAATAACCTCTCTCTTTACGTTTAACTTTAACCGCTATACGATAGATTGTTTGTCATAACGTGTCATGGTCATTTCGACAAATTTTATACATTACGAATGAAACTGTATATTTTCCATTAATTCATCATAAATCTTTAACGCCTCTTCTTCTTTTTTCGCATATAGCGCTTCATAAAGTTTTCTATACATTTCTATAGACTCTAGTGAAATTTCAGAAGAAAGAGTCGCAACGTAATCATTTACAATTCTCCAAATTCGATATAGTAAATAATTGTCCACCTGTTCAATAAGTGTTTTAAAAAACGTTTGATGAAACTCTTGGATAGAATTTTTGTCCTTTGTAAAAATCTGTTGCAACATACTTAACACATTAGAGAACGTTTCTTTCGGTAAATCACATACGATTCGAAGAACGTCTTTTTCAAGCAGTCGTTTCGTCTGTAACAAATCACGAATTGTTTTCTCATCTTGTAATAAAAATGGTGCGATCAATTGAACAAGACCATTATCATAAAAGTTTCGAATAAACGTCCCTTCTCCACGTCTTGTTTCGATTAATCCTACGAGTTCTAAAGCTCGTAATGCTTCTCGTACAGATGAACGTCCGACATTTAAACGTGCGCTTAACTCACGCTCAGATGGCAATCGGTCACCTGCTACTAAACCATCCTCTTCCATAATGGAACGGATTTTCTTTACAATTTCGAGATATACTTTTGTATTTGATGATGTCAATAGAAATTCCTCGCTTACTCTTTACCAATCAGCGCTAATTGTCTCGTTTTCTCAGCAACTTCGTTTGGATCTACTTGACGGCGAGCTACTCCTGTCTCCATCGCAGCTTTCGCAACGTAAGCAGCTACTTGAGGCGCTACACGCGCATCAAACGGCGCTGGAATGATATAGTCCGTATTTAATTCATCTGCCGCTACAAGCTCAGCGATCGCTTCTACAGCTGCCATCTTCATCTCTTCATTAATTTGCGTCGCATGTACATCAAGTGCACCACGGAAAATACCAGGGAATGCTAGTACATTATTTACTTGGTTCGGGAAGTCAGAGCGACCAGTTCCCACAACAGCTGCGCCTGCTGCTTTTGCAATTTCCGGCATAATTTCTGGAACCGGATTTGCCATTGCAAAAATAATTGCACCGTCATTCATTGTACGAACCATTTCTTCCGTTAATGCACCTTCTGCAGATACACCAATGAATACGTCCGCACCTTGTACAACATCAGCTAATGAACCTTCTACACGATTTTTATTCGTATATTTTGCTACTTCATCTTTCACCGGATTCATACCGACCGGGCGACCTTCATAAATCGCACCTTTACGGTCACACATAATAACGTCGCGTACACCATAGCGATATAAAAGTTTAATAATTGCAATACCTGCTGCACCTGCGCCATTTGCTACAACTTTAATGTCAGTCATTTTCTTTCCAACTAGCTTAAGCGCGTTTACAAGACCTGCTACTGTTACGATAGCTGTTCCGTGTTGATCATCATGGAATACAGGAATATTTGTTTCTTTTTTCAAGCGTTCTTCTATGATAAAGCAGTTTGGTGCTGCAATATCTTCTAAGTTTACACCACCAAATGTTGGCTCCATTAATTTTACAGTTTCAACAATTTTATCTACATCATTTGTATTTAAAGCAATTGGAAATGCATCTACACCAGCAAAGCTCTTGAATAATACAGCTTTACCTTCCATTACTGGAAGAGATGCTTCTGGTCCAATATTCCCCAGACCAAGTACAGCTGTTCCGTCTGTCACAACTGCTACCATGTTGCCCTTCATCGTATATTCATATACCTTACTTTTATCGTCATAGATTTCTTTACAAGGTTCTGCAACCCCTGGAGAATACGCAAGACTTAAATCTTTTGCATTTTCTACTTTTACTTTTGATACAGTTTCTAATTTTCCTTGATGCACTTTATGCATGTGAAGTGCTTCTTCACGAAGTGTTGACAAACTATCCACTCTCCTCAAATTATTCTTGCTGCTATCATTCTCTCCAAGTGGTCTGACCACGAACACTATTACTATAATAATCGAACTATAGGGAAATTGTCCATTATATTTTCACTACGACATTTTCCTGACCGACTACTTCACGAAGTGCTCCTAGACACTCTTCACTTGGATGGATTGACAAACTACGAGATAATTGTACCATTTTATGTTCCTTTTCATAATAAATTAGTACTTTCGCAAAACCTGAATAGTGAAACAATATTTTTGTAACTTGATTTAACAGCTTCTTTTCATATTGCGATGGTAATTTCACATAAATTGATGCTTCTTTCATTTCATTGTAAACTTCCATTTGTTCTAATGAATAAAGGCCGTTTACAATCCATTGCAATTTATGATTTCGCTGTTCAATCGTCCCTTCCACTAATACAATGGCACCTTCTTGCAATCTCTCTGAAAAATAAATGTACGTCTCTGGAAAAACGACTGCTTCCATTTCATCATTTTGATCACAAAACGTAATGAATGCCATTTTTTGCATTTTTTTTGTCCGAATAACTTTTACACCTGTTATATAAACAATGGCACGCTGTACTTTTCTTTTTTGCCTCATCGCTTGCGCAATCGATGGAATTTCCAGCTCTTTTACAAGCTTTGCATACTGCGCCGTTGGATAACTGGATAAATAAAAGCCAAGTGCTTCTTTCTCATTATTTAATTGTTCAATAAACGATAGCTCTTCTCCTTGTACATATACGGATTTTGGGACACTTTCTTCCCCTAATTCGCGCGCAAGGCTTGCATACTCTAAAGCACCTTTCATACTGTTAAACAAAGTTGTTCGCGAAACTTGAAAATCATCGAAACAGCCAGCCCAAATAAACGCCTCTAAATTGCGCTCTGTAACAAACTTTGCTGGCATACGAAGACAAAATTCAAATAAATCTTGAAATGGATTTCTTTCTCTTTCCTCAATCACCGCAGTTACTGTAGCCATCCCAATATTACGAATCGAAAGCAAACTGTAGCGAATTGCATTCCCTTCTATTTGGAAATTGTAACTACTTCTATGAAGAGATGGCGGTAAAACACGAAAACCTTTGCGCTTTGTTTCGCGTATATACTGCACAATCTTATCTTCATTTCCTATCGCACTAGATAATAATGCCGTCATAAACTCTAAAGGATAATTTGCTTTTAAATAAGCAAGCTGATATCCAATCATACTATAAGCTACGGCATGGCTTCGGTTAAACCCATAGTTCGCAAACCTAACAATTAAATCATAAATTTGTTCCGCTGCTGTTTCATCGTATCCATTTCGTAAACAGCCTTGTACAAAATGTTTTCGTTCTTGATCTAAAATCTCACGGTTTTTCTTACTTACCGCACGGCGGAGCAAGTCAGCTTCTCCAAGTGAAAAACCAGCTAATCTCGAGGCAATCTGCATAATTTGTTCCTGGTAGACAATTACGCCATATGTGTTCTCTAAAATCGGTTTCAAATCAGGATGTAAATATTGAATTTGGCACTTTCCATGTTTCGATTCAATAAAGGTTGGAATTTGTTCCATTGGCCCTGGGCGATATAAGGCGTTGACAGCAACAATATCTTCAAACTCGTTTGGTTTTAAACTACGTAATACGTTTCGCATACCTCCAGATTCGAGTTGGAACACACCTGTTGTATCTCCTCTTCCAAGCAACTGGAATGTCTTTTCGTCCTGAAGAGGTAAATTTCGTATATCAATTTGTTTACCTGTTTTGGTCACAATAAAATCAAGAATATTTTCAAGCAATGTTAAATTACGTAAACCTAAGAAGTCCATTTTCAATAAACCAAGTTCTTCTAATACTTCTGCTGGATATTGCGTTACATATACATCATTATGCCCTTCTTGAATCGCAACACTTCCCGTTAAAGGCTCCTGGCTCATAATGACTCCTGCCGCATGAATAGATGTATGACGCGGCATACCTTCGACGCGCTTTGCAATCTCAAAAACACGTTCATGCAAAAGGTTTCCTTGTACAAATTCACGAAGCGGGACAGATTCTTCATAGGCTTCTTTTAGTGTGATTCCAATCTTTGATGGAATCAGTTTTGAAAATATGTCAATTTCCCTTGGCGGAAGCCCCATTACACGGGCGATATCCCGAATCGCGGCTTTCGCCGCAAGCGTTCCAAACGTAACAATTTGAGCTACACGAAGCGGACCATATTTATCTTTTACATAACGAATCATCTCATCACGTCTAATGTCTGGAAAATCGATATCAATATCCGGAAGCGTAACACGTTCAGGATTTAAAAATCGTTCAAACAATAAATCATACTCAATTGGATCAATATCTGTAATTTCTAACACGTACGAAACAAGCGAACCCGCTGCTGAACCACGACCTGGCCCTGTTAAAATGTCATGTTCATGTGCGTATTTCATAAAATCCCAAACAATAAGGAAATAATCACTAAATCCCATGCGAGAAATAACTGCAAGTTCATGATTCAAACGCTCCCTATGTACAGTCTCAATCACTGCATATCGCTTCTGTAATCCTTCATCACAAATACGGCGCAAATAAGCATCTGACGTTTCATTAGATGGAACAGGAAACTTCGGTAATTGATTGACCTGGAAAGGAATTTCTACGTGGCAACGTTCAGCGATACGAACCGTATTTTGAAGCGCTTCTTCTTCATGAGAAAATAAAGCTCCCATTTCAGCTGATGACTTTAAATAGTACTGATCTGTTTTGAGCCTTGGTCTATCTGGATCCGTCATCTTCGTTCCGCCCTGGACAGATAACAAGCATTCCTGCACAAGCGCATCGCTTTGATTCACATAGCGGACATCATTTGTCGCAACCATTGGAATACCTATCTCACTTGCAAATTGCGGCAGTTTCTCTTGCAAGAACAGCTCATCTTGAATCGCATGATGCTGCAAACTCATATAAAAGCTTCCAAACATATTTTGATATGCACGAGCTACCTCTTCAGCAAGTTCATCTCTTCCTTGTAATAATAACTGTTCAATTTCCCCATCTTTTCCTGGTGAAATTGCAACTAGCCCTTTCGCATAATGAGCAAGCCACTTCTTCGGAATTCCCTCTTTCGACTTCGTCATAATGGCACTAGAAATTTTCAATAAGTTTTGATAACCTATTTCATTTTCTGCTAGCAATACAAGAGGATAGGTCCCTTCTTCTTCTCCACTAAAAATAGACGCTGTTAATCCGATAATGGGCTGTATACCATGTTTCTTACATGCTTTATAAAACGGAATGACCCCGTACATCACATTTTCATCTGTAATTGCAAGCGATGAAAAACCAAGCTCTTTTGCCCGGACGACGAGTTCATCAATTTTACAAGCGCTTTTTAACAAACTAAAAACGGTTTGACATTGTAAATGCGCAAACTTCACTGTTGTACCCTCTCTTTATCTATTTGACTACTTTCATTATAGGTGATAAAGAAAGAGGAAATCAAAACATACTTCCTATACTTTGTCCATATATATGAAGGAGAAAGGGGAATGGCGATGGATGTAAGACAAATTACTTTTTTCTCTCTTCTAATCATTAGTTACTTTATTGCCTTTGGAGTTATAATTGGCGGCTCTTTAATTGGAGGAATTGGTGCCTTTCTTATTGGACAGCCTGCTCTTACTTCAATTAATCAATTCGCACAAAACTTACGAATTTGGGCGCTCGTCGCAGCAATTGGTGGAACCTTTGATACGTTTTATAGCTTTGAAAGAAGTTTTTTTGAAGGGGATATGAAAGATATTGTAAAACAAATTTTGCTCATATTTTTTGCAACAGGTGGCATGCAAACCGGCCTTATTATTATTAAATGGCTTACACAGGAGCATGTATGAGAGTCCCTAACGCCTCTAATGCAAAAAGATGGTATTTATTTTTAGCAGGCGCTGCTGTTGGCGGTATTCTAAGCTGGTTTATTTTTTTGTACATATACGGCGTTTTTCAGCAAGAGCAAGCAAGTACAATCGCTGCCCAAAAACAAATTATTAAACAGCAAAAAGAAAAACTCCATGTTCTCCTCGAAGATCAAGAAAAATTAAATAAAGAAAACAAACAACTATTAACAATTCAAGAAATTAAAATTAAAATTGTAAATGGAAATAAATATGATTTAGACAAACTAACTTTAGAAAACATTACAACTTCCATTCACAATGACTTGCAACACCTCTTAACAAAAAACATACAAAGTATTGCACAAAATAAAGAACTGCTAAAAAAAGCAATTGAGAATAAGGTATACACGCACTATGACCGAATATATCACTTTAAAGTTGATACCATTTCTTTTGATACCGTGCTCGAAATCAGCATCAATATAAAACAAGAAAAATAGCCCTTTACCTGGTTCCTTTTACTCAGGTGAAGGGCTATTTTTTCATATTTTGGTAAGCTGCTAAAATCTATTTTTTCTAGGACCTACAATTAATTTGATAGCTGTTCTTTCTTGATTATCGATAGAAATATCTTGAAACGCTGGAATGAGAACCAAGTCAATACCACTAGGAGCTACAAATCCTCTTGCAATCGCAATAGCTTTAATTGCTTGATTTAAAGCCCCAGCTCCAATCACTTGAATTTCTACATTTCCATTTGCTCTTAATACCCCTGCAATTGCACCCGCGACTGAATTAGGACTTGATTTTGACGATACCTTTAATGTATTTTCCATATAAGTGGTTGCTCCTTCTATTATTTGATGGATTTTTTCTTTACCAACTAGGAATGTAATTAACGTATCTTTAACTAATATTCACACCTAACGCAAACCGTACTACTAACTATACTCATTCGATATTTTTTGAATTCTTCCTGCTCCTCTGTCCCAAATACAAAAAGATGACTAAATTTTTAAATTTAGTCATCTTTTGTATTCATCACATCCTAATTCACACCACTATTTCGTAATGCAGCCCTTTCAGATGAATCATTACATACCTACATAAGTAATGTACAACTATTTACTGGCATGTACTTTTGATATATAAGAGGATTTTTTTGTTCAGATCTACCTTAATTTAAATCAATATTCGTCAACATATTAAAGAAAAGTAGCACTACATTTACTTACAAAGTTCACATAAATCTGCGAAAAGACGATCTGCTTCTTCCCAAGACGACGCTTTCGCACCAGAAGCCATCGGATGACCTCCGCCGTTATACTTCATTGCTAGTTTATTAATAACAGGCCCTTTTGAACGAAGGCGAACACGGATGACATCACCTTCCTCTAAAAATAGAACCCAAGCTTTTAATCCGTCAATATTCCCAAGCGCTCCAACAACACCAGATGCCTCTGAAGGAAGTACATCAAACTCTTCTAGTACTTCTTTTGTCAACTTAATATAAGCTGCACCTTCTTCTGCCATCGTAAAGTTTTGTAAAATGAATCCATTTAAACGCGCGATTTTCTCTTTCGTTTTATACATTTCGTTATATAACGCCGGGAAATCTACTCCCATCTCAACAAGTTCTGCTGCAAAACGTAACGTTCTTGCCGATGTATTTGGGAATAAGAAACGCCCTGTATCTCCAACAATACCAGCTAAAATCAGACGCGCAGATTCTTTTGTAAGCTTCAATCCTTTATCTTTCCCATACGAATAAAACTCATAAATAAGCTCACTTGTAGAACTTGATGTTGTATCCACCCAAGTAATATCTCCGTATGGATCTTCATTCGGATGATGATCAATTTTAATAAGCTTCTTCCCTTTCATATAACGCTGATCACAAACGCGTTCTTGATTCGCTGTATCACAAACGATAACAAGTGCATTTTCGTAAGTCTCATCATCAATTTCATCCATTACTCGTAAATACGATAAAGAAGGTTCACTATATCCAACCATATAAATCTTTTTCTCTGGAAACGATTCTTGAAGAATTGTTCCAAGGCCACACTGAGAGCCTAATGCATCTGGGTCTGGACGCACATGACGATGAATAATAATCGTATCAAACTCTTTAATTGCTGCTAAAATTTGTTCATGCATATGTATAATCTCCTTTTTATAAAAGTCTCACTTTATTTTTCATTATAACGTAAAACAATTTATACATAGAAAGAATTGCTTTATAATAATAGTGTGAAAGTTTCGATAATGCATCTTTATTTTCTCTTAGCATGGGGCCAAAGCAAGCACTGACCGCTTCTATGCTCCGGCGGATCCTCTCTTCCGCCTAAAAAGATGGGGTTTTATTTCCGTTTTATCCAGTTTATTTTTCCACCATCTCAGTCTCGGCTATGAAAACAAAAAGGATTTTCCACTCATTCCCTACCTTTGTTTTCACTCGGCATGGGGCAAAAACAGGCACTGACCGCTTCTATGCTCCGGCGGATTCTCTCTTCCGCCTAAAAAGATGGGTTTTTATTGAGATTTACCTACATACAAAATAACGGAGGATCATATCATGCCAGTATTAGTTTTTTGTATTATTATCTCATTTATGTTGTACCTCTTCTATAAAACAAAATATTTCCGTACAACTCGTCCGATGGAAAAAGGTTGGCTTGCTGGAAAGTCTCAGTTAGCGCTTGGTGTATTCGTTGCATTATTTGGTGCAAATCAATTTTTCTTAGAACTTTCTACCGTACGGATTATCGTAGGTATCCTATTTGTCTTATTTGGCGGTGCTAGCATTTTTAGTGGATTCCGCCAATATAAACACTTCTCACCTCTTGCAATAGAGGAAGCAGAAGCCTATAAAACAATGTAATCACAAAAGCATCAGACATTTATTCTGATGCTTTTTTGTGATTCTTTATTTTCAAAATTATATACGCAACAAACGCAGGTGGGATATTAAAAGGGTTTCCCTGCACGTGAAAATGTAATTGCTCTTCCTCAAAAGACATATTTTTATACAGTTCTTGTTGAGAACGTCTTGTTCTTTGTTCTTGTTCATTTAATCCTTCAATGTAAAGATATTGAATTGGTATCATCAGAAAAAAATAAAACAATGCCACACCACCAAAAAAGAGGAACTCTGATGACATATTAAGCACCGCCCTTTCTCTTTTACACACCAAATTATTTGATAATTCAATTATACTACAATCCAATTACCAAATGAGGGGAATTTGTATCTATTCCTTAATATTGCCACATATTAGTAACGACTATGCAATCGAAAAAGATCTCTCACTCATTTTCCCCTTTTGGTTTTACTCGGCATAGGGCTGAAATAAGTACTGACCGCTTCTACACTTCGGCGGATCCTCTCTTTCAACCTAAAAAGAGTGGGTTTTTTGTCTCTATTTCAATTTATATATCTTGATTTTTAAGCACCTACTTCACGCCCTCGAAAACTAACGAAGACCTCCTCTCATTTTCTCCTTCTGTCCTCACTCGCAATGGGGATAAAATAGGTACTGACCGCTTCTACGCATGGCTAGATCCTCTCTTCCAACCTAAAAAGAGTGGTTTTTTTTATCTCTATTTCAATTTGTATACATAAAAAAAGCTGAATGAATCGCCCTCTATCTAAAAAAGGATTTTTCATTCAGCTCTTTTCCATTCTTATCGATCAATAAGTTGCACCATTAACAGTGCTTTCCCAACAACTTCTCCTCCGTGACGCACTTCCACATCCACCTTTCCAAATTTACGACCGATTTCTAACACCTTTGGATGTACAGAAACAACATTGTCAATTTGAACTGGCTTTACAAAGTAGATTGTTAAATTCTCAACAATTGAATCGCTTTTTTTCTGCGCACGAATGGCACGATTGGTTGCTTCTGTAACAACGGTTGTAAATACCCCGTACGATAACGTCCCAAATGAACTCGTCATTTGTGGCGTCACAGAAAATTGATAACTATGTTCGTGCTTTGCTTCTTTTGGTGTCACAAATTGATTTGTGACGATATCTTCAATCGTCTCTCCAACTTGCGGTTGACGTTGAATCATTTGCATTGCCTGAAGTACATCTTGACGGCTAATAATTCCTTGCAAGCGATTGTTTTCATCGACAACAGGGAGAAGTTCAATCCCTTCCCATACCATCATACGGGCCGCCGCCGCAACAGACATTTTCCCATTTACTGTAATTGGTTGCTTTGTCATTACTTTTTCAATTGGTGTATCTTTTGCAATACCAATCATATCTTTTGAAGTAACAATCCCTAATACTTTTTTATTTTCATCTACAATTGGATAGCGTCCATGCATCGTTTCTTCATTATACGCATGCCATTGCTCTACTTTATCAGTAGGTTTTAAATATAACGTTTCTTCAATTGACGTTAAAATATCTTCAACGAGCACGATTTCTTTTTTTATAAGCTGATCATAAATTGCACGGTTAATGAGCGTTGCCACGGTAAATGTATCATAACTACTTGAAATAATCGGCAACTTCAATTCATCTGCTAATTTTTTCACACGCTCTTCTGTATCAAATCCACCTGTAATTAATACGGCAGCACCTGCTTCTAACGCTAGTTGATGCGCATTTGTACGGTTACCAACAATCAACAAGTTCCCCGCTTCTGTATAACGCATCATCGCCTCTAATTTCATGGCACCAATCACGAATTTATTTAATGTTTTATGTAACCCTTCTCTTCCGCCAAGCACTTGGCCATCGACGATATTGACGACTTCAGCATATGTTAACTTTTCAATATTTTCCTTTTTCTTTTGTTCAATTCGGATTGTTCCGACACGTTCAATCGTACTAACATACCCTTTATTCTCTGCATCTTTAATCGCACGATAAGCGGTTCCTTCACTTACGCTCAAATCTTTGGCAATTTGACGCACAGAAATTTTATGCCCTATCGGCAGGCTATTAATATGTTCTAAAATTTGATTATGTTTGGTAGCCAAATGGTTTCACCATACTTTCTTTTCCCTAAATTCTTCATGTGTTGTATTTTTAGTATACTATATTTCGGAAACTGTTACACTGTACTTTTATGCACCTGTACTATTTTTTTTATAACAAAAATAACTCTTACATTCCATCAGTCACATTCTTACAACAGTGTAATCCTGTTGTCACCCTATTCGATAGTTTGTCTTTCATTTCAGATATATGATAAAGACAAGAAATCAAACAAAGGAGCGGATGAAAATGAAAAAATTATTAGAAGTTGTAGGTGCTGTATTTTTAGCTTTCGTTGATGGAAAAAAGGTTGCAATGGAATTAAATGAGGCACCAGAACAAACATTACTAGAAACAAAAGAAACACCAAAACAAGCACATACTTTCAAACCGATTTTACACACATAAAAAACCCTTCACTTTTCTTTTCAAATGAAGGGTTTCTTTTTTTATAGTGTAATACTTTCCCCAGCTTCTAATACCTTTCCTGTACTACTCGTTAATTTTTGTACAAAAAGATGCGGATCTTGTTCAATCACTGGGAACGTATTGTAGTGCATCGGCACAACTATTTTGGCTCCAATCCATTCCGCGGCCAAAACTGCATCCTCTGGCCCCATTGTAAAATTATCACCAATTGGTAAAAATGCTACATCAATGTTATGAAGAGATCCAATTAACTTCATATCAGAAAATAATGCTGTATCCCCTGCATGATAAATCGTTTTCTCTTCTGCCGTAAATAAAATTCCAGCTGGCATTCCTGTATATGTAATAGTCTTGTTTTCTTCATCAATATAGCTAGACCCATGAAAGGCTTGTGTAAATTTCACTTTTCCAAAATCAAATACATGTGAACCACCGATATGCATTGGATGCGTATTCACACCTTGCCATCCTAAAAATGTCGCGAGTTCAAACGGTGCCACAACAACTGCGTTATTTTTTTTCGCAAGCTCTACTGTATCACCAACATGATCACCATGACCGTGCGATAAAATAATTGCATCTACTTTTACCTCTTCAGCCTTTAAATCTGTTTTCGGATTACCTGTTAAAAATGGATCAATTAAAATAACTTTTCCATTCGTTTCGATTTTAACAACTGAATGTCCGTGATACGATACTTTCATTCTTATATTCCTCCCTTATTTACATTCACACCTTTTATTCTACATGATTTCACAATTTCCTGTCTTTTCAAACAACGATTTGCTTGTCATAACGCTTTCATCCGATGTAAAGTAATACATGTAACTGAAATCTCGGAGGTGCCAATCTATGAATACTAGATTAGAAAACTTAATGCAATGGCTACAAGAACAAAACGTGGAAGCTGCATTTTTAACTTCCACACCAAACGTCTTCTATATGACAAACTTCCATTGTGAACCACACGAAAGACTACTCGGTCTATTTGTATTCCAAGAAAAAGAACCAATTTTAATTTGTCCTAAAATGGAAGAAGGACAAGCTCGAAATGCTGGCTGGGCGCACGAAATCATCGGATTTACTGATACAGACAAGCCATGGGATATGATTGCACAAGCAATGAAAGATCGTGGCATTGATGCAACTGCAGTAGCAATTGAAAAAGAACATTTAAATGTAGAACGCTATGAAGAATTAACAAAATTATTCCCAAAGGCTTCTTTCAAACCTGCAGAGGAGAAAGTACGCGAACTTCGTTTAATTAAAGACGAAAAAGAACTTTCTATTTTACGTGAAGCAGCTAAAATGGCAGACTACGCTGTTGGAATTGGTGTAGAGGCAATTAAAGAAGATCGCAGTGAATTAGAAGTGCTAGCAATCATCGAGCATGAAATGAAGCAAAAAGGCATTCATAAAATGTCCTTTGATACAATGGTACTAGCTGGCGCAAATTCTGCATTGCCACACGGTATTCCAGGAGCAAACAAAATGAAACGCGGTGACTTCGTACTATTTGACTTAGGCGTAATCATTGACGGTTACTGCTCTGACATTACACGTACAGTCGCATTTGGCGATATTTCAGAGGAACAAACGCGCATTTACAACACTGTACTAGCTGGTCAATTACAAGCAGTTGAAGCTTGTAAACCAGGCGTTACACTTGGCGAAATCGACAATGCCGCTCGCTCTGTTATCGCAGATGCAGGTTACGGAGAGTTCTTCCCGCACCGCTTAGGCCACGGGCTTGGTATTAGCGTACACGAATATCCAGATGTAAAAGCAGGTAACGAATCACCATTAAGAGAAGGTATGGTCTTCACAATCGAGCCAGGTATTTACGTACCAAACGTAGGCGGCGTTCGTATTGAAGATGATATCTACATCACAAAAGACGGATCAGAAATTTTAACGAAATTCCCGAAAGAATTACAGTTTGTAAAATAAGAAAAAGGGTAGCGACTCTGCTACCTTTTTTTAATATCATTTTTCTCTATAATTTCAAACCTATTAACAATCATTTTCCCTGGATAACTTTCAAGTATGTGAGAAGACCATACTTTTATTTTATATCCTGATTTTAACTTTTCATATGCACTTTCATCGTCAAAATTTAAAACCATGTCTGCTGGGATGTTCATATGTAGGCGTTGATCTATATGACCCTGCAATTCTTCTATCGTTTCGAATGTTTTATTCCTAATGAAATATACAGTCTGATTCTTCACCATAACGTATCCTTCTATAGCACTTGTTTCTGTTTGTTGTTGCACGTTCAGCGGCTCATTTTCAGTTTGCTCATTACGTGTACATGCTGTTAATATCGTAAAAGAAACAAGAAGTAAAACATACACACACAACATCAATATAATTCTCTTCATCTCATGCCCCATTCTAGAAATTGTAATAATTAATCTTATCTTTAATATTTTTTGAAATCCTTAATACAAAGTATGTATTTCTTGTATATTCTCTGTTTCTATCATAATATGAAAATACAGAATTTTCTAAATGAAAAAGGAGAGATTGCATGCAACAACTTCAAAAACAATTAGAAGAAATAAAAGCGAATCATTACGTCATCGATTCCACGATAGATATTGATAATTTAATTTCAAAAATGCTCCAACATATCGGCACCCCAGACGGCTATTTACGAGACAAGTTAATCTATACAACCTTTTGGCACCTCATCATACATGACCAGATTACACAAACTCAATTACAGCACTTATTATCACAAAGTATAAGCGAACAATATTTATTTTATAAAATCACTACAGAAGATAAAGATGCTGTGTTCACCCGATCATTTACAACACTATTAATTGCTTTAATCATAAACGCCGATACAAAACATAACTTCTTATCACCGTCTGACATATTAGATGTGAAAGACAAATTAATTTTATATATGAACCAAGAACATGATTTTCGCGGATATGTTAATGACCGAGGCTGGGCTCATAGCATCGCTCATGTCTCAGATACATTCGATGAACTTGTTATAAACCCGAAACTTGAAATCTTCCATTATCCTGAAATACTACAAATCTTGTTAGAAAAGATAAATGTACATACAATGTATTACAAATACGAAGAAGATGAGCGAATAATCACTCCTATCATTGCCATGCTGAAAAATGGTTTAAATGAAAAAGAACTCATTAGCTCCTTACATTCTTTAGTAGAACAAATGAAAATTCAAAAAGAAGAATTATCTATCGTGCCTTACGAAACGTTATATGGAAATGTAAAATCATTTTTACGAAGCTTGTTCTTCCGATTACGAACACTTTCTATAGGAAAAGAAACCGGGCAACAAATTGAAATATTATTAAAAGAGCTAAACAGGTACTACTAAAGAAAGAAGGCAACTCAAAAAGTGCCTTCTTCCATTTCACTAATATTCAATTGAAACTTTACAATCCAAACGGAGAAAAGGTGTACACAAATCGCAATGGCCATACATGTGCCGCTCAAAAAAGTTAAAATTGGGTGCGAGTATAAATGCCCTAAACCATAAGACGCTCCAATGAAAAACATTGTTATGTAGATGTAGATTGCTCCATGTATTTGCTTCATAACAGCCCCCTTTTCCCATATTATAACATAAATTTTCTAACTATTCTAATTATTAGGTGGTTGATTATTGTTTCTCAACTGTTACACCTCTTACAACTGCTTTTATATATGGTGCCCCATTTAACTTTTGTAATTCTTCTGCCTTTCCTGCTTTTAACTTTTTTAATATTAACGATTCAAACGTATCATAGTTCATTCTGCTCTCCCTTCTACATAATCAACGTTTGAGAGCTTGAAATGTATACAACTTTCCTCAAAAAATTTTTTCATAATAAAAAGCACATCTTTTTTATGTGCTTTTCCAAAAAATATGATTCTATTACTTCATCGCTTCTTTCACAACATCTTGAATCATAACGACTTCTGTTTTCATTTGGGCGGCAGGTACTTCCTCATCAATACATTCATACCAAAACTCCAAATGCTTTTTATCAATTTCATGCTGAGAAGCTTCGACATCTGTCCCGCCTTCCCCTTGCACAGAGTACCAATATAAGTATTCTTCTCCATCTCTTATTTCCCGGAAAATTGTCTCTACATACATTTTCTCGTCGTTTAATGTCAAAAGCACGTCTTTCATATGATTATTTAGCATCTTCATCCATTCATCAACGCGGGAACTTTTCCCTGGCTTTACTTTGAATCTTGTTAATTCGACATTCATGTTTTACCCCTCTACTTTCTTACGTACATATAAAACATATTCCACTGGATGATCAAAACCTAGCTTGCTAGCGAGCCTTTGCGAAGGAATATTATCCATATCACAATCCCAGCACGGCGTAATTCCATGTTGTATGCAATGTTCTATGAAGTAAGTTGCAACTAACCGGGCAAGCCCTTTCCCTTGATAATCCAGATGCGTTGCAATGTCAATTTCAGCAAATTGATCACTTTTAAAAATGGACACACATTCAGCAGCTACCTTTTCATCTTGTAAAATACAACACCCAAATCCATGTTCTAAAAACACTTCTTTCGATCCCCAATACTCTTTATAATACTGCTCCGTAAATTCAGTACTTTTTTCTATCATATTTTTATCAATACGCTTAACTTTGTATGTAGAATCATCTAATTCTCTGTTTTCACCTTCAAAAATATCCCTTTGAAATAAAAATTTCTTTCGAGGGATTTTCCTAAAAGAATCATTAAAATAATTTTCAATAATCCTTTCCCACTCAATGCTAGACACAAACAATGTAAATCGTTTATCAGTTGTTAAAACATCATTTTCAATATAAGAAAACAAAGCATGTTGAAATTCCTGATCATATGTATCTCCAAACAGATAGTAAATACCATTAGCAGTCGCAATCAATCCCGCTGCTAATCTCTCATTCACAAAAATTTCGCCCTCTATCACCCCATCACATACTGCATAAGCAAAAGTGGTCGTCCGCTTATTCTCTTTTAAAACTGGAAGGATCGTCTGATATTCCGCTAACGCTAATTTTTTCATACATTCTCCATCCCCTAGTTATTAACTATTTCCCCCAAAACCATCCAAGGGCGATAACCGTCATACAAACCCAAAACCCGATTGTGCCAAAATCAACGTCCTTTCCCTGTTTTTCCTTTCTTAACTTTTTCACTTCTTCTTTTAACTCTTGTACAGTTTTCTCTAAACTCACAATCACTTCTTTCATCTCATTCATTTCACTGTTCTCTTGTACCTTTTCTTCTGGTTCCTTTGCTAAATTCATTGCTATGCACCCTTTCTGCGACGTTCTATTTCATTCTATTATTTTCATCTCTTTTTATCCCGCATTAACGATACCTTACACCATTTTGTATAGTGGAATATTTAAAAGCTAATGCTGTTTAGTCTCCTCCACCTCCGCAATCTCCTCCGCCACTATCACTTGCACTACTACAATCATTGCTACTATCATTTACAAATCCACTGGATGAATCAGAGGAATAAGAAGACCGTTTCTTTTTCTGTTGTTTTCTCTTATCTTCTCTACTTTCACGGCTTGGCCATACTGTACCAAACACCACAAAAAACAGACAGAATAGCGCAAAAAAAGAAACAACCTGAAAGATATCCTCCAAAAATTCAGGTCTTATCTCTATTTGATAACATACACCGAACAAATACATACTTAAAACCACATATAAAATCATACTAATATACCTAGCAATTTCCTCTATACGAAAAGCTAATTTCTTTTGAAATGGTATATTCTGTTCTTGCTTTTTCTTTATATATTTCTGCCGTTTTATCTGTTTTTTCTTCCTACTCTTTTTCCCCATGTAATCCCCTCTTTTTCTTTCCACATACAATTACAAACTATCATAAGAGGAATTGTATTAACAAGAAAAAAATTCCATATTAATAGATTTTTAACTAACAAAAAAGCCCTCCTTATCATAAGAAGGGCTTCGTCTCATATTTATTATGATAAAGCAGGAGCTTTTTCTAGAAGCTCTTTCGCATCAGCATATTGTAGACCGTGAGCTTCTGCAACTGCTTCGAATGTTACATAGCCATCTAATGTGTTAATACCTTTTAGTAATGCAGAGTTGCCTAGGCAAGCTTGTTTGTAGCCTTTGTTAGCAATTTGTACTGCATATGGTACTGTTACGTTTGTCAATGCAAGAGTTGATGTACGTGGAACCGCACCTGGCATGTTTGCAACTGCATAATGAACAACTCCATGTTTTTCATAAGTTGGGTTGTCATGCGTTGTAATGCGGTCAGTTGTTTCGAAAATACCACCTTGATCGATTGCGATATCTACTACAACAGAACCTGGTTCCATTGATTTAATCATTTCTTCTGTTACAAGTTTTGGCGCTTTTGCACCTGGAATTAATACTGCACCGATTACAAGATCAGATTCTTTTACAGCTTCTGCAATGTTGTAAGGATTAGACATTAGCGTTTTTACTTGGTTACCGAAAATGTCATCTAATTGACGAAGACGTTCTGCACTTAAATCAATAATTGTTACGTCAGCACCTAAACCAACTGCGATTTTCGCTGCGTTTGTACCAGCTTGACCACCGCCAATAATTGTTACTTTACCACGTTTTACCCCTGGAACGCCCGCTAGTAAAATACCTTTTCCGCCTTTTGTTTTTTCAAGGAACTGTGCACCAATTTGTGCTGACATACGACCAGCTACTTCACTCATCGGTGCTAAAAGTGGTAAAGAACGATTGTCTAATTGTACTGTTTCGTAAGCAATTGATGCGACTTTGTTATCAATTAAAGCTTTTGTTAATTCTGGTTCTGGAGCTAAGTGTAAGTATGTGAATAAAATTAAACCTTCACGGAAGTAACCATATTCGCTTTCAATTGGCTCTTTTACCTTCATAACCATCTCTTGATTCCATGCTTCTTCAGCAGTTTCAACAAGTTTTGCTCCAGCTTGTACATATTCTTCATCCGTAAAGCCAGATCCTATACCTGCACCCTTTTGAACAAAAACTTCATGACCATTGTGTACTAAATGTACAGCACCAGCTGGCGTCATTGCCACGCGGTTTTCATTGTTTTTAATTTCTGTTGGAATACCGATACGCATTATTAATTCCCCCTTGAGTTATGAAATGACCCCTGAATCATTTTTTTAAAGCGCTTTCTACGCTCTTATATCTTAACATAATATCTCAATATTTGACAAAAAATAATACGAGTTTTCCGATAGATTTTCCCCCGCATTAACGTACAGTAATATCCCCCTCTCAAGATGAAAAAGCCCCAAATTAGGCGGGGGATACACTGTCCATAAATGCCCGATTGGTGAAGGCTAACCATCTGTGGGGAATAAAGCTCCCCACGGATGGGAGTTTCACTTTATCTATTTTTGTCGATGTCTATGAATGACGTCAACTGCACCTGTTACTTCTATAATTGTGCCCGTAATCATATCGGAATCTTCCTCGCATAGAAATGCAATTGTGCGAGCGATATCTTCACCTGTTCCAGATCTACCAATTGGCGTCCTACTGTCTTTCATCATACGCGCTTCCTGGATCGTCGCTTCCTTCATTTCACCAATGATATCCCCTGGACAAACCATATTTGATGTAATACCACATTCTGCTTCTTCATAAGCAATTGTCTTTGTTAATGAAACAAGCCCTACTTTTGCAGCAGCGAATGCGGAACGATACATCCAGCCTGGTGCACTATCTGCTCCTTGGAATCCATAGTTAATAATGCGACCAAAACGCTCTTTCCTCATAATTGGCACGACAATTTTTAATAAATGGAACACCGCTGTTAAGTTTCCTTGTATCATTTCATTCCATTCATCGTCCTCATAATCAATTAAATTTTTACGCTCAAATACGTAAGGACCTGCATTATTAATTAAAAAGTCAATTTTACCAAAACGTTTAATTGCTTCTTCTACTATTTTATGTAAATCTTCTTTTTTCGTCACATCCGCTTGCACAAATTGCAAACGTTCTTCTATATGCTTATATTTTTCCTTCATTGTTTCTACAGCACTTATATCGCTATGATATGTTACGGTTACTGAATATCCTTCAGCCAATAATTTGTCTGTTACTTTCTTTCCTAAACCTTTCGTACCGGCTGTAATGAGCGCGTGTCTCACAAACATAGCCTCCTTTTTATTCCTATACCCAATATGTAACAAGTTATCCCTACAATTACAACTAAAAAGAATCGAAACAGAGTTTTCAAAATTCTGTAACGTTTTCGCAAGCACGTTACCATATTTTGTTTTATAATTAAGTTGTAAACGGTTATAAAAATGAATTGGGAGGAATCTACTATGAATACTACATATACAAATATTTTAATTGCAGTGGACGGTTCCAAAGAAGCTGAAAAAGCCTTTAAAAAAGCAATTCAAGTCGCAAAACGTAACAACGCAACATTAACAATCGCTCATATCGTTGATGTAAAAGCATACTCTGCTGTTGAGGCATATAGCCGCGCAATTGCTGAGCGTGCAAATCTCTTTGCAGAAGATCTATTAGCAGACTACAAAAAAACTGCTAATGAAGCTGGTCTTGAAAAAGTAGAACTTGTATTAGAGTTCGGTAATCCAAAATCTAAAATTTCAAAAGACATTGCTCCAAAACATAAAGTAGATTTAATTATGTGTGGTGCAACTGGTTTAAACGCAGTAGAACGCTTCTTAATCGGTAGTGTCTCTGAACATATTATTCGCTATGCGAAATGCGATGTCCTTGTTGTTCGTGGTGAAGAGGAGCAAGGTGACCTTTAATAAACAACGAAAGCACCAAGTCTTATACGGACTTGGTGCTTTTTATCTTATGTATTTTCCCATGAAAACAAGGCAAGCTATGATGACAATCACAATGGCATATAAATGTGGTGGGAGAAATTTCATTGCCCATAATCCCATCGTAATGGTTGCAAGTGTCAAATAACTCATTTTCGCATAGTATGTCATTTTTTTTCGTAAAAGAAATACATACACATAACCAATTGGTGGTGTAACTAAACAAAGAATGAAGATAAGTGTTGAATTGAAATACCATTTTCGTTTAGCTAATTGCTCCATTTCTTCCTCTATCATTTTATCTTCTTGTTCTTGTATATCTTTTTCAAAAGGGTCTTCGTCTTCCTCAGTCTTCTCACTCATATAAGGAATAAAGTGAAAAAAGAAATAATAGAAAAAAATCGTTGCCCCAAGCTTTAAATCGAATCCCTTTTCCGCTATCCGTTCACTTACAAAGCTCAAAACTATTGGAAATACAAAAACATACGTCATCATCCAAAATGTTTTTTTTCGCTTTGTTCTTTTCTTTTCTTGTTCGTTTTGTTCCCGCTTTTTTCTATATATCCAGAATGAAATACAACAATCTATTACAAATATACAAAAAATAAAAAGAGCGATATACATAGGCTTCATATATCTCAAAGTAAATATATCAGGAAAAGTATATGTAACTATAATGACCGTATATAAAATAATGACAAATCTATAAAACAACTCCATCCCCCTTATTTATAACATTCTAATAATAAAACATTAACATATAAAATACAGATATTGTTATAAATAAGTAAATTTAGGTTACGCTAAAGAAAAAAGGAAACGAGGGATACTACATGGGAGATCACGAACGAATTATTTTAGATGTAAATGATGAAGAACTTGAAATGCTCGATACGATCTGTTCTCACTTTAAAGAAAAGCATGGCGTTGAGCTAAGCCACGGTGCATTACTACGTGATTTAATGGATATTGAGTATATTCGCATTACAGAAAATAGACATAAATATGAATAAGTAAAAACGTCATAACATTACACTCATTCAGAGGTTATACAATTGTATAACCTCTTTTTTCATAAGAAAAAGACGTTCATTACGCGACAACACCACTTTACTGAACGTCTTTCCAATCACTTATCTATCGTTATCCTTATGCCTTTTTAACAAATTCAGATTTTAATTTCATAGCTCCAAAACCGTCAATTTTGCAATCAATATCGTGATTTCCATCAACTAAACGGATACTCTTTACTTTTGTACCAATTTTGATCACGGATGAAGTTCCTTTTACTTTAAGGTCTTTAATTACTGTTACAGCATCACCGTCGTTTAAGATATTTCCATTTGCATCTTTCACAACTTTTGTATCTTCACCATTTTCAGTATCTGAACCTAGAGCCCACTCGTGCGCACACTCTGGGCAAACAAAAAGACTTCCATCTTCATACGTATATTCTGAATTACATTTCGGGCAGTTTGGTAAGTTTTGCATATTTTTTTATTTCCTCCATTATAAAAATTACTTTCGATTCCCTTTTTATAACTTCGCAAACATAACAATTACGAACTTAAAATTCACGAAAAATAGGGATGTTCCTTATATACTGCCATAGTATTTCCAGATTGACAAGCCAACTTTCTCCCGCATTAACGGGCAGTAAGACCCCCCACCTCAAGCTTCAGAGAGAAATGAGGAAGATAAGTGGGGGATCAACTGCCCGTNNCCGATTGGTTCAACTAATAATTAGTAGGGGATGAAGAACCCCCCACTAATTAAAGTTTCACTTTATGTGAACACTTTATCTAAAAAAGAGTACATCGTATAGTGCGCTCTCCTTTTTTACGTTGATAGCGATGCAGTAAAGTTAAGCTTCCGAACGTACTATCCTATATAAAGAGTTGTTTGAATATAGATCCCCTTTTCAAAATACAAAACAATTATAACAATGGTATAATTAGGAAAACGAAACAGGAGGTCCCGTTAAATGAAATCCGAAAGTATATCAAGACATTTTCATACATTACATCAACAAAGATCTCAATTTCTACCTCAACTACAATCACTTCCGCAAGAAAAGTTATGGCATCGAAATGAAGATGGAAAATGGTCGATTGGAGAACATCTCTACCACCTGTACTTAATCACAAAAATGCTGAAAGTTGCAATTAAGTTTTCTTTCACACTTCTTCCCTATGCCAAGATAAGAAAAAATGCCCCATTTGCAACTGACATACATGACATCTATGCAGAGTACAAAGAAAAACATGGGCGAGGAATGAAAGCCCCTTGGATTTTAGTACCACCAAAAAAAGTCTATTACACTATGAACGGAAAAGAATTAGAACAATTGCTAGTAAACGAAACAAACGCAATCAAAGTATGCGTTCAAAATATAGAAGAAAATATCGCGGGGCACATTGTATTTTTTGATCCAATCGCTAATTATCCAAACCTCATTCAAGCCATTCAACTTTTAGCGATACATGAGAAGCATCATTTTTTAATTATGGAAAATAGCTATAAAATGATGCATACACGTAGTCTAGAAGTATAAAAACAATAAATCAGTGGGGCTGAATCCCCCACTGATTTAAGCTTCACTTTATCTTTACTTCTTCTCCTACTAACACCTTCGCTTTTTCCAGCGCTTGTTCGATTTGAACAAACCCTGTCCCACCTGCACTATTACGACGTTTCACCGCTGCATAAGGAGAAAGAACCTCATATAAATCTTCTTCAAATAACGGGCTCATTTCTTGATATGTTTCTAGCGGTACATCTAATAAATAAATGCCTTTTTGCGTGCAATGAAGAACAAGTTTCCCGACAATTTCATGCGCCTGACGGAACGGAAGTCCTTTGCTTGCTAAGTAATCAGCAATTTCTGTTGCGTTAGAGAAATCTTGTTTTACAGCTTGCCCCATTTTTTCTGTGTTTACAGTCATCGTTTCTAGCATACCAGCCATAATGTGAAGGCATCCTTCTACAGTCTTAACTGTATCAAACATTCCTTCTTTGTCTTCCTGTAAGTCCTTATTATAAGCAAGCGGCAGGCCTTTCATTACCGTTAATAAACTAAATAAGTTGCCATACACTCTTCCTGTTTTACCACGGATGAGCTCCGCCATATCAGGATTTTTCTTTTGCGGCATAATGCTGCTTCCTGTTGCATACTGATCGCTCATTTCAATAAATTGAAACTCCTGACTGCTCCATAAAATGAGTTCTTCACAAAAGCGTGATAAATGCATCATTAGTATGGATGAATTGCTAAGAAACTCTAGTATGAAATCACGGTCACTTACCGCATCTAAACTATTTTCATAGATTCCTTCAAAGCCGAGAAGCTCAGCACTATACGCACGGTCAATCGGAAATGTCGTTCCCGCAAGTGCGCCTGCACCAAGCGGAGACATATTAATGCGCTCCAGTGAATCTTCATAACGATTTACATCGCGCTCTAACATCCAAAAATATGCAAGTACATGATGAGCAAACGAAATTGGTTGCGCACGCTGCAAATGTGTATATCCCGGCATAATCGTTTCAATATTCTTCTCTGCTTGATGAACAAGAACCGATTGCAGTTGTTTCGTTGCCTTTATAATATCTTTCACTTTATTACGTAAATATAAATGCATATCTGTCGCAACTTGATCATTACGACTTCTTCCTGTATGAAGTTTCCCACCAACGTCACCAATTTGTTCAATTAACATCTTTTCAATGTTTAAATGAATATCCTCAGCATCTACTGAAAAAGTTAATTCATTTGTCTTCGCTTTTTCTAATAAATGTTGTAAGCCCTCTTTAATTTTCTCTGCTTCTTCTTTTGTCACAATCCCTTGCTTCGCAAGCATTGTAACGTGGGCAATACTTCCTTCTATATCTTCTACCACTAATTTTTGGTCAAAGGAGATGGAAGCTCCAAACTCCTCGACCCACTCTTCTGCTTCCGCTGTAAAACGGCCGCCCCAAAGTTTACTCACGCTTCCACCTTCTTCTGATTCACTTGGCTGTATACTTTTGTTGGAAGACCAAATAAAGAAATAAAGCCAACTGCTGCATCATGGTTAAATTCATCATCTACTGTATATGTTGCTAATTTTTCATCGTATAGAGAGTACTCTGATTTACGTCCTTCTACAATCGCATGACCTTTAAACAATTTCACGCGCACTGTACCTGTTACTGTTTTTTGTGTTTCTTGTAAGAAAGCAACAAGTGCTGGTTTTAAAGGTGAGAACCATAAACCGTTATAAATTAATTCTGTTAACTTTTGTTCAATCATCGGTTTAAAATGAGCGACTTCTTTTACAAGCGTTAAATCTTCTAACTCTTTATGCGCTGTAAGTAACGTCATTGCTGCTGGACATTCATACACTTCACGCGATTTAATCCCAACAAGGCGATTTTCCACATGATCGATACGTCCGACACCATGTTTTCCAGCAAGAGTGTTTAACGTTTTAATTAGTTCAGAAAGTGAATAAGAAGTACCATTTAATGTTGTTGGTACACCTGCTTCAAAACCAATTTCTACAAACTCTGGTTTATTCGGTGTATCTTCTAGTGCTAATGTCATTTCATATGCATCTTCTGGTGGCGCTGCCCATGGATCTTCTAAAATCCCACATTCATTGCTACGTCCCCATAAGTTTTGATCAATAGAAAACGGACTATCTAAATTGATTGGGATCGGTACATCGTTTTCTTTTGCATATGCAATTTCTTCTTCACGTGACCATTTCCATTCACGAACCGGTGCAATCACTTCTAAATATGGATTTAAGGCTTGAATAGAGACTTCAAAACGAACTTGGTCGTTTCCTTTCCCTGTACAACCATGGGCTACTGCAGTTGCTCCTTCCTGCTCCGCAACTTCTACTAGTTTTTTCGCAATTAATGGACGCGATAGTGCCGAAACAAGTGGGTATTTCCCTTCGTATAACGTATGACCTTGCAGAGCCATCAATGCATATTCATTCGCGAATTCTTCTTGAACATCAATCATGTAAGATTTAACGGCTCCTACTGAAATTGCTTTTTCTTTTACAAACGCTAGGTCTTTACCTTCCCCTAAATCTAAGCAAAGTGCAATAACATCGTAATTTTTCTCTTGTAACCATTTAATTGCAACGGAAGTATCAAGACCTCCGGAATATGCTAAAACAACTTTTTTCTTCTCCATTTTTATATCCCCCTAAAGAATAAATATTCATTATTTTTTATATTAATTCACACTTTAACACCTTTCACAAAATGAATCAAGGGATATTAACAAAAAAATTTCTAACAATTCCGTCGAACTTCTTTCTTTTTTTCGGTACAATGGAAACAGAAATTGGGGGTGTCTATATGGAACAATACTTTATATACGATGAACACCTAGGAATAGAAGTACCTGAATTACAAGAAGAATGGGAAGATATCCCTGAAAAAGTGCAACATGCTATTTTATTAAAATGGGAACAAATTCGCGGGAAAATTCCTGATCGTATAAAAGAACTTGAATATCATATTAATCAAAAACAACATCATTTAAATAACGAAGAGAACTTTGAAATCTCCTGTAGGCTCAATTCTGAAATTGCAAACCTTGCCTCCATCATTAATGATCTATGGCTTTGGTATCGCCTTACTCAAAATGTATCTGAGGGGAAAGCCCATCAGTAAGAAACCAAATAAAAAGGCATCTATAAATAGATGCCTTTTTATTTGCAATTCACTTCTTCTTCCTCAACCACTGATTATTAGTCCTCACCAATCGGGCTTTTACGGGTAGTTGATGCGGGATAAACTCCCCCTTCTTTCCACTCATAAAAAACTTCTCGCAATCAAAAGTTTTTTATTGTATTATGATGCAGGTACATAAGAATAGGAAAACCATTCCAGATTAGCTTTATATTACAAACTAATAATTTATTAAATCTACTTATCTACTAAACAAGTAAACACAGAAAGGATTGTAAATATGAAAAAGAAGCTTCCAGTTATCATTTTATCTAGCGCCTTGTTATTATCTCCTATACATAGTTATGCAAACACAGAAATAAATAAAAATGCTCTTCATACAGAGGAACAAACAAATACAGTAACAACAAATGAATCTTTAAACGATACTTCCCAGAAAAACAATCTTTCCACTGATAACAAAGAACAAATTCCAAGAAAAAAACAGAACTACCGATAACAAAGAGCAAATCCAAGAAAAGAACGGAACGACTGATAAGAAAGAACAAGCAGCAGGAAATAATGTAGCTCCAGCTATACATGCACCTGCAGTAAATGTAAGAAAGGAAGAAAGTACAAAAAAAGAAGGCTGGATTAAAGAAAATAACGCTTGGTATTATTACTCAAATAATACGAAAGTAACGGGATGGAAAAACGATAAAGGCTACTGGTATTACTTACATAAAAATGGAGATATGGCCACTGGTTGGACTAAAGTAAACGGTAAGTGGTATTTCCTTTCTCAAAATGGCATAATGCACACAGGTTGGTATTTTGACGGGGTGAATTGGTTCTATCTTCATCAAGACGGCAGCATGGCTACGGGGTGGACCAAAGTAGATGGAAAATGGTACCTTCTTTCGCAAAATGGCACAATGCGTACAGGTTGGTATTCTGACGGGACGAATTGGTTCTATCTTCATCAAAACGGCAGCATGGCTACCGGGTGGACCAAAGTTGAAGGAAAATGGTATTTCCTTTCGCAAAATGGCACAATGCGCACAGGTTGGTATTCTGACGGGACGAATTGGTTCTATCTTCATCAAAGCGGCAGCATGGCTACCGGATGGACCAAAGTAGATGGAAAATGGTACCTTCTTTCGCAAAATGGCACAATGCGTACAGGTTGGTATTTTGACGGCACTAACTGGTACTACCTTCATAGCGGCGGCAATATGGCTACGGGATGGATTCAAGATAACGGAAAATGGTATTACTTATATGAAGATGGCGTTATGAAAAAAGAATCGGTGTATTTAGATGCCCCAATGATTTTTCAACTGCCTGAGCTACATAATGGATGTGAAGTAGTTTCCATGACAATGATGTTAAAATACCACGGTCATAATGTAGACAAGCTAACACTTGCTAAACAATTACCTGTTGATTCTACACCTATGGTAAAAGGCGCTGGGTCTATTCTAATATGGGGAGATCCATCAGTTGGATTCGTTGGAGATGTCAAGGGTATATCGCCTGGATATTCAATCGACCCCGCTCCATTAAAAAAAGTATTAGACCGTTATACAAACAGCGGTATCAATTTAACAGGATCTGATTTTTCTAAAATTGAACGCCTAGTAGCACAAGGTAAACCGGTGGTAACTTGGATTACAGCCTCTTTTTCACATCCTGTAGCACCTAAAACTTGGAAAACACCATCAGGAAAAACAATACAAGCGGACTTCGATATGCATGCCGTATTAGTCACTGGATATGACAATGATTATGTATATATAAATGATCCTCTTCGACGTGGCAAAGGAGCTAAAATTCCTAAACAAAAATTTATAAGCAGCTACAATTATATGGAAAAAAAAGCATTAAGTATGTAGTGAACATGAAAAAAGAGTTAAAATGAAGTGACCCCAAAAAATTAGACACGGTTATTTCATTAGGCAGCTTGATAAAAGTGAGTCCGGTATTGCACCGGGCTCATTTTTAATTTTGCCTTTATCCGTTTCGTGTTATAGTAATCTATATATTTTTCTAATTCTATTTTAAAATGCTCTACACTTTCAAACTCTT
>NZ_NTUG01000013.1:0-6387 GCF_002561295.1 Bacillus cereus
CTTAAGTTGATGGATGTGTGACGCTACCCCTAGTTGGAGGAAGGCTGATGCTAACAAATGATACACCTCCAGAAATATGAGAAAAATAAAGAATGACCTCTTTGAGACATACTGTCCTAAGAGGCCATTCTTATCAGTCTTTATTTTAAAACAACAGTTATAAAGCAATTATATATGGCTTACGAAAATATTTACTCTGCTTTCTTAAATGTGAGTGATTTACCTTTTGTTTCTTTTACTAACATAATACATGAAATTGAAATAATACTTGAGATGACTAAATAAATCGAAATTGGGATAGAGCTATTAAATTTATTTAGGAGACTTAATGAAATTAATGGTGCTAATGATCCTGCCAAGATTGGTGCTACTTGATAACATAAAGACAAAGCTGTATATCTGATGTGCGTTGGAAATAACTCTGTCATTAATGCGGAGTATGGTGAATACGTCATTGATTGTATGAATAAACCAATAGTAATGGCAGTTATAATTAACCAATCATTTCCTGTATCCATCATTGGAAACCCGATAAATCCCCAAAATGCAGTTAAAACGGCTCCTGTCATATAGATTGGCTTGCGTCCCCACACATCACTTAAATGTCCCATTAAGGGGATGAGGAAAAAGTGAATTGCATGAGCACCAAACATTAATAATAAAATTTGTGAAGTATCTTTATCGACCACAAGTTTTAAATAACTAATGGAGAAAGTGACAACTATATAGTATAAGATGTTTTCTGCAAAACGAGCTCCAATACCAGCAATAATCGCTTTTTTATGGTCTTTAAGCACTTCTATAACACCTAATTGTTGTTTTTCTAATTGAGCTTGTTTTTCTTGTGACTCTTTGAAAATAGGGGCATCGTCTACACTTTTACGAATCCAAAGACCAATTAGGACGACAACAGCAGAGAACCAAAATGCTACACGCCAACCCCAGTCCATAAATTGCTCTGGGCTTAAATTTTTAGATAAAAGTAAAAGGATAATTGTTGCTATTAAATTTCCTAATGGCACGCCTGCCTGTGGCCAGCTTGCCCAATACCCACGTCTATCACTAGGGCTGTGCTCAGATACTAAAATAACAGCTCCACCCCATTCTCCGCCGAAAGCAAACCCTTGAATTAAACGTAAAGTAACAAGTAAGATCGGAGCCCAATACCCAATACTATTGAATGTCGGAATACATCCCATTAAGAAAGTCGTTATTCCAACGATAATTAAACTAAGCTGTAATAAATTTTTACGCCCAAATTTATCACCATAATGACCAAAAACAAGTCCACCGATAGGTCTAGCTATAAAACCTACCGCATAGAGAGCAAATGCAGCCAGGATGCCGTCAATAGCACTTCCCGTTTGTTGGAAAAATAATTCTCCAAAAACGAGAGCAGAAGCGGTACCATATAAGAAAAATTCATACCATTCAGCCACAGATCCAATCATCGATGCAACAACAACTTTTTTTAGCTGCTTATTATCTGTTTTCCCCATGTTTACTCCCCCAAAAAAGTAGATTCAGATCATTATGAATGAACGTACCAAATCACTTTTGTCCGCACATATTGTTCAAAAGCTTCTAATCCATTGTCTTTGCCACCAAAGCCAGATTGTTTAAAACCACCAAATGGGGTAGTAATATCCCCTTCACTAAAACCATTCACAGAAACGGTCCCAGCTTTAATGGCACGTGCCACGCGCATCGTCCGCTGTACATTTTGGCTATAAAAAGAAGCAGCTAAGCCGTAAGAGGTGTTATTGGCAAGTGCAATTGCTTCTTCTTCCGTTTCGAACGTACTAACCGCTAAAATCGGACCAAATACTTCATTTTGGAATAAGGTCATGTCAGCGGTTACATTTTCAAAAATAGTTGGTTCTATGTACCAGCCGCTACCCACATCACTGTGAATGTTCCCTCCAGCGACTAAGCTACCCCCTTCTTGAAGCGTAATATCCAAGAACGATTTCACTTTATTAAAGTGTGCTTCTTCAATCATGGGGCCAATGGCAACTGACTCATCCATCGGGTTACCCAATTTCCAGCTTGTTAAGCCAGACTTTAATTTTTCTAACAATTCCTCTTTGACAGATTCATGCACGATCAAACGGGAACCGCAGCTGCAGTTTTCACTCATATTCCAAAAGGCAGCTGATAAAATATGCGGAACAGCCGTATCCAAGTCAGCATCTTCAAACACGACTTGTGGGCTTTTGCCACCACACTCTAAGACAATTTCTTTGAGGTTACTTTCTGCTGAATATTTTAAGAAATACCTGCCGACTTCCGTTGAACCAGTAAATGATACAATGTCCACATCTAAGTGCCGCCCTAATGGTTCGCCTACTTTTTCGCCTAAACCACACACTAAGCTTAAAGCGCCTCTTGGAACACCCGCTTCATAAGCAAGTTCAATCATACGGTAAGCACTGAGTGAGGTTAATTCCGCCGGTTTCACAATGACAGAATTCCCTGCAGCTAATGCAGGTGCCACTTTCCAAGCAAACATTTGAGCGGGAAAGTTCCAAGGTAATACCGCACCAACAACGCCAATCGGTTCAGTAACAATCAAGCCCAACGCATCTTTACCCGTAGGAGCGACTTTTCCAAAGAGTTTATCAATCGCTTCAGCGTACCAATAAAACGTATCGATCGTTGCTGGCATGTCAGTATTTAAACATTCAGTAATCGGTTTTCCAGCATCTATACAATCTAAGGCAGCCAGTTCTTCGCTATGTTCTTCGAGCAATTGTGCCCAGCGAATCATCACTTTCTTACGCTCATTAGGGGATAATTGACTCCAAATCCCTTCTTCAAATGTCTCCCTCGCCACTTTAACAGCCGCATCCACATCCCGCTCATCTCCATCAGCAATATAGCCAATGAAGCTGTTATCAATGGGAGTGCGATTTTCTAATTTGTCGGCAGCACTCTTAAAACCGTCAATTAAGTTGCCGGCCCATAGCTTTCCTTCTTTAGCAAGGGCAAAAATTTGTTCTCTTGATACAGTCATTTGTCTCTCCTCCAGATTATTTATTAAAGAAAGCTAAGAATGTCGCCTTTTCCTCTTCTGATAAATCAGATAATGGGAGGCGTACCGCGCCAACGTTGATCTCACCTTTCAGGCAGCCTAGTTTGGCTTTTTGGTTATAGTTTCCAGATTCCATTGAATGAATAGCAGGGTAGATTTCGCGCATAATTTGTCGAGCCTTGTCCCAGTCACCAGATTGCGCGGCATTAAACATGGTAACTTGCTCTTCTGGGAACACATTCCCTGCACCAGCAATCCAGCTTTTCGCACCCCAGAAGAAAAAGTCTACAGCTTGATCATCACAGCCACAAATCACTTCAAAATTCTCAAACGGGGTTTGTAGCAAGCGTAAAGCACGACTAAAGTCACCACTACTCTCTTTAATAGCGACGATATTCAGATTTTTCGACAGATGCACCACAGTGTCATACTCAATTTCAATGCCAATGCGCGCAGGAAAATTGTACATGATAATCGGTAAATCGGTTGCTGATGCCACACTTTCGTAATGGGCAATCACACCCGTTTGATCAGGCAGGCTATAAGGAGTTGGTGATAACATTAAGCCTTCATAGCCCAATTCTTTCGCTTGCTTGGCACGGTTAATCGCTCCTTCAGTTGATAAATCATTGATACCTGCAATTAAAGTTACGCGACCTTTAGCCACTTCTGCCACAGTTTTTAAAACGGTTTCACGTTCAGCTTCGTTTAAGGCGTAATATTCGCCAGTCGTTCCACACACCACTAAACCAGTTACACCTTTATCAATAAATGTGTTAGTCAATTGCTTTAAAGTATCTACATCTAAACTCTTATCATTTTTAAACGGGGTCACCAACGGAACTAAAATACCATGAAAATTCATCCTCATTCTCCTCAAGTGTTTATTTTTTTAGTAATAAAGTGAAACTTTAATCAGTGAGGTTTTGTCCATCCCCCACTGATTATTAGCCCGACTCCCACCTAACTTCTTTGCTCTAGCCGATTTTTGAGTTGGGAGTTTACTGCCCACAAATAGTGGGATAAATTACTTCAATTAAAATTTGTTTTTGAAGTGACACTTCAATTATTTACGATAATAACACACCGGATTTTCATTGTAAACGTAATTTTCGGAATATTCACCAAAATTACCCTTCTTTTTTGAGCTATTATCACTTATTATTTAAGTGGCACTTCATTGCAAAACGAATTTTGGTTGACCGCTAAATTTTGGCACATCGATTTCTTGTTATCGTTCTTTAATTAGGGCTATTGTGTTATTCTTATGAACATGTGCTCCTTATATTTAGGATTTGGACAAAAGTACCAAGCCTAAATATAAGGGGTTTTAATATAGCTAATCAGTTCAACCATCTATAAACTAACTATTAAAATGCATTTATTCAAAAATAGCTTAACTAACTTTTTTATTTTCATCGTGAGGTTACATACGGCACCTTACTAAATAAATTTCCCTAGAATAGTAATCATAATTAATGTCAGTAACGGGAGTGGAGAAAAGTGAACGATTTAATTGGAGTAAAAATAAAGAGTTTGAGAAAAGAGCGTAAGTTAACATTAAAACAAATTGCTGATCAGACGAATCTTTCAATCAGCTTTTTATCGCAAGTCGAACGATCAAAATCATCCATAACGCTCGAATCATTAAAAAAAATTTCTGAAGCACTCGGTGTCAATCCGAGCTACTTTTTTTCAGAGCCCGAAAAGCAGACAACACCAACAGTTATGAGAAACATCATTAATAAGACGAACACTCTACATTACCAATTTTTTTATAGGGATTTAGCGGGTAACATTGAAAATCCAATATTTAATCCTATTTTAGTTTTGCTTAACCCAGGTGCTAAAAGAGAGGAATCTTATTCACATTCGGGGCAAGAATTTCTATACGTTCTAGAAGGAAAACTGACAATCATCATTGACAAAGAAGAGCATGTTTTGAATCCTTATGATTGTATTTCCCTCGATTCAACAACGCCACACAATTGGGTGAATAAAACAGATTCGATTGTAAAATTCCTTTGCGTTTCAAGTATTCTTGTTTGACACTCCCGTTTCTGTACACTTCAATTAGAAAGTAACCGTGATGATTAACAATGTTAGCATCAATAATAAAAAAAGAATCCCTTCGTATTAACAGACAGGATTCCAAATATAGAGTGATTGCCGAAAAACTAGTGTACATTTTTCGTTTTGGGGTATTTGCTTTTCTTAGCTTGATAGCGATGTGACGGTACCCCAGTAATAAGAGAGTTAGTAAACAGCGATCTATCATTTCGTTCTTCTAAAATACCTATCATTATTCCTCATCTCCAACCTCTTTATAATATGTTGATGCTATTATATTTTCTTTCATATCTCCAAACTCATCATTTACCTTCTTTTGACAATCGGAGCATAAACTACTTGCATCAAAAACATCATACATATCTCGCCATGGGATCTCTTCTCCGCCAATAGCACACTTTCCTACATAATAATACTCTAAAGTAGAATGATAGAGATCAATCCATTGATTAGGTGTCAATGTATCCGGACGTTCTGTTATTATTCTAGCAAGATTTTCATCAAGGTCCCCATAACTTTTAATCTCATTCATATAGTCACAAAACTCTTCCCAATTACCTTCACCATTTAAATAGTCGTTTATTATACGTTTCTTTACATCTTGGATTGTTTTATCCATTACTCATTCCTCCATACAATGTATAATTTTCTCGTTCATTGTTACTAAAAAACAATTCCTTGCTCATCACGCCACTAGCTAACCTTCAATTCAATCTAATAAAATATCTATGTTAACCCACCACCTTTTGAATCAATTCGATACTATAATTACGCCTTTCCTAGCCTTCCATGTTAATCAAAAGTCCCACTCTGTTTATACCGATGTTCCCGTTTTCACATCCTTCCACACTGTCTTATTTTCTATTTCACAAACAGGGCACTTTATTTATGACTTCGCTATTATCAATACGTCTTTAGTCATCTTTACTGTTAATGCAGGATAAAAAAAATTCTTTCCGGATTCATGAGAGATCTACTTCTCAAGATACAACCTTCTAATTTCATAGATAAAAAAACACCTCCAATTGTTAGGCTATGTCTAACAATTGGAGGTGCACTCACCATTATGTTAAAAAATCAGGATATTTAGCTGAACGTCAGGAAAAATCTCATATAATTTAAGCTTAAAACCAAAAGAAAAAGCACTCCCAAGAGTGCTTTTTCCCCGACTTGATAACCACTTTAATTTTAATAATATGTATGGACTCCCATCCACTTCCTACTCTATCACATTTACTCCTGTAAAATATTGAGAAAATTTTAAAAATAAAAATCCCTTTAGA
>NZ_NTUG01000013.1:6411-176891 GCF_002561295.1 Bacillus cereus
TCTAAAGGGATTTTTATTTTATATACGTACAGCAGTACCGCTTACCGCAACCATTAACATACCATCGCGAACAACTTCGTAGTCTACATCAATGCCAACGATAGCGTTTGCACCTTTTTGCTGCGCAAGTTGTTTCATTTCTTCCATCGCAATATCACGAGCTTCTTTTAATTTACTTTCATATGCACCAGCACGGCCACCTACAACGTCACGAACAGAAGCAAATAAATCACGAACAATATTTGCACCCATAATCGCTTCACCATTTACAATATCAACGTACTCAATAATTTCTTTTCCTTGAATTCCAGATGTTGTTGTTACAATCATTACTGACACTCTCCTGTAATTTATAATTTTTTATTAACGTTTCTTATGGCTTTATTATTACATTGAAAAAGAAAATAAACTATCTTATAACCTTACAGAAATGTGACAGTTTTGTAAGGATTAATATATATCATTTTCCTATTAAACACTCGCTCTATCTTTTCGAATCTCAATTGCACGTAAACTATACAGGAACAATGCTATTCCTAACATTTTTTCATTATCAGATGCATTGGAACCGACTGTAATAGTAGGTACATTAAGACCCATAAATCTTTCGCTCCATTCTATCGGCATATACCCTTGCTTACCGATTGCGAGTGTGCGTCCGTCTATTGCACGAAGCGTACTTTGAATAAAATCAAACTCGACTTCAACATCGGACAACGTCGTTTCTTTATCCGTCATTAAAGAACCACGTATCGCGCCAAACCCTTGTATCATCTTTTCTTTAAACATACCAATTTGGTTATAATTCGAATCATAGATTACCCAATCATACCCATCCGCTTCCGTATGAAAATAAGCAAGAATTTCCCCGCTGCTCGTTTCTAATCCATACACATCTCTATTCCCTAAAAAAGGGATCACTGAAAACAGAATGTTAGATGAAACGATCTTTGTTCCCGCAATATATCCTCCATCAGGATGGTATAAACCAAATTGCGCATTCCGTTTCGGTAATTTTAATACGACGAACGTATCAACATCCCAAAACGTTACATTACTTTTCACCGAATTTTTCTCGATTGTATTTCCTTTTCGCAGTTGCCAAAATCCAATTCCGAGGAAAACAGCAGAAACAATCATAATAAAAATAACCTGTCCCCAATTCACCATTCCCCACGTTCCATATACACACCATAGTACATATAGAAAAATAACTGTTCCGATTAGAATTTTAAATCTCCCTTTCCGCTTATAATAATCAAATAATTCCATGTCTGCATCTCTACCCCTTATTTATATGTCTCAATTATTAATGTATCAAAAAGAGATGAAATTCCCTAGAAAAAAATGGATTCGATGAAATATCGAATCCATTTTTTCACCTTACGCTCTATTACGATGACATTTTATTCAACCTTTCCTGAGGTTGAATATTAGCTCTAACAAACAGTCCAGTGTATAAAAGGAATGTCCCCATTATTACAATGATACCAATGTAAACGGACATCATCGTAGGAGCCAAAAATGCACCAACGATAATAGTCATTCTTGCAAGTAAATCCGCACCAATATCTGATAGACCTGCAAAAGCTGAATACGATCCTCTTTTATCAGCCGGAATCATATTCGCTTGTTCCGCATTTCTGATTGGAGAGTAAACAAGTTCACCAACAGTAGCAATAAAATTAAAAATAACCAGTACGTACCAAGTGTTTGCAGATGTTACTGTCATATAGCCTATACCATAGAGCACAAGTCCGAAAAGTAACGCTTTTTTTCCACTTAAACGATCTGTAAATTTATTTACAATAAACGTTAAACATACTACTAAAAGCATATTTTGTATGTTAAGAATACTGAGCATCCTTACCCCCACTATTTCAAAGTTCCCAACGCTTATTGGATGAAATGTTTCGGAAAGTCGTACACCAATATAACTATTTAAAGTGAATTCTGCCGCAAATATGCAAGTGGATCCTATTACAACTTTTAAAAATGCTCTATCTTGAATCGCAACTTTATAGTTTTGAATGAGATCAAGCACGATATTTTCATGTTTTTTTTCTAGGCACTCTTTCACTTCTACAACTAGCCAAATTTTATAAGCAATCGGTAATATAGCAGAAACAAAAGTCAGTAATATAAACAGTTCTTTTTGGTGATTCGTGTATAAAAGCCCACCTAATGCTGCACCAATTGCCATAGAAAGATTCATAAGCCAATAGTCCATTGTATAAATAGCTTTTCGATTTTCTGGTGTCGTTGAGTCTATGATAATGGCGTGCATGGATGGGCGACCAAGACTGCTACATATGATAAAACCTACATAAGCGATTGCAAATAACAAAATCATCTTATCTGTAGGATATAAGCTTAAGGTCATGACTAAAAACATTACAGTACTAGAAGAAGAAGTTAACAATAAGATTTTCTTTCGTTGAAAGCGATCTGAAATGTAACCTCCGATTAAACTTGAGAAAAAACTTAAAATAACCGTTAAGATTAAAAATAATCCGGCCCATACTTTATTTATTTCTTGAGCAAAAAACAATGCCATAAAAGGCATTACTGCTGATGTAACAGCACGATTAAAAAACGATGTAATTAAGCGTACTTTTATGTTTTGCTCGAAGTCTTTCCAATTCATTGTATCTCCTCCCTTTGTCTAATGTTATATTAAACTAGACTTATCAAACTAAAAATGGACACATCAAGAAAAATATGTCCACTTATAGAAGGAGATAGGAAATGGATAAAAATTTATTGAATCTATGGCAATCATTTTCTTCAGGAAATATAAAAATAAAAGACCTAGCAGATTTTTTAAATGTAAGTACAAAGCAAACGGTGCGTTACTTACATAAATGGATGGATGAAGGTTGGCTAATTTTCACTTCTGGAAAAGGCAGAGGAAATATCTCCTCCCTTCAATGGTTAAAAAATATAGAACAAATCTACGAGTCACAAGTAATGGAAACGATGGATCAACAGCCTGTTGAAAAAAGCAGTAAATATTTACTATATAATTGGTCTCCAAACAGTAAACTACGCTTAATGACTAAGTTTCACTCAAAATTTGGTTATACACATAATTCGGATGATAAATTAATTATTCCTAGAAGAAAGCCCTTTTTAACAACACATCCGCTAGAAGCTTCAGATGTACATAGTGCACATATTGTCGCGAACGTTTTCAATCGCCTTGTTTATATGGATGAAAAAGGGAACATACTTCCGGAAATAGCTCACAGTTGGGATTTGACTCAATCTAAGCTTAGACTATATTTAAAAAAGTCTATAAAATTTCATGATGGATCCATCTTAACCGCGGATGACGTGAAACGATGTCTCTTAAAACTACGTAGCCATACATACTATAAAGACTTATGGGCACCAGTAGAAAAAATCGATATTGTATCACCATTAATAATTGACATACATTATCCAGATGGTTGTAGCTATTGTTTACAAATGTTATGTATGATCAATACAAGTATTTATAAAGAAAATAACGGATTAATTATAGGAACCGGTGGTTTTTATATAGGCGAGAATAACGAGGAGAAGACATCATTGATAGCATTTCATGATCATTTTCAAGAAAGACCTTTACTAGATACAGTAGAATTCATTCAGGTCCCTCTAGAATTTGATACGATTTATCAATCTTCCAAACACCATGAAAGCAATGCTACGTTTCAAGTAGAAAGGAATTCAGGTTTCGGTGTTATTATTATGAATGCTTGGCGTAATTCGTCAATTCAACATAAAGATGTTCGTAATTACTTGCATGATATTATCGTTAACCATATGAATCATATTCATGAATATGATTCTCAAAAAACCCCAAATATGAAAAGTTGCTTGAAGGACACAGATCATCAAATCAATATTCCAAAAAGAAAACGTCCCGAATTCAAAGAACCACTTATGATAAAAGCTACTCAGTATACAGAAACAACAACAAAATGGTTAATGAATGTCTTTAAAGAAGAAAATATACCTTTTCAAGTGAAATGGGTTCCTTTCGAAGACTATCTTAGGGATGAAAAACTTAATGAACAAGTTGATCTCTTTATCCATGGTGAAGTATTCGAAATGAATCAAGAGATATCATTTTATTATTTTCTAACAGCTAAATATTCGCCATTGGCTAAGATTTTAAAAACAAATAAAACATTAAAAAAGCTCCTCGCTACATATAAACATACACCTTTTGAGGAGTGGGCCACATTAAATAGAAATGTTGAAAAAGAACTGATAGAATCTTCTATTATGATTCCCTTATACTATGATACACGTCAAATACCTTTTTCATCAGATTTAACGAATATTAAGATGAAATATTTTGGATATGTAGATTTTTCTCAACTTTGGGTAAGGCCTTTCATTTAAAACTCACAAGAAATCCGATACACTTGTAACAATTATCACCCAATTTCATTCTTCTGATGCCAAAGATAAGATTATGGTTCTTTTTGTTTACGGCAAATTTATCGTTCAAAAAACAGAGTATATCTACTTATACGGATGGAAGTTACTTAATGAGATAATGCAGGAAATGAGGATTTACACTGTTAAAGGAATTCTAATATTAAAATGCCCAACTTTTCTACAAATGAAAATAGAGAAATTGGCTTTTTCATTACTTCATTTTGCTTTATGCGCAACTTTAAATCTGTCTGAAGTACCGTCGTTGCTGATGGTTTAAGTAAAGCCGTTTTCCTATTAGGGAAACGGCTTTTACTCCCCTTACTCAAACATTTACTTCAGTCCTATGTTCCTTACCCGTATTATGTTTTAAAGCAGTTCCTAATATAATTAGCATGCTTACGAATCCGATCCAAACGAGTACAGTAACAGGAGTGTTCTAAGTGAATCCTTTTCCGAAGAAGAATATGTCTCTAAGACCGTCTATCATAAATCGCATTGGCAACCAAGAGTAAATCCAATCTTGGTAAAATGGAGACATCATTTCAGGTGCTAGCGATAATAACGGTGCACCAAAGAAAAGTAACAGTGCGAATATACCTATTCCCTTTAATCCAACTAATGAAAGGACAGCCGAAATCATTAAGAAGAAACTAAAAGAAGTGATTGATAAAAATAAAGCCGTATCCGTGAAGTTCGAGATATTTAATCCTACCATTCCATCTGCAATCCATGTAAGACCAAATCCAACTACAAGTGCTACAACAGCTCCCATTAAAATTTGTTGTACTTTTATAATAAAGTTTTCTTTTCGGGTGCTGATCGGCATTTTGCTAATGGCAATAAAGATGATTGCTGCACTCGCTATACTCGCAATCCATAATGGCTGAAATAAGGAAATTGGCGAATTACCATTCGCACTATTTTTGCCAACCTCGTTTACATTTATCACTTTCTTCGTAATAGGTGTCACTAAATTTGAAACCTGTTCTACTGTCAAAGTAGTTCCTTTTGATTTAAACCCTTCTAGTAGTTGCGTACGAACATGATTGTTCATATTATCAACTACTCCATTTAATATTTGCCCTGCCATCGTTGATGCTGCCGTATTCATTCCCTGATTTATATATATTTGTACTTCAGACGAAGATGACTGTGGTGTTCGTAACGACGCTTGTTTGGCACTAAAGTCACTTGGAATTACCAATGCAGCGTAATACTTTCGATTATTTAAACCTTCTTGGACAGACTCCGCATTTTTCACTTCTACCCATTTAACGGCAGGTTCTTCATCCGTTTTTGATGATTTTTTAATCATATCAACAATGGTTTGCCCCATATTCAGTTTCGCTTGATTCGGGATTTCCACTCCTTGATCCTCATTCACAATTGCAATTGGCAAATTTTTCGGCTGAGGTTGAACAGATGGAAATAATGTTAATGAAAAAATAAAAACAACAGCCAACGCAATAATTGGTGATATAAGTAAAAGCTTGTTTTTGAACATATTCTTTTATCCTCCTTCAATTTGATTTATAATAACGAACAACGTGTTGTTTATTATTATTTTGAATTATATGTTTAGGTTAAATCTTATTCAATAATCAAAAATCGTTAATGTGTCGGTTATAAGACACATTTACAGAATGTGTTGGATAAAATTAAGGGGGCAATTATTTTGCGTGATAGTAATATGGATTTGCGGGTCGCTCGTACAAAAAATGCAATACGAAATGCATTGGTAGAATTAATTGAGGAAAAAGGGTTTGATGCGATTACGGTTAAAGATATTACAACGAAAGCAAACATAAATAGAGGTACTTTTTATGCGCACTATCAAGATAAATTTGATTTAATGGCGAAATGCCAAGAGGAAATTATGCAAGAAATGTCTAGCATTGCAAAAAAGAAATTCCCAGATGTTATCGCTGAACTTGGAACGAGCCCTTCACCAACAACACCTTTCACACTTGCTGTTTCCATTTTTGAATTTCTAAATGAAAACAGCGCTTTTATGAAAGCTGTATTAAGTCCAAAAGGAGATTTATCTTTCCAAACAAAGCTTAAAGATTTCATGTGGAGAACATTATTTGAAAATAACAAAGGCTCCCTCATTAATGAGGAAGATTTACTCGTTCCAGGCCAATATTTAGCTTCTTATATGGCATCTGCCCATATAGGGGTCGTTCAGCAATGGTTAAACAGTGGCCGGAAAGAAACGCCACAAGAAATGGCTCATATTTTATCAACCATAGCAGTTAATGGTCCTTTTTTCGCAGCTGGATTAAAGAAATAAACGCATCAAAAGGAAAAAATAAAGTGAAACTTTAATCAGCCCTCACCAATCGGGCTTTTACGGACAGTTCATCTCCCACCTAACTTCTTTAGAAAAGCGGAANNAGAGGCGCTTTTTGCCTCGTCCGAGGGAGCGAAACGGCTGGAGATTTTAGCCGCTAGAGCTGGACATTGCTTTCGCTGAATTTTGAGGTGGGAGTGTTACTGTCCGTTAATGCGGGATAAACTAACAAATTTATATTCGTTAATTCTTAGCAAAAAAATCATGTCTAGAATTTAGAATTCTAGACATGATGATGTAGGCTGAATTTATAAAGTAAGCTACTATTTATGAACCGTCATAATTACTCCGTCCATATTGTTCCCTGAAATTTCATAATACTGATTTACCGGGACATTAATGGTCGTATTGTTTGATACTTTATAATAAGAAACCGTATACTCTTTCCCCTCAACATTAGTTGAAATTTCCTTTTTTTCCTTCAAGAAATCTAAGTATTCTTCTAAAGTAAATTTCTTTTTTTGCATGATTGCACTATGAGGCAAACCGACGTAACGTATATGCCATGGCTCATATTGAATTCCTGTAATATTACTTTTATTTTTCGGATAGCGTAAGACAAAACCGTATTTCCATACATTGTCTTCAATCCATTTTCCTTCAGGGGCTTTCTCCATTTTCATTTGAGTAGACCCTACATCAAGTGATAGCCCTAAATTATGTTCACTATACCCTGCTGGCAATGCATAATCAGAACCCATTTTCTCATATAGATTCCTTTGTTCTTTAAAATCCCGATAACCGCTACTGATCAAAAAATGATGAACCCCTTCTTTTTCTGCAGCCTCTACAATCTTCAAAAACTTTTTCACAATATCTTTTGATAAATGAGTACTTCTATCAAGTACTACATACCCTCTTACTAATTCCGTATTTTGAAATACATTTATAATATCAGACTTTATGCTATCTTCCTGAACAGGATAATCTTTATTGACTAATAATAAATCACCTTTATAAATTTGTTCTTTTGTAATCTCTTTCTTTTCAGTATTCGTAGCGTTTACCTTATCACCTTTTTCTACGATTTTAACATCTACTCCATTTTGAAATAATGGTGCTATATAAATACCAACACCTACTGTGCACAATATAAAAAGAGAAATAAATACCCACTTTTTCATTCCTAGTTCCTCCTTAACCTAACTTACGTATAGGATAGAAAAAACTATTTAAATAAAAAGTGGGGTAAACTTTAAATTTTTATTAAATTATTAAATGAGATTCCACGCCATCTTCTTTCGGTAACCTCACTTCAAATATTGTTCGTATTACATTACTTTCTGCAGAAATCGTCCCATTATGCTGTTCCACAATGTTTTTCGCAATAAACAACCCAAGCCCTGTACTATCTTGCTGCTGAGTTCTTGCTTTGTCTCCTGTATAAAACATATCAAAAAGATACGGTAAATCTTCCTTTGGAATGCGATCTCCATAATTAATAATTTGTACGACAACTTTTCCATTATCAATATACCCGTTCATATCAACAAATTGTCCATCATATCCGTAGCGAATTGCATTCGTTAAAAGATTTTCAAATACTCTTGCCAATAATTTTCCATCTCCATTAATAGTTAACTGAGGATTCACATTCATTCTGGCTACTAAATCTTGTTTCTCTAATAACGGATATAATTCTTCCTCTAACTGTATAAGTAATTCACTTATATCAATTGGTCTTTTTTCCAACTTCAACATGCCATAGTTCATTCTTGTTATTTCAAATAACTCATCAATCAAGTTCTCGAGTCGTTGAGATTTCGTAAAAGCAATAGTAGAAAAATGTTTAATTTGTTCCCTCGTCAAATTCTCATCTTTAAGAATTAAATCTAAATAACCTAAAACAGATGTTAATGGTGTTCTTAAATCATGAGCCAGATTGACAATTAACTGATCTTTACTGCTTTCTGCAAAATCTCCTCTTTCTACTGCTTCTTTTAACTTTTCACTCGCTAGATTAATTTCGTGTGCGATATCCCGGAACTCGTCATTCGATGAAATATGAACTCGGTTTGTAAAATCACCGTTAGCAAGATGATGAATCCCATTAGAGATCTCATTAAAATACTTCAAATACGGTCTAGTAAGAAAGAAGAAAAACAAAATAGATAAAGGGATAAATATAATTAAAAAGAAATTAATATCTCCAATTTCTCTTATCGTTGAACGGAATTGAGCTAAAGGATCCTCATACCTAACCACCGTTTTATAGTAGAGCTGTAGCCCTTTGTAGATTATATACGTTACGCTACCCGCTAGTATCATACTTAACGTAAATAGTGCGATCATTTTTGAACGAAAGCTTCTTATCATTTTAGCCATTGAAAGTATAACCTACCCCCCAAACCGTTTTTATCAATTTATTCTTTCTTTTATCTTCTCCAAGTTTTTTCCTTAAGGTACGAATATGTACCATTACTGTGTTTCTACCTTCGTAATAATCTTCTGCCCATACTTGTTGAAAGATATTTTCCACACTGTATACTTTCTTCGGATGACTTGCTAATAAATATAAAATATCAAATTCTTTTGGAGTTAATTCAATTTGTTCTTCATATACACTAACTGTCCGTTGTTCAGGATAAATGACTACTCCACCGATTGCTAAAACTGATTTATTGTCCTCTGCTTTCGGTTGATTTAACATTAAAAATCGGCGTAATTGCGCATTTACACGGGCAACTAATTCAATCGGAGCGAAAGGTTTCGTCATATAATCATCTGCACCTATTACAAGTCCTGTCACCTTATCAAAATCTGATGTTTTTGCACTTAAGAAAATGATGGGCATATGATATTGTCCACGAATTTGACGTGTTACTTCATAACCGTCCATTTTAGGCATCATAATATCTAAAATCACCAAATCAATTGGTTGAGAGTGAATAACACGAATAGCTTCTTTTCCATCAGCTACTTTAATAACATGGTAGCCTTCTTTTTCTAAATGTATCGCAATTAAATCAGCAACTTCTGCCTCATCGTCAGCTATTAAAATTGAAATTCGATTCATTTTACTACACTCCTATATCATTCCGCTTCTATTTCACTGGCACTCTAAAAAACTTGTTCATTATATATTTTCATACACTCGATTTTATACTAGTCCGCTCTGCTTGTACAATAAGGAGATACAATCGAGATACGCGTAAAACTAGATCATAGTAATAGGGAATCTGGCTTCCAGTTTAGTTTTTTATATGGTCTCATTCTCCTATAGCCATCTTCATTCCACTTTCTCTTTCTCCTTCTTCTTCTGAAGCTCCTACTAATTTAAGCCCATCCGAAATTCCGAAAGTATTGGTTATATAATTATAGTCTTTTACATACTTGGACTTCGCTAATTGCTCTGCTTCTTTTGTGGTGAGATGCAGCGGATTAGGCATTTCTCCAGTTTCCCTTGCTCGTTTTCCTAATTTATCAAAATCAAGACCTAAAGTACCATCTGCACCCAGTTTTTTCCTTGCTGAATCAGCAGCTTTTTTTTGATGCATTTTGAATTGTGAATCCTGCCAGCACTAAATTGGTAACAATCAAAAAGACTACCATCAAAATTAATGATGTTCCTTTTCGTTTTTTCATACTGAGAATTGCTCGTTTTATAAAATTCATTTTTTCTAACCTCCTTGATAGTTTTTATTCTATATACACTATCTGGAGTTTATATGGAGTTATTCATGTACATATTTCTAACGGGTTCTGTTGCACAGTTTTGTAACATCAACATAGTCGAAGAAATGACGACTACATGTTACGGAGCTATTATTTGTATCAAGGGATTCATTCAACTTCAATTTTTGCATTCATCTGATTGAAAAATGAATACTTTTTTTAGTGCATAATAAAAAAATAAAAATTCTTGTCACAAAACTGGATTTTCTGGTTTCTCTATAATACAGGCAGCAAATGAGAGTGAGGTTTTAACTTACATGTTAACGATAAAAAATGAGGAGAGGCATGTTTCGGATGTGACATTTGAACAGTTGTTTAAACAATACTATGGTTACGTTGTAAAACAGATCCTATGGATTATCAAAAAACAAACAATCGCTGAAGAACTAGCACAAGAAGTGTTTTTACAATTATATCGTACCGATTGGAAAGCAATTGAAAACTTACCTGGATGGCTGATTAGATCTTCTACTTATGTAGCTTATAACTATTTACGATCTGAAAAACGACATCAAGCGAGAATAGATAAAACAATACAATATCATGAAGTACAACATACTTCATCGTTAGATGATGACTGGATAAGAAAAGAAGAAGTCACAAAGGTACAAACCGTACTAAGTAACATGAATGACCGAGATCGAACCATTTTATTAATGAAATTTTCTGGGTTTCAATATAAAGAAATTGCAGAAGTACTTCAAATTGACATAGCTTCTATTGGAACATTATTGGTACGAGCCAAAACAAAATTTCGCAAGATTTATAAACAAATGGAGGAGGCATAACAAATGACTTGTTATGATATGGGGTTAATTCAAGCATATATAGATAGAGAACTTCCTCGTGATACAAGGAAAAAATTCACACAACATTTAGAGACATGTGAAGTATGTCAAAAATCATTATTAGAAATTAGTAATCTAAACCAATGGGAAAATTCAATATTAGATGAAGAATCTATACATTCACCACAAGAAATCAACATTGATGTAGAACAAGCGTGGAAAACATTCGAAAGCCATGCCCAGTTGAACAATGTATCTGATATGAATCATAAAATAGAGAAGAAGAAAGGATTATTTACAAACATGAATAAAAAATCTAAACGTTTCATTTATACAGCGGTAGCTGCAACTGGACTTTTTACAACAGCAATGATTCCACAAGTACAAGTTGCTGCTACTAATGTTGCTTCCTATTTTTCTAATGAAGTTGCAAATGATAAGGTTGTAAATGAAGGAATAAAAGATGAAAATAGTGTCACACAAGATATGATGAAGAATGGTCAATTTATTCCTCTGGATGAAAAAATAACTGATCAAGGTGTTACTATACATTTGAAAGAATTATATGTTGCAGATTCACGTATATCCGTTCATTATAAACTGGAAAAAGCTGATGGTAGTTTAGTACCGTTTGAATTTGATACAAATGGATTAGATCTTAAAAGTGATGGTAAGGTAAACGGACAACAAGAAGAAAATCCTGAATATAATACGAAAGATGGTATGTTTTCGCAATTAGCATTTATTCAAGGGGCAGATAGTTTACCATTTGAATTAATGGCATCGGGAAAAAAATTGGAACATGTAGGCATTCGCGATAAAGACAAACCAGAAGGTGTTGTTACATTTGTTGAAGGGCCTGAAGGGAAAGGATCCTTTAAACAACCACTTACGATAAATGTAAATATAAATAAAATCGGAAAAGTAGCTGGATCTTGGAAAGGACAAATTCAAATTGATCCTACAAAATTGAAAAGTAAAACAAATTAAAATGAAAAAAAGAATAGAACAATGTGTATCCAATACGATGCTTATATGCTTCCTGGTTTTAATTACATTTATTTCGTACATTGTTTTCACCCTATCTTCTATTTATGAATTAGGTTCATAAAATCAATATGCGTAATTCTGATAAGAAAATAACTACTAAAAGGCGTACCCGTCTACATTTTAACGGTAATATAGGCTAAATAGCATACATCTTTTATTCACAAAAACATCTCAATAGAGTAAATCCTATTGGGATGTTTTAATGAAATGGATTTAACGGTATTTCACAGTATGCCTTATGACTTGTGTCAAAATAGGTATCTTTCTCATTTTTCTTCTATTCATCTACACACTTTGGACTTGCCAGTATCCAGAAATACCGAACTACCACTATCTTAAACTATGAGAAAGCTCCGTAAAGATAACCCCTAGCGCATAAGCACCCGCATCCGGATAACCTAAGCTTCTTTCACCAACTGTACCAGCTCGGCCCATTCGAGCAACGATTTCTTTTGTATATTCTGCTCCTTTAACAGCAGCCTCTGCTCCTTTTTCAAAAGCAGTCTTAAAGTCCACGCCAGCTTGAGCACTCTCTAGCCACGACTGTACACAAGGCGCAAGCGCATCTACAAGCGTTTTATCGCCTACTTCTGCTCCTCTTCCGAAAGAACGCTCACCGATAGACTGTATACCTTTCAGTGCCGCTTCTAACATTTCAGCAAACTCTGCAACTGTTAATTCCATTTTCCCGTCTATTGCCTTACCTGCCGCTCGGAAAGCACCGCCCCAAATTGGACCAGAAGCTCCGCCGCAATGTTCCATAATGACCATTGAGCACGCATCAAGGAATGTCCCGATATTTAAAGGCTCTTGATTCAAAATCGAGCTCCATTCACGCTTCAATTGTTTAAATCCTTTCGCGACGCTCATTCCGAAATCACCATCACCTGCATGTGTATCCAATTCACAGAACGGCACTTCATTCTTAATAATGATTTCACTCATTTTATCGACAAGATAAATCATATTATTTAATGAGACAACCTCATTCTTAATAACCGCGTGTTCTTCCGCTGTTTCTGCCTCAAAGGAAACAGACTTTTCTTCCCCTTTTTCTTCGATATCAACATATTCTACGCTCTCAACTGGTCCATCTACTTTAAATGCTGGTGTATTACATTCTTTCGATAGCAATGTTTTCAGCTCATCGTCTAGTTTCATGACAGTTAAAGATAGTCCAGCCATATCAATACTTGTCATGTAATTACCGACAAACGTTCTATTCATTCGTATATTTCTTTTGCTTAACTCTCTCGTAACTGCATTGTTAAACAGATACAGTTCTTGAAGCGGTGTACCACCGAAGCCATTTACTAAAACAGCAATTTCGGCATTATCATCTAATTTTAAATCTTTCACAAGGTCATTTGTCATGCGCGAAGCTAATTCGTCTGCAGACATAATTTTTTCACGTTTTCTACCTGGCTCTCCGTGAATACCCACGCCATATTCCATCTCATCTTCACCAAGTTTAAAAGTAGGTGATCCACTAGCTGGAACCGTACAAGAAGTTAGTACGAGACCAATTGTTCGAACATTTGCCACTGCTTTTTCCGCTACCGCTTTCACCTGCATTAAATCCATACCTGCTTCCGCTGCTGCACCGGCAATTTTATGCACTAATACTACCCCTGCAACGCCGCGGCGTCCTACTGTATAAAGACTATCTTCTACTGCAATATCATCATCTACACGAACATACTCGACTTCAATACCATCCTCTGTAGCTAAGTGCGCTCCATTTTTAAAGTTCATAATATCTCCGCTATAATTCTTAATAATAAGTAGCGTACCTTTTTTGCTAGCTGTCGCTTTAATCGCCTGATACACCTGAATTTGTGAAGGAGAAGCAAACACATCACCGCATACTGCCGCATCCAGCATTCCTTTCCCTACTAACCCTGCATGTGCCGGTTCATGTCCACTGCCGCCACCGCTAATTAAAGTGACTTTATTTTCATTCATTTCTTTTTTCTTGATTACTTTATACTTCTTTAACAACTCAAGTTCCGGATGAGCCATCACCATCCCATTGCACATCTCCATAACAAGCGTTTCAGGTTGATTTATAATTTTTTTCATTGTTATTCCTCCTCTATAAGCTTTGTTACATTCTTCATGAACCTATTAACAGCCACAATACATTCTCTTCTGCATTATGATATATTTGAAAGCGTATTCTTATTAACTATAGTAAGATGAAAGCGTTTTATGGTAAACGGACAAAATGAACGATTTGTCTAAAGACACCCACTTCATTTATAGATAGGATGTTACTATTATAAAAAACGAAAAAAGTTGTAGGGATGATTATAAATGACCTCTTCTATCATTTCCAAAAAAATTATAGCGAACTCGCTAAAACAATTAATGGAGACAGAGCCGTTTCATAAAATATCTGTGAGTGATATTATGGTAAATTGTCAAATGCGTAGGCAGACGTTTTATTATCACTTTAAAGATAAATTTGAATTGTTAGGCTGGATTTATAAAGAAGAAACGAAGGAAAATATTATGGATTTTCTTGATTATGAAAAATGGGAAACTATTTTCGATCTACTATTCCATTACTTTCACCAAAATCAAGGGTTCTACCGAAATGCATTTCAAGTAATTGAACAAAATTCATTTAATTATTATCTGTTTGAACATACGAAAAACTTATATATCAAAATTATTGATGAGCTATTAGTGGGCTGTAAATTAGACATTTCTGAGGTGAAAAAAGATACATTGGCCTCTTTTTATAGTCACGGCTTTGTTGGAACAATAAAAGATTGGATTGAAAATTATTGCACGATTGATCCGTCTATCATGTCTTCGCTCATAAAAAACATGATAAACAATCAATTAATCCTTTTACTACAGCAATCAGCAAACAAATCATAAGGTGGAAAAAACGATGAAAAAAATTATAAATGATGTTCAAAATATTGTTCAGGATATGTTACATGGCTTTTATTTTGAACATAGCGATAGAATATCTTATGAAAAAGAACACAACATCATTTATCAGAAAGACCTTGCCGAAACCAAGCAAGATGTCATTATCATAAGTGGCGGTGGTAGCGGACATGAACCAGCTGATATCGGTTATGTAGGAAAAGGTATGCTTTCAGCGGCAGTCAACGGCGAAATCTTCACTCCCCCGTCGCCAGAACAAATCGTAGCGGCAGTTCGCTCCGTGCCTAAGGACAAAAGCATCCTATTCATCATTAAAAACTTCAAAGCTGATGTGGAAAGCTTTTTAACTGCAGAATCTATTGCAAAAGAAGAAGGAAGACTGATTGATCATGTCATTGTGAGTGATGATGTTTCCATTGAAGACGATGCTTCCTTTAACAAAAGAAGACGAGGAGTAGCTGGTACCGTTTTTGTACATAAAATAATCGGAGCAGCCGCTCTTGAAGGATATTCTCTGGAGCAATTAACAGACATCGGTCATTCCGTCATTCGTAATCTGCATACATTAGGGGTCGCACTCTCTCCAGCAACCAACCCTTCCCAAAATGACGTTTCTTTTACACTGCAAAACAACGAGGTCTTTTACGGAGTCGGTATCCATGGAGAGAAAGGATATCGAAAAGAAGTCTTATCTTCTTCTGAGAAATTGGCGATTGAGCTAATGAATAAACTAAAAAGTATATACCGCTGGAAAAAAGGTGATACATTTGCCATCCTCATTAATGGATTAGGTGCTACCCCATTAATGGAACAATATATATTCACAAATGATATTCGCCGGTTATGTGAACTGGAAGGATTGGATATTAGGTTCGTAAAAGTCGGTACCCATCTAACTTCCTTAGATATGCAGGGTACCTCATTAAGCTTCTTAAAAATTGAAGATCCACTTTGGGAGAAATGGTTGAAAGCAAATGTTGAGGTGAGTAGCTGGTAACTGAAAAGGCGGCTGATGGGAATAGTCAGCCGCCTAAAATGGATATTAGTTAGCATATTTACAATTTATTTCTTCTCCATCACAGCAAAGTAATTCTCTTCATAATCCGCAAAGTTAAAAACTCTACCAGAAGGCATATTTACAATTTCTCCGACTGTGATATTGTGATTTACTAAGTTGCTACGTAATTCATCAAGGTTTTCCGTAAAAAACATTAAAGAAGGTGTACCAAGATTTAATCCAGGTGACATTTTAGCAACGAATTCCTTATTGTGCAAAATGATGCTTGTTTCTGCGCCTTTTGTTGGAGCAATTTCAATCCATCTCATTCCTTGCCCGTTATCTTCTTCAGCAACTACAGTAAACCCTACTTTTTCTGTCCAAAAATCCACTGCCTCATCTTGGTTATTTACATATAACATAATTTGACCAACTTTATGAATCATAGACTTCCCACTCCCTTATATGAGTAACTACCTAAGCCAAAGTTGACAAAACCAATGACAACTTAATAGATACGCCAACAAATAAAAACTTCCTTCTAAAATGTAAGTAGGAAATGATCAAGATAGCAGAGAATATTTACAACATATTTTTATAAGGGGGAATATCATTGCCAATTTCAAAAGATACTGCTAGTTACACGATTCGTACAGGAAGAGTGGAAGATTCCGAAGCAACTTTAGACATACAGAAATCCGTTGTTTCTGAAGGAAAGTTTCTCATTTCATTACCTGAAGAGTTTAAAAAAACGTCATCTGAGCAAAAAGAATGGGTACAGAACGTATTGGACAATGAAAGAGAAACATTACTTGTAGCTGAGAAAGATGGTGAAGTGATTGGTTGGATCGTATTTATGAACGAGAATAAAGAGCGATTGTCTCATACAGGCTCCTTTGGAATTATGATCAGTAAAAGTCACCGAGGACTAGGCATTGGGAAAATGCTACTACAAGCTTTACTAGACTGGGCAGAGAAAAATCCTCTTATTGAGAAAATAAGTTTAGGAGTTTTCTCAACAAATCATAACGCAATCTCTTTATACAAAAAAATGGGCTTCATTGAAGAAGGACGTAAAATAAAAGAATTTAAAATGAATGATAACGAATATGTAGATGATATTCTAATGTATAAACTCGTTTAGTAAGTGCCATGCAAAAAGGCCGTTCTCCTTGAAATGCGAGTTCGGCTTTTATAATGAATCTCCTTGTTCAATAACAAGGATTAAGATTTATAAGCTACTATCATAAATTTTTTTGTAATCTAACTCATTCATACTGTATATCAACCTTTCAACAGATTGTAAAAACTACGTTTCTGAGACTTGTTACTAACAATGAATAACCTATTTTTCATCGTTTCTACCCCATCGCCATCGCTTTAATTAATTCTTCACGCATTCTATATCCTGTGATAGGAAAGTTTTCGACTGCACGTAGTGTTTGAACTCCATAATAGGCTTCGGCAGGCACTTCCTTATAACCTAAGAAGTCTTTCTCAATACGCATATGTTGTTTTGTTTCATTTTGGGTCAATATGATAGTTCCTCCTCTGTTCTTTTCCGCGGAACATAACTTCCCGTTAATGCGGAATAAATAACCATAACATAAACAGCCAATTTCATCATTTCCCCATAAAAAGCCGGTTAACATATTTCTTTCCTTCTTCTGTCACAACACATCCCCTAACTCCTTTATTTACCTGGATTAACTGTTGAGTCCGCAACGTGTCAATAATGCTCTTCACTTTTCCTTCCCCTATATTCAAGCCTCTTTGCGCAAGCTCTAGTGCAATTTTCCGCCGACCGATTCCAAATTTTAAATAAATGATCGTCAGTACGTGTTCTTCTTCTGACAGCATGCTTTCAGACAATTTTTTTACTTCCAGATCTTTTGGAACAGCGGCTTCTTTTAACACATAATGGGGCAAATCGCTTATTTGAATTTTTTGATTGGCCATTTTTACATTCACCATATACTCCACTACATTGACGAGCTCTCGGACATTTCCCGGCCACGGATGCTGCTGCAGAAATTCGATTGTTTCTTTTTCCATATACTCGTTTACATGATAGACCTCGCCATTACTGAACTTGTTAATGTAATAATGCAGCAATAGTAAAATGTCTTCTCTTCTTTCCCGTAACGGTAAAGTTTGAAGTGGAAGCACATTTAATCGATAATATAAATCTTGTCTGAAAGTGCCCTCTTGCACTTTTTCTTCTAGATTGACATTTGTTGCGGCAATGATACGAATATCGATGGGAACTTGTTCATTTCCACCGACTCTTCGAACCACACCTTCTTGCAGCACCCTCAATAACTTCACTTGCAAATCAAGCGGCGCATCTCCAATTTCATCCATAAAAATCGTTCCTTGATGTGCCTCTTCGAACAACCCTCTTTTCCCGCCTTTTTTGGCACCCGTAAATGCCCCTTCTTCATATCCGAACAGCTCGCTCTCCAATATGGAAGTGGAAAGCGCCGCAAAATTGACAGCAACAAATGGCTGGTCGGTACGTAATGAAGCATTATGAATGGCCTGTGCCAATAGTTCTTTTCCTGTGCCGCTTTCTCCTTGAATGAGAACGGTCGAATCCCGTTTGGCCATTTTTTTTGCAAGTTCCAATGTTTTTATCATTTTGGTGCTTCGTGAGTATAGATGAGTAAAGTCATAGCGTGCAATAAACTTTTTATTTTTTAATTTCGAACGAATGACCGTATCGATTTTTTTAAACGTATCGTAATTTTCAAACTCTATAAGATAGCGAATGATCTCTCCATCTTTTTCAACTTTATCAATGGAGACAATATATGTATAATCATCTAAAATAAAAATTTCATCTTCATGATTATATGTTGGTTGTAACTTAAAATCCCGACCTAGAAAGTCTTTTATATTAGCGTTCAATAACAAATAGCCATCAAACATCCGTTTTGTTTTCTCGTTAAAATATGTAACCATTCCTTGATCATCGCAAAATAATAATGCTTTTGGAAATTTATCAAAGATCGTTGTTAGTAAAAGATTAGAATGATCCAGCTTATGATTTAATACAGACAAGTACTTCGTCAATCCGATAATTTCACTTACAAATTCTGAAGAAGCTACTGCTCCTCTTTGAGATAAAAGATTTAATTCACTCAGGATCTCCGTTATGGTTGTAATGTCCACTTGTCTATTTCCAATGTCAATAACTTGCGGTATATCATTTGGCACAAGATGACATTCTCCTGGAGTGATGGCTATCGAACACGATTCATATGTTTGGATCCCTGGATAATATGGAAAAAAGGAAAGCGATTGAAATCCTTGCCCTTTTAGCTGCTGAATGGTTTCCAGACAGCTTTCTTTTGAGTCATTAACCAATAAAACCCGCGTTTTTTCTTTTAACGTAAACAGTTGTTCAATGTTTTCGTATCGTAAAGCCCTTCTTGCAATAATCACTTTTGAGGCATCCCGAACTTGTTCAGATGTACGTCGCAATACAGGTTCTCCCGTCATTAACACAACTTTCCCAGAAAAGTCTCCGTCAAATCCTTCTTCTATTGAATATCCCTTTATCATCGCTTCTTTTCCTACATAGCGTTTAATCTGCTGTATGACACTATGTAATGTATTGTTTCCGAATGTAATCACAATCAATTCTTTCATCTTTTTCCCTCCTTATACGGCCAACCCCATGAAACCTCTAAGTTTTCTGTCTTACTATTATGAAAGAGAACGACCTTTGTGTCCAAGGAAGAAAAAAAGAACTACCCCATACGTTCAAAATAGACGGATGGAAATGTTTTTATCAATAGAATTAGGCATTTTCTCAGACTTCACACACCGGGTCCTATCAAGGAGATGACTCAAAAGAATAATTTTTCACCTTTTGAGTCACTCTCTTTCAAAGCTCTTATTCAAACATTCCCTTTTTGATAACCTCATAATCTTTCACAAATGGAATTCCGCTTGCAAACACATCACGAACATTTAACTTTTCGTCCAGCAAAACAAGATCGGCATATCCATTTTCTACAATGACGCCCCGCTCATGACCAATACCCAATCCTTTAGCCGGATTGATCGTGAACGGCCTTAACGCTTTATCAAGCGGCAGCCCTTCTTGATTGACCAATTCTCTCAAGGTATGTAGAGTTGGTTCGAAGCCTGCGACTTCAAGACCGATGAATTGGCCGCCTTCATCAAAAACAGGCATACTTCCATTTGCATCGGAGCTAATGGTGATTCGATTGATGTCAACTCCATGATTGAGTAAATACATAAGTACCTTGCTCGGTGTTACCGTTTTCCCTTCCGTCATCAAATTGATATTGGATGTAATATCGACCAGACCGCCGCGTTTGGCAAAATCGATGGAAGCCTCCAATAGACGTACATTTCGGTTAATATGAGTAGGACTAAAAAGACTGATAGGCAAATCTGTTTCATCTATTAGCTCATAAATCATCTCGTATAGTCCTTGTCCGTCCCCCATATGCAAATGAATGAATCCCGGCTTTTTCGATAGCATGGATGACACTCTAACATGAGCAGCCAATCTCTTCAGTTCTTCCTTCGTCACGTATGAAGAACGATGATCCTCAATGGCAAGCTTCAAACCAAGCACTTCGCCAAAAAACATGATGTCATCTCTTACATCCCCCGTGATGGTGTTCGGTGGATAGCCGTAACCGCCTGTCAAAATATAGGCATTCAGCCCTTCTTCTCTTAGCGATTTCGCTTTGGCCAGTAAGTTTTTGGTATTCCTCGCCAAATCATTTGTACCTAATAATCCAACAACAGTTGTGATGCCCTGTTGAACGACTGTGCTGATTTGGACTTCAGGTGTACTTGACGAGAAGCCTCCTTCACCACCGCCACCCGTAATGTGAACATGACGATCAATGATTCCGGGTATACACTTTGTATTGGCACCCTCAATCACTTGAATGTCAACGCCGATTATATTAATTTCATCCTCTATTTTCACAATACGATCATTTGCTATTAATATATCCTTTTTCCCTTCGTATTGCGGTGTGTAAAGTTCCGTATTTTTGATCAGTTTTAACAACATAATTCCTCCTGTAAATATCCTCAACTGATGTTTTCGTTTGCCGTTTTATCGTTTGAGGAACTATTGATTTTTTCAATCGTAAAACCTGTATACCCATAAATGATGGCTATGATGAATCCAAGATAACACATAATTGCCCATGGTAAATATTCAATAACCGGTACACCTAACGTACTGGACATATAGACACCTGCCATCGACCAAGGTATGAGCGAAACAACGATCGAACCGGAATCTTCTAACGTCCTTGATAAATTTTTCGGGTGCAGCCCCCTTTGTGCATAGGCGTCTTTGAACAATTCACCAGGAATTAAAATCGCCAAATACGAACTTCCTGTCGTAATGGCCATTATGACGCAAGACAATACGGTCGTTAAAACTAGACTTCCCGTAGATTTCACTTTTTCATTAAGTTTCTCCAGTACAACTTCTAAACATCCGATTTTACTGATAACACCTGCAAATGCAAACGAACAAAAAGCAATCAAGACCGTTTGCATCATTGAGCTCATTCCACCACGGTTTAAAAGCTTCTGCACTGCCTCAGGTGTCGCTGCGGGATCGAATCCGCCTGCTGTTACCATGCTGACATTAAACCCTTGAACAGTAGCCAAAAACGCATTTTCCAGTGACATCGATTGGACAACCACCCCTAGTATGATAGCCGTAATAGACGAAATGATCATAATTGGAATGGTCGGATACTTTTTGATTGAACCGACAAGGACAATGAGAACAGGAACAATCAGCAGTACATTCCAGTGAAACATGGCCGTTAATGCGGACGTCATAGCCTCAATCTTCTCTCTGTCAAACGCATTGCTTGTGTAAGTCGACCAACCGACAATAAAATAAACGACTAAGCCTATTAATGAAGCCGGAATTGTCGTGTACAGCAGGTGCCTAATATGCTCATAAAGATTACTTCCTGCTACTACAGGAGACAAATTCGTCGTATCCGAAAGCGGTGAAAGCTTGTCGCCGAAAAAGGCACCCGCTACAACTGCTCCTGCCGTGATTGGTAGCGATACACCTTGTACCATCGCAATCCCCATGATCGCTACCCCAACCGTCCCAGCAGACCCCCATGATGTCCCCGTAAAAGTGGAGATGAGAGCCGTCACTAAAAAGGCTGTTACGAATAAGTAGTTAGGATTGATCAGCTCAATTCCATAAAAGATCATCATTGGAATGGTTCCAGAAAACATCCACGTTCCTATTAATGCACCAACCGTAATCAAAATCAAAGTGGCCAACATGGATTTTGCAATTTTCTCGACGATTCCCTCTTGCATTTCTTCCCATGAAACTCCCAAAACTTTCCCGAGGACTGCAGCTACAATAACGGCGATGATCAATAACGGTTCTATCTTTAAATGGAATACGCCATAGCCGATTCCCAATAAAAGTAGAATAGCAAAAATTGGAGCAGTAGCTTGCAACAAGCTTGGCCTTTTTTTCATTTTTTCTCTTCCCCCTTTTCCTTACATACAAGATACGTGTTCATCAGCATTTACCACTTACAATAATAACTTTGCAATTATCATGCCAACTTGTTTTTTATCGAAACAAATAGGTTATTCCGCTTTTTCAAGTCGGTACATGATGAATCACCCCTTCAATAAAACGGTACATTAAAGGGATGAAAAACAAATAAAATACCATTAATACACCATTAAAATACAGTGGGAATGAATTAGGATCTATTCAAATTTATTTATATCTTCCATGGAATCGATGTTTAACATAAATCAAGCCGATAATCCTTAGCCTAGGAAAAAATCAGGTTTTTCTTAGGGTCTGTGTTTCTACACTAAAATTAATTTTTCGAAAGAACATTCTTTTCATTTCAAACAAAGAAATAATGTATAATAAGATTTTATTTAAAACATGAACAATCCCTTAAGAAAGGATGGTATACATATGACAGAAATACTAAATTTATTTTTATACCTCATTTTATTTATCTTTATCGTATCCATAGTCTGTTTCATCTTATTAATACTCATGAAGATTTTCGGAAAAAAGCCGAAACATCATCGTTCTGTTGAAAAAGAACTAAAAAAACATTCTTCCACAACAGATCCAGCAGGGCATAAAGACTCTCCTATCACGACGAAAGATGCCGAGGCAGATTGGATGAATGCCGTGATGACAGCATCTTTTGTTACTGCATCTATGAAAAGTGCCAGTGAAAACGAAAGTGTTGATCACGATTCGGACGCCGGCGGTGATGGTTCCGATTCTTCAAACTAGAATCATTCAGCCTATTCATCTACAAAACAAAAAAGGAGTGTTTCATAGCCAAAGATTTGGCTTATGAAACACTCCTTTTAAATATAGATGTATAAAAGAAATATAAATGATTGCAAAAAAATAGTTTTCATTCTCTCTTGTTCTTACTTCTATCCACACACTTTACTAAAACATTTTTTTCATTCGGTTTCGCATCATTAATACAAATCCCGCTAGAATGGATAACATTCCTAGAGCGGTTGTATGAGACTCTGCTCCCCCGGCGTTAGGAAGTTCTCTTTTATCATTTTCCACGTTAAGAGGCACATTCGTTTGTTTCTTCGTTTCTAATTCTGTTACTTTATTTTCTACAGTTTGCTTCGATTGTTGTAATTCCTCTATTTCTGCTTCGACATCTTGTTTTGTATGTGTTAATTCCGTTAGTTTATCTTCTACATTTTGTTTCGTTTCTTTTAATTCCAATATTTTATCTTCTGATACAGTTTGCTTCGACTGTGTTAATTCCGCTAATTTATTTTCTAGCGTTTGCTTCATTTGTTTTAACTCTACTATTTTTTCTTCTAGCGTTTGTTTTGCCTGGCGTAATTCTGCTAGTTTACTTTCGAGTGTCTGGTGCATTTGTTTTAAATCCAATGCTATCTCTTCTTTATGTTGCTTCGCTTCAGAAATTTTCGCCTTCGCATCTTTTTTCATCTGCTTTAACTCTGCTAGTTTCGTTTCTATATTTTGTTTCGTTTGTTTTACTTCCGTTACTTTCTTTTCTACATTTTCTTTCATTTGTTGTAATTCGGCTTTTTTCTCTTCTTTATGTTGCTTTACTTCTGTTACTTTCTCTTCCACATTTTGTTTCGCCTGTTTTAACTCTGCTTCTCTCTCTTCTCTATACTGCTTCGCTTCCGCTGCTTTCTCTTCCACATTTGCTTTCGCCTGTTTTAACTCCGCTTCTCTCTCTTCTCTATGTTGCTTCGCTTCCGCTACTTTCTCTTCCACATTTGCTTTCGCCTGTTTTAACTCTGCTTCTCTCTCTTCTCTATGTTGCTTCGCTTCCGCTACTTTCTCTTCCACATTTTGTTTCGCCTGTTTTAATTCTGCTTCTCTCTCTTCTGCATGTTGTTTGATAGAATCGTGTATATTGGCCACATCTGGAGTTTCAGCATAACTAGTATCAGCTCCTGCTATCATTGCTAAAGCGAGTGTAGAGATTGCGACTGTTTTTTTCGTACCCATCATTTTGTCCCCTTTTCTTTCATGAGTATTCACCTATTATGTATACATCTAAAAACATATTTTTTTATCCTATTAATATAATAATATTATAACAAATGTTTATAAAGTGAAACTTTAACCAAGCGAATTTCCATCAAAAAAGCGAGAGAATTTCTCCTCCTCCTTCTTCATTTCGAGAAGTCTGTGCACATCTAGTACATAAAGGAAAGGCACTCCTCTGAGTACCTTTTCTTTCACCTGGAATATTTTGAGAATAAATGAACTGCCTTTTTAGGTACATAGAACTTCTCATTACTCTCTACAACAATGCTTCCTAACTCATAATCTTTTCCATTGATACGAATGATGTTTTTATTCATAAACAACTCCGCTTTCACGTTGTTCTTTTTTACTACGAGCACTTGGTTTGCTTTATCAGTATTGTCGATTGTTACAGTTGCGCCAATTTGTTTAAAAGCTGACTTAGCATCTAAAAATAATTGATTTGTTAATTCTCCTAAGTGAAAGCCCATTGCTTTAGCCATTGTATTCGCAATGTCCGTATTTTGGACGAAACCGCATGGCTTCCCGGGGCCGTATGAGTATAAGAATACATCTTCCCCCGTATGACCACCTGTTGTAAAACCGATGTTCGCGCGGTTAGCTAACAATTTCACAAGGATTGAACCTACATCTTTTTTCTTTTTTGCAGTTTGTAACTTTTCTTTTTCATCATCAGTTAAATCGTCTAAACCGTAAAGTGCAGCTACCTCTTTTACATTAGATACATCATCTTTTAGTTTACTTATCGCACCTTCAAGTGTCATTTTTGCTTTTTTCAGCGGAGCAATGTAGGCAGATACCGGCGTTGTATCATACCCTTTTGTCGTATTTTTATTACCAATGGAAATACCACTGTTCCCATGATCCGCTAAAGCAATGACCATCGTGTTCCCATCTTTTTTCGCAAACTGTAACGCCTCTGCAACTGCATCATCAAATGCCAATACATCGCTAATCATCCCAATTGGGTCATTAACATGCGCTGCCCAATCGGGCTTACTGCCTTCTACAAATAAGAAGAAGCCATCCTTATCTTTTGATAATGTTTGAATTGCTTTCCCTGTCATCTGAGAAAGTGTTGGCTGCTTCGGATTCGTTGCTTCACGATCCATATCGAACGCAAGTGCAGTATTTGAGAACGCGCCCCAAATTTTATCGGATGTAGAGTTTAACAGAGCGTCCTTTGTTTCTACGAAGTCATATCCTTTGTCTTGAATTACTTTTACTAAATCTTCGTTGTCTTTCCGTGTTCCATTACTTGCCGCTGGCTGAAGGGTTGCCTTTCCCCCGCCTAATACAACTTCTATATTTTGATACACTTGCTGCTTACCAATCACGTCAAAGTTTTTGCGAATAACATGGTGAGCAGAAAAACCAGCCGGAGTAGCATGCTGAATTTCCGATGTCGCAATCATTCCTGTTGCGCGTCCTGAGCGCTCTGCCCCTTCTAACACGTTGGCAACTGGACGACCCCTGTCTTCTTCTTTGACTGGTGCTACACCAGGTGAATTCACAACAGAAGGTAATACGCCCACATAATTTGAATTTGTTTTATTGCCAGTCGCTAAAGCTGTTGCTGCCGGCGCTGAATCGGTAATAGCTGACTCTGCCGAATAAGTCCGAACACCCCCTGATACGATTTGATCTAGCGCAAGCGGTGCGCCTTTATACCACCGAGCCAATGTTACAGCTGAGGAACTTGTCCCATCCATCACCAGCATAATGACATTTTTCGGTCGCTGCTCTACTTGTTGCACCTCAGCTTTTACCTCGTTATCGTTCATTATGTTTCCTGTACTTAACGATCCTAGCGCTACTATTATTGCCATCATCTTTTGACGAAGATTAGTCATCGTTGTCCCTCCAAAATATTTTCAGCATCCGTAATCAACATTCGTATGTAAACAAGCTTTTTCACTTTATATTAGTAGTACCCCATTGCCACGAAGCTAACAATCACTAGGCTTGGAAAACGATAAAAATAATTTTGTAAGTTTTGAAGTAACTTGTGCAGTTAAAAAAATGGAGCAGAACATGATTTTCATTCATTACAATCAGTACTTATAAAAATTCACCCCTCATTATTGACAGAAAATTCAAATCGGATATATAATTTTGGTATTACCACTATCTTTAACTTGTATTACCATAAAAAATAAAGGGGACGAGGATTTGAAAGAAAAGGAACGCTCCTCAGATAAAATTGAGAATGAATTAATTAGATCCATATTGGCTGGTGTTTATTCTATAGGAAGTACTTTACCGCCGGAAAGAGAGCTTGCAAAAGAATTTGGCGTTGGTCGTCCAACTATTCGGGAGGCACTTCAACGTTTAGGAAGGGGTGGATGGATAACAGGGAGAAAAGGAATGCCTGCGATTGTTAATGATTATTGGAGCAAAGGGAATTTAACGACACTTATTAATATTGTTGAGAATCATCATACCATTACAGATGAATTTATTATGTACTTATTAGAATTTAGAAGTTCGTTGACTCCGACTTATATGCGTGATGCTGTTACGTTTAATCAACCTAAAGTGGTTGCTCTCCTTGCCAATCTAGAGCAGCTTGAAGATAGTGCAGAAAGCTATGCAGCATTTGATTGGGATTTGCAAAAAAGTTGCGCTGGCCTTGCTATCAATCCGATCTTTCTACTTATTTTAAATAGCTTCGATTCCATTTATGTAGATATGGCGAAAAGATATTTTTCTGTAAAAGAGCATCGCGCCTTGTCCTTGAGCTATTACCACGAATTATTAAAAGCTGCATTAAAGGGCGATGCAACGGAAGCGGAAAGATTATCTAAGACAACACTGGCGAAAAGCTTGGCTCTCTGGAAAGATAGAAAAAAATAAAGAAAACTGGAGGCGTTATAAATGAAAGTGAAATATCTTAAAGAATATTTTTTCTACCCTGATATATTAATCATGAGCTGTCTATTCCTCATTAGCTTTGGATTTATGATTCCACATCTAACTTCTATCGTAATTTGGGGTACTTTTATTCTAGGAATGATTATGTATTCCTTAGCTGAGTATGTTACACACAGGTTTCTTTTTCATCTAAAGCCGCCAAAGAATGCATTTTTTTTAAAAATGCTGAAACGATTGCATTATGACCACCATACACATCCGAATGAATTACATTTATTATTTTTACCGTTATGGTATAGTCTGCCAAACATTGCAATTGTAGCAGGCATTTTTTACTTTTTTTCATCTAGCTTTGTACTTACAAACGCATTTATTGCAGGTATCATGCTCTTTTTATTATTTTATGAGTGGAAGCATTATATCGCCCATCGCCCCCTTCAGCCAATCTCTCCATGGGGCCGTTGGATGAAAAAGGTTCATTTATGGCATCATTTCAAAAATGAAGATTACTGGTATGGTGTTACAAATCCAGCCTATGATTTCCTCATGGGTACCTTTAAAAACCAAAAGGATGTTGCCCAAAGTAAAACTGCCAAAAACCTAGAAAAACGTGGCGACCAGAACATAGAATTATAGAACAAAAGGGTTCATCACTCGTTCCTTCCCGTATGCCGAAGGATAGTGATGGACCCTTTTATTGTAAAAACTCTTTTATAATCAAACGTTTTCAGTGATTTATTTCACCTATTGGACAACATTTGTCATCTTTACTTGGAAGTTTCCTTCATACGTTGCAATCTCAGCTCGTTGTCTTCCCCTACTATTTTAACTTCAACACTGTGCTAACCGGGTTATGATCACTGTTTTCAAACTTCAAATCATGCCCTTGTACGCTCACAATCTCCACATTTGGAGACACTAAAAATCCATCGATAATCGTAACAAAGTTCTCACCCTCAACATAACTCTTCACATTATCACGAACTGTCCAAACAGAATCATCAACAGCCCACTGGAACCCACCATCAGTGAAATCTTCTGGCAGCTGTACTAACCACTCTGGCCATTCTTCTTTAAACTTCGGATCTTGTAACTGCACATCAGATAATAGCTGATTCCAGTCTCCGCCAAGCACGATATAATCGCCATTTTTATAATGCTTATTCATATACTCTTTCAAAAACTCAACTTGTTGCTTTCTAATGCTTCCGCCCTTATCATATGCAGATAAATGAACGTTCACCATTCGTAAATATTTCCCGTTATCAACTGGAATCTTATGCTCAACAATCGCTCGATCTAATTCGAATAATTGACGAAGCCACATTTCTCTTCCAGGAAGTTGATATCTCGTCACTTCTTCTACTTTATATTTTGAGAACGAACCAAGTCCACTTTTCGTATATCCGTGAGGCTTCTTAATCGGCACCGGCACCCACTGCGCATTAAAGTTATAACCAAACGTAGACGCAAAACCTTTCAGTCCATCTTGAAACGCCTTATACTCATTCACATCAAATGAACGAAGCGACTTCTCATCCATCTCTTGCACTAAAATAAAATCAGAATCTTCCTTTTGTAAGAAAGACACCATATTGCCGATATTCTTTTCGGTTTGCTCTTTACTACTAGAGCGTGAACCCGTCCCTCCGTCTAAGAAAAAATCTTGATCCTTATCTAAACCGCCGTAGCCAATATTAAACGTTGTCGCCTTAAACTCTTCTCCAACTTTAAGAACGCGCTCGTTATTATTTGCCACCTTCAACTGCTCAACATCCTTATGCTTCACATCCGTAATTGCCACATACGTAATAAATGCCGCGCAAGCACCCACTATCGATCCTGTCCCCCATAATAAACCTTTCAATGCCTTCTTCTTCAAGTTCCTGACTCTCCTTATTCTCTTTTTATCGTTTGTATATGTGGTCATTTTAACATGTTCTAGGTTATAATCACCATAAAAAGGATGTTGATTTATGAAGGATCATTTAATTCCCCTTTTAGAAGAATTAAAAAAAGAACCTACGAAAGAAACTGTAACCGAAATATTAAAAGAATTCGGCGTGGAGTCACCTGAATATTGGGCGAGAGATGAGATAGAAGGAAAAGAAGCTGTTCTTGCTAGCTTTCGTTTTTTAAGGCCACTACAAGAAACATTAGATTCTTATTTACATAACAGCGAAGACTGGGTTCAACGCTCAGTTGAACGTGCGAATGAACAAGCAAATCCCAATTCAGACGATTTAATCGTAAAAGAAATGGTCCAAGCAGGGATTCCTCCTGAAAAGATAGGATTGTTTGCGTACTGGATAGCTAGATCCGCTATGAATGAAATACTATATCGCCTCTCTGATCCATGCGGTGGAGATTATGATTTACCAAATGAAGGAGAAGACTTACCATCTTGGAGACTCGAAGAATATACAGCGCAAAGTGGAAATCCGATGAATGTAGAACGTACAGGGCGACTTTTACTTGAATTACATAATCTGTTGCTAGGGAAATCGCCACATGCCTAAGTGCAATTAGAAAAAGAGTTCTAGAAGTCAAAACTCTACTATTTACAATATTTACTTCGCCCCACCCTCGCATCATAGCAGGTAATTTTCCGATTATGTAGAAAAGGTCATATACTATGTTTTTCAACTATACGAATCATATAGTGAATCAAATGATGTAAGGGTGGGAGTTACGATGTTAAAAAAAACAAAAAGATTACAACGAGGTGATCGCGTCGCAACCATTAGTCCTTCATGGGGAGGCGCAGGCGATCCAGAAATAATGTGGCGTTATGAACAAGGGGTAAAGAGATTAGAAGAAGTGTTTGGTCTTATCGTTGTACCTATGCCCAATAGTTTGAAAGGATCAGATTATATTTATGAGAACCCACAAGCCCGTGCGATAGATTTAATGACGGCATTTCAAGATAAAAGTATAAAAGGAATCATTGCAAATATTGGCGGTGAAGATAGCATTCGCCTGCTTCCTTATATTGATTTTGACGTTATACGTGAAAATCCAAAAGTGTTTATGGGCTTTTCAGATGTGACCATTCCACATTTATTTTGTCATAAAGCTGGCATTTCTTCTTTTTACGGCCCAGCTATTTTAACCGATTTTGCTGAAAATATTGAGATGGATCCATATACAATCGAAATGGTGAATCGTACTCTTTTTTCAACTGAACCGATTGGTGAAATTGGGCACGCTACAGAATGGACGAGTGAACGTTTACTGTGGATTGAATCGAACAAACATACACGTCGCACTGTGCAGAAAAATACTGGATACGAACTACTACAAGGGTCAGGTATCGTACAAGGTCGCTTAATCGGAGGGTGTATTGAAGTACTGGAATTCGCAAAAGGAACCGTACTTTGGCCTGAGAAAAAATATTGGGATAATAGCATCCTATTCTTTGAAACATCTGAAGACAAACCAGACCCATCTTATATACGATATTGGTTACGAAACTATGCAGCGCAAGGCATTTTACAAAACATAAATGGAATCATTTTCGGAAAACCGAAAGACGAGAAGTATTATGAAGAATATAAACAAGAAATTGTAACGGTTATGAAAGAATGTGGTTTAGAAGATTTGCCAATTCTTTATAATTTAAATTTCGGTCATACAGAACCGAAGTTTATTTTGCCTTATGGCGCAATGGCAGAAATAGATTGTGAGAGAAAGACATTTTCAATTTTGGAGAGTGGTGTACAGTAAATCCCCCTCTTACAACAAAAAAGGTCCCTTAACATTCATTTGTTAAGGGACCTTTTTATTATCCTTGCTTACTCTTCGCTTTCATTTGTTCCTCATATACAAACTTAGCCGTCATGAAATCATTCGGAAAATCGCCTATTGCTTTTTTCATCACATTTAATTCCTCTTGTGACTTAATTTCAACACCATTTAGGAAATCGAAAGCTTTCGATTGTTCATCAGCAACGAAGTTCTGCGTCATATAATCATTCGGAAAATCTTGTTTCGCTTTTTCTTTCACTTTATTCATCGCACTAGCCTTATCAATGCTTTTCACTGGGTTCGCAAAAGCACCTGTAGGTTGAGGTTCTTCTTTCTTAGGCTGTTCTTGCGTTACAGTTTGGGCGCTTGCTTGTTCTTTCTTCGCCAACTCCTCTTTTAATTTCTTTACTTCTGCATCAAGAACTTTATTTTTTGATTCTAGTGCAGAAATATCCTCTTTTAGTTTGTCTTTTTCTTTAACATGCTCATCTACTAATTTATTATATTCCGCTTCTGTATACGTATTTTCGCTACTTGTTGTTGCGTTTTCTGTCGTAGTAAAGAAGCTCATATTTCCAATCATAACAATAAATGCGATACATACAATTACAACACCTACTAGCAAACCGAAAACCAGTTTTTTATTCATCCTAAACCTCCCAAAATGTAAGATTTATAAAACAATCATAACAAATTGAATGACACCTTTTTGTCATATTATGTTGAAAAGAAAGAATATAGCATTAGTAAATTATATACATGTCTGAAAGATGTTATGTATTTTTCAAAGAAGGAGTTTTCTTACACTATTTTCCTTCGTTGTATAAAAAGATATAATATAAATCTCATATATACATAACAACTAAAAAGGAGAGTGCATGTTGAAAAAACGAACAATAATAATAGGTATTACTGCATATGGCTTGTTATGCGCAGCCTCTATTTATACATATACAAAACAGATCGCTAACCCTGTTATGAGTGATGTAGGTAGACTGCTTCCTACAAAAATTAAACGGGTTGAAAATGTAGCGGATGAACAAGCATTAAAGAAACTCGTTACAGATGCAAGTGCTTCAGGTGAAAAGATTTCAATTGCCGGCATGCAGCATAGCCAAGGCGGACAGACTTATTATCCAAATGGTACAGTGCTTGATATGAAAGGATATAACAAAATATTAGATTTTGATCCAGAGAAAAAGAGAATTCGCGTACAAAGCGGTGTGACGTGGGATGATATTCAAAGGAAAGTAAATCCATATGGCCTTGCTGTTCAAGTGATGCAGTCTCAAAATATTTTTACAGTTGGCGGTTCGCTGAGTGTAAATGTACATGGACGTGATATTCGTCATGAAGCACTCATTGATACAGTAGAATCATTTCGATTGTTAACGGCAGATGGTGCGGTTAACAATGTAAGCAGAGAAGAAAATGCTGACTTGTTTCCTTATGTGATTGGCGGTTACGGATTATTCGGCGTGATTTTAGACGTAACGCTTAAATTAACGGAAGACGAACTATATGAAATGAAAACGAGAACGCTAGATTATAAGGAATACACATCATATTTTAAAGAGAAAGTGACAAAGGACGAAAATGTTCGCATGCACCTAGCACGTATTTCCGTAGCTCCAACCTCATTTTTAAAAGAGATGTATGTGACAGATTATGTATTAGCAGCGAACCAAAATAAACGGGAAGAATACAGCGAACTAAAAGAAGAAACTATTATTGCGGCGCCAAAACTTTTCCTCGGATTATCAAGATATAGCGATTGGGGAAAAAATACGTTTTGGGATATACAAAGAAACTACATTGAACGCATAAATGGAACATATGAAACGCGAAATAACGTCATGCGATCAGATAGTACTTTTATGGAATATGAAAATCCAAATCGCACAGAAGTTTTACAAGAATATTTCGTACCGATTGATCACTTTACAGCGTATATAGATGATTTGCGAAATGCATTAAATAAAGAAGAATTAAACCTTCTTAACATTACAATCCGTTATGTAGAAAAAAATGAGAATGCAGTCTTATCCTATGCAAAAGATGATATGTTTGCGCTCGTGCTCCTTATTAATCAAGGACGTTCTGAAAGTGAAATAAAGAAAACGAAAACAATCCTACAAAAGATGATAGATGTTACTTTACAACACGATGGAAGTTATTATTTACCTTATTATTCTTATCCAACGAAGCAACAGCTTAAGCAGGCATATCCTCGTATAGACGAATTTCTTTAAAAGAAGAAAGAATTTGATCCACAAGAACGTTTTGTAAATTTATTTTATAAGGAGTACAACGAATGACATATAAAAGATTTGTAGCTTCACAAAGTATCATCATGATGGCCGGCAGTATGGTATTCCCCTTTTACATACTGCTGCTTCGAAATGTTGGAGATAGTTTCTCTCAATTCGGCTGGGCATATGGCTTATTTGCATTAACTTCCGCTTTATTCTATCCACTAATCGGAAAGATCTCTGACAAATTTGGAGATAAAAAGCTATTAATTATATACGCTTGGTCCATGGCAGTATTAATGCTCCTTTTTCCGATTGCTACAGAAGTTTGGCACGTTTACATTTTGCAAATTATGATGGGCTGCTTAGGTGCCGTGCAACGAAACACCGAAAAAACATCACTTGCCCGAAAAGTAGAAAGCAAAGAAGCAGGCTATGAAATAGGAAAATACCACGTATGGACTTCCATTGGTGGTGCAGTAGCTGTTATTGCAACAGGATATTTAGTTGACTTCTTAACAATTGGCAGTATTTTTTATATTGCTTCTGTTTTGTATATGGTGAGTGGGGTTGTGATTGGGAGGCAGAAATAAGAAAATAGGAAACTATGCACTCACTTTCCTAAATAAAAAAGAGCACTCGTAATGCTCTTTTTTATTGTTCTGGTGTAAGAATAGTAGGAACTGCCTTATATAAATATAAATTCCACTTAAAGTGAATAATCTATTGCGTAAATCCGTATATTCCTTACGCTATCTGAAGAAAATATCCCATACAACATTCTCAAAACTAAAAAAGGCCCCGTAACAAATGGATAATCCATTCATTACGGAACCTTTTTACTACTAAATATTCTTTATAATTTTTTTATAATATATTTTCTTTACTAGTTAGTTATGGTTTATTATATCGTTTAATTTGTTATTCTATGATAATGATAGTGCCATTCAAAGTATTTCTTATTTTCCTGATTCCATTGAACTACCCTCACATACCTCTACAAGAGCTTGAGGTGGGGGATTCTCCTGTCTCTGCCCTCACAAAAACAGTTCCTCTCGTTCAACAAAGAGGATACAACGATATAGAGTTCGGTAGTGTCTGTATGCAAGACGACCTATTCTATCTTCCAACGAAAGGCAAACACAATAGGTACAACTACTTTTTCTTATATCGAGGCTAGAACACTTTGTCATGCATCCAGTTCCTAGACTTATTATCTGCTCTGGTAATAAGCGTAAAAATCTGGGACAAAGTGTTCTTTTTCTTTATGCAAACAATTTCTCTAGTTTTTTCTTTTCATTTTCAAACAAGTGTAACCGTTCGATTTGCAAGACTTCTTTTGGTTGATCTACATCGTATAGCTGATAGAAATGATGTGTGCGAATATCCAATCGATTGTTTAATTGATGCCAATGACTCCAGTGGTGCGCGTCTTTCTTTAGAATATAAGGTTGAATCACCCGAGGTACTTTTTCTTTATATCCTAATCCCCGGCGACCAATTGTAAAGGCCGCGGATTGATGAATAGAGATACCGAATTTCCGCATATATTTCATCTTTCCGGAAATCGAAGTGTAAGCGGGATTCACTTGAAAGACAGCCACGCCTCTTTTATCTGCACGATTCAGAATTGCACTTGTCATCTTCTTATAAGCAAACATACTCTTCATTCGATTTGCTTTCTTATTTCCGTAACGATCCCCTGTTTTTGATTGGGTCGTATCTAATTTCTCTAGTACAATTGGTTTGTTATACCGCTCCGCTAAGTCTACTAAGCGAATCGCTTCCACTTCGATGATTTTTGTGATTTGTCCGGTGGATTTACCTAGAATCGAAAAATGGAGGGAACCACTTCCTTTGTAATTTCCATCCTTCGTTACATGTGCCCAAGCAAAATGCTCAAGATTACAATCTACACCGATGACACCATCTGATGTACTGTAATTCGTGTGTGGATTTTCCGGTATATCGACTAAACATTTCACAATATAATAGGAATCATAGTCTTCCACAGACCATGAGATCGGTTTACCATACTTTTTCTTATTCTTACACTGTAGTTGGGTTGTGATTACTTCTTCAATCATTTCTTGTCCATACGGGAACGTAACAGCTGGAAACATAAGTGTTTTCCCAGAACTTGCCGTCATCCACAATTCTTTTGTCTCGGGCACATACTGAAATACAAAATTGCCATGTTTGGCATCTTTCCGACCAGATAGGATCAGTTGTTTATTTCGAGCACGAGAAAATATTGTTTTCCATTTGTCATGGTTACGTACAAATTCGCGGATTGTAAATTGCGAGCGAAACAGTTTTTTACTTCCAAATACTGCGCTTGGAATATGCGTTTGATCGGATGAAAGCTTTTGTGTTAAACGGGATTGTCTGTGAGTGAGATGACCGATTTTCGCCTGAATTCTTCTCATTTGAACATCTAAGTATTGGTGTTCAAACAAATATTCATTTAGCCAAATTAAGGTGTCTTTTTTACGAGATAAGGAGATGAGGTTGTTGTGCTTCTCGAAGCGGGTGTTTTTCGGAAACGTCAGCGCTCCTTTCACACAACTGTGTTTGATTTTGCGAAGATTTGTTAGTTTTGTCCGTTCTTGTTTCAACTTTTTCTTGAGTTTCTTAAGCTTCTCTTGCGTTTGCTTGTCATATAGTTTTTGTAATGCCATTAAACCTGTAAACAACGCCTTTGCCTCTTGCGCCGCACTGTTTGCATAGTAATCATTCAATTGATATTTCCGCTTGAGAACAAGATGAAGGCTGTCTGTATACAACTTACGGTTCCAACGTTTTTCCCGAACGATTGTTTGAAACGCAAAACGTTTTGCCTGATTGAATGTTTCGATTGTCTCTGCCAATGCATCTACCATTTCATGCGGTACATCTATCTTGTAGATCCGTTTCGAAAAATATGCTTTCTTCACCTGTCCTCACCTTCTTTTATTTGATAAGATCATTATACACCAAACCAAACGTATGTTCCATGAAAAAAAGAGACATTTTCTTTAAAAATAAAAAAACGAGAAGACCCCTATCTTCACTTCGTTTAGAGGAGGGGGCTTCTCGGTTAAAATGATAAAAAATAAAATTCAATATTCCCTTTGAATTCTATCTTTTTTTGAAGAACTTATCTCCTCCACAAACTTCCCAAACTCCTTCAAAAACTGCAATTTCATCATCCCAACAGGCCCATTCCGGTGCTTCGCTATTTGAATTTCTGTAATATCTTTATACTCCGTGTCCTTATCGTAATAATCCTCTCGGTACATAAGCATAATCAAATCCGCATCTTGTTCAATTTGTCCAGTCTCTCTTAGATCAGATAAAAACGGTCGCTTATCTTGGCGTGAATCCACCCCGCGGGACAATTGTGACAGCGCTACAACGCACACGTTTAAATCGCGCGCCATTAACTTCAGTTTACGAGAGATTTCACTCATTTCTTGAAACCTGTTTCCTCTATAGTTTGAATCACCTGTAATCAGCTGCAAGTAATCAATCATCACAAGCAGCTTTTTATCCTCATACTTTCGCTTCAACTTCCGCACTTGCATCCAAATTTCTTGCATTGTAACGCCGGCCTTATCGTAAATTTCCATAGGCAAGTCTCCAATTTCCGCAAATGCCTGGCTCATTTTCCCCCAATCATCTATCGTAAAACGATGCTTTGGATTTTTCAGCCGTTCTCCTGATACACCGCCCAAACAAGAAAGCATTCGTTTCAGCAATTGCTTATTGCTCATCTCTAAAGAAAACAATCCAACTGCCGCATCCGATTTCGCCGCATGAAGCGCAATATTTAAAGCAAACGCCGTCTTTCCGATCGAAGGCCGCGCCCCAATCACAACGAAGTCACCTTCCTGCAAGCCACACGTCATTTTATTTAGCGCTGAAAAACCTGTCTCAATGCCCATTAGTTCCTCTGTATCTTGATAGAGCTCTTCATACAAGTCTACTAACCTATCTTTCAAATCAAAATCTAACGTACAATCCTCCTCTTCTAGTTTACAAAGCGCAGTAATCGTCTCACCGATTACTTTCTCATCTTTCTCCGCAAGAAGCCGTTCACACATGTTATGCGCTGCACTGCCCGCCTGATTCATTTTCCACGCACTCCGAACAAGCCCCTCATAATGCGAGAAGTTAGCTGTAGTAGGGACACTCTCCATTATATTTACGAAATACTCCATCCCGCCAAGTTGCTTCAAAAAGTCAGGATTCATCTTAGAAACGAGCATAACAAGATCAATCTTTTGACCACTTTCCTCTATTTCTCGCATGAACCGAAATACCGTTTGATGCACCGCCGTAGAAAAATGATATTCAGTGAGCCGGCATTCCTGAATCAATTCTCCCTCAATTAATAAAGAACCTAATACCGTCTGTTCCGCCTCGATACTTTGAATGCTCACGGCCGCCACCCATGTTCTTGTAAGAACTTCTGCAACTCTTCTTCAGACGGCGTATTCTTCTCCCATTCCTCACACTCCGCCAAAAACTTCTCCGTCTCTTGCATACTAGGCGGCTCCTTCTTCCGAAACTTCACTTCTGCTTGTTCCACGTCACTCAGCTTCATATAGCCTTTTCTATGCCACTCTCGCAAAATTCCCTTCACATAAGCAATCGTCCGCTTATTATTTTCAACCGCAATCTGAAGCGCTTTTAACACAAGCTCCTCCGATAAATCTGTCATCCACTCACTTAATTCTTCCGCCACATAAGGCGACAAACTACCGAAATGTTGTTCATAAAACAGAAAAACACCGTTTCCCGTTTCTTCCTCCTCTTCCTCACCTTGTTCCTCTATTTTATACTGATCAATCAGCTCCTCTGTAACAATATCAGACACATCATAAGGTGAACCAAATTGCTCTAAAAGTAGCGGAATACTCACCTCTTCCTCCAAGCACTTCCGGAGAAACATCTTAACAAACTCTTCACTTTTCACACCTTTCAACTCACGTAGTACACATTTCTCCACATTCGTACTCGTAACCGGGTTATAACGCAGCCAATTTAGGATGCATAACTCCTTCGTCTCCGCATCATACAAAATCTTTCCATAATCAACGAAGCGCTGCAGCAACTTCTCAACAGTCTCCCGGTTATAACCAGTCTCCATCTCAGCCAAACGCTTCGGTAGCGAATAAATCCCGCACTGCGTCGTCTTCGAACAAGTCAGCAAATACAAATAGAAATAGCGCTCCTCCGGCGTTAAATCCAAAACAAAATCATCCTGCCAAAAATTCACCTGCACATTACGGTATACTGCCATCTGTATTCCTCCCATTCCCTTAATGAAACATATGTAATTTGTGGTTCCATGATGTATATAGGGATGAAGAAGGAATTTTGGCGGGGTTATTTTACATTTTTAAAAAAATGACTACGACTACTTTTACTTCGAAGAAATGCTTGTAGTTATTTTTTTGTTTTTTATTTTGTTTCTTTTTAGTGATTTATTTATTGCTAGGGGGTTGTAAGGGGCTTGGGAGGGGGTTATGAAGAGCATTCATATGTTTCTATAGCACCAACACAGGACCATATATTATAAGAAAAGATTCATAAACTTAATCCTTATCACAAAAGTAAAAAATATTGTAGAACAAGATGATAACGAATAGTGATTGATCGCTAATAGCTTCTATAATTCGCAAGATAAAACGAAACAATGACTTTATCGTAAAAAATCATACAAAATAAAGGGTGATACATATTATATATATCGCCCTTTTAATTGCTGTTCAACAATCGCACCCGATTATTAAAGATCATTATTCAAATCTTATTGAAGAAAAGCACCCGTTACTTTAAGTGTAATACTTTACAAAGTTAATAAAGAACAATAAATAAAAACACTCCTATGAGACATCACTATTTATGGTAATTTTTAGGTGTTATAATTGAGGTAGATTACTCATCTAATAATGAAGGGAGGTTTACGCGTATGGAGGTAACATTTACAGTAAGCAAATGGGATGAAAAGCCAGTCGATGACACTAGAAAAGGATTCCCTATTAATATTGCCCATGTCGAATATGATATTGATGGTGAATTAAAAGGAAAAGCTTTTGTTGAATATTTATTATATTATTTAGATTCAAACGTAGATGATGGTCACTTGGCTACTTCTAAAATTTCTGGATTTCTGCATTTCGAAGGAACTTACAAGGGGAAACCGGGGACATTTACAGCCATAGAGCAAGGAATTTTTGATAAAGGAAATCTAGATTCTCCGGCAACAATCATCAAAGCTACCGGTGAATTAAAAAGCCTAAAAGGGTCCTATAATTATAAGTTTACAGGTCAAACCAGTAAAATGATTCTACAATTTGAGTTCTAACAAAATACCCTATAGTTTAGTAAAAAGGGCATCCCTTATAATACTAGGAATGCCCTTTTCGTTACATGAACAAAGCCTTTCTAATTAAAAATGATAGGAAAAGTAAATATAACGAAAGCTGCCCAAATTCCGTAGACCGGCAAATACTTAGTAACGGCATCTTGGATAGTTGAAGGTCCAGATTTGTTTTGTAGAAAACGCATATAGGAGAACATAATCCAAATTAGATTTGCCCAGATAAGTATGTTTATTCCTAAAACAGCAAGTCTATTAGGCGTAATCCCATAAGAAGAAAGTCTAAACACGATGGCTGACAAAGCCACACTATCAATGATAAGCGCAAGAACAATTAAAGCAAAATTTATATAATCTGAAATGTTCTTTTTATCGTCTGAGTCTCTCTCGGTAATGGAAAATATAGTAACGGCCAATACACCAAAGAGTATTCCGTTGAAGGCTATCAGGAAATTGCGGTCCATAAATGGATTTTTCCCGACCCATATAACCGTTATAAGATAGACCAACAATGTGACCAGGACAAGAGGACTAAAAATTTTAGCTATATATGGTGTAATATTCTTAGCGAGTTTAAGATTCATTGATACCAAGTATGCAGCCACAATAGCGAGAGCGGCAGCACCAAATAAAACGACATTACTAAAATAGAAGTCTTTTATATCCAAGCCAACAAAGCTAAATAACTGCATGGTTAATCCTGCTAGTACCATTCCGCTAACTGCCATGCTGGCGTAGAGAATACCATATTCCAAATTAAATTTAATATAGGCTAATCTTGTACTGCCTTTTGAATATTCATTTCCTGTAAATGCAAGCCCTACCAATACCCATAAGAATATGGGAAGGTGTAAATAAGCAAGGATAATACTGTCTTTATAATTTAATGGCAGCATATTAAGATAAAACCCGGAAATTAGGAACAACGCTGCAAGAGAATAAATAACACTTTTTTTCGGAGTATTATTGTAAACAAAATAGGCAGCAATAAAGGGAATTATACCAAAAGCTAGGTTAATTGGAGCAATTGCTTCCTGTTCGACAAAATGGAAAATGATCCTGGTGCTTATCCCGGCCAGAATGGCTAAAATACCCATGAATAAGAAACCTTTTTGAAACAAGGAAGGTTTTTCTGTATTTGCCATCTCCTTGAAATGCAATCTTTCATACCAAACCCCAAGAACCTGAGAATCTGGATTCTGTTCCCATGCGTGTGAGAATGATTTTTTAAAAGTTTTCGGGTCTTTTCTATACATTCTCTCCAGCTCATGAGGGTTAGCAATATTTTCAATAATCAAATTGTTAATGTCCATCGTTATACCTCCCCTAATAATTGTTATATTAAATCTCCTCAATATGTTTAACTGTCTTCGTCACTTTTGTATTCTAAAATATCTCCAGGCTGACATTCTAAAGCCTTACAAATTGCCTCTAAAGTGGATAATCGAATCGCTTTTGCCTTTCCATTTTTCAATATAGAAAGGTTCGCCATCGTTATTCCAACCTTCTCCGAAAGTTCTGTTACGCTCATTTTCCTTTTTGCTAACATCACATCAATATTGATTATAATTGTCATTGTTATTCACCTCATACCGTTAAATCATTTTCTGATTTGATATGAATTGCTTCTTGTAAAAGTTTTTGGAGAACAGCCGCAAAGACTGCGATAACCATCGAAGCAAAAGGAACAACCAATCCGACAAAGATAACTCCTGGCGCGTCGTCTACTTCCGCAAAAATATAGAAGAGCGGCCAAACTAGCACATGCAAAATACTGATTGTGATGGCACAGTATTTGATTTTCTTTAAAGCTTTTACAGATAAATCGGAGAAAGCTTTATTTTTGTCAATATAGCGTAAGAGTTTGAAAGCCTGATACAAAGCAAAGTAAAAAGGTATCGCCGATGCATCAAAAGCGATGAAAACGAGATATTTTATAAAAGTAAACTCTGGGAGCAATTTTGCTGCAAGATTCGCCATCTCAGGCACCAAAAAGATGCACAGAGCAAGAACTGGGACTCCTAAAAGAATAACGGCTATTTTTAAAAACAGCGTTGTTACTTTTTCCATAACAAGCACCTCACTTATTTATTCTGATTTTGATTTTAATATATATTTTATCGTTTAACAATAAATTTTTATTAATTTGAATGAAATTTTTATTGTAGGTTTTTGTTTTAAGCAAAAATAAAAAGCATTCCTCATTCAAAGAAATGCTCTATAACTTTAAACCATTAAATTTATAACTTGTACGGCTAACCTGCCCCTTTCGTTAAATAAAAAAGAACCTGTAAAACAGGATCTGAATAAACTTTAGAACATCGCAACTTTATTATAAACATCGTGACTTTATTTCAAACTCACAGTCATATCTATTTCTTATGCATTTGTAATAAATAGGTTGATACCATTTGCGTATTTAGGTATGCGCCTCTTTTTTTGTGCCATTCTAATCGTTTCGTATATTCAGACTCTGTTAATTTATAGATTATCAAACGTGTTTTTTGTTTTTGACGGAATCCAATCTATTCTTGAGAGAACTCCAAATATTCACCCTCTTTTCATTATCTTGAAATGCTTTCTATATCAATCAATTCCCATGTGGTCTCTGTTTTTCTATTGAAGACATAAAAACAGCTATCCTTCCATGGATACTCCATGAAAGGGTAGCTGTTTTTGGTGAAAACTATACATAGCCTTAACTTGATGGCTGTGCCCTCCAACTATCTGTATTTCATCATGAATAGATGGTTTTTTATACTATCTACATAAAGAGGATAATACTACTCTAGGGTTTTTCTTTAAAATAAGCTAATCAAAAAACTAATAAACAGACATACAAAAACAGTGCCCAACAACAAATTTGACGTTTTTATTTTCTTACCAATTAACCAATACATTATTCCAAATACAGCTAAAGGAACGAGCCCCGGCATAATCATATCCAAGTATTTCGTCAATGGTTCCGCAAATTTCCCACTACCTATCATAATTCCGGATAAATCTAATTGAACATAACTTGCAATCATAGCTCCTATTGCTGTCAAACCAACAACACTCGCCGCATATGTGACTTTATCCATAATGCCTGTTTTTTCGGCATTTGTAATAAAATAAGCCCCATATTTATAACCAAAATTCAAACCATAATAACGAAGTAAAAAACCTGGCACATTGTATAATAACAAGAATAAAATTGGACCGATTATATTTCCTTTTGATGCAAACCCAATGGCTACACCAGTCGCAATAATCCGTAACGTTCCGACAATTAGTGAATCGCCAATTCCTGCTAGTGGTCCCATTAGCGATGTTTTCACTGCTGTAATGGCGGAATCATCAAATTCTGGATTATTTGCGTTTTCTTCTTCCATCGCTGCATTAATCCCCATTAATAACGGTGATACTTGCGGAGTAATGGCCATAAAATCAAGACTTCTTTTTAATGCAGTTTGCGCTTTTTTCGAATCATTCTTATACAAACGTTTAATAACTGGCACCATTGCATAGGAATATCCTAAATTCTGTTGGCGTTCAAAATTCCAAGAAGCATCTAATTGACAAGAACGCCAAATGACTCTTCGTATTTCTTTTTTCGTTAACTTTTCTGAATTAGAATTCATTATCATCAATAACCTCCTGAACATGATTATTTGAAGATGAATGTCCTGTATTAAATAGCAAAATAGCAGTTAATACACAAGCAAATGCTGTTACGCCAAGTACACTTATTTTTAAATATGCGACTAATAAAAATCCCAAAAATAAGAAACAAGCCGTCTTTTTGTTCACAATCATCTTAACTAACAATGCAAATCCAATTGCTGGAATAATACCCATTGCATAATTTAAGCCCGAATTCACAAAATCAGGTATTGTGTCTACAAAAGACTGGATAGCTTTTGAACCAAAATAGAATCCGGTAGAAGTCAACCCAGCTAACAACACTGCCTGACTAAAAACAGCTATGTAATGCATGCGATCAATTCCTCTATAATTCGCCTCTTTCGCATATTTATCTGCCTTTGCAACCAATAACGGAATCCAAACAATCATTAATAGATTCCATAACATTTGCATTAACATTGAAATGGGAACAGCTAATGCTACTGCTGTTGCTATACTAGAGTGTGTCACAATCACATACGATGTTCCAATAATAGACCCCGAAACCATATCTGGTGGGTTACTTGCTCCTATAGCCATCACTCCTAACCAAACCAACTCTAAAGAAGCCCCTACTTTAATCCCTGTTGTCAAATCTCCTAAAACAAGCCCCACTAACATTCCCATTACAATTGGTCGATTAATCATAATACTACCGAAAAAACTGTTTAAATAACCTAAAACCGCTACTAAAAAGATAAGCAACGTTTGTGTCAACATGCCACGCGCCTCCTTTTTAAATTAAATCCATCACATCTTTAGCGGGCTCATCAGGTACCATTTGAATTTCCAGTCGAATTCCTTTATCATTCATTTTACGTAGTAACTCACAGTCCTTTTCAGAAACTGAAAAAGCTTTAGAAATTTGTCGTTTGTTTTCGATTAATTTTGCACCACCTAAATTAATCATTTTTATTACATCTACTTTTTCAGATAATCGATGCGCATCTTCTACAGACTCTATAAGAATCAATAATTTATATTTGTCTGTTACCCCACTATTTAAAGCTGTTATAGAATCCTCTACACTCTTCATTACCAATTTTATTCCTTCGGGTTTTGCCATGCGTAAAGCTGACATGCGTAAAGAATCTTTCGCAACTGCGTCATTCGCAATCAAAATACAATCTGTTCCCAATACTTTTGTCCATGAAAATGCGACTTGTCCATGTAATAATCGATGATCTACTCTGACTAATTTAATCATTTAAGCCCCTCCGTATATCATTTACTGTTTGTACTACTGCTTTGACATTTTCAATTGAAACTTCTTCTTCTGCTAAATGTTTTTCTTTAAAATAGCTGCCGATAACTGCGCCATCCGCATATTTAAACTGTTCTTTCATGTTTTCAGGAGTAACCCCCGCACCAATAATGAGTGGAAAGCTGCCTAGAGCATTTCTAAATTTGATAATTTTTTCGGTTGAAGTTTCTTGCCCAGTTGCTTCTCCCGTAACACAAATCGCTTCACAACGGTCTTGTGCAATTATTAAATCTTGCTCTACAGTATTTTTTGATAGTACCGGTTGATATTTAAAACGTACTCCGCCTAAAATATGTCCTGAATAATCTTGCTTCCATTTAGCAAAAAAGGCGTCTAACGTTTCCTCATCTCTAGGTTGTACATGTCCAACAACAGAGTCTAGTTGTACAAAATTTGCTGCATATCCTTTCGCTAATTCAAATCCCATTTGATCGACATTTAAACAATTTACACCATAAGGAATAGGCAATTTGCATTTTTCTATATATTCCAATCCTTGTTCTAAATTTTTATACGTACCAAAATAGTTCTCGATAATGACAGCATCCAATCCATTATTTACATAAATGTCTAGTTCCCTCTTCAATCTTTCCATTACATCATTCGCTGAGGTTCCTTTCAAATGTAGCATGCCAAAGATAACCTTTTTCTGTTGAAACATGTCTAAAAAGTTTCTATCTCTCATAATTCCCTCCACATAATTAGAATTCTTCTTTGATTACAGGATCTAATTGAACATAACGGATACCTTCTCGTGCCATTTCTACAATTTCATGTGCTTCTTTCTCTCCGATTTTTTGCCTATACTCGATACAAATCATCAACAATAAATTTAAATTCATACCAGCGAAAACCTTTACATTTTCATATTTCAATAATTGGCACATCGCAGTACAAACACTCGCACCAAACAAATCTGTCAAAATAACATATTCTTTTTCTGCACTCATATCTGATAATATTTCTTTTTCAAGTTTCTCCACAAAATCATTCGCAGACATTCCCGGAAGTAAAGTAAACGCTTCCAATTCATAAGGAAGATCTCCACATATCATATTGCCAGCATGTGCTAAACCCTGTGAATAATTTCCGTGTGAAGCAATCACAATTTTGCGCTCCATCTTTAACACCTTCCTCAAACTTGTATTATGTTGTATTATACAAATATAGGTTAATACAACATTAGTGGCGCTGTCAATGGTTAATATCAACTTTTTCATCTATAATGAAATTTCTGAATAATAATGAAATCAAGGTGGGAATTGGAATGGAAAACTTAAATCAATTGAATGCTCTCACTTTACAAGAGCAACTTTATGCAATTCTTCAAAAAAAAATTCAAGAGGGTGAATATAAACCTGGAGAAAAGATTCCTTCTGAAACACAACTAGGAAAAACATATAATGTTAGTCGCGTAACTGTAAGGAGCGTGCTACAAAAACTTGTGGATCAAGATATTTTGATTAAAAAACGAGGAAAAGGGACATTCGTAAATAATGTTGTTCACACAGAAAATGTCCTAACCGGTGGAAGTTTTACTGAAACATGTAAAAAAATGGGCAGAATTCCTTCAACAGAAATCATTGCTTTTCACAATGAAGCGGTACATAATGAACTTTTTGCTGAACTGAAAGATAGAAAGAACGAAATACTTTTAATAAAAAGAGTGCGAAAAGTAGATGAAACACCTTGCATTTTAGAAGTTGATTATTTACCAACCAACTATGCTTTTTTAACAAATTTACAAGATTCTCTTTTAGAGCAATTAGAAAGAGAACTACACACTAAATTACAAATTTTCGAAGATTATTTTCAAATTATCTTTTCAACGAAAGAAATTGCTGAATTGTTAAATTGTTCAGTAGGGACGCCTATATTAGAAGTAACGCAACATGTTTACAATTCAAAACATGAATTAGTCTATATCAATAAACAATATATTTTAACATCTAAATATATTTATGCCGTTCAATATAAAAAGTAGTAAAAAAAGAAACTCATTCTGCATAAGGAAGCTATTTATTTTATCGAGGTTAGCATCGACCACTTAATTGGATAATTGTCTCTACTTCTTCCTTTTAGTTGTTTTTGCTCCTTATGAATTTTTTTCAACGATGTTACTGATACAATTTCATTTGCAAAGACTATCTGTTGGTTTTGGTGTATTTCTAAGATAGTTCTAGAAAATTTAATGATTATATTACATCAGATGTAGCCTTGGAATAAAGTTTGATTAAATTAACTTAATAAACCTTGATAAAAGAGCAAATAGAAAAAGCGTGCTTTGAAAAAAGATTGATCAAAACACGTTTTTTCTATATTCAATTGAATCATCCTTTTATAAAAAAGTTTGATGATTTTTTTGATTCTTGCTCAATTAAAACGCCTTTTTCTGGAACAACAACATTTTCTTTTAATGATTTTCTATCCACTCTGATTTATTCAACATATAGTGATTATATAATTCGTTTTCTATCGTCTGTTGACCTAGATAAGTAAATCCACATTTTCCAATAACTTTATTTGATGAAACGTTGTTAATTAAAGCTATTGCGTTAATGACATCTAAATTCGTATTTGTAAACAAATAGTTAATCAATCCTTTAGACGCTTTAGTAGCGTATCCTTTCTTTTGATATTCACTTGAAATGGCATACATAATTTCTCTATTCGGTGAAGGTAACTCATCTTTCATACCTGTACAGCACCAACCAATAAATTCATCCGTTTCCTTAATAAATACTCCTAATTTTAAAAAATGACCATCTATGTTTGATGTATTTATAGCGGCAGCAAGAAATTCTTTGTTTGCTGGTATTTCATAATTGGTAACCCAATCTACCCTTTGTTCTTTTGTTGATTTCCAGTCTGGCAAGAAATTAAATATTTCGGGTTGATTTGAAATTCTGTATATACTATCTGCATCTTTAATGGAAAACTCTTGGAGATAGATATCTCCGCACTCTATTCTAAATAATCTTTCTGATATTTTATGCTTCATAACTCTTCCCCTTGTAAGTCATATTTTTATTACTTCTTTTATTTAACTCCTGTTTCCTTAATGATAATTACCCCAAAATTCAATTATTTACACAATTACTTATTCCAGAATATGGACCTATAACGGAACAATTCTATTCCACTCAATAATTCCTTAATCCACCTTTTATTCAGATGCTCTTTTTCCTTTAGTCATAAAATCACCCCTTCAGATATAAATGTCTAAAAGGGTAAAGATTCGCAACTTTATTTCAAACTAACAAAGAGAATCATACTAAATGATTCTCTTTGTTATGTTACGTTGTAGATATGTCATTGTAGTAAAACAATTGTTATAACATCATTAAAGGTTAGATATATCTTCGACAGCCACTCTATTCCTGATTCAATTCACTGTGACTCTTCTATGCAGATGGGTCCTCTTCCACTTTAGCCAATATATTTATAATATCGTTCGCTAACTCTTCATTTTGATTGTCTAACAAAACTTCTAAATCACCAGATTCAGGTATATTGTAAGGTATTAAATAAAATTGCCCATCCATCCATTTTTCTGATATTGGCGAGCTTGCCACAACATCACCATTTTTAGTGGTTGGATAAATTACACCACCAATGCTAACATTTAGCGCAGACATATACATAGAGATTTGATAAACATCCTTCTTTACTGCACTTGTATCTTTCTTAGACCAAGCTGGACGGTGCTTTGCATCAAAGACTGCTTGATTTTGTTTATTGCGTGACAAAACAAAATCCGGTTTAATTTTCATATCAAAGTCCTTAAGTTCATATAAAATTTGATAACTATCCTGCGCTGAAACCTCATAAGACGCAACCATCTTTTTCATCTCAGCAAAAACCGTGTGCTCTAAAAAATACTCCCACAGCTTATTGACATCGATCAACAAACCTGTAATCATTTGATTTTCCTCTTGAAACATGTCTGAACCTGAATGACGAATAATCTCGATACATACTTTCCGCAAACTCTCAATCTCTATAAAATACGGGTGCCTAATAGATTTTGTGAGTTGCTTTAATAGTTGTTTTTTATCTATACTCCTATAGTTCAGCAACTCTCCCTTTATCTGTGCGATAAAGCGTGAAAGAAGCGGATTCTTTTTAAACATTTGCTGTACAAAAGTTGGATTCTTACTTTTTAATACATCATAAGCTGTTAGAATCCCTATATTCACTGGATTCATCGCACTACGTTCCCGCACATGATAAGGTAATCGGCCATCCTGCATCATAATTTGTTTCATATAAACATTAAAATTAATCGTTCCTTTAATGTTACTATCGTAAAAATCAAAGTTCATATACTGCTTGAATGTCCCTTTTTTCATCGCCTTCTCAAGAAGATAAACAAAAATAAATAACAACATCTGTTCAAAAGCTTTATCTCGGCTCGCACTCACCTGCATACTTTCAAAAATGAATGCCTTTGAACCAAATACTTTTTTTAGCATATAGCTTAAAAAACTTTTATTCCCATCATTTTTATCAAAGCGAGAGCCAAAAGTAATTCTCATCCCAGTTTGATGATCGAACAAAACACCAATATATTGTTGTGTATAATAATCCCTGCCAATATATTTCCCAATAAGCGGTACGGACTCTTCTTCTGAGACTTTCATCCCATCTCCTAGGACAGTAATCCTCGCCTTTCCTTCACGAATATTCTGCTGAACACGTTGTAAAAGTGAAACTTCTTCCACATCAGAGACCCTTTGGTAATCATGAAAGTACATCTTCATCACTCGGCTCATTCAAGTTTGATAGTGTTAGAAACTTATCTCTAGCAGACTTAATAAATTGCTCCGCTCCTATATTGCCTCGCACATATTCTGTAATAATAGAGCGCAAGCGATACTCCCAAACATATTGCAATAAACTTTCAACATTCCCACTTTTGATTGGCTCGGGTAAATTAGAAAAGTATCCTTGGCTAATATAATAATTTTCGTTTAGCAAATATTCCTCCCCTTCATTCCCTATGTAGCTATTTAATTTCCCAACCTGTTCCGTAACAGTCTGAACCATTCCCAAATTATCACCAAAGAAACGTCCCGAATAAAATGCCTCCTCTAAACTTTCTTTTGTTACATCCACTGGTAACCACATAAATCGACGACGTAACGCAAAATCCATACTCTCTACTGATCGATCAATATCATTCATTGTCCCAATGATAATGACATTCTGAGGTACATAGAATCCATCTGCAAACACATCATTTGCCTCTACACCATGAACTGGTAATGAATCATACTGCAACTTAAATGGTTCATCACGTTTGTCTGCTTCTAAGGCAAATAGTAGCTCCCCAAAAACTTTCGAAAGATCAGCTCTATTAATCTCGTCTATAATAAAATAATATGGATTATATTCTTTCTTATCGGATCCCTTTTCCTCAAGGTCTTTATTATACTCATCTACCTTTTTGTTTTGTAATGCAACCTTACGACAAAAGGCTTTGAAAACACCTTCTACCTTTGCAAAACCGATTGGTCCTTCCTGCTGTGGTGACGGAATGGGACGAATCCCTTCTAGGAAGTCCGAATAATCATATGACGGGTGAAATTGGACAAATTCATAGAATTTATCGTCATCTATCGAATTTCCCCCACGAATCCTTTCATCGTTCCTTTTAGCGATAGCTAACGCTGCATATGTCTTGCCCGTTCCAGGAGGCCCAGTTAAAATCACTTGTTTAACACCGTTCGTTATCATGTCTTCTAATATTGTTTCAGTTGAACCTAACTGAACTTCTTTACCCTTTACAACACTTTCCTCAGTAACATTCCCATCGATTTCATCTAGATGATTACGAAACTCTTGTGTTACAAATTTGTCTTCTTTTAGTTTAGTAATCAGTTCTGCGAGAGTTATATCAAGAGATGAATTGATATGATCATATATATATTGGAAGACTTTGTTATTATCAAATTTTTCATGATTAAACTCTATATCCTCCCATTTATAATCCTTACTCTCTCCAACCTCAGATGACTTTAATTCTTTTCCATCCTTGCTTCTCCCCATAATGAGTTTAAAGCCTTTTAAAAAGGAACCACTAGTTTCAGCCTTGGGCAAACTCGAAAAAGGTTCTCTGTTATCAAGTCCAAAGGCTGCTTTCGTTTCATTAACTACTGATTCAAACTTCAAAATTTCACCCTTTTTTATCAATGGTAAAGCAGCAGCAACTAGGATAAAAAAGTTATTATTTTTATTATTGAATTTATTTTTCGTCGGAAATAGGCTATCAAAATCTATTTCTTTTCCCTTTTCAATAAATTCTTTAAGCTTCCAACTAAACACTGTTTTGGAATCAATATTTTGTGCTAATGCTACTTCAGCCATGCTCCTTCACCTCTTATGATTTATAGTAGATTGATTATAATTAAAACTTTACAGAGTACATTCAATACATGAGCTTTCAGATAAGAAAGCTTCCCAGCACTATCCCACAACAAACGCTAGTATCAGGATAAAAATTATACTTCATGTACCTCAACTAAAAAGATTCGTTCCCGAAAACCACCTCGTTTTTCAGCTTTTTGTTTACGTACGTTCTCAACGTCCTCTAGCGTTACTCCCTCATACTGCGCCAGTGCATTTACAAGTTCTAATAGATCCGCTAGTTCTTCAACTTTATGTTCTTTACTCTCAGCCTCTAAATACTCCAATAATTCTTCTTGTGTTTTCTTACTTACTTACTTACTTCTTCTATGTATTCTTTTTCATCTAAAATTCTAGTCGTCACTGTTTTCCCGTTATTTTCGATAATTTCCGGAATGCGGTCACGTACTAGTTTGTTGTAAGTTGGCATTTGAATTTCTCCAATATTTTCAGTTTAATTCTATTATATCATACAAAATTTTCCTTTTCAGTGAAGTAAACATGCTGTAAGCAAATCGTTCAGTCTAATTCTAAATAAAGGGAATAACAACTTTAATGATTGGCTTAAAAACTTTCTGTTCCCGCTTCCAACTGTCATCTAGTTTTATTAATAAGCTCTATATATTGTGAATCTCCATAGCCTATTGTTGGGGAAAGATCAAACAATCTCTTTACTAACTCTCTTGTTGGTAAATCTTTATTTAATGAAACCTTTGCAAAAACCTCTCCCCAAAGAAGGATATCAGTAAAAAATATCCAATTAACAAAGTGAATCATACAATCTCAAAATATGATAAAGAAGTTGGTGCTACATATATTGAAAATGTTATTTGGTATATTTCTCTGTCTATTAGGAGCTCTTTTAATTGGTTTAACAGTTAATAGTCTTGGAGACATAGGTAACATCGTAATGAAAATAATAGGTATTGTCTTTTTAGCATTAAGCGTCAAAATAATGGGCAGCAAAACATAATTTAAATTCCCAAACCAGAGGGAAAATGAAACTTTCGCCTGCCGGGCACAAAAAAAGTACGGTTTCAATATCGAATACCGTACTTCACTCCCATTACCCCAGCCAATTCATTACTTCTTCAGCAACTTCATTCGGTCGATCCCAGTGCATTAAATGCCCGGTTTCTCTATACAATTTAGCCGTTATATCGATATGTTTCTTAAACTCAGCAACTTGCAATTCTCTTATTTTCAAATAATCATGAGGAAGGTCACAATACAACAGGAGTATGTCACTCTTAACCTTGTGCAACTTCAATGTCTTATAAACTGTATACTGAAATTTCACTACACCTCTAGCAGTATCACCAGTAGCATGCCATCTTACTTTCCCGTCTTCCTCCCGCATTAAGTCATAAACAGCACGTTCTATAAGCGGTGACCATCTACTGTATGCCTTTTTTTCTGATTGGATAAATTGTTCTTTACTATCAAAGATATATTCATCAAAATCTTTTTCGTAATGGGTAATTTCTTCTTCTAATGATCGCGGTGGACACTCTCCTTCTTCTGCATCTTTATATAGCTTCGCAAAATAATTTGCATTCATCTCGCCATGATGATAACCGCCATCTAAAAGAACCATTTTACGAACCTTTTCAGGGCGTTCCGCTGCGTAATGAAGTGCAACACTTGCGCCCCATGAATGTGCTACTATATGAAATGTTTCTCTTCCAATCTTCTCAAGTAATGCCACTACCCAATTCGTTAAATGAGACGCACCATAGTCTTCATCTTTCTCGAAACTTGATGTCTTCCCATGTCCAGGTAAATCAAACGATACAATATGATACTTATCTTTTAATCGTTCCGCTATTTCTATAAAACTTAATTTTGTCCCCCCTAAACCATGAAAGCAAATGATTTGAGGACTATTTTTATCTCCCCATTCACAGACACTTACTTTATAACCATTACACTCTACAAAAAAGTGGTTCATTTTCTTCTCCTCTACTTCTAGTAAAATTGACGAACGTATAAACATATTTACATTCGTATACCTTTCTATGACAATTATTGATATACCTGTTTTTCATTCTGTAAAATGAAATTTCCACACAAACAAGCCATCATTCTATAAAATGATGGCTTTACAAACTTATACAATCGAAAACATTAAATACACGCCAACAACGAAGAAAACCGCAGCCGTCTTAATTAACGTAATACCAAAAATCTCTTTATACGCTTCCCGGTGCGTTAACCCTGTCACTGCAAGTAAAGTGATAACGGCTCCGTTATGAGGAAGTGTATCCATACCTCCTGCTGCCATTGCGATAACGCGGTGCAATACCTCTAATGGAATCCCAAAATCCGCTGCTGCTTGAATATATTTGTCGGCCATTAAGCCTAATGTAATACTCATTCCGCCCGAGCCTGACCCTGTTAGCCCGCACAATATATTCGTCATAACCGCTCCGTTGATTAAAGGGTTTGAAAATGTCCCCGTCAAATAATTTTGGATCATAACAAAGCCAGGTAAAGCCGCGATAACGGCACCGAATCCATACTCAGCTGCCGTGTTCATCGCAGCTAAGATTGAACCACTTACGCCCACGCTTGTAATCGATTGAAAATGTTCTTTTACCGCTTGGAAGTTTAATAATATAGCGCTCAATATACCGATAAGAAGTGCGATTTCCACTGACCAAATCCCGACGACTTGCGCCATATCAATCGTTCCGTACTCCTTCAAACCAATCGATGCAAAATCAAATCCTTTCGTATACCAAACGGGGATAAATTCTGTAAAAACTTTATTCATCACTCCAACTAGTACAAGCGGTAGAAAAGCTATCCAGTAACTAGCTGGAATCGTATCACCTGAAACAATCGGCGTTGGTGCCGCTTGCGCGTTAGCCGTTGCAGCCATCTCAGAAGCGGCATCACCTTTTCCAAAATAACCTTCACCCTTGGCAGCCGCCTTCTTCCTACACCGTTCCAAATACAGCATGCCGCATGTAAAAATGAATAACGCTCCAATAATTCCTAATGTCGGCGCTGCATAAATGTCTGTTTTAAAAAACGTAGTTGGAATCACATTTTGAATTTGAGGTGATCCAGGAAGAGAATCCATCGAAAACGTAAATGCACTAAATGCGATTGTCGCTGGAATGAGACGTTTCGGAATATCCGCTTCTCGAAATAATTGCGCCGCAAATGGATAAATCGCAAATACTGCGACAAATAAACTGACGCCGCTGTATGTAAGAATCGCTCCCATTAACACGATGGAAAGAATAGCTCTTTTCACACCTATAAAACGAATGATAATCTTCGCGATTTTTTCTGCGATTCCAGTGATTTCAACTACTTTACCGAATATCGCTCCAAGTAAAAACACAGGAAAATATAATTTTATGAATCCGACCATCTTCGCCATGAAGACATTAGAGAAGAACGGTAAAACGAGCGCTGGATCAGTCAAAAACACAGCCAGCAAAGCACATAACGGAGCGAATAAAATGACCGAGAATCCCCGGTAAGCAACAAATATAAGCAATCCAAGCGATAACAATACAATCAATAAATCCATAACCTTAATCCCCCCTCAATTCTCCCCAAATTTTTTATATTACGATGCCTACCAAAGGCAGACATCGTATTCTTTTTATTTATGCTGAAAAAGCGGTACTCTCTTTTCTATAAAAGCACCCACTCCCTCTTTTACATCACTCGTTTGAAAGACATGCCCAAAATTTTCAGCCTCTATTTTTAGCCCTTCCTCAAGAGAATAAGATAATCCTTTATTAATAGACTGCTTCATCAACGATAAAGCAGGAAGAGAAAATCGAGCCATCTTCGCAGCCAGTTCCTTTGCCTTATTTAGCGATTCGCCGCGCGGAACAACATGATTCACCAAACCAATTTGCAGGGCCTCTTCAGCACCGAGCGGTTCACCAGTAAACATCATTTCTTTTGCCCTCGCAGTTCCGATTAAACGAGGCAAACGCTGCGTTCCTCCTGCGCCCGGAAACAAACCTAGCGTCACTTCCGGAAGCCCAATTTTGGCCTGCTCTTCGATAATCCGTAAATCACATGATAGAGCTAACTCACACCCGCCCCCAAGCGCTAATCCATTAATCGCAGCGATGACAGGCTTCGGCAAGCTTTCTAACTTATTTAATGGGTTCTGGAGCCACAATGATTTTTCCTCTGCATATTCACTTCCTTTTCCAATCCATTCCGGAAATGACTTAATGTCCCCTCCAGCAACGAAAGCTTTTTCTCCAGCACCAGTTAGAAGCACAACAATGACTTCATCATCCCGTTCAATTTCATCAACAGCTGTCGTCAATTGCTCAATCACCGCGTAGCTCAGTACATTCACAGGAGGGTTATCAATGATAATAGTCGCGATTCCTTTTTCTTTGGACCATGAAACAACTCGCTTATTTTCCAATGCAATCCCTTCTTTCTCATATGTAATAAGGCCTCTCAACTCGTTCTTTTAATAACGTATCCCGCCTGCTCACGATCCCAAGCAGCACCGATTCCTTCTTCCTGCAACCTAAACTTCTGAATCCGTTCCGTCGCAGTTTTTGGGAAAGACTCTTTGAACTGAACGTATCGCGGCACCATAAAATAAGCCATGCGCTCTTGACACCAATCGATAATCTCTTCATGAGACAGCATTTCTCCTTGCTTTACAATCACATACAATTTAACATCCTCTTCTCCTATTTCAGACGGGACACCGATAGCTGCTGATTCAAGCACTTTCGGATGATTATTCACAACCTTCTCAATTTCCCAAGAAGAGATATTTTCTCCACGCCTCCTAATACACTGCTTGATTCGATCGCAAAAATATAAGTAGCCTTCCTCGTCTTGATAACCACGGTCTCCTGTATGGAACCATCCTCCTTCCATCGCTTCTTCTGTTTTATCAGGCATTTTATAGTAGCCTTCCATGAATGTTTGTCCTTGTAAAGCACGAATGAAAATCTCTCCGGTTTCACCAGTCCGGACTTCATTTCCTTCCTCATTCACAACCTTCGTCTCGACGTAGGAATACGGTTTTCCGATAGAAGGTGGTTTATTCGCGTTCAATGGATTCGTTACACAAAATCCTGTCGTTTCCGTTAATCCGTAACCTTCCACAATCCGAACGCCAAATCTCTCCTCAAACGGCTTCCAAAATTCCTTAGGCGTAGCGGCACAAGCCGTAACCCTTGCTGGATTTTCATAATCAGTTTCCTTTTCCGGTTGCTTACAAAGAATCGGAATCATAGACCCTAAAGAATTGAAAATCGTTGCACCATGCCCCCGAATTTCATCCCAAAAACGTGAAGCACTAAACCTCTTTCCAAGAGCAACCGTCGCATTAGAAGAAATAGCACCGAGTACTGTATGAGCTTGAGCGTTAATATGAAATAGTGGCAGCGCTGTAAATAAAATATCTTGTGAATTCGCGCCGACCATATAGGTAGCGAATGACTTTGCAGAATTGACATAAGCAGAATGACTTAACATGACCCCTTTCGGTAATCCAGTCGTTCCAGAGGTGTAAAGGATACTGTTGATAGAAGAGGAGGAAACAGATTCATTTGGAAGATAGTGATAATTTGTATGCAATACATCTTTCAATCCAATTACTGGCCGTTCTTTACCATCACCCATAGTGATTACGTTTTCATTATTGCCATAGACAACAATCCCAATTTCCCTTTTTATAAATGGCAAACAAGAAGCAATTTGAGGAACAAATTCTTTATCAACGATCATGAGCTTACAATCAGAGTGGGAAACAATATACTGCAGACCTTCTCCCTTTAAATGCACATTAAGAGGTACCGCAATTGCTCCCATAAAAGATAAAGCAAACCATACATCCAGATATTCAGGGTTGTTATGAAGCATAATACAAACTTTGTCACCTTTTTGAATACCGAGTTCACTAAATCCCGCTGCGGCCCTTGTAATTCGGTGATACAGCTCCTCATACGTAACCCTTTGTTCTTCAAATTGTAAATACACCTTATTAGGCGACTTGTCGATACTTTTCATAAGAAAATGCGGCAAACTCTGATTCTCCAGCACTAGATTCCATCCCCTTCCTATTAACATTCTTTTCATTTACATAGCAAGAGTTATGCCAAAAATCGACTCATTCCCCATTTCCTTATTCCTTCAAGGACAAGCCCCCAACCTCTCTTACATATCCACCTTCGCATGTCGCATTTATGCTACAAATGATAACAACCATGTCGCATATATAAGAAAGCGTCGCAAAAACGCGACAAATAAAAAAAGGGCCTATTCGCCCTTCACCCCGCATTAACGGGCAGTAAGACTCCTACCTCAAAATTCAGCTGAAGCGAAGAAGTTAGGCCGGAGATCAACTGCCCGTAAAAGCCCGATTGGTTCAACTAATAATCAGTGGGGGATGGACACCCCCACTGATTATAGTTTCACTTTATCCGATTCCGTATCTTTCTATTTTTCGATATAAACTGGCTCGATGAATTCCCAAAAGATCCGCTGCCTCTTTTCTATTTCCGGCTGTCTTTTCCAGAGCTCTCGCAATCACCCTTTTCTCAGCGGATTCCACTTCCTCCTGCAGTGAATAGCTTATCTCGTTCTCCCCTTGATATCCCTCACACTCCAACACTTCTTCCAAATTACTTTGCCGTAAATAAACAGGAAGATGATGCACGTGAATAACCGTTCCTTCCACAACATTCATCGCTCTCTCCAGCACATTCTCTAGCTCCCGAATATTCCCTGGCCAATTATGCTCCATAAAAATGTCCCTTACCCTGTCGTCTAACGAAAGAACGCTACTCCCAAGCTCCTCATTCAATTTCCGAATTAAAAATTCCGTTAAGTGTACCATATCTTCCTTTCGCTCTCGTAGCGGAGGAATATCAATCGCAAACACATGTAACCTATAATATAAATCCTCTCTAAAATCCCCTCTTTGCACCATTTCACGGAGATTTCGATGCGTTGCCGCAATAAAACGGACATCAATCTTTTGAATTTTCGTGCCGCCAATTCTTTCAATCTCTTTCTCTTGCAGCACCCGAAGCAACTTCACCTGCATGTCCAAAGACATATCGCCGATCTCATCTAAAAACAACGTTCCCTTATGAGCCAGCTCAATCTTTCCAGGCTTACCGCCCTTCTTCGCTCCGGTAAAAGCTCCTTCCTCATACCCAAACAATTCAGCTTCTAAAAGATCCCTCGGAATCGCAGCACAATTCAACCGAATGAATGCCCCATCAGCACGCGGACTCGCATGATGAACCGCATTAGCAAAAAGCTCCTTTCCCGTTCCGCTCTCTCCTCTTATCAAAACCGTAGAACGGCTTTTCGAAACCTTCAAAGCCATCATTTTCACTTCTTCCATTTTCGCACTCTCACCTACAATACTTTGAAACGAAAACCGTCCTTCCTGCAGCCGCTTCAACTCAGTTTGATAGTATGATAACTTCGATTCCATTTCGCGAATCTGATCCGCCAAAGCTTTAAACTGCTGGATATCATGAAACATGATTTTACCAATCGCACCAATAACCCGTCCTTCCTTCATAATAGGAATACGATTTGCAATAACATTCTGATTATTCACGCGCTGAATATGCCCAATTTCCACCTGTCCCGTCTTCACAATAACATGCATCCGCGTATTCTCAACAACCTCCGTACAATGCTTCCCAATCGCTTCCTTCGGATCATCAATCCCCAAAAATTGCGCATAAGCACCACTAAAAAAATTGATAATTCCTTTCTCATTCACCCCTATAATACATTCAGACAGTAAATTCAAAGCATTTTCATATCGGCTAATAGCACTTTCCAAAGACGATATGCTTTTCCCCTTATTTTCTAGAATGACAATCGATCCGTCTTCTTTCCCGCCTTGATAAATAGGAGATTCATTCACGATGAACACTTGGTTGCCGATTTTGCTTTCGTACTGATGCAAACTATCATTTTGATTCACTACTAGTTGTTTACGATTAGGAATGATTGTTGATATGTGTTTACCTGTTATTTCATTTTCCGTTTTGTTTAACATGCTGCAGAATGATGGATTGCTGAATGTGATTGTTCCATCTTGGTTTGTAACTGCGATTCCGTTATTCATTATCTGAAGAGCCTGGCTGGTTAATTGTAAATTTCCTCCTTTATCCATGTGCATTTGGAAGCCTCCCTATTGAATCTTGTGCTTTCTCGTGTGTAATATATCCATTTTACAACACCTTGTGAAATAGTTGGACGATTTCAAGCCAATATATGCTTTAGAGGTTAAGCTGGACTTTAGTCATCATGTACCTCAACTAAAAAGATTCGCTCCTGAAAACCACCGCGTTGTTCCGCTTTTTTGTTTCCGTACTTTTTCCACATCTTCAAGCGTTACACCTTCGTGCTGGGCTAGTGTGTTTATAAGTTCTAATAGATCGGCTGAAACCATTAAATTTTTCCACTTTTATTTTTATATAATACGTTACCTCTTTTAAAATTAACAAAAAAGAACAGGAAGACTACTCCTGTTCTTAATAAGGGCTTACTTATCATGTTAAAACTCTTTAAACCTTCTTGCTCGCTCTATTTTTTGCCGATTATTTTTCAAAGTTTCGTAGGCTGACTCTGACATCACCTGAAACTGCTCAGGTGTTATTATTTGAGTAATAGCCTTCGTCAATTCTTTTCCCTTATTAACACCTATTAATATACATAGGGTTGGCTCATCTTCATGTACAACTCTCTCCATTAGAAAACGTTTACGTTCCACAGCATCTTTAAAAATTTTATTAGAGGCGTTAAGTAAAAACATCATAATAACTGGTAATTTATCTACCCTATCCTCTTTTTTATAATTATAAGCCACATATGGAGTCCATAGCTTCTGTTTATGTAATAAAAGCTTTTGAGTTCTAGAGCTAATAAATTCTCTAACGTTGTCACGTGTCTCTGAATCTAATAAAAGTAGATACCTAGCAGCTCTAACACAGAGAGTATCTCTTGTATTATCTAATAATCTAATTAGTTGCTCAAATATAGGATCCATTTTTTGTTTTGGCTTTTCTATTGGTCCGAAAAACACTTCAAAGAAATTCTCTGAATCCTTTTCTATAAATTTGTTATTAACCTTTCCTGCCATATACATATCTATTTCATCTCTATGGCTTGAGATAAAGACATCACTTGCTTCTATCTCTTTAAGCATTTCACTTATATGCATTGAGTAATCATTGTATTCAAAATATAATCCGATATGATCCAACTCATCATTCGTCTTAATGTGGGGATTTTTAGTTGCAAGACTTCTTTGATATAAATAGTTCATAAAAATGCTAGGCGAATCAAAAATCTCAGGATACACCCTTAAATCATTTATTGAAACACACCAAACAGGTAACGTACTTTCCTTAATAAATTCCGTTTTTTCAATTTGAGCAGCAATTTCATTGAAATCATCAAGAGTAACACAGCATGCCTGTATAAACTTCACATTATCAATGGCTTTGATAAGATTATAACGTTTTTTATTTTCTTTACTATAAATATCTATTCGATTACTACGGTTATACTCGTCAAATAATCGCAAGGATTGTTCATAAGGATTTTGTGCTAAAGCTTTCAATGATTTTTTATAAGCCTCTTCATCAGAAAATGGTGATACAGGTGATAATGCTCCTCCTTTTACCTCGACAATAATCATTACATCATCAAACAAGACTAAACCATCGCATTCACACCATTCATTCTTACCATTAGCACCAACTGGAGCCTTATAATATACATTCCTAAATATTTGAGCTGTTGGAAGCATTTTGTTAAATAATCTAAAAGGAATTTCTTCAGACACTCTTTGTTGAATCTCCCCAACAACATTTATTAGACTTTTATCTTGCTCTCGTAATGCACGCATTACCGATCTATAGAAATTATCCATTAAATTATTAACAGAAAAACAATAATACTTACCTTTAATACATATAAACGGTCTATATTTAATAGGCCTTTCTTTAAACATAACCTTCGACAGTTCATTTAAAAACTCATCATTATCACCAGGTTGTAAAGTCAATGCTTTTATAAATTCTATAGGCCAATTCGTAATCTTCTGCACATCAAAATAATCTGCTATTTTTAATATGTTATCTGGTGTTAATTCATATGCCTTCTCATCAATAAGGCGACGCATGAACTCTGTTGTTCTCAAGCGTTCACTTATTGCCATGAGTCCTTTCACAATATCCTCAGCAGATACATTAAAAATATCCCGAAAAACCTTGTCATATGGTAGGAGTAAATCCTGAAAATGATCTTCTTCAAAATAAGGGTATAACGTTCCCGATACATTTAATTGCATGCCTTGCGAATACTTAATTAGCTCATCCTTTGGTACTGTATTTACATACATGTTCGCAGTAACAAAAAGTTTTTCTAAAGTATCTAAGAAAATCTTAAACTCTTCGGAATTTAAACCATCACCATTAACTGCAACGTTTGATGATACTATCATACTTTGTACTAAATCAATTCCCTTATCAAGTGAAGGATCAACATTCCCTTGTACAGCATCTTCGGGATTCATAACATGTTGAAAGAGATTAAATGCATACACGTGAATCAAAATTGATAACGGGTCAAATTTAGAAATCCCCCCCTGAATATTTACAAGTGATTTTATTATTTGTTCTTCTAATATGTCTGGATCAAATTGCATTAATACATCAGGTAAATTGTTAGTATTGTTCATATAGCTATAACTCCCTTTATATTAATTAATAAAACATCTTTTCTATATCCTCTTTAAATATATCAAACAAAGCGGTACTATTTATGTCACATAAAAGAAATCACAGGAACTTTCTTCCTGTGATTTCTTTATAATGTATATCCCTTATTTATTTTAACTACATGTTGCAAATTTTCATTAATCGGGCCTGTTATTCTCCACAATCGTTTCGCTAGGAAAATATTGCTTGATTCATGTATAAATCGTTACTTCTGATACAACATACTCGTCGTTTAATTCTTTAACAAATTAGTCTGGATGCTATAAAACAAGCATTGTTTAAGTCTTCATTAAATCACTTATTTGCCATATGGACACTTTCTCTTTGAAATTCATTGTAAGGGCTTAGTAAAGTTATATCCATATGACTATATCAACTCCACTAAAGCGCCCTATTTTACCTCTTCTTGCATATTCTCATCTACTTTATCTTTCTTTAATAACCACTCGATAAAAGATGTACTCAAAAAAATCATGGATGCAATTACAAAACACGCTATAATAACAAAGTTTAACCTAATTGAAAACAACATTGTTACAACACTTAATAACATACCGAATATAAAACACGCTAATCCAAAATATTCCCATCTCTTTCTTTTTTCTAAACCTGTCCTTTTTGCTAACGCCAAATAAGCGAAAACACATAGTTTATTTATAAGAAAAATTAAAAATACAAATGATAATACATACTCTAAAACTCTCATAATAGGTCCTTGAAATTTAATAAATATGATCTTACTTATATAATTCATCCCAATTAAAATGATTAAACTAATACTTATCCATGCCATGAACTGAAAATAAAAACGTTTATCTTTTTTTATAACTTTAAATTCTTTTATTACTTGATTAACCTCTTCAATCATTGATCTAATATGCCCTTTAATAGATTCCATTTTTTCTTTTCCATTACCAGCATAAATAACTATATTTTCTTCATACTTTGACAATTCAGGATCATGAAGTTTTTCGAACAATTTCTTGAAATAAGTGATAACTTGCAAGCACGCGGCAATTAAAAACAGAATGAATACATATGAAGCTATATCTTCATGTCCCTGTTTTAAATTATTTAGTACATTCTCTTTCGAAATAGCATAACTAATCCCGATATTAGCAATAATTAGCACCGGAGACATTATCAATTCGTTGATATCTCGTACATCTTTTTCCACCGGAAAGGAATAACACCCCGCCACCGCTAATCCAACAGATAGAATTATAGAATATATTTCAGCAATTTCACCATTAATACCGAATCCACTAAGAAACTTTAAAATCATGTGATACATGATATATATAGATACACCTGTAATAGCATACGGGACAACTATATGTTTTATAAAAGAACTCATTGTAGTGAATTTGTCTTTTATAAAAAATGCAGTTTTTAAGAATAGCATTGGTATATTTAATGTTCTTGATGATAAATTTAGAAATAGCATTACACCACTTAACACCACAAATATTTTAAATGAAATGTACCAACTACTGTAAAAACTTTTAGTGAATACAGATAATACTACTGAAACAAATAGCGCGCTAATTACAGATAAAAACACACCAAATACGCCATTACACACTAATGTCACAATTAATTGATAATTCCATTTCCGTCCTTCATTATACATTCTGATTTTCTCAGCACATATCGCTGTCGCTTCTAAAAAAGCGCGCTTAAATTCTCGAATCATTTTATCATCCCCTCACCATTATTCTCCATTTCCAAACTGATTCCACAATACAAACTAACTTTAATAATTTTTATTAATAACTTATAAATATATATTCATCATATCAAAAAATACGGCAATCATAACGTCACTTTTATCCTAAATGTTAGTTTTTAAGGGATTTATTATAAAAAAGAACTCCAGCTCATTCAAATATCTCTTTGTTGAGCTAGAGTTCTTTATATATCTACATGCAATAGTAAGTATAATTTATATTTTTACATAACTTTTCATTCAAAACGAATCATATAACTTCAACAACTCCCGCCCCTCTTCAATGATTTCCTCTCGCAAAGATTTCGGCTCTACTATTTTTACAGAAGCCCCCATACCCAAAATCCACTTCTTTATCGATTCTTTCCCACTCATTGTTGCGCGAAAGCGAATACTACCATCAGAATTAAATTCTATAATTTGATTTTCTCCCCAAATCGATTCTGGTACAGACACAGAAAATGGTGGATAAATAAGTAATTCTATCTCCAACGGTTCATTCATAATACCGAATCTTGGGAACTCCTTTCGAATATCAAATTCCTCAGGGATTGTATATGTATCATAAACTATTCGAATATCTTTCATCCGGGACAACTTGAACATACGTGTGTCATTTCTCCGATCACACATAGCAATACAGTAAAAAAATTCATTATAATGTACAAATCCATATGGAGCAATAATGCGTTCAGATCTTTCACCAGATCGTTTTTCATACTGAATTTTCACTTTACATCTTGTACCAAATGCTTCTTGTAACTGTAAGTATTTTCGATTCTCATCTGAAAACTCATAATTTGGTTTGGAACGCTGAACAAAATAAATATGACGATCTCGATCTTTTTCCAACTTTCGTAATGCTTTCAGCTTATCCAATGCTATTTGTGCATCGTCTGAATAAATTGCATTTCCTTTAGATAACAACTGTTCAATTGCAAATGTTAAAGCACGTAATTCTTTATGAGACAAATTTCTAATTGGGAATAAAGATGTATTGGAAATATAGTACCCACCCCCACGTCCTCTTTCACTTTCAACAAAGATTCCTGCTTTTTCAAGCTCATCCCGATAAATGCGAATCATACGTTCCTTAACTTCAAGCTCATCTGCGAGTTCACTAATCTTCATTTTCCCCCTGGCGTGAAGAAGTTCTATCATACGGAGAACATTGCTTAATTTGCTCATAGTTTCCTCCCTTTTAACATCACTATCAAAAAATTAGAACAGAGAACGCACACAGTTCTCTGTTCTAAAAAACATCTAGTTTTAAATCCTCTCACGTATATACTGCATTATTTCTAACCTTTCCACTTACACTCTTTTACAACTTGATTATTTTGTATAACATACGTATAAACATCAAACGGTAATTCTTCCAAATCTTGCTGGTGGTTAAGTGATAATGTAAACCTCTCATCAGCTGTTAAAATAATACAACGTGGATTTCCATTTTCATCTTCACTCATGAAATCTATTAATGATAGATTAGAATATACTTTGACGTTTTTACGATGCTTTATCTTCTCATATTCTGTAATCATTTCTATATAATCGCTCGATAATAAGCGATAGGTATCTGTGCTTTTAGGTATCAGCGTTACTTGCACCGCTTTATAAGGTGGCATAACATTTACGTTTCTCTCTCGTTCTACCTCTCCGAGACGACTTTTACGACGGTCTTCAATATCTAGTAATTGTGCTTTCATCTGATTAATCAATGCAGAATTACGGTTATCTATATTTTCATTGCGATACTTCTCTAACTTTTCCATTGTATTTTGATATTGTGAATCAAACGCACGACGTAAAAATTGCATTTTTTTATTCAACTGCGTTTCATTCATTATCACAAAATCTTCCCGCTTTTTCATGACATGATCCATCGCTTTCATGAACAAATTAGTTTCTTGCTCTTCTTTTGGAATCGCTGTATCAAATGAAGAGCCGTATAACCAATATGAATCTAATTCTATTACATCTCCGTTTTCTCGTCTTGCAAAATACACAATATCTTTATATAGTTCTCTTCCTGTTCCATCTGTTAATCCGATTTCATATCCTTCAACTTCTAATCTTTCTTGAATCGGAAACGGGATTTCATAAGTAGGAATCGCTAATCCTTCTGTCTCTTCTTTCATAAGCTTTAATGATAAAGAAAACAACGGATTATCATTTAGGATCAATGACATTGTATCATCCATATATTTTTCTTTACTTGTAAAACGATATGAATCCTCTTTTCCTTTCAACGGGATGCGATGATTTCTCGCAAATTCACGAATTGATTTTGGAATTCTCTCAATACGATACATCTGATTATTTTGTGAAGGATATACTCTAACTCTATGGTCACTTAACGTCTCGGCAGTAAAATCTGCATACACTCTTATTGGGACCTTTTGTACTGCAATCTCATATTGTTCGCGCTGCATACCAGGCAAATCAATACTATCCATCGCAAGGCGTTCTTCTTGAGCAATTCTTAGCAACTCCACATATTCTTCAGACAAAGCTTGGTCCACTTCTTGTTTTATATCTTCTAATCGCTCTCGATTGAGAACAGCATGCTGCATAAGTGTAGGTAAATCTATCATTCGATCTTCGAGACGATCTCCTATAAAATCGTAAACAAGGTCTTGTCCTAAATCATTTTTCATTTTGTCCATTTTTACTAAAAGAGTATGTAGTACGTCACCTTCACGCGTATTGCCAGCCACTAAGTTAAATACGAACACTTCATTTTTTTGTCCAATACGATGTATACGTCCCATACGCTGCTCTAATTTATTTGGATTCCATGGAATATCATAGTTCACCATTTGATTACAAAACTGTAAATTGATAGACTCTCCACCCGCATCCGTCGCAAGCATAATTGGATAATCGTTTCGGAACAGCTCCACTTGTCTTCTTCTTTCATCCATAGAGTATTTCCCAATAATCTTAGCAATACGTAATCCATGTGTATTAAGACGCTGTTCTAAATAATGCAGCGTATCAGTTGATTCCGTAAAAATAAGAATCTTCTCTCCTTTTTGCAAAAGGCCGTCTGCACCAAACAATGTATTTTCAAGCTCTATATATTTACGTTCAACGTAGTTTTGGCGAATATGACCCGAATAATGAATAAGGCGCTCTAACTCTGCAATCTCTACTTCAAGCTCGCGTGGATCAATTGTATCTATACTCTCCTCACTGTTTTGTTCTAGCAGTTCTTGTTCTTCGAGTGTTGCTTCCTCGTAATCCTCTACAGATATGTCCACAAGATCAACCTGTTTTTGCTCCATCTCTTCTAACAAGGTTACCAATCGTTGATGACGGCGCACTAAAGATAAATGAACCGCTTCTATGGAAGAACTTAATCTTCTTTGTAATAACATCATCGCAAAAGCAGTACTATTATTCCCTCGATTCATCGCGCGATTAAAATGTACCTTTACATATTCGGTTACAGCTTCATATAGTTCTAATTCTTTATCTGATAAATTATACTTGATTGTTTTTGTTGTACGCTTTGGAAATAACGGCGTACCATCAAATTGCTTCAAACTTTCTTTTAAACGGCGAATAATAAACGGGTTCGCTTTATCACGTAGCGTTTCTTTAATCCCAATAGAAGAGAAAATATCTGGATCAATCAGCCGCATTAAATGACGAAAGTTTTCCACATCTCCTTTATGAGGAGTCGCGGTCAGCAACAAAGCATGTTCACTATGCCGAAGAATTACTTCCCCTAACTGATATATCTTTGTGCGCTTCGTTTTTTTATTTTTACTTCCTGTTGTATAGGCTGCCATCTTATGCGCTTCGTCCACAATAACCAAATCAAAATCAGCTTCCATTACAAGACTTTTAATATCATCCCGTGACGCCCAATAAAGAGAAGTTAATATACAGTTCTGTTCAACAAATGGATTTTTACCGCTATATTCCTCTAAAGTACGACGCGTCACAATCGTAAATTCTTCTCCAAACTTTTCATATAATTCTTGCTGCCATTGTTTTAATACTAATGGAGGAACAAGAATTAAAATCCGATCCGCACTTCTTCTTGCTTTCAATTCACGAATGAGCATTCCTGCCATAATCGTTTTCCCTGCTCCTGGATCATCTGCAAGTAAAAACCGTACAGTTGGTACCTGCAGCATTCTTCCATAAACTGCTTCAATTTGATGTGGAAGTGGAAGAACATTTTTATTTCCCAATGCACGAGACTTTGAAAATTTCCGATCGATTAAAAGTTCCTGATATAACATATAACGCTGCAATTGCTTTGGAGACAGCAAAAGTTTTTCAGGTGAAGCATTTGATTTTTCAATAGATTGCAATTGTTCTGGAAGTACAATGACTTGATAGTACTTATTGCTGTCTTTTCCGTATGCCTCAACACGATAAAAACTGCCTTGTATATCTTCACATCTTTTTATTTCCACTATCTCGGGCCATAGCGGCCCTTTGACAATATCGCCCACCTCTAACATACGATTCCTCCTATCAATAACATTTCTATATTTCATTATAGCAAAAAGAAAAGACCTTCCAATGTTAGAAATAATCGGAAGGCCTTTTACATATTTAAATACTATATAACTTCAGTTCAAACTCTTCTTCTTTGTACAACTCTGTCGCACGCCCTGAAACATCCTCTAAGCGCAGTACACAAACATCGCCAGTTTTATAACGATCTTCAAGGAGATGGAACACAGCATCCGTCTGACGCTCTGCTACTTCTCCTTTAGAATCAAACACAATTGTTAATTCATTTGAAATACGCTCATTGTTCCGATAAAATGCTGCACACAACGTTCTTGGATATAACTCATTTGACACTTTTTCCTCTTGGAAAAATGGCACGATAAATTGATAACTTGTAATAACTTTTTGAATGGAAGCAACTCGAACATCTACAAGTTCTTTTTCTGTCTTACGTGCCTTTCCTTTTAACTGACGATACTCAATTAAAGGAACTATACTTTCTTGTGGCATTGCTCCCCCGTGAACAAAGCGTAGTCCACCACCAGCAGTAAAACGATTTAACCCTTTGGCAATAACCGCTTCTTGTTCTAATCCTAAATAGTTTAAAGAAATCTTTACTGTTCCTTCAGGCTCTATTAAATCTTTTCCAATAGCAAATCGACGATTCTTATCGAAAACATCACCTTTTATATTTTCTGTTTTTTGATATTTTTCTACCTCTGAAGATTGATATAAGAAGCCATGATCACTTGTAATAAAAATACGCCCAGCTTCATACGTACTAGTCAGCTTTCGAACAGCAATCTTCACACGTTCTATCGTATTTTCAACTGCTTCATACGTATAACCTTCCGTTTTACCAGAATCACCAATCGCATCGATATTATCATGATATAAATAGACAACGCGTTTTCCTTTAATTAATCCGAGGCCATCTTCCTTACTCAATCCAATAAACTTTTCCATTTTTAATGCAACGGAATCTGGTTCACGAGATTGTAAAATCTTATTTCGATTTTGTAATCCTTTTGTAGAAATTTCATCTACATACACCGTACCATCATTTGCAATATCAGATATTTTTCCAGGTAATAACGCAGCCATTCCCAGTTGCGTATATGTAGGAAGTGATGCCTGCATTGGAATTAATCTTACTTCCGTATTCAAACGCTGACTAAAACTATTTGTCAGCTCTTGTCCAATTTCATAACGAAGTGCATCAGAAATAATCACAAAAATACGCTCTCTTGATCCTTCCACTAGCGGACGAATCATATAACGATAAAAGTTTTTCTGCTGCATAACATCATTAATCGGCCAACTCTCTTTTAGCCTAGTCTCTACTATCTCATCTGTATAGCGGCCTAACTCCACTAAATACTGATTTTCATACCAAAACGTAAATCTCTCCAGTAATTCGCGGTATTCATCTAAACTAGATTCATTTACATAATGTACTTGAAGATGGCGGTATGCTTGATCGACATTGTAATATTTCTCTGTATAAAACGTAAACCACTCTTCTTCACTCTTTGGTGCATCATCACGCTCAAATATAGCTCTCCACTCATATACACGAAGAGCCTTCTCTAATAATTCATACTCCCTATGAAAACGCGTCTTATACCAATAACTCTTACTTCGTTCCGTTAAAATGCTCTTCCATTCTGTTACCACAATCGTTTCATTTAGAAGAAGCTCATGCAACACATCAAGAATTTTACGTTCTACTACTGCAAACGTATCGCATCGAAGGAAAGCTTGATATGTATGTTGATCTATTGATTGTGCAACATGCCATTTTGGTTCCAACATGTCTAGAATTTTCTCTAGTACATCCCGTTCCTCAGACTTTAACCAGTCTTCAACAAACACTTTACATATATTCGGAACTGTTGACTCATACTTAAATGCTAATACCTTCGCATCTAAATATGCAGCATAATGCTGAAACACAATCGTTTCCATAATTTGAGCTAGACGGTTATCTTCTTGTTTAGAAATTCCAAAATACTCTTCAACGAACGTATAGAATACTTCCTTATCCAAATACTTAGCAATTTGTACAAGAACTTCATTTGTATCAGACAAACTTCCACCAGCTACAACACTTTTTAAAATATCTTGTGGAGTAATACTTTTTGCATTACATAACACAGCAAGCATCGTTTGTTTCACTTGCTCAACTGTCGGCTTATTAGGAAGCAACTTTTGAAACTTCGCTACACGTTGCTTATTATCAAAGAACTTCGTATGTTCTTCTAAAAATGGTCGAATCGCAAGATGATCTAAACGTAATTCTTTCATTCGAATCGCAATCACATCAGCTTGAAACTCACCGTAACTTCCGCTATATAACAAAATATCTAATAAAAAGTTTTCTCGATCCTCTGGTTTCGGAAATGGAGCATAAATTAAATACGAATTATCCGTATCCTCTTTCTCCAATAAAACCTTTGTGCGGAAAGCATTATGTTCGTCTAAATAATGCACTTGAATATTTTTATGTTTGAGTGCTTCTTCTATTTCTGTCGCATCGCGATCTTCACTCTGTGCATCATACCAAAACACAAGTGAACGATTCGCACCTTTATTTTCTTCTTGTTGTTGATGAAACAGTCGAAGTAACTCTTCTATGATATTCATCAGTCACCAACTCTCACTAAACTTATTGTCCAACTCCTAGAATAAAAAAGAAAAGGACGATTGTAAACAACTCAAATAAAAAAATGGATAGAGAGCACGCTCTATCCACTTTTTATTATTTAATCTTCGCAAGCACGCTTTCAATCTTCTTGTAGTTTACAACTACTCCATCATCTAAATCAAGTGCAATACGTTGATTTGCAAGTTCAGCCATCTTCTTATCAAAATCAATAAGCTCGTCTTGCTGTGCTTTAAGTATCTTTAGTTGCTTATTATATCGTTTCTTCATTACAGTTGTTAAATCCGGATTTACAAGGTCTTGTTCCAAACGTTTTTGTTCCTGGCTTAACTTTTCTTGTAAGTTTTGTACATAAGAGAAGCGCATTGTCGCTAACGTTTCTGGTGTATAGCGATGTAAGTAGAACAATGCTCGGAAACCTTTGTTCTTACCTGAATCTGCCATCCAATAAATTGGACGCTTTTGATACATCTTACAGTGATCACTATAAAACTCAGCAAAAAAATAACGGCGAAGACGCTCAACAGGTGTCTCATTATCGTTCATTGTAAGTGACTCAGCTAACCAGCGAAGATTCTCAGAAAGTGTATCTTGCCCACACATAATAACCAGTAATTCTTGCAAACGAGTCACCACATCATCTTCAAAATACTCTATATCTGTTACTGGAATAATCCCATCGGAATCTGGTTGGAATGTTTTATACTTACTAGTATCCCACTCTCCACCTGCATATGCTAAACCTTCTACATCTAATGAATAACGTCCCATCATAAGGCCGATGCAATAGGATAAGAAAGATTTAGCGTCACGAACACGATCAGCACGTCGTACTGTTACTTCTCCATCCGGTACTTCTGGTGTTAGTTCGTCTTGTAAGCCGTATAACTCGATAAAAATTCTATTAAGTTCTTCTTCGTTTTGTTGAAGTTGACGGAATTGCTTTTCTGCATGTTCTTGCCAATTTTCGTACCATTGTTCTAATATTCTAGCTTGTCCACGGCAAGTAAGGAGTGGATGCTTTTGAAATTCCCATGATGTTTCGAAGGAATCCCAATCCCTTTTGGATAAAAGTATAGAGTTCTCTACTAATTCATCTACCATAACTTTCTTCTCTGAATCTAATTTAATTATAGGAAAATTTTTTATATTACCAGCTGTTAAATTCATTGTAGGAGAGAAAACTTTAAGGAATATTTTTGCCACTTTGGTATTAAAAAAAGCTAATAGTTGATTCTGAAAGTCCTTTTGATTTAAAAACATAGAATCTCCAGATTGATCAAATATAAAACCCTCTGGTAAAACTTTCAAACCTAAATTAGATATTCCTATGCGCTTCCATGAGATCCCCTTGTTAAAAAAGTATGCCTCATTCCTGATTACACTACTTTTTTCATTTTTAACTTTTTCTCCATTATCTTTCCAAAAGATAACGCTATTATATTCTCCATACCACTTTCGAAATTCTCCTCCCATGTTATATCTAACCCATTTTAGTTTCATATTTATATCATAAATATTTGTTTCTTTTACACTAACCTCAAACCAATCCCTAACATATTTCCCATTGTTTCCTGTCTGCATACCAGTACACGGTAAAGCAAACTTATCTACAGTATTGTTACGAAAGATGTTCATCACTGATAAACTTAACCAATAAGCAATAGGTGAACCAGGTATTTTTTCATAGCCCTTACTATTAGTGGTATAACGATAATTAACTATATTATTAATAGCTTCTTTTACCTTAATGGGCTGTAGACTTGCACCTTTAAAATCTTCTAGACAAATATATTCTCCGACAGGCGATTGATCCTGATTTTGAATCACAAATGTACAAATAGGCACATGCGCAATCTCATAGCATGCATGGTATTCAGGTTGTATCAAGGAAGAAATACTGTAATTATTAATAATGTATCTTCGTAACCTCTCATGAGAAGTTATGAACATCCAAGTAAATGGTGTCATCATTCCCACAAAACCATTCTCTACTGTCATATTTGTACAAGCATAAATAAATGCCGAATATAAGTCTGATTTAAATTCTTTATAATAATTATTCATAAAGCTCTTTAAAACAGAATTATATTTATTATGATAAGGCGGATTAGTAACCACCACTTCATATTTTAAAGCTAATAAATATGCTTGCTCTAATAAAGGCCTTAATTTCTCTATTAATTCAAGAATATAAGCTTCCTCTAATAAATCTGTTGTCTCTAAGTTATAAGATTCGATGCATTTGATATATTCCAAGTATACAGAAGTAACTTCTCTAGGAACGATTAATGACCCAAACTGCTTCGCATTTTCAAATTGCTCTTGCAAAGAGGCCACCCAGCTAATATCTCCCACTTTTTCTGCAAAGAAGGCCAATGCTTCTTTAGAAATTTTTTCACTATCTACAAATTTATGAATATTTAACTTTAGATTGTTTGCTTTTTTTAAGAAACGGCGATATTTCTCCTGTCCCTTCATCATTAATGCAAAGCTTGCCATTTGTACTGCACGTTTATCAATGTCCAGACCATATAAATTCTTTTCCATAATTAATCTTGGTATATCACGTTCCGAGTATCCTGCTTCTATATACATATCATATAGTAAATCGAAGGCGTAAACTAAGATATGGCCTGATCCACAAGCAGGGTCAATTAACTTTATTTCTTCCAAAACTGTAACATCTGGAATAGGTAGTTTCTCAGATGATTTAAGATAGTATTCCCACTCCTTTACAAGATTGTTCTCTGGATTCCACTCATCGTACAATTTACCTAGCGAGTTTTGTACCATATATTGTACAATCCATTTTGGTGTGAATAACTGAGTAACAACAGGTAAGTCTTCTTTTTTTACAGCATTATTTTTAAGCCCACCAACCTGTTCCTTTTTCTCTGACATATAGAATTGGTAGAGCCATCCAATAACTTCAACTTCTTGAAAATCCTCTTCATCTAATTGAGTGACTAATTGATTAATAAGAGAGTCTGCATGAAGCAGAGATTCTGGTAATAATAATTCCGTATAGTCCTCTAACTTTTCAAATAAGAAATCCATAATCTCATTTAATTCATTACACTGTGCAACTAACAACTTACGAAATGCTTCTTCTCGATTTCCTTGCGTTAATAAAGAAGCGACTTCTTCTTTATTAACTGGTAAATCCGTATATTGATACTCCGTTAAAATATCTGGATCGACTTTCCCTTTCGTTTCACTAGAAAGTACACGCACTTTTGATGGAAGATAGTTATGTACTTCCATGTAACGAATCGCAATCAGTCTGTTAAACCATGTGTATGCTACTTCTTCAATTATATTATCGTAGCCTTTTGTTTCAATTTCTTTTAACAGCTTTTGAATACTGTTTTTATAAGTTGCTGGATATTTCTTTCCGTTTATTTCTACGTAGTCCGCACCTGTTACAAGCACAGGAGAGCCTTCGGGTGTGATCCCAAAGGCTTGTGCTCGTAATGCGATTTGTTCACGAAGTTCGTTGCGGGCATAAACCGCAAATTCCTTTAGCGCTTTTTTGTTCATCGCATTTTTCTCCTTTATTTTTTAATCATTACTGTTTTTCTTTGATTTAATTCTTTACTTACTTCATCTTCAAGTTTTTTCAACCATTGTTTTAAATCTTGACTGTTTTTAATTTCAAACTGACCATTTGGTAATGTAGCTGACATCAATTGCGAGACGCTCATTTCCACAATTTCAAATTGATCATCAACGTCTGGTTCATCACCTATATACTCTTCATATAGCTCCCGAACTTTTTCTTCCAAACGGCGGTAGTCATTGTTTGCCATTTGTGTATATGTGTATACACGCGAAATACTCTCAAGGTCTTGCATTTGTTCAATGCGTTGCTGTAATTCAGCTATTTTCTCTTGAACTACTGCTTTGATAGAATCTATATCCTTATAACGTGTTTGTAAGCTCTCCATATCACGACGAATTGCTTCCATCTGCTTCAATTGTGTACCAATTTCCCGTTTTACAAAATTAGAAAGTCCTTGTTTCAATTGCTCATTCAAAATTGGCAAGTTAGGAATCTGCTTGTATGGATTATCGCTTGTTAAGATATTTACAATGCTATTTTTCACTTTTTGCACTTCTGCATCATGCTGCGCTACGTCTAAATCATCACGACGTTCTTTTAATACGTGTACACTTTCTTTAAAATGACGAATTGCATTACCATTATAGAATGAGTTTAAATGCTGTACATCTTCTGACCATTCTTCTAAATCCTCATCAAGCTCAATAAACTCTTCTATAAAGTTTTCTTGCTTTGTGATAGACAATAAATCTACAATGCTATTTTTAATTTTAGAGAGTGTAATACCACCCGGATATGGATATTGCTGGTCCTCATGTCGCTTCGTATCTTGCATACCCTTGATTGGCTCCATGAAGTGTTTCTGAATTTGATCACGAATGTTTTTCGCAACTTCATCGTACGTTTCACCAATATCATAGAAGTTGAACAGTTCACGCATTGCTTCTACAACTTCTTTACGCACACGTGGTGGTATGCCGATTTGCGCCTCAATAACGACTTTTTCTCTTTCAGAAGCCTTCGTGATTCGAGCGATAAACTGCGAGTTCATTGTATCAAAACTTTCATTTAAGTACATCAGCTTAATTTTTTTATTATAGAGAGCTGCTGCAACCATACCTGCAATATCATTTTCGCTCCATCCGTACGGTACATCTTTAAATTTCTCTACTAACAATTTCATTGTAACAATTTGTCTCCCGCGACTTTCCTCTAAGAAGCGAACTACTGTGTCATACGCTAGATGATTTTCAAATGTACCATCTAATCTTGCCGGAAGTCCTTTTGTTGCCCAATCAAAAAGGACTTCATTGGCATTTTTCACAGGTACCGGTTCATCAATATAACTTAAATAGCTATACGTATTTCGAACTAAAATCTCAAATGCACTTTGCAATTGACTTTCTAATGTACTCTTAAATTCGTAATCTTGTCCTTGAATAAAGTATTTTGCATTTGTTGCTGCTTCCACTAACGCTTCTGTTGCCTTCTGTTCAAATTGACCAATTTGTGCACGTTTTTCATCTAATATTCGTTTTTGCTTTTCCGTTAAACTTGTTGAACTCTTCTTATTAGCAAATGTTTGAATTTTTTGCGCATATTGCATTGGCTCAAAGAATTTTTCTGCATAATGATCAGGAATATACATAATCATTGTTCCAGAGTTCGCATCTGCACGCGCTTGTTCTTCTGAAACATCACCTGTATACACTTGAAGTGTTAACGCATTTGTTTTTCCACCGCGATTATATGTGTCAAATGCCTTATTAAATTCAAAATCATGCGTTTTTTGATAACGGTACGATTTTATTTTTATAATATCTTCATAGAACACTCTGCCTAATGAGTCAACAATATTTGCCTCATTTACATGTTCATTTTGAATTTCACGGTTAATTTCCTGTTCATCATCACTCAAGAAGACAAATGTCCGGTCTGCATTCTTAGCAATCAACATTTTTTGATGAAGACGGCTTAACGACTGAATTACTTGTTTTTCTAGTTCATTTTTAATGCAATCTACACTATCTACAAGCAATGTTGTAATATTTTCAACTGTCGCTTTTACTTCATCAATACCTTTAATCATGAATAATACTTTAAGCACTTCCACATCAAACTCAGTAATACCGTCACGTTTGCCTGCTTCAATAATCGTAGATGAAACGGATGTGCTTAAGAAACGTTTAACCGTTTCATAGAATTGAGAGAATCGAGCTAATTGGTTTGTATCTTCATCTTTTAACTGGATTGCAACTTCCTGGAAGGCATTTAGTAAAGAGCGTTCCCCTTGTGATAAGTGAGCACCTGCTTCTCCTTGTCGGCGAACCTTATTGAATACACGTTGTAATAATTCTACTTGATACGGAACGAATGGATAAATAGATGCATATTCATCTGCATGTTTGAATCCATTTTGAAGAACACTTTTATCTTTTTCAAACGTTAGTGTGTTGTTTAAACTTTGACCAATTTGATCAAAATCAATTTGCAAACGGTCTGCTGTTGCTGGTGTTTTTTCTAAAAGACGACGTTTAATAACTTCGTCTGTATTCGAACTTGTAAGATGAACTTTTGTCGCAAATCGGCCTTGGATTTTTGAAAACTTCTCCATTCCTTTTATTTTTGTTACAGCATCGATTTGTTCTTGAGATGTAACAATAACCCAAACTTTTCCGTGACAATGGTTACCTAAATCTTCTGTTACCGTTTGAAGATTTAACATTAAATCAGAATCATCACCAATATACTGCCCAACTTCATCTACTAAGAATGTCAATCGATAATCCTGCCCTTGATTTTCCACATGCTTAGCAACTAACTTAGCAAAGTCATCCGAACTCATTTCAAAGTTCTTATTAGAAGCAGCTAACACAGTTTCTGCAGTATCTTTTGTATACCCTAATTGTGTTAATGCCTCAACAAATGATTTTTTCTTAAATAACAAACGCGCACGGCTATCTACCCATTTTGTACCATCTATCTCTTCAAAACGCTCAACAAACTGACTATAAATACCCTCTTCTGCAAGTTGTCTTTCTAAATTAGCAATCCATGGTGTGGAAGAGTAACCTAAGTGTTCATTAAACACTTTTAAGAACACATCAACAATCGTTGCTTTTTCCTTTTTTCCACCCGCTGATTTAGAATCCACGTTGAATAAAATCGATTGGCTCGTATAATTTGCAGATTGCTGAAGAATATTTAAAAGCTCCTGATCATCAGTCTTCTCCACAAAAAAATCTACAGCTCGCTTGCCATATACTTTTTCGTTGTTTAATAAGTACGATAAAATTTTTAAGAAGTGAGATTTACCGGATCCGAAGAAGCCAGAAATCCACACGCCCATTTTCGTTGTTTGATTCTCAAAGCTATATGCATAATTTTTAAAAAAATACGCCATATTCTCGCTAATTTCTTTTGTCATAACGTACTCTTCTAATTCATCTTGAATAACATCTTCATCTCGCTGTCCTGCTTGGACCACACCATTAATTTCACGATCAATTTCTTTTTTAAATAATTCCTTAATTGTAAAAGAGTCCTGTAACATACTTGTTTCTCCCCTTATTCTCTATATCGAAAACGCACGATAATATCCATTTGATTCAAAACGATTGAATAAGCTCAACCCTTGTCCCGTATACTCTCCTGGGTAAAACATAATAATTGGTGTATTTGTTACTCTGGCATGTAATTGGTTTAAAAGTTCTTGTGTACTTACAAGTTGAAAGACACTGCCTATGCCTGTGACAAATACCATTTGTGCATCTTCAGCCTCTTCCCCAATGCGTTCTACCAATTGCTCTTCTTCTAAAGTTGGAAGAATTGCTTCGAATAATTCTTTCGTTCCTTGCTCTTCTTCAAATTGTTTTAATCCCTCTATACCACCAATGTCTTCAAACAGATCAATGATCATGTCAAATAAATTTAAAACCTTTACGTTAACATGCATTTTATCTGCAAAATATTTCACTGAATTTCTAACCATTAGTTCATATTCAGGATTGTAATCAAACACAAAATAAGGGACTTCATTTCCAAGTCCACGCATCTCTAAAAAGTCATCTTTTTGAATTTCTTCAAAAAAACGATCCAATTTCTTTTGAATTATTTCCACTTATACCACCATCAGTCATTTAATGTAAGAATAAGCAAGTCATTATACTCGGGATCCTTCTCTACATATTCCCTCAGTTCTTTACTTAGCGGAATCGATTTAATTTCATACTCATTTCCTTTTTTCACAAGGAGTTCTCCATCCACTAAGATCTTTAATGTAACTTGCTTTAGTTTATACTTCGTTTGGTCCGTCCAGTTTCGAACTTCTTCATACTGTTGACCTTTTTCTTCAAAAAAGGTCATGACATTTCCTTCTGTCACCGTATTCTTAAAGCGCCTTAAGTTATAATGAATAACTTCTAACACCAAATCACGCGGAAACTTAAAGTGCGTTAAAAACGCATATAACAAAATAGCATTATTATCAGAACGTGAACCATTCACTAACATTTCACGCAATGTATCATTCAACTTTTCCGCTCTTCTATACACACGTGGAAAAATATCTTTCATTGCCGCTTCACTACGGCAATGAAAGAGGTTCTCTTCAAATACTTTATCTTTAATAGCTTGCTTTGACATCCCTTTTAATTGTAGGTCTGCCACAATCTTCACTTCATTACGATATAAATGCTCGGCTGTAAACCCGCCAGAATATACTTTCATTTCTATATCACAACCCTTTAATTTCTATTCCTGTAGCTTCTTCTTTAATTCTGCCCAACGATGCCATACTTTCAACCATGCATAAAAGTCATAGTAACGTTCACGATCTTCTTCAAATGCTTCCATGACTACCTCTTCTTCCTCATCGTCAAACAAACGTAACGTATCTTCTTGCTCTACTACTTTCATCTTTTCCACTTGTGGTTCGATGTTTGGATTAGAAATATCTGTGATTAACCAGTCTTCAAAAGATTTTCTTGGTTTTGGAGGTGCATTCGGATCACGATCCTCCAATAACGGTGATATGTTACCACGATAAAACATATGTAAATCATGGTGTGCACGTGTGATGGACATATATAACATTTTAGCGTGTAATGTCTCATCTTTAAAGGTTCTTTCACTTACATCGTGCATAATAACCGCATCAAATTCCAGTCCCTTTACTAAATACGATGGAATAATAACAATTTTTTCACATAGTTCTTGTCTTCCTTCTAAAATAACTTGAATACCATTTACTCCTCGGCGCCCAAGCTCATCATACGTGTCGATAGCTGATTGTTTCGTATCTGTTAAAATAGCAATCGTTTTATGTTCCTTTTCTTCAAAAGTTTGAATAGAACGTACCATCTCATCATACAAATCTCCAGCGCTTGTCACATTTTTAATAGAAGGTACAGCACCTGGACGATTCACCGGAATTACAAGTGGAAAATCATAGTTACTATTTAACAGCACACGGTTTGCCATATCCATTACTTGTCTTGTAGAACGATAACTCGTCTGTAGATGCAGACGCTTGTACTCTTTTTCTTTAAATACATAGGACTCAATCTCTTCCCAACGATCTAACCCATAAAAAGAGAAAATCCCTTGCCCAATGTCACCTAGAATTGTCATCGATTTCGCATAATCTTTCATAATTGCAAGTTGGAATGGACTATAATCTTGTGCCTCGTCAATGAAAATATGCTCATATTCCAACTTTTTACCGTTAATCTTCGCATCCAAGTAAATAAGCGGTGCAATATCTTCATATGTAAATTTTTCTTGTTTTACTTGTCGTCCATTTTTCAAAAGCAAGCTAAGCAATTCTTGTTCTATATCCTTATGGAACGTATCAAATACTTTCTTTTGGAAAATAGATTTATACATAAGAACTGCAGAAATATGCTGCATTTTCTTCACATATAACTCAATTTCACTTTTCATTTTTTCTCGGAATACGTTCTCGCGTAATTCTTTTGCTTTTTCTAATGCTTCATAAATTGCTTTACGCTCCTCTCCTTCTGGAAGCGTAATAACCCACTTTTGATATGCATCTTCAAAATCTTCTTCAATTTGTTTTAGCTTTTTCTTTGTTTCTGCAATACTCCAATTTGTAATGACGTCTTTTACTTGTTTCATACGAACATTAAGTGGCAAATGTTCTTTCGTTTGATAAAATTTATGGATTTCGTCTTTTTGAAGCATAACATCTGCTCCAATAATGATGCTACCATGTGGGATCATTGTACTTCCGATATATTCTACGAAATCATCTAATAGCTTTTTAAAACGAAGAGACCCTTTATATTTAGAGATTTTTATTAAATCTTCTTTATTAGAAGCAGCATAAACGTTCACATAATGATCATGAAGTTCTGGAATGCTATTTACATCTGTAAAATAAGTCGATGCCCAATCATAGAATGTACGTTGTTCAATACCGTCTACTTCAATCTCGGGAACAATATCTTTAATATATGATAAGAAAATTTCGTTTGGTGCCAAAATCAAAATATCCTTTGGTTTCACTTTTTCATGATATTGATATAAGAGATAGGAGATACGATGAAGAGCAATAGTCGATTTTCCACTACCTGCTGCTCCCTGGACAATAATTGTATCTTTTAATGGTAAACGGATAATCTCATCCTGTTCTGCCTGAATACTTGAAACAATATCTCTTAATTGATGAGATTCTCCTGTATTAGATAAGATTTCATTTAAATAATCATCCATATATTTTACTTGTTGGCCATCTTCCTCTTCTACAATTCCACTTTTACCGATTTCATTTACACTAACGATATCCCCATCTTGAATAATGATACCTCGTTTACCAAGAATCTGAACTGGTTTACTCTGATCGTTTCCAATAGAGAAGCGGGCTTGTACGCCTTGATAAGCATTGTAAAGCTTCCCTAAATCAGTACGCCAATCTACTACAACGAGCTCTCCGTCATCATCAATACCTTTTTTCCCTATATAAATAGTTTCTTCACCATATTCATCTTCAAAATCAAGTCTGCCGAAATAAGGACTTTTTCGAGCCTCATTCAATTTCTTTATTTGTTTTTGTTTTACTTCTTTTAAGCTCGCTTCCACTTGTGAAGTCACTTCTTTTTTTATCGCATCTTGCGTTTGATCTAATAAACTATCAATCACATTTACGGTCTTATCTAAATACTTTTGTTCTTCTGTTATAAGAATAGTATTCATCGCTCATCACCTTATATTTTATTACATACAATTATAATATAAAAACATGTGTTGTTATAGGATGACTTATAGAGGCTATAAACCACCTTATGCATCCGTAGGTGAATTTTAGTTATTACATTAATAAAACAATATCAATTAGTATCTTAATAGTATTTTATACTAAAAAGAGGTATTATTTACGTCACTTAATTCTAAAGTTTTATGGACAATATATAACATACTCAAAATGTGATGGGAAACAAATAGACAACCCCTATAATGACAAAGTTCATAGATTTGAGGGGAGAACTATTAAAATTTGTTCTATATAAATGAAGATTGTGGATTTCACAACATATGCTTTTTAAAAGTAAACAGGGATTAATCACCGCTGACTCCAGAACAAAGGGATGGTATAAAGCGCGGTTAAAAAATAGACCTTTATTATTATGGAGGACTATAATAATAACCGTTATTAGTGGACACTAAAAAAGATCGCCCCGGTAGAATACCGAAACCATCTTTTTTAGTGCTTGATTTTTTAGGGTCTTTTTATTAAACTGTCCATTTTATAGGGTACAGTTCAGATTGTGAAGATACTTTAATTAAAGTTTTGATATCTATTAACCAGATATATATTCTATAGTAGCATTAAAAGCAACATTATAAATTTTCCTTGATTTTACAGGACCAATTCCATAAGCTTTTTGTAAATCTTCTTCTTTAGCGCTTATAATATCTTCTAACGTTGTAAAACCGACATTTTTTAATGTGTCACATTGAAACCCTGTGATATCTAATTTATCTATAGGTTCTTTCAACAACGTTTCCAGAATTTTTTTTACATCCGCTTCAGATTTAGCAAATGTCAATTCATTTATATTTTCATATGATGGTGAATTTATACCATATTCGGTAAACAGTTTTATTGACAAATCCGAGATTATTTCCTTATATCTGTTAACCGGTGTACTCTTAGATTCTGAAGCTAATACAACTCCAAAATTTATTTGATATCTGTCAAAAACATCTGTCCTAACTTTCGTACCTTCAGTGTGAAGCGATATAATCCCTGAATATTCCAGTATCCTTATCGATTGTTTCACAACTGCAGGAGCATCTCTCTGGATTGTAAAAAAGATTGTTTGTTGATGCTTTTCTTCATTTAACCTTTTCTCATTTTTATTAATTGTTTCTGTTAAGACTTTATTCTCTACAAACCATCTTCCCCAGTCAATAAGTTTTTTATGGCCTATGTAGATATCACTTAATTTAGTATGCTCATTCCAAATATTCGTCCTATAGAAATTTTTAATTGTAGAGTTAACATTACTAGTTTTAAGGCTTTTTAAATCTTCACTTGCCATAAATAAACTTTTAAGTAATAATCTTGGATTTCCTGATGCTGCATAAATTAGAGCATTAAAATTATCACCATTTTTTTCAAATATTTTATAAGTGTTATCATCCACTTGATTTTTTACAATCTCTCTCATTTTTTCTAAGTAATCTGGACTAGTAATCTCTCTCTCTACCTTTTTTACCATAGCATCATGAAAAGCTTGAAATGTACCATACGATGTTATACCAGGATACACAGCAGCCTTGCAGCTAATAAAAGGGCACCTTAAATCCCTAAACATAGTGAAAAATTCTCTTTGTTGAATTGGAATAAAATTATGACATGCTTCATCAAAAAGTAATACTATCCTTTTAATATTACACGTTTCGCAGATATCTTCTATTAATGCTTTAAAATAATCAACATCTCTTATAATTCCGACTCGTCTTATATCAACTCCAAAAATTTCACTAACTTTTTCAGATATGTCAAAGTTTTTATTACCCCATGAATTTTCAAGAACGTATATAAAATCATCTAACTTCTGTAAAATATCATCTTCTTTGTCTATAAATCCAAAATAGTTGCCTAATATACCAGTTGAAGAGAGTAGTATCCCCTTTTTTTCCAATTTTCTTTTGAGAGCAAATAACACCTTTGAAAACATCCAATTTCTAAAGAAACCTATATCCTTATTTACATCAACAAATATTGCTTTACTAAAATTCACAAATACCGCTAGCTCTCTTGTGGAATTAAACGCTTCATCCATTTCTTTTTCAGCAACTCTTAAAAGCATTGTTTTACCTGTACCCCTGCTCCCTTCTAATAATAAAGGAGATTTACTTTTAATATAGTTTAAATTATCCCTATCCATTTTAGTTGCAACAAAAATATCAATTAGTTCCTGAGATCTGATATCCTCTGTTCGAAAAATAAATTCATCATCAAAAGTCATGCTCATAAAATCCCCCCTAGTTTGTAATCTGAAAGTATTTCCTTTAGACTTATTTTCTTATCATCTGCAAATGAATTTGCATACTCAGTAAATCTTATTGTATATAATATATTTAGTAACTTTACTATGTCTATAAACATCGATGCCCATGTTTCAATTTTTTCTTTTTGGTAAAGTATTTTCTGTTCTCCAATTGTATGCATATATTTATATTTTCCATGAACATATTCAGAACATTCCCTATAAACAGTTTTAAACTTCTCTATCAGTTCTGAAACTTCAATATCACCTAAAAATAATGAAAAGTATTTCTTGCTCAACAAACCATTATCAGGATCTTTTAAAGTTGACCATTTCATATCATAGTCATTTACCTTCCATAGTAGGTAGTCATAATTTCTATCAATAAAGTATGTAAAACTAACTCCTAATTCAAGAGCACTTCTTAAGCATATATACGCATTTCTATACATGCCTTGTCCAGCTATGTATAAAGAAGAAAGTAGGTCATAACAGACTTCTTTAAGAACTGCGTTTTGCTCAAATCCCTGTAATTTACTAGTCCACATATTTAACATTTCTAAATAATGTACCATTTCTGCATAAAGCTCTCCATGATTATCTATTGTTACCATAGTATTGTAAGTTAAAGTTTCTGCAGATTTTTCCATAACACCTTTAATATCTAATACATTCCCCATTAGTTACCACCTCACTAAATCAATTTGAATTTATTTATTATTTTACCCATTATACATTGATATTTCTACACTAAATCTAATACTGTCACACAGTATAAACTATATTGGGATTACATCGTTAATTAATTCATTAAATACATCTCTTCTTTAAAAGTTTATTTCAAGCATGCTATTAGCAATTTGAATTATTTTATCTTATACAATAATTATTAATCTTCATCGCTACAGAATGGAATACATTCATACCAGACAACTTCATTTCACTTTTCAATAAGATATAATTTCTCATCTCCTCAATTAAGCCCTCTACACCCACTTTCAAAATCACAATTCTGATTTAAACATTCTGTATACAAAGTGTTTCATATTAATTTCTTCTTCGCATTCTGTGACAATCATAATTTTCTACACCATTCGTTTAAAATCGCCTTATATAAATATATTTTTCATTGTCATTTCATCAAAGAAATATCTGATGAAATGACAATGAAATTACACTCTTTCTCACTGGATGATTGTTATCATAACAGTTTCATAAATCAATATTAATGTATAAATTTATTATCGTTAATATAAGGGTTATGAACTATAGCAACCCAAACGCCTATTGCCCAAAACAAACATTACCAAATATTTCATTCACATGAGATAGTATAAATAAAGCTGAATCATTAAATAAAGAACTAGTTCAATAAAAAATAGCAAATAATATATTGAAATTAAACTCACAAAATTGTCTGTATAAAAACAAAAATATTTCTTACAAACATTAATCCTATTATCATAACTCCGTCTAAACAGAAAAAAAGGAAGTTCCAAAGATATCTATTCTTTAATGCTTCCTCTTCAAACTACTATTATCTGTGAACGAAAATTGATAGAAAATCCTATCTCTATCCGCTATTTTTGAAAACAAAATCCATAAACACTCATCGTTCCAATCAATTGTATTATATCTTAATCCTTAATTCCGTTCTATAACAACCATTCTTCTGAAATATTGATGATCAACCTCCTTATATAGTCACAAATTATCCAAACAATTACTCTAGAATATCCTATAACAGATAAAGACAACTAAAGCAGTATTCAACAGTTACGAAAACATCAAACACCTTCTAAATATATTCTATACAAACATAAACACTCCAAAACCACCTTAAACAATACCGCAGAACTCCTAACAACCAACTCCAAAGGCAATTCCTTAAATTGGTCTTCTTTCCCTACCATCACATTCCCCTGCTCATAATCAATCCTAATTTGAACATCTTGAATAGAATAACTCCTAATAGAAGACGCCTCATCCAAATATAAGTGATCTAATTCGATCTTCACTTGTTTCGTAAATCGCCGCATCGTCTTCCAAAGAACCCGTTCTTCTTTTGACTTCATAAATAATTCAGGGAGCTCTTGCACTTCTTTTAATAGTGACATGCTTGTTAGAATATATGCCTGAATACCATATCCCACTGGACGAATAGGATGATCGAGCTTTTTCCATGGCCCTAGTTTAAAATAAACATAATTATTTGTTTCATCACTAAATAATGAATCCTCCCTGTTTATATGGATGTCTTTAATCCTGGCGACATATTGAATCCCACCGTTTTCTCCATACCACTTTTTTGGTACATATAAGGCTATGTATTTCGCTTCTTGCCAGCCTGTTTTTAAATGTGAGACAGGAATTCGATAGAAGCCTTCTTTCATATATTCTTCATAGTCTTTTTCTGTTTTCACACTACCAACTAATACCTTTTCATCTAAAGAGGATTGCCATTCTTCTTTTGTTCCTCTTGGAAGGATTCCTTCCCTTATAATCTCTTCTGGGCTCTTTTCAATAAGATGGTCGAGAAATTGTTCTACTAGTCTTGTTGCGTTTGGTAAGAATGGAAATCCACCGATGTTTACTTTTTCAATGCTTTTATAGAAAGGATGATACTCATATTCTTCCTCTTGATTCCATGGGAATAATACATAAGCTCCGTAGGCTGTTCGCTCAAATGGTCCACCTTGGTCTACTACTAATGCATCTCGATATCGGTGCATTGTGTTAATGTCCTCTTCCATTGGCCCCGGCGTTCCATACTGTCTTTTATAATGGGAGTCACTTTTGGCAAAGTCGATTCGGTATTTGGCGTCAAAAATGTATTGATATTGATAGTCCTTCCCTTTCTTCTCAATCGCAAGCATTGTATCCGGCTTTTGCGTGACCGTTGGCAATGCTTTGTTTCTTTTTTGAAAATAAAGTTCAATCATTTCATCTGTTTCTGGGTGCCTAAATACTCTTTTTGCCGTTTTACTTTCATCAAGTGTTACATATAATCCGTCTTGCCGAACTTTAATAATATCTTGATCCACTGTTTCATATTTTTTAGATAGAATTTGTCCAAGCTTTAAATACGTCCAATACTCATACAATCTCGCAACATCTTTAACAGACATTTTAAAAATCTGCCCTCTTAGTGTTAAACCTCTCGATAACATTAGAAAAATTTGATACGCCTCTCTATAACCAGCAGCCATTTGAATGACTAGAGAAAAGACAGAACGATCCAATTTTCCAATCCCATTCCAAAATGGATCATTCAATTCATTTTTCATTCGAGATCTCATTTTTCTTACGTTTTGAATCAGCTCATCGTCAATTGGTAAACTCTTAAATCCATTATCCTTTTCCAACGATTTAAGTAAATCATCTATTTTATGTACGACTCTCTGAATCATCCACTTAACAAATCGATTTTCCAATGTATCGTACGTTACTTCCTTATAAGCTGTAATGCCTTTTGATGGAACCATGTTTTCCCCTACTTCTTGAAACAAGTGAGGTCTTTTTCGTAAGTAATTCATCCCAACAGAATCAAGCCTACGAATCTTTTCCCCTTGTACAAGCTGATGTCGAGTAGTAAGTGTATGGTGCCGCTGCCTTTTAATATGAGAAATTGCACTCATAAATCTATGAAACGAGTCATTTAAAATTCGATAAAACTCACTTTTAGATGGATTAGTCGCATAGATTGTTGATGCTCTTAAGTAAGTTCTTTTCAATAAATGAAATGCCAAATTGTAAATTTCATCGTTCACTTCTTCCAATAAAGCTCGATAGTCATCTTTGTAATCGAGCTTTGATGGAAAAATCTCTAATGTGACTGTTAATAAAGTATTTTTATCATCTCTAATTTCAAATGTTGTATATCCTACTTCATTTGGAAATGAGAGATTTCCCATTAATAGTTTCAATGAACCCATTTGAGTAGAGCTGATTCCCTTTCGAAGAGATGGATGCTCATGGTGAAAAGACAACTCCTGATCATTTTTAGGAACAACAACGAGTTGATAACTTCTATTCTCGAAAAAGATAGGAGGGTGCTCGGTTAATTCACTAAGCTTTTGTAACCGAGCATCATATACCATGACAGAATCACTTGTTCCAGACACATGAAAATGCATCATTTCATCTGAAACAATTGATTGGTGTTTTTTTAAGCCCTCATATTTTTCATGATAGGTATTCCCTTTAATCGTCAATGACAAATCTTTTGTCTCAATCTTAACTAACTCTATATCACTGTTAGATCCAGAAAGAGGTGAAGCCATCATACTCGAACCTCCTTAACATATGAGACAGCTTTTTAGCAGAACGAGGATACTTCGCATAAGACATCACATCTTCATTATCAAACTCTTGATTTGTACATAGCGTATACAATTTCTTTAATGCTTCTTCTGTTCTCCCATCGCTTCCTGCAATACGCGGTAAGATCTTTTGATACAATTGATAGTCTAACGCCTCGTCAAACGATAACAGGTCACTTTTTTCGTTATAAGCCATGTAAAAACAAATTTCGTCACGTATCCGGTACCCAACTTGCGCTCCAATCAGTTCAAGAATCTCATTCATTTCAATTAAAATATGAGATACTTTCTTCACGAGATCTTTATTAAGCTGAAAACATTCTTTTAAATGAAGAAACTTGGCTGTTAAGGAACTATTGGAAACGCACTTTGCCTGTACTTCTTCTGCATCCATTAAAAACTCAAAGGAATCTAACTTCACTTGATTAAATTCAATTGTATTCGCACGATCCAGTACTTTTTTACTTAATGGATGTGTCGTTTCATCCATATTGATCGTTCCAACAACGTACACATTTGATGGAATCGTAATTCTCTCCCCAACAATTGATTCTGGAAGAACAGCCGATGTAACACATACTCCCTCTTCCCATCTACGGCTTTCAATGACACTTAGAAAATCACTGAAATAGTATTCTACGCGAGCTAAATTCATCTCATCGAGCACAACAAAATAAGGCTTGTCCGGATTCTCTGTTGCTTTTTTCAGAACTTGAATTAACGGCCTTTCCTGAAATTCACCTTGAATATTCACGTAACCAAGTAAGTCAGAACTATCGCTCCAGTCAGGGCGTACAGGAATAAGCGTGAACTGTCCATTTTCCTCAGTTGCACCTAAACCTTCAGCAAACCACTGAACAATTTTGGTTTTCCCTGTCCCTGAAATACCAGATAAAATAACAAAGGGTTTCGTCTTTAAGGAAAAGACAAAGTTAATAATATCTTGTTTATCGTAATAAAAACCTTTGCTTTTCATATAAGAAGAGACATGATCTACAATTTCCTTCTCGTTCAAATCTATTTCTTTTTTCTCGGAAACCATTGCAGGCTCAGCCCCTTTCTCTCTAAAAACAATATACCTCTCATAATAGCTAAGCATTTCTTTTAAATCTTCTACTAATTCTGTTTCACTTGGCATTTGATTAGCATCATATGAAATGTATGCCGCTGTTGAGTCTGCGTATCCTGTTCCTCTTTGGCCTGTTCCAAGGGATATATCATCATCTTTTTTCACTTTTTCAGACATATGTATTTGTTGGCGAATCTCAATTTTAGTATTCTCCATGTCTCCCTTAGAAGTGTCGGTTACACCTTGTCCTATTGTTAAATATAGTCGATTCATATCTTCGCTAAATAAGTAAACAACATAATACCCTCTTCTAGTCGATGTTGTAATGCCGCTATTCATAATCGCGAACCAAGGGACAGCTGCCCAATTCCCCTTTCCAACTGAACCTGTTACAGTATATTTACTACCATCTATAAAAGAAAGCTGCATAAACTCTTTTGGCATGTCCGCTCTAACAAATGAAGCTAAATCATGATTTTTTAAATCTTCTCTTTTTGCCTCCAAATACTCTCCCATAACTTTCAAAAAACCTTGACGTAATTTAGTATCCATAGTATTGCCCTCTTCACCATTCTCTTTTAAATATTGCTCAACTGGAACCCAGCTCTCGTTAATTAATCCTACCTTCTCAAGCCACATTAGCAAGTTATGAGTACGCTCCTTAGCTAATGATTCAAGCATTAAATTATCCCCTCGCGAATTTCGAACAATCGTCATTGCTAAATTCACTAAAGCTTCTTTCTTTTCAGGCTTTGAATAGCTACGTAAGAGATCAAGTATAAATAGAGCAATTTGAAAATATTCCTGTTTCAAAATCAAATTGCGAATAAAAGCATTCTTATTTTTTGATTCAATATATTCATTTAATAGAGTTATATTAATCTCATGAGCTTCATTCAAAAAGCCTAACAATCTCAGATCTTGGCGTCCTTTAGATTTAACTCTATATAAATTCCCAGTAGTTTGGTTACTTAATTCTTTGGGATCATATGCATTATCTATTACCTCTTCTAAAAAAGTAATCACTTTATGGTATTGCTCACATGGTAGATCATCTGTTTGAAATTCTTTAAGTGTAATAGATTTTGAGCCAGTTACATTCACAAAAGGAAGTTGTGAAAAGAAAGTCATCAAAAAAGCGTTATGTTCACTCACCTGCCCAAAATTTTCACCCGTTACTGCACGAACATTAATGAATTTTTGCCAAGCTTGCTGAAGAGCCTCAAAAGTTATCATAAAATATGGATGTGATCCTTCTCCCCTTTTGTACTTTTCACGTGAGAATTCTGTTTCAACATATAATCCTCTATCATCTATCTTTGTAATCCAATTCGATTTATTAGTATCTATCTGGTTAACCTGTTTTATTTTTTTTGCCCATTCAATAAGTAGTTTCTCTCGCATATACTTCCTCCGTAACAATAGTTCATATTATTCCATTTACATACAAGTATATAGCTCAAAATGTAAATATTAAACAAAAAAACTCCAACTTCACCCAGTCGGAGTCTCATACCTCTACCAAACAATTCTCTTCACAAATTTGCTACATACTTTTTCATATAAAATTGTCATAGGACAATTTTAAAATGTCGTATACATACTATTAGGAGGTGTATATATGATTAGCACATATCTCACACAAGAAATTATTACGATTCCTCTTAGAAAAATAAAACCACTATATATCCCACATATTACAAAAGTGTTCTATACAAGGATGGATAACGTGTTCTCTTATCTTAGTACCTTTGATTTACTCTTACCAGTTGAAAAGCATCCTCAGGACGATGAATATGTTCTAGTAGGAAAATATGATTTATATTATTTCATGATTAGTCATACTAATCTAGATGAAGCTCCCTGCATAATAGAAGAATTCACAGGAGATACTACACAATCCCTGAAAATATTAAGAAGACTGCATAATAAAGGAGATTCTAATAAAACTAGCAAACAAAATATTTTAAATAAACTTTCAAACCAAAATTTGTCTCTTTCACAACTTACAAAAATGACCGGATTTACAAAACAAGACTTAAAAGAGTATCACTACAACCCATCTGTTCCACAAAAATATATAAACAATCATTCAACAGAGGCCACTTTAAATTGGATTGCTAGTTTGAGGTTAGATGCAGCCGTAAAAGAATTTCTATACGAAAGAGCTGGGCTTCCCCAAAAACACCAAGACAGATTAACAGATACAAAGCGTAAGTTTTTACATCGCTTCTTTAGAAATACCAAACGATTTAATCAACTTTCCGCTCCTAAACAGATTAACGTATTAACTTACGCTATGAATTTCGAAAGAGTGGTAATAGAATGCCTTCAAAAAAAAATTGACAACTACTTAAATTGAAAGTCTCTTTATAACCGTTTCATACAATCTAGTTCTCTTTCATTTGTAATAACAGACAAACTTTCTATCTGGATCATTACATTTTTTAGGATACTGATGTAGAAAAAGAATTATCTGTACAAAAAAGACGTGCATCTCCACGTCTTAAATCATTCATTATTATTTGCGGAACGTATGACTGCTTCCACTTTATTAAGCCATTCATGCTCTCTATCTTGAGTAACAAGATTTAATAAATCTTTAAGTAGCTCTAATGATTTTTCTACTGGAACGCCTCTCTCTACATTAATGGAAATAAACTGTCGCAGTATCGGTTCAATGTCCTCATTAATAAGAGAATTCTCTACTGGAGATTCTTGTTTTTTCATGTGACTCCCTCCACTTATTATATAATATACCTTTTCCTTTAATAATTCATGAAAATACACAAAACCCTATCTAGTAAAGCCCCATTCTTTTTCCATACCTAAGGCACCAATTTATCTCCTCATATTCACGCACTAACTTCTAATAACTCTCGGACAAACCAACCCTACAAATACTCCCGCACAATCTGTTCCATAAAAGATGAAAAATCTGCTTCTTCATGTGTTAATTCTAGTAAACTTTCTTTATAGAATGCCTCATCTTCTGGAGTTGGGGTAGATTTGGCCCTCACAATGGTTTTCATTACTTTTTGGCTTATTCGTTCTCTTGCTCGAACAAGTTTGTCCCTGTTCAAATCGGCGTGTTTAATTGTGGTTTCTCCACGTTTTTGGTTTTGAATGGGGGTAATTTCTCCGGTTATAATATTAAATGTTACGTACTCTTTTGGGTCTTCTACTGCCGGATCAAGAATAGGGTATTCGTCATCCCACTGATTTCTTTTAGCCATATTGCACGTTTGACAACACCAGTGTAAATTATTCCATTCGTATGTTAAATGATGAAATTGAGGAAGCGCCTTTGGCTTCCGATGTTCGATATGTCCATAACTACCAATACCAAGACACCTTTCACAATAACAACATTTTCCGCTATACATCTTTTCTAAAGCTCCTTTGACATCTGGTTGATTATAGTTACTTTTCAAAGAGGATGATACCTTACTAAACTCTCCCGTTTGTTGAACGGCCGCTAGTAGGTCGGCCGTCCATTTACCACCATTTATTCTCAAACTATCTGGGATTACGCTACGATTTACTTTTTTCATTTCATCCCATCCCTGATACTTTCTCGTCCAATGCATCTAACTTTGCTAAAGTGACAGCAGGGTCATCCTCTGGCAAAATACGATATAGCTCCGCTGTCAGTTGCTTCAGAATCAATTTTTCACCTTCCGTTAGCTTTCTTTGTAGTTTTTGAGCGTATAATTTTTTTACTTCTTCAATCTTTTTTTGGACGGCAGGCACACGGTTCACAGTTCCCATGACATGTAATAAAATATCTTCAGTTTGCCAACCGTACGGACTATTTTGATTTTCATTCATAATGATTCCATTATCTTCATACAATTGAATGATTTCCCCTTGTTTACATGAAGATATTACAATTGGCGCATGTGTAGTTGCGATAAATTGTACTTTAGGGAACGTCCGCTTTAAATCTTCAACAATTTTCCATTGCCATTTTGGATGAAGGTGTAGGTCCAACTCATCAATTAGAACAACACCCGGCGTTTCTTTTACTGCCATCTCTTTAAGCTGCGGATTTAAAAGTGACATACGGAAAGCAAGATCAGCTACCATCCCAATTACACTTCTATATCCAGCACTCATTAAACGCAGTGGTATCGATTGCTCTCCTAATTGTACAATGACTTCTTCTTCCTCAAAGTCATACATCATACTTACAGTTTCATTATCTTTGACGAGCCCTCGCATAAATTCTTCAACTGCATGTAAAGTGGCATCTAACTCACCAATCTTTTTCCTCTTTTGAATTTGAATCATTGTCATTCTGCGTAACCAGTTTACAAACAACTTAATATTTGATTCTGCTTCTAAACAATCCGTATAACCAATGAATCTCGATAACTCCTGACGCTCAAATGGGTCTATCCACTTATTTTTCTTTTGGGAAAAGAGTCTCCCTGCACTCTGATACGAGATAATCGGCAATACGATATCATGATTTTTTTCTCTTGTAATTTGCTTTTGTACTTCTTCCGCATAAGAAATAATTTGCTTTGCATGTATACGGGTCGTCTTTCCTTTTAACGTTTCAATCGATCTTTTCCAATTAAAAGTTTTACCGTGAACAACACCTTGGCAAGTTACCGAACACGGTATTTGCTTCTCAGGAGTAACTGTTGCATCACCTACACGATCCCACTCTTTTCTAATTTCCTCAGCGTGTATATTCCTTGTGGCTACTCCGTCTAGTCCTGCTAAAAAACCACCTAATCCTACACTTAATGCTTCTAAAATAGAAGTTTTTCCAATCCCATTATCACCTATGATTAAAGTAAACTGTTCATTAAAATGAATTTTCTTATAGGGAATCCCCTTAAAATTTTCCATCTCCATTGCTTGAATTTTCATCTCTTCACTTCCTCTCATATGAAATTCTATAGAGAATGACTCATGAACCTCTTACGATTTCTATCGTCTAAAGAAAAGTACACGAATAGCTTATCATTTCAGTCTTTAATACTTATTATACAATCCTCTTTCGAAAACTTTAAACGTCCATACAAATAATAGTATCAAAATATATGTAGAGCAATTAAAGATCATTACGCTCTCTTAATCGGTATCAGCTTACTAACTGGCACACTCGCATCATGCATGACAGCAATTGATTTTGAAAAATGATTTAAATACTTTGGATCATGACTTTTCGGTGATACGATAATCATTTTCCTCTGCAATTCTTCTTCAAATAACGTAAATACTTTTTCTTTTCGATTATCATCAAGTGCGCTATCATACTCATCAAGAATAATATAACCTGGAGATGCTTCAATTGTTTTCAGTAGTGCGAGAGCAAAGAGTAGTGAAGATAGCGATTCTTCGCCACCAGATACACCACTTCCGACCTTACCACCTCGTCCTTTAGCACTTATATCTTCCATTTTGCCACGGTGCCCTTTTTTGCGTGCTTTTATATAGAGGTAATAGCGCATTTCACCGTGTTTATTCGGTTCCATATGCCATTCCACTTTTCCTTCAAAATGGAATTGTTCCATATAATGCTCAAAATTTTTATGGATGTTATACACATTCATTTGAATGGTTGTTTCCAAGCGCTCTGTGAATACTTCCATATTTTCACGGATTTCGGACAAGATTTGCTCAGAATTATGAAGTTCATCATTACTTCTTTCATATTCTACTTTCATTTTTTCGTAGTTTTCTGGTGCTAATGGATTGACGTCCTCTTGCAAGGCGTAATCTAGCTTCGCTTTTCCTTCCTCACGCTTTGAAATAGCTGTTATTTCAGACCAAGTTTCTCCATCTATTTTCTCTTCTAACTTCTCTAATAGATCTCCATACGTGTCACGTACATCTCGCTGTTGCCTTTGTGCTGTAATAAGATTTTCCTCACTTGTTATAAAGCTATCATATGCTTGTTTATGCTTCTTTTCTAACTGCTGCATATATTCACGCAGTCCCTCTAACTCTAATTTTTCATTTCTTCCCTTTCTCTTTAGCTTTTCACATTGATTTTCTAATTCATTACATGTATCTCCTAATTCATCTTTTTGTGATTCCAATACTTTTATTTTTTGAGATACTTCGCGCTGGAGCGCTTCAAGTTGTTGCATTCGCGCAATCTTTTCTTGTTCCTTCTCAAGCTCTCGGTAAACGAGTGCAAATTCGTGTAGTTTTTCAAGGCGTTGTTTCACCATTTCAATTCGTGTATGAAGTTCTTGATCTATCTTCCGTAGAGAAGATAACGATTCTTCTAGGTTTTCCTTTTCTTTTTGTTTTCGCTCTAACATCTCGATGCGAAAAGCGCGGTCTCCTGCTTTTTGAAGAACTGCTTCTGCTTCTCTCACTTTATAAGCAATATCACGAAGCTTCTTCTCCTTCTCAGTTAACTCTGCAATACTTTCATTACAATGCACAAGTAAGTTCTCATGCTTTTCAATCCATTCTGCTGTTTCTTGCAAACGATGTGCAATGGCTTTTTCACTTAAAATATATTCTCCCTTTTCTTGTGCGCCGCGTAATCCTCGTTCATCACGAAGTGCATTTCGCTGAATACATGGATACTCATCAGTAAAAAATTGCTTTACCCACCATAATGCCTTTAGCGCAACTGGTACTAGCCGATCATCAATACGATCTTTTATTTTCAATTTGTATTGTGGCATTGAGACTACACTTTCTGTTGGGATAATTAGCGGGAGTGAAACATAATACAAATCGTTTGGTGGAATAAATTGTTTCGCTTCTACAAAAATTGTATATTTAATTGTATTTAAAATATTCTCTACCTGGATTTCAGCATCACCTTCAAGTTCAATTAAATCTCGAAGGGGGTAAGCTTTTACACCCTTCCTCTTAAAGTATCGTAACCCCTCTTCTTGACGTGGACTTACGTAACGATTTGATTTAAGCTGCTTTTGTTCATCACGCTTTTTCTCAAGTTCTGTTATAAGTAATGCCGCCTCGTCTTTTTTTTGACGAAGTAATTGTTCTGTTTCCATTTGCTGCTGTTCAATAGAAAAACTCGAGCTATATTGCTCTATGTAACTTTTCGCATATTTTACTGCTTCTTTATCTGCCTGTACTTGAATCTTTAAACTTTCTACACTTGCGACAAGTTGATGCTGATTATGTTCTGCACCACTGATTTCTCCACTTACTCGTGCTTTTTCTTGCACTGATTTTTTCATATATTGTTCTTTTTCTACTGTTTCTTCATATACTTCTTTTTCACTTGGAATGCTGTTCACTCGTTCGGTTATTTCTTTTATTTCTTCTGCAATGTTCGCATATTCTCTTTGATACTCTTTCTTTTCTTCCTTACACTTCCCTAGTTCATCCTCTGTTCTCTCAAGTTCCTTCTCAGCATCAAGAAGCCCATCTTTTCTCTCGGCTAATTCCGCCTCCAGCAAAGAGATATCACTTTCTTTACGCAGCGATTCTTCCCGCTTGTCTTCCAGCCTCTCTTTTGTTTCTTCGAGTTCTTCCTGATAGTGTAAACGTTCAGAGTTGTAGTAGTTTTCCAGTACATCAAGTGCTGTTTTATATTGAATTAGCCCACCTTTCAAACGAAGTTGCTGGCCTTCATACCGGTCCTTTTCCTGTTTCCATATATCAAGATCAAACTTATACTGTCTCCGATTATTCTTCGCCACCTGCATCGCAGATTCAGCTTCGCGCTCACTATCTTTAATTGCTTCTAACGATTTTTGCAACTTATCGATACCTGTCATCTCACTAAAAATACGAAACCGTTCCTCTGGCTTCATAACCGCAAATTGATTTACATCTTGCTGATACCAAATTAAATAAAATGCATCTGGATCAATTTTGTATTTTTGCAATAATAACCTTTTATATTCTCGAAAATTAAAGTGCTTGTCCGTGGATGAAAAGCGAGTTTCATGATCCCATTCATCTACGGCATCACCTTCTGCAATATAATATGCTTTCTTAATTGGTTGTCCCGGCAATTGTTCAAGGGCAATCCTAAATTTCACAAAGCGTGCAGCATCAATAAAACCGTTATTTTCATAAATAAGTTCAATTTGTGAGCGCCATACTTGATGATCCGGTAAATTTTTTGAACGAAGCCCCTCAATATTCACTTTACTAGAGGCCATCACCGCACCCCAACAAAAGGTAAGTGTTGATTTTCCAGCACCGTTTGCCCCTGCAATTAAGATGTGCTCCTGACTACCAGATAGATCAATCTTTGTCGGTTTATAATCACGTATACCAGTGAAAGAGATACGATATGGAATCATAATTCTTCTCCTCCTACGTTATAACGTTTGAAAAACTTTAGCACATCATCCATATGGAGTTGTTGCGACTGACTAAACTCTGCTGCCCGGTGTAAAAATGCATTCGAAAACATTCTACTTCCAATCGCTGTAAGCGCATAAGCTTCTTCTTTTGATGAAGATTCATACTTTGTAATGGCTCCGATTTTCAGTAATGGCTCTAAATTGGCTTGTACCTTTCGGCGTGCTTGCAACGTTTCATGCCCTAGCGCTGTTAATAATTGATTAAATAACGTAAATTCATTTTGCAAAACCTCTTGATGATAAAAAATAAACATAAGCATACCAAGACTTTCTGAAGATAAAACAGAACGCGCCTGCCTTGCTGGGACACGCATTAACACAACCACTTGATCACGTCGTTCATCATATATACACTGAAAATAGCCAGTTAATGCACCGTTTACACGCTTTAAAAACGATTGGAACCCTTCGACATCATCATTTTTCAGACCGAGCATACGCATGACTTCCTTGCGCGGTTGTCCAAAATTGTCCACTCGAACGCGTGCTGAAGAAGAAAATAATAGCTGCATAAAAGTATATTCTTCATCGCGTGATAAGACGTGCCGCAGTTCACTCAGTTTCGTTAGTGGGCTAATTGCTGCTTTTGTTTCGAACTCGTTTTCTCCTATCATCTTCATTCACCCATTCCCATTCCTTTTGTATATTTCGTTCTTTCACATTTTGATTATCAAGTATTTCCGCTTTATTATTTGCAGTTAATGCCGATAGTGCAATTAATGCATTGACAGCATCTCCCCACATATCCGATCCTGCTTCTAGCACAAGTTCTTCCATATCTGCCTCTTCTTTTTCAATCAGAAATGATTCAAGACGCTCTGTATGAATTTGTTCCTTTGTCATACTCCATTGTTGCTCTTCAAGTAGTCTTGCAACCTCTTCTTTCGATAACGCTTCTACATCTTCATATTCTTCTTCCGGTACTTCCTCAATTTCATCTGTATATGGTTGATAATTTTCTAGAAAATCAATTCCACCAGCTATCGCGTCTGGTGATAATGGCGAGGCAAATTTCACCGGTATCCACAATCCATCAAGGCGTTCACCAACGCGCCTATCTTGTTCCATAAAACTTAATATTTCATGAGCATCCGGCTGCTCTATATCTTGCTTTGTAAAACAATTTTCAATAAAACGACGAAGCAAATCGTGTTGAATACGAACACCAACTGATGAATCCTGAATATGAGTGAAATTTAATATTTTTCGAATCGTCCCTAAGCTTACTTGTGATCCTTCAAAAATGACACTTGTTCCCCGTTTCATAATTGGCTCAAGCGTAAGACTTTCTTCAAACGTTTGAAACTTTTGGAACCGTTCTTCAAAACGACTATTTAATTCAGTCATTAAACTATGAATAATTTGCACCTGCGGCAACGCATATCGATCTGCCAAATATTCAAGTTCTCTTTCTTTTAACTTTTCAACCGCTTCTTCAACATTTTTAATCATACTCGCTAACTTATTCCCACCAGATATCCCTTTGTCATCATACGCTTCACTTAAATCTGCATCGCGATTCGCTTGATGCAATGAACGCGTTACATCATCTTGCATATAATAAGCCAACGAATCATTCGCAAGCCGAATTAATACATCAATCATACGCTTTCCAACATCCATCATCGTAATCTTGCTTTTTCCTTTTGCAATCCAACCATACTTATCTAAAACATTAATAAAGTGATCTAAATTAATATCTGGATCATCACCATACATATTACGATAACGAAACTTTAACGTACGTACATCCTCAATAGACGATGTCAAACCTAAAGCTTCTTCATTCAAAATATGTAATAGCTGTAGAAATTGGTAAGTTTTTAATGGATCATTAAAATACTCATTTTGTCCGAGCTCAGAAATAACACCTGATAATTTATTCAAATCTTTCATCGCATTTCTTAATGAAATATGCGATGTATCTGTTTGCAAAATCGAAATTACTGACTGATCCATTCCTTCCAAATATCCACACCTCCTAAACTTTCTTCTTGTTCACTTTCCCTTAAACAACTTGATTCTTCAAATTCCTGCTTACTTAATATTTTTCCATCTGAAGAAACCCAGCGCGTTCGACATTCATATGGTGCAACTAGTTCAAATAATGTATCACTAATGATTTTTCCTGCACTGTCATAGTCTGTCCAAATCATAATCTTTGTGATAGATTCCGAATGTGCCAGTACGCTTTGAACAAATTTTTTATGCCCACTACGCAATTGACCATCTACACCTACTATAAGGCTACCCGAACTTACTAAAAATTCACTCTCTGCCGCCATCCTCGTTAGTACAGCTCTATTTTCAACAAGCCATAAAACTTTCGCATTCGTTTTATACTCATGGCGAAATACAAGTAAATCCGTTAATGATCTCACTGTGTCGCATTCATAATGCGTATTTCCTTCATATAAATCTCCGCAAAAGAATATTGGTGTAACCGTACCTAGACTAACTAATCCTAAACAATGCGGTGGTGCATCTAACACTTCCTCCAACTTACCGAGAAATTCTTTTTTATATGGATCAAACTTTTTGGAACCACTAATCACCCGATAATGCGCTGCACCAACCTCTTTCCAATCAAAAGCCCGTTTCTCACAACTAATTTTATATATAGCAAGTAGAAACTCTAAAAATAAAAATACCTTATGAAAGGACCAACGTTTCTCATCCATAACTGGTAGTCCATTCTCTATATTCCCTTCGATAGCATGTAAAAGATTCCACAATCTTTCTGTATATTCATTTGTATAATCAGGAGCGGATTTCTTTTCTTGAATCCATCGGCCTAAAGCCTCCTCCTCCTTTGTCCTCTCTATCTCTTTGTTCTTTTCCATATACGTAAACAAACCATATCCCATACGATACAAAGTGGATTCAACCGTTTTTCCATCCTTTTTAAATCGAACCTCTTTTATTAAAATCCCACGCTCTATACAATCTGTAACCTCATGTACAGTTAACCACTTTAAAACTTCACTTTCTTTTTTCTTTACATTAGGTGAATAAAATATTTTAGTTACATCCGCAGAAGCTTCTAAAACTTCTACTTCACTGAGGAAAATTTCTGCAGTTGCTACAACCTTGCGAGGAGTCTGCTTTATAACGGGGAGAATCGTGACATTATGCTCTTTACGTACATATAAACGATCAATCTTTTCAGCACTTTTCATTATGTATGATTGCACAAATTGTAATACATCCATACTTCCACTTCCTTATTTATATTCTTTCTTTATTGTAGCATAGGTTTAAAATAGATATTTTTCTCTATTGAATTGATTTATCTAAGGCAAACAAAAAGAGACCACTTTAACCAGTAGTCCCTCTCCACGTCTGTATCCTTTGTAAAATTCGAATCTATTTTTGAAAAACTATTACCCACCTTTCAATATATAATCACTCTATTTTTTTCAATAACTTAGCTACATACATTTCATGAGAAGTATTACGAAAAAAAGAAAAAAACAAATCATCTAGCTCTTCTGCTAACTCCTCATTTATCTCTTCACCGTCCTCATCATATAATTCGAAGTTCTCATACTTCCATTCATTATACTTTTCTTCAACTAAATCTCTAAAACTGATCCAATGTTTTCCGAGGTTTGATGTGTAAGTAGCAGTCCAACTATTAATATGAATTGTATCTAACAGTTGATCCAATTTAGATTCAAAAAGCATGGAGGCATCATTTTCCCCCAACGTTTTTTCAATCTCTTTTAGATCCTCTTTTGTCATTTTTCTGACCTCTCCAGAATAATCATAGCTTACTCTACCATTGTATGGGTTAATAAATGGTTCTTTCGTAGCTTCCCATTTAAAAGCAACATGCTCCTCTATAACATCCATAATCATATGCGAAAGAAGCAAATCTATTTCTTTTCCTTCCATTCCAATCATCCTCTTTCATTTTTCAGAATTTTGAACATCGTACTTCAGTTTCTTACTTATGATTGGGATTCAATCGACATGTGGAAGTCTTGGTGAAGTAGCTGTAATGGTTTATTTCTGCGGAATAAGCGTACAATTTATGACCATGCTGATCCAATTTTAATAAACTGTATATTTTCTCTTGCAGCAAGATTTTCTTCTTTATCTTCTTTCTAAATTGTACTACAAAATAGCAAAAAAGAACATACATTCGCGTAATCATCATAATCAATAAAACGATATCAACCATTCCTTCAAATATATCGGCGATTTTCCAAATATATCGACCAAGCGACAAATTTTGCGACTCTAACCACAAAAAAGAGCTATTTCAAACCCAAATAGCTCCTTCACTTATTCAATTACCCGCAACTCATCTATCTCTCCAAACATATCAACCAAGCAACAAATTTCGCCAACCTGCTCCACTTATTTATTTCAGAAAAGTTTTAAAAATAAGAAAAACATTATAAACCCTTATAAATCAACGTTCTCCCGCACTCGATTTGCGTCTACGTTATTTTTAAAATATACTTTTCTTATAACTAAAAAAGGAAGTGCATTAGATGGTCGATACTTTTAGTAGATTCCTTGGGATAACGAATAACATTTTATGGTCATATATTCTTATTGCTATGTTAATCGGTCTCGGGCTTTATTTTTCTTTTAAATTAAAATTTGTACAAATTAGTCATTTCCGTGAAATGATTCGTTTAATTAGTAATGGGTTTAGCAAGAAGGGCGCGAAAAAGGATGGTATTTCTCCTTTCCAAGCATTTTGTTTGAGTGCAGCAGCCCGTATTGGTATCGGAAATTTAGCTGGTGTAGCGCTGGCGATTTCAATGGGTGGGCCTGGTGCTGTATTTTGGATGTGGTTCATCGCAATTATTGGAGCGGCTACAAGTTTTGTAGAGTGTACGCTTGCACAAATTTATAAGATAAAAGATGGGCGTGGATTCCGCGGGGGTCCCGCTTATTATATGGAAAAAGGGCTAAATAAACGCTGGATGGGCGTTTGGTTCTCACTCCTGATTACTGTTACTTATGGCTTAATTTTCAACTCTGTACAGGCAAATACAGTAACATTAGCATTTGAAAACGCTTTTGGTTTAGAGCGTTATATCGTAGGAATTGTAATGGCTGCACTCGTTGCGATTATTATTTTTGGTGGTATTAAAAGTATTGCACGTATTACAGAAACGATTGTTCCGCCAATGGCTATTGTTTACATCGCTGTAGCTGTTTTTGTTGTGATTAAAAACTTCTATATATTACCTGATGTGTTCTCGGAAATCTTTAAAGGTGCTTTTGGTTTAGATCAAGCAGTTGCGGGTGGTATTGGGGCAGCAATGAAGTACGGTATTCAGCGCGGTTTATTCGCAACGGAAGCTGGTATGGGTAGTTCACCAAACGCTGCTGCTACATCACATGTCACACATCCTGTAAAACAAGGACTTGTTCAAGCTCTCGGCGTTTTCGTTGATACGTTTTTAGTATGTACTTCAACAGCATTTATCGTCTTATGTTCCGGGGCATATAAGCAAACAAATTTAGAAGGTATTGAGTTAACACAAGCAGCGCTAAGCTCACAAATTGGCCCATGGGCAAGCAGTTTCTTAGCCATCATTATTTTCTTATTTGCATTCAGTTCATTACTAGGAAACTACTATTATGGTGAAACAAATATTGCATTCATTAAAGAAAGTAAAGCCTGGTTAATGATTTATCGTGTTGCGGTAGTTGCGATGGTTGTATTCGGCTCCGTTGCGACGCTTCAAACAGTTTGGACTATGGCAGATTTATTTATGGGTCTTATGGTATTTACAAATTTAATTGCGATTACCCTTCTTGGTAAGTTCGCATACGCCGCTTTAGCAGACTATATAAAACAAAAGAAAGCTGGCAAAACTCCGATTTTCCATGCGAGTGATATCCCTGACTTACAGAACACAGAGTGTTGGGAAGATCGCCGCGTAGAGAAAGAAGAGCAAGCCGTATCATAAAAAAGATCCCTCTTATTACATTTCATATTTGTAATAAGAGGGATCTTTGTTTTTGCGCTATCACTAACCAATTTGCTTCCCTTCCTCTACATCTCCATCTAACATATCACTAGATTCCATATTTTTGTTCACGAACTGCGCTCCTACTAAGTCGCCTGTAATATTTACAACTGTGTGCCCCATATCTACAAGCGGGGAAACGGCTGCGATAATCGGGATAATTGTAAGAGGAAGACCTAGTGTCGAGAGTAGAATGGTTGCGGTAATGACGTCTGCACCTTTTACTCCAGCACATCCCGCCGCAAGTACGATTCCTAGAAATACAGTTTGTACAATAAGACCGAACGTAATCGGGATGCCATATACGTTTAATGCAAATACTGCTAAAACGCCGAGCGCTGCTGATAGTCCGTTCATGTTAACTGTAGCGCCAAGCGGAATGGTGAATCCAGCTACCTTCTCAGGTATACGAAGTCGTTTTTGCGCTACTTCCATTGTGACAGGAAGTGTGGCACTACTTGACGTTGTACTCGCAGCGACAAGCATAGCTGGACTCACTTGTTTGTAAAAGGAAACGGGACTGATTTTCCCAATCGTTTTCAATATAATCGGATACATAATGAACAAAATGAGTAACAACGACAAATAATCGGCTATGACATAGCTGACGACTGCGGTAAGCATGTCAGCTCCAAATGTTCCGACTACGTTTGCGATGAGCGCCATAATGCCGTAAGGGGCAAATCCAATAACGAGTTCAGCAATTTTAATCATGACCCCTGAACCTTCATGTACTAATTTACGAACGTTCTTTGCTTGGTCTCCAAGAAGGATAAGTGCGATGCCGACAAAAATAGCGAAGATAATGATTTGAAGCATATTCGTTTCTGAGGCTGCTTGAATGACGTTTGAAGGAAACCACTGGGTAATGTTATCAACAAAATTAAATTCTTCTGCTTTAAAGTTCTTTCCTTTCTCAAGAAGCCCTTCTGCTCCTTTACCAGGATTAATTAAAAAAGCAATTGCGACACCAATACTTGTGGCTAATACAGCGGTTACTGCATAATAAACAAAAATTCTACCGCCGATTGATTTTAACATTTTCGGATTCTCAAGTTGTGCGATGCCTGATACAATACTTAGAAACGTCAAAGGAACGATAATCATTTGTAGTAAACGGATAAAGATATCACCGACTGCTTTTAAAAAGACGACTTTCGGTCCCAATATGACTCCTAGCAAAATCCCTATACATGCCCCTATCAAAATTTTGATAGGTAAATTCTGTTTCCTCCACCACTTCATCCAATTCCCCCTTTTTATAAGAAGAGTTGTTTTCTAAGTAGAAAACAACTCTTTACAAACATTATGCTAATAAGAAACCTCGTTTTAGCGGATCTCTCGGATCCACTACAAATTGATGAAACCCTGTAATAAATGCCTGACCCGTTACTTTTGGAACAATTGCCTCGTACTCATCCACTTTCGTCACGGACAATACTTCACCGATAAATTGTCCGTCAGTGATACACTCATGGACGAAGCTTTCTCCCTCCTGCAGAGCACCCTTTTCAAAAAGAGTAGCAAGTCTTGCGGAAGTGCCAGTACCACAAGGAGAGCGATCTACTTGACCGTCAGCAAAAATGGTTACATTTCGTAACGTAGCATCTTTTTCATTTGGTTCATCTGAAAAGATAACGCCATATATTCCTTTTAAATCTTCTTCGAGAGGATGTTTTACTTCCATTTGGCTTTCAATATCGTGTTTAATTTTTCCGCCCCACGTTTGAATAGCTGATAAATCTTTAAAGTTTACTTTCAAATCCAATTCTTTACTGTCGACAACGGCATAGAAAGCTCCTCCAAAAGCGATATCTACTTGAAATTCATAGCCATCCATTTTTATTGGAACATCTTTTTTGTAGACAAACGAAGGAACATTTTCAAATGAGACGGATTCTACTTCGTTTCCATTATATTTTGCGTACGCAATTACCTCTCCAGCAGGACTATCAATAATAAACTTTTGGTTGTCTCCTGTCACTTCAAACATGCCCGTTTCAATCCCTACTGTGACAACCGCAACAATTCCATGGCCACACATTGTACTCCAGCCTTCATTGTGCATAAACAATACGCCGAAATCCGCATGTGGACTGGCCGGAGGCGTAATGATGCATCCGTACATGCCATGATGTCCTCTCGGTTCATACATTAACACTTCGCGAAGGTGGTCCAAGTGCTCCATACAATAAGCTCTTCTTTCTAATTGTGTGTTTCCTTTTATCTCCGGCACTCCGCCAGTAATAATACGTAACGGTTCCCCCGCTACATGTGCGTCAATGGTTGTGTATATTTTACTAACTTTCATCTCTGTTCCCTCCATTTTTGTATTTGAAACGTGTCTTACTTTTTATTAGCAAGTATCATGCCAATAAATAAAGTAACGAATATTCCGTCATTTCATTTACATTGTCTTGAAAAAGTTGTATCCTTTTAGCGACAAAACTGTCTACAAGTGTCTACTTTTGTGTACGACTTAAAGGGGGATTTTATGAACCAATTTGATTTTTTTGCGGGGCCTACTTTACATACATTACTCTCTTATGTAGAAGAAGCGATTTCGATTGTAAATACGGAAGGTGTGATGCTGTATTGGAATGAAGCGGCGGAAAAGATGTATGACATAAAAAAAGAAGAGATTATCGGAAGGAATGTTCAGGAATTTTTCTTTAAGGAAGATATTATGAATTTCAAAGTGTTGAAAACAGAGCAACCTGTTCGGGATCTTTATCACCTCCCTCGTCCTGATAAGCATGTATTGATCAGCACAACTCCCATTTACAATGAAAGTAATGAACTGATTGGCTCTATGTCCGTAGAAAAAGATATTACCGCGACAATTAAATTAAACGAAAAGTTAACCTCTACATCTGAAGAACTCCAGCAACTTAAACAACAAATGATTCAAAATAATAGAGACGATCCTTTCAGCAATATAAAAGGAAATAACTTAGCGATCCAGCATATCATTCATGACATGAAAAAAGTAGCGAAGACAGATGCGACGATTTTGATTACTGGGGAAAGCGGCGTTGGGAAGGAACTGTTTGCGCAAGCGATTCACGATGCTAGTTTGAGAAGTAAACAAGCATTTATTCCAATTAATTGCGGGGCTATCCCAAATGCTTTGTTTGAAAGTGAATTATTTGGCTATGAATCAGGCGCGTATACCGGAGCTGCCAAGGGCGGGAAACCTGGAAAAATAGAACTAGCAGACGGCGGCACTTTATTTTTAGATGAGGTGGGAGAACTTCCACTCGATATGCAGGTGAAACTCCTTCGCGCGTTACAAGAAAAAGAGATTTATCGAATCGGAGGACAAACGCCGAAAAAAATTAACGTCAGAATTATTGCCGCGACGAATCGCATATTAGAAGATATGGTGTTAAACGGAACATTCCGGTCTGATTTATTTTATCGTCTCAACGTATTTACTGCCTGCATTCCACCGCTTCGGGAACGAACGGATGATATTTCTTATTTAGCTCATCATTTCTTCAGAGAATTTTCATTCAAATATAACAAACCGACTCCTTTCGTTCATCAAGGGGCAACGGAGCGATTACATGCATACTCTTGGCCAGGTAACATCCGTGAGTTACGGAATTTCATCGAAAGACTGATCGTCCTTCACGAAGGAAGCGAAATATACGAATCCGATATTCTCAAATTGCTACCGCAAGCAAAATCTTTTTCAGAGCCCATTAACCAGACTATCCCCTCACTCACTGATGAAAAAGAAAGTCTAGAGAAAACACGCATCCTTCAAACGTTACAAAAAACGTATGGGAACAAAAGCATTGCGGCAAAAGAACTAGGAATGTCACGCGCTAATTTGTATAAGAAGCTAAAGAAGTATGGGATTGTATTTCATAAAAAAGAACATTGATACGAAACGCAAAAAACCCTGAATTTTCCACAGTTCAGGGTTTCAATCGAAAGGCACTATCTTTCTATCACCTCATTATCCGTGTCTACTCACCTTATTGACAGATAATAGGTTGTATGTTAAATTCGCAATATTCAAATACTAAAAAGGGGGAAGTGACTAATGTCGGTTAATAAGATAGAAGAATATTGGCATATGTATGCTAGAGAAAACGAGTTAAACATGAGTGTTCCAGATGCATGGATGTTTGGAGATGGTTCCAAAGAAATGGGAGATGAATTAGGAAGTTTAGTTATTAAAGGAATCAAAACAGGAACATGCGCGGCACATTGTGTTTACGAGCTTGAAGGAGAAGAAATTCAAAAAGTTGGTCAGTACGATATTGTATTGGATGGAGACAATAATCCATTAGCAATTATAAAATATACAAAGATCGATTTTTTAAAAATGAATGAAGTAACAAGTGATTTTGCAAGGTCTGAGGGTGCAGGGGATTTAAGCTATGATTATTGGTATAGTGAGCATGTTAAATTTTTCACTTGGGAATTAAGCCAGTATGGACTTGCTTTTACTCCAGACTTATTGCTAGTTTGTCAAACGTTTAAGGTAATGGATGTTTATAAAGATAGAGTATGAATTGAAATCAAAACATTCTTTCTTCTATATTCCATATTGAAACAGAACAAAGAAAAAGGTGACGACTCATTCAAAATTGAACGAATCGTCACCTTTCCTATTTTGCATTCAGTAACCTTCAACCTTATTATATTGAAAATTCAAACAATCACAATTATGATTGTCTCTCTGCTTCAATTGCTAGAGATTCTTCGTGCCACCAAAGTGCTTCTTCTGGGTCTTGCTTCGCTATTTCGTGTGCTTCTTTTTTTGTTTCTACAGTCGGGTACGAACCTTTTAATGCACGACCTGACGTTGTTATAAATAGTAGGCTAAATACAAGTAAGCCGATGACGCTGACACCAGTTAAATAAAATGCGGGTGCTAGTGCATTTCCAGTAGCATGAACGAGATATGAACATACGAGTGGTGTTGTTCCACCAAAAATGGATACGGAGATATTAAATGATATCGAGAGTGCACGATAACGTACATCTGTGAAAAAGAGAGATGGTAACAAGGAAGGTAATGTTCCTTCATAAACACTTAGGAAGAAACCTAAAATAAAGATACCTATAAAAATAGCTGCAATATGTCCATTACCGATTAGTAAAAAGGCAGGAATTGAACATACTGTCAAACCGAGTAATCCGATTTGTACTACACGTTTATTACCAACTTTATCGCTTAATTTCCCGAAATAAAGCGCCAGTGGAATCATGAGTGCCATCGTAATTGAAATAATAATTAAACCAGTCGTTTCTTTGACTTTTAATACTTGTGTTAGATAAGAAGGAATATAAGAAAGGATCATATAGTTTGTAATATTAAAGAAGGCTACAATGACTGTGCTTAAGAGAAAATCTTTTTTATGATATTTCAAAATATCAATGAACGAAAATTGTTCATCTTCTTCAGAATCCTCTTGTGCCTTTTCCATCTCTTGGAATATAGGGGATTCATCTAAATGGCGGCGTAAATATAAACCGACCAAACCAATTGGTGCAGCGATTAAGAACGGGATACGCCATCCCCAGCTCAGCATTTGTTCATCTGTTAACACGACTGTCAAAACAGTAACGATTACTGAAGCGGCGATGTAACCAGAAAGCGTCCCAATTTCAAGGCCACTGCCGAGTATACCACGCTTCTTATCAGGTGAAGATTCAGCGATATACACCATCGCTCCGGAATATTCGCCTCCTGTGGAAAATCCTTGAACCATACGAGCAACTAATAATAAAATTGGTGCCCAAATTCCAATTTGTTCGTATGTTGGTAGTAGCGCGATAAATAATGTGGAAAGTGCCATTAAAATAATCGTTGTACTTAGCACAATCTTTCGGCCATATTTATCACCAATTCTACCGAAGAAAATACCACCAATCGGCCTAACTAGAAAGGCAGCAGCGAATGTACCAAATGTGAGTACAAGCTGTAAGCCACTATTGTGAACACCAGAGAAGAATAATTGACTTAAAATAACCGCTAAATACGCGTATAATCCAAAGTCAAACCATTCCATCGCATTCCCGATACCAGTAGCAACAACGGCTTTCCTGGCCTGTTTTGGGTTCACTACATTTACATCTTGCGGACTAAAATCTAAATCATTTTTTGGTTGCATATAATAAAAACAGCTCCTTATTTCATTTAAAATCATTAAGCACACTTTCTCTTATAGAATAAATTCAATACGAAGCACTTAAGGAAAAGCACCCTCTCCTTACCTGTTACTATTGTTTCATAAAATCAATTCCTTGTCTAACGATGTGGAATATAGGTTAACATATAAAGCGCTTTCATTTTAAAAACTACACCTTGTTAATATTTCAAAACCGTCCGGATACCCCCCTATTTCATATAGAAATATCGAGTATTCTTATCCCATATTCGTTATTTTGCAAAGATATCGCTTATTTCTTAGCATATATCCGTAATTCAACAAATTTCATAATTCACCGAAAAAAAATTAAAAAGCTACCTCAAAAAGTAGCTTTTGTCAAAGAAATTTGGTCTGAAATTACGTCTGGTACTTTGCCCACAATTTCCTCTCCAATTTTCAAACTTGCGGTTGCCGCTGGAGACGGTGCATTGCAAATATGCATCGAGTTGATACCTGGGATAATACAGAAATCATCAACCATGTTGCCGTTCGATAAAATCGCCTGCGCTCTTACACCGGCATGAGTTGGAACGATATCTTTTTCTGTGAGCTCTGGTATTAAGCGCTGCAAGCTTTTAAGAAAGGATTGTTTACTGAAAGAACGAATCATTTCCTTCATGCCCTCTTTCATGTTTGGCATCGCCATTTTCCAAAAGCCGGCGTATGTCATTGTTTCCATGAAATCTTTTATATCAAAGTCTTTCTTTGTGTAACCTTCACGCTTGAAACTTAATACTGCGTTTGGCCCTGCATGAACGTCCCCATTGATCATTCTTGTAAAGTGAACACCAAGGAACGGAAAGTCTGGGTTTGGAACAGGGTAAATTAAGTGTTTAACAAGGTGACGTTTTTCTGGAACGAGTTCATAATATTCACCTCGGAACGGGACAATTTTCATATCTGTTAGTATTCCTGTTTTTTTGGCGATTCGGTCGCTATGTAGTCCAGCGCAATTAATGAGAAATTTTGTTTCGAAAACACCTTTGTTTGTTTCGATTGTAACGAAATCTTTATGTTCAAAAATTTGTTCTGCTTTTGTGCCTAAGTGTACTTCTCCTCCGCTCTTTTCTATAAAACGGGCAAATGTATGACTGACTCCTTTATAATCGGCAATGCCGCAAGACGGAACACGTATGGCTCCTAATCCTTTTACATGAGGCTCAATTTCCGCTAGTTCTTCTTTGTTGATTTTAGCAATGTTCAGCCCATTTTGTAGACCTCTTTCATACAAGTTATGTAAAAGAGGGATTTCTTCTTGTTCTGTCGCAACGATCACCTTGCCGCACATGTCATAGGCAATGCCATTTTCCTTGCAGAACTCAACCATCGCTGCGTTTCCTTCTTTCGCAAATTTCGTTTTGTAGCTGCCTGGTTTATAGTAAATGCCAGAATGAATGACACCGCTATTATGTCCGGTTTGATGATGCGCAAGTTCGTCCTCTTTTTCGATGACTGCGATTTTCGCATGTGGAAACTTTTTCGTTAAGGCCCTTCCCGTTGAAAGACCGACAATTCCTCCGCCGATAATTAGAAAATCATACATGTAACTTCCTCCTTATGTCTGTATCCCCTATATTAGGAAAGGCAGGCCTTGTGAAAAGACCCGCCAAATCTATTATTTAGAAAAGCAACCGCGCTGACGCATAAGCTCGCGATATAAATCTTTGTTTTTCTCAAAAGCAGCGCGTCCGTGCATCCAAAATAGATTATTTAATAGAACGAGATCTCCAGTTGGTAATTTTAATGCATGCGTTGCTGGAGAGTTCTCCACAGAGTGTGATAATTCCTTCAAGTATGTTGCCTGTTCAATATTATCCGGATAAGCGAATTGATCGATAAAGCAAATACACGGTGCATTGTTTACATCAAAGAACGTTTCACGGTATACAATTTCCTGCGCATTTTTACTTGGAGGTGCTTTGTACGTAACCTTAACAGATGCGAGTGGATGGTTGCGGAACTTATCAAGTTCTTCCCAATCATCTAAATGAAGTAAACGTGATTCTCCTCCTACTGCATTTTGTTCCTCAATTTTCATCATAAGAAGCCAATCTGTCGGTTCATCAACAAAAGTCCCGTCCGTATGAAGCGTAAATAATCGATACGCTTGGCGAAGATACGAATCGCTACTGTCCGTATCTTTCACATTAAATCTTGCGTAGTACGTGCCTGTCATCGCATCAAAGTTCGATGTCCCAATTAAATGCGTTAATGCCGTTGCGAATTTTACGTAATCACCTGCATCTGTCGTCTCGCCCTGTACACCAATTGTAAATCCGCCTGTTTCACGGTCATGAATAATACCGCGAATATTTTCCATAAATGAATCACCGAATAGCTTTTTCATTTGATCTGCGATAATAAAGCGAGAATACGGAATGTATTGCAGTGATTGCTCAGAATGGTCTTTAACCTCCTCAAAAAACTGCCCAAGTAATTGTGCGTCTAACACAATATGATACAAACGTTTATGTTCTGGATGAGGTACAATTTCATACCCCTCATATTTCTTTGCAAACTTCATCTTCACTTCTTGTTTTGTAATTACTGACATTTTATTTCCTCCTTAGTCTTAATAAAGTAAAACTATACGCGGCAGGGGCTTCATTCCCCAACCAATTGGAATTTTATCGGCATTACCTCCACCTAGCTGCATTTTGAGGTGGTTTTTACTACTCAGCTAAACAAAAAAGCCAGTCATACGCATCTACAATACAAATTGCAGATAACGTACAACTGGCTTTAAATTACGAGTGTTCTTTAATCTCTTAAAGTACAGTAATAATAGACAGTTAATTATTCAAATATGGGCAGACAGAAAATGAAGATCGGATATAGAGAAGGCTAATTCTTTATATGGATCTTATCACTTTATAATTAAATAATAATTCAAAATATTAACACTGTCAATATGTTTTTTATGATTGTTGTGTACAAAAAAACATCATCATTCACGTTTTATTATCCGTAATACTTCATTTCAGCATTTTCCTTTTTCGCTCGAATCGTGATCCTTCCAGTGAATTGTGGCGGATTTTCATAATCTTTTTCCACTTCATCACACATAGCTTGTAACATCGATTCTAATTCACCTAACGTCGTTTCTTTTGATAAGCTGTGTACTCTTGCAATTTCAATACTTTTGAACGCACCATCAACATGTGATATTTCTTCTTCACCGAACCCTTTCACTTCAAACTCTACTTTCATTTTTCCCATGCCATTTCCTCCCAATCTTTACTCTCATTTTTATTATAGTAGGAAATGGCATGTTCTTCATCTCTATAAGTTAAAGCGTTTTCGATTTCTTTAACATATGCTTTTCATTTTCTTTCTCTCGCACGCACGTTTTACACATCTTACAAGTTTTCACCACACCATTTTCCGTACATCTTCTTTTCTGTTTTCCACCTTGATTTAATTTTGACATTTTATTAGCCTCCTCATTCATTTAAAAATAAAAAAGCCAGTCATATTCTGCTCATCAAATAAGCTGAAATATAACTGGCTCTTGTTTATGGATGCGCTTTAGAGAGTAAAACGCAATAAACTAGGCAGTTTGTTATAGATTTGTTTCTTCATATTCTTCATGCGGTTTTTCGCCGTTTACATAGCTTGTATATTGACGATACAAATCTTTTACCGCACTAATAATCGCATTTTGTGCTTTTCCTTGATAATGGTGCGAGATTTCTTGAATAATATCTTCAATGCCATCTTGTAAACTATGTCCTCTTAACATTTGAGCAATAAAGTCTCTTCCATGTTCAGTAGCAAGGGTACATGACGCTTCAATGATAACGTGATATTTGTGATCTGCCTCTATTGTGATTGTTAATGTTTCATAGACACTGCGTACAGCCATCCCTTTCGGAAGTCTTGAGTGTCCTGCCATGAAAAAAGTACCTTTACGCATGTTCATCCCCCATTTTATAACTTATACTTGATCGATATATACTGTTTTTACTCTTGTGTAAAATTCCGCCGCTGTTTTTCCTTGTTCACGCGGTCCTGCACTCGAATTTTTCATACCACCAAATGGAACTTGCGGCTCTGCTCCTGCTGTTTCTGAATTGACATGGACCATCCCAACTTCCATATCATCAATAAACTGCTGGGCTAGGCTGAGATTATTTGTACAAACAGATGCGCTCAGCCCATATTCTGTATCATTCGCTACATGAATCGCTTCTTGATAACTGTTCACCTTAAACAAACAAATAACAGGACCGAAGATTTCTTCTTTCGCAATTCGTGCATCTTGCGGCACATCTTCGAAAATAGTCGGTAAAACATAATATCCTCGTTTTAACTCATCTTCTTCTGATACGCTGCCTCCGCAAAGTAGAGAAGCTTCTGTCTTTCCTACTTCAATCATCGATAAAACAGATTGCTGTTGATTTTCAGATACACATGGCCCCATAAACGTATCTTGCTCAAATGGATTGCCAACTTTCAGCGCCTTCGTACGTAATAGAAGCTCATTTCGAAACGCTTCATAAATAGCTTCTTCCACAATGACACGGCTTGTCGCTGTACATTTTTGTCCTGTTGACACGAATGCACCTTTGATTGCAATATCGACTGCTTTCCCGATATCAGCATCCTTTAATACGACTAATGGGTTTTTCCCTCCCATTTCTAACTGCACTTTCTTTCCGCTCGCAATCGCCGCTTGCTGAATCGTTTTCCCAACGTTATTTGAACCTGTAAAAGAGATCGCTTTTATATCCGGATTTTCCGTTAATTCCGTTCCAACAACAGAACCTTTACCGAATACACAATTGATCACACCTGCTGGAATACCCGCTTCATGAAAAGCATTTATGAGATGATACACCGATTTCGGTGTAATTTCAGCCGGTTTTATGACAACTGTATTCCCATAAATGAGTGCCGGTGCCATTTTCCAAGCTGGAATCGCAATCGGGAAATTCCACGGCGTAATGAGTCCGACTGGTCCAACCGCGACACGTTTACTGTAAAGCATCGTGTTCGCGTTTGCCGAAGGCATCATTTCTCCCATCGGCTGATTCGCTTCTCCTGCGTAATATTCCAAAATACTAATTGCTCGCTTCGTCTCACCGATTCCTTCAGCGAGTGTTTTTCCTTCTTCACTTGTTAAATCTTGGCCGATCTCCGTCACTCGTTCTTTTAAAATCTGAGCGGCTTTCCATAAGTAACTCGCACGCTCATGAAACGATAACCGTTGCCAACTTTGAAACGCTTCTTTCGCTGATGCAATCGCAGACACAGTATCTTCTTTTGAACTTAACGGGAACTCTCCTAATACTTCGCCATTATGCGGATTGTAGTTTTTCGAATATTGATTGGTAGATGGCTCTTTCCACTGGCCATTTATATAATTTAAAAACTTCATTCCTCTGCCTCCATCATTATTTCTTATTTTGATAGATTTGCAATCGCACTTTCCAGAATCGCAAGTCCTTCTTCAAGCTGTTCATCTGTTATAACAAGCGGCGGTAAGAAGCGTAGGACATTGCCATAAATACCAGCGCTTATTGTGATGACACCTTTGCTATGTGTTTCTTGCATAACCGCTTTTACTGCTTCTGTTGCCGGTTCTTTCGTATTGCGATCTTTGACAAGTTCAATCGCCGTCATCGCTCCAAGGCCTCTGACATCCCCAATACACTCATATTTTTCCTTCCAACTATTGAACACTTCCATCATACGACCACCGATTACTCTAGCACGCTCCACTAATTGTTCTTCTTCAATGACATCTAAAACAGCGAGTGCAGCTGCGCAAGCAACTGGACTTCCCGAGAACGTACCACCAAGTTGTCCAGGACCAGGTGCATCCATCAATTCCGCTCTTCCCGTTACTGCGCTAAGCGGCATTCCAGCAGCAATCGATTTTGAAAATGTCATTAAATCAGGCGCCACGCCAAAATGGTCCATTGCAAACAAGCTTCCTGTACGAGCAAATCCAGTTTGAATTTCATCGGCAATCATAAGAATTCCGTATTTATCACAAAGGTTTCGAACGCCTCGCATAAACGTAGTGCTCGGAACAATAAATCCACCTTCACCTTGAAGTGGTTCTAAAATAATGGCAGCAATATTATCACTTGCTACTTCTTCTAACATAAAGCGTTCGAAATACGCTAAAATTTGCTCATCTACTTCCTCTTGCGTCAAATCATTTTCCGCACGGTAATAATATGGATACGGAAGCTTGTACACATCTGTCGCAAACGGACCAAACCCGTGTTTATAAGGTTTTACTTTACTCGTAAGTGACATCGTCAAAAGTGTACGCCCATGATAAGCACGCTCAAATGAAACAATCGCACTGCGCCCAGTCGCTTTTCTCGCGATTTTCACAGCATTCTCGACCGCTTCCGCCCCGCTATTAGCAAACATCGTTTTTTTCTTAAAATCTCCTGGCGTTAATTCATTCAATCTCTCAGCGAGTTCAATATAACTCTCATACGGCGCTACATGAAAACAACTATGAATAGAAGATTCCACTTGGCTTTGAATAGCTTGTACAACTTTCGGGTGACAATGCCCGACATTTTGCATACCGATTCCGCCTGCAAAATCAATTAATTCGTTACCATCTACATCTGTAATAATTGCCCCTTTTGCCGATTGTACATATAACGGTGTAATATTGTACGGACCTTGAGGAACCGCATCATTTCTTCTTTCGTGTAATTGATCAGATTTTGTCGTTACAATATTTTGCTTTTCTTTTAACATGGAATATACCCCTTTCTTACTCCTTCTCGATACTAATCTTTGAATCTTTTATCATTGTAAAATCATCGCTTATCGGTGCTTGCTTAGTTCTATTTTTTAAGAAATAGGTTACGATTACAAACCCAGTCGCTAACATCGTCATATAAAATTGCATACGCATATCCGCGATAAATGCTTGTGCAACGAAGATCGTAATAATCATCCCAAGCGTTGCGTATGTGAGATATGGGAACAACCACATTTTCACCTTTAGTTGCCCTGGGTCTTCTCTTTCAGCTTTTCTTCTTAACAGAATATGTGAAATAGCAACAAACATATACATCAACATCGTAACTCCGCCTGAGCTATTCGCTAAAAAAGCAAATAGTTTATCAGGTGATATGAACTTTAACATTGCGCAAATAAATCCAAATATAATACTTGCATAGATCGCCCAGACAGGTGTCCCTCTACTATTTAACTTAGAGAAGATACTTGGTGCGTCTCCCTTTTTCGCAAGTGAAAACAACATACGAGAACTCGTATATATTCCGGAATTCATAACCGAAAGGAGTGACAGAAATACAACCCCATTCATAATTTCCGCAGCTGCAGGGATTCCTGCCATCTGGAATAAACTTGCATAAGGCAATTTCAATAATTCTGCATCGTTCCACGGCATAAAAATGACCAAAATCGATACAGACCCTACAAAGAAAATCATAAGACGCCATACAACACTATTAATCGCCCTTATTACATTCTTTTCTGGATTATCAGATTCCCCAGCCGCAATCGCTGCGACTTCACTTCCTGATAAGGAGAAAGAAATAAACACAACGCTAAGTAGTACTGGCATAATTCCTTTTGGAAAAAAGCCCCCATTTTCAATGATCATTGAAAAATCCGGTCTATCTACATGAGGCACAAGTCCAAAAATCATAGAAACTCCTAACCCTAAAAACGCTAGAATTGCTACAACTTTAATAAGCGCTAACCAATATTCAAACTCTCCGTATAACTTCACCGAATAAACATTCGTCATTGTCATAAGAATGATCATGAACAAACTCGCAATCCATGTCGGTATGGATGGAAACCAATTGTTGATCATCACTCCTAACAATACCGCTTCAATTGCGATGATGATGACCCAGTTGAACCAATATAACCAACCAATTGTATACCCTGCCCAAGGTCCAATCGCCTTATTTGCATATGTCGAAAAGGAACCACTATCAGGATTTACCGCCGCCATCTCCCCAAGCATCCGCATCACAAGCACAACCATTAAAGCCCCGATAATATAGGACAAAATAGCAGCTGGACCTGTCGATTGAATAATTGCCCCACTTCCTACAAACAATCCGCCCCCGATTACCCCACCAATTGAAATCATCGTGATATGTCTGGTTCTTAAGTCTTTTTGCAGTTCCTGTTTTTCTTTCGCCAAAAAGATCACCAACCTATAAGTATTTATTTGCCTAAACCCTTCGAGTGAGCATATATAAGGTTGAAATATCACTATGATTGATAACGCTTTCTTTACATTCTTTTACAAATGAATCCCCTACTCCGCACACGCCACACTCACCTATTCCTATATATAGGAATAATAAAAAGAGCCAGAAAAACAATGTAAAAAGTTACATTGGGTTTTACTGTCTCTATCCCTATGGCTCGTCTTCCTGCTAAGGAAGTTCAAGTGGAAAGAAGCCAATCATCCTTTATTGAATTAAACGAAATCGTATCCGGGCATGCAGGGAGGCTAATCACTGTCATCGGATAATAAGATAATAATAATACAAATAGACTGAATATTCAACAATTATTTTAAATTCTTTTAATTATGTTTCAGAAAACGAAATTTATAAATTGTAAAGCATATACTGTTTAAAAGCAAAAAGGAAGTGATTTTTATGTATTTCGGAACAAAAGGATGGTACGTAGCGGAGCTAAAAAAAATAGGCGTCCGTTATTTTGAAGGAAGAAAATTAGAAAGCTACCGTGCCCATGTTTTACGTAACTTACTAGCAGCTAAGCAAGAAGAACTTAAAGAAAAATAGTCTATTAGCATTCATCGATAAAACGATATCGATCGTTCTTTCGAATATATCGGCGATTCGACATAGGATATCGACCGCTCGACAAAATTCGCCCCGCATAACGCGAAAAAAAGTGATTGGCATATACCAATCACTTTCCTTTATTCACAAACAAGAATTTCCCTAGAGAATGTCCCTTTTTTAGCTATACAACGGTCTGTAATTTCAAATCCAGCCTCTTTAATCATGTGATCCATCGTCTCAATGGTTACAACAATTACTTTTTTCGCAAAACGACGTGCATTTTTAAGAATTGAGAATTGATCTTCTGGTGTCGCATGTGTAAATAAATTGTACGGCATATCGATAATGGCTACATCGTAATTTGTTGTGACATCCGCAATCGGCCCTACCGTTACGTCTCCTTCAAATCCAAAATGCGCAATATTCTCTCTAGATCCAATTACAACAAGAGGATTTATATCCCGACCCACGATATCAATTCCCATGGACAGTGCCTCTACCAATACTGTTCCAATGCCACAGCACGGGTCAATTGCTTTAACTCCATCAGGATTTGGCACAGCGATATTCGCAACAGATCTCGCAACACGTGTACTAAGTGACGTAGAATAACTGCGTGGTTTTTTCACGTGCTTATACCAAACAGCTTCACTTTCAATATATTCTCCAAAATACCAACGTCCACCAAGAGGAACAATTCCAAATACACGCTCTGGATGATGCACGTCCGCTTCCCCTTCAATCACCATACCGATTTCTCTCTCAATTACACGGCGCTGTCCGTATTCTATCTTGTTTGATTCATTGAGATCATTAATTTTAACAAAAATAACTTTGAATGTAGCTCCTGCCAAATCAATTTGTTCTACTTGTTCTAAAATATTTGCCAGGTCATCTCCTTCATACATCACTTCGATTCGTTCTTTAATAAACGGACTTCGGCTCGGCTCAATTTTAACCTTACTTTTCAAAATGTTAACATGAGACTCCACTCCAAAAAGAGAGCGCATCTCCATATAACATAAAGATCGTTCATCCTCGCGGAATGCATACGTATATATAAATGCCGGTGTTGTGCTGTGATTATTCAATCTGTTCGCATCCTTTATCATTTTAAATTGTTCTTCCCTATCATTCTCAGTCATACCATATCACATGAAATATATGAAAAAAGGGACGAATAAGCCGAGGCAAGTTTGTCTCTTTTTATTAGTCCTTTTCATCGGATTCTTTACTTATTAAAGAACACTTTAATTCTAGGAATTAGCTCGTATTCCTAACTCCTTACAATCGCTCACATACTCTTTTAATAAAGTTAAATGATATCATATGATTCAAATAAAGTGAAACTTTTATCCACACTCACCTATCCGCTTTGATTTTGGTGCATTTTGAAGCGGGATAAAAAAAGTGATTGGTATACAAATACCAATCACTCCTCTCCTATTCTTCTATTAACTCAGATAACACAAACGCCTCTTCATGCGTGCACCTAGAATCAACTTCTTCTCTGATTGAATTTCATTTTATGCCGGTTAATCCTTTTACTATGATGATGCTACCTTTTTGTTGCGTATTGTTTCTACACTCCGGCTATACTGCCTTTATTTCTACCCAACCACTACCGGAACCTCATGCAAACGTCTTACAAAATGAATTTTCCCTTGTTTATCGGCAAAAGCGATATTGCCGTTTTCGTCCCAAGCGAAGCTGTGGCAGTTTCCTGGCACATGATATTCTCCTGCCAGTTCAATGCTTTGCTTGCCTACTTTCCAGAAGCGGACCATTTGATCATTAGATGTTGTTAACATTAAACCTTCCGTCAAAAATGCACATCTTGGGCTATAGTCATCTTGTGATGATTCATTCTCTGTCCAGACTTGCTGCTCCATAATATGACCTTCTTTATAGATTTTAAGAAGGCCGTCACCTGATACAGAAGCTACAGATTGGTTTTCGTCTGTAGAAACGTCCAAAGTTGGCGCCTCGTGCTTAAGAAGGGTTTGCTCTTCTCCAGAAAGATCCATTACTGTCACGTCTTTTTCATATCGACAGATAATTTGTTTATTGTTAGGAAGAAGCTTTATCCCTTTAACAGGTTGCATGCTTTTTCCTTGGAATAGCTCAGCCTTCGTGTGCAAGTTATATATACGTAACGTACTGTCCGAAAATGCAACTGCTACAAGAGATCCATCTTTACTGAAACTAGTACTTATAATTGAATCAACCTTTAATAGAAACTTGTTAGGGGAAAAGCATTTTTCGTCCTTCACTTGATATAAGTCTGTGAAGCTAACAATGCCGAATTGGTCCTGCATGATTAAAAATCTTCCGTCAGGTGATACAGAAAGATGTTTGAGATGTTTCTCCTTTATTCGTGCAATGACTTTGACCTCTTCCATTTTCGGTTTAATGATGTGCTTCTCACGCCCGTCTTCGTACAAGTTATCTAAATCAAATAAAGTAACCGTATGTTCTTCATCTTTGTATGCGGCAGTAACAAACATTTTTTCATCTTTGGAGATGATTGTATGCTGGATCTGCTTTTTCTCATGTTCTTTAAATAACTTTAATGTTGTCTTTATCTCTAAATCCCATATTTTAAAAGAACCATCCCGGCATACTGTATTGAATTTTTTCCCTTCGTTCCAAAAATCACATAAGAAAATTGTTTCTTTCTGATACACAGCGTCACTATTATCATTATTCTGTTCGAAATCTAGCAATTGAATGATTCGATTTTCTTGAATACAAAGCAGCTGATTTGTATTTGGAATAAATGAAATATGATTAATATTGGAAGCTACATTGAATATAGATTTCAATTTCTCATACCCATTTTTCCATATATGAACGTTATTATGCGCAACGAATGCTGCTGTTTCAGCGTTTTGATCCATTGTACAGGCCACAATCGGACGCTTTTCTCGGTCACAATACAATTCTTCTGAAGTAGCCGACCCTGTTATAAGATGAACCGTATGCTGATTCGCATAAATCCCTCTTTCTTCATGCGGTACATAATCGAATCTGTCAATTTCTTTTCCAAGGCTAACAAAGACCTCTTCTCTCGTTACAATCCCTATTTTCATAACTGTCCCTTGTTCACATAAAAGCATCGCTGACGCATCTGATGCTGCAAATTTAATAGACTCTACTTTTGAGCTAAGTTGATAATGCTGTAATTCTTTCCGTTCTTCCAGACTCCAAACTTTAACAACATGATTATCATAAACAACAACCGCATATTTTTCGTTTTCAGACACAGCAATTTTTTGAATCGCTTGTGAATCATACGTAAAATCATCCTGTTCCATAAGAATTCCAGACTCAATATGAATAGCGTATAATTTCCCTTTATCTGTTCCAAATATAGCTTTTCCACTATTGAACAGTACGCTATGCGCGTTTACTTGCATATAAGAAGGAAGTTTTCGATGAATTTCCTCTTGAGCCGTTTGGACTTTCCACATCTTCCACGTTCCATCCACAAGTAAAGCGGAAACTCTCTTGCCGTCCTGTGATATGACTACATCACAAACTTCGCTACTTTCACTGAGTTTTCGGCATATTTGATCATTAACATGCTGTTTATTCTCCAATTGGAAAATAAACTTGTCTTCAGTTTGCTTCTCAGCTTGATTCGCAGCTTCTTCACTCAAATACGGTACATCACATTGATTCAAAGCTTGCTGCAAGACAAGCTCTGGGTATTGAACCAGTAAATCTTTTTCCCTACTAATAAATAGAAGCAACTGTTCTACTTTTTCCTTCAGTTCATTTGGTATAGATTCATAACTATGTAAAGCATAGACATCTTCTAGGAATCTATATATATACTGGCTTCTAAACTGCGCTTCCAAATAATTCATATCGCTTATGATATAGAGAACTTTATCCCATTGCTCCGCCATCATGAAATGGTACAACAATTCATTCGTAGAACGATTATTTTCATCATACACCTCTAGCGTATGATTCCCTCTGCTTTCAAATTTCTCGAAATGGTACCCTGCTAAATGTCGATGCAGTTTCTTCATTTCCTTTTTTGAGCCACAATATCTTTCTTGAATTACATTTCGAATCGTTTGGTGATACACGTGGATTGTTTGAAATTTCTTTTCTGTACATGACAACAAATGATTTTTCAAACTAGAAATAATCCACTGGAATTCGGGTACTTGTTTTCCATACATTGTTGAAAGGATTTCGCTCAGTTCATCTTCAGACAAGCTTATGCGAGAATTACTAATGAAAGCCAAGGTATGCGCCACAATATTTTTGTCATTATCTCGCTCTAACCGATCCAAAATCACCTGTATCATTCCTTTTAGATCAGACGGTAAACTCTTTATATATTCCGCAATTTGCTTATCAATGTTACCGACTTTTTTTGGAACAAAATATCTCAATTCCTCAATTACAAGTTTTAAATATAAAGGGTTAGCAGTCCCTTTATTTTGCAAGAGCGAGTTAATTTGCACAGGCACTATTTTTTTTCCATAAAGCTGTAAAACATTTTGAGCAATTTCCTTAATATCGCTCTCTTCTAATTTATCCACAGCAAATATTTGCGTAGGCGAAAATGCATTTTTGATCGCTTTCATATGGCTAGATTCTGAGATTGCACTTATAATCAACTGAACATGATCTGGGATTGATATCGGCAGCAATGCATGCAAATCTTTACAAGTTTCATCAGAAATCTGATCTAAACCATCTATAAAAATAGCTATTTTTCTGTCTTTCAATTGCTCAAATAACAGATGCAAATCCTCATGATCATTCGGAATATCAATGTCGTTATATCGAGACTTACAAGCTTCAAAGATGTACCGCACGATGTTTTTGACATTTCCGGTCCGAGCGGTTAGTCCAACAAAGACAGGAAGAACAAAAGTATCTGTTTCTTTTTCTTTGTACTTTTTAATGATTTGTGCCATCAAGGAAGATTTTCCGGATCCCGCTTTCCCTGTTACAAATACTGGCTGGCCGCTATGGGAGCGAATATGCTGCATTATATCTTGCAGCACTTGTTTTCTAGCTAAAAACTGACTTGATTTATAGTCCTCATAACTCGTATGTTGATTCATTTCCTGCTGCAATTCATCCATTTGTTCTTCATGCTTTACCGGATACATTTCATCAATTTGTTTCCACAAATCTTCAAATACCAGGTTCCCAAACGCGACCTTATTTAATTTCATAAACTCCGACTGTTCGTCTTTTGAATACAAGTGTGAATAGTCCTTAATAAGGTCATGATCTACCTCTTTATAAATATCATCTTTTAATTCCGCTAACTTTTTTTTGAAGTCCCCTTCCGAATTCACATCTTTTGGAACTCCTTTAATCGGAGAAACATCACGGAAATAAAATAAAACGCCACCCTTTTTCTCCTGCATCTTTCGCAAGCGATGATAAATCTCTAAAGCTGTAATAGAATGCTGTTCATCCTGCAGCATTAATTCCGCTTTTCTCTTCTCATTGACTTTCGCAAGCGTACCATATCTACTCCCCAGTAAGCATACAAAAAACGGATTACAGTTCTCTATCTCCTCTAAGCAAATATCCGCAAGATTTTCATCCGTTATCTTTCCTTCCGGTATACCCCAGCGTAAGTCAACATCAACAAGCCGTAACTTACGCTCCTCACATTTTTTTCGAAGCTTAGGAAATACATGTTGTACTAGCCAGTCCCGCTCTTCGCTCATATCTATAAAAGTAGATGAAACAAATATCCGAATCGTTTCCCACATATCACTATCCCAACCTTTCCATCATTATAAATCTAGATATATACGACACTGCTATCAAAACAAAAGTTGCCCTACTCTCTTTTTCTCCTTCTGTTTTAAACACCGCATGGGACTCAAAGAGGCTCTGTCCGCTTCTATGCTTGGACGGACCCTCTCTCCCATCCTAAAAATACAGGTTTTCTCACGGTTTTTCATCATCCACATCTCAATCACTGCTATCAAAACAAAAGTTGCCCTACTCTCTTTTTCTCCTTCTGTTTTAAACACCGCATGGGGCTTAAAAAGGCTCTGTCCGCTTCTATGCTTGGCCGGATCCTCTCTCCCACCCTAAAAAAGACAGGTTTTCTCGCGGTTTTTCATCATCCACATCTCAATCACTGCTATCAAAACAAAAAAAGTCCTACTCTCTTTTTCTCCTTCTGTTTTAAACACCGCATGGGGCTCAAAAAGGCTCTGTCCGCTTCTATGCTTGGCCGGATCCTCTCTCCCACCCTAAAAAGGACAGGTTTTCTCGCGGTTTTATACTTACATAAATAGAACAAGACAAATTCATCCCTATACAAATTTGTCTTGTTCATCTTAGCTATTTATCTGTTCTTTCAATATGAAAACCAAGCGCGGCAATTGTCTTAATTGCATTTATCGCTGTCAGTCTATCATACTCTTTCTCTTGCTCTGGCAATTCTTCATATTCGACTAAGCATGGATGCTCTTTTTTGCTGTCATCTCGCTTTGGTCCGTATGTCCAGCCTTCTTTCATCCTTTGTGCTGCCCATACGTCATGAGTATTTTTTGCTAGTAATTCTGTCAGCTCAGAAATATCCTCAGAAAGTTGGATGTGTGCAATATCAATAGGTTTTGGGATGTATGTCATAAGAAACTCCTTTTCAAAAAAATAATAAATTTTTCCAGTTCTTTAGATTATACTATGTTTTTTCTTAATGTACAGTTATAATCATGCCCTTGTTTTTACTTAAAGTAGTATGATAACAAGCGCGGGAACGAGACTACAATAGCCTGCGATACTGATAAGAAAAGCAGTCCTTAACCTTTTGAATTTCACTTTCAGTATTTCTGCTTGATGGTAATTGTTTTCAATTTGTTTCTCGAACAATTCATCATTCGGTATACTCGTCACAGTTTCTGTGTATTCTTGCTTTTCCATATTCGCGATATTATCCCAATACATAATGCCTTTTTCCTTACTTTGCTTACTTCGCGGTATAACTACTACAAGCGATAACAAAATTCCTACCAATATAGAAAACAAACCAATTTTAAGCAAAATAGCACTAACGGTATATCCTTTCACTCCAAGTTCCATTACAAACTTTGTAATTAATCCGTTAGCGGCAACTAAAGCTGCTGCCTTTGTATCTGCGAATCTAAGAGAATTGTTCAAGTGATTGTTTAAATTGATAACAAAGGTAGTTTTTGCGGATTTCTCTCTTTGATGCAGCTCTATTTTCACTTTCCCGTCATCTATCACATTTTGTAGCATTTCTTCATAACTTGCTTTTTCTTTTATTTCCTTCACTAACTAGTAACCCCCTTACTTCCCTAATATATTGGCATAATAGCGCAACGAACGCAGTATTGTTGATAGAAGTATAATTTCATCGTCCTCTCCGAGTGTACGAATTGGGTATTTGAATTGATCGCTATTGTCAATATGTGATTTTTTGTTACCGAAAGTACGAAGCATATACAGGTATTGAGCAGCCAGTTCAGGGATTATGCCTCTACTCTTCAATATTCCAATCATACTTGTCAGATTGCTCGCTTGAAGATGGAACGGAATACCCTGCTTTTCGCATATGAGCTTCACGGTTGCCTCTGCCAAAAGCCGTGCGACTTTTTTTGTTTCAGGAGGAATTCTATCTTTTTGCATAGACAGGGAATCCCTTAAAGGTGACAGTACTTCCCGCCATAGATATTCTTCTTTTTTATATGTATCAATAACTGTAAGTACCTCTTTACGCAGCTGATCCACGATGCCTGCTTTGGAATAGCTAATATATGTTCTACTCAGTACTGATTCCATTGATTCTTCCCATTTGACAGCATCTTCTGGCTTATGAATATAGTATTTTATCGTTTCTGAGCATTTGGAGCTCTTTAACCAAGATGTAGCATGCTTAATCAAGCATTGTATTGCTTCTTCATAATTCTCCTCAAGCCCTTTGCGAATCAGAACTGGAAGCGCAAGTTCTCGAAAACTTCTTCCTTCGAATTCTAGTGCAGCCAGCGCAGCAAATGTTCCTTTTACATACTTTTCATACGCTGCAATTTCAAAAGTAGTTCCTTCAGGAAGCCCAGTATGCAATGTTAAAATGACCGGATTATGTCTTCCTTCCCTATGTTCATAGTGTACTTCTCCAATCCAGCCATGATCACCAAGAAAATAAATTTCTTTCTCATGCCAATGATCAATATCAAATTTTTCTTTTACTAAGTCGTATAAATCGCCTTGCGGGCTACCCCCTTGATCGTGTATCGTAATGACGATAACATCTCCCTCATCCTGCAGTAAGTCTCCTTGCAGCAAGAGAAAAGAGCGATCCCCATGCACTGTATCCAAAAGCAACTTCTTTAAAATTTTGTTTGGTGCCTTTTTTTGTAGTTTCATTTTACATATTCCTTTTCTTCATATTGATGAATCCATTCATCAAGCACATCTAGAATCTCTGCTCCGTCTTCTTCTAAACCGACTACCTTTAAGTACTGCTCGATTTGTGCTTTCGTCGATTCTAGTTCAAACATTTTTGTCTTATTCACATATTCACCCATCGCGTCACGGAAATCTGCCGCCGCTTCAGAAAATCGACCTTGCAGTATTTTTGCTTCAGCAAGCGAAGCATCGAGCCACCAGTTTCTTTCAATCCCCGTTTTCCCCCATGTTTTTATAATGTACGCTGCTAATTTCTTACCAATCTCTTTAGATTGTTCATGTCCTAATTCCTCTGTCATTCTATACAAATAGGCAGCATTAATAGCAGGATAGTACTCTTGCGGGTTAATTTTAAAGGCCGTAAGATAAAGACCTTTCGCTCGATTCAACAAATCTATTTTCACATCCCCTGGTCTAGAAGCAAGCGCTCTCCTTTTAAATTGCGCAGCTAGCGTAGATAGAATGTCATATGCATCTTTTGAATTTTTATCATCTATACTCTGCCATAAGCTGTACAGTAAAGTAGCAGCTTCTTCATATTTACCTAAACGGCTCAAACAGTCAGCCTTTATCGTAATAATTTTCTTTTTTGATGCATACGGCCGCAGATGTACACCTCGGTCTATCGTAACTGTTCGGTTTTGCAGTTCAAAAATAATCTCAAGGCTTTGCTCATATAAACCGCTGCTTTTACAAATCTCTGCTAGCTTTTCTAAAAAAGCACCAGACTTCTTCTCTATATTAATAAACTGCTTATCTATTTCTCTTTCAATTTCACTTTTCTTCTTCATGTCTTCGATTCTTTTTATAGTTTTCTTTTCTTCATCACTGCTCTCATCAAGTTCCGGAAGGGAGTCGTTAATCTTTTGTTCAAACAGACTATCAACTATCTGCTCTTCTTCGCCGTACCCTCTTAAACGAAAGAGTTCCATTTTGCCGAAATCCTTTGCTAAATCCAAAATTCCCAAATCTGAAAAATCGTATGTCCCTTTTAATTCCAATGTATCCTCTAGAGCTTCTTTAAACTCTTTTGTTACAAATACTTCTCCAGGACGGGTAATTGGTTCAATGCGCGCTGTTGTATCAACATTTTTCCCCATCACGTTATCCTTTTTCAATATTTTATCAAAGAATTTGTACACTTCCCCATAGTGTCCAGCAATGCGAGGGATAACGGGCAACTTGTCATATGAAAGTTGACTAAAAGCATCTCTGTATGTCAACATAAAGTCAGCAGCTTCGGCTCCATTGGAAAAAACCGCCAAAACAGCATCACCCCATGTATTAGACACCTCAGCCTTTTCAATGTGCTTTTGAAAACGTTCTTCAAACTGATTTGGAATAAATTCACAAAGTAATGTGTGTTTTTGATCTTCTTTCAGCTTTGAATACCCTTTTAAATCAATGTACACTATATACACATTTGGCAGTTTCAATAACATACCCTCCCCATATTCACTCCATTAACAATTGGAGTATAGTATAATCTTACAAAATACTTATTATATAATCACTATATTTTTGGTTAAAAATTCATATAGAGGTGAATACATGAAAATTACAGCACTTGGTACCGGTTCTGCACTATCAAAACGCTTTTTCAATAATAACTACATTTTTGAATTTGAAGGCAAACGTCTCTTAATTGATGGAGGCACTTCTTTAAAATATAGTTTACAAGCTGCAAGTATGAAGCATTCAGACATTGATTACGCTATTATTACGCACTTCCACTTCGATCACGCGGGTGGCATTGAGGAATTACTAACTCACAACTATTGGAACTTTGAAAATGGACAACACGTTCCTAAACTTACGAAATTCATTATGCTAGAATCTCAGTTGCCACATTATGAGAGCTTGCTGCATTCAGGATTGAAAAATCAAGGTATGACTTATGTTGATTACATGCAGCCAATCATATTAACTCATGAAAACAGTATCCAAATAGACTCTTGCCAGTTTACATTCATCGATACATCAAACATGCATTGTGCTGGAATGCAAAGCTATGCACTCCATATTACCGATATGAATACAGGAACAAATATCATCTTCTCTTCCGACATTCAAGATTTAATAAACAGCGGATTAAAAGAACGAATCAATGAGCAAACCACTGCTATTTTTCAAGATGTTTCATTTGTTCCAAACCCTGTTCACGCTTCATTTGATGAGATTTGCGCGTACTACCCTAAAGAATATCATTCAAAAGTGCATCTTATGCATTACGGAGATGATATTGAAAAATTTATACCTATTGCCAGCAAATATGGGATGTATGTTGTAAAAGAGAGAGTGACTGTAGCATTCTCATGATATGTGAACGATATCTCATGCCGATCTTCTGACAACATGATCGAAACGACAAATCAACTGAATCACGTTATTTGGAACTCTGATATTGATCAAATTCGGACATTACTGCCTTTGGTAAATATATAAAAATAAAAAAGTATTTCTTTCTACTAGTCATGCAGAAAGAAATACTTTTTATTTTGGAGATTTGCTTAACCGGCACAGTAACAATTTTGGCGTTATCCCTCTAGTTATTAGGATATTTTTTCTTCGTATATGCATACTAAACATACGATAGAAAGCACATAGAAAGTGAGGGAGCCATGGCTAAATTTCTGCAACGATTAAAATATAGAGGCGATTCTAAGTCATCTTCACTACAAGACAATGCTCATTTTCAGGAAAAAAATATAGAGGACTCCCTCTTAGACACTGATTTTTCGAAAAACATAGCTGATATTCAAAATGTATTTCGTCAAGCACCCGATTTAGTGATTCGTCGTTTTCAAATGAAAGGGGATGGATTAGAAGCAGCTTTAATATATTTGTCTGGATTAACAGATAAACAATTGATTCAAAATCACGTTCTAAATCCTTTAATAAATAATGTTTTTGATACCAATAAGGAACTTCCAATTACATTAGGACAAATTAAAATTATTAATACGCGGAGTCAGATTGAAAATGCTATTTTTGGAGGAGATAGTGTTTTATTAATCCAAGGCCGAACGACAGCGCATCAATTCGATACGAAAGGATGGCCGCAAAGAAATGTTGAAGATGCCCATAATGAAATAGCTCTAAAAGGTGCGCATCAAGGATTTATAGAAACTGGAAGTCAAAATATCGCAATGATTCGAAGATATATTCCCCATCCCGAATTAATGATAAAAGAAATAATAATTGGTGTACGAAGCAAAACGAAGATTTCTATTTTATATTTGAAAGATGTAGCTTCTGACGATGTGCTGAAGGAATTAGAAACACGGATTCAAAGTATTACGGTCGACTCTGTTGCTAGTAATGGTGAACTGATCGAATTTATTGAAGATAACCCGTACTCACCATTTCCGCAATTTATATTAACTGAAAGACCTGACTTGGCAGTATCTCATATTCTACAGGGCAGATTTGTAACTGTAATGGATCATTCGCCTAATGTATTAATTGCCCCAACAAATTTTATCTCCTTTTTTCAAGGAGTGGATGATTACGGTACAAGGTGGTTAGTTGCTTCTTCTATTCGAATGCTTCGTTTTATCGCCTTTATGATTGCTCTATTTTTACCTGCGAGTTATGTTGCGTTTATTTCTTTTAATTTTGAAGTCATTCCTGTAGAACTTTTTTTGTCTATTGCGGAATCAAGAACGCGCGTACCATTTTCTCCAGTTATGGAAGCACTGCTTATGGAAATGACATTGGAAATGATGAGGGAAGGGGCTTTGCGGCTTCCTACTCCGATCGGTCAGACAGTTGGAATTGTAGGCGGGATTATTATTGGGCAAGCGGCTGTTCAGGCGGGAATTGTAAGCAACATTATGATTATTGTTGTTGCTGTTACCGCCATCGCTTCTTTTATTATCCCTAATTATGATATGGGGGCGGCAGTTAGACTTTTACGCTTTCCAATGATGCTATCAGCTGCCTTATTTGGAATTGTAGGACTTGTTATCGGGTGGATGACATTAGTTGGGCATCTCATCAGTCTTGAATCGCTAGGTACTCCTTACGGAACGCCATTGGCACCGTTTCGCTTTACAGATATGAAGGATACTTTTGTACGCTTTCCTTTATGGGCAATAAGAAAGCGCCCTAAGGGTACAAGAGCCATTCAATCTATTCGACAAGGAAAGAATCATAATAAAAGGTGAAACTATGAAAAAGTATGCCTATAATGATATCACGCTTATGCAGTATATTTTTTTAATCAATGGAATGCAGGTGGCCACTGGAGTTTTATCTCTCCCACGAGTACTTGCGGAAAAAGCTGGGACAGATGGATGGATGGCTATACTTATCGGCTGGGTACTCTCCACAATAGCAGGTGTTTTTATAGTAAAAACAGCTGCAAAATATCCCGAGGACACAATTTATGACATTCTTATACGATTCTTTGGAAAAATAGTAGGGAAAGCACTCGTTGTTATTTACATGATATACTTCGCTTTTTATTCTTGTATCGTTCTTATAAACGCTATGCTTTATCTTAAGGGATGGCTTCTTCCGAAAACACCTGACTATATCATTATCTTTTTGTTTTCGATTCCTACCTTTCTTATTGCACGTAACGGCCTTCGTATTATAGGGCGGTACTCTGAACTTACTTTTTATATGGTGCTTTGGATTCCGCTGTTTTTTTTGATACCGCTAAAAGATGGCGGAAGCCTGCTGCCCTTCTTTCCGCTCTTAAAAGAAGGATGGAAACCGGTATTAACGGCTGTGCCGACCACTATTTTTGCTTATTTAGGGTTTGATATTGCGTTCTTTTTATATCCCTTTTTACAAAAAAAACAGTATGCAGTCCATGGAATGGTTATTGCAAACACTTTAACGATGTTATTTTATTTATTTGCTACTATTGTTTGTTTTGCCTATTTTAGCCCTGATAGCATTACAAAATTTAACCAGCCGGTACTAAATTTACTTAAAGTAATTGAATTTCGTTTTTTAGAACGTTTTGACATGATTTTATTGGCTGTTTACTTAACCGTTGTTTCTACAGCCTGGATTCCTTGCATATACTGCGCTGTATTTTGTTCGAGCCAATTACTTAGGAAACAAGATCACAGCTCTCATGTCATTGTTCTATTATTGCTCATTATCGGCTTCGTATTTTGGACTCGTCCTAGTTGGAATCAAGCCGAAACTTGGCAACAGGTAGTATCGAATGCTGGATTTGGATTGACGTATATATCACCTATCATTTTATGGATGTATAGCTGGGTATATGGGAAGTCTCGACAGGGGGGGATACATTGAAAAGAAAAGTCCTATGTTGTATTTTGTTATCGGTGTTCATGATGACTGGATGCTTTGATCAAACAAATGTTGAAGATGTTTCCCTTACTCTTATCCTTGGTATCGATTTAGATCATAATAATAATTTATTGGTGTACATGTCAAGTCCTGTTTTTAATAAAGAAGCAAAGGTAAAAGAAGAAACTGCTGGTGTGAAATCTGTTACGGTTCGAAAATCTAGAGACCAATTTGACTCTACGGTTATGGCGCTTACCTCGGGAAGTAAAACACAGGTTATTTTAATTGGAAAACGGCTACTGAAACAAAAAAACTGGGAAAAGTACCTCGATCCATTTTACCGAGATCCCAAAAATACAGTTACCGAAAGGGTTGTTGCTGTAGATGGACCTGTTTCGGACGTCATCTTTTATACCCCAAAAGACAAGCCGCGGCTTCCAGTGTATTTAACAAAACTAGTTGATACCGCCTCTTCAAGAAATATCACAGTAAAAACAACGCTTCAAAAACTACATGAACAAATAGCAGACAAAGGGATAACAGCAAGTATTACTGAGATGAAAAAAAAGAATAGAATATGGGTGACAGGTACAGCTTTGTTGGATGAAAAAGGAAGGTATAAATTAACGCTAAAATCCGATGAGAACAGACTATTACGTATTTTGCAACAAGAAGCTAAAGGTGAGTTTCCATTTACAATTCCAATTAAACTAAAGTCAGATAGCCAAGATAAAGATTGGATAAGCTTTAGTGCCCAAAATATTAAAGTAAAGACAAAGGTAAGGTATGATAATCATTTTATATTTAATATAGATGTAAAGATGAGAATCGCTATTACAGAACGGCTTTTTTCGTTCAATACAAGAAAGTACGCAGAAAAATTACAAAAGGCGATTGAAACTAAGCTGGAAGCTGATTTCAAGCAATTAATAAAGAAAATACAAACTGCCAAAATCGATCCTATTGGGCTTGGGGTATATGCAAGAACTTACACATATCCAGAATGGAAAAAAGTCCAAAACGAATGGAATAAAGCATTGGCAAAGGGCGATGTAAACGTCAAGGTAAGTGTAGAAATTGGTGGGATGGGAACAATTAAGTAGCATGGGTTCAACTGAGATTCATACTAAAATTGCAGGTGAGGAATATTTTCCGCTTACACCGGCAACATTGGCCATATAAAAAGAGGTTACCCAATGCCAGGTAACCTCTTTTCGCTATTCTCCAATTAACTCAGACATCACATAAGCAAACACAAGCGCCTCTGTATGCGCAATCGAACTCTCATGCGTACGCTCAAATGCATGGGAAGAATCAATCCCCGCTCCAATCAGTGCGTGTTTCACGTCAAAACCAGCACGAATTGCTGCGGATGCATCTGATCCGTAAAATGGATAAATGTCTACTTTATATTCGATGTTGTTTTCTTTCGCAAGTTCTACTAAATGTTTACGTAAACCGTAATGGTAAGGACCGCTAGAGTCTTTCGCACAAATAGATACTGTATATTCATCCGACGTTTGTCCGTCTCCAAGTGCTCCCATATCAACAGCTAAATATTCTACCGTTTCTTCTGGAATGTTAGAATTACCGCCATAACCAATTTCTTCATTATTAGAGATTAAGAAATGAGTTGTATATGGCAATGTAATGTTTTCGTCTTGTAATCTTTTAATTAATTTCAATAGAATTGCCACACTTACTTTATCATCTAAATGGCGTGATTTTATGTAGCCGCTCTCTGTAACTTGGACGCGCGGATCAAATGAGACGAAGTCCCCTACTTCGATTCCTAGTTCACGAACTTCATCCGCTGAAGTTACACGCTCATCAATGCGAACTTCAATATTTTTTTCATCACGTTTTGCCTCGCCCGCATCTTTATATACATGGACAGATGTTTGATGCATTAAAATTGTCCCTGTATACGTTTTTCCACTCGCTGTCTCAATTTCGCAATATTCCCCTTCAACAGAGTTCCAGCGAAACCCTCCGATCATCGATAAGCTAAGACGACCATCAGATTTAATTCCTTTTACCATTGCACCCAATGTATCAACGTGAGCAGTTAGTAAACGGTGTTGTTCATCGTTGTTTCCTTTTACCGTCAAAATAAGTGCACCTTTATGATTACGCTTCGTTTCTACATTCCATTCTTTTACGTAGTTTTCAATAAAATGAATGATTTTTCCTGTATTTCCAGATGGACTTGGAATAGAAACAAGCTGTTTAATTAATTCCATTGTTTCTTTTGCATGATGTGCCAATGTAGTTCCCCCTACTTTATTTTTCTAATATTCAGTATACAGAAATTATCACAAAACCTCTACTAATAACGATAGAGATTTTTGTATATTTCATTTTTACAATTACATAATTATGGTAAAATATTTTATAGTACATTTGAATAACAAAGGGGATTATTGTAATGAAATTAACAAAAAAACATGTAGAAATTGCACTAATTTGGTTTTTATCATCTTTACTTTGTTTACAGATCTCTTATGCTCTGCATACCTCTACTGCGATTACGATTGGATGGGTGCTAACGGGAATACTTTTTATCATTAGCCTTTTTGTAACGAAATTAAAACTAACAAAAGTAAAATAACAAAGAGTGTGTAAAATCTCAATTTTTTCCATTAGAGTGTTGTTGTTTTCTGCCATAAATCGTAATAACAGTTCCAATTGAAAGAAATTCTTTTGTATTCTCTATGATATATCTCCCTTAGTATTTTTTGCGAATTTCATATTTTCTATAAATAAATGCTATTACTTTATAAAGGATAAACCAAATGAGAAGGAACAAAATTAATACAAAAGCTATACTTTTAATTTTCGAAGCAATATCTAAATTTGATAAAAATGAAATAGAAATGATATTGATTATACAAATTAATGTTCCAAAACCGATAAATATTTTTTTTATAGTCTCAAATGACATCATGGAGTGTGCCCCTTTTTTACATTAATTATGTTTATTTACGCCTAACTTAAATCCTAATCCAAAAGGACCTACCCCGAGGCTTCCGTGTGCTTCTCCACTTACCAATTTTTCGTAAAGTGTACTTTCATCCGAAAATTTATATCCAGACTCTACAATAGATCCTTTAGCTTCACCACCAATTTGTTCGCCTTCTAGGAGTTTAGATGGTATTGAATCAAAATTTAGGGGGATTTCTCTAGTTACTTCATATGTTAGGATATATCCATACAGTCCACTTTTTATATAATCTTTACTAGTTTTTAATAGATTAGAGCTCTCTTCAAATACATAATTTTCATCTGTATTCTTGAATTTCTCAACAATTTCTACAAGTTTTTTTTCGATATACTCTAGCTTTTCTACTATCTTAACTACTTATTTTCCTGCTCTACTGGCTTGCTGAAAAAGTCATTTAATAGCCGTTCGTACAATTTCGTGTTCTTCGGTATGTTGTACAATTCTCTATTCCCGTCAAGTTTCATTTGCAGGGCTCCTGTTTCAGTGTTTAGCCATAGACGATAGTCCCCAACCTGATACAAGTGTTTGCTGTTTTCCATGTCATTCTCTCCCTACCTAAAATAAATACTCTATCAAACTACTCCTCCGAAACATCCAACAAATAAATTCCTCTTTGGAATCCACCACGCTCTTCTTCTTGCTGCTTACGAATTCGTTCAATATCTTCAATTGTTGCACCTTCTGCACGCGCAAGTGAAATGATCACTTCAAGTGCGTCCGCCAGTGAATCTAGTGCGTGTTCTCGTTCTTTCATTGAGGCGAATTCACGGATTTCTTCTGTTCCGATTTTCGCTAATGCTTCTATGTATGCTTGACCTGTTAATTTTTTTGAAGTATATGTTTTTCCAGACATTAAAATCTTTTCTGGAACAAGATCTCTAACTAACTTGTTATAAGTTGACATGATTCTACCTCCACCAAGATATCATACTTATACTATAGCATATCTTCTTTCCATATTTAGTAGCATCCGAGCTCTGCTTTATAGAAAAATAAATTCTTTCTCACACATGCACTCATCATATCAATTCCTGTTCCATAGGCTTGTACATGAGGAAAGAAATAATGATCTGGTTCGTTATTTTCTGTTCCATACAATGTTTGATAATCAGCTGGGAGTGCTTCCTTTTCTACATTGATTTCCTTCGTAATTTCTTCCCCTATAGCAACTATAGGATGTCCCTCAAAAAATAGCGCCGTGCGAACAGCAAGCTTTGGTGTACTATGCAAGACAAAATACATAATCGTAAACAACCCAGTAATGAATATAACTTTTCTTTTCATCTGTTCCCTCTTTTACTTAAAAAAGTGCTAACACTTAAAGCTGTGTTAACACTTTTTCCTTTTTATTCGCCTTTAAACGCTGGCGGACGCTTTTCTAAAAATGCCGCAATTCCTTCTCTATGATCAGCTGTTTTTCTCATTGCGTATTGCCCGCGTTTTTCTAGTTGCAGTGTTTGTTCTAAATTTGAACGATTTACTTCGCACAAAATTTGTTTCGTTTGAATCATCGCTTTAATTGGTTTTTGAAGCCATTCATCAATCTTTTGTTTAACAGCACCTTGGAAGTTTTCTCCGATTACTTCATCAATTAATCCAATTTCTAGCGCTTCTGTTGCTGACAACTTTTTCCCTTCCCAGATGATTTGTTTTGCTATATTTTCACCAAGGCGTTTTTGTAAGAAGAAATGCCCTCCACCATCTGGTATTAAAGCGATTCCAATAAAGTTCATCGCAATGATCGATGAAATGTCCGCTAGTACATAATCAGCAGTTAAAGCAATACTTAAGCCAAGACCTGCAGTTGGGCCATGAATAGCACTAATAACAAGCTTTGGCATTGTATATAATGTAACAACAATTTCAGAAATCGTATTCATGATACCTTCAAATTTACTCTCATCATTACTAGAAAGCATAGATTTAATATCTCCACCCGCAGAAAAACCGCGTCCATTCCCGCATAGTACGACAATATGAACGGAACTCTCAGCTACTTCTTTCAGTTTCACTAATAACTCTTTCAGCGTAGATTCATCTAAGGCATTTAATACTTCTGGACGATTCATCATGATCGTTGCTACTCGCCCTTCATATTTCACAACTACCGACTCTGCTTTACTTGTTACTTCCATTATATATCCCTCTTTCTTCCCTAAAGATTATACTTATATAATTAAAGAACGGAGGTCAAAAACCCTTCTTTTTTCGTAATTTTCTGTCTAATAAACTCGCAAATTTAGAAATCTTATCCGTATCATACAAAATTCACTACATTCCAACAGATTTGCCGCATAGTCACTTCTATTTATCCTTATAATAAAGTGAAACTTGAATTAACGGGATATTCTTATCTTGATATTTTTTTACCTTATCATGTAAAAATGAAAAAATGGAGGAAAACATGGTTAACAAGTTCAATCAAACGAATAACTACTTCCCACATTTCCTACTACTATTCATCGTTTTACAACCCATTTTAGATTTATTAACGTCTTTTTCTATCTACACATTACACATGAGCGCGACAGTCGGAATTGTCGTAAGATTTTCCTTTATGATTCTCACTTTAGGATATCTATTTTTCAATTGGGAGCAGTCAAATAATAAGAAATATATCCTCTATCTCGTCTTACTTGGCATCATACTTACTGCTGGATTCGTCAACAATATGATCATCAAGCACCCAATTTCTTTTGGCGAAGAAATAAAATTTATTTTGAAAAGTACGTATCCAATCGTTTTACTGTTTGGATATATTCTTGTGTTTAGAGAATTAAAGGATAAACAATATACTTCGGATAAACTCATTACATATTTCTTATATGCATCGTTAATTGTCAGTATAGTTATGATTGTCTCTATTGCATCTGGAACAGATTTCTCAAGTTATTCGTACGACAAAATCGGCTCTAGAGGGTGGTTCTTTGCGGGAAATGAATTAAGTTCTATTTTAGCAATCACGTTCCCAATGGTTGTACTCTATTCTGTACAAAAAACAACTTCTTTTTCTAAAATATACTACTGGATTCCAACGATTTTCGCGATGTATGCCGGTATTATGGTTGGAACAAAAGTAGGCTATGGAGCAATTATCCTTACACTCGGCATTACACTTCTCTTTTCTTTTATTGAATATATGATGCATCGTAGAAAAGTAGGTAAAGGGATTACACATCTTGTTAATACATTCGTTGTTCTCTTTGTACTAGGCGGTTTATTGGCGGTCACCCCGCTTACTCCTATCGCCAAAAATATGGGCATTCATTTACAAATATATAAAGATAAAAAGTTGGCACGTGAAGAAGAAGCAAGAAAAAACGGCAAAGTAATTACAGAGGATCCTGAAGAAGCAAAAAGACGTGCAGAAGGAAAATTAACAAGTGGAGAAATGAATAGCTTAATTTATAGTGACCGGGACACATTCTTACAAGTATATAAACGATACTATAAAGAAGCCCCTACATCACAAAAGTTACTTGGCATGGGGTATGCAGGAAACTATAACAATGCAGATACCATTAAACTAATTGAAATGGACTTTCACGATTTATTCTTTGCATTTGGAATCATTGGTTTCTTGCTTTATCTGTTACCATTTGTTTATTTTGGAGTTCGATTATTCATTCGCGTCATTACGAATTTCAAATCGATTATGACTGTAAGATATATGCTACTTGCTAGCGTGATCATGCTAGCTCTAGGTATTGCCTTTACGGCTGGCCATGTATTAACTGCACCGGCCGTTAGTATTTTCTTTGTCGTCATATTAGCCTATGTCATTGTTGATTTAAAAGCAGACTAAGAAACCTGCAAGGGCAACACTTACTTTAATCCCCCACCTATCGAATCTTGAGGTGGGCGTATTACTCGCTATAAATCGTACAAAATGGTTTATATGTACATTTCCCTATATCATCATCCAACTTTTTCTTATACTTACAACTTCTACTTGTTCCTAATAACATGTGCTATAATGAGGCTATTGTCCGTAAGAGAGGTGTAATTAGCATGCTGAATTCGTTCAAAAAAATATTAGGGGATTCACCAAAGCGTAGGCTCAAGAAGTATGAATTACTTATTGGTGAAATAAATGCACTTGAACCAGAAATAGAAGCGCTATCTGATGTGGCATTACGCCAAAAAACTACGATTTTCAAAGAACTTCTTCAAAAAGGAAAAACAATTCATGATATAAAAGTGGAAGCATTTGCTGTCGTTCGCGAAGCAGCAAGGCGTGTACTCGGATTACGCCACTATGATACACAGCTAATTGGAGGACTTATATTATTAGAAAGAAATATTGTAGAAATGCCAACCGGAGAGGGAAAAACACTCACTTCTTCCCTACCAACCTATGTACGCGCTTTAGAAGGAAAAGGTGTACATGTTATTACAACAAATGATTATTTAGCAAAACGTGATAAGAATATAATCGGTCAAATTCACGAGTTTCTTGGGTTACAAGTCGGATTAAACGTTTCAGAAATGGAACCGCTTGAAAAGAAACGTGCATATGGGGCCGATATTACATATGGAACCGGAACTGAATTTGCTCTTGATTACCTTCGAGATAACATGCAAACCTCATCATCTTTACAAGTGCAACGCCCTTATCATTTTGCAATGATTGATGAAATCGATAGCGTTTTAATGGATGAAGTGAAAGCTCCATTCGTTATAGCCAAACAAAAAACTGACAGTTCTAAATTACATTACTTATGTGCGAAAGCAATTCAATCATTTCAAGACACCATTCACTATACATATGATGCAGAGACAAAGTCATCTAACTTTACAGATAAGGGAATGACGAAAATACAAAATTTATTTCATATTGATAACGTATACGATATGAAACATCAAAATTTTTATCATTATATGACACTAGCCTTGCATGCACACGTTACATTCCAACGAGATGTTGATTATATCGTGCATAATAACAAAATTATGCTGATTGACACCGTTACAAGACGTGCAATGGATGGACATTCATTAAGTAATAGTTTACATGAAGCAATTGAAGTAAAAGAAGGTTTGAAAATTACAGTTAAAAAGCAAACAGAAGCGTCTATTACACTTCAAAACTTCTTCCGTATGTATCAGATGTTATCTGGTATAACAAGTACAACTGAAAAAGAGTTGTATCCTATATATGATATAAATGTTACACCAATCCCAGCGAATCGCCCTATCATTCGTGAAGATTTAAAAGACTTCGTTTATATGACGGCTCATCATACATATCATGCCGTACGTGAAGAGGTGATCAAACGACATACTAAGGGACAGCCTATTTTAATCAACACAAGATCCACCTTACAGTCAAAAATGGTATCTCATTATTTAGATGAAGCACACTTATCTTATCAATTACTACATACAAAAAACAAAGAGCAAGAAGCGGCTCTCCTTGCAACTGCTGGACAAAAAGGAAGCATTACAATTGCAACAAATATGAATGGATGCAGTACTCCTATCGTATTAGGAGACAACGTAAAAGAACTTGGCGGTTTACATGTAATCGGGATAACACGTCACGAATCTCGCCGCATGAATAACCAATTAAAAGGTATCGCTGGCAAACAAGATAATCCTGGCAGCTCACAATTTTTCCTTTCATTAGAGGATGACATGTTCCAGCGCTTTGCCCAGGAAGAAATAGCAAAATTAAGTCCATCATTAAAAACGGATGATAATGGACTCATTCTTACTCCAAAAATACATGATCTTGTAAATCGTACACAACTCATTTGTGAGAGGAATCATTTTTCCATTCATCAATATCATGTGAAATTAGATGATGTAATCGCTGAACACCGAAATATAATCTATAAACTTCGCAATTGTTTCTTACATGAAGAAACAATTATAATCGAAACAATACTTCCAATGATAGAGCATACGATCCATTCTATCGCAAAGAAATACCTTCTGGAAGAAATAATCCCAGAGGAATGGAATTTCACTGCATTACTAGAAGAATTACACGCTATTATGCCAATAGAAGAATTACCAACATTATCAGCAAGTACGGTGAACTCGATTGAATCATTCAATAAGCGATTTGCAAATACAATTGCAAACTATTTCGATCAGGTGCGTGCGCTATATGCTCATACAAAACGAGAACAAACATTACAACAAGTAGGCTTACACGCTCTCGATCAAAACTGGGCAAATCATTTAGATGCGATGCATAATTTAAAAGAAGCAATTGGATTACAGCAATATCAACAGGAAGATTCTATACGTATATATCAAAAAGAAGGTCTAGAAATCTTCTTACGTACATATAGCAATTTTGAAAAAGAAATGTGTTTATACATTGCACAGTCCTTAACCGTTCCACAAAACGTATAAAGTAAAACTTGAATCAGTGGGGGTTCTTTATCCCCCACTAATTATTGACCTTCACCAATCGGACTTTTATGGAATCATATATCATTCTTCAAAGAAAAAAGCGTCCTTCTCTTTCAGAAGGACGCTTTTTCGCTCTTACACTTCTATCGCTCTTTCACTATAATCAACTTTTCTCTTTGTTGATCATTTGCCAAGCTAAGCAATGTCTTTTCAATATGTGGTTGTACATGTTCAAGTGTTACACTCGCACCCATTTTCTCCGTATGATCCATAAAGTTTAATAATGCCATCGCACCTGAAGTATCCATATAATGTACATCTTTTAGACGTAACGTCAAATGAGATTTTACTTCTTGTAAAGAAGAAAAAATACGATCAACAGATAAGAAGGAAAGCGGCCCTTGAATCATATACGTATCATCTTCTCCTTTTACAATAGAAGCTTTTCGTTTCTTACATTGCACCATATATAAAAGGAAGGAAAGAATAATACCAAATGCAACGGCAATCATTAAATCAAATTTCACTGTAATCACCATCGTTAACAGCATGACAACAACGTCACCTTTTGGTGCTACATGCATCTTCTTCATACTATCCCAATCGAACATTCCAATACCGGTTAAAATTAAAATACCTGATAGTACTGCAAGTGGAATATATTGGACAACCGCACCAAGCCCCATAATGAAAATAAATAAGATAACACTATGCATACAAGCTGATAGTGCTGTTTTCCCGCCGCTTCTTATATTCACAATCGACCTTACAGTTGCGCCTGCTCCTGCTAATCCGCCAAACAATCCGCTCATAATATTCCCTAGTCCTTGACCAATCAATTCTTTATTACTTTTATGCCTTGTACCTGTTACATTATCCATGACAACAGATGTTAATAACGAGTCAATTGATCCTAATAACGCAATACTAAGTGCTGGCAAAATAAGTTCTAATACTGTCGATCCACTAAAGACAGGTAAATGAAGAGACGGCATCGCTTCTGGAATTGCACCGATTTTTTCAACCATCTTGTTTAACGGTATCGTTCCCACAAAAGGTAATTGAATCGTCAGTCCTTGTAAAAATTGAGAAAATAACGGCAACGCCAGCGTCACACCAACTAACGCAATTAAACTTGCCGGAATCGCTTTAATCCACTTCCCTGCGACAAGCATAACAAGTATCGTTAACAAAACAAGTAAGAAGCTATTTTTCACATGCTTCATCTCACCTAAAATAATGATAAGTGCAATTCCGTTCATAAATCCTGAAACAACTGAATACGGAATATAACGTATATACGAACCAAGTCTACATACCCCAAATAAAATTTGGAATAGCCCAGCCATCATAAATGCAATAAAACTCGCCTCAAGTCCATGACTTGCAATAACGCCTGTCGCAATTACGGTAATGGGACCTGTAGGACCTGTTACTTGCCCTGCTGTACCACCAAACAAAGCTGCAAATAATCCTGCAAAAATCGCACCGTACAACCCAACTAACGCACCTTCCGACGTCCCTGTCGCCGCAATCCCGAATGCAATCGCAAGTGGCAATGCAACAATCGCTACGGTAAAACCCGCTAAACACTCTTTTGCTATTCTTTGAATCATAAAAAAACCACCTCTATTAAAAGTCCACGTTTTATTGTAACGCGAGAAATACGTATTCGTCAGTGGTTTTTAAAAGAAACTCTTTACAGTCTCGTGAAGTAACCGTATTCATGTATTCTATCTTTGGAAAGATAAGCGACTATGCTATAATGAACAGATTAAATCTTTTACTATATATTTGGAGGCACTATGCTAACTTTTGAAGAAAAATTATCGATTATCGAATCTTTCCCACAATTAGAAAGAAAGAACGTATCATTAAAACGTGTGAACTTCCACTTTGAAGAAAGCCGTTTAGATAAAAAGAACGTTGTGTATCATTTACACCCAAATGGTAACGGCTTTGTATATGCTAATGGCATTAAAGGTTATAAAACAGACGATAAAGGCATGATTAACATCCGTGAATTTTCAGCAGACGAACTACGCTCATTAATTCAAAAATCAATTGAACTTCTATCTCAAGAGCCGGAAGAAATCGTAGTACAAGCTGAACCTGCTAAAGAAGAAGAATGGCAAAGTGCAGAAGGACATATCCTTACTCTTATCCACGAAGATGATATGTGGAACGTGTACGCAGGTAGTAACTTAGACGGAACATTTAACTCGTATCCAGAAGCTGCAGAATACCTTGATGAAGAAGGTTTTTCACGTAAGTAATACGTCGCGTTGTCTGAAATTTTATCCACGATACGCCGACATTAAGAAAATTGAAGAAACCCGAACTCGAAAAAGCCAAGTCCTTAAAAAAGAACTTGGCTTTTTAAAATAAATCACACTTCCCTCGGGAGCACTCTTTTATAGCTTTCACCTTAGGGGTATATCGTTTACATGTTTAATGCTGTTTTTAATACCCAATATTTATCTCCATTTTGTGTAAATGAAAATTCAATCCATCCGTTTGGATCCTCGCGATGAACATACACCAATTTACCTACTGTTAATGTACCTTGGACGTTTGCCGAAACAGACTGACTTTTAATTTCTCCATCAAATGGATATGGCACCACGTAATACGTAGTAGCTTGTTTCGCTTTTGCTGTCGCTCCCTGTGGATATGTTTTATATGGAATATTACTTGAAAGTCCGTCAACATTTAAAGTATTAGGATTTTCAGGTAATTTTTTTGCATATAAATAATCTTGCTTTTTGAAGGGTTTAATACGCTCCATAATTTTTGCAATTTTGTCAGACCATTCTTGATCTGTTGAATACATCACATTCATCCCTTGCAATGTCGGCCCATAGTAATATTCTCCGTTTTCCTCTAAATATTTATCTCTTACATAATCGGCATTATAGGCAATGCTATCACCGAAAGTCGGTAAATATTTTGCATGTTTAAACGGATCCCAATCATAAGCGCGCAAACCAAATAAATTATGTTTGCGATATGCGATTTCAGATTTACCATATCCAGATTCCAAAATAGCATGCGCCGCTAAATAAAGTGCATTAACGCCATACTTAGCCTGAGCCGCAACAAAGTCATCTCCATGTCCAATTAATGGACTATCTGGTTGATACTTTTGAATGTCAGCATCAATTTCTTTACCAGTAACATTTGAAGCATACGTTAAATCAAGATTTATGTATGAAGTAGCGGTAATTTTATTTTCAGGAATCCAAGTACCGCTGTTATTGAAATAGTATGTTACCCCATTAATAGAAGCAAATCCAGTTTGCATCACACCATTTGGCTGTAAATAGTACCATGTACTCCCCTCTTGTAACCAACCCGTTTTCATCGTTCCATTTGAATTTAAGTAGTACCACTGGTTACCTTCGAGAAGCCACCCTGTTTTCATCGCTCCATTAGAGTTTAGATAGTACCAAGCCCCATTATAATCAATCCAGCCCGTTTGCATGGCTCCACTTGAATTTAAGTAATACCACTTGTTACCTTCAAGAAGCCATCCTGTTTTCATCGCTCCACTTGATTTTAAGTAATACCACTTGTTACCTTCAAGAAGCCACCCTGTTTTCATCGCTCCACTTGAATCTAAATAATACCAAGCTCCATTATTCAAAACCCAGCCTGTTTGCATGGCTCCACTTGAATTTAAGTAATACCAAGTACCATTGTATTGTAACCAACCTTTTGCTACAGTTCCATCTTGATTAAAGTAATACCATGTACCATTTTGTTGAATCCATCCAGATTGTTTAGAGGCGGTTACAGTTTTATTTGTTGTAGTTGCTGTCTTGTACGTTGGTACGGTTTCAGCTAGTCCTTTTACAGGAATAAAAAGTATACTAGATGCTAAGACAATTGATGCAGATTTTTTAAACATTTCTTAATACTTCCCCTTTTAGTAGTTTTTAGTTTCATATGAGCCAAACTACTATTGTAACAAGGTGAGAACAAAAAACAAGTAAAATATCATAAAAGTCTAACAATTACACAAAACTAATCTATATTAATATTTTTATATAATTGCTCGTGAATGAAATATGAAAATAAAAAGAACATGCAGAAAACACTGCACGTTCTTAAAAAATTTCTAATATGGTAATCAAACAAATCGGAAAGCAATTATTTTATTTGTTAGCACCCTTTAATGATTCTCTCAGCACAAATTTCTGTAGTTTTCCACTCGCATTACGAGGAAGCTCATCTGCAAATATATAATGACGCGGACGTTTATAGTCAGCTAATTCATCACTTTCTTTACAGTATACTTCTAAATCCGCTGCTGTAATATGTTCATCCTTTTTGACCACTACCGCAACAACACGTTCCCCCCACAATTCATCTGGTTCACCAAGTACAGCAACATCTAGTATACCAGGATGACTATGCAGGAAATCTTCAATCTCACGCGGATAAATATTTACTCCGCCACTTATAACCATATCGTCAACACGATCTGCTACATATAAATAACCATCTTTATCAAAATAACCAAGATCCCCTGAATGGTACCAGCCTTTATACATAGACTTTGCGTTCGCTTCTTCGCGATTATGATATCCTGCCATCATAGTTGGTCCACGTGAAATAATTTCTCCTACTTCATACGGTGGCAGTACATCATCTGGTTCTGCCGGTCCCTCTTCGTTCGGCTTTACAATTCGAATTTCGTGACTAAAACAAGGTGTTCCTGCTGAACCAGCTTTCGTAATTTGATCTTCTTCTACTAAGAATGCAATAACCGGACCCATCTCTGTCATTCCATAAATTTGTACAAGATCAATATGTAGACGCTCTTTACATTCTTTTACGAGTGCAGGTGCCATCGCAGCTCCGCCGTATACCCCAATTTTCATCGAGTGAAGCTCATATTGTGATAAATCTTCTTGTAACAACATATTCCACATCGTTGGCGCCGCAAAAAACGTCGTGATTTTTTCTTTTTCAATTGTATGTAGTACCGTCTTCGTATCAAATTGATGTAAAATAATATTTTTCCCGCCGACTTGAATTCTTGGTATAATACCAGCGTTTAATTCCCCGCAATGGTATAGTGGTGCTACAACAAGCCCGATACTGTCACGGTTATATTTTAAGAAATAGGTACAAATCATACTATGTTCTGCCATATCACGGTGACGATGCAGCACCCCTTTTGGATGCCCTGTTGTACCACTTGTATAAAGCATCGAACAATAATCGGTTTCCTCAACAACAATATCCACCGGCTCTGATGGCGCTGCCCCTACTTTTTCGTGATACGAAGCAGCATACGAAGGCGTATCATCTTCTATGTACCAAAAAGAACTGCTTGGGAAATCTCTTTCAACCATCGCAACTGTTTGTTCAACGGCTTTTTCAAAGACAACCACTTTTGAGGCGGCATCGTGAAGAATGTAAGCTACTTCTTTCGCTTTTAAACGGAAGTTAATCGGATTGAAAACCGCACCAATTTTGGCACAAGCAAGGTAAACGTTTACAAATTCACGGCAGTTATATAAATATACAGATACAGTATCTCCTTTTTTCACACCTTCTGCTAATAATGCGTGCGCCGTTTTATTAATCTGTTCATCCCACTCTTTGTATGTCCAGCGAATGTTCTTCTCTGGTTCCACTAGCGCTTCTTTATTCGCATACTTACTAACCGCTAATTCAAAAATCCTCCCAATCGTCATATACATGTCAAACTATGCCCCCTTTTAACTTTCATAAATCTATCATTTCGCCTATAAGTAGACATTTCCTCTACATTTTTACCCCCTTTTTCTGATCATTCTCGACACTGTTTTACAAATATATATTCATTTTGATGTTCTAACATGCAAATCGTGCCTATGAAAACAAAAGCGGATTTCCACTACATAGTATGGGGCGCAAAAAGGCACTGATCGTTTCTATCCATTGGTGAATCCTCTCTCCCATCCAAAAATAAAAAAAGACTGAAACCTAAAGCCTCGCAACATGCGAACCTTTAGGCCAGCCTCTTCTCTTAAGAAAATAGCTCTTTTAAAATCTCAAGCTTATCTTCTGTATATTTAATATAGCCATCATTATATGACTTTGGATCTTTCGGGTTTGCGAAGTGCGTAATTGCCCCTGTTTTTGGATGCACAAATTTACTTGATGCACCGCAGCCAAGACCGATAATCGATTGTACTTCTTCCATAATCACGATATTATAAATGCTTTCTTGCGTCGGCATTGCGTAGCCAACATTTTCTAAGTTACCTAAAATGTTCTTTTGGCGGTATAAATAATAAGGTACATAATTATGGTTCTTCGTCCACTCTTCTGCTTCATGCATCATCGCTGTAATTTCTTCGCGGCCTGCCACTTTATATTTACGCTTGTTTTGCGTCATTTCAGAAGCACGCTTAAATGATAATGTGTGAACTGTTAATGATTCAGGCATTAACTTTTCTGTTTCATCTAACGTATGTTTAAAGATCTCTAACCCTTCACCTGGAAGCCCAATGATTAAGTCCATATTAATATTGTTCATTCCCATTTGACGTGCCAAATGATACTTCTCAATCGTTTCTTCCACCGTATGATGACGTCCAATTGCTTTTAACGTTTCTTGATGGTACGACTGCGGATTAATACTAATGCGGTCAATGTTCCATTTATTTAACACTTCTAGTTTTTCTGGCGTAATCGTATCAGGGCGACCGGCCTCAACTGTTACTTCACGTACTTCTTTCACATCTGGGAACGATTGGTACATTTCTTCATATAGCATATCCATCTCTTCTGCCGTAATACTTGTCGGTGTACCACCACCGTAATAAATCGTTGTAACTTTAACACCTTTTTCTTTTAGGAACTTACCAATTTCACGAACCTCGTAGTGTAAGCCTCCTAAGAAAGAATCAACCGATCCTTGGCGTCCATTAATCGCATAAGCCGGGAATGTGCAGTACGCACATTTTGTCGGACAGAACGGAATACCGATATAAATACTAACTTCTTCTTTTAAACGATATAAATCTGGCACAACTGCTAATTGGCAATCAACAATGCGCTGCAGAAGTTCAATTTTCTCTTCATGAATTAAATAACTTTCACGAAGTTCTTTATGTGCTTCTTCTTTTGACATACCGTTTTGCAGCATTTTATGAAGAAGCTTTGTTGGACGTACGCCTGTTAAAATGCCCCAACTCTGCTCCAATCCTGTTAACTGCTGTAAGACAGAAAGGTATACATATGAAACAACGTGTTTTACTTGTTTCATACGTTCTTTTTCTTCTGTAAAAGAAGATAAATCTTTAGAAAACGTTTCTTCATACACATTGCCCGTTTGCACGTCTGTTAAACGCGCTGAAGCTGTCACGTTTCCTTCTATCTGTATTTCAACAATAAGATTCGCATCTTCTTTCTCAAATCCTATCGTACTTTCTTCAAAAAATAAGCCGCTAATATTTTGCAGCGGACGTAAAAAACGATCATCTTGTAACGTTTTAATTGAAATTAACAACCCTTATCACCTTTTCATTTGTAAACTCTCTTTAGTTTACTTGAAGGGCGTGTACAGGTCAATACAGAAGCTTTTACCTCATTTTCCCGTAATTTTAAAATAACAACACGAAAAAAAACGTAGCTTTTAGGCCACGTTTTTTTTCGACAATCTACCTCCATTTATGAACTTGCGAGTGATTTTTCAAAAATGGAAGTGGAAATTGTTTTCGAAAATGTTCCTTAATCATATATTCCACTCCGTTTTCACTATTAGAACGCGTAATCCAGTCCGCTGCTTGTTTTACAGGAATAGGTGCATCTCCCATTGCAACTCCTAATCCGACACTCGCAATTACCTCTAAATCTTCCAAACTATCTCCAATCGCTACCATTTCATTTAAACTTATACCAAGGTGCTCTCCTAACAATTGTAGCCCGCGTAATTTTGATACGTGTAGCGGAAGAATTTCCACTCTCAATGTATCACATTCTGTATACTCAACATCTTCAAATGCTTTTTTTAGTGTTTTCAGCGCACGCTCTTTTTCTCCCCTATTCGAAAAAACAACATCAATCTTCGGAGCAGCAACAGGTTGATCGCGCAGAGCGTCTCCGAGTGAATCTACAAATTGAACAGGATAAAATAGCGGATCTGTACTTGATAATACAGTGCGCGCAATTAAGTTTGGTGTATTTCGCTCACGGTTACCGATTGAAAAGCGCTCATGTGAAATACGTATATTACATTCAAAATGTTCTAGCACTTGCACCATATTGAATGTTTTTTCCTCTGACAATCGTTTTTGAATGAGTGGTTTATCTAATGAAGCAGAAATAAATGCTCCACTATGTGTAATTAAAAGGGAATCAAGTTTTAATGACTTCGCTACTTTATGAGCCGATTGATAATGCCGACTTGTAAAGAGCGTAACATATACACCTTTTCGTTTTACAAATTCAATCGCTTCCCTTGTTCCTTTTGGTATCTTTCCATTTTTCTGTAGGAGTGTTCCATCTATATTAAGAGCCAACAAGCGATAAATCATGTCGTTTTCCCTCCTCTTAGCTGCTTTCACCCTATCCATAATTTATGAAATAAATGTTTTAATTAGAACGAGTTCGAATCCTTCCTACAAATTTGGTTTAATATATATGTATATCAGCAGTAAAGGAGCTATCAATATGAAAGCACTTCCTTCTTTTTATGAAGGTGATACATTAGACGTTGCAAAACGTTTACTCGGTCATAAACTTGTACATATTGTAGATGGTGTAAAACGAAGTGGATTCATTGTTGAAGTAGAAGCATATAAAGGACCAGATGATAAAGCGGCACATAGCTATGGAGGCAGACGAACGGAGCGGACGGAAGTTATGTTTGGTGCACCAGGGCACGCTTATGTGTATCTTATTTATGGTATGTACCATTGCTTCAATGTCATTACTGCTCCAGTTGGTACCCCGCAAGGCGTTCTCATCCGGGCGCTGGAACCAGTCGATGGAATAGAAGAAATGAAAATAGCACGCTTTGGGAAAACGGAACTTACAAAAGCACAATACAAAAATGTAACGAACGGCCCTGGTAAGCTATGTCGCGCACTTGGCATTACTTTAGAAGAACGCGGCTTATCACTGCAAGGAAATGAATTATATATTGAATTCGTTCCTGAAGAAGAACATTTATCTTCCCAATATGAGATTGTTGCTGGCCCCCGCATTAATATTGACTATGCGGAAGAAGCGGTTCATTATCCTTGGCGGTTTTATTTTAAGGGGCATCCATTTGTTTCTAAGTAAAAGGCTCTTAGTAAAACTTTTACTGATACAACTAATACAGTATTATACCGTACTCAAAAAGATGATGAATGAATTACTTTCGTAGCTTATATATTCAAAAGTTAACTCTGTGAAAATCACCTGAAATCGTAGGGGTCACCTGCGTTGCGCTTTTTCTGGGAAGCACCTACAGATATTCCCACAAATACAAAAAGATGTGTGTTAATGAAAGAGTTTTATCACTCTAAAAAAGAAAATTAGGGGCGGAAACGCATGCCCATCAAGTTAAGAAATTGGTAGTTCCCCAAAACGAAGAAAATTTCCGTTTTGGGGACACTTCAAAATATTAGTTTGATGAGCATGCGACTGAACCCCTAGTACTTTATTTTAATAATGACTCTTTTCATGAAATAAAACTCAATTATCAGTCTAAACCATTTTTTAAATCTAACAATAACAAGTGTGTATTTTTACCTTTCAGATAGTCTCTTTTATTCTAATTTCTTCATTTCTTTTAACCGTTCTATATCCTTTTCTGAAGCCTTTTCTATTTTATACAGTTCATAGCTACCCTTTATCTCATTTATCACTACAAATTCAATTTCATTCCGAACATAGCTTTTAGTTTTTCCCTTTTTATAACCAATAACATTATCTAATATAGTTTCCCCACTATCTTTTTTATATAAATTATAGCTAACAGGTGGACGACCGATTACATACTTATTATCAGAAAATCCGACTATATCATCCCTTCCTAATCCTGTCGAAACACTCCAAACAAAAATAATCTGAAATATAGAATAAACAATAATACCGCATAAGAAAAAAAATAGGATTGATTTAAAAAATAACTTTAAAGGTATCCTGTCCAAAAATCATTGCCTCCCATTAGATTTGTTATATAATTCTACGAAAGTATAGCTGTATATCATGCTCTTTAAAACAGGTTTCCAATCATCAGAACATTAAAACAATAACAGTATAAACTAAAAATACCTCCAAAGACGGAGATTATCAAATTTTTATCTCATATATCAATATTAAAGTTTAATAAAACTAAATAAAAAAGAAACCAAATTGGCTTCTTTTTTACTCCGCACCTTCCGCAGTCGCAATATCATTTTCAAGGTTTTCTCTCGACAAATCAGCTGTCATAAAATCAGCTGTTTCTGGAAGTGCTAAATGCAAATGTGCTTTTTGACAAATTTGAATCGTACAGTTTTCTACGACAAAGTCAAAAACATGTCCGCCTCCACTTCGTTCATCATCAATATAATGTAAATGGAAACCGGCCACCCCAATCCCTTGCGCATAATCTGGTGTCCAAAATCCTGTCATCGTTCCTTTCGTATGAGAGAAAGAAAAAATCGGTTGTGATTTTGTTACTTCTACAAGCGGTGTATATGGTCTTGCTTGACGCGGAACGGTTCTCGTTCTTACTTCACAGAATGTACCATCCATACGAATCGCATAAAACAAGTTTTTACTTGGCATTAATTCATGTAATAAAGATTCTACTTCTTCACGATTCATTGGACGATCAATTGTATAACTCATTTCTTTCTCAAAAAATGTTACAGTGGCAAACGGTGTTGTTTCTTCCGGTGCTACCATTTCTGCAGAACCGTCGGAACGCAAATGATAAAATTCCCCATCAAAAGCGATCATTTCACCATCTAATTGATCAAACGTACCGATGCCAAAATCGCCGTGTTCTTTTAATTTCTCAAAGTTGATGATTCCATCATATATACCATCTAATAAAGCTAGCATTGTTGATGTTTGATATACTTCGTTATTCGTTTTCATCTTTTTCGCATCAATATCTAATAATTGTGCAATACTCATATCTATTCTACTCCTTTACCACTAGTTCAATTGGTTTGGTAGTAATTTTTCACTTAATTTAATGTTATCGCGATAATCAATTGGAATATCAACAATAACAGGGCCTTCTGCTCTCATTGCTTCTTTCAGAACATCTTCTAACTCTTCTGGAGAGTTTACGCGAAGTCCAGTAGCACCGAAGCTTTCTGCATATTTTACAATATCAACATCGCCAAATTCTGTCGCTGATGTTCTGCCGTATTTCATCATTTGTTGGAAGGCAACCATATCATATGTACCATCTCTCCAAACAAGATGCACAATTGGAGCGTTAAGACGTACTGCCGTTTCTAGTTCCATTGCTGAGAATAAGAAACCACCGTCTCCAGAAACAGAAACAACTTTTTTACCTGGTTCCACTAATGTCGCTGCGATTGCCCACGGAAGTGCCACCCCTAACGTCTGCATACCGTTACTAAATAATAATCGACGTGGTTCATATGAGCGGAAACATCTTGCCATCCAAATGTAATGGGAACCGATGTCACATGCCACTGTTGTTTCATCGTCAATTAAAGAACGAAGTGTACGAATGACTTGCAGTGGATGTGTAAGCCCTTGTGAATCACGATTCGGCACTTCGGCTTGCTCTGTTAATTTCGCGCGTAATTGATCTAAAATAGCTTCTGATTTCGTTGTTAAAATCAGTTTCGGTAACTGCTCTGCAATGCTATTTACAGTTAATGCAATATCACCAATTAATTCGCAATTTGGTTGATAGTCATGGTCAATATCAGCTTGATGATCGTCAAGATGAATAATCGTTCTGTCCCCTAACTTATTCCAAAACTTCGGATCATACTCAATTGGGTCATAACCGATAGATAGAACAAGATCAGCCTCTTCTAATAAAATATCGCCTGGTTGATTGCGGAATAATCCAACGCGTCCAAAGAAATGATCTTCTAATTCACGTGAAATTGCTCCAGCTGCTTGATATGTTTCAACAACAGGCAATTGTGTATCAGCAATTAACTCACGAACTGCTTTTGTTACTTCATTTGTGCTCGCTCTCATACCAAGTAAAATAACTGGTAATTTTGCGGATTTAATTTGTTCTACAACTGCTGTAATTTTATGTGTGGGAGCGATACCAAGTTGGGGCTGAGAAAGCGTGCCAATAGATGAAACGGACGTTTCAGCAGTCATAACATCTTGCGGAAGGCTCACAAGCGTTGCTCCCGGATGAGTAGAAGTTGCACTTCGGAATGCATTTGTCAGTGCTTCTGGCACATTATCAGGATGCTCTACTTCTACGCTATATTTTGTGATTGGTTCGAATAGTGCAGCATTATCCATAGATTGATGCGTACGTTTTAAACGATCTGTACGCGGCACTGCACCCGCTAAAGCAACAACGGGATCACTCTCTGCCGTAGCAGTCACAAGACCTGTCGCTAAATTTGATGTCCCTGGTCCTGATGTAACAAGACATACACCTGGTTTTCCTGTCAATCTCCCAACAGCCGCTGCCATAAAGGCTGCGTTTTGTTCATGGCGACAAACGATTAACTCAGGCCCACGCTCCTTTAACACATCAAACACAGAATCAATTTTTGCACCCGGAATACCGAAAACATGTGTAACTCCTTGCTGAATCAAACAATCGACAACAAGATCGGCTCCTTTTGTTGTTTTTGTTTTCACGTTGCTCGCTTTTACCTCTGTACTCAAACTAATCATCCCTTTATGTCAAAATCGTGTAAAATAAAGCTTTTTATGTAAACTACAGAACATATTACACTTAGTTAATTAATATAGTGTAATATCTCTTGTTAGTTATTATATTACGAATGTATCAATTTTCCAATAATATGAATTTGACAGTATTTTGACAATGTATATTGAAAACCTTTACATTTATTTTATTATATTCGAATAATATTTCCGGTGAATTTCTCCATTCCTATCACCTATTTTCCACCTTAGTCTCATGATAGACTACAAATGTGTTCTCACTAAAAAAAGACGCTTCCCTCTCAGGAAACGCCTTTCACATTAAGCTTGGTGTGCAGTATATAATTCTTCAAGTGGCTTCATGATAATTTTGTTAATATCGCCAACTACAACATTTAAGCGTTGCTCTGCTTCCATTAACTTAACGATTTTTTGATCTTGTTGAATAAGCGCTACAACTTCTTGTGCTTTTTGATTATCTTCTTCAGTAATCTCTTGACCTTGCATCATTTTTTGTTGTAACTCTAATTGCATTGTACGGAACTGGTCAAATAGTTGTTTTGACGCTGCATCCCCTTGTACTTCTGCATAACTAGCTTTTAATGATTGGAAGTCTGCATTTTCTGCGATTGCCTTTTGTAATTCATATGCAACATCATGAATGTTTTTTGTCATTGTATTTTTCCTCCTTTAGCGGGCTTGGTCTAATGCCCTTGCCCTTTGAATACCTTTTGATACGCACCCTTTTACAATAACAAACTATGCACTATATGTGAAGAAATTTCACTTTATTTATTAAATGGATAAGACATTTGAAAACCTTTCTTTTAGGTGGAAGAGAGGATCCGCCCTTACATAGATGCGGTCACAGGGCCTTTTTGGATTCCATGCCGTATGAAACCAGAATGAAGGAGCGAGAGTAGGGCTCCTTTTACTTTCATAGCCTTAATTGAAAGGATGAAAAAGCACACGTTCATGCATCCCACGCTATACAACAAGAACAGGAGAACATAAGTGAATGTCTCCTGTTCTTTTCATGGCTGGATTCTATCTGCTCTCTAAAAAGAAAGGTTTCTCAATTCAGTTCATTACATGAAGAAAAGTAACAATATCCCTTGCATCAATCCAATTGTCCCGCCTAATAACGCTCCTAAATATGTAATCATCTTCAGTTCACTTTTCGTAATCGACAGTACAAGGTCTTCTATTCGTTCTGTTGAGAATGTCGATACTTCTTGTTGTACAATTTCAGCAAGACGTAAATTTTTCAAAATCTGTTCCGTATTGTTGATTCCCCATGCTAAAGCTTGTTTCACTACGCTTGGAATCATTGTTTGGACAATCGTTTCTCTAACTGGTTCACACACTTTTTGAACAGATTGATTAAAAAATCCACTTACAGTTTCTTCTATTTTAATTGTTGATACGATGGACTTTACAACTGTGTCTTTCTCTATAAAGGACTCCAATTCCTTTACTTCTCTACCCTTTAACTTTTCCCACTCTTTTTTCAACACATCACTTAAAAGCTGCTTCGTTCCTTCTTGCTTTAAAAACTTAATCACTTCTGGCTGCAAGCGATCCACTAAACTTACATTTCCTAAAAACATACCGATCATATTTAATAACGTACCTCGCGAAGCAAAAAAGTCATCGATCATTTTAGCAAGTCGTGCTTTTCCCTCTTCACTTTCAAAAAAGCTAATTCCTCTTTCTACAATAAATGTTGCGATCTGCGGAATCATTTGCTCTACTTTTTCATGAACAGAGCTAGGCAAAGCTTGTTCCCACGTATATGTATCATATTGTGATAAAAACGTCTCAATTTTTTCCACAATCATGCTTTCAATTTTTTGAACCGTCTTCTCTTCTACATGCTCCAGGCCCCATTTTTCTAAAACATCGCGCAATGATTGTTCATTAACCAAAACTTTATCAATCTCTACTTGCGCCCATTGGATGAGTTCTTGTTGAAATGTTTCATCTGTTAATTTCTTTCCAATCCCTTCAGGCGTTAACAAGTGATCCACAACCATTTTCCCTAATTGCACAGCCAGTTCATCACGGCGCTTCGGAATTAACCCTGGTGTAAATGGTACACGAAACTTCCCAATATAAATAGGACGATGAGGGCGAAATAACATTTTTATCGCTAAATGATTTGTATATCCTCCAATTACTGCCCCTAATCCTGTCGTTGTTAACATATTTAACCACATATTCATTTCAATATCAGCCTTCCATTTCTCCAAATATATATCTATATCTTACTACAACTTATTACAAGGACAAGACATAATCATTCATCTTGCATTCCATATTAAAAACTCCGATTAGTGGTGCTTTCGTTTCTCATTAATCCAGTTACGGCTATGAAAGCAAAAAGTCTCCTCCACTCACCTTCTCCTTTTGGTTTCACATAGTATGGGCACCGAAAAGGCTCTGACCGCTCCTAGCCTTGAGCAGTTCTCTCTTCCCCCCAAAAAGAAAAAGTTTTCGTTTTTAACTCGCACCATAAAGTGAAACTTTAATCAGTAGGGAGCAGTCGGGCCTTTAGCGCGGGATCCAAACATTGATCATCCAAAAATAGAATATCATTATACAAGCAATAGTATAATGATATGGAAGCAGATTTGTACCGTATATAATAAACCCGCTCTGAAGCAATTTCACATTAGAAATACAAAAAGATTGAGCAACTCCCTCTTCTCTTTTTACATAATAGATTAAAAAAGATTCTTACGTATATTACGGTTTCATCCATTTACACCGTAACTGAAAAAGGAGTGACGACTATATTGAAAGATCATATTTACACATTACAAATTTCTACTGATCATCCAAGGTCGCTAACATTGCCTTATATATTTTCGAATACTTTTCCTCTTACCTCTCTTTCTTTTGGCTTGCGACATGTGACATGTGAACATATTGAAATTCAGCATACGTATGCGCAAGAAATTATAATAGGCGAGCAAATTGCACAAGAACTTTTCCTTCCACCTTCGACTGCCATACATGCTTTCACTCAAAACCAAACACTTATATTCGGACCACTAATCGGGATTTTCACAACAGGTTTTACAGAATCCGCTTCCCATCCCATTGGCAATCGTTCTATCGGTTTTCAGGACTTGATCACCCTACCAGACTCTTTGCATCCGATTGTTTTCTTATTTGGGGCACAGCATATAAACTGGGATGAAGAAACGATTGAGGGATACTTTTTCAAAGAAGAAAAATGGGTGCAATGTACAGTTCCTTTCCCAAATGTGATTTACGACCGATTACCTAATCGACAAGCAGAGACTTATCGTCCTATCATCCGGGCAAAAAAACGATTACAAACAAAGTACGCTATTCCATGGTTTAATCCAGGATTTTTCAACAAATGGAATATACATGAGATTCTTATAAATGAAGAAACAGTCGCTTCTCTCTTGCCTCAAACAGAAGCATTTCGAAACTTCGAACAAATAGAGCATTTCTTATCATCATACAAACACGTTTATATGAAACCCGTGCACGGTAGTTTTGGACGAAACATTTATCAACTTCTTTATTCTCATGCAGAAAACTGTTATTATTGCCGCTATCGTGAAGGGGAGCAAAATAAATTACGAAAGTATCATTCTTTAGAAACATTGATCAATCACGTTATGCAAGGGCAAGATTTAAAAACATTTATCGTCCAGCAAGGGATTGTACTATTACGTATAGGCGGGCAGCCTGTCGACTTTCGAATTCATACGAATAAAAATCGCTTCGGCAATTGGAGAGTTAGTGCCATCGTGGCAAAAATCGCTGGAAAAGGCAGCATGACAACTCATATAAATAGCGGCGGAGAAGTAAAATTACTTCAAGATATTTTTCCTGACGCGACAGAGCGTGTTCGAATTACGAATAAATTAACAGCCGCCGCCTTGCAACTAAGTTCCGCTGTAGATCAACGCATGGAAGGAAATATTGGAGAAATCGGCTTTGATTTAGGGTTAGATAAAGATGAGAACGTTTGGCTATTTGAGGCCAATTCCAAACCTGGCAGAACTGCCTTTCAATCCAAGCAATTCCAAGAATATAACGAGCTAACAAGACAATTATTTTACGAATATGCCATCCATTTAACAAAAGACCAACTCTCTCGTCCGAAAAAACAATCACCGAAAGATCAAACTTCCACCATGTAACAGGTGGAAGTTTTTTCATTATATCAATTTCACTGCTAATTCAGTTTGTGTCCCGCATGTCCCGCAATAGAAAACATGAACACAACATTGCTGAGAATCCACCTCTGTTAAACCGTCTACCGCTATTAATACATCTTGATCCATATATGCGCTATAAGCATCTGTATAATCCACAACTTTCCCATAATCTTGGAGTACATTCGTACAAACCCGGCAAGAATATGATTGAGATTCTAATGCATTACAAAGTGGACATATTGCCATTACAACGCCTCCAATCATAGAGGTTTCACTTTATGATTAGTGTGACCTTCTTTTAGAAAAATACAAATTAAAAAACTTTCTTTTTAGATAGGAGAGAGCATCCAGCCATGCATAGATGCGGTCAGGGCCTTTTTTCACACCATGCCATGTTAAAACAAAAAGAGTGCAGGTTACCTTTATTGATCCATAACAGCGGTTTATGTTTTTACAAAATTTACAAATTATTATTTCGCATATCTTTCTACGTAACATCCATACTATGAATACACTCCTCATCACCGATGGATTGGCGCCAAAGGGGCGATCATCTGGTTCAAGTCCAGCTAATCCAACCAAAAAAATTTCTATACTCTAAGGAGGATATATTCCTATGGCAAACCAAAATTCTTCAAATCCATTAGTAGTACCAGGTGCATCAGCAGCAATCGATCAAATGAAATACGAAATCGCTCAAGAATTTGGTGTACAATTAGGAGCAGATTCTACAGCTCGTGCAAACGGATCTGTTGGTGGCGAAATTACAAAACGTTTAGTAGCAATGGCTGAGCAAAGCCTTGGCGGATACCAAAAATAAATATATATGGCAAAAAGGTCTCAGGGTATTCACCCTGAGACCTTTCTTATTACTGCAACATTTGTAAGAATTTTTTCGTCCGTTCTTCTTTTGGATTTGTAAATACTTCTTCTGGTCCCCCTTGTTCTACAACAACACCGCCATCCATAAAGATAACGCGATTTGCAATTTGATGAGCAAAGCGCATTTCGTGCGTTACAATTACCATCGTCATTCCTTCATTGGCAAGTTCCTTCATTACCTTTAGAACTTCTTGTACAAGTTCTGGGTCTAATGCTGACGTTGGTTCATCAAATAATAAAACTTCTGGTTCCATCGCAAGCGCACGAGCAATTCCAACGCGTTGTTGCTGGCCACCAGATAATTGGAATGGATATAACTCCATTTTGTCACCCAGTCCAACTTTCTCAAGGAAATATGTCGCCTTTTTCTTCGCTTCGTCTTTCCCTATCTTTTTCACTGTAACAAGCCCTTCCATTACATTTTGGATTGCTGTTAAGTGAGGAAACAAATTATGATGCTGGAATACCATACCTGTTTGTGTACGAAGATTTACAATATCTTTCTTCGTTACTTTTTTAGAGAAATCCAGCTCTTTAGCACCAATGCGGACAATACCTGCATTTGGTGTTTCTAATACATTCAGGCAACGTAAAAATGTTGTCTTACCAGATCCAGAGGGTCCAATAATGACAACAACCTCACCCTTTTCTACTGATAAATCAATATGCTTTAGTACAGTGTTATTACCGAAACTCTTTTGTAAATGTTGAATTGAAATCATAAAAACAAAAACTCCTTTTATAAAAGGATTATTATTTAAGCGTATAACGTTCTGAACGTTTTTCTAATATTTGTTGCACGATAGATAGTAAGAAACAAATCACCCAATATATAAGACCTGCTTCAAAATAAACAATTAAAAATTCATAGTTACTTGCGGCAATTTCCTGTGCTTTTCGAAACATCTCCGTTACTAAAATTAACGATGCCAATGAAGTATCTTTCACTAAGCTAATAAATGTATTAGAAAGCGGTGGAATCGATACACGCGTTGCTTGTGGTAAAATAATGCGTTTTAATGCCTGTGGATACGTCATCCCAATTGTATACGCTGCTTCCCATTGTCCTTTCGGAATCGATAAAATGGACGCGCGAATAATTTCAGATGCATACGCACCAACATTTAATGAAAATCCAATAACAGCTGCTGGATATGGATCAATCTCAATGTTGAGAGTCGGAAGTCCATAAAAAATAATGAATAATTGTACAAGAAGTGGTGTTCCGCGAATAATAGATACATAGATACGAGCAATCCATTGCAGTATGCGGCTATTTGAAATACGTGCTAAAGCCGTAAATATCGCCAATATAATACCGATTACAAATGTAATAATCGATAATGGAATTGTCGTGAAAAGAGCACCCTCCAGCATAGGCATGAAGGATGCTTGCATGATATCTATCCATGTAGATAATCGATCTGTAGCGATTGCACTACTTAGATACATCTTCACCAAACCATTTTTTCGCTATTTTGTCATACGTGCCATCTTTTTTCATATCTTCTAACGCTTTATCTACTTCTTGTACTAATGTATCGCTTCCTTTACGGAATAAGAACCCACTTTGTGATGCTTCTTTTTCTGTATCTACAATTTTAATGTTTGCATCTTTTTTCGTTTGTAAATAGTTTAATACTGATAACTTGTCATTGATTGTGAAATCAACGCGTCCTGAGTTAAGTAATTCTACTGCTTGACTAAATCCTTCTACACCCTCGATTTTCGCACCATTTTTCTTTGCAATATCCGCATAGTTACTTGTTAAAGATTGCGCTGCTTTCATACCTTTAATATCTGTAAATGAAGCTGGCTTATCTTTATCTTTTGCAACGACAAGTGCTGCTGAAGAAGAAATATATGGTTTCGAGAAATCGTATTTCTTTTGACGATCTTCACGAATCCCAACTTCATTTGCAACCATATCGAAACGTTTTGCATCTAGCCCAGCAAGTAAGCTGTCCCATTGCGTTTCTTTAAATACTGGTTTTACACCTAAACGTTTTGCAACTTCTTCAGTTAACTCAACGTCAAATCCAGTTAATTTTCCACTTCCATCGTGGAATGTAAACGGTGGATATGTACCCTCTGTACCAACAACGATTTCACCGCTTTTTTTAATTTGTTGTAATGCATCTTGATTAGCTGTATCTTTTTTCTCTTCTTTGCCACAACCTGCTACAATACCAACCGCTAATGTAGCTACTGCAAGCACTGAAAATAATTTCTTCATGATGTAATCCTCCAAGTATTCTGATAGGAATTTAAAAACTATATTGATTGTATGCAATCTTGAACAATTTTTCAATGAAAATGTTCGTCATTAGTGTGTCCTTTTTTTTCATAATCAAACAAAACACCATTTATTACATACAAAAAATAAGTAACGTGTTTAAATATAGCATTTATAGAAGAAAAGGTAAAACAAAAAAACTTTTGAATTACCTTTCATATGTAACTTTTTGGAAACCAGAATTATATCAGCGATTTTTCAAATATATCGACCGATTCTTAACATATATCGGCGATTCGACAAAGGATATCGACTAACAGACAAATAACAACAAACTCTCCATATAAAAAAGAGCTTGCTACAGTAGCAAGCTCTTTTACGAATCTAATACACAATATCCCATCATTCCGCACAATAGTAAAAAGAAAGCAATATTAAATGTTACTGATAACTCTTCCATCCCTATCTCCCCCTTTATTCCAAAATATCACATGGATAGAGGGGGCAGAGGTCCTATTTGTAAACATTGCTTTAAAGTTTTCTGAACATTTCGTGAAAGTTAAGCACTTTGACTTCCTTCCATTTGTGTTTTGTACATTTCATAATAACGACCTTTTTTCTCTATTAATTCATCGTGAGATCCCTTTTCAAGAATCGTCCCACGATCAAGTACAATGATTTGATCTGCGCTCTTAATTGTTGAAAGACGATGTGCAATAATAAATGTTGTTCGCCCCTTCTTCACAACTTCTAAAGCTTTTTGAATCATCGCTTCAGTCTCGGTATCAATACTTGAGGTCGCTTCATCTAACACTAAAATAGCAGGATCGAATGCTAACGCACGCGCGAAAGATATAAGTTGGCGCTCCCCGGTTGATAACGTACTTCCTTTTTCCGTAATTTCTTCTTCTATATTGTTAGCAAATCGCTCTGCCCCTACATCGTGCAGTGCTTTTACAATTTTAGCCTTTGAAATCCTCGGATGTTCTAAGCTTACATTCGATGCAACTGTTCCACTAAATAAAAATGGATCTTGCAGTACAATCCCCATATGCTCACGGAGTGCCTGCTTTGGCATCTCTTTCAAGTCATGCCCATCGATTGTAAGTTTTCCTTTTTGAAATTCATAAAACTGGAAAAGTACATTCATAATAGAACTTTTCCCCGATCCCGTATGACCAACGAGGGCAACCGTCTCTCCTTTTTTCGCCTCAAAAGAAATGTTTTTTAATACTTCATCCTTCCCGTTATAAGAAAAGGAAACATCATCAAATCGAACATTTCCATTTAAACGCGGGATACGTTCCTCTTCAACTACTTCTCCCTTTTCATCCAACAGTTCAAATACACGTTCTGATGCCACACGCGCTTGTTCTAAATTCGCAAGCTGATTCACCATATTCGTAATTGGCGAGAAGAGCCTTGTTAAATAATCGACAAATGCATACAGCACCCCTAAAGAAACAATACCCGTCGCACTCAAAGAAGCGCCGCCAAAATACCAAATAACTCCCGTAAAGGCAATGTTCCGTAAGACACCTACTAAGTTATGAGATGTCGCTGCATTTAAATTTAAAATTTTGTTTTGATACTTAAAGTAATCTTCATTTAACTCTTCAAATTCTTTCTTCGTTGTACGTTCTTGACGAAACGCCTGAATAATCGGCATCCCTTGAATAGATTCATTCACTGTTCCATTAATATCTGATAACCGAGAACGCATTTTATGATTGTACACAGATGCATATTTTCGATATACAACAGCCCAAACAATTAAAATTGGGACGATGAGTAAACAAAGAAGTGCTAATTTCATATCAAGTAAAAATAACGCAATAAAAATTCCAATAATGTAAATAAAACTAGAAACAAATGTTGCTAACACTGTTACATATAACTCACGAATTGCCTCAGTATCATTCGTTACACGCGATACAATTTTCCCTGCTGGCAAATGGTCAAAATAACGAATCGGCAAGGTTTGAATATGCGAAAAGACATCTTCACGCATAATTTGAATAATTTTATTCGATGCTTTCTGTAAGAAAAACTGCTTACCGTATGCAAATAAAGATACAACTAACAATAATGCAAAATATCCTCCGCCAAGTAAAAGTAGTCGTTTCATCTCTGGTTCATAAAACGAATATACTTCTTTACCTGTTAACTTCTTCGCTTTATACACTTGCATTGCTTTCCCGCTTTGAATTGTGATCATATCTTCCTTTACAGAACGTGTTCCCTCTAATGTAACTTTGTTAGGTACAAAATAATATGTGAAACCGACCTGTATAACACGAACTTCTTTTCCTTTATGTTCCCCTTGTTCAAAACGGTCGCTTCGCTTATACCAAGTGCCGTTATAAAGTACGGCATCCTCACCTTGCTCCGCTTCATACCAAGGTTTTTCGATTCCAACAATATGATCATCAATCATTATCTTCGCTACAAATGGACCTGCAAGTTCTGCCATAACGAAAATGAATAACATGGCAAGTGCCGCAAAAATGGTCCCCTTCACTTTCATCGCGTACATAAATAGTCGCTTTCCTACGTTCATATTTTCACCTCACCCTCGGCCTTCTCGCCCTGCTGTCTTTCAAACTGTTCCGCATACCAACCATCACTAGAAACAAGCTTATCATGTGTACCCTCTTCTACGACTTCACCATTATCCATAACGAGGATCCAGTCAGCATGCTGCACAGCAGACAAACGGTGCGTTGTTATAATTGTTGTTTTTCCGCTTCTCTCTCTTCGTATATTTTCAATAATCGCCGCTTCCGTCCTAGCATCCACAGCCGATAATGAATCATCTAAAATTAAAATTTCTGGATTTTGAATAACGGCTCGAGCAATTGAAATTCGTTGTTTTTGTCCGCCAGATAAAGAAACACCTTTCTCTCCAACAAGCGTCTCTAATCCTTCCGGAAGAAACTCCAAATCTTTTTTGAATGCGGCAATTTCAATCGCCTTTTCAAGCTCTTCCTGACTTGCTTCCCTGTTACCAAATAAAATATTTTCGCGTGCTGTTTTTGAAAATAGAATATGCTCCTGCGGTACATACCCAATCCAGCCACGCACGCTTTCAGTTGAAATTTCACCAAGCGTAACGTCCGACACTATAATATCTCCTTCTCCAAGTGGATACTGGCGAAGAAGTTGACGAACAAGGGTCGTTTTACCACTACCCGTTTTCCCCACAACGCCAAGCGTTTCTCCTTGTTTCAATGAAAAAGAAACATGTTTCAAATTCATATTTGGTGAAGCCGGATACGAAAAGGAAACTTTATCAAAGTCGATATACGCTGGTTCATGTATACGCATCGGCTTTTTCACGTTCTTCACGTCTGGCTCATACGATAACGTTTCATGAACGCGATCGAGCGAAGCATTTCCTCGCTGCATGACATTGATTAATTCACCAATCGCAAACATTGGCCAAATCATCATTCCAAGGTAAACGTTAAAGGAAACAAGTTCCCCAAGCGTTACTTTTGATTGGAAAACTAAAAATGCCCCGTACACAAGACCAATTAAATAGCTAAGACCAACTAACATCTTCACAGTTGGCTGAAACAGCGCATCAATTTTTGCTACTTTCATATTTTTTTCATATACATCTGTTCCTAATTGATGGAACCTTTCTTCATCCGCTTTTTCCTGTACGTATGCACGAATCACACGTACACCCGCAATTGATTCAAGTACTTTATCGTTCATATCCCCAAACGCATCTTGCGCAATCGTGAAACGTTCATGTAACTTCTTCCCGTATATATTCATCGCATACGCCATAATAGGCAAAGGCAGAAGCGCTGCAAACGTCAGTTGCCAACTAATTGAAAATCCCATCATAAAAACAATTGTGAGCATATATAAACTAGAATCAACGAGCGTCAATATGCCAAACCCTGCTGTCATAGAAATCGCCTTTAAATCATTTGTCGCTCTCGCCATTAAATCACCTGTACGATTTTTATGATAAAAGGTCGGTGTCATCTTAAGTAAATGTCCCATAAATTTTGAACGCATCGTTTTTTCCAGCACGAATGCCCCGCCAAACAACTGGTGTTGCCATACATACGTGAGTGCATAGCCACCTATCGTCGTTATAAATAAAATCCAAATATAGTTCATAATGATTCCGCTTGTTAAAGATCCTATTTTTATATGATCGATTGTTAAACCGATTACTTTTGGAGGAATCACTTCGATTACATTTACAATTAAAAGCGCTCCAATCGCGATACTATACCTCTTCCAATGTTCTTTAAAAAACCATGTTAACTTTTGTAATACTGAAAACAATGAAATCTCTCCCTTCGTGATGTTGTTTCAGTCTATTTCAGTTATCCACTATCAAAAGGCTCCGTTTTTACAATTTGTAATTTGTACTGTTTCATCATTACATTCCACCTTCCACATTTTTCTTTATCGAAACCATACAAAGTATGGAAACAACCAAAAATAGAGACAAAAAAGCGCATACCGCCGCTTGACGATATGCGCAAAAACGCATAAAAGCGTACGTTACGAAATACGCAACGTACGCTTTTTCAAAGACAAAAAAGCACTATCTTTCCGTACAGGTTGCGCAATGATATGAATGTTTCATGCCTTGCAATACAGCTAAGCCAGTCATATTTCCCTTTACAATCATTACGCACACCTCCTTGTTTTTATTTTCCATTTTTAATTTTATAACTTTATTAACTTTTCTGTCAATTGTTTTTTTCATTATTTTACAAAACAAACTTTTATCACAAAAAAATAAAAGAGATACACTCCCTTTTCAATACTCGAAAAAATTATCTATCGATAGCATTCTCGATTATCCTATATTCCACTTGAAAATAAGGTAAACCCCTTTAAGAAAGGGCATACAAAATAAAAATCACATAAGAAATCGTTTCTATAAATATTTTGTTTGAAAAATATTCTCATCCCCCCTACAATCACCATATACTCACTCTTACAAGTTGCTATTTTAGGAGGACAAATCATGACAACGATAACTAGCAATACGTACAAATTTTATGTAAACGGTGAATGGAGAGAAAGCTCTTCAGGGCAAACAATTGATATTCCATCACCATACTTACACGAAGTAATTGGACAAGTACAAGCGATTACTCGCGAAGAAGTTGACGAAGCAATTGCATCAGCAAAAGAAGCTCAAAAAGAATGGGCGGAAGCGTCTCTTCAAGATCGTGCAAAATATTTATATAAATGGGCTGATGAGCTCGTAAATATGCAAGATGAAATTGCCGATATCGTAATGAAAGAAGTCGGTAAAGGTTATAAAGATGCGAAAAAAGAAGTTGTTCGTACAGCTGATTTAATTCGTTACACTGTAGATGAAGCATTACATATGCATGGCGAAAGCATGATGGGTGATAGTTTCCCTGGCGGATCTAAATCTAAACTTGCTATCGTTCAACGTGCACCACGCGGGGTAATTTTAGCAATCGCACCATTTAACTACCCTGTAAACTTATCTGCTGCAAAACTTGCACCAGCTCTTATTATGGGTAACGCTGTTATCTTTAAGCCAGCAACACAAGGCGCAATTAGCGGTATTAAAATGATAGAAGCACTTCATAAAGCAGGTCTTCCAAAAGGACTTGTAAACGTAGCGACTGGACGCGGTTCTGTTATTGGTGACTACTTAGTAGAACATCCTGGCGTAAATATGGTATCGTTCACAGGTGGTACAAACACAGGTGCTCACTTAGCGAAAAAAGCTGCTATGATCCCGCTTGTATTAGAACTTGGCGGTAAAGATCCTGGTATCGTTCGCGAAGATGCTGATTTACAAGAAGCAGCAAATCATATCGTAAGCGGTGCATTCTCATACTCTGGTCAACGTTGTACAGCAATTAAGCGTGTGCTTGTGCATGAAAATGTAGCAGACGAGCTTATTAGCTTATTAAAAGAACAAGTGGCTGCATTAACTGTTGGTTCTCCAGAGCAAGATAGCACAATCGTGCCATTAATCGACGATAAATCTGCTGATTTCGTTCAAGGTTTAGTTGACGATGCGGTAGAAAAAGGTGCAACAATCGTAATCGGTAACAAACGCGAGCGCAACCTAATTTACCCAACATTAATTGACAATGTAACAGAAGATATGAAAGTTGCTTGGGAAGAGCCATTCGGCCCAATCCTTCCAATCATCCGTGTTTCTTCTGATGAACAAGCAATTGAAATTGCAAACAAATCAGATTTCGGTCTGCAAGCAAGTGTCTTCACAAAAGACATTAACAAAGCATTTGCAATTGCAAACAAAATCGATACTGGTTCTGTTCAAATTAACGGACGCACAGAGCGTGGTCCTGACCACTTCCCATTCATCGGTGTAAAAGGTTCTGGTATGGGCGCACAAGGTATTCGTAAGAGCCTTGAGTCTATGACACGTGAAAAAGTAACTGTATTGAACTTAGTGTAATATTTCATTTGAGAAACAGGAGCCCGATTGGCTCCTATTTTTTGTCATTATGTGTCGGTTGGTCGATATCCTTTGTCGAATCGCCGATATATTTCAATTTGCGCTGATAAAATTTCATGTACTATTTTTCACCTTTTAACAATCTTCTTAATAATGACAAATTGTTCACCATAATCTGATTATTGCTATATCCATTGACGTATAAAAATACATTTGTTACCCTTAAAGACGTTAATTTAATATATAAATCCTCATTCGTATCTCGGTGAGGTAGAGGTTGCAGTCATTAAGAGTATCATTTTGGGAGATGTAGTGGCATCGATGAACAAATGGGAAAGGAATGGTTGCCGAAGTAAGAAATGTCCACCATGCATTCTTGCTGGGTCTGTTATTTAATAAATACAGAACTGTCACAAACAATTTGTTTGTGGAGAGCTATCGAGAGGTATGTCGTGGGTTTCCTATAAGATAGAAAGCACGTAGCGACAATGGCATGTGCTTTTTTTGTTTTGTACGAAGCTTACCTTACTTCCTTTTTGGAAGACATACATATCTCCTCGCTTGACTTGGTTATACTAACTTTGGAGGTATTTTTTATGCAGCAAAAAAAATGGGGCTTTTGGGTACTAACAGCATTTGTTGTCGGCAATATGGTTGGCGCTGGGATTTTCATGGTGCCAAGTACATTAGCACAAACAGCAAGCCCTCTCGGTGTTACTTTAGCTTGGTTAACAACAGGGTTTGGTGTTTTAATGCTAGCTCTTGTTTTCGGTAATTTAGCAATTCGTCGTCCTGATTTAACAACAGGACCACAAAGTCATGCATATGCGTTATTCTCATCACCAAAAACAAAAAAAATGGCTGGTTTCAGCATAGTTTGGGGCTACTGGGTCGCAAACTGGGCCAGTAATGTTGCTATTATTACATCTTTTGCAGGTTATTTATCGATCTTCTTCCCTATCATGCAAGATACACATATCTTATTTTCAATCGGATCTTTCGATGTAGAAGTTGGAAAACTCATTACATTTTGCATCTGTTCTTGCTTACTATGGGGAACACATATGATTTTAACAAATGGTGTAAACGGAGCAGGAAAATTAAACTTCCTAGCAACAACAACAAAAGTGACTGGATTCCTTCTATTCATTGTTGTTACTTTATTTGCATTTGAAGCTTCAAAATTTGGACAATGGTACACACCTATAGTTGATAAAGAAGGCGTGTCACATGGTCTACTTTCACAAGTGAATTTAGCTGCTCTTACAACACTTTGGGCATTTATCGGTATTGAATCAGCTGTTCTTTTATCAAACCGTGCGAAATCGCCAAAAACGGTAAAACATGCAACTGTAGCTGGCTTATTAGTAACAGTTGCCATTTATTTAGGAATTACCATTTTAACAATGGGTGTTCTTCACATTGATAAATTACAAACTTCTGAACGCCCATTAGCTGATGCATTAAATGCTGCGATGGGTCATGGCGGCGGAAAATTAATGGCATTGCTTGCCCTTACTTCCCTATTCGGTTCAATCTTAGGCTGGATTTTATTAAGCTCAGAAGTACCGTATCAAGCAGCAAAAGAAGGTTTCTTTCCTTCCTTCTTTGCAAAAACAAACAAAAAAGGAAGTCCGATTTATTCACTAAGACTGACAAATATCATGTCGCAAGTCTTCCTATTCTCAACATTATCAGGGACAATTGCTGAGGCCTATACATTCGTTATTACTGTCTCAACCTTAGCTTACTTAATCCCTTACCTTGTTTCACCAATCTTCCAATTAAAACTCGTTGCAACTGGTGAAACATATAAAAATGAAATGGGTTCACGAATTATGGATGGTATTATCGCATTCATTGCCCTTAGCTATGCACTATGGGTGATTAAAACGGGATCTTCAGACATAAAAACATTCCTTCTTGGAATCGGCTTATTTGTAATTGGTTTCGCCTTTTACCCATTAATGAATCGTGATCAGAAACGAAATAAAAAAAATGAAAACGAACAAGTTTGAACTGCACCCCAAT
>NZ_NTUG01000014.1 GCF_002561295.1 Bacillus cereus
ATTAATGTTTTCGTTCCATCTTCAGCCACTGCATGTACTTCTAAGAAGTCATAGTCTGTCTCAATTTCATACAATGATTTGTAATCAAATTTTGCATTTGTTGCTTTTGTTAAATCAAATACAGGTGTTTCTAATGTTGTATGAAGGTCGTCACCTTTTGTACTATAGTAGTACTTCTTACCAAATGCAGGCTGAATTCCTTTTACATCTTTATCTGGTAAGTTCACGCGAATCAGACCAGGACGAGCTGATTTCGTTACACTTTGATCTAAGTATGTTGCATAACCAATTCCTCGGTTTAATTTCTCGTAATCTACTTCCACAATATTCGCCCAGTTACCGCCAATTGTTTTTTGGAAGAACTCTTTGTTTTGTGGAGAGAAACTTGTTGGTGTCGTTCCAGCAATTTGACCTGCCCAGCTACCGCCACTCATAATAGACCATGATTGAACTGGCTCGCCGCCACCAGAATACTTTGTATCATACTCATCTGGAAGACCTAAATCATGACCATATTCGTGCGCGAATACACCAACTGCTCCATCTTCTGGCTCAATTGTGTAGTCGAATGCTGCCATTTTACCGCCCCAATAAGGAACCTTCGCTTTCGTTCCTTCTACTGCGTATGGTTTTGGTCCAATTGTCCAGCGGTGAGACCAAATTGCATCGTCACCTAATTTACCGCCACCAGCTTCTTGTCCAACACCCGCATGAATAACCATTAAGTGGTCAACCAAACCATCTGGTTGATTTTTATTACCATCTTGGTTTACATCATATTGATCAAATTGATCAAATTCTGATAAATCAAGACCGCTATCTACCGCTGCTTTTAATGCATCTTTGATTAGGTCACGAGGTCCTAATGGTCCTTTATTATCATGACCACCACTTGCAGCATCTGCACCATAGTCAGCCGCTTTACCTGGAACTGTTAACCATTTTGTAACTGTTCCATCTACTGTATAGCTGCCACCAGATTGTTCTTCATAATATTTCTTAAATGTTTCAATCTTACTTCCATCTTCTAATGCAAATGGTTCGTCACCAAATAACATTTTTTGATAATGCTCCTGATTGAAATCACTAGAATACATATAACCAGGTTCTTTATCGATATTGTTATGCTTAAAGTCTGCATACTCTACTAGTAAAACTAGTACTTTATCTTTACGAACTTCTCCGTTATACTCTTTTGCCTTTGCAGGAGACGTTGGTACTTTACCATTTAAAGCGCCTCTAACTGGCCCTGTTCCAGCACCATTACCATTTGCTGGCTGCTCTAATTTTTCTTTCGTGTCAGCTTTTGCATCTTTCACCTTCTTCAAGAAATCAGATGCTTCTTTTGTAACAGAATCCCCATTTGTTACTTCTTTGCCAGACTTGTCACCCTTCTTTTTGTCTACGTATTTTTCGACAGCTTTCTTTGTTTCTTCTTTTGAAGCTGAAGGATTAATTACCCCACGTTTTTTAAGAGCATCAGCTAAACGCTCCTCTGGAATTAAATGATCATCAACTGGGCTTGTCGGTGTTTTGATAGGTGTTTCCGCATAAGCAGACTGAGTTCCAGCCCCAAATGAGCAGCCTAAAACAGCTGCTACAGCAAGTGTTGATAACACTTTGAATGGTTTCTTTTTCATCCCCATTTCCTCCCCTAATAAGAATATGTACTAATATTTAGATAATAATAAAAATTCAGTAATCTTGCAATAATTTGTTCTTTTTTGTGTTGTTTTGTAAAGTTTGTAACATTTTTGTAAAAATTCCATATTCTTTATAGAAACACCTAACAATATATCAGTTATTTCTGAAGATATTGATAATTTTCGATAAAACTATTACAATTTCTTTATAGAATGACAAGATAGTAACTTCTTCATTGGTTTTACCTACAAAATATACAATAAATTAACATTATTTTTACCAAATTAACTTTTCAAAATATTATAATGTGTTTAAAAGATAATTTGGTACGATTCATGACATGACAATAGAACATTAGGGAGGAATACATTTTGTACAAAGACAAGGCAGATACGCTAGATCAGGATTGGATTGATTTAATGCTCGAGGCTCTAGATGCGGGAATCACGATTCAAGATATCGAACACTTTTTCCAACGTATGAACCAACCTACCGGGAACTAGCAGCGCGTTCTTTTTAACGAAATTTGTGTTATACTAATGACATCATAAGCCTATTACATATTTACAGAAAGGTGCGCAAAAATGATAGGAGAACGTATAAAACGCCTTCGTTTACAAAGAGGGATTTCCTTAACAGAACTTGCTGAAAAAGCCGGTGTTGCAAAATCTTATATCAGCTCGATTGAACGTAATTTACAAAAAAATCCTTCCATTCAATTTCTTGAAAAGATCGCAAATGTTCTACAAATACCAATGGATACGCTACTCCATGATGAATCAGCAGCCGAAAGCCAATTAGATTCGGAATGGACACATCTCGTCAAAGAAGCGATGAGCTCTGGTGTCTCAAAAGAACAATTTCGCGAATTTCTAGAATTTACAAAGTGGAAACAAAATCAGAAATAATGTATACGAGAGAGAGTGCGTACTGGGGAGCACTCTTTTTTTATTTAAGAAAAAAGCGGGGAATCTCCCCGCTTTTGTTTAACTTCCTTATTTCTCTTCGCCTTCAGTTTGGTTTGCATTAAATGTCCATTTTAAGTTTAATGCATCGCCTTGGAATTTATTTTGGTCTTGTCCATTATCTTCGAATTCAAATTGTACCCATAGGTAATCTTCTGTTCCAGCTTCTAAGCCACCATTTTCACCCCACTCTGGAGCAAAGATGTCTTTTGCTAAAACATCTGGATCTACTTTCTGTAAGTCTGCTAAAGTTGTTTCATATACAGGTTCACTTTGCTTATCCCAGTTCCAAAGGAATTTTACTTTAATGTGTTCACCGAAATCTTCCCCAGCATTATCACCTTTCGCATCTGTTACTGCATATTCCGTTGCTAATTTCACATCTTTAATTGCTAATGAACCGCTGTTCTTTAATAAGAACTCTTTCTTAACAGAATCGCCTGGTTTAAGATCCTTAATATCTACAAGTACTTTAGGGTCCAAAGTAAGATCTAATGTACCCGCTGCAAACGTATTGTCTGATACTTCTTTGTCACTAAAGTAAGCGAACGTTCCTCCACCGATTAAAGATAATCCTAATGCTGCTGAAGCGACTCCCATACCCAATTTTTTCTTTAAACTCACTTTAATTCCCCCTAAGCTTTTTTTATTGTTATCTCTTAATGATTGGATAAGAGGTATAACTAATAGAACGGTTGTTACTTTTTCTATAGTCTATATATGTACAATACCCCTTGAATTTATCTGTTCTTTAAAAAGCTACCTTATGTTCATTATAAAGAACATAAGGTTGTAATTGCAACCATAAAATAACATTAATTTATTTCTAAATTTTTTACAGAATATTCTAAATTCAATATTTTCCATAATTAGTAACGAGCTATTCTTCTAAAGTGAAACTTTAGTGAATGGATTTCTACGAATCCTTAAAAACTCAATCTTTCCTATACTTCATTTGCATGTACCTTTTATAAAAATAAAGCCCAAACCCTACTAAACCAATTCCTATTAAAATCATACTACTTTGCTGCGCACCTGTACGTGGCAGCTGCCCGTTACTATCCGTAGGAGGTTGTGTTTGATTGCTTCCTGTTTCATTTTCTGTACCTACACCATCTCCGTTTGGCTCTTCCGCATAGAAAATAAATTTCACTATTGTTTGTAAACCTTGATACTCATTTCCTAACTCTTTAGGAACATATACCATATAGATAAGCTCATCCATTTTATCAACTGCTAATGTACGCTTTTCCATACTTTGAAGTTCTTTTAGACTCCCCTCGTATAGCAACTTCTGTTTATCTTTTACAGTGATCTTAAGAGCTTCATATAATTTTGTAGATCCCTCTGAAACCTCGCTCTTTATACTGTATGATAATTTCTTTGTCCCTTCATTACGAATACGTATGCTTCGCTCCGCCCAGTCTCCTGGTTTCATATTTGTAGCGTGAAATAGTACTTCTTTTGGATCAAGACTTATATCTATTTCTCGTCGCTCCTCCGCATACACTCGGTCAATATTTTTTGTCATACCAATGAATACTATTAAAATCAGACATGCACTCATAATAAATAACCACTTCTTATTCATCTGCATCCCTCATATAAAACGAATTGCTATGAAAAAAGGCAGGAAAAAATCTACCTTTCTTCCATCAATTCGATTATTTTTCTACTTCATATCCATTTCAACTTAGAATTGACTTTGATTTTGTTCATTGTCTACAAATTCATATTGTACATAAAATAATCCTACTACCACTGATGCCCCTAAATTACATTTTTCATGTTTATACCTACATTTCTAGAAAGGAAAACCAAAAAAATTATTGGTTTTCCTGTACAGCACTTACGTCTTGTTGTTGTACTTCTTCGTTCTTCTCTTCAGATTGTTGTAATGCTGGATTACTTTCTTCTTTTTGCTCAGTTTGATTTGCCTGCTCTTGTTTAGATTTTACTGGTTGCTTTATTTCTTCTTGTTTCTTTGACTCTTTTTGTTCGGTTTGATTGACCTGCTCTTGTTTAGGTTTTACTGGTTGCTTTGTTTCCTCTTGTTTCGTTTGTTCTTTTTGCTCAGAAGGAGGTATAACCTGTTCCTGCTCTGTTTTTTTAACCTGTTTCGCTTTTTCCTCTTCTATTTTCTTTTGCAACGTTAGAATAGATTCTTCTATTTTCGGTACCGATATTTTCTTATCAACATTATCCTTCATACTCTTTACCTTAGTAAAACCGGCTTGTACATATTGAAGCACTTCTTTACTTGAATCGCTCTCATGTTTTTTTACATTTTCTACTGATTTCGTATGATAATCTTCTATTTCTGTATATATGCGTTGCAATGCTTCACGTTCCACTTTCACTTGTTCAAGCTGCCCTCTCCACTCTTTCACTTGTTGTTCAAGTATTTCTACAGAATCAGCTTTGATTTCCTTACGCATGCCTTCATCTACTTTTAAAATAGCACTCTCATGCTGCTCCGCTTCTTTCACCAAATTATCAATCGTTTTTGGAAATACAATTGCAGTTGAAATCGTAGACTGTATTTTTGTCTCACTTACAAAAGCGGCCTCCGTATATGTAACTACTTGTGATCCCATATAGAACGCCATTGAACACATACAAGGCAACATAAGCATTATTTTTATTTTTTTTGATGATTTTAGCATTCCAACCTCTCCCATTACTCGTATCTCATTCTTTATAAAGAACATATTCTTATTATAAAGAATAGAATTCGAAAATCATAGAAATTTTCACATTTTTGCGACATGTAACTTTTTGTATACTGAAAAAATCTAACTCTATTGATTCTCCTTCTATTTTCATATGGCATAGTAAAAAAATGATACATATAGTAAAACAGGCTACCAACTTGATAGCCTGTTTATATCATTATTTCTCTACACCAGCCGTTTGCAGTGCATCAAATGTCCATTTCAACTCAAGCGTATCCCCTTGAAATTGATTTTGGTTTTGTCCATTATCTACAAATTCGAACTTCACTTTAAATGTATCCTTATTTCCCGCCTTAATTCCCTTCTCATCTACTCTTTCAGATAGGGCATCATTATTGACTGGTACAGATGGCTTCCCTGTTAATTCAGATAATTTCTTTTCTTTTATAATCGCATGCCCCTTGTCCATATTTCGTAAAATCGTTACTTTAATATGGTCACCAAAATCTTCCGTATTATCACCTTTCGCGTCTTTCACGCTATATTCAGAGTATAATAAAACTTTTTCAATATCTAATGTCCCGCTATTTACTAATTCAAAATCGCGAATGATCGTATCTCCAGGCTTAAGATTATTAACATCAATAATTGCTGTTGGATTTGCAGTTAAATCCAGCTTCCCTGACGCAAATGTATTATTAGAGGCTTCTTTATCGCTGAAATAAGCATATGTGCCTCCGCTAATTAATGCAGTTCCCATAATTGCCGATGCAATCCCTATTCCTAATTTCTTCTTTAAAGTCATGTCCATATCCCCCTATAATATCTATGTATTTATAATCCCTAAAATAGAGAAAATAACGATATTATACAGATTGTCCAACATCCGTAGATTTATTTTTCTTTTCATTATCAATGCTGCGGATTGCGCTAAAAATAGAAATGATAGAATACATAAGTAAGCATACTCCTGGAATAATTAAAAGTAAGGCAGCTCCTGCTTTTGAACTTGCATAATTCAATACATATCCCACATATGGAACTGTAATATCACCATATTTCCCAATCACATTTTCAGCTAATACCGGCTTTAAATCCGGGCCATTATTATTGTCACCTTTTGTTTCATACATGACTTTTCCATTTATATCTTTCACACCAATAATACGGTGAGTGACAACTTTATTCTCATCTTCTTTAAAAGTAATGACATCACCTTTTTTATATTTCGATCCATCTTTCGTTGGTTCAATCGCAATAATTGAACCAGTTAAAAATGTTGGTTCCATCGATCCAGATAGTACTGTTTTAAATTGATATCCCATTACGGTTGGAACCCCACCACTCGCTTTTGATGAAATAACAACAAAAGCTAAACAAACCATGAGCGCAAATAAAACAAATGAGATAACGTTGCTAATAATCTTCCAAACTAGTTTCATCCGTATCTCCTCCTTTTTATTATGTATATGCACGTAAAACTAGGATATCCTAATTCGTTCTTAAAAGAGAACTTAAATCCATACTATAATGAACATCAAAAAAACGCAATAAAAATAGGCAATTATTCATTGCCTATTCTCCTTCTGAAATTGCATTCTTTTTCGATCGTCTTACCATATACAAAGCAATTGTCATGAAAGCAATAAATCCAACTCCAATACTTACCATCAACCCAATTGGATACGTAGGCTCGGCTGGCTGTATCTTTTTCTGAGGCATTACAAATGTAACATCTTCTTTAGAAAGAACATTAATACTTTCAATTGTTTGATTATTTTTGGTCACATCTACTGTCCCGATGACATCTCCGCGATGAATTCCTTTTTGATATAGTTGTTCCTTATTAACCGAAGCCGCTCTAAAAACTGTTTTCACATTCTTTCCTTCATCTTTCTTTAACATCAATTCTGCACTTTTCTCAAGTTCACAATCTATGTTTTTATCTAGATAAGATGCTTTCTGATGCCAATTATTTTTATCTAGCACCATTTGCTTTGTGAATTGCGAGAAAGAATGATCCGCAATTTGACGCATATCTTCATAGATTTCCGGTCTTTGTGATGCCATCACAACATTAATAATACGATTGCCATCTTTCTCATTTAATAATACAAGCGTATTGCGAGCCTCATTTGTAAAACCAGTTTTCCCACCAATGTTGTATGGGTTTTCAAAATAGTTTGCCTTATTAAAAATGGGCACCGTTTGCCTAGATGTAGTAACCGTTGTCCGTTTCGTATTCATAGCTTGTAAAATCTCAGGATATTTCTGAACTCCCCTTGTAATCATTGCCATATCATATGCTGTCGTATAATGATTCGGGTCATGTAACCCATTTGGCGTTATAAAATGGCTATCCTTTGCTCCTAACTGCTTCGCTTTCTCATTCATCATCTTCGCAAAGTTCTCGATACTGCCTCCAATACGTTCACCAATCGCATATGAAACATCATTTGCACTCAGTACCATTAAAATGGTAAGTGCTGTATTCCGATCAATCGTTTCTCCCACTTGAAACTCAATTTGATAATTACTCTTTTCCTGATCTAATGCAGGTTGTGAGAACGTAAACTGCTCCCCCGGTTTCACATGCTCCATTAATAAAATGGCAGTCAACACTTTCGTCATACTTGCCGGGAACGCACGTTGATTTGCATTTTTGTCGTACAAAACATCACCCGTTTTTGCATCGATTGAAACCGCAAACTGACCAAATACATTTGGCCCTTGACCAGGTGCTGCTGGTGCTGGTACCGGTGCTGGCGTAATACCCGTTTCAGCGTACAATGTCATAGGCGTTAAAATGAATAAACAAATAACCATAATAAAAACCGAAATCTTCTTACAATTTACCATATGACTCTCCCTTTTCTATTCTCTGTTTGTCATATATACCAATATTTTAATCAATTGGTTATAAATTGGTATTTAATTGGAAAAATATTCACTATTTTTCACTATATCATAATTTTACAGAAAAGAACATAATCATACGCGTAAAATAAGAAGGACTCATTCTTTCTGATCCTTCTCATTTGCCAATAAATCTATTAAATTACTCCCTGCTTCCTCTTCTGTAATCTCATCCGTCATTCCCATAAATGACCATCCTTTTGAATCCACCCACTCAATAAACTCATCTAAAAACTCATCATGAGAGACATCCACGTCAAGAATCGCACCATTAATTGAAATCGTTCTATTTCTAGGTACACGCACCTTGAAAGATTTTCTTACCATTCGTATATGCTCCTTTAATCTATGAATATTTATTCTCTATTTCTGTTATATACTATTTACATACAATTGTAAAAAGAATATCCTACCAAAACAACGATAAAGTAACGATTTATTTACTATATCGCTTTATGTAATCATCATATATTAAAGTTTAGGAAGAAATAATAGAAGAAATACGTTCTTTTCTTTCATCATACTTTCAATGATCCCTTCTAAAAAGTTTCCTATTCTATAAACCATCCTATACACTTCTCATTTTAAATCGTATATATTCGTTTAAATATTGCAATGAAAAACTATTGTAATGTGGCACTTCGTTCTGTATAATCAACTTAACAGAATTATCAGACATAAAACAACATCAATATTTATTACGATCCCGTAGCTCAGCAGGGAGAGCGCCACCTTGACAGGGTGGAGGTCGCTGGTTCGAACCCAGTCGGGGTCATACGTGTAGAAACCGTGTCAAATCAATATTTGATACGGTTTTTTCTTTTATAAACTCATAGCCTAAAAAAGGTTTGGTCACAAATTGGTCACGCTTGTTTAATTTTCTGTTCTTACAGTTTGGAAACAATGAAAAATGCAAGTTTGCTTTTAACGATATATCAACTTCGCTTAACATTTAATTTAAGAAATCCCTCATCACATTAATATAGAAATGGTAAAATAATGTATATAATTTAAAGGTTACAGTATCATTTACAGTATCATTTAAATTATATACTACTACATTTTCTGCAAACTAGTTTTAGGAGGGACAGAAACTTGAGTGAAATTCAGGCGCGTTCAAGAAGCATTCGAGAAACATTAGGAAATACAAAATACGGCATTGATTATTATCAAAGAGAATATCGATGGGAAACAAAAAATATTCGTGAACTACTTGAAGATTTATCTAACAAGTTCTTAAATAATTATGACCCCAAACACGAACCAAGAGAAGTGGAGAAATACGAAAATTATTTCTTAGGTTCCATTGTAATTAGTAATAAAGAAGGGAAAAAATATGTAATTGATGGTCAGCAAAGATTGACCTCTATTTCATTGATTTTGATTTTCCTTCATAACATTCAAAAACAAAGTATTCATCGAAGAGTGAATGTAAGCGAACTTATTTTTTCAGAAAGATTCGGAGAGAAATCTTTTAATATTGATGTAGAAGAACGTACCCCTTGTATGGAAGCTTTGTTTAATGAGCACCACTTCGATTTTGAAGGTAGCTCTTCAGAATCGGTTCGGACAATTGGGGCTCGTTATGAAGATATTAAACATCATTTCCCAGATGATTTACAAGGTGATGCGTTACCTTACTTTATCGATTGGATGATAAATAAAGTTATGATAGTACATATTGAAGCAGATAACGATGAGGATGCTTATACAATTTTTGAGACAATGAATGATAGAGGGTTAAGCCTTAATCCAACTGACATGCTCAAAGGCTATTTATTAGCAAATATTAGAGATAATGAAGCAAAAGAAAGAGCCAATACTTTATGGAAAAAACGAATTTTGGAACTAATTGAAAAAGGGAAAAACGAAGAAGTTGATTTCTTTAAGCATTGGTTCCGAGCAAAATTTGCTCAGAGTATACGTGAACGCGGCAAAGGAAAAGAAAATAAGGATTTTGAGAAGGTTGCTACTTCTTATCATAAGTGGGTCCGTGATAATAAAGACAGCTTATCTTTGCATACAAGTCAAGATTTTGAAGATTTTATTACAAAACAATTCGATTTTTATTCAAGACAATATTTAAATATTTTAAAGGCATCGGTTACTTATACAACAGGACTTGAGTATGTTTATTACAATAACCATAATAATTTTACGCATCAGTACCATTTATTACTAGCACCACTAAAAGTAACTGATACACAGGATATTATAAATCGTAAAATCAATTTAGTCGCTTATTATATTGATATGCTCATTGTTAATCGCTTTATCTCATTTTCAACATTAAACTATTCATCTCTTGCTTACACGATGTATAACTTGACAAAGGACATACGAGACAAAGATTTAGATGAACTAAAAATAATATTACAAGAAAAAGGGAACGAAATTAATAAGCTAGAAAATCTAGAATTTTTTTACCTTCATCAACAAAACAAAAAATATGTCCATTACTTACTCGCTCGCATAACGCATCATATCGAAATAGAAAGCGGGATAGACTCTAACTTTAAAACGTATGTAACTAAAGAGTCTAAAAATCCCTTTCAAATCGAGCACATTTGGGCAAATAAATTTCAACGTCATACACATGAATTCAGCAACGAAACGGATTTTCAAAATCGTCGCAATCATGTTGGAGGGCTTCTCTTGCTTCCTAAAAGTATTAATCAAAGCTATGGTGATAAAGAATACTTTGTTAAGGTCCAGCAATATTTTGGACAAAACTTATTAGCTAAATCCCTTCATAAAAATTGCTATGAAAATAACCCTAACTTTTTAAGATACATAAAAAATCATAATTTACCTTTTAAACCATATGCTACATTTAATAATAATGAATTAATAGAACGTCAAAAGCTATATAAAAAAATTGTCCAACAAGTTTGGAATTTAAATAAAATTAATGATTTTTAAATTGCTAAGGAACCTTAATTAATTCCTATTACATTTTTCAGATGAATTATTAAGCCCTTAAATGGAACCTATATTTCTGCTACTTTTGTTCATTTTAAGAATAGCCTCTAAGTTTTCAAAACCAGTCTAAATTTCAAATAGTTTAGGCTGGTTTTTTATAAAATCTTAATATCAAAAAACAAAATGCAACATCTCATTTTATTAAACTCCCCATCATCTCAGCAGCTTCTTTTTGAAGTGTTTGACCTACATGGGTATATCTATTCATGGTTGTTCTTATATCTGCATGTCCCAATCTTTCAGAAACAACTTTCATATTGATTCCCTTTTCCATTAACAATGTGGCATGGGTGTGCCTAAGAGAGTGAAATGTAATACGTCGCACCCCAGATTTTTGTATTATCAAATCCATATTTCTCCCTATATTTCTAGGATTAATAGGGGTCCCTTTACTTGATGAAATCACTAAATTATTCTCAGAAAATGCACCTTTTAGCAGGCACTCTTTATCATTAAACCTCTGTTTTATAGATTTTAATTCTTCCATTATATTCTGAGAAACCTCGACACTTCGTAAAGAATTTTCAGTCTTTGCACCTATCTCAAGTTTTTTTCCATCGTTTGTTAAAATCTGTTTAACATAAATCCTACTATTTTCAAAATCAACAGCATCCCATCTCATACCTAAGATTTCTCCCTTACGTAATCCAGTAGCTAGCGCTATCAAATACACTGCATAATAAGGGGACGTTCTCGCTGTAGCTAAAAAAGTTTTTGCTTCTTCTTCAGTCCAATAGGATGTAACAGTATTTTTTTCTTCTTGTTTTTTTAGCTTTTTTGCAGGATTGTGTTTTAAGTAGCCCTCTTCTACCGCAAAATTTAAAATTAATTTTAAAACAGCAATCTGTTTTGAAATATAGTTCTTGGAATATCCTTTTTCATACTTTTCATCGACAAAAGAATTTAGCAATCTCTGATTAACTTTCGAAATTTTTATATTTCCTAAATAAGGTAGAATATGTGTATCTAAAACTTGATTATAGGTTTTATAAGTAGAATATCTTATCTCACGCTTTCTACGTTCTAACCATTTGATGGATACTTCCGAGAATAACATCTTGCTAGGTTCAATGAATGTCCCTTTATTCAGTTGTGAAATAACTTCATTTAAGGCTGCCTGCGCGTCTTGTTTTCTTGGAAACCCACGCTTCCTTTTTTGTTTTCTTTTTCCATTTGGCTGTATACCAATATCAACAACAAAATAATAAGTACCACTTTTTAAATCTTTCTTTACACTTCCTCTCATAAGTACCTCCTCTATAAAAAATTCTTTACACTTATTACGCCGCACTTCCTTTATGCCATCAAGGCTAAATATTTTCCATTTTCAACTAGCATTTTTTTCAAGATGCATTATTTTTTTCTAACCATTTAATTAAATTGGGTTTATAAATTATGATTCTTCGACCGATTCTTTTGGTAGGGAAATCTTCTGATTTAACAAGTTCATACGCCTGTTCTCGTCCTATTCCTAAAAGTTCTTTTAATTCCATAACTGTTAAAATATCAGGAAATGATTTTAATTCCTTGGTACCTTCTCTCATTTTAAATTTCCTCCCTCTAACCATTTAATAAATTTTTCTTTTGAATACAGATTAATATCTTCTAATTTCATAGTTTGAAAGTCATTTGTTTTTGTTAATTGATAAGCTTGTCTTTGTCCGATTCTTAATATCTGCTTTATATGTAATGGCGTTATATATTCAGGTAAATCTTTTATTAGAAGCAAGATATCCCCCCTATTAATATTTTATTCTCCTGTAATTCTTTGTTATATTATTAAGCTAAAACACAAATTCTTAAAAATCGAGTTTGAATATTGAAAATTTTTATGGTATGTATGTCGAAAAGTTTTTTTATCGAACATAATCATGTCGAATTTTGATGTTTATTTTTCCAAACAAATCCTTAAACGCTCAACCATTTATTCATAATTTTTTTCGAGATACATACCTTGAGAATGTAGGGAAAAACAACAAATAATATTCGAGGTGAATAATAAAAAACATGCCAAAATTCGGAATACAATCAATAGAACAATTACCAGATAAGCGCAAACGAAGAAGATTGTTTTCATTTTCAGATACCATGGGAAATGATAAAGAAATACTTTTAAATTTACTAAATGAGAAACTTGGAGACTATTGTGCTAAAGAAGTACCTGTTCCTAAAAACATCAAAAATGTCGATAATTTCTCTCACAAATGGGACCTTGGTGTTTTCTATCAATCCATCAAAGAATTTTTAGGAGATTCTCTAAAAGTGGAAGATAAAAATAACATTCTATACGTTGGTGATATAGATACTTTCATTCCCTTTTGTGGACATTTTCTTGTAATAGATGAAAAAACATCTATTACAGGATTAAAAGCAACACAGTTGTTATCCTATCTAACATTGGCTAACCAACACGATATCACTATTTGGTGCCTAATCGGTGTAACCCAAGACACAAAAGATAACCTAAATTTGAATGAGAAATATAAACTCTGCGTTATAAAATCATTTGGACGATATGAGTTATTTGAAGGAAGTTTAGAAGACGTACTAAATTATTTTCAATTATGGCTTAAAGAGTGTTGTAAGAATCCGAAAACAAGCACCCTGCCCTATTATGAAATTACTCAACAAATATTGAGTGATGTGACTAATGATGAACAATACACAAACTTATCGTTTGAAGTTGAAATTAACAAACACCTACAACAATTCGGGAACGAGGATGACCAAGAAAAGAACGGTAATTATAACTAAGTTAACATCACAATTAAATATATGGTGTAAAACAAAAACGCTAGGGATTACCAAAATCCCTAGTTTTTTTGTAATGTTCTCTATTCAATTTCACTTGATACTTTCGACATCCTCTAGTTCGGTTTTAAAATTTTTAATTATTATATCATATGATTTTTCAAATTTCGGTATTGAATTCGTAAAATTCAGAATGTAGAATAATAAAGCAACTGACAAACTTAATTTATAAGGGGTGGATACAATGTATTTTGTTAACGATAAACATAAAGAAAACTATGATTTTTTAATGAGAACATATCATTTAACTAGAGAAAAAGCTGTTGATGTCCAGTACGAAGCAAATATATACATCGCAGCTTATCCTGCGATATATGAATGTATTGATATCAATACATTAGATGCATCTTCTGGTCCGTTATTTATGCTTACGTACTGGGATGAAGAGGAAGAAAAACATCGTATAGATGCAGCTGGTTTGACTGGCTCTACAAGACGCCTTGTTGAAGTTGGCTTATCACTTTATAACGGCTATAAAATAAGTTTAGATGATGTATTTAGTTCAATCTTATCTGAGGAATTAATAGCAGTATTTTTCCAAGCTTGTAAAATTAGAGGTCGTTGTTAAAACAACATAAGAACATACACTTATATAACCATAAAGCTATATGATTTTAATTTTTTATAAAAAGAGGAATAAGAACGAACATCAAAAAAAATAAATATACAACAAACTAGTTCCCCTTCATCATTCGTATATCACATTTTAAAATACAAAAATAATTAGAAGTTGATGTATACACCACACTAGAAACAATTGATTGTGTAAAAATATCTCTGGCTTCCCTACATATTTTAATTGGAGTCCATGGGGAACCCAATAGAAAACAATTAATTTATAAACTATATATCACACCATTTAAAAGAATCCTCTAAAAACAAGGGACTCCTAAAAAAGAATTTATTTTAGGAGGAATTAAATATGACAATAAATGATTACAATCGCATTCATGAAAATGAAGTAATCATTAGTAATGACGAATCCAGTGTTACAGTAAAGGATAAGAAAACAGGAGAAATAAGAGTATTACGTCTGATTGACTTAAATGAAAATGAAGTAAAAGATAAATCCTTAGCTGAAAGCATTAGAAATTACTTCAAACGTTTATCAATAAGAGCATCAGATGAAAGAGGGTCCTACTTTATGGCAATAACAAGCTCTAATTTAGAATTAAAAGACCGCTTAACATTAACGGATAGACGATATATTATGATTTTAATGTTATATGCACAATTCGATGGAAAACCCTTTTCTAAAAGTGGAGAACCGCTTGCAAACAAAGAAATTGCAGAAATATGGAGTATAGACGAAGTGAATGCTTATAAAAAGCTAAAAAAATTTTGTCAAATAGGTATTATTAAACAAATCAAAAATCCCAAAGACAAAAGGAAAGCAAATTATGTTTTAAATGATACATACTATGTGATGGGCAAGTTGAAAGCTGGAGATAAAGATAAATTCGTTAAAATTTTCCAAAATAAACTCCAGCAAACTATAAGTAATTTACAAAAAATAGAAGAAATTGAAAATAGAAAAAGAAAGAAGCCAATTTACATTAAAGATGTAATCGGCATTTTACATGCTGTTATACCATATTTTCATTATGAAACTTATTATTTAGTTAAGAATCCTGATGAACCAATCACCAATCCAGATGAAACCGTATTAGATGCATTAGAACGAAAACCTAAGACATTAAAGCATTTAACCAAAAGTGAAATTGGAAGAATATTAGGTCATAAGAATGCAGATAGAGCTACAATCACGAGATATTTTAATTTATTACAAGAAGCGGGAGCTGTAATGGTGACAAAAGCAAAAGGAAGGGCTAGATACATCGTGCATCCTGATTTAATGTTTCGCATAGATTCTGACGGTAACGATGAATACACAAGACATATCCGTGTTCAATTTGGACAACATGATTAAGAGAGGATGTCTTTCTTTAAATAAAATAATTTTCTAAAAAAATCGCAGTCTGATTGCATAATATCTAAAAAAAACCGTGGTTTTGCTACATAGTATTTTCACCTGAAAAATCGTAGTCTAATTATATATTATTTTTAGTCGAACCGAGACAATACAAAAGGTATACATATTTTCAAAAAAGGAAGAAGAGCCCCACTTCTCTTCTTTTTTCTTTATCCACAAAACACATTTATTTTCCAGTTATTCTACTAATTTTCAGAGAGACTATTAAACAATTAATAAAAAAGTTGTAAACTATTAATAAACTCTTACATGAAAAGGAGAAAAGCTAATGTTTTCACCCTCAGAATTCCAACAATTTACCAGAGATAATAAATTTATAAATAATGCAATATGTACTCAAAAAACATATAGTACCTTAGTCAATGATATTCAAACTTTTAAACCCAGCAATCCATTTGAAGAATTAGCTCAACATCTTTTGTTAACAGTTTTATTACCATCAAAAAACAATAAATTTATATATACTGTAAATAATCAATTCTTTGGTTTCGAATATCAAAGAAATTATTCTGGACTAATGGCAAAAAAGACGGATAAGCCAAAACGAGGTCTATTTGACTTTAAAATACGAATCGGTGATTCATTAGATTACACGCATTATCAAGCTATGAAGGAGCTTCTAGCTAATTCGACCTTACAAAATTGCAAAAGCATATGGCAGGGTGCAACTCCAAACTCCCTTACTCTAAAACAAAATGAAGTGCATATGTTAGAGGTGTTGAAGCTTATGTTGTTTGAACAAGAGATTAATTGGGGGGATGAAGATTTTCAAGCATACTCAGCATTCTCTCCTAATTGCAGAGCTAAACCTAGAGATATGTTGATGGGTTTTATCGATATGACTTTTACTCTAGATGATGTTGATAAAATCCCTAATTGGATTACCAACAAATACAACCCTAAAATCAAAATGACACCGAGCTTTGGTGGACGTTACAAAGACTACGATAAAACACTAAAGGCAAAGCATTTTAATCCTTATAGAGCTAAATCCACTCCGTTAATGCAAGGAACAATTAAAAATTTATTTAACAGTACCGCTAAGCTTTTTAATAATAACCCCAACTAAAGAATGAAACGAGGTAAGACTTATGTCTGATAATAATAGAATGTATGACAACACAAATCCTGAATCAATAGAAGCCCATGGTAAACTTCTTGAAAATAAAAGGTTCCATGAATTTCTTCCTGAAAGAATATTATTAAATAAGAATAATAAAGGAGGACTAGGGCTACTTGTAGAAGAACATCATTTTGGAATTCAACCCAATAATGAAGCTGCACCTGATTTCCCTCTAGCAGGCGTCGAATTAAAGGTCACACCCTTTAAAAGAAATGCATCAAAGAAAAAACCTTTTTCTGCTAAAGAGCGCTTAGTGCTGAATATGATAAATTATCCCAATTTACCTAATGAAACTTTTAGTACAAGCTCCTTCTGGAAAAAAAACAAACTGATTCTTCTTGTATTCTATTTATATGAAACCGAAAAGGAGAGGAAAGATTTTGAAATTAGACATGCTCAACTATTTGAGTTCCCAGAAAACGATTTAAAAATTATAAAAAAAGATTGGGAGATTATTCATAACAAAGTCAGCTCTGGAAAAGCCTATGACTTATCTGAGAGTGATACATATTACCTAGCTGCGTGTACAAAGGGTGCTAACAGTAGTAAACGAACAGATGCACCAGGTAAGAAGGCAAAACCTAGAGCATTTTCTTTAAAACAATCATATATGACTAGCATTTTAAATAATTATATTCTTCAAGGGAAAAAAACATATAAAACTAGAGAATTGATAGCAGGACAGTCAATTATTGATGATTTAAAAGACGAAACATTAGATGAATATATTTACAGAAAATACACTCCATATTTTGGTAGAACTCTAAACGATTTATGTAAGGAATTTAATGTTAACTTCAACTCAAAAAGTTATGCTTATCTAGTTGCTAAAAAAATATCAGCTAAAATTTTAAATAATGAATTGGATGATATCGATAAATCAGAGGAATTTGTAAAATCGAACTCCAAAATTAAAGCAATTAGAATTAACAAAAAGGGGATAATTGAACAGAATATGTCATTCCCATCATTTAAGTATACTGAAATAATTGAAGAAACATGGGAAACTTCCACCATGAAAGAATATTTTGAAGAACATCGATTCTTATTTGTTATTTACTGTGAAAATAATGATGGAGACTATGTTTTCCGTGATTCTTTCTTTTGGCGAATGCCTACAGAAGACTTAGAAGGTCATTTCCGTAAAGTCTGGGAAGAAACTGTAACAAGGATAAAAAATAAACAAGCACATATGCTTCCTAAGAGTTCTGAAAATCCCGTTGCCCATGTACGACCACATGGTAGAGAAGGAATAGATACATATTTAACTCACTACGGAGAATCATTAGTCAAAAAAAGTTTTTGGCTACACCGAAAATACATATTAAATCAAGTTAAAAAGCACTCTCATTTAGAATTATAAGAGGACTTTCATCCTCAAGGAAGCTAAATTTTTGATGCAGATAACAATAAAAGTAGCATAATTCCCCACTGAATTAATGCTACTTTTATTCTGTCCAATAATCAAAACTTCATTAAATCTTTTTAGTGGTTTTCACAAGATTAATATGAGTTCCATCATCATAGGTTTGTGAGTAATGTATTTTCCCGCATGTTTGACATTGCACATCACACACACGATTATAAAGAAGCTTCTTTTCTTTTGACAGATGTGCAGGTGGTTCCTCAATTGATACTACCAACAAAACTCCTCCACAGTCGCATATCATTTTACACCCCTCCTTCTTTCATTTATAAATTCAGCTTACCAAGATAGTAAGAAAAAGGTTGTCCACAACGCGGACAACCTTTTTATCTTTGTGTTTGTTCTTGAACTACTATTTGGTTTATTCTACGTCCCATTCTTTCTACCAAATCTACAACAAGAGCATTACCCATACAAAAATATCTCATTCTTTCAGACATTCCAGTGTTAGTCCAATTAGGCTCAAATCCATTCAATTTCTCACATTCATTAGGAGTTAAGTATCTTAGGCGATGTGTTTCTGGGTCTTCAACAACATGTGTACTCCTATTTGTTGTCCCTTCACTTGTTAACATCGTACGCCCAGGTTTTTCTAGATGTTCTGGAAATGCCATTCCACCTTCTGAAAAAATATACTTATGTCCTGACTTTGCAGTCCGTTCAATCTTTTTTGCGCCTTTTAATTTTTTGAATTTTTCAATAGCAGATTCATCTAAGTAATATTTTTCATCTACATTCCCATCAAGAATTGCAATCAAAGGCGTTGATTGCTCTTCAATAGGTAACAATTCACGACTATAAACTGTACCATCTATCATTATTCCCGAATTAAAGTAACTTGCTTTAAATTCTTCAGATATCCACTCAATATCATCAGATAATTGTTCATGCAGAACACCCATTTTTTTCGGGTTTTCTTTAACGGGAAAGATTGGAGCGAAGAATCCTTTTTCAAACAAGATTTCATTAAAATCAGTAGTATCTGTTAAAAATTTAGCATTTTTTCTATATGCAAAAATAAACACTCTTCTTCGTCTTTGAGCACAACCATAATCTGCAGCGTTAATAATCCGCCATTCTACATTGTAACCAAGACCATTGAGGCTCGCTAGCATAATAGAAAAATCTTTCCCACGTTGGGAAGATGGTGATTTTAACAATCGGTCAACATTTTCAAGTAATATATAATTAGGTCGTTTATTTTCGACAATTCTTATAATATCCCAAAAAAGGACTCCTTTTTTCCCTTGAATACCCAATTCACCACTTAAACTTCTTGCGACAGAGTAATCTTGGCAAGGGAATCCACCTACTAGAAGTTCAAATTCAGGTAATGTAGTTTCATCTACTTTATTTATATCTTCATTTGAATGAAAGTCACTTTCTCCAAAATGTGATACATAACAATTGTATGCATCTTGTGCTTTCTTTGAAGGTTCCCATTGGTTAGCCCATACAAAATTGAAACCACCAGAGCGCTCAAGTCCAACTCTGAACCCTCCAACACCTGCAAATAATTCTATTACGTTAAGCAATGTATGTTAGCTCCTTCTCTTAGAAATTAATCCTTAGATAAGGACACTTTATTTTAACACAAAAATATTTTTTTTTAAACGTACGTTCTATTTTCAAAAAAATAAAAGATGAAAGAAGAATCCCCTTTTTCTTTCATCTTTTATTTTACATATTCATTTAACAGAATTTCATAATCATCGAACGAACAAATTCTAATAAACCCCATTTATATTAGTGAAATTACACTTATAAAATCAATTAACTATTCATAACTTTTTGCTCTCTCTTTAACCCAAATTAAAACATCTTCTGTCATCCGTAAACACAACAGCGCATCATTTAGAGTTGTCTTTTCTGGAAATAATTCGCCATTAATTTTAGGTGCCTCGGTAATATGAGGGCCTAAATCAGAAGTAAAGGAATATAAATAATAGATTAGTTTAAATCTTGGATACTTAAATACCCTATCAGTCTCAAAATTTATATCTTTATTAGCACTACCTTGCATAATATTATTTGCTGCCTGTACGTTCTCAATATTTGTATCCGTACTAAGATTTTGTAGCCCCTTTACCCAGGATTTATTACCATCATCTTTAAAGTGACTAAATATTCCTGTTATGATATTTCTACAACTTGAGATACAAGATACTGCTTCTCCATCACTATAATTTTTAATCGCTTCCTCATACATATTTCCAATTTGAGGATAATTATTATTAAGCCAATCTAACAATGAAGAAGGATTGCGAGAAATATGTAAAGATTGTTGAGTGAATGGTGTTAGCCTCAATTTTTTATTCGAGTATGAAATATCCATGTTTAAAACATTTAAATTATTAATTAAAATTTTAAAGTCATTGATTGAGTTCTCTTGAATAAATTTAATACATTCCTCATCTGTCTTTTCTTGAAAGAATTCAGTTAGCGTGTAGCGTCTAAATTTCCTCGGTATTAATTTTTCCAGGTCACTATCAAAAAGATTTTGAATATCGATTTCATCAATTATTGAACTTATTAATTGATAAAATTCAGAAGCATTTTCTCCATTTGAATAAACCTTCTTCAAGATACTTTTAATCGCTGAATAAAATTCATTAAATAACTCATTTGTATTTTGGTAACCCCCATTATATGTATATGGGGTTAAAGAGCTTCTAAACTCTTCATAAAGTACACTCTGACCTGCATTTGAAATAATTTTCTCCCATATAGAATTATTATCTGTTCTTATAATAGTATGTTTATCTAATATTGTAGCTATTCTTGACAGTGATATTTCATCTAGCCTATCCATTTTCTCTCTCCCCCTCAATTCCAAAATATATTTTTAACGCAAATACCTATAGCTCACGCTACAGGTATTCAACTTTTTTACTTTCTTTATCTTAAAGGAATTCATCCATCCGTAACATTTTCTTTTAAAAATAGCACTACTGTACCGTTAAGCAATAGCAATGGGTACCTTAATTCTATCCTTAGCTACACACACTCCATTATGAATAATATAACACTCAACATAATGGCTGCCTCTAAAGTCTGTAGTTTCTGTTATTTGCTCATTTCCTGTGTCTTGGGAAATTTCCCCACGAATCATATTTCTTCTAACAGCCTCTATTCCAACATTCCGCACTTTCCAGTAAACTGTGTAAGGCAACTCAAGTTCATCTGTTTCATTTTGTTCAATGTAGAACTTCAATTGCTTTTTTGTTTTGAGAGGGAATCGTTTCAGTATAAAATCAGATAAACTTCCTTCACGAAAACCAGCTTGCAATATATTAGCATTTACCGTTAAATTATAACGAATATCTACAGGGAATAACTCTTCAATAAATTGTTCATTATTAACATACTGGTAAGATGCAAAAGCACTTTTTGTAATTTCTTGCAATTCTTCAGGAACTGGGAAGTTTTGACCAAACAGCTCTTGTAGAATATCGTATATATCTTCACTGTCTTCTGACAATGGGTCTAGTTTTTCATGGGCTTTCTTAGCTTTTTTAATAAAAGTTTTCTTCTTGTCATACACTTGTTGATTACTACCTAATGCAAACCAATATTTTCTGGTTTCGCTCTGATTTTTCAAGTAAGCAAATAAATCCTTAAGTACAGATAAATAATCTTCAAAACTGCATTCTTTGTATCCTGTATATTCTTCAAAAAAATCATATACCAAAGTATCAATTAGCAATCCACCAAACTTGAAGCCCGTTTCATTCTTCCATGCACGCAACATATTGCATAAATAGCAATAATGCCTATCCGTTTCCTCTGTCATTGCAAGACTTTCCCTAATTTCAGGCATGGGGTCTGTTTTCTTCCATTTCCCTCCATTATTAGAATCAGGATACGTAAAACTACCATCGTTTTCTGAAAAGCAAGGACAAACTTCTATTTGATAATTAGAAAAGCTAACGACTACCACTTGTCCATCTCCGCGGACGATAGTTCTAGGATATGTTTCTCTTATTACTTCCTTTACCCGTTGTAATAACTTCGATTGACCATTCCCTTCATGATTATTATATTGTGTATACAATGCATCAGGAAGAATGAACAACATGTCTAGGTCACTAACACCCTTAATGGCAGTTCCTCTTCCTAACGACCCAACTTTATGTGCATGCTCTTCATCGCTCTCTAAATCCCAAAACGATTGATTTAACTTTTTGGTTATCCGCTTATATTTTTTATCAATATCCTCTAAGTTATCTACTTCTAAGCTTTCTGCATAGTCCGAAAATGAATCTGCTAACATCAAAGTCCCCCTGTGAATGCTATTTTTAAGATTATGCCTATTGCTATATACATTAAGATGGAAGATACAAGGGATTTAGGTACTTTATCTTTCCAAAAGGTAAATTGCTTCTGCTCATCGACCCAATCAATTTGCAATTGACAGAAGAATTTATAGTGAGCAAACCAATCACTTGCATATATTTGTTTTGTTATACTAACTTCATAAAACTCATCCATGATTTTTTTCATTTTCTCTTCTTCTTCTTCGAAAGTGTCTTTTGAAGAAGCTTGTACTTGTAAATATAAAGCCCTTAATTGATTAAATAATTGCGTAGTTTTAATGCCTGCTTGTTCGTATTTCTCTTTATCCTGACTATAAGGTGCAATATAAAAGGCAAATGCACTAATAATAACTAAGATTAAGGACATAAATTGGTCATAAGGAGCATTGGGATAGGCTAACTGTCCTAGCCCTACCATGAAGGTAATAACGGATATGATAACAGGAATTTTTTCTACAATATCGTAGGTAGCAAAATGTTTCTTTGCTCCAAAACCAACATTGTATCCATTTGTAGCTAGTTCTTTTAATAAGGCATCTTTATTCAATACGCATCAGCTCCTATTTCATTTAATTACATGCCATTTCTTAAATATATCTTAGCACCATTCATAATTTCTGTCGCTTACTAGCTACTTACCACTCGATAGTATTGATTCATAAAAAACTCAGTATCGGTATCCTACATTGCGTATGTATATTTTTCGTACAAACGTTCTCTTTCTGGTAAAATATAAAAAAAGGGATATATGATTATATTTAAAGGAGGAGAAAGTAGCTTGAGCATAGCTAATAAATTCGAAAATCTAGTAAAAAACACAAGAACAAACAACCATAATACGGTTTCCGAAAGATATAAAAGAATAACCAAAAGAATTAATTTAGATTTTAGAGGAATAGATTCTGACTTGCTATATTCGAAATATGTCGGTTCTTACGGCAGGGGTACCGCCATTAAAGGGTTTAGTGATGTAGATATGTTAGTACACCTTCCATACGAAACTTACTCCAAGTATAATAAGTATGCAGAAAAAGGACAATCCGCATTGTTACAAGAAGTTAGAAATTCCATTCGCAAAACATATCCTAATACAGATGTTGGTGGGGATGGACAAGTGGTGGTTGTTAAATTTTCTGATGGAATAATGTTTGAAGTAGTACCAGCTTTCATTAATAAAGATGGTATAAGTTATACCTATCCAGATTCGAACAACGGAGGACGCTGGAAAACTTGTAATCCTGTTGCTGAAATCAATGCTATAAACCAATTAAATAATAAATACAATAAAAACGTAAAGTATCTCGTACGTATTATGAAGGCATGGAGAAATGAAAATAATGTACCTATATCAGGCATGTTATTAGAAACTCTCGTTATGAATTTTTTAATACAATATGAATATGCAAATAAATCATATTTTTATTACGATTGGATGGTTAGAGACTTTTTAAAATACTTATCTCAACAAAATCCTGAACAATCTTACTGGAAAGCTCACGGGAGCGGTCAACAAGTTTGGAGAAAAGGTAATTTTGAATATAAAGCAAAACAAGGATATCTTAGAGCTGTCGAAGCAATAGAAGATGAAGAAAAGTACCCCTCTTTGGCTAATAACACTTGGAGAAAAATATTTGGAAAATGTTTTATAGGATGAAATTGTTAAGAAGTTCACAATTTCAAATTTTCGTATAAAAAAAGAGGTTGACCAAAGTTTTATTTCTGGTCAACCTCTTTTTTTTTCTTTCAGAATTGTGATACAATACTTTTAAGATTTGGTGACCTTAGTTGAAGGGGAAACACCCTGAGTTTATACGGATGAAACAAAACACTATGAAAAATATTGAACACGCTGACCTCCTTTTTATAATAAGGGGTTGGTATTAATGAATATTTATGAGTTAGTGATTCTAGTATTATTTCAAATTGTAATCTTGGGTAGTGCTTTTTCTGTTTTTTTCCTTTTTTTACCTAACGTAGTCAAGCATATTAAAAATTCCGATGCAATTGCTTACACTTATATTGGATGTTTAATCGGTTATCTTTTCTTTTGCGTTCGAATCCTAGCATGGCTCGAACCAAAGATACAAGCAACCACCACAGCAATTTGTACCGTGCATTAAAAATTTTAGGTGGTTGGTAAGTTCATAAGTAACGGATAATTATATGAGAACGCAGGAATGTCAGGAAGTTAAGCTCTTCATTACTGGAAATACTCGGTAGTTGCCAAGTCCCACATTTATACATTTAATTCTTTTACTATTTATCCTCCTAGAAATTCATCTCTTCCCTAATAATCTTCATCTAAAACCCTAAAAATTAATTATTTGTTCCTAAACTTCTTTTTTAGTAAAAAGGAAAAGCATTGCTTGCATAAGCAATGCTTTCTTTATAATAAGCCTTTCAAATTTAAAGAACTTTATCCTTGCTTTAAATTATTTAACATAGCTAATAACTCATTGTAAATTCTCATCTCATTTTTCAAAGTTTTATTTTGCCTCAGCATCATCACATGTCTACAACTTCTAATCTTATCCTCTAGTGAAATTCTCAAAATTTGTAATTGCACCTTATAATTCATTTTTATTATATCCCTCCACTTATTTATCATACACCACAAACGGTATATGTATGGAATGGACATCAAAACAATTAGCACTTAATTTCCAGTCTAATTTTATTTATATGAGCAATGAACTACAATATTCCTAGTCTCTTCAGATTTTAACTTCTTTCTTGAAAAATTTGATTTAATTACATTTAACTTAATTTTAATTATATTAACGAGATTTATTTTAAAAAAACTGTTAATTCTCCTATGTTTTTATTACTTTTCTTTTCTATATCATTATTATTTGTTCAAACCTATAAACATAATTTTATGGTGAAAATTTATATTCTATAGAATTTTAAGTGCTATTTTAAAATCTCATCAAAATTTCTACCTAGCAAAACTCTTGTAATTCATAAAGTATAAACAACTCATTCACTGGTGAATACTTACATATAAAAAGAGGTGATTTTTAATGTTTGAAAGTGAATTTGAAAAAAAAATACGTGAAGAATATGATATATGGAATAATTATGAACCCTACAAACTTCAACCTTCAATACATCCATTTTTTCCTAATCATATTGAGCATGAATGGAAATATCCACCTCGTCCCACATTTCAAGCTGTGTACTTTTTCGGAAAATTAAAAGAAGAATTGTCAAGACATATAACTGATTTTGAAATGGCTTTAGAAGTATGTTTAAAGACGGGGGTTAATACTGTTGTTTTTATTGATATTGCTGTTTGGTATAATGGTACAAAGCATGCAATTGAAGTACATGGAGACAAAAAAGAAGACGTAGTAATTAATAAGAAAACAGATTCCCTTCTTCCCTATAATTGGCTTATTCATCATGTATTTAATGGTCAAATTGAAAATGAAAATGAATTAAAGTTATTACTCCATTCATTAGTTAAAAGAATTATAATTAATAATGCAAACGATGCAGGGAATGTATCATAAAAGAATTCAGAGAAGGAATTAAAACATAGGTATTTCCTGAACATATCAATAATAAAACTGGTCACAAAATGGTCACCAATTTGCAATAATTTAAAAGAACCAAAGGACAAATTAACGTCCCTGTATTGTTATAAATCTTATTCTAAAGCACTTTTGAGAACACAAAAGAACTGGAGGAAAAAGGTGTCTTTGAATTGACAGGGTGGAGGTCGTGAGTTCGAGCCTCTCCGGGGTCATACATGCTTGGTATTACTGGATTTGTTAAGAATTCAGACGGTAATAAAATATAATGGTTGCTAGCAGACACGCTATGCAATTGAGAAACCACTTTCTTCTAGTTTATAAACTGGAAAGGAAGTGGTTTTTTTGTTGCTTAAACTTGCCATTCAAGACTTCAAAGACGCCCCTATACATATGTCGGTCTGATAGATGAAAAAACATATCACATTTTTAACCTCCCTCCATGCACAATGCAGGTTGCTAACAACGCTTCTAACGAAAGTAACTTTTACTTAATAGAGGGTTACCCTATAATAAAACTAACAGTGCAAAATTGTTTAGCAATACAATTATTTTATATATAATCGGAGGTCAAGCTTATGAAAATTAAAGGTTTCGGTGGGGTTTTTTGGAGAACAAAGGATGTTGTTTCATTAAACAATTGGTATAAAGAAGTTCTAGGTATTTCGATGGGAGAGTGGAATGGTACTATTATCAAGCCAGATGCTGATAATGAAACAATCTTTTCTTTCTTTAAAGAAGATAGTGATTATTTTCCAAAGGAACAATCTGTGATGCTAAATTTTCAAGTAGAAAATATTGAAGCTTTGATGGAACATTTCAACAAAATTGGAGTACCACTTTTAAAAGAACCTGAAAAAAGCGAGTTTGGAACATTTGTATGGATTTCTGATCCAGACGGAAGATGGATTGAAATATGGGAGAAATAATCTTGAATTAACATCTTATTAAAATGCAAATTCATAATAAAATTCAGTCTATGATCCATTTTTACACGTGCCTCAACTGAACACCAAAAGGGTTAGGGATTTATCTTAACCCTTTTGGTGTTTTTCGATACCAGTACAAGGCTGGATTAGGTATCCCCTATCCCACATGAATAATATCATCACCTATCAATACCTTTTTCATATGAAATGCATCCGTACATATGATTTCCTTTTTTACAGGATCAATATCGATAACTGTCATGTAGTTTGTCAGTATGTAACCATCCTCATAGTATGTAATTAACATTTCTTCTTCGCTTAATAACGATGTTAAGAGACGATTTTCGATTTGTTCTTGGGCATCTTTTGTTACGGTAGGTCGTGGCGCTTTTGCATTTTCTTTCATAATTGCTCGTATACCAGCGAATTGTTTTGGTATATGTGCAAACGGCTGCCATTTATCTATTTTTCTTTCCTTTAACATGGTTGCGTGATTCATCGTTTGTATCCTCCTTTCATGTATTTGTATGTTTTATATATCGCAGTCTCGTTCTCTTTCCATACAACGAACTGACGCATAGAATCTTTATTAACCAAATCAGAACATTTGTTCTTATTATATACGAATGTACGTTCTTTTTAAAGAGGATAATTAGAAAATATTATAATCAATCTAATACTTTGATAGACACTGGTAGCAACTTTCATAAAAAAAGAACTACTATTCTAAAATAGTAGTTCTTTTTCCAACCGGTTGAACGCCACATAACAGGCACCATACACACCTGCATCATTATGTAATGCTGCTAAAACTATATCCGTCTTTTTTTGATAAATCTCCATTACTGCTTGATGGAATCTTTCTTGAATTTGTTGCAAGAAAGGTTCACCTTGTTCAGCAATCCCGCCTCCAATAATAATTAATTCGGGATTGAGCATATGGGCAATATTCACTAGTCCAGTCGTGACATATTGTAAAAACTGTTCATATACATCTTTTGCTAATTGCTCTCCTCCTTGTATGCGTTCTATAATTTCTTCACCTGTAATGGTGTTTATTTCTATCCCTTGTAATCTGGAAGCGTCTTGATACTGACGAATCAGAGCTGAAGTTGATGCATATCTTTCGTAACATCCTTTCCCGCCGCAACTGCAAGCTTCTCCATTATGAACAATTGTCATATGACCGAGCTCTCCAGCTAGTCCGCTTGCCCCTTGGAGCATTTGACCATTTATCATAATACCGCTACCGATCCCTGTTCCAAGCGTAATTAAAACAATGTGTTCTTTTCCGCTACCTGCCCCTTTCCACATTTCACCAATGCAAGCTGAACGAACATCGTTTTCAACAGTTGCGGTATAACCAGTTTCTCTATAAATAGAATCTGTTATGTTCGTGCCACTATACCCCGGAATATTGGCAGAGAATATAACTTCCCCTCGTTCATTGTCAATCAGTCCACATGACGATACCCCAACAGAATGAATCTTATAATTCTTTTCTAATTCACGTATTGTGTCACAAATACACTGCAGAATTTCGTTTTTTTGATTGTGTACTGGTGTTTGTATTTTTCCTTTTTCATATATTGTTCCTTGTTCATCAATCATCGCATATTTAATAAATGTTCCCCCAATATCAAAACAAGCGAAGCTTTTCCCCATATTTCTCCCCTTCCTACTCTTATACAATTGTAATTTCGTTATAGAACTTCTCTACAATTTGAGGCTGTATATAACCTGTTGCTTGCTCTGCTGCATTCGCCATGCCACAAGCGGCCGAAAATCGAAGTGCATCCTTTATCTCATACCCTTTTGCGAGTGCATACGTTATGCCGGCAACCATTGCATCCCCTGAACCAACCGAATTGATAGCGTCTATTTCTGGTAAAATTGCCCTAAATTTCTCATCTTTCGTTATAAGTATCGCTCCCTCTTTTCCAAGTGAAAGAAGAACATACTGCACGCCGCCCCGGCATATTTGAGTTGCCGCTGCGACCATTTCTTCCTGTGATACGTGCTGTTTTTGAAGGAGCTGACAAATCTCTTGCCTGTTCGGCTTAATTAAAAATGGCTTTCCCTGTATACCATGAGATAATGTTTCTCCACTTGTATCTAATATAAATTTCTTACCATTTTCAGCAGCTTTTTGCGCCAACTGTTTATAAAATGATTTTGGAATACCACTTGGTAAGCTTCCCGATGCAACAATAAACTCAAAGTTATCTACAATTTTTTCATATTTTTTTATAAAAAGAGCTATTTCATCTTCCGAAATAGCTGGACCTGCTTCTAATATTTCTGTAGCTGAAGCAGAATTTTTTGTTATTAATGCTAAGCAATTGCGAGTTTCTTCTTTAATGGAAACAAACTCATCTGTAATTGATAGTTCTTTCAACTTTTCTCTTATAAAATCGCCATTTCTGCCACCGAGTAGACCGCTTCCTGTAATCTCTTCCCCTAATAAACGAAGTACTCTCGATACATTCATACCTTTGCCACCAGCTGTTTTTTCATAGTCTTTCGTGCGATGTACTTCATGTGGCTTTAACTCATCTAACTCATATCGCATATCAACAGATGGATTCAATGTAATCGTCGCAATCATAAAAATAGCTCCTTATACACGATTCAAACTTTTACACATCTTTATTTTATCCGCAACGACTCGTTTCATCTCCACAATAGCATCTGCAAAGTATTTTCGCGGATCATTTTCTTCTGGATGAGTTTGTAAGTAATTGCGTAACGCTGTGACAAATGCGATTTTTAATTCTGTTGCGATATTCACTTTACAAATGCCCAATCTGATTGTTTCTTGCACTAAACTATCAGATAATCCAGATGCTCCATGAAGTACAAGTGGAATATCAACTTGCTTTTGAATATCTGCTAATCTTTGTAAATCTAACTTTGGTTCTCCTTTATATAAACCATGCGCTGTTCCGATCGCAACTGCTAATGAGTCAATATTCGTGCGCTCTACAAATTCTTTTGCTTGATACGGATCTGTATAGATTGAGTTTTCTACTACTATATTTTCTTCTATTCCTGATAATTGACCTAATTCCGCTTCTACTGTTGCTTCATATTGTTTTGCATACGAAACAACTTCCTGAACAATCTGAATATTATCTTCAAACGAATGATGTGATGCATCAATCATAACAGAGCGAACACCTAAATCAATGCAACTTTTAATATCTTCTATATCTTCATGATGATCCAAATGTAGGCTAATTGGTACATCATATCGCATTCTTGCCGCTTCAATCATATTCACAACAATTTCTTTTCCCATATACTTTATCGTACCTGGTGTTGCCGCGATAATAACAGGTGATCTTAGTTCTACCGCGGTTTCAACTACCGCTTTTAAAGTTTCTAAGTTATGAATATTAAAAGTAGGAACTGCGTAGCCATATTCTTGCGCATTTCGTAATATAAATTGAGTTGAAACAAGCATATTCTCAAACCCTTTCCATTTTCTTTTTATATTTCATTTCTCCTCTAACAACTGTTCCGATAAGCTCTAAATCGTCTGTTAATATAAGAAAATCTGCTCTTTTTCCTGGCGCGATGCTCCCAATTTCTCTGTCAACTCCAATACTTTTAGCAGGACTAAGTGATCCCATATGAACACTTTCCCATAACGATGCATTTGTCCATTTCTTGATATTCTTCACACCATCAATAAATCGAAGTGTGCTCCCAGCTAAAGATCCTGTTTCTGTTCGAGCAACTCCATCTTTTACATGAACAGCAAATTCTCCTAAATGATATATGCCGTCTCCTAATAAGCCCGCTCGCATGCAATCACTAACTAGACAGGTTTTATCGTATCCTTTACATTTATATAAAATATTCACTGCACTTGGATGTACATGATGTCCGTCTGCAATGATTTCACCGTACACATGGTCAGTAGAAAGTGCGGCTCCAACAACGCCAGGTTCACGATGATGTAGCCCCTTCATTCCATTAAACGTATGCACAAAGATTGTCGCTCCTGCTTGAATTGCTTCCTGACATACTTCATAATTCGCATCTGTATGACCAATTGCCACGCGAATATTATTTTTTACCGCTTGCTGTATAAAGGCGATAGCACCTTCTCTTTCTGGTGCCATTGCAATTTTTCTAACTGTTCCTTCTGATTCAGCAATCCACTCTTCTAACAACTCAATCGTTGGGTTAATAAAATATTTTGGATTTTGCGCACCTTTATAAGCTTCAGTAAAACAAGGCCCTTCAAGAAAAGCTCCAATAATAGTTGCTCCTGCAACGCCCTTTCTTTTTGCATAAGCTATATTTTGTAAAGCCTTCGTCGTATTTTCTAAAGAATCAGTTAATGTTGTAGGCAAAAAGCTCGTAACACCATTTTCCAATAACTGAATAGAAATATTGTTTAACGATTCATATGTACAATCCATTACATCGTGCCCCGCTAAACCATGAATATGTGTATCAACAAATCCCGGAGCAATAATACTCCCTTCAAAATCCATTACCATTGCTCCGTCTACTATTTCTTCAACATGTTTTAGAAAGTAACCATTTACAACATGTAAATACCCACTTTCACGTACCCCATCTTCGAGTAAATACATTGATGCTTTGACATAATAATTCATACATTTCTATTCCTTCCTTTTATAAGGATGTACGGTTACACCTTGAACGACACGATTTACACTTCCGCTCGGGCAAGGGTTATCTGGAGTAATTCCTAATGCAATAGATTTATATAACGCTAAAATTTGACCATATAATATATAAATAAATGTAATATATATATCATCCTTCAAATCGTTTCCGTCATTGCATAAAAATGTATCGCAATACTGCCTTGCTTCCTGGCTATCTTGATGCGCAATGACAATAATATCGTTTCTATCTTTCTCTTGATAAATTTCTCTTAATAAATCAAGATCATATTTTTTTGTATACTCATCATTAGATAAAAACAATACAACAGCTGTATCTTCATCTAAAATTGATTTTGGTCCATGTCTAAACCCAAGCGGCGTGTCAAACATAACGGGAATACGCCCAGCCGTTAACTCTAAAAATTTTAGTGCCGACTCCCTAGAAAGGCCTTCGAATACGCCTGATCCTAAAAATACAATTTTACGAAATTCTTTTTCTGCAATTCGCTTCATTTCCCGTTCTTGCTTTTCGATTACCTTCTTTCCTAGCTGAACAATATCCGTAATGCTAGATTGTAAAAGAGGGATTTCTTTATAGTTACATAATAAAAGTGCCGTTAACATCATAGAAGTAAAACTGCCTGTCATCGCAAACCCTCGATCATTTGCCCCCTTTGGCATATACATTACGAAAGCATTCTCTTTATGTTGAAATTGTTTCGCTAAATTCCCTTCTTCATTACAAGTTAGAATAATGTGGTAAACAGAATGAATCGTTTGTTCTGCTAGTTCCACTGCCGCTACACTTTCTGGACTATTACCAGAGCGAGCAAACGATACTAAAATTGTTGGGATATTTGGTTGTAAATAATAATAAGGACTTGAAACGATATTTGTTGTTGGAATACTTTCAATCTGTATTTTCTTTACATCTACTATTCTTTTTATATATGGAACGATTGTATCTCCAACAAAAGCTGATGTCCCAGCCCCAGTAAAAATAACTCGTACTTGCTCATGCCGTCTTGAAATACGAGAAAAAAACGCTGTAATTTCATGATGATTACTTTGAACATTCGAATATACTTGTTCCCAAAGATCTGGCTGCTGTGCAATCTCTTTCGCGGTAAAACACGCTCCATATGTTTCTCTTATTTTTTCATTTGCATGTAATAACATGTACAAACCTCCTTAACATAATTTCATATCTTATCACGTCGTCATTACCAGTTGAATTACAATAAGTANNTACTTATTGTAATTCAACTGTGTAAGTAAATTTATCCCCTCTAGCAATTGTCTCTGTGTATTCCATTATATTTTCTTTTGCATATGCGATTCGCTCTAACAATAGAGATGGCTCATTCACTTGAATTTGCAACCATTTTGCATGATCCTTATTTGCAGCAATTGCTTTGAAATTTTCTACTGCTCGCGTAATATGCACTTGATATTTTGTGCGAAAAATTTCGTACATCGGCGTCTCTTCTAGCTCTTCTTTCGTTAAATATGGGAAGAATTTTACCGGAATATAAGATGTTTCAAATAACATCGGCTCTTGATCAGCTAGCCTTAACCTTGTAATTTGATACACCTCTTCTTCAAACTCAAGCTTCATAATTTTCGCTATTTTCTTGTCGCAATTCATAATAGTAAAGGATACGACTTTTGATGATGGAACTTTTCCAAACTTTTTCATTTCGTCCGTGAAACTATAAAAATGAACAAGACTTTGATTAAATACACGAGGTGAGACAAAACTTCCTTTGCCATGCTTTTTATAAATGTATCCTTCTTTCTCTAACTCTTGCATTGTCTGTCTTACTGTTGTTCTGCTTACATCATGACTCTCACATAACTCACGCTCTGACGGAAGCTTATCATGTTCTTGCAATTTCCCAGTTTCAATTAACTCTACAATAATATCCATCAGTTGATAATATAGTGGTGTTCGATTATCTTTTACAATCATGTTTTACTCCCTCATCCATAAAGTTGTTATAACCAGTTTATGGTTATTATAACGAATGGAAATAGGAACTACTACCACTTTCTCATATTGAAATGGAAAGTGGTTCTCCATCAGTTAAAATTCTTTCACCTATATTTCCCTATTGTGAGGTGACTCTTACGATACAGGTTACATTCCTTACTTCACTTGGTTCATTGTTTCACCTGTTATTCTTGATTTTTCAGCAGCAAAGGCAATTACATGACTATTTGCCGAAATCATTGCAGACGTTACGCTTTCTTCCTATCTAAGTTTCATTCTTTGCTTCCAGCTTCGACTGTAACCAACTGTTTTTTTTCTGACTGAACAAATGGGCTGTAGGAATGAATCACAACATGATCCGGCACTAAACCTTCTTCATCAAAAATAACAATTTCATTTTGCTCTTTCAGTAAGGATGCTGGAATCTTATAATCCTCCTGTGGTCCAATGTTCCAGTACCTTCCTAAACATTGGCCGTTTACCCAAAAACATCCTTTGCTCAACTGATTCAAACGAACCTTTACAATTGAGCCATTGTCAGGGTTCCAGGTAAATCTACTTTTATGCCAGCGGGGATTAATAGTTTGTTGATCACTATTATTAACAATCTTCCATTCCCGTACCTCGTATTGCTGGGCAAATGCTTTCGTTTTCCAGTCGGAAATTTGCTCCTTTTCATTAAACAAATACAGGTCGAAACGACGAATACTAGTAATATTTTGAACATCTAAATCCAAAACATTTTTCCCTTGCTTTAAGGCAGCACTTATATCTGCAACTCCATAAACAGCACTGTTTCTTGAGCCGCCCGTTTGACATTCCATCAAGATTTTACCCTTTTCGCCATTTACCGTAACACGCGAAACGCCTTCACCAACGAGAAGCGCTCGATCATACCCCTCATTCTCGAAGGTTTTTAAAAAGGCGATACGCCCTTCAATCCTTGGTATTTGCGATAAATGATGGTGAACCCCACAGCCTTCAACCTGCCATTCTCCTCGTAAGGATAGATATTTTCCGTTAAGTGCCGGCGGCTCACTAATACCCTTCGGTTCCCCTACCACTTGAGAATAGTTGAAGCGTCCCATATTCTGAACGAGGCATGTTAACGTATTTTTCCCTTTTTTCACTGGAACCTCAATTTCAGCAGCCCCAAGCTTGCTAAGTTTCCCGACAAATTGCTGATTACAGAAAACCATGACTGGATCCTCGATGCGAGGAAAGACAACCGTCGTAGTTTGCGTTTCTTCAGTATCAAATTCACTTTCATAGCCTAAATAGCCGCTAAACTGTCCAAAACTACTGAAATCAAGCGGTTTTTCTGCCTCTTTCACCTTTCCTTTTAAAAAAGAAAGAGATTCATCTGCTGTTTCCCATGATAATTTATTTCGTGTAGTATCCTTTTCAATCTTAGGAACAATGACCTCCAGCGATGTTCTTGTAACAACTTCAATAGAATAGCTGGAGCCATCCTGAAATAAAAGCTTTATTGTTTGTGATTGACTTCCATGAAATAAATGAAAAGCAATACTGCCGTCTTCTAACTCTTCGAATCGATTTGGTGTTGGACAATGAATTTCTGCCTTTTGGTCAAACTGTAAAACTAAAGTAGACCGTTGCCCATTTTCGTGATAAATCACCGCATGCCTAGAATCAAAACCTGTTGTCTGTCCCGTTAATGTTTTAATGGTAAAACGATTTCCTACCTTAACATTGCGGACAATCGGTAAAACAGCATTGGCTTCAATCGTAAACGGAACAAGTTCATTGCCATGTTTCACATGGGATTGAATTCTTTCATTCCTATTATTCTCAATAAATAGTACTTCACCATGAGGACTGACAATTCGCCCTGATTTAAGGTCACTTGACAACTTCACATCAGAAGTAGCTTGTTCTGCATTTGTGAATAGCGGTTCTAGCCATTTGACAAATAAATGGTATCTTTTTAATACTTCATATTTTCTCGTTGGCTGCAAGTATTCGTCAATGGCGACATCATAATCATATGTTGTCGTACAAAAAACCTGTTCACTAACTGTCCGGCCGCCCCAATGATCAAAATTCGTGCCACCAAAATACATGTAATAATTAATGGTCGTAAATCCATTGCTCAAGAGCTGATAACACTCACGTTCAAGCTGCTCAGGTGTTTTTTGATTCGCTTTATTTCCACCCCAGTGTTCAAACCAACCAATCCAAAACTCCATGACACCTTTCGGCTGATCGGCAAATCGTTCATCTAAAATCTCAGCGGCACGGTTGGCACCCGACCAAAAATTGCGGAACTCCACAGCACCATCGACTGCTCCGTAGCATGTAACAAATGGTACCTCAATGCCCCTTGCAATCATTCCATCCCGCAGGTATTCCATATATTGCTTATCAGGTTGACCGTAAGCTTGGAATTCATTTTCAATCTGAACCATGATAACTGAACCGTTTTTCGTTAATTGATACTCATCAATAATTGAAATAACCTGATCAAAATATTGATCTACATAGTGTAAAAAACTAGGCTGTGCCGAGCGATATTGAATATCTTTTTTCGTAGAGAGCCACCACGGAAATCCGCCAAAATCCCATTCTGCACAAATATATGGACCTGGTCTTGCAATGACATATAATCCTTTATTAGCGCATAATTGAAGAAAATACGCTAAATCTTTATCGCCAGAGAAATCCCATTCACCTTCCTTCATCTCATGGAAATTCCACGGAATATAGGTTTCAATTGTATTACATCCCCCGGCTTTGGCTTTTTCTAAAACATCATCCCACTCAGCCTTTGGAAGACGGAAGTAGTGGATAGCAGCAGATAAAATGAAGATTCTCTTATTATGAATCTTCCAGCTTTTTTTATCATAAGTTATCATGATTTCCCTCCAAAATTCTTAGTAACACTTTTATAGCTTAATAGCAAACGGAACTTCTGCCAGCATATTAATTGGATATCGCTAATAACGAAAAATACAAATATTGGTTTTTCTATATTTGTTAGAGTCTCCTTAAACTTCCTTGGCCTGGTTTTCAGATGGTAATGTTTTTTTATGAAAGAACGGATTCAAACCAGGCAATTTAAAGTTGGAAGTCTCTCTCACTTTATTCTCCATCGTATGAAATATATTCATTGACACCCACATAGTAAAAAAGGCTACAACACTAACGCTAAAAAATGGAATTAAACCTGGAACCCACAAAAACAGCCTAAATAAAATATAGTAACCGAAAGCTAATAGTATCGTATGGAACGGGAAGGATATTCCTAATAATAAGGACATCGTCAAGTATTGCTGCAACTTAAATTCAAAATGAACAAAAACAGGGATCACATATAATAGTAGGATTAAAAAAAGAATACTAAGCGTGATAATGAAAATAAATAATAATAGATGCATGAGCCCGTTGGTAAATCGAATAATGGAGAAGTTTAGATAGATCAGGAACCCAATGGAAAATAAAACAAAGCCTATGGTGTTCGCTTTCCAAAACTCTTTTCGGAAAGTAATCCAATAAATTTCAACTAATGAACGGAGTTGTTCGTTTCCCATCCGCCATTTCCTTATGACTGTAAATAACCCTACAGTTGCCGGCATCAGCCCTAGGATAATGCCTCCCATTAAAGTCAGGGCGATCCAAATGATTTGAAAAACGGCTATTTTCATAACAATTTCTGAAAAATGATAAAACTTCCATATGAGACCATTAGTTTCCATAAACACCATAACCCTCTTCCTAAGAAGGAAACACGTACGGAGAGCCAGTATCCTCCGTACGGTTCAATCAACTTTTTTATTTTTCCATTCTCTTGTATGCTGCCTCATAAATTTCTAGATAACGTTTAACGCCCATTTTTTCTAATGTACTTTTATATTCATTCCATTTAGAGAAATCTGCTTTTCCTGTAATAAAGTTTGCTGTCATCTCTTTCAAATACGTATCCATATCGGTTGAAATTGGGGTTAACTCACTCTGTTCTTCTGCTGTAAAGTTAAACGCCGGCCAAACATCACCAAATTTAAGCGATAGCGGTTCTGCTTGTTTGGCATTTAGGGTTGTAGCCTCTTTGCTTTCTGCCCCGTTAAAGTATTTTTGCTGAACAAAACCAGGATAATAACCACCAGGCCATGTTAAGTATTTACTTACTGCTTGGTCTAGCGTTAATCCATCCGGATTCTTCTTAATTTCATCAACATAATCCAATTTACCCGTTGATGGATCTTTAGTGTATGTCTTACCTTCGAAGCCCATAAAGAACATTTTTGATCCTTCATCACTATAGAAATGATCGATCCACCTGACCGTCGCTTCAGGACTCTTATTCTTATTGGTAATAACAAACATACCTATGTTTCCTAAAGGTGAACCAACTGCTGTATTTAACCGATCTCCATGAGGGCCTTTTAATACAGGCATTCCTACAAAGCCACTCAGATTTTCTGTCACCCCAGGATCAACTCCGTTTATGACGCCAAAGGTATTCTTTGAAGCTTTCGCACTAAACTCTTCCGTCTTAAGAGTGAAGATTTCTTTATCAATTAAACCTTTCGTATAAAGCTTGTTTAAATATTGCAGTAGCTCTTTATATCCATCAGCGGTCGGTACAAAGCGCATTTTTTTTGTTTTCGGATCTAAGTCAACATTGGGATTCGCAATTCCATGATTATTTAAGCCGAAAGATCCCTTTAAGGCGTAAATAAAATCATCAATTCCATATGCCCCGCCCCAAGGAATTTCGTCTGCTTTTCCATTACCGTTTGGATCACCGTCTTTTATGGCTTGTAATACGGATTCAAATTCATCAAGAGTCGTTGGCTCTTTCAATCCTAATTTATCAAGCCACTCCTTTTTGATCCATGGTGTTCCATAAAATAGCCCTTTGAATTCAGGATCATAAAAAGCCGGAAACCCATAGATTTTCCCATCAGGCATCGTAATCCCTTTTTTCACTAAAGGGTATTTTTCCATAATCTTTTTAAAATTCGGAGCATACTTATCAATTAAATCATTTAAAGAAATAAATACACCCTGCTGACCAAATTTTACTAAATCCGTCTTCGGCACTGCAGCTGCGAATAGTACATCTGGATGCTCACCACTTGCAAGCATGAGATTTCGTTTTTCCTTCAAACTTTGTGTTTGGACAGTATCCCAATTGATATGAATATTGGTCATTTTTTCATATTCTTGCCAAAGCATTAAATTGTTCCAATCCTGTGATTGCAAAAACTTTCCCGCAAAGCCTTCCAACTCAATTTTATCTTTTGCAATGGGCATTCCAGTTTGATTTAAATTAGATACTGTAGGTTCCTTTTTACTGTCTTTCTTTTCGGTAGCGGTTTTCTCGTTGGAACATGCGCCTAATACGAGTGAACTCATTAGAACAAATGATAGAATACTAGCTTTTTTCTTCTTATTCTTCATTTCGCAACCCCCCTGATTTTATCCTTTAATAGATCCAACCAAAAATCCTTTAACAAAATACCTTTGTAAGAATGGATACAAAATCAACATTGGTAAGTTCGCAAAAATTAAAACAGCATATTTTAGCCCTTCCACACTCATCTGCTGTTTTAAAAAGCTTTCACTCGTTGATTTAACCATATCACTCGCTTGGTTTTGAATAAGAATCTCCCTTAAGATTAATTGAAGTGGAAAAAGTTCTTTATTTTGTAAATAAATTAATGCTGTAAAATAAGAATTCCAGTGTGCAACTGCATAGAATAAAATCATAACGGCAATAACAGGCATGGAAAGAGGCAAAACTATTTTCAAAAGAATTCTGATATTTCCTGCACCATCAATCATGGCCGCTTCTTGAAGCTCAAGTGGAATGGTCGTTTGGAAAAACGTCCGCATAATAATAATATTAAAGACAGATACGGCATTAGGAATAACCATTACCCAAAATGTATCAATCATTCCAAGATCTTTGATAAGCAAATAGCTAGGAATTAAACCACCGCTAAAAAACATCGTGAAAACAAAGATTCCCATAATCACATTACGGCCAACAAAGTCTGCCCTAGAAAGTGGATACGCTGCCATAATCGTTAATACTACATTAATAGCAGTCCCTACCACCGTATATTTAAGCGTATTGAGAAATCCGTTTATAATATCATGATTTGAAAATAATTTTTTGTACGCGTCGAAATTTAACCCCTTTGGCCAAAACCAAATTTCTCCGTTTAACACATGGATTGGATTGCTAAGCGACGCGCTTATGATAAAGATCAAAGGATACACAACTAGTAACGCGATGATTGTTAAAAAGAAATAATTGAAAAAATCAAAAACCTTATCAGATGCTGTATTTTCCAATCTAGTCACCACCTACCATAGACTTGTTTGATTGATTTTCTTAGCAAAGAAATTCACCATTACAAGCATAATGAAATTTATGATTGAGTTGAATAACCCCACTGCAGCAGAAAAGCTGTATTCAGCTTGTTCGATACCGCTGCGATAAACAAAGGTAGATATAACGTCTGATGTCGACATGTTTAGGGTATTTTGCATTAAGAAAACCTTTTCAAATCCAACTGACATAACAGATCCTGCATTTAGGATAAACAGAATAATAATCGTTGGCATAATCGTTGGGATATTAATATGCCATATTCTTTGAAATCTCGAAGCACCGTCAATCATTGCTGATTCATGTAAGGAATAGTCAACAGCAGTTAAAGCAGAAAGATAAATAATAGAGCTCCATCCCATGGTTTGCCATACATCGGAAAACACGTATAATGTTTTAAACCAACTTGGTTCCGACATAAATGCGATTGGTTTTCCACCCACTAGAATAATAATTTGATTGATTAGTCCATCCGGCTTTAAAAAAAGGATTAACATCCCGACTACTACTACCGTAGATAAAAAGTGAGGGGCATAAATAACGGTTTGTACGAATTTTTTAAACTTAGAATTTCTTACTTCATTTAGCATGAGGGCAATGATGATTGGAATTGGGAATGCTACTGCTAGTGTATAAATACCAATAATCAACGTATTTTTAATAAGTCTCCAAAAATAGTAACTATTAAAAAAACGCTCAAAGTGTTTCATCCCTACCCATGGACTATCCCATATCCCTAGCGTTGCAATAAAATCTTTGAAAGCAATTTGCACACCGTACATTGGGACATAATGAAACACAATAAAGTAAGCGATTACAGGAAAAATCAATAAATAAAGGTCCCAATTTTTACGGAACGATTTCTGTAAAATTGTCCACTTCGACAAGGAAGTTTCTGATTTTTTTTCTAATATGCTAGTGTGTTGCATACTAGTCTCGCTTTGAATAATTTTTTCCAAATTCTCTCCCCCTTCTCATACGGAAGCTAATCACACATACTTGACAGTTGAACTTTGACTGATCTGAATAACTTTTCCACCAGAGCGAATAGACTCAGTCGCTGCACAGCCGACCGCAACACTCATTCTTCCTGCATATGGTGTGGTTAAAGGCTGCTTGTTGTTTAAGACTAGTTCGATAAAGTCTCTGCATATTTTTGGATCCGCACCACCGTGGCTGCCTTGTTCTTTTTTCATGTCATAGGTTATGTCGCTAAGTTCATTCCAGGAGTTTGATTTTCTCGTTTTCACATATACTTTTTCATTTACATCATCATTCTCTACTCTGCCTTTTGTACCGATAAAGGTATAGTTTCTTGAATAATCTGGTGTAAAGTGGCATTGTAAGTAGGAGGCTTTAATGCCGCCTTCAAGTTCCATAATCAACATATTATTGTCCTCAACATCGATTTCTTCCCGGAAAGCGCATTGGGTCAATACGTTCAGACTCGCTTCCGTACAGGTATCATTTTCATCACAAGTAGGACAGGTTAATGTATTTGGTTTATCTCCACCGTAAAAATCGAGTCCCCCAAAAGCCGAAACCTTTTTTGTATATTTTCCAGTAATCCAATGGATCACATCGAGATCATGAGAACCCTTTTGCAATAAAAGCGAAGTCGTATTTTTAGCTGTTCCATGCCAATCATGGTAATAATAGTATCCGCCAAATCCGACAAAATGTCTTACCCAAACGGCTTTAAGATCACCGATTACCCCGGAATCAATAATTTCTTTCATTGTTTGGTACATACTCATATAACGCATATTAAAACCAACCATTAAATGCTTTCCAGACTTTTCCGCTTGTTCGATAATCCGGTCACATCCTTCTACTGTGATCGCTAAGGGCTTTTCACAATAGACGTGCTTACCAGCTTGAAGTGCCGCAATGGCATGCTCTTCATGTAAATAATCGGGAGACAAAATGGCAACGGCATCAATATCCGTGCGAGCGAGCAACTCTTTATAAACGGTGGTAATATATGCATGTTGGTTAATTTTTTCTTGAAAGGTTTTCAATCTTTCCATCGAAACATCGGCTGCAGCAACGACAACTGAATTCCCACCTGGGTTATGCCAATACTTTGCAATACCACTCCGAAGTCCTGCACCAATAATCCCAATTCTTACAGTTTCCATTTGATACTTCCTCCTATCCTTTCTTCTTATCCCTGCTACTTTTGATCATTCCTCTTGGTGAACCACCTCCTTAAAGCCTTGTGGAATTATTTTCTTATTATCCAACTATTTTTAAAGATGACATGTTTGCTTTTTCGCCACCATTAGAACATCCTGTTGCTACAAATAACAATGCTGACAAAAGAATTGTATTTTAGCATAAATAAAACGTTTACAAATAAGTGTTTTTATTTGTAAAAAACTTTTTTTGTTCTTTCTATCACTCAGGTATAATGATGTCACTACCAGTTGAACTAACAAACTATGACTACTATATTGATTATGTATATGACAGATTCAATCATGATATAATGTTGTCATTACCAGTTGTTATGAAGTATACCATCACAACTTTTTCTTCCGCAATACATTTTTTCTGAATTTTTTAAAATTTTATTTATCACTCAACAAACTTATTCTATATTTATTTTGTAATGCAAACTATGAATTGAATTGCCTACAAAAGAAAAATTATTTTTATAAAATAGATTCTTTCTATTAAAATCGGATTGATGAAGATTAATCATTAAAACAAGATAAAGAAATCCTCCCCTCAAGTTTTTAGTTTACCTCGCACTAACGAATAGCAAAAAATGAAGCCTAATTCATATAAAAAGAAGTGTTCCTATGATTCAACAATTAAAAACATATTATGGGAAAGATATAAAAATTAATGAGATCATGTTGTCTGGGGATTATAACTAGTTTTTAGTTGAAGGATAAAAGTGGGAATCCGTAAATCTCGTTTACATGAACGGGAATATCAATTACTTCCATCTTTCTTATCCCGCCTTCATGCCGATACGTTTTATGAGACAGAAAAAGAAAAGTTACGGTATGAAGCGTTATATCGAAATAAGGACATCCCTATTGCATCTGTTCGTTTTTTACACTTTTTCACAACGAAGCCTATAGTAGAACGTGAAGAATTTCAAGAAGCCTTAAATCTATGTTTTCTTTCACCACTACAACCGTATGGGAGACTTCACAAAATGGTGTCCTCATCTTAGAAGAAAATATACCGGAATATATATTCCAAACTCTTCCTCGATACATTCAACTTTAGTTGTAAAGTACAATTTAATCCGAATAATTCATAATCTTCAAAATAGTGATAGTATTAAATGCAAATGATACGGAGGTGTTTTTATTTGGAAAAAGAGGTAAAAAAAGATTTAATTAAGGTTATATCCATAACTATTATAGGCGTTATTCTTGTATTATTAGTTCCATTTCTTTTTCAATATTTACCAGATTTTTAAAAGTCATTGAAAAATGACTTTTTTATTTACATAAAATCTTCGACTCAATTATTTAACCAATTAGTATGCATATAAGTTGCATTTCTTGTCTTTAACTCTTTGCTTATATTCTCTCTAATTTCTTCAATAGACTCACCCTCAATAATGGCAAAGCAAAAGCCGACACTCGCTAACATTACGTAGTGAGAAAACATCCCCTCAATCAATAGTCTCAATCAAAAACGTATTGCTAGAACATGATAAGAAGAGGCTGTATAATACCAATACTGGGCGTTCTATACACCAGCCAGATACATAGAAAGGACAATCGAAAAGATAAGAAACAATGAAGCAACAGTTCATCAACGAACAAGATTAGCGAAGGCATCAAGAATGTTTCAAAACTTATTTAGGAGGTACAACTGTAATGACTACGAAAATATCGTGTGATGAGATTTTAGTATATATGTACAAAATGGATGATACAGAGAAACTTGAATTGTTAAAGGTATTATCAGAAAAACATTTCGGTGGTACGAAGTCAGCTGAAGAAATTCGGCATCTAAACATAGCTATGCATGAAGATAAAGAAGATGGTAACAATGTCCAAACGCAACGCAAGGTTAATACAGCCACAAAGGCTTACATCGAGGGCTATTTAGGACGCCAACTTACAGATGAGGAAATTACAGTCCTGACGTTAGCTTATGACTGGGGACACTTTGCTGGAAGTAGGCGTTAAAAAGTGATGAGGATAAAAAAGGGGAAGGATTTATTCCCCTTTTTTATCTAGCGATTTACTGCTTGATACGTTGTGCCTAGTAACACCTTGCTTATACATATCAATCATTCTTATCCCTATCCACTTGGTATAGTTCGACTGATGACTGCAATTTCAATCATCAATATCCCTCTCCTGCTAAAATAAAAAAGAAGCATTTCTGCTTCTCTAATGTGTTACTTTAATCCCTTACACTCCACCGTTAATTATCAATCCTAGTATCCCCATAATAACTGCACCTACAACGATTCGTAACAGCCAAATGATGTTTGTACTAATTTTTTCTACACGCCCGCTTAGTGCTGATATATCTTTTTCGTTAACGGTGATCCGCTGTTCAATGTTACACATCTCTTTTCTTATTTCTTTTTGCTCTAAATTTATACGTTCAGAATTCCTTTGTAAGTCATCTTGCATACATTCACACCTTTCGAATATTACATTAAAATAGCTATATATATATTTATGAAACAAGCATTACATGTGTGAATGTATAATCTCACTTGTACAAAAGGCGAATTTGATTCCGCCACAACATAATGTTCATTCAAATGGTAATATTTTAGAGGAACCTCACATTGTTGCGCGTTTAAAGAGAGAAAACGGGATAAAGTGAAACTTCCATCAGTGGGGAGGTTTCTTCATTCCCCACCTAACTTCTTTAGAAAAGCGGAAACGGCTCGTTCAAAATCATAGGCCGCCCGCGCTCCTGACAGAGAGGCGTTTTTTGCCTCGTCCGAGGGAGCGAAACGGCTGGAGATTTTAACCACTAGAGCTGGACATTGCTTTCACTGAATTTTGAGAGGGGAGTGTTACTGTCCGTTAATGCGGGATAAATCCCCACTAAAAAACAGCTTCCCCAAGTCCACACTTGAAAAAGCTGTTTCTAGTACTAATTCTTTTTATGTAACAATATGTATGTAATACTACAACTATCTTAAGGTAAGACGTATACCTTTACTGTTCTAACTCCCCAGTTCCAAACGGCCTGCTTGGAAGCAATGAATACATCTATTTTATTACCTTTAATAGCTCCACCCGTATCTCTCGCTGCTGCTGCTCCATATCCTTCTACATATACATTTGAACCAAGTGGGATAACAGAAGGATCTACGGCAATTACTTTCAAATTAGGATTAGCTGTTAAATCGTCTCCCATACGAGTATAAACATGTTGACCAGGTTTCGCACCATTTTCTACTGGATCATTTGAATATGCTGTTGATCTCACTGTTAGCTCACGTGCATTTACCCATTGTCCACTACCTTTGAAATAATTCATTTTGGCGTCAATCTTAGTCCAGCCTGTTTTCATTGCTCCGCCTGCTGCTGCATCTAAGTAATACCAACTTCCACCTGTACTTAACCAGCCCATTTTCATTGCTCCGCCCGCTGCTGCATCTAAGTAGTACCATTTTCCACCTGTACTTAACCAACCTGTTTTTTTACTACCATTTTGATAATAAAACCATTTTCCATTTTGTGATTGCCAGCCCGTTTGCTGTGGAGCCGCTTGTGTTATAGTATTTGATGTTTCTGCTAAACTACTATTCGGTTGAAAACCAAGTCCAAAAGCCATCGCTATAGTTAATGCCACAATTCGTTTTCTCATAAATTCCTTCCTTTTCCTAAATTTAATCATTGACTCAATCTATGTATTATGTATAAGTATAATTGTTTCTCAGATAAGAATAAGAATAGTAACAGAATTGTAATGAAAATTAAATAGAATGAAATCCAATTTCAAACTTATTGTATATTAAACTTGATTTTTTTGGTTATTTTCTATTTTATTATTTTTTCTATATAATAATATAAACCGATACAAAGATAATATATATTGAATAGAAAGGTATGCTAACAATAAAAGTCAACATACCTTTCTATTCATTTTAGAAATCTCTGTCCTCACTATCCCTTAAACCTCTTATGAATGTTATTCCACTTATAAGTCCCCGCTTCACTAAATTCAACTAATTCCATCGATAATGCAAAGTAACGATTTGTAAATAGATTAGCAAAATGCTCTTTCATCATATTAAAAATGTGATCACATGCTTCTTTCTTATCTTCTTCTGTTCTCCCTGCCCCAATTTTAAATGTGGCATGGACGAATGCGTCATCTTCTTTCCCATCAGCAATATAGTAATCTTCTAGTTCAATCGCCCTTGAGCGAATACCTCCTGTTGGAAAGATATCGCTTCGTGAGATCAATATTTCATTTACTTTTTGTAAGAGAGTTGAAATGTTCGCTTCTCCCTTTATATTGTTTGTATACTCTATAATAAAATGTGGCATATTTTTTCCTCCCATCATTTCTACTTGTCGTCTATAACAATCATGAGAGTAGCCCAGATCAGCTACTCTTCTCATCACTTATTGTTTCGAAAACATTTCCGCACCAACAATTGTATTTACTAAGCGTCCGATACTTTCAATTTCAGTAATCACTTCATCTCCAATTGCTGTATCAACTAACCCTTCTGGCGTACCAGTTAAAATGATATCGCCTTTGCTTAACGTCATAAAACTACTAAAATATTCAATTAAAGCTGGGATATCAAATATCATATCTTTTGTTGTTCCTTCTTGTGTAAGCTTCCCATTTACATACGTACGAAGTGTCAAATCCATCGGGTTTTCAATGTCAGCAGCATCTACAAGCCACGGGCCGATTGGAGTACATGTATCACGATTTTTCACTCTAAGGTTCGGACGATAGTAATTTTCTAAGTAATCTCGTATAGCATAATCATTCGCCACTGTATATCCCGCAACGTAATCATACGCCTGCTCCCGTTTTACATTTCGAGCTGTTTTCCCAATAACAACAGCTAATTCACATTCATAGTGCATATATGTCGCATCTCCCGGACGATATGTTTGTCCGCGGTGACCAATAAACGTATTCGGCCCTTTCAAAAAAACAAGTGGTTCTGTTGGTGCATTGAATGATAATTCTTTCGCATGATCAGCATAATTTAAACCTAATGCAAATACTGTTCGTGGCTCAATTGGTGGTAACCAAACGACTTCCTCTTCTGACAAAAGACGCCCGTCATCTAATTTCAAATTTCCATTTACTTCGGTAACGCCATGAATTGCGCCGGCATATGCAACACGCCCTCGTTTCATTGTACTTCTCCTTTCACAAGTTCTTTTTCAAGTACAACCTTATTTTCTAGACTTCCAATCCCTTCAATTTCAATTCGAATCAGATCCCCATCCTTTACAAGAGGCGGATTTTCTGGAACACCGACAAGCAGTGTATCTCCTTCGTTTAGTGTCATAAATTCTGTTACATCGACGATGAGTCGTGCTACCGAACGAATTAAATTTTCTGTATTATTTTCCTGCTGTAATACACCGTTTATATATACTTGTATATCCAAATTATCCGGATTTTCTATCGCATCTCGACCCATAATCCACGGACCAACCGGGCAAAAACCATCACGTGCTTTTTGTTTTACTGCCGGACGATATACGCTATCATGAGGAATACTAATGTCATTCACAATTGTATAGCCGGCTATATAATCCATCGCTTGTTCTTCGCACACTCGGGTTGCTTTCTTTCCTATTACAATTCCAAGTGCTGCTCCAACTTCTAGTTCTTCAACTCCATTTGGCAACGGAATTGACATTCCCCCGGCAATAATGGTATTTACGGGTTTTATATACAAAATAGGAGCACTTGGCGCTTTTTTATATGGTAATTCATGTACTGAATCTCCTAATGCTGTAAGTGCTCCTTTATAATTTAATAATGTACCGTAAATAGTTCCTGTAATTGGAACATCCAACTGTAATTCATCCTTCTCATAATATCGTTCGTTCCGTTTGACTGTACCTTCTAATAGATTTACTTCACTTTCTTCCACTTGTAGTGCACCACAAAATTTAACTTTTACCTTACTCATCCTTTTCACTCCTTACGATAAAGTGACACTTCTATCACAAAGATCTCACTTAATGATGGCTGACACCCTTCACATCACTTCCTGTATTTGATTTCACTAATATCTCTTCAAAATTACCAGTCTTACTTTTCTTTGCAAAAAGAAGGGTACCTATATAAGCTCCTAAAAATCCTAAAGGAATAGATACGATTCCTGGAGAAGATAGTGGAAATAGTGGTGTCCCAACAAAGAGTGCTTTTCCTGGTTCAGGACTCCATACACTTGGACTAAGTGCGACAAGAATAATGCTCCCTAATAGCCCTACGAGCATTCCTATAATCGCTCCCGCCATATTAAAACGCTTCCAATATACAGTAAATAAAATAACTGGTAAGTTTGAGCTAGCTGCAACGGTTAATGCGAGCGATGCAAGAAACGCAACATTAATTTTCTGAACAAATAACGCTAGAATGATAGAAAAAATAGTAATACCAATGGATGCAAATCTAGCCATTCGAATTTGCTCTTTCTCAGTCGCTTTTCCTTCTCTCATAATTTCATTGTAAAAATCATGAGAGAATGCCGTTGCACCTGTTACTACAATACCTGCTACTACAGCAAGAATTGTCGCAAATGAAACAGCTGATATAACGGCGAACAACATATCCCCGCCTAATATTTTGGCCAGTAGTGGCGCTGCCATATTCCCAGCTGGATTTGCTGCCATAATATTGGTAGCTCCTACAAATTTTGCTGCTGCAAACCCTAAAAATATAACCATGATATAAAATAAACCGATAATCCAAATGGAATACACAACAGATTTACGGGCAACTTTTGCATTTGGCACTGTCAAAAAACGACTTAATACGTGCGGAAGGCCGGCTGTACCAAGTATTAATCCGAGTGTTAATGAAAATGCATCTAATCCATTCGTATATTTTGCTCCAGGATTTAAATATGCTTCCTTAAGAGGCGTAGCTGTTCTCATTTCTTCAAAAATACGTAAAACATTAAAATCAAATTTTGTCATTACCATTATAAAAATAATAAATGTCCCGCCTAGTAGTAAAAAAGCTTTTATAATTTGCACCCAGCTTGTAGCTGTCATACCACCAAAAATAACGAAAACTAACATAACAAGCCCAACAATTACTACTGATATTTCATAGTTAATATTTAATAACAATTTAAATAGCGCACCAGCTGCAACAAGCTGCGCAAGCATATAAAAAACAGAAATTGTAAGGGCATTAAATGCAGTAACACCACGAACCTTTTTATTCTGAAAACGTTCAGTAATCATATCTGCTAACGTATACTTTCCAAGATTCCGAAGCGGTTCAGCGACTAAAAGCAATACAACTAAATAGGAAACAAGTGCGCCGTACATTAAGAAAAAACCATCATATCCAAGAAGTGAAATGGCTCCAATTAATCCTAAAAAAGAAGAGGCTGACATAAAGTCACCAGCAATTGCAAAACCATTTTGCCAACCACTAAGCCCTCCCCCCGCTGTATAAAAAGAACTCGCATTCCTTGTTTTTTTCGAGGCGTAATAAGTAATGAAAAGCGTTATAACAACAATCAATCCAAACATTGCTACTACTTTATAATCCATCTACTTTTCTCCCCTTCACCTCTTCGTTCAATACTTCCTCAGCTAGCTGATCAAAATAGGCTGCCTTTTTTACATATAAGTGACATATAATTCCTGTCATGAAAAATTGAGAAAACGCATAGATCCAAGCCCATGATATTGTACCAATAGCAGGCTTTGTTAAAATATCCGTATCTAATGTTAAGATAGGTAAAAGTAGAGCAAAGCTAATGAAAAAAATTGTAACTGAAACGGTAAATTTTTTTCTCGCATTCAACAATTCTTGAAACTTTTCCGAACTCGCAATCTTCTCATAATCTATGTTTTGACTGGATTTTATCATATAAAACCCCACCTCACCCTTAATTCAGTTTTGTCACGATGTAACATCAACTATTTGATTACATCGCTAATTCATCTCCTACAAAATATCGGCTCATCTCATACACATTTTGTTTCTCAAATATATATTGTATCCACCTTACTTTCAGTCGTTTCCCACATGTTTGTACGGTGCAATTAGATAATTGAATAAGAAGAGCTTGTCTATCACCTTGCTGCGATACTTGCTGACAAACTCCCTCATATATATCGTTCTCTATTTCCACTTCAATGCGATAAACACCAGATGCCGGGAGCATATAATCTTTATCTACTAAAATTTCCAAAAACTGATACGTTTCATAAAAAGATGATGATTTTTCTACTTTTCCTCGCACTTCATAATAATCATCAAGGTACTTCGGGACGGCATGTACCAATCCTACTTTAAGAAGATTCCGGATGGCAGTTGAACTAATCTTTTCATGATCATGTTCTATTTTTGGAATCGTTGTAACAGCAAACTGGTTTCTCCCTTGTTCCTTAAGTAACTGCATGTTACCTTGCCCCATGTATCCGTAATGGTAGTCAAAACCAGCTATAACATGTCTACATCGAAACCCGATAATATATGTTTTGACAAACTCTTCATAGGATAGACGAGCAAAAGCCGAATCAAATTTCACCACGATTAATTTTTCAACACCCATATTTTTAAAACGTTCTTCTTTCACTGTTAGCGGCGTTAAATATTTCATTGGATTTTGAGTAGAATGAACAATATCCCTTGGATGCGGATAAAACGTCATTACAGCAAGTGTCATCTTTTTCTGCCTTGCAATCTCTTTTGCTGTTTGAATTAACTGTTTATGACCAATATGCACGCCATCAAAGAAACCAAGTGCCAACACGCATTCTTCAGTTTCATCTCTTACCGTTTTCGAAATTGGGTGTTGAATATAAACCGTCTTCACCTTATCAACTCACCTACCCCTTTTTATGAAACTATTTACTCTTTCAAAAAAATACAAATCTATTTTGATGTTCTACTATATATGTAGCTGCAATGAAAAATAAAAAGTGAACTCTACTTATTTTCTCTTTTCACCAGGCAGGAAAAGAAGTTGACCGATTCTATGTATAATCGGATACTCTTTCCCACCTAAAGGTTCCCTTCATTTATCTAATAGCCATCTACAAAACAAAATCTGGTTTTCTTTGTTCTAACGTAGGATTCTCTTCCTGTATTTTTTCTCCCGTTTCAATATCTAAAAATGGTGATGTTTCATTGAACCAGCTATCCGGTGCTTTATGTCCCCAGAATGTTTGGCGCCTCGGATCATTTAAATCCCAGCGTACTGGATTAAAATCTGGATCACTCGTTAAATAATCCCCATTATAAAGCTCAATTCGATACCCATCTGGATCTCTTAAATACAAGAAAAATGCATTGGATAATCCGTGACGACCAGGTCCCCTCTCAATATTTTCGCCATAACCAAGAGATGCGAGTACATCACAACAATGAATAAGCGCTAATGGGTCCGGTAGCCAAAATCCAATATGATGAAGACGAGGTCCTTCTCCATTCATAAATGCTTGATCGTGCACGGTTTGTTTCCGATGAAGCCAAGCTGCCCATACACGATCATCTTCTGTTGCCGTATATTCTGAACATGCAAATCCAAGTTCATTTACGAAGAAGTTATACGCTTTTTCCACATCTGGAACCGCACAGTTGACATGATCGATTCGTTGAACTCTTGCTCCTTTATATTTATCATAGCGCTGTATCATTCGCTCAGCGCCTGTCATCTTACAGAAGAACTCAAGCGGCATACCTGATATATCATGCACATGCAATGCTCTTCCTAATGCATACTGCGTCCCTTCCTCTTTCCACTTCGTTTTCAGTCCTTTTGATTGAAAGAATGCTGCTAATTTATCTAAATCCTCTTCACTTTTCACTTTATAACCGAGTGCGTGAACACCTAGTTCCTCTGATTTTTTTAATACTAAGCTGTGATGAACATGCTCTTCTAATCCTCTTAAATAAATATGTTCTTCATCACATTCTGTTTCGATAAACCCTAAAGCGTTTACATAAAATTCTCTCGAACGCTCTAAATCCTTTACATTCAATACCGTTCTTGCAATTCGAATAATGTTAAAATCCATTCGTTACACCTCCAAGTTTCTTTTCACATACCTTTATGCTTTTTCTATTAATTGTTCCGAGCGACTTAAAAACTCTTTTACACGGTCTACATACTCTTGTTTATCGTAGCCGTTATATAACGCACTCGCCATGCGAACTGGATCTCCAAAAAAGAAGCGCTCATACAATGTTTGTCTTGAGCCAAATGCACTCATACATACATCCCAAGCAAGGCGATACAATTTCACACGGTTATAAGCATCACCATTTGCCGATTGTAAATATTTATCTAAATCCGGACGTAAATCAGAGTTAAAATCCGTCTCTGATGGGATTGCCATTAAGCCACTTGCTCCGAGTAATTGCATAATTTCACTAAATCTCGGGTAAATTTTCGGATAGTAATGACGAGCAACATTTAATGGTGTAAAGTCTGGTGTCATAATTCCCCACTTATCCATTTTGGCATTTGCTTCTGCCGCCGCAACATATGCTTTCACAGTCTCTAGCGCCATAATGACTTCTGACATCTTTTCTTGTACATGCTGAAATTGACTAATGTTAATGGTCTCTACCATTAATTGAAGGATTCCTAATACAAATTCAGTTTTTGCTACATTTTTTGAGACAACTTGGTGCGTCATATGAACAACTGCATTACTCTCATTGTAGGCTTGATTACAAACACCAACATCTCCTAATGCGAACACGCGATTCCAAGGTACTACTACATCATCAAATACAACAATTGTATCCATTTCTTCAAAACGTGACCCAAGCGGGTGATCAAAATGAGATTTGCCATAATCAAACGATTCCCGGCAAATAAATTTTAATCCCGGTGTATTGTTTGGAATCGAAAAGGCATATGCATATGGATTTTCCTCTTCTGATTGCTTTAAAAGAGTAGAAGGAAACACCATAATCTCATCTGTAATTCCGCCTTGTGTTGCCAATAAACGTGCGCCTCGAATGATTACACCTTCAGAAGTTTTCCCGGCAATACGCGCTGCAATATAAGGATCTGGTAATTGCGCAGCATTTACAGCACGGTTCACCTGTGGCTGAATTAATGTATGTGTTAAAGATAGATCGTTCTCCCTACAATATTCATAGTACTCCGCCATATTTTTTGCATAAAAGGCATCCTGCTTCCCAAACATTTCAGAAGCAGAACCATAGGCCATCATACCTGCATTAATATAGTCCGGAGAACGCCCCATCATGCCTCCGTTATACTTCGCCCATTCTTGTATCATCTTCCGGCGTGTTTGCAGGTCTTCTTTCGTTCGTGGCTGTAGAAACGAAGTACCTACGCGCTCTCCTGTTGTTGGAGAAGTATAGGTCATATACTCTGATTTAGCGGAATCATGCTGCATATCATATAACTCCGATTGTGTTTTCATAACGCCTTTAAAGGCCGGATGCTCTGAAATCTTTCCTTCTACTCGCTTCCCATCAACCCATACATTCGCATCGGCTTGATCCACTCTCTCAATATATTCTTTCCCCGTTTTTGCTGGCATTTCACTCTCCCCTTTCAAAATTCTTTATATAGCTTAAAAATAAAGTAGATTCCTATACGCTCTAATAAAGGTTATTTCTTCCTTCCAAATTTCGGGATATGATGGTCTCCAATTGCAACGTGAATGACTTTTGGCTCTGTATAAAACTCAAAAATCGCATAGTGACCACCTTCTCTCCCAATTCCACTATCTTTCGTGCCCCCAAATGGAATGCGGAGATCACGAACATTTTGAGCATTCACCCATAACATTCCTGCTTCAATCGATTGCGCTAGACGATGACCTCTCTTTATATCATTCGTCCAAACATAACCAGCAAGCCCGTATCTAACGTCATTTGCAATTGCAATCGCTTCTTCTTCCGTTTCAAATTCAATAACAGCCATAACTGGTCCAAAAATTTCTTCCTGGCAAACTCTCATTTCGTTTTTAGCATGCAGTAATAACGTTGGCGGTACAAAGTTTCCTGATTTCATCTCTTCAGGGACGATCCCTTGTACAACTTCGCATCCTTCTTCTTTTGCGATTTCAATGTACTCTTGCACTTTTTGAAAATGCTCTTTCTCAATTAAAGGTCCTAATTCTGTTGTCGGATCCATTGGGTCACCAATTGTAATATAGCCCACGCGTTCCTTTAGCTTTTCGATAAATTGTTCTTTTATATTTTTGTGAAGTAATAGCCGAGAATTTGCTGTACAACGTTCGCCATTAAATGAAAAAATCCCCCAAACAGCTGCATCTAATGCACGATCTAAGTCAGCATCATCGAAGACAATAAGAGGCGATTTTCCGCCGAGTTCCATCGATGTTTTCTTTAAAGTATCAGCAGCATTTTTCATAATAATAGAACCTGTCGTTGTTTCACCTGTAAATGATATCGCTTTCACATCTTTGTGTGAAACAAGGCTTGCACCAGCAGTTTCCCCGAAACCATGAACCACATTAAATACCCCTTTTGGCACTTCTGCTTTATCAATAATTTCCGCTAGTTTGTTAACTGTTAAAGGAGAAAGTTCCGCAGGCTTTAAGACAACTGTATTGCCAGTAGCTAATGCTGGAGCTACTTTCCATGTTTCTAGCATAAAAGGGGCATTCCATGGTGTGATTAACCCTACAACTCCTAATGAATTATAGATTGTATAATTGATAAACTCCTGGCCGACCGGATACGATTCCCCATGAAGTTTCGTTTGAACCATCCTTGCATAAAAGCGGAAATTCTCAGCTGCTCGGGATGTCATTTTTTTCGTTTGACTAATAGGAAGCCCTGTATCTAATGCTTCTAAATATGCAATTTCTTCTATTTCTTCATCAATTAAATCTGCGATGCGGTTTATATACTTCATTCGTTCTTCTACTTTCATCTTGCCCCAAGGCCCGATTTCAAACGCGTGTTTTGCTGCAGCAACTGCCAAATTTATATCTACAGCACTGCCTTCTGCTACTCTATTTATTATTTCATTCATAAATGGATTCATATTTTTAAATGTTAAACCTGATTGTGCAGATACAAATTCACCGTTAATATACAAATCAATGTTTTTCACTTCTCCATGCGCTTTGTATCTTTGAATATTAGTTGCTTCCGTCTGCATCCTTTTCCCCCTCTTTCCTGATGTCCCCTTTAAAACCATTCCAATTTTAAAGGGGACATGTTCTCATTCATTATCTAGATACAATACTTTCTGGCAGTTCTACGTACTGTTTTAGCACCTCACGAATTTCATCTTGTAATTCCTGCGTTGGAACATCCATTGGTAAGCGTAATACAGGTTTAATTTTCCCCATCATCCCGAGTGCTGCTTTTAGAGGGGCAGGGTTTGTGTCTTTAAATAGAACATCATTTAATGGCATTAACTCATAGTGAAGATGTAATGCTCTCTTTACGTCTCCTTCATTCCAAGCATCATATATTTCTGCGACTTGCTTCGGAGCAACGTTAGCGGTAGCACTAATGTGTCCAGCCCCACCAATTGCTAACATCGGATAACATAATAATTCGATACCAGAGAATAAAAGAAAATCTCTTCCGCAGTTTAATAGCACACGATTAATATGTTCAAAGTCTTTGTTAGACTCTTTTACACCAATAATATTTGGACAATCCTTATTTAATTTAGTGATCGTTTCAACTTGAAGATTTACAGCTGTTCTTCCCGGAATGTTGTAAATAATAATTGGAATATCAACAGAATCTGCAACAATTTTAAAATGTTTATAAAGCGCATGTTGCGATGGTTTATTGTAATAAGGAACAATAACAAGTGCTGCATCCGCACCAATTTCTTGCGCTTTCTTCGTTAAGTACAATGTTTCTTCATGATTAGTCGATCCTGTTCCCGGTACGAAAGGTACTCGTCCGTTAATTGCCTTTGCAGCAGCTTCCATTACTTGCACACGTTCCTCAATCTTTAATGAACTAGGTTCACCAGTTGTTCCTGTCACTGAAATACCGTGACTTCCACTTTTTATATGCCAGTTAATCAGATTTACTAATGTTTCAAAATCAATCGAACCATTCTCATCAAATGGTGTAATAATCGGGGCGATAGAACCTCTTAATTTTTTCTTCATTTCTTCAAATTTAGTCATTCTAGCGTCTCTCCTTTTCATTTTTCATACTATAAAACATGCAACAAAATCACCTTCAAAAAGTCTAACTTATCTGAAAATTCATTACAGTGTTACTCTATCATGTGATATCATAGATGAAAAACACTAAAAAGATTGGTGTTCTATACGAAAAAAATATACTTAGCTACTGGAGGAATGTAGTGTGGACATTAGACAACTTCGCTATTTCTTCACGATTGCACAAGAAGGACAAATTACACGTGCAGCAAAAAAGCTTCATATGGCACAACCACCATTAAGTCAGCAGCTGAAATTACTTGAGCAAGAACTTGGTGTTCTATTATTAGAAAGAAATGGTAGACAACTAGAACTCACGGAAGCTGGTAGTGTTTTATTCAAAAAAGCGCAGGAAATTTTATATCAATTTGATGAAACAATTTCAGAAGTGAAAGAAGTCGGAAACGGATTAAAGGGAACTCTATCAATCGGATCTGTCAAATCATGTTTCTCTTATATACCAGAAAGACTTCGCTTATTTCGTGAAAAGTACCCACTTGTAACATTTCGTTTATATGAAGGCGATTCATTTCGCCTTGCAGAATCGATTAAAAACAGAGAGATTGAGCTTGCCGTTGTACGACTCCCTGTAGAGATGGAAGAGTTCTCTTTTTTCCCCTTACCAACAGATAAGTTTGTAGTCGTCATACCTGATGAAAAAACAGATAAGCGAACAACGATTTCGATGAAAGAACTCGCCACTGCTCCCCTTATGCTATTACAACGCATAAAAGGATTTGGACTTTATGAAAAAGTGCTAGATGGCTTTAAGCAACATGGACTAAAACCAAATATCATTTGTGATTGCCCTGATGCAGCTATGCTCCTATCACTAGTTAAATCCGGCGTCGGATTTACACTCCTTCCAAAATCTACTCTAGTTGCACTCCCATTAAACGGTGTAAAAATAATAGATATAGAGGATTCTACTATTACATCGGACTCTGCTGTCATATGGTTAAAAAATCGTTCTCTTTCCAAAATCGCTATACACTTTCTAGAAACATTTCAAGATGGGAATAAGTGAAAAAAATAAAAAACCCTTTTTTGACAACCATCAAAAATAGGGTTTTCATTCTACTTTCTATTAAAATTGCTTACTTACCAAAACAATCATTACAATAACCCCAATAAGCATCACGGCTAAACATCCAATCAGCTTATAAAAACCTCTCTTTGTGAGCGTATTATCTTTCGTAATATCTTTACGAACAAATAAATACATTAATAATATTAAAATAATCGTTATACCAAACGCATAAAGAAATAGCATGTTTTCTCCTTTCTACTACTTAAAGCTTATTTTTCACTTAATATCTTTTGGACAAAACAACAAAAGAAAGAAATACTGTACTAATTGTTAACGAAGCTAAAATATTAAGTAACTCAGCAGCAGTCAATGTAATAATCTCCAAATTCAATCCAATTGAAAGAACAATAAAATATAATAATAACGCAAAGAAAGAATAAAACATCCCTTTTTGACGGATTAACTTCATCCTTTCATCTTTTTCTTTAAACTGCGGATGAAGATAACTTAAACAAAAACACATCACTGTCATTCCAGCTAATGTATACGTTGGAAATGGTGGTGGTGAATGTGTCATAATCCCTGACATCAGCATAAACCCACTCATCCCTAAAAAGAGAATCCCCATTATGAAAAAGTATTTCTGTGAATAATTCATTCTCTTTCTTCCCCCTTTATTTATTATTTTTCTTTCCCTTCATAAAGAAACACACTCTCAATAGTCGTCTTAAAGGTTTTCGCAATTTCAAATGCTAAAGGAAGCGATGGATCATATTTCCCCTTTTCAATTGAAATAATCGTTTGCCTAGAAACACCTAGTTTTTCAGCTAACTTTTCTTGAGACAGACCGAATTTTTTTCTGTATTCTACCATTTTATTTTCCAAGAAATTTTCTCCCTCCCTACACAGAGTATAAATGTAAAGGTAACTTTACGTCAAGTTTCCTTTACATAAAGTACAGATGATTTGAGTAAAACTTTTGCACTCTGCTCCGAATTTAGATTCCGTATCTACTGGAACAACTTCTTTATCACGACTATTTTTATAACCAAAGTGGGAAAGTATAACGAATGAATACAAATACAGTATTAGGTTCCTTACTTATTTCTGCCCAGCCCTCTTTGCTTTCACTTATCATAAGCAGAAAGTTGTCCGAACGCTTCTATACATGAGCTTCACCCTAAAAACAGTTTTACGTCTTTTTCAATTTGCACTAAAACATTTCGCTATATTAATTCTTCTCGAATTTTAAAAATTAATATAGCTATATGCACGTTATTTTTTTCAGATATACAGATTTTCTTCCTATTTGTATGAAATGAGCTACCGTTTTTAAGCTATTTTCTGCTATATTTGCAAAAACTAACGTTTTATAAGCCATTTTCAAATCCTAATCATCATTTATAAGCAAATTTTTCTTTTTTTCTTTCAATAATTAACACTACCGAAATAAAGTTTACGCTAAATTCATAATTTTTTATTTTTTATACTATATTTCGTTATATTGTTGTATAATATCCTTGAAAGCTCTTATTATTTTAATATACATAATTCAAAGGTTTTTTTGACGAAAAATTCTAACAATTACCTTTATATTTTCATCTGGATAATCTTGTCCAATGATTAATATACTTGATGGAATCACCTATTTTTTCCCTATTTTTAATTTATAACATGAAAGATTAACTTGGGTGATAAGTAATTGTGAATGTTTTTTTACAAAACGGATAAGTAATAACATTTGGTATTATGTAAATTATTGTAATAACATAAGAGTAAAGATAACATTTACAATCATTAACGGTTCATCAATTATGAAAAGAGTGAAATGCATCCTTTTCACACGAAAAAAGGAATATATGCATTGGGAGGTTTAAACAAATGACGAGGAAGAATACAGCGGCAAACCCTTGGGCCAAATTCCATGGTCCGAACCTTGGCTATGTTATTGAACAGTATGATCGTTACGTGACTAATGAAGGTTCTGTTGATCCGGAATTACAAGAGCTTTTCGAAATTTTTGGAGCTCCTACATTCCAAGATGATGTCGTAACGGGGGACAACAAAGAAACAAATTTTTCTCCTCAAAGTACAGGAAACATTGAAAAAATTCTTAAAGTGGTGCAAGTTGTAGAAAGCATTCGTTCATTCGGGCATCTATCTGCTCATATTAATCCGATGGAAGATCCTACCGATGGACAATCCCTTATTCATGAAGCAATGCGGGACTTAAGCGATGAAGATTTGAAAGCGATTCCAGCAAAAATAGTATGGTCAGATGCACCAAATGGTATTCACACAGCTCTTGATGTAATTAATAGATTAAAAGATGTTTATACACAATCTTTAGCCTATGAATTTTCTCATATACAAGATAGTGAAGAACGTGCGTGGTTGCATCAAATGGTGGAATCAAATTCCTTGCGTCAACCACTACCAAATAAAAAACGAACTGCTCTCTTAAAACGTTTAACAGCAGTTGAAGGTTTCGAGCAATTTTTGCATAAAACGTTTGTAGGTCAAAAACGTTTCTCTATAGAAGGCGTTGATATGCTTGTACCTGTACTTGATGAAATTATTTCAGAAGGTGCTAAAAATGGCGTAGATGACGTAATGATCGGTATGGCTCACCGCGGTCGCCTTAGCGTACTCGCTCATGTGTTAGAAAAACCATATAGTCATATGTTTGCTGAATTTAAACATGCAACAATTAAATCTGATAACCCTGAAGATTTAATTAATAAAAACACTGGTTGGACAGGTGACGTGAAATACCATCTAGGTAGAAAACAAGTTGTCGGTTCTGAAGAAGCTAGCACACGCGTTACATTAGCAAATAACCCGAGTCACCTTGAGTTTGTTAACCCAGTTGTTGAAGGTTATGCACGTGCTGCTCAAGAGAATCGTAAAAAAGCTGGTCATCCTGAACAAGATGTTTCGAAATCATTCGTAATTTTAGTTCATGGTGACGCTGCATTCCCTGGGCAAGGTATTGTATCAGAAACATTAAACTTAAGCAGACTGAATGCATACCAAACTGGTGGAACAATTCATATTATTGCAAACAACTCAGTTGGCTTTACAACAGATAGCTATGATTCTCGCTCTACAAAATATTCAAGCGATCTTGCAAAAGGTTTCGATATTCCAATCGTCCATGTGAATGCTGACGATCCAGAAGCTTGTCTTGCTGCTGCTGACCTTGCAATTCAATATCGTACACTGTTCAAAAAAGACTTCTTAATCGATTTAATCGGTTACCGTCGTTACGGTCATAACGAAATGGATGACCCAGCAGTTACACAACCACAAGTTTATAAAAAAATTAAAAACCATCCAACTGTAAGAGCGTTATATGCGAGCCAATTAGAAGCTGCTGGCGTTCTAAATGCAGATGAGGTTGAAACAATTACACAGTTTATGCAAGAAGAGTTAAAAGCTGAATATGCACAAGTACCACCAGCAGATACAAGTGATGCTGCAATTCACGTTAAAGTTCCAGACGTTGTCGCGAAAGGAATTCAGCCGATTGATACTGGTCTTCCACTTGAAACACTTCGCGCAATTAACGAAGGACTTTTAAGTTGGCCAGAAGGATTTAACGTATATCCGAAAGTGAAAAAGATTCTTGAGCGCCGTAAAGATGCTCTTGAAGAGAACGGTAAAATTGAATGGGCACTTGCTGAATCTTTAGCATTCGCTTCTATTTTACAAGAAGGTACGCCAATTCGTTTAACTGGTCAAGATTCACAGCGTGGTACGTTCGCACACCGTCATATCGTACTGCATGATACAGAAACAAACGAAACATATTCACCGTTGCACCGATTACCAAATATCAATGCATCTTTCTCAGTTCATAACAGTCCGTTATCTGAAGCTGCTGTTGTCGGTTATGAGTACGGCTATAACGTGTTCGCTCCAGAAACTTTAGTTATGTGGGAAGCGCAGTACGGTGACTTCTCAAATACTGCACAAGCATTATTTGATCAATATGTTTCAGCAGGAAGAGCAAAATGGGGTCAAAAATCAGGCCTAGTTCTTCTTCTGCCTCATGGTTATGAAGGTCAAGGGCCAGAGCACTCTAGTGCACGTCCAGAACGTTTCTTACAACTAGCTGCAGAAAATAACTGGACTGTTGCAAACTTAACAAGCGCGGCACAATACTTCCATATCTTGCGCCGTCAAGCATCTATTCTTGGTACAGAAGCTGTTCGTCCATTAGTTATTATGACGCCAAAGAGCTTATTACGTCACCCGCTTACAACTTCAACAGGTGACAAACTAAGTGAAGGACGCTTCCAACCTGCGTTAGAACAAGAAAACCTTGGTACAAAACCAACGAAAGTAAAACGTCTTGTTTTAACAACTGGTAAAATGGCTATTGACTTAGCAGCAGAAATTGAATCTGGTAAACATGAATACAATTTAGATGAGGTTCATATTGTTCGCATTGAGCAATTGTACCCATTCCCTGCTGAAAAAGTTCAATCTATTATAAAACGCTTTAAAAACTTAGAAGAAATCATTTGGGTACAAGAAGAGCCAAGAAATATGGGTGCATGGCATTACATGGCTCCAATTCTGTTTGAACTTGCTGGAGATAAAGTAAAAACAGGTTATATTGGACGCCCAGACCGCTCAAGCCCTTCTGGTGGCGATCCACATGCACACAAAGCGGAACAAGAATTGATCGTTGCACACGCATTAGATACAAAATATAACTTCCGTCAAGACAAACAAGAAATCGAAGTTTATAGTAACTAAAAACAATCCTGATTTACTCTAGCTCATTTGGGCAGAGTTCCTTACCGAATTAGTCGTAAAGAATTTCTGCCCAATCAAGCTGGAAAAGATGGAGATTACCGAAGAAAAAAGAAGAAAAACACACCGTTAGGCAAATAAGGGGAGGACATTTAAAATGATCGAAATTAAAGTACCTGAGCTTGCAGAATCTATTTCAGAAGGAACTATCTCACAATGGCTTATCAACGTAGGCGACAAAGTTGAGAAAGGTGGCAGCGTTGTTGAGCTTGAAACTGATAAAGTCAATGTAGAAATCATTGCAGAAGATTCAGGTATTGTATCAAAACTGCTAGGAGAGCCTGGAGATACAGTTGAAGTTGGCGATATCATCGCTATTTTAGATGCAAATGGCGCTGCAGTAAGTACACCTGCTCCAGCAGCAACAGAACAACCTAAACAAGAAACTACTGAAGCACCTAAAGCTGAGACTCCAAGTGCTGCACCAACTGCTTTACAAGGTCTTCCAAATACAGATCGCCCTATCGCATCACCTGCTGCTAGAAAAATGGCACGTGAATTAGGAATTGACTTAAATGACGTACGCAGCACAGATCCACTTGGCCGCGTGAGACCACACGATGTACAAGCACATGCTGCTGCACCAAAAGCAGAGCCTAAACAAGAAAAAACAAGTCCAAAACCAGCAGCAACAACTGAGTTCGAAAAACCAGTTGAGCGCGTAAAAATGTCCCGCCGCCGTCAAACAATTGCAAAACGTCTTGTAGAAGTTCAACAAACATCTGCAATGTTAACAACGTTTAACGAAGTTGATATGACTGCAATCATGGAATTACGTAAAGAGCGTAAAGATGCATTTGAGAAAAAACATGATGTTCGTCTTGGCTTTATGTCATTCTTCACAAAAGCAGTTGTTGCAGCGTTAAAACAATTCCCATTGTTAAATGCTGAAATTCAAGGTGACGAGCTTATCATTAAAAAATTCTATGATATCGGAATCGCTGTAGCAGCTCCAGATGGCTTAGTTGTTCCAGTTGTACGCGATGCAAACCAATTGAACTTTGCTGAGATTGAAAGTGAAATTCGTGAACTAGGTAAAAAAGCACGCGATAACAAACTTACATTAAAAGAACTACAAGGTGGTACATTTACAATTACAAACGGTGGTGTGTTTGGCTCCCTTATGTCAACACCAATCTTAAACAGCCCACAAGTAGGTATTCTTGGAATGCATAAAATTCAAGTAAGACCAGTTGCAATTGATGCAGAGCGTATGGAAAACCGTCCGATGATGTACATTGCTCTATCTTACGACCACCGCATCGTCGATGGTAAAGAAGCAGTTAGCTTCCTTGTTGCTGTTAAAGATATGCTTGAAGATCCAAAATCATTATTATTAGAAGGTTGATCAATCTTCTAAATCATACTGACTGCATGAAAGAATCGATTATTCGATCCTTTCATGCAGTCTTTTTCTTATAAAGTGAAACTTCCATCAGTGGGGGATGAAGAAANNTCAGTGGGGGTTTTCTTCATCCCCCACTGATGGTTAGTTGAACCAATCGGGCTTTTACGGACAGTTATCCCCCACCTATCTTCCTCGTTTCTCTCTGAATATTGAGGTGGGGGTCTTACTGTCCGTTAATGCGGGATACAAGCCCCTCTTCTACTCTCTAACTTTTATACCTATCCTAATTTACTGCGGAAAGTGCCTAGAAAGAATTCACCTTATCATAAGGGACAAATCAAAGTACATACACTGATAATGTGTGCCTAAAACGCACTTACTGGTAAAGGAGGAATAAAATGCAGAATCTGCGGACTTCCACAAGGTTAAAGATAAATAAGGATACATTTTTCATTCCCGATCCAAACGGGGGTGTCTACTTTAGAAACAACTCCAGTTCATTCCGTATGCAAGGAGATGGAATCTATCAATGGATTGAAAAATTAATACCTATGTTTAACGGGGAGCACTCGCTTGAAGAATTAACAAATGGCCTCCCTCTCCCCTATCAAAATAGGGTATTTGAAATTGGAGAAATTTTGCACCAAAACGGTTTTGTTCGAGATGTCAGCGAAGATGCTCCCCATCAATTAGAAAAAGCAGTACTTGAAAGGTATGCTTCACAAATCGAATTTTTAGATAATGTTTCTTCATCTAGCCACCTGCAATTTCAAATGTATCGACAAGCTAACGTTTTAGCAATCGGATCCGGTTCCTTTTTTACTTCATTAGTTTCTTCTTTACTCGAATCTGGATTACCTGAGTTCCATTGCCTGATTACAGATTCTTCAAGAGTAGATGAGGCGCGACTTGTTGAACTTGTACAAACAGCTCATGAGGCTGATCAAAATGTGCTTGTTCAAAAAGTAGATACAACAGTAGATTGGTCTTTGCGAGAAGTTTTCCAACCATTCGACTGGATTCTATATGTATCAGAAAATGGTAATATTGAAAAATTAAAAATGCTTCATGAGATTTGTAGAGAAGAAAAGAAAAACTTTCTTCCAGCTCTTTATTTACAGCAAGTAGGATTAGCGGGCCCTGTCGTTACTTCAGATTGTAACGTATGCTGGGAATCTGCTTGGCGACGCCTCCATGAATCAGCTCTGCAAAAAGATGATCTACTTGAGCCTTTTTCACCAATTACCGGAGCTATGTTAGCAAATGTCATTGTTTTTGAGTTGTTCAAACACATTACCGGCGTTACGACGCGAGAACAACAGAATCAATTCTTTTTACTAGATTCTGAAACGTTAGAAGGCGAATGGCATTCTTTCATTCAACATCCACTTATCACCTCTGACAGCTTGCACGTAGAAATCATTCAGAACCTTGACGAAGTACTCAGTCAACATACTGATCAACATCGTTCGAATGAACTATTTCACTTTTTCGATCAATTAACTTCAAATAAATCTGGAATCTTTCACATATGGGAAGAACAAGATCTAACACAATTACCGTTATCTCAATGCCGGATTCAAGTAACGAATCCTTTATCAAAAGGCCCCGCCGAACTCCTGCCTGATATCATTTGTGGAGGTTTGACTCATGATGAAGCTCGCCGAGAAGCTGGCTTAACTGGAATTGAGACATATGTATCGCAAATGGTTGAGCAAAATGAATGTATGGGCATTGGAGCTGGCGAAACCATGCTAGAAGGTATGTATCGCGGATTACAACATTATGTAACTAGTATATTGTGCGAGCGACAATTCAGCCAAACTGAAGAAATCTCTCCTTTGCAATTAACCGAATTAAACGATGCCCACTGCCAATTTTATTTACAGGCACTCGCAACAATCGATGAAACACCTGAATTCGGAATTGGTGAAGAAGTGTTAGGTTTCCCTGTCGTTTGGACCCGCGTGCATAATCAGTGGTATGGTAGTAGCGATTTAACGATAACGTTAGCACTAAGAAAATCATTACAGCACGCGCTAATGCACGCACAAAACCAACAACTTCCTCCTAACGCCTGTGTACGATCTGATTCATCTGTCTTCATGCACAACGCAGATTTATTTAGAGTTGAAATACAAAGCGAGGAAGAAGTTCCTCAATTAGAAACTTTACAATTTGCTTTACAAAACTTAACAGAAAATAATCTTCATCCTATCGTCTTTGATTTAGCCATCGAACCTTTTTTACAAGAAGAGCTTGGCAGCGTTGTTGGCGTGCTAATTAAGGAGGAGGAAAACTGATGGATACAAACATACTACTTATAGGAAACGGTCTACTCGCAGATTATGTAGATCAACAATTATCCACTTCCTATTCGGTTATTCGTCAACACACCCTTCAAGAAACAGTCCCTGAAAATATCCATCTTGCTCTCGTATTACACGACGGTTACCCTCCTTCTATTCATCATAAAGCAGAAGAAATATTTCAATTTGCTAATATCCCTTGGCTTAGAGGCTTTATTTCATTTGGTGAAGGTGTGATTGGCCCTTACGTTCAGCCCGATCAACCAGGCTGCTCCCACTGCGCTGATGCAAGGCGAATCATCGCTGGCTATGATCGAAAAGAAATGTGGGAGCTCCAGCGAACACTTTTAATGGAAAACGATCATCATGTAGAGAAGGATATATACGCAACCAAAAACGGACTTTTACAAATGAGCCATCTTATATGTGCAGAAACGGAGAAAATATTAACAAATCAGCATGCATCTTTACAAGAAGAAATACTTTTATGTAACATGCAAACATTTCAATGCTCACGCCATGTATTTCTTCCTGATCCTCTATGCCCGATGTGTAGTTCATTACCTGATGACACCGAAGAAGCTGCTCATATATCACTACAAACTTGCTTCAAAACGAGCCATGACAGCTACCGTTGTCGTTCCATAGACAATTTAAACACTTTTTTAACGAAAGACTATTTAGATTACCGAACCGGACTATTCAACAGAAAAATGCAAAATTCCCATTTACCATTCGCTGACGTCATTGTAAATATGCCCTTACTTATGGGCGATGAAGGGGTTGCAGGCCGAACACATTCCTATACCATTAGCGAAGCAACAGCGGTTTTAGAAGGGTTGGAACGATATTGCGGAATTGCTCCGCGCGGGAAACGGACAAAAATTCATGGTAGTTACCATGAATTAGAAGACAAAGCAATCAATCCTATTACATTCGGTGTACATACGAGTGAACATTATCAGCAACCTAACTTCCCTTTCAAACCATTTCATCCTGATGATCCGCAAGATTGGATATGGGGCTACTCTCTATTACAAAACCGGCCCCTTTTAATACCTGAATCAATTGCATACTACAGCTTAGGGCATAAAGACGGATTTATCTATGAAACTTCTAACGGCTGCGCTATCGGAGGAAGTTTAGAAGAAGCGATTTTTCATGGCATGTTAGAAGTAATAGAACGCGATGCCTTTTTACTAACTTGGTATGCTCAATTACCACTCTCTCGTCTTGATTTAGCTTCTGCGTGCGATACAGAATTACAGTTGATGATCGAACGAATGCGCACAGTTACAGGTTATGATTTACATGTTTTTGATGCAACAATGGAACATGGCATTCCGAGTGTGTGGGCAATTGCAAAAAATACAAAACAAACTGGCATGAACCTCATCTGTGCTGGCGGGGCTCATATGGAACCAGTGCGAGCTGTGAAAAATGCGATTCATGAGCTAGCTGGCATGTTACTTACAATGGACGATAAATTTGAAGAAAACCGGCAAAAATATGAACAATGTTTACATGATCCATATCTTGTCACACAAATGGAAGATCATAGTATGCTATACGGTTTACCAGAAGCAGAAGAGCGGCTTCAATTTCTATTAAACAATGACCGGCCTTTACAAACATTTGACCAAATAAATCATCTTCCCTCTCATCCTAGCGACTTAACTGTAGATCTTCAGCACCTTCTAGATCGTTTTTCTCACTTAGGACTTGATGTAATCGTTGTGGATCAAACCAACCCTGCTATTCGAAAAAATGGCTTACATTGTGTAAAAGTCTTCATTCCTGGCATGCTACCAATGACATTTGGCCACCACCTTACCCGCACTTCAGGATTACAAAGAGTACTGAATGTACCGATGGAACTTGGTTACAAAGCTCATCCACTCGCATTTGAAGATCTGAATCCGCATCCGCACCCATTTCCGTAATCCGCTTGTAAGGAGGGAATTTTATGGAGTTAGAAACATTTCTACACAATTTACATTTTTCTATCGATGAAATTATGCCTAAAAATGAGAATGTTAACTGGGAAGATGCACCGCTTCCTTATAAACTATATCGCGGTTTACCTATCGTCCCTCTTTCTCTTGATGTGCCATTAACATTCCGAAATCAAAATGTGCCTACTGAGCCCACTTTAGAAAAAATAGGTCATTTTCTTTGGTATACATGCGGACTGACTCAAATTTGCCAATCCTCTCTCCATTTCGGTCAAGAGAAAACACAGACTATATATCGGCGGTTTATTCCTTCAGGAGGGGCTTTGTATCCCAATGAATTGTATATATATTTAAGAATTGAAACGATCCCGCATGGCATCTACCATTATGACGTCGCGCATCATCGTTTAATCTTGCTTCGAGAAGGAAATTTTGACGCTTATTTGACGCAGGCGCTTGGGAACCGCTGTGATATATCCGCTTGTTTCGGCACTACTTTCGTATCAACTATGTTTTGGAAAAATTTCTTTAAATATAATAATTTTTCTTATCGCCTTCAAGGCTTAGATGCTGGCGTACTCATTGGTCAATTACTAGAGACTGCAAAACAATTTGGCTATACATCTGGTGTATATTTTCAATTTCTTGATCGGGCTATGAATCACTTACTCGGACTCTCTGAGCAAGAAGAAAGTGTATACGCGGTTATTCCGTTATCTAAGGAGCCTACGGCAGAATGGTTTTACCAAGAGGGTACTTTAGAAAGAAACATATCATCTCATGAACTATCCCAAGAACTCCCCCTCCTGCAACATGAACATTTTGTTCGTTCAAAACATGTTATGGAGTATCCGATGATAACACAAATGAACACAGCTTCTATGCTAGAATCAACAGATCAATTTCAAACTGTACGAGAAGAGATGGCGCCTTCACATCCTAAACAAACTTTCAAACTCCCTAATGTGCAGCGATTATCGTACGATTTTGCATCCGTCTGTCAAAAGCGCTATTCACCTGATTTAGACTTTGTCTTACAAAAAATAAATAAAACACAGCTCGCTACTTTACTTCAAGAAGCAAGCCTGTCCTTTCCTTATCAAAATGATTTAGACGGAAAACATATCAATCATAAAACACGCGTCTCACTCTGCGGATGCTTTTATAACGTAGAAGGTTTACCAAATGGTGCTTATTCTTATAACAGCATGGCTCATACATTAGAAAGTATTCAACCTGGGGATCTACGCCAGCCTTTACAATCCGGTATGACAATGGACAATGTTAACCTCTTTCAAGTACCACTCTGCTTACATGTAATGGGAAATAAAGATTATTCGAAAAATGATTTAGGTTATAGGGGATATCGCATTCAACAAATGGAAGCTGGAATGCTCGTACAAAAGCTCGTCTTAGCAGCATCAGCTATAAATATGGGAGGACATCCGCTCTTAGGTTTTGATGCAAGTTTATGTGACAAACTTTATGAAGTTGATACGACGCAAAAAACGGCTCTCATTCAAATTCCAGTTGGCCCTTATCGTCCTCGTACTTGGCTTAAAGGATATTTGCATAATTAAAAAGATCCGCCCTATGCGTCTAGCAAAGGGCGGATCTTTTTAAAGGAATATAAACTGTTTAAAGAGAATATACAAATCTAGGAAATTTTTATAAAGGGAGAGATACAGTTGAGCGTATTACAAAAATTAATCGAACAAGCTAAAAATCCTAGAGGTTCTATTGGATCATCGATGCTATGCATTATGAATAGAGCACATGCTAGATTAACAAATTGGGCCTTGCAAAAAATACATGTACGTAAAGATGCAGTCATATTAGATATTGGATGTGGCGGCGGTAAAACGATACATACCCTTTCCAAAATGACTCCTGCTGGTAAAATATATGGCATTGATTATTCAGAACAAGCAGTAGAAAATTCGATAAACTCCAATAGAAGTGATGTGAAGAATGGAAAAGTTATGATTCATAGAGCAAGTGTATCTTCTATTCCATTCGATGATAACTTTTTTGACCTCATTACAGCCTTTCAGACTCATTATTTTTGGCCAGATTTAAAAAATGATATAAAAGAAATTTTTCGAGTCTTAAAACCAAACAGCTCCTTTATGATTGTAGCTGAAATCTTTAAAATGAATTACCATATGCAACAATTTAAAACATCCGAAGAATTAGTAGCTCTTTTTAGCGAAACTGGATTTCAACATGTACAATGTTACGAAGAAAAAGGATGCCTTTGTATAGTAGGAAGAAAAAAATAGAAAAAGCAGACCTTATAAGGCCTGCTTTTTTATAATTAAATTACTTTAAAGATACTCTTAATCTGCCTTGCAAATAACCAATTCTTTGCTCCGCAATTATCATTTAAACTATCTAGCATAATAGACTTTCCATTAGAGAATTTCAAATCTAATGTTGTATTTTTATCATTTGTTTTTAAGTTTATATCTGTAATGTTCTCATACTTTAATTTTTCAACTTGAATATATTCTTCTTGCGCCTGACCGATGACAACATGGTCTTGGAAAAAGAAGAACACTTCCGCTTTCTTTCCAAAACAAAATACATGTTTCGGATAAATTAAAGTAGCGTTATCAATTGCAACACATAATTCCTTTACCTCTTGGACTATTTCTCCAAAGTCCTCTTCATTCCTTGCGTTTGACTCTGCAATCCACTCTTCTACTGTTCTCATATTTATTGCCATTTCTTATCCTCCAGCATCATTCATTACTTGTTCATATGTACTTACATCATAATAAGATTTGTATTCCGATATTTGCGGCATCTATTTTTCAAGAGTGAATATTATATCATACATTTTTCAGTAGAAAAAACAGCACCTCTAAAAGAAGTGCTATTCCGCTCGCCTTGCTGCTTGTTGAATCGGATCCCAAACACTGTTATATGGCGGAGCGTAACTTAAATCAACATCCTCTAAATCATGAATGCTCATTTTATGAAATACGGCCATCGCAATGACATCAATTCGTTTATCCGCGCCTTCTTCTCCAATTACTTGTCCACCAAGTAATTGCTTTGTATCAGCACGATACAACAATTTCACATAAAGTGGTGCGGCATTTGGATAATAACCGGCTATACTTGTTGAATCTACCTTCACCGTTTTATATGGTATTTTTAGTCCGTTCGCTTCTTTTTCACTTAACCCTGTTCTCGCTAGTGTAAGTCCCATAAATTTAATAATACCCGTACCAAGAATTCCTTTAAAAGCTCTTCGTTTATCAACCATATTTAATCCCGCAAGACGCCCTTGTTTATTCGCAGTTGTACCGAGCGGGATATGGTCTTGTATTTCCTTTACAACGTGGTAATGCGTTGCACAATCCCCCGCCGCATAAACATCCTCGACATTTGTTTGCATATAAGCATTTACCTCTATAGCACCTTTTTTATTTTTACGTACTGTTGTTCCTTTAAGAAATTCTGTATTTGGCTGCACCCCAACGGATACTAAAACAAGATCCGTTTTATACGTCCCTTTATCTGTTTCAATCCATTCGACTTTTTCATTTCCTTTAAAGGCTTTTACATTTTCATTTGTTAAAATTTCAATATGGTGTTTCGCTGCTTCTTCATGTATATGTGCCGCCATATCAGCATCATAAATCGTACCGATATGATCATTTCGTTCAATCATTCGTACCTTCTTCCCAAGTTCCACAAATGTTTCAGCTATTTCAAGACCAATTGCTCCGCCGCCGATAATGGTTACTTGCTCAACATTTTGTTCCTGCAGCGTATCCAATATTTTATGAGCATCCGGAATTGTTTTCAGAAGATGAATCCCTTGTAAATCCTTACCTTCCCAATCTGGCATAACAGGCCTAACTCCCGTCGCAATTAACAAGCGATCATACGTATATTGAAATGACTCCTTTGTCTTTGTATGTATACCGTGTACAGTTTTATTTTCAGTATCAACTTTTGTTACTTCATGACTTGTTTTTGCATCAATTCCGTACTTATCACGAAATGTCTTCACATCTCTGGCAATTAATTTTTCAGTAGAAACAATCGCACCGCTAATCACATATGGAAGTCCACACTGTGCGTATGAATAGATTTCACCTTTTTCTAGCGTAACAACTTTAGCATCTTTGTCATTTCTAATAATTTGCATTGCTGCGCTCATACCAGCTGCGTCCCCGCCAATGATTACATAATTCATCCTATCACTCCCTTACTTCATCCATACTCCTTACACTTTCCAGTTTTGCTGTAAATAAATCCTGTTTCTTTATAAGTTTCTTATATACAATATAATGTTTTCTCTCATTGATTTACAAACGAAACCTTCTGTCCAAACATAGCAACGTATGCATGATAATCATTTCACATCAATCATGCTTTTACAGGCCCCCCTGCTCAATAATCTTCTTAAAGAGGTAATACTTGAATAAATAACAATTTTAAAAGGTACATCACCTAGTGAATGTACCTTTTACTTCTAACAAACTGAAAAGAGGATATATGCTATACAATCCCTACTCCTTCGATTTGATAAGCTCAACATTATACGCCTCAATATCATTCAATTCGCCCTTATAATATGGATTTTCTCGATACCATGACTGTTTTAAAAAATAGGCTTGCATATCTTTCGTTTGAAAAATATGTCCATGCCGAGCGTATATTTCATTTCTCGCAATGCGCAATTGCTCTTTCGTTAAAAGGTTTAGCTCTGCACTCGTTAACCTACGAATATGACTATCAGGAAAGAAAAATCCATTATATACATACCTCGTTGTTACTGGCGGTGAAGAAGGTGGTTTCGGTTGTTCTTCTGTTTTTTGTGGAAACGATAATGTATAATATTGGTTTGTTGATATATGTTCCACCTTTGTCCGTTCTTTTCCGCTTGCACCCTCTTTTTCTAAATAGATAGAGACGCTCCCATCCGTAGCTACCGGCCCCCACTTAAACTCTTCCCCAGTCAGTGTCGTAATCGGTTTCTGATTGGCGTATAATGTTGCTCCTGCTACATTTGTTTGGATTGTAATATAATGACCTTTTAATGAAAGGTCCACCGTTACATTATTTTGATTTTGCTTCATAAGTACAACCTTTTCTTCACGTGTTAACTTCACATAATCATTTTTAAACTCTGATTGAAATGTTTGAACACCAGGAAAAAATGGTCCATACTGCTTTTCAAACATTTTATCAGTTGCCTTATCTAATTCTTTCCCATTTACCTTTAACAACGCACCTTTTTCATCCGTAAGAAGTGATGTATAATACGTTTTTGCTTTTAACTTATATCGATCAAATAGAAATAAGTATTTTCCATCCTTCGTTAATACAAAGTCTACCTTTTCTACATCATTTCGCTTCTTCTTTTGTTGTTGAATAGAGCCTTTTAAATCATTCACATAAGATGGGAGCTCTTTTATATATGCAAATAACGGTACCACGCTCTCCTTATCTATTACAAATTGTGGATCATCTGTTGTCACAATTTCAATAAATTTCTCTGCATCTTTTTCTTGTAAGATCGTAATCATTCTATCAATTTGCGCTTCTGCAGAATAATACTTTGCCCCATACATGTAAGCACCGCTTAAGCTAAGAATAAGAAGAATAATAACCCCAATCCATATTTTCTTTGCTGTACTCATCTTCCTTCGCATATGGGATTCCTCATCGTTTCTTCTCGTTCCACAACTTTGACAAAACTGCACACCGTTCATTAATTGTGAACCACATTTTGTACAAACTTTCATCCGTTCAGCCACCTTTTTAGTAGAAGCCTGAGAAACTTCCAGTTAAGGTATTAATGATTGTTTGGATATAAGACCAAAGGATAATCCAGCTTGCAATTGAAATCAAAATATTTGCAACAATAAGCGTATATACCGGATCTAATCCACCTCGGTCTAACTTAACTATTGAAACAATCATACATACGCTCATCCACGATACAGCAACCCCTAAAAAGAAGGCTGCTAAAAAAATTGTTAAAAAGCTAAATAAAAGTGCAATAACAAGTATAGCGACAACTGGTGTCGATACCGTCCCCCAAACACCTAATGTTTCCAAAAAGGAAAAAGATGATTTCATCAACTTTCCACTTACAAAAACAATAAATCCAACAAAGAGAGCTAGAATTAATAAAAAGAAAAAGATTTTAACAGATTCTCCAAAAAATGAAGGTGCAGGTACTTCAGGTGCAAATCTCGTTGCTACCGATGCAGCCTGACTCATCATTCGATAAAACATACAAGCAAATAAAAAACAAATAAGAACAAGACTGATCATCCCATTCCTTACCTCAATATGTCCACTTTTCATAATTGCTGACGGAGCTTTCAATGCATTTTTAAAGAATTGAAAGTAACCACTTGCCAATTGCTTTGCTTGCGCTACCTTTTCATTCGGAACCGTTTCCTGCGCAGGTGCCGACCGAGCCAACTGCTGTTCCCCTTGTTCCGTCGCCTGATCTGTCAGTGCATGCCCACAATTCCCACAAAATTTCGCTTCATTTGTATGCTCGGTGTTACATTTTGGACACGTCATGTTTTCTCTCCTCCTTAGCATGTATCTTCTAAGCTGTTACAAATTCAATATATGTACGAGGAGAGGAAACATGACTACAAGAATCTCGCCCTTCTTTCTAGTAACATTTTGACAAAAACCTTTCTATCTATATACAATATGAAAAAGCTTATACGCCATAAAGTGAAACTTTAATCAGCGGGGGTTTTCTTCATCCCCCACTGATTATCAGCCCGCACCAATCGGGCTTTTACGGGCAGTTTATCTCCCACCTAACTTCTTTGCTCCTGCCGAATTTTGAAGTGGGAGTATTACTGCCCGCAAATAGCGGGATAAAAATAATAGATTGGACAAAAACTATGGAACTTGTACACTCACTTTTTCAAATCTTTATTACTAGTTTCGTGCAACTATTCTCTTTAATCGGTATCATCATTTTGGTTGGTTTTCTATTAGGTTATTTAGAATCTCTTACACGAACATATTGGACGAGAGCTTTTGGGAGAAAAGGCTTCCTTTTATCCGCATGGATCGGTGTCCCTATCCATGAACTTGGTCATGCGATTATGTGCATCCTATTCAGACATCAAATCGTAGCAATGCAACTCTTCCCAACCGATACAAATAACGGTTATTTAGGTTATGTTAAACATCAATATAATCAAAGAAGTATCTATCAACGAATAGGAAATTTCTTTATCGGAATTGCTCCTATTTTCTCTGGAATGACCACCTTGCTTCTTCTCATGTATTATTTTGTACCACAATCTTATTCGGTCTTTATGCAAACCCTTGAAACAAATACACAAACTGCTTCTATCAATATCGATATGTTGCAAAATATTTTTGTATCGTCATTTCTCTTATTAAAAAGTCTTTTTACGATTAGTAACCTTTCTACACTTTCCTTTTGGCTGTTTCTTTTCATCGCGATTTGTATCTCTGCACATATCGCCTTGAGTAAACCGGATATAGAAGGTTCATTAGATGGTGTGATTACGATATTTATCGTCTTGTTCCTATTTAATACGGTAGCAACTTTGTTTCATTATGATAGTAATCAGTTGATAGGAAATGTGGTGAAATATAATATGTATGTACTTGCTTTTTCAAGCATCGCGATACTATTTTCATGTATTGCTACACTCATAAGTTATATTTTCTACAAAATTAAAACAGCTAGTTCAAGATGAACTAGCTGTTTTGCTTAATTTCCTCCTTATAATTACACTGCTCTACTGGAACACGCGCATGCCCCTCTTCATCTGTACACCAAGACTGCGATTGAAATGCGAGGAAAATTCCAATCCACTTTTCCTCTTTCTCAAAGTGGATGAATATCCCACCATCTTGCCAAACACCATCATCACTCTTCCACTTCTCCACATTTCCTTGATTCATATGAATATCATGTATGCCGTTACCAGGAGTAAAGTGGAAATATCTATCAGGTGTATCATGTTCTGGGCCCCACCGTTCTCCAAATGCATATATAGTTGCCTTTTCGTCTATTGCTCGTTTTATATAATGCTCTATTTTCTCATTTAAATCATTATCTTCTCCTGACTTTTCAGGCGGCAAAGGAATCATCTGCTTTGAATCAAATAGATTTCCTCTTACATAATCCAGTGCAATCTCTGGCTTATTATTTTTAATTTCAGTAAAACCAAAAGGTAATGTCGGTAAAATCGTAATCGCTTCTGATTTTATATTTTCACTTGCAAAATATAGTACTTCTGATGGATAACTTTGTGATTTCACATTAATAGCAATCCGATAATCTACTCCTGATTCATCTTGCAAATGCACTTGATAATGAGGTGTTTTCCCTTTTCCAATCATAGATTGTACCGCTATACCTTTTAGAACACCGTAGTTTTTTAAGGGCATGGGATCATCTCCTCTTCATATAATAGAAACACTTGTTCTTTTATACATTATCCACGGAAGAACAAAAATCCTCCTAAAGCAGAGGATTTTTTATTTCCATATATACCACCCGGCAACTTCCACCACCACAATCAACACCGCTCCAAAAATCATAAGCGTTGTCTTTTTTAATAGTTCATTCTCACGAAATGGAATATTACATAAATAGGCTCCGAGCGTAATCCGTGACGGACAAGCGATTGTCGCTACAGATGATGCTGTGTTTTGCAACGTTGTCACATATTGCCACGGGAGCCCTACATTTTGCGCTGTTTGCATTTGTAGTTTAATAAACATCGCATTTGATCCTGCGTTACTTCCCGTCAGAAAACCACCAATTGCACCGATGAACGGAGCAACAAAGACAAACAATGTTCCAAATGTATTTCCTGCTGCTTCCGCTAACAACGTGTGCATACCTGCTGCACCCATTAATTCTGAAATAGCAATGAACATTGTCGTTGTAATCGCAAATGGTATCCATTGTTTAACCGTTTGTGATAAAGATTGCTTTATAACAGTAGAAGGAATACGGAAGAAAACAATGGTAAATAAACATGTAACCCCAAGCCAAAATCCCGGTGAATATAATAATGCTAGTTTGTAAGAGTACGCTGGCAAATCAAGAACTGCATAAGATTGCAGTGTATGATGTAACGATGGAATGAGACGAGAAAGCAAAATACAAACGGTTAAAAATAAATAAGGGCTTATAATTTTTACGATAGAAACTTCTCGCTGCATCGTTGCGGCATGCTCTGATACAAACTCCCTTTGTTGCCTCGCTGTCATTTTAATAAGAAGAAAACCAAATGTAATAGTAACGATTGAGCTTAAGATTCCCGCCAATTCAACACTTACGTATGCATTAGAAAGATAGATTGATATCGAAAATAAGAGAAAAAAACCGGACCCTTCCTTCCATTTTCCCTTCACAGCTTGCCAGCCGCCAACTACATACAAAGAGAGGAAAATAAAGTATGCAAAAAAAGGAATGCTTAGTAATGCTGTACTCGATCCTAAGTTTACTAATGGCATATCGATAAGCTGAGATCCAATAATCGTTCCCGTTGCCATCGCTCCCCAGGAACTCGCCAATAAACCGATAAACGATAATAAAACTGCTTGCAATGGTTTATAACCAAGGGAGAGAAAAATAGGAGCAGCCACCATAAAACCAATTCCAAATCCGCTCACTGATTCAATAAGTGGACAAATTCCAAAACACATTAAAAGCATTTGTAACAACCGATCATGTGTAACTTGTTCGATAAAACGTGCAACTTGGTCGATATACCCCATTTTGTTCATGAGGTGAAATAAAAAAATTCCAAAAAACAGAACATATCCTACAATAAAACATATTAATCCACCCTTAATTGTTGCATGCACCACCTCATCTATGCGCAAGCGAAACATTGGTGTTAGTAAAACGATTCCACCGCATACCGCATAGGAAATTAACGAAGCTTTCAGAGATGTTTGTTTAAAAATAAATAGACAAATAAAAATCATCATAATTGGGATAAGTGCTAACAATACAGCCATACCATCATCTCATTTCTTAAAAGATACAATTGCATCTATTATATAACAGTTAACAGAATATTCAATTCATTTTATAACATCTCAAATTTCTTAATGTGCTGAAGTATTCAAAACATGTTACACTACAACAAATTATGTTTCGGAAAAGGAGGCTATACATATGAACAAAGAACAATTTTGGCAACTGATTTCAGAAATGAACGCACAAGAAGAAACAAGTGAATGGTTAGTGGAACAATTAGCTTCGCAATCTGAAAATGAAATTACAGACTATGAAATCCATTTCCAAACTGCTTTCAAAGAGTCTTATACATCTTCTCTTTGGGCAGCTGCCTATATTATTTTTGGTGGATGTTCCGATGATGCATTTGATTACTTTAGAGGTTGGCTCATTGCATGTGGACAGGAAGTATTTGAATCAGCCATGCAAGACCCTGATAATCTAGCAAACTTAATTCCTGATTTCTTTGAAGAAGAGGAATTAATTCCAGAATGCGAAGAAATGTTAATGGTAGCCCTTGAAGCTTTTTCTTTAAAAGAAACAGGCGATGCAGAATGGAACGACGATATTTGGGATAAATTTGATTCCTTATTAGATGAAAAAGGGCACGATTCAACTATGCCTGACATTGGATTTGATTGGGATGAAGATGATGAAGAAGGACTAGCAACACGTTTTCCAAAACTATGGGAGCGCTTTGGTGAAAATCCGTTACTTTAATTAAAAATAACACCTTTAAAGAGGCTGAGCATAAATCAAATTTTCGACTTATCTCTCAGCCTTATCATATCTTTATACTTATTGAGCCACAGCTGGTTTGTTTTTTCTCATAGCTCTCATGGATTCGGCTACTTTAACCATCATGGAACATTCTACCCTCTTACGAAAAACGTCACAACTGAAATCATAGATTCCATTGATGGAGCCGGTTGCGTGCAGCGCATTGGCAGGGCAACCGCCACTGCAGTATAGTTTTGCCCAACAGTCCTGACATTCTGGCTTCGAGTAGCAGTTGCTCTCTTTAAATTGACATTGCATCTCTTGTTTTGTAATCCCATCCCAGATGTTTCCCATACTGTATTCGTTATCCCCGACGAACTGGTGGCAAGGGAAAAGCTCGCCCCATGGTGTGACAGCGAGATATTCGGTTCCTGAGCCGCATCCCGAAATTCTCTTTTGGATGCAAGGGCCTTCTGAGAGGTCAAGCATGTAATGATAGAAAGTGAAGCCATTACCTTCTTCCTCACGCTTTAGCATTTCCTTAGCGAGAATTTCGTACTGGTTATAAATATCTGGAAGGTCCTCTTCGGTGAGTGCATACGGTTCCCGTGGATTACAGATAACCGGTTCCATCGAAAGCTTGTCGAAACCAAGATCTGCGATATGAAAAATGTCATTGGTGAAGTCAATGTTGTTGTGCGTGTAGGTTCCGCGCACATAGTATTCTTTATCTCCACGTTTTTTGACGAATTTCTGGAATTTCGGAACGATATAATCGTAACTTCCCTTTCCAGTTACTGTTTTCCGAAGGTGATTATGAACTTCTTTTCTTCCATCAAGACTCAATACGACATTGTACATTTCTTTATTCAAAAAATCAGTGATTTCATCGTTTAGCAACATCCCATTTGTAGTAAAGGTAAAGCGAAACGTTTTTTTGTACTCTTTTTCTTTACTTCTTGCGTAAGCGACAATCTGTTTTACAACTTTCCAGGCCATAAGCGGCTCTCCGCCAAAGAAGTCAATATCGAGGTTCCGGTGGTGACCGGAGTTTTCCAATAAGTAATCAATAGCTCTTTTACCAACCTCATAACTCATAATCGCTCTACTTCCATTGTATTTTCCTTGGCTGGCAAAGCAGTATTCACATGATAAGTTACATGTATGCGCAACATTGAGACAAAGGGCCTTTACATAAGTTTTGCGATTTGTTAAATCAATTGAGAGACTCTTATATTCATCCTCAGTAAAGAGTTGTCTATCATTTTTTAGCTCTTCAATATCTGCAATAGTTTCTCGAATGTCCTTCTCAGAGATATCGGAATCATGTACGTATTTTTCTAGCATCATAGTTATGATTTCTTCTGCAGCAGTAGTCTCATATAGTGCGATGATTTCATAAGCAAGGTCATCGACAACATGTACTGATCCACTGTAAGTATCGAGTACGATGTTGTATCCGTTTAGTTTATATTGATGAATCATAGCTAATAATCAAACTCCTTTTATCTATAAAGTAATACTTCCGTTAATCGAGCTGTTACTTCTTGTTCATGCGGAATAAAAATGACCGCCCATCCTTAAAACAGTTGGGCGGTACCTTTCTTTTTTTCTATCTGTTCATTGTGTTTTCACATTTTTGATTCGCAACTCCGCAAGACGTCTTGCAGGCTGATTGGCAAGATGTTTGACATGCACCACACCCACCATGTTTTACTGTATCTGTCAGTTTACGAGTACTTAGTGTTACAATTCTTTTCATAACATATCATTCCTTTTATAAAATATTTTTAAGAAACAAGCTTAATCTTTGTGAACGTTTTCACATTCAAAACTACAATTTGTGAATAAATTCACATTAATCCCAGAAATAATTTTAACAACACCTTTCGTTTACGTCAATTATTCGTGACGTTTTCGTGCTACAGAAATCCTACTCAATTGTGCGTATCCTTTTTATCGTGATGTGAAGGACCTTAAAGAAATTCCAGCCGAAATACATGTGAAAATGGGGCATAGTCTAGCATTAAACCTCAGACTATAACCCATTTAACTAGTTATATAGGAAATGTCCATCGCGAAAATAAAGAAATATACTTTATGAGTTTTAGAAGAACATAAACACTTTATTAAGGAACAAATCAGAACGTTAAAAGCTACGTATGAGATGCTTGAACATAAAGTAGAGGCCCCCTTCACAGGCAGCCCCTTCTTATTATTTCACTGCACCAATCAGCTCACAAATTTCATCCTGCTCTCCCTTTTCTAATAGCTCAATTACTTTACTCCCCACAACAACCCCATCACACACAGCAATCATTTCCTCGATGTGCTCAGTCGTTGAAATCCCAAATCCCGCAACTACTGGGAGATGAACGTGCGTTTTTACTTTTTCTAAGTAGCTATGAATCTCTTTTTTGAAGTCCTGTCTAGCGCCCGTAACACCTGCTACTGTTACCGCGTAGACGAACCCTTGTGATTCTCTCGTAATCTTTTCAATCCGTTCAACCGGACTCGTTACCGTAACAAGTGGAATTAAAGCAATATTTGCATCACGAAGGAGCGGTGCAATGATATTTTGCTCTTCATACGGCAAATCTGGAACGATAATGCCATCTACACCAGCCTCCAAACAACTTCCTATAAACTGTTCTTTGCCAAATGCCAAAATCGGGTTTAAGTATGTCATCAGTACAAATGGAATTGTTACTTCTTGTCTTACTTCCGCTAATGCTTGAAAAATTCCTCTAAGCGTTGTTCCACTATCTAATGCTCGTTTTCCTGCCCTTTGAATTGTAGGTCCATCTGCAACCGGATCAGAAAATGGAATACCAATTTCAACAATACTTGCTCCTGCTTCATCTAAAAAACGAATTTGTTCTTTTAACTTATCTAACCCCCCATCTCCTCCCATTACATACGGGATAAATGCTTTTTTTCCATCTTGAAACGCTGCTGTAATTCTTTCTACTCCCATTTTCTACACCTCTTCCATATAACGTTTTATACTTTCAACATCTTTATCACCGCGGCCTGATAAACAAATGACAAGTCCTTCATCTCGCTTCATTGTAGGAGCGAGTTTTAATGCATATGCTACAGCATGCGAGCTTTCTAATGCCGGGATAATTCCTTCTTTTTTCGTTAGCAACTGGAATGCAGCCAGCGCTTCTTCATCTGTAATGGAGTGATAGGAAACACGGCCAATATCTTTTAGCAGACTATGCTCTGGCCCAACCCCTGGATAGTCGAGCCCTGCTGAAATGGAGTGTGCTTCCTGAATTTGTCCTTCTTCATTTTGAAGGAGGTACATCATCGAACCATGTAAGACGCCAACACTTCCTTTTGTTAAGGTTGCGGCATGTTTCTCTGTATGAACCCCTTTTCCAGCTGCTTCGACTCCGTAAAGAGCAACTTCTTCATCGTGTACAAACGGATAAAACATTCCCATTGCGTTACTCCCGCCGCCAATGCAAGCAACAACTGCTTCTGGTAATTTTCCTTCTAATGCTTCATATTGCTTCTTCGTTTCTTTTCCGATGACACTTTGAAAATCACGTACAATTTGCGGGAATGGATGCGGCCCAAGAACAGATCCCATAATATAGTGCGTATCGTGCACATGTGCAACCCAGTAACGAAGCGCCTCGTTTACTGCATCTTTTAGCGTTCCACTACCTGCTGCAACACTTTCCACTTTCGCTCCTAATAGTTCCATTCTGAAGACATTTAACTTTTGTCGTTTCACATCCTCTTCTCCCATGAAAATGACGCACTCCAAACCAAGTAAAGCACATACCGTCGCTGTTGCTACTCCGTGTTGTCCAGCCCCCGTTTCAGCTACAACTTTTTTCTTACCCATTCTCACTGCAAGAAGTGCTTGCCCAATTGTATTGTTAATTTTATGAGCCCCTGTATGATTTAAATCTTCACGCTTTAAATAGATCTTTGCACCGCCGCAATACTTTGTCAGGTTCTCTGCAAAATAAAGCGGTGTTTCTCTTCCGACGTACGTTTGTAAATAATGATCCAATTCTTGTTGAAACAATTCATCTTGCATCGCTTCTTTATATGCTTCTTCTAATTCTAAAACAGACTGCATAAGTGTTTCTGGAACGTAGCGTCCTCCGTATATACCGTAGTGACCTTTTTCATCTGGATATGCGTACTTCATATTGAACACTCCTTCGCTTTTTTAATAAATTGTTTTATTTTCTCGCTATCTTTCTTACCATCTGTTTCTACGCCGCTACTGACATCCACCATATATGGCTGAACCATTTCAATTGCCTCTGCAATATTTCCAAGATGCAACCCGCCGGCTAAAATACACTTTTTACGAATTTCATTTGGCATCTCATCTAACAACTTCCATGAAAATGCTTTACCATTTCCACCATGAAACTTTTCTTTCGGGCTATCAAATAAGAGGAAATCCGCTTCATAGCCTAGTGATTGTTCTATATCTCCACTCGAATGTACGCCAATCGATTTTATAGACGGAATATTCAATCTTCTAATATGATGGTTCCCTTCATCCCCATGCAGTTGTACATGTGATAAACCACAATCATTTACGATTTTCTGGATGACTTCTACCGATTCATTTACAAACACGCCAACCTTCATGACATCAGCTGGAATATTCTCGATAATCTGTTTTGCCTTTTCGGGTGTAATTTCTCGTTTGCTTTTCGCAAACACAAATCCAATGGCATCCGCGCCATATTCACAAGCAAGTTTTGCTGTTTTAAGATCAGTAATGCCGCAAATCTTTACTTTCATGTCGTCACCTTCAATGATTGAAAAAAGTCTCCGACAGAAGGTGCCGTCATAAGTGCTTCCCCAACAAGAATGCCTTTTGCACCAGCCTGCTTCACACGCATGATATCTTCTTTCGTATGAATACCACTTTCACTAATCCAAAGTCTATTTTCCTCATTTAATCGTTTCCCAAGTTTTTCTGTCGTACCTAAGTCCACTTCAAATGTTTTCAAGTTACGATTGTTTATTCCAATCACATGAGGGTTTAGTTCTAGTGCCACCTCTAATTCGGCCTCGTTGTGGACTTCTACAATTGCCTCTAGCCCTACTTTTTGCACATATGCATATAACTCTCGTAGTTTTTCTTCTGGTAGTGCAGCGACAATCAGTAAAATAAGATCAGCTCCCGCTTCATACGCACGGTCAATTTGAATCGTATCGATGATAAAATCTTTACATAGAAGCGGAATATTACTATGTGCTCTCCCTGTTTCTAAATCATGAATCGATCCTTTGAAAAATTGTTCATCCGTTAAAACTGAAACAGCTCCGGCACCACACTCTTCATACACTTTCACTTGTTTCGGGACATCTACTTGTAAATTGATATCACCTTTAGATGGCGACGCTCGTTTCACTTCTGCAATAACTGTAAATTGTTTCAGTGCTTCCACAAGTGAGTAAACCTGCCTTTTTTCTTTCACTGGTGTATATGTTTTGTATAACTCTTCTACTTCTTTTCTCTTCTGCTCAACAATCTTATCTAAAATGGTTCCCATTTAGTTCACCCTCTCCAATCTTTTATTACTAGCTGCAATTAATACATTCAGTTTCCCTAACGCCTTTCCAGAGTCAATACTATGAGCTGCTAACCCGATGCCTTCTTCAATCGTCTCTGCTTTTCCATTTGCAAAAAGTGCAAGGCCTGCATTGAGTAAAACCGTATCACGGTATACACTCTTTTTCCCTTCTAATATTTGCAGTGTAATATTCGCATTTTCTTTTGCATTCCCGCCTCTGATTTCTTCATTGCTTACCCGAGAAAACCCATACGTTTCTGGAGTAATGCTCTCTTCTATAATCTTGTTATCTTTTAAAATCACCACATGATTTTCTCCTTGCAGAGATGCTTCATCTAAAAATCCACTTCCATTTACAACAAGCGCTTGCTTTCTACCAAGTTTTTGCAATACCTCTGCTACTGGCAACAGCATATCTCGTTTGTATATCCCAACAAACTGCGTTTCTAAATCAATCGGATTAGTAAGCGGGCCGATTAGATTAAAGATCGTCGGTACATTTAGTTCTTTTCTTATTTTCATAATTCGTTTCAGCCCTGGATGCATCGCTGGTGCGAATAGAAAAGCAATCCCTACTTTTTCTAATAAATAATCAATTTCTCTTGGCGTACACGTAATATTTACACCGAGTTCTTCTAATAAATCTGCACTTCCTGTTTTACTAGACACAGCGCGATTTCCATGTTTTGCAACCTTTACACCAGCCCCGGCAAGCACGAAAGCAGATGTTGTACTAATGTTGAATGTTTGCGCTCCATCTCCGCCCGTTCCGCAATTGTCCATCGCTCCTTTTATATGACTTGCAAATGGTAATGCCTTTTCCCGAAGAGCACGAACAAGGCCGTATATTTCATCCGAAGTTTCACCTTTTGCCTTTAATAATGCTAAAAAAGCAGCAATTTCACTTTCTAATATATCTTCACTTAAGAGTGCAAGGCCTGCTTCGTACATTTCCTGTTCCGTTAAGTGTTGTCCATCAACTAATTTCCGAAGATAACTGTTCATACTCGCTCCCCCTCTTTCACATTGGCTAAAAATGCACGTATTAATTTCCCGCCCTCTTCTGTCGCAATTGACTCCGGATGAAACTGAAGTCCGAAGAGTGGATAATAATTATGGCGAACTGCCATAATCTCCTCATCATCCATCGCTGTCGCTAATACATCGAAACACTTTGGAATCGTCTGTTTCGCCGCTACAAGTGAATGATAGCGCATCGCAGTTAATGGCTGCGTGACATATGAAAATATCGATGTGCCGTTATGTTTTACACGTGATGTTTTCCCGTGTTTTATATGCTCTGCCCTTACAATTTCACCGCCAAATGCCGAAATAATCGCTTGGTGTCCGAGGCAAATGCCAAGAATCGGAATTTGTTTATAAAAATGCTGAATCACCTGGATGCAAACTCCAGCACCTTCTGGTTTTCCAGGTCCTGGTGAAAGAATAATTGCTTTTGGTTTCATTTCTTCCAGTTCTTGAATCGTCACTTTATCATTTCGCAGTACAACAATTTCTTCCTCATATGCCCCTAACAATTGATATAAGTTATAAGTGAATGAGTCATAGTTATCGATGAGTACAATCATTTCATTACCTCCAGTAGCGCTCTCGCTTTATTTAACGTCTCCTCATATTCAGAGGTTGGATTTGAATCATAGACAATCCCAGCTCCCGCTTGCACATATGCTTTTTCGTCTTTTACAACCATTGTGCGAATCGCAAGCGCCATATCAAGGTTTCCAGAAAAGGCTATATATCCAACTGCTCCGGCATACACATTTCTTTTTTCCGTTTCTAATCCATTTATAATTTCCATCGCCCTAATTTTCGGTGCCCCGGATACAGTACCCGCTGGCAAACAGTAAGCTAATGCGTCAAAACAATCCATATATTTCCGTAATATTCCAGAAACTTCAGATACAATATGCATAACATGCGAGTACTTTTCAACTTTCATATACTTATCTAACTCAACAGAACCGACTTCGCTCACCCGTCCGATATCATTTCGCCCCAAATCTACAAGCATCATATGTTCCGCACGCTCTTTCTCATTTGCTAAGAGCTCCTTCGCTATCTCTTCATCCTCCGCTTTTGTTTTTCCGCGTGGCCTTGTTCCTGCAATTGGATTTGTCATCACCTTATCATCTCGCACGGAAAGTAAACTTTCTGGTGAAGAACCAAGTACAACATAATCTTGGAAATCAATATAAAACATGTATGGTGATGGATTTGCAATCCGAAGTTTGCGATATAAGACAAATGGATTGCCTATAAACTCACTTTGTAATCGCTGAGATAATACAACTTGAAAAATATCCCCAGCTCGAATGTATTCTTTTGCCTTCTCCACCATTTCGCAAAACTTTTCTTCTGTTATGGAAGAAGTAAAGGATAAAGAAGACTGAATTTCTGTCACTTTTTCTTCCTCTCCATTTAAGACATTTTGTTTATATGCCTGTAATCTCTCGTGAACTTCTTCAAAAGAGTCCGTATCCTCTTCCCTGCATACATATACAAACGATAGTTTCTGACGTAAATGGTCATATACAATAAACTCTCGGTACAGTAATACATGAACTTCCGGAATATTTATTGGGTCAAACAATTCTTCCCCAATATCTTCATATTGCCGAATCACATCATAACCAATATATCCAACTGCTCCACCGCAAAATGGAAATGGGCTTTCTACCTCCGATGGCGCAAGGACCTTTTTCAATGCTTGTAATACATTCTCTTCTATCTGCCTAGTACTACCATTTATCGTAATCTCTACTACCGGGCCAATACTTTTGACTTCTCCGTATGGATTACATCCTAAATAGGAATAACGACCTTTATCTTGATGGAGCTGCGAGCTTTCGAGTAAAAATTTTTTCTCACCTTTCAGTTGGCGATATAAAGCAATCGGCGTCACACTATCTCCTTCTTCTTCATCGATTACTAAAAATGTCTTTCCTTGTTCCTTTTGCATGTTAAATTGTTCTTTCGTTATCATGACTGCCACCTCACTATTTAAAATAAAAAAAGTCCCCTACATATCGAAATATGTAGAGGACGATAAATTTACCGTGGTACCACCTCGTTTGGATGCATAAAGCATCCCACTTTATTCAGGTACAAATATATACCTTATCCTTGTAACGGCGGAACCCGGGTTGCCTACTTATAGCTGTTCAGCATACCTCTCGTAAGCCCATTCCGCATATGGCACCGCACCGGGTTCCCACCTATCCCCGGCTCTCTGGAACGTCTCCAATATACGTACTCTTCTTACTCAACGATTTAGTTTATTTACTTATTTTTATACAAAGTGTTCAAAAAGTCCGGTAAAGATAGCTGTCGCATTTCTTCGTTACGTCGCCAGTCCGGTACTCATGTAGTTCTATCTACACTCCGTATCCTCCTTTTTGAACATAATTTATACACAAAAAGGGAGTACTCATCCTATAAAAAGGACGGGTACTCCCGTGGTGCCACCTTAATTCGTTACAAATGTAACGCACTTTGCCGTATCCAAAATGAATACGTGTCTCTTGTATCGATGAGATCATGTCGCCAAAGCCTACTTCTTTCGGTTCGGTTTGGAAGCTCCGAAGGCCATTCCATATTCATCCCATACTGATTCGCACCAACCATCAGCTCTCTGACATGTTCCAAATATGTACTCTTCTTCATCAACGCTTGCATTTTTTTAAGTTGCACTCATTATAGTCCCTTCTTTTTTCACAAGTCAATACTTTTTAAAAATTTTTATTTATTTCTTCCTGTAATATTATATTGACAAAATAACCGGTTTCTATGTAAATATAATAAATACTCTATTAAAATGAATGTTTTTTGTCAGAAAATTATATATTCTAAAAATAAATCGATGTCAAAAAACGCTTACATTTCAGAAAATTCGTATTTGTATATGGATTTTCTGAAATAATCATGATAGATTATAAATATGCAAAATTCATCAAAAGACATTACAAAAGGAAGGGGAACTACATGAGTACGCAGATGTTAATTTTAACTTCTATCTCTATTTACATGCTCGGGATGTTAATTATCGGCTATTTTGCTTATAAACGCACATCCAACTTAACAGATTATATGCTTGGCGGGCGTACACTAGGCCCCGCAGTAACAGCATTAAGTGCTGGAGCATCTGATATGAGCGGTTGGCTTTTAATGGGTTTACCCGGTGCAATGTTTAGCGTTGGATTAAGTAGTAGCTGGATTGCGATTGGCCTAACACTTGGCGCATACGCAAACTGGATCTATGTCGCTCCTCGCTTACGTACCTACTCTGAGATTGCAAACAACTCTATCACGATTCCGGAATTTCTAGAACACCGTTTCCATGATACATCTCATATGTTACGCCTTGTATCTGGACTAGTTATTATGATCTTTTTCACATTTTATGTAGCTTCAGGATTAGTTTCAGGCGCTGTATTATTCCAAAATTCATTTGGCATGAACTATCATGTTGGATTATTCATTGTTGCCGCAGTTGTTGTAGCCTATACATTATTCGGTGGCTTCTTAGCTGTGAGCTGGACAGACTTCGTGCAAGGAATCATTATGGTAGTTGCTCTTATTCTTGTTCCAGTCGTAACCATTATGAATGTAAACGGTCTTGGACCTGCATTTGATACGATTCAATCTATCGATCCGACATTATTAAATATTTTTGAAGGCACTTCTGTATTAGGCATTATTTCATTATTCGCTTGGGGCCTTGGTTATGTTGGACAACCTCATATTATCGTTCGTTTTATGGCGATTGCTTCTGTTAAAGATATCAAAAGCGCACGCCGAATTGGTATGAGCTGGATGATTTTCTCTGTTGTCGGAGCTATGTTTACAGGTCTGATTGGTATTGCTTACTATTCGAAAGCAGAATTAACACTATCGAATCCAGAAACGATTTTCCTAGAACTAGGGAAAATTTTATTCCACCCGCTCATTACTGGATTTTTATTAGCAGCGATTTTAGCAGCGATTATGAGTACAATCTCTTCTCAGCTTCTTGTTACTTCAAGCGCAGTAACAGAAGACTTATATCGAACATTCTTTAAACGTTCTGCATCTGATCGTGAGCTTGTGTTTGTTGGTCGTATGGCAGTTCTTGGCATTGCACTTATTGGTTGTGCATTAGCATTCAAACAAAATGATACAATTTTAGCACTTGTTGGATACGCTTGGGCTGGCTTCGGTTCTTCGTTTGGACCTGCTATTTTACTAAGTTTATACTGGAAACGTATGACAAAATGGGGCGCACTAGCTGGTATGATTGCCGGAGCTGCGACTGTTATTACGTGGACACAATTTAAATTTTTAAAAGATTTCCTATATGAAATGATTCCAGGATTTGCTGTTAGTTTAATTGTAATTATAATCGTAAGTTTACTAACAAAACCTTCGAAAGAAGTAGAAAAACAATTCGAGGAATTTGAGAAAATCGCATAATATGTTGTGAACCTCTGCTTTGACTATAAAAGCAGAGGTTCTTTTCTTTTATCCCGCACTTCGACAATTTTCTCTTTGAAATTAACAATTTCTTTATGTTTCGTTAAATTTACCATAACACTTATTCGTTATAGTAATAGTATCACTTATACAGAAAGGAGATTTTAAAATGATGGCTTCACTACAACACCAAAATTCAAAAAAATTATCGCTTATTACAAGTGCTCCTTGTCCAAACATACAATCAAAACCTCAAATTTCAATCGCTCCTTCTGTTGTATCTGTAATTGGTGTGCATATTCAAAAAGATAAATTAAAAATAAAAGTAGGACAAAACGCTGCATTATCTGCTTTTGTTCTCCCAATTCAAGCAACAAATCAAGAACTTATTTGGACAAATATGAATCCTCACGTCGTAACAATTCATGCAGACAAGAATAAAGCGACCTTAACCGGAAAAAATCCTGGACGAGCTGTTATAATCGTAACAACTGCCGAAGGGAAATTTCGTGATTTATGCGTTGTTCATGTTCAGCCTTTTATCACAAATCCAAAATAACACCCTTTGTTTTCGTGCATGTAATTCTTTTTATAAATAAGAAGAGTGGCCCTTGAGACCACTCTTCTTATTCATGTATTAAGTTATTTGCTACTTCAATTTGTGGATGGGTGCTTTTTATAAGAGATACGAATCGCTTCGTATCACGCGGAGAAAGAAGTTCTGTTTCAAATTGGGAACCATATAGTATTTCAAGCCTGTCAAAGGACAATGCTGGAGTTGCTAATGGATTTTTTGTTTTTGAAATTTTTCTTATCTCTTTGATTACAATTCTTTTTTTCATTGGTCCATATCGAATGATCAGCTGTTCATCTTCTACTCTGTAACCCGTTATAAACCAGCTCCAAATGAGCAGAATTGCAAAAGGAACCGTAAAAAATAGAAGGAAATAATCTCTCCCAGCAATAAATGGAGCAAAACAAGCAGCGACTGCCACTAAGTAAATTGGATATAACCATGCAGATTTTTTTGATGGAAAGTACATATACAACCACCCCATACCCATTATATACCAATTTCTTTATTAACCACTAGTAATTATTTATAAAAGAATGCGGTCCGAATGCAGAAGTTACCTTTTTTAGGAGGTATTTTTTAAACCCTTCAGTGCATTGAAAACTACCGGTCTATAAACCCAAATTTTAAATATACTTTGCAACCATACCTCATGAACTGACCTAATATCTACAATCAGCTAGTTTTCTTTACCTGCTTGTGGAAACTGCTCTCCAGAAATCTCCTGTAATGTTTCAGTATGAACGAACATGTTCACTGTTGGCATTTGTACTTGATTCTTATGGAATATAGACATGAGTTCAAATCTTACTTGTCTGGAAGTTTCAAAATACTCTTCAGGTTTAACCAAGCCTACAATACAAAATTCGTACCCAACGTATTTAAGATTTGGATTTAAGTCTGTAATACCAATATATTTAAATGGTTCAACAGCCTCGTCCTCTATCCTATATAGACTTTGATCCAATTTTTCATTGCAAGTAACACTTACTTGTTCTAACAATTCCTTTATTTTTGTAGGATCTTCCTGATAACTTACCGTAATCCGTTCAATAATCCGCATCCGGCCTTTATTAAAATTTTGTATCATTCTAATCTCTCCATGTGGGATGGTAAGGAGTTTTCCCGACCATTCACGAATTTGCATAAAGCGAATACTAATTTCCTCAATGGTACCTGAACTTGTTCCGTTAAAAGTAACAAAATCGCCGACACGAAACTCTTTGTCCGTTAATCTTGCGAACCCTAATATAACATCTTTGAGCAGCTGTTGTGCAGCAAAACCGACGACAACTCCGGCAATCCCTGCACCTGCAAGAAGACCTTTTATATCTACAAATTGACTAATTAGATAAAAAACAAGAGTGATTACAATTCCATATCTAAAAATTGATCGAATTACACTTTGAACCGTCTGTTCTACTTCTTCATCAAAAAAGCTGGACTTCCTAAAGAACCAATCAATAATACGGTTTGTGATAAAGGAAAAAGTCATGAGGGCCAAAGCAAATAGTGTAAACCTTAAAAGTAAAAACTCCCTTACATAATTAAAAAATTCCTCAGTAAAAGTTAATAAATTCATCCATCCACTTCCTTAAAAATGAAAATTTCATGCAGAGCTAATTTATTCCGCACTAACTGCCCGTAAAGGCCCGATTGGTGCGGGCTGATAATCAGTGGGGGATAAAGAAAACCCCCACTGATTAAAGTTTCACTTTATTTCAATTACTTTTTAATCATCTCAAAATTTCTTCGAACATCACCTGTTACCTCGGCCTTACATATTGTTTCCTTCACTATGTATTTTGATTTTCATTCCCAGTTCCCCTTCAACAATATGGCCCTTTAATAGAATAATATAGCTGACATTTTAAAATGCCTTTACTGTAAATGTAATGATTTTATTAGTATTACGCAACAAAAAGGCGATCTTCACTCGTTCTTTCTCTTTACTTTCACTTGACATAGAGCTAAAAAAGCAAAGTTTTTTCAATTTATATACAAAAAAGCTGTTAGGATTCCCCCTAACAGCCTACTCATTATCTATACACACTACAGTTCTTGCGTAAATGCTGCATTTTGCACTCGTTCTTTTTGCACACTTTTTTGCTGTTGCAATAAGAAAATAAACACACCGCATAATACGAGAACGCTGCCGATAACTTGCATACCATTCAGTTTCTCACCTAATAAGAAAAACGCAAGTACCGATGCTCCAACAGGCTCTCCTAAAATACTCATTGAAATCGTTGTAGCATTCACATAATTTAATAGCCAGTTATTAATCATATGTGAAGCTGTTGGTACAATCGCAAGTAACAGGAAAATCCACCAGTCCCATGTAGAATATCCTGTAAACGGTACACTCATTATGACGTTATAAATAGCGATAAAGATTCCCGCAAATGCAAACACACTAAAGCTATAAATCCAGTGCGAAACTTTTTTTACTGTTGTTTGCCCAATGAATAAATAACCAACAACCGCAATGACACTTAAAAAGGATAAAATATCACCAAATATCGCTTCTCTGCTTAATCCTAAATCTCCCCATCCAATGCACATTACACCAAGGATCGCAATCCCCATTGTGGCAATCGCTGAATAAGTCGTTCTTTCTTTAAATAGAAAAAAGCCTCCAACTAATGATACGATTGGCTGAAGCGCTAAAATGATAGTCGAACTAGCAACAGTCGTAAACTTTAAAGATGCAAACCATAAAAGGAAATGCAGTGCTAAAAAGAATCCTGATCCTATCAAAAATAGCCAATCTCGCCCTTCAATTCCGCGAAACTCTTCACGTTTTTTCCAAACAATCGGAAGCATAAAGATTACAATAATCCATAAACGATACATGCTTAAAATTGAAGATGGCGCTGAGGACATCTTAACGAAAACCGCTGCAAATGAAATGGCTATAATAGAAACTGCTAATGGTAGTGCAATTGATTTTTCTTGTTTCAAAGTTGTTTTACCCCTCTCCCTGTAAAAATCCCCACTTCATTATATATAAATCCAATTTAATCTTTCAACATATAAATCACCGTTACGAAAAACAAAAAAGAAACTTTAATCAGTGGAGGTGTGCTTCATCCCCCTTACCAATCAGGCTTTTACAAGATAAATACTAATTTTTTAGATTCTTCCTATCATTATGGTAAAATATAAAATGAGAAACACGCATATTTTTTATTTAGGGGGATCATACATGAATCAAGCAATCGGGAGAATTGAAGAACTTTCATTTTACAGTACATCACTTCAAGAAGACGTTACGCTTCTTGTCTATTTACCAGTTAATTATACGCCGCTGCACAAGCATACCGTTGTCATTGCACAAGATGGCAGAGATTATTTTCAACTTGGTAAAGCGCACCGCGTAATTGAACGTCTTCGTGAAAATGAAGAAATTGACCGAACAATTATTGTCGGTATTCCATATAAAAATGTTCACGATCGTAAAGAAAAATATTTTCCAAACGATGTAAAAAATGCGGCATACATTCGTTTTCTTGCCCATGAACTCGTTCCGTATATCGATGAAAACTATCCAACATATCAAATGGGCAAAGGTCGTGTGTTAATCGGGGATTCTCTAGGTGGTACAGTTTCCTTTATGACAGCACTTATGTATCCGCATACATTCGGAAAGGTCGTTATGCAATCACCATTTGTTGATGAAACAGTACTTCATTTAACAAAAGATTTCACACAACCACAAGCACTAGAAATTTACCATGTAATCGGGACAGAAGAAACTGCTGTAAAAAGAACGGATGGACAAGTTTCTGACTTTGTAGAGCCAAATCGCGAGCTACATGCATTACTTACAAACAGAAAATTCATCACACATTACGAAGAATTTGAAGGCAATCATACGTGGAAATATTGGCAAAATGATTTACCAAAAGCATTTTCTTATATTCTATCAATGAAATAATAGGAAGCAGTATTCAGAATTATTTGATATAATAAGAAAAGAGATTTGTTTTTCTCAAAATCTAACTAGACTTACAAAGGGAGGAATTTAAAGATGAAACTAGGCATTGTAATTTTCCCATCAAAAATGATTCAAGATAAAGCGAACGGATTGCGTAAGCGTTATGATCCACATTATGCATTAGTTCCGCCACATATCACATTAAAAGCACCCTTTGAGGCACCAGATGAGCAATTAGAAGCAATTGTACAAGAATTGCATACAATCGCAAACAAAACAAATCCGTTTACCCTTCATGTTGGAAAGGTAGGCTCATTCGCACCAGTTAATAATGTTCTTTATTTCAAAGTAGAAAAAACACCTGAACTTACATTGTTAAATGAAGAAATGCATAAAGGATTCTTCACACAAGAGCGTGAATATGCATTCGTACCACATTTAACAATTGGACAACATTTATCAGATGCAGAACATGCTGATGTATTAGGTCGCTTACGTATGAAAGATTTTTATTATGAGCAACCAATCGATCGTTTCCATCTTCTCTATCAATTAGAGAACGAAACATGGACAGTACATGAAACATTCCATATTGGAAAGGGGAACAAATAATTGCAAGCACAAATCGTACAAACAGACGAGCAACTAAGAGATGCGTTCTCTGTACGTAAACAAGTCTTTGTTGAAGAACAACACGTATCTGCTGAAGAAGAATACGATGAGTTTGAAGAAACTTCTAAACACGTCGTTATATATGATGAGGATGTTCCAGTTGGAGCAGGTCGCTTTCGCATCACCCAAGGCATCGGGAAAATGGAGCGAATATGTGTTCTTGCTTCCCATCGCAAAAAGGGCGTCGGAAAAATCATTATGGATGCACTCGAAGCATATGCAAAGGAAGAGGCTCTGCCAAAATTAAAGCTTCATGCGCAAACACAAGCTGAACCTTTTTATAAGAAACTTGGATATGAAACTGTTTCTGATGTATTTATAGAAGCGGATATACCACATGTTGTGATGATAAAAGAAATATGATTTCCTAAACAGGAGGTAACCCCCTCCTGTTTTTTACATTGCTATTTTCTTTTTCTTCCGCTAAAGTTAAAAGTTGATGCTATAGTTTTGAAGGTGAATGTATGACTCAAGAAAAATTTTCTCAAAAAACATTAACGCACACTAGCGCTCCGCAGGCAACTTATCATATTCCAAAAACCTCTGTCAATTTAATTATAGAGAAGGATAACGATGCGGCTTATTTCCGCGCTTTGGAACAGCAAGGTGTGTATTTAAATGAAAAACAATTAGAAGCAGTCCGAACGACAGAAGGCCCTGTTCTTACATTAGCTGGAGCTGGAAGCGGGAAAACATCCGTTTTAACAACGCGCGTTGGCTATTTAATCAATGTAAAACATGTTCATCCACGCAACATTTTATTGCTTACGTTTACACAGAAAGCTGCTGAAGAAATTCGAAGCCGCGTCGCAAGTTTACCTGGTATGAACCGTGCTGCAAGCCAGTATGTTGTCGCAGGTACATTTCATTCCGTCTTTTTAAAATTACTTCGCAGTCAAGGATATAACCAGCAGATTTTAGCAAATGAAAAACATAAACAAATTATGATAAAGAAAATCTTGAAAGAATTGCGTTTAAAAGACGATTACGACGCTGAAACAATGCTCGCAATGATTTCACTCGAAAAAAACAAATTGAATCGTCCAAAAGATGTACAAGCAAAAACGCCTGTTGAACAAGAGTTCCGCGAAGTATATGAACGTTATGAAGATGTAAAACAGAGATATGGTTATATAGACTTCGATGATATCTTACTAGAAACATTCTACATGCTTGAAAATAACGCACCCTTATTAACGCAATTGCAAAATAGATTCCATTACATTGAAGTTGATGAATTTCAAGATACGTCGTATGCACAATATGAGATTGTAAAACTGTTAGCCACGCCGCGAAATAATTTATTTATCGCGGGTGATGATGATCAAGCCATCTACGGCTGGCGCGGTGCAAGTCATCAAATTATCTTATCATTCCCAAAAGAATTTGATAACACAACCATCATTGCTCTCAATACAAACTATCGATCGAACCCATTTATCGTAGGACTTGGAAACGAAGTCATTAAACTCAATCAAGAGCGCTTTAAAAAAGAATTATATTCCGTTCATGAAGAAGGTATCCAACCATTTTACGCGCGCCCTGCAACGACTCTTGATGAAGCAAATCAAATTCTGCAACTCATTCAAGATAAAGTAGCAAGCGGCGAGCGATCATACAAAGACTTTTGTTTGCTGTACCGTACGCATTCCGTAAGTCGTTCTTTACTCGATCAGCTTACCATTCATAAAGTCCCGTTTATAAAACATGGCGCAAGTCAATCGTTCTATGAGCATTCTTTAATTAAACCCGTACTCGATCAGCTGCGACTCGCATATGAACCATTTCGAATCGAATCGCTCGCAAGCATATTGCCAACGATGTATATTGGCCGCGATGAATGTATCTCATTTATTGAACGTGAACAGTGGAAATACGGCGAAGGAAGATTCCCTTCCCTTCTACATTTCCTATTACTAAATCCGAGCTTAAAGCCATTTCAAGTCAAAAAAATAAATGAACGAATTGACTTCATAAAATTCATTAAAGAATTAGAACCAAAGAAAGCATTAAAAGAAATTATTAAGGGTAAAGGGAAATACTTAGAATACTTACAAAGTAATGATCGTTCTTCCTTTACGATGCATAAAGACATCCAAGAAGAAATGCTCGAGGAACTCATGGAATCAGCAACTCGTTTTACTGATATTCCCGCTTATTTAGAATTTATTCGTGCAGCGATTCAAAGCCAAAAAGAAATGGAAGCATTAAAAACAATGCACGAAAAAGACGCCGTATCCCTTATGTCCATTCACAATGCAAAAGGACTGGAATTCCCATGTGTCTTTTTACTTGGAGCAAGCGATGGCATACTGCCTCATTCTTCTTCTTTAAAAGACGCGAATGACCGTGTAACTGATACTTCTGAGGCGTTAGAAGAGGAACGAAGGCTTATGTATGTTGCCATTACGCGCGCAAAAGAAGAGCTTTATATTTCCTCCCCGCAATTTTTTAGAGGAAAAAAATTAGATATATCGAGATTTTTATATATTGCACGAAAAGATGTACCAGAAAAATCAGCACCTTAATGAAGTGAACCCAAAAAG
>NZ_NTUG01000015.1 GCF_002561295.1 Bacillus cereus
CCAGCTGAGCTAATCCTCCGATAGTGGTGACCCGTACGGGATTCGAACCCGTGTTACCGCCGTGAAAGGGCGGTGTCTTAACCACTTGACCAACGGGCCAATATGAATGGCAGAGAAGAAGGGATTCGAACCCTCGCACCGCGTTAGCGATCTACTCCCTTAGCAGGGGAGCCCCTTGAGCCACTTGGGTACTTCTCTATATGGCTCCGCAGGTAGGACTCGAACCTACGACCGATCGGTTAACAGCCGATAGCTCTACCACTGAGCTACTGCGGAATAAGAAAGACAATTTACATCTTATATAAATTCATATTATAAGTCAAGTCATTTATACAATGTTTTGTACAAACGTGACATGTTTATAATATACTGGATTGATTTTTAACTGTCAAGGTGTTTTTTTACCTCTTTTAATCTACCTTTACACTTTCCACAAACATATCTTTCTGTATTAATTGATCGTCTTCTTACATATTGAAAAGAGCATTCTATGCACTCATACACTTTCGTTTTAAGCTCTTTTTTCACCCCCTGTATTTTCTTGCAAAACCTAGGGGCTCCAACCTCTTTTAATAACTGACGAAAATCTCGATCCCGATGTTGATATCCTTTCCCCATAATATGTAGATGATAATGACACAACTCATGCTTAATGATGCCGATTAGTTCTTCTTTTCCATACGCTTCATAATAATGATAGTTTAATTCTATATTATGACTTCTGAGCAAATATCTCCCCCCAGTTGTACGCAGACGTTTATTAAACATTGCTTTATGTACAAAAGCCCTTCCGAAGTATCGTAACGATATTTCTTCTACAAGTCTTTGAACTTCCTTTTCATTCATTTCTATCCCTCCAAAAACTAAAAATAAACTTACACTTTTCTTCTTTCTTATACATATATTAAATAGTACATATACCCATCCTCATTCAAAAAGCGCAACTTCTATGAAATCCTATCTGTTCATAGAACCTCGCTGACCAAACTCTTATAAGAAGTTCCCAAGATTGAACTTTCCGCTTACTTTTCATTTATAGGGACTACTTGTTAGGGCAGGATTAAACAAGGAGGGATTCTTATGCCTGCATGGCTCCGAAAACAAATGCAACGCGCATATTACGAAAAAAACCGGTATCAAATTAGGTTACTAAACGAATGCTGGTTTTATTATAGTAAAACAAATCAAAATTCCTAATAAAGTGGATTTTTAATCGGTAGGTTTGTACTTCTTTCCCCGATTAGAAATCCACTAATATCCGTTCAAAAAAAGAGCAGTATCATACCTGCTCTCTTTTTATTATTATTCAATAGGTAACATCGATAAAGCAACGCGCCCTTTTTTCATATCAACATCATCTACCCATACCTTTACAATTTGTCCGACAGATACCACATCTAACGGATGCTTCACAAACTGTTTGCTCAGTTTAGAAATATGTACTAAACCATCTTGTTTCACACCAATATCAACAAAAGCACCAAAATCAACAACATTTCGAACGGTTCCTTCTAACTCCATGGCGCGCTTTAAATCTTCTAATTTGAGAATTCCTTTTTTCAAAAGTGGCTTTGGCAATTCATCACGCATATCTCGTTCTGGACTAATTAAGGAATCTATAATATCAATTAATGTCGGTTCGCCAATATTCGTCTCTTGAGATAATTTAGAAAGCTCTACTCCTTCTAAACATTGTTGTAAATGTGGTTGTCCTACATCATCAATCGATAACCCTAAGCTCTTTAATAGCAATTCAACATTTTTATACTGCTCTGGATGGATGCTCGTTCTATCAAGTGGATTTTTACCCTCTAGTATACGCAAGAAACCAATACACTGTTCATACGTTTTAGCACCTAACCGCGGTATTTTCTTTAACTCTGTACGTTTTGTAAATTTCCCATCTTCTTCACGCTTGCTTACAATATTTTTCGCAACAGTTTTTGATAGCCCCGAAACGTATTGTAATAACGCGACAGAAGCTGTATTCACATTTACTCCCACTTGGTTAACAGCCGTTTCCACAACAAATGTTAATGATTCATTTAATCTCTTTTGTGATACATCATGTTGATATTGTCCTACCCCAACTGATTTCGGATCGATTTTCACAAGTTCTGCAAGTGGATCTTGCAGACGTCTTCCAATTGAAACAGCACTTCTTTCCTCAACTTGCAAATCCGGAAATTCTTCACGAGCCAAATCAGAAGCTGAATATACACTCGCCCCCGCTTCATTAACAATAATATAAAATACATCTCGCGGCACCGCTTGTAAAACATCTACTATAAACTCCTCTGTTTCCCTTGAAGCTGTACCATTTCCAATTGCAATCATCTGAACTTGATATTTATCTATAATAGAAATAACTTTTTCTTTTGCATCTTCATACTTCCGAACAGGTGGGTGCGGATAAATAACACCGATATGCAATACTTTCCCTGTATCATCTACTACCGCTAATTTACATCCCGTTCGATACGCAGGATCTACTGCTAATACTACCTTCCCTTTCATCGGTGGCTGTAATAATAAATTACGCAAATTCTCAGAGAAAATGTGAATCGCTTGCTCTTCTGCAGTTTCAGTTAATTCTTTACGAATCTCCCTTTCGATTGACGGTTGAACTAATCGCTTGTATCCATCATCAATCGCTAATTGTACATACTCTGCACTTTTAGAAGCATCATCACGAATCACTTTCTTATGTAAAAAGCGAACAATTTCTTCTATCGGCGGCACAACAGAAACTTTTAAAATCTCTTCTTTTTCACCACGGTTCATAGCTAATACACGATGTGGCACAATCTTTTGCAAAGGCTCTTCATAACCATAGTACATCTCATATATATTTTTTTCGTCTTTCTCTTCATCTTTTACAGAGGACGCGATCATTCCTTTTCTAAAGGTAACATTACGAATCCAGCTGCGGTACGCCGCATCATCCGATACAAATTCTGCAATAATATCTTGCGCACCTTGCAATGCTTCTTGGACAGATTGCACTTCTTTCTCAGCATTAACAAACTCTTTTGCCTTATCTTTTGGGTCCTCTTTCGTGAACAGAAGTAGCCATTCAGCTAACGGTTCAAGCCCCTTATCCTTAGCGATCGTCGCTTTCGTCCTTCTTTTTTCTTTATATGGACGGTACAAGTCTTCTACTTCTTGTAGTTTTGTTGCAGATATAATATATTGACGCAACTCTTCTGTTAATTTTCCCTTTTCATGAATCAGACGAAGAACCTCTTCTTTTCGATCTTCAAGTTGCATCATATATTGCCATCTTTCTAAGATTGCACGAATTTGCACTTCATCTAAAGATCCGGTCCATTCTTTTCGGTAACGAGCAATAAATGGAACTGTATTACCTTCTTCTGTTAATTGAATAACATGACGAACTTGCTTTTCTGTAAAGCCTAATTCTTTCACTAACATCTTCATTAACGCTTGTCGATTATCTACCATTTCCATATACAACCGAACCTCCCTTAATAAAAAAAGTTGCTCCTAAGAGAGCAACTTAAACTGCCGATTTAAAAATCTATTAGTCCTAAACTAATTTGCAGCGCTTCATCTACACGACCCATCATCAACTCATCTAAATGAGTGATTTTATCCGTTAAGCGTTGCTTATCGATTGTTCGAATCTGTTCGAGCAAGATAACAGAATCCCTCTCAAAGCCGTACTTTTTCGCATCAATTTCCACATGTGTGGGCAATTTCGCTTTCTGAATCTGCGCAGTAATAGCCGCTACAATCACAGTCGGACTAAAACGATTTCCGATGTCATTTTGAATGACAAGAACCGGACGAACGCCTCCTTGCTCAGAACCAACAACTGGGGAAAGGTCTGCAAAATACACGTCGCCGCGTTTTACAATCAAAATATTACCCCCCGCTAACTAAGCGTTCTACTGTATGAGCTGCTTCATACTCTGCTAAGAAAGCTTCAGATGCAATACCAAGATTAATTTTTCCCATTTCAATGTACCCACGTCGCATTGATTCATGTTGGTAGCGTTTCTTCGTCTTATGTTGACGCAATAACAGTTGTGTTGCCTGGAAAATTAGTTCATGGCGATTCTTATTCTCTTGTTTTCCAATTCCGTCCAATTCCGTTACCACTTGCTTTGGTAACCGAACCACGATTTCAGTAGTTACACTCGATTCGGACACAAAAATACACCTCCACCGTCAACTACACACCCAAATATATATGACACCTATTGTAATAATACCATTGTATGGAGCCTGTTGCAAAGACTTCCTTATTCCTTGTTTATGTTTTCCAATTGACAAACAAAACATTCACTCTCTTTTACTTTTTATCTCTTTCTAACACAAAACGACTACTGTAAATATTGCTTACTTATATATCATTTAAATAATTTATAACATCGACAGCCTTCCCATCTCGAATAAATATACGAGGAACTCGAAAGCTTATTGTTGTAATAATTTCATAGTTAATGGTACCTGAATACTCCGCAACCTCATTTGCACTAATGTATTCATCACCCTGCTTTCCAATAAGAGTAACTTTTGTGCCAAGTGGTACTTCGTAAGGAAGATGTAGCATCAATTGATCCATCGTAACACGCCCTACAATAGGAACCCTTTCCCCATCTACAAGCACCTTAAATCCTTGTAACCTTCTAAGCCATCCATCTGCATATCCAATTGGGACAGTCGCGATCCACTCTTCTATCTTCGTCCGGTAAGTAACACCATAACTAATCCCATCCCCTTTAATAACTTGCTTAATATGAGAGACTGTTGTATGAAGTGAAAGAGCAGGTTCTAATTGAATCGGTATGAATGGAAATATTTCTAGAGAAGGAGTTAAGCCATACATTACAATCCCAATCCTAACAGCATTAAATGTAATCCCGTGAAACCTCATGGTGGCGGCACTATTAGCCGCATGAATAAATTTTGGATCCACTCCAAATCCCTGAAGCCAACTTAACTGTTTCAAAAACGTATTATATTGCTTGTCAAAATACGAGGTTCCCACTTCATCAGCTGTTGAAAAGTGCGTATACACTCCTTCTAAATCAAAAAACGGAGCTTCTTCTAAACTACGCAAAAAACCTTTTAATTCTTCGCGTTCTCGAATTCCGATTCTCCCCATACCACTGTCAAAATTAAGATGAAATCGTAACGGTACCGAGCTATCCCAAATTTCTAGTGCCTCCTCGACCCACTCTCTTTGAAAAACAGTTAATGCCACATCATTTTCGGCAGCTACATTCACAACACGTGGTGATGATGGGCCTAGCACTAGAATCGGTGCAGTAATACCGGATCGGCGAAGCACTAATGCTTCATCTAAAAAAGCAACAGCTAGCCTTGTTGCTCCAGCCTCTAATGCAGTCTTAGCCACCGGCACATAATCATGTCCATACGAATTTCCTTTCACTACAGCAAAAACCTCAACATTTTCCGGAATCATTTTTTTAATATGTGTTACATTGTTATAAATAGCATCCAAATTTACTTCTACCCACGTATCACGGTAAAATGATGATTCTCCCATAAAAACACTTCCTTATATACGATATGCGAGGCTTATTCTTTTATATTCATCTTTTTAGGAAATCCATTCTCCAAAACAAGAAAAGACGTGGTGCATATACATCACCACGTCTAAAAAGTTTATTTCACCTGTTTTGCCGTAACAGAACGAGCTACCATTAATAGCTCATCCGGTTCTAAACCTTTAGACACGAGCATATATTCCACTCCATTATGCGACCATGTTAACGAGTCTTTTGCTAAAGCACCAATTGTAAAACCAAGATCCACTGGCTCTCCACTTACACTTATTGACGCTGAAGCTTCAGCAACCTTCGCCTTTTCTTGTATTAATGTAAAGGACTTCTTCTTCCCAGTGTATGTGAGTATCGCACGCTTGCCACCGTCTGTCTTTAACTCTTTCTCTTCATTTAAAACCATCCCTTGCGGAGTATCACTCGGATACAGAACAGCAAATGGTTTCTCTTCTTTCACTGTTGTTTGTACATCGACTTGCGCCCTAGACATATTTTGCTTCGTATCAAATGCACCCTTATCAAACTTTGTATCAAACTTCACCTTTGAAAACTCCACTTTTACAAGAACATTTTGATCATTATCCATCAATTTCACTGAAACAGGCGCTAAATCACTTTTATTCAATTTAATCTCTTGCTTTGGTAGCATATTTTGATGATTGTAATTCGTCTTAGTCTTAAACACGTAGTATTTATCGGTTTTCTCAAATGAAAGATTCTTCTTATCCTTTAAGATATCTCTTACAAGTGATTCATATAGGTAAGCCTGGCTACTATTTTGCGGCCAATCACTTTGAAATCGAAAACTTTTATTAAGAGCTGGCGTTAATACAAATACACCTTCATCATTTCTTAAAATGATTTGACTCTGATCTTTCTTTGCATTTTTTAAATTCACACGATAATAGGAGGGTTCTTTATGCCAAACTTCCACATTATATTCTTGCGGTTCATTCCCCGTCTTAATAGATAATTTCGCTTCAGCTTGATAACTCTTCATCCCCTTAACCTTCGCCTCTAAATCTCGCACGACATCTTCTTGTTTCTTTTCCATACAACCCACTAGTGCAAAAACGGTCAATAAACCGACAATCACTAAAAATAGCCGCCTTTTCATCATTTCAGCCCCTTTGCCCCTATAAATGAATGGAAGATATTTCTCCCTTATCGCTAACTCAAATATATGAGACAAAGATATAAAATATGCAGACTAGCGTGACGAGCTTTCTAAAACAACTTGCGCTACCGCAAATTCTCTACTATGACTAATCGATAGATGAACAATATGTTCCGTATTTACCACAAGAATCGGCTTACCTCTATCATCATTTTTTATTTCAATATCCAAAAAGCTTACTTCTTTTCCAATGCCAGTTCCAACAGCTTTCGAATATGCTTCTTTCGCCGCAAACCTTCCTGCTACAAATTCCACAAGGCGATGCCCTTTCAATTCAGCAGCAACATTTCTTTCTCCCTCAGTTAAAACACGATCCATAAATTTAAGCTTTCCATCTAACATTTTTTCAATTCGATTCAGTTCGATAATATCTATTCCAATCCCTATAATCATTTCAAAAGTCCCCTTCTTCTATTTATCTTCCTTCATTCATATTGTAAGAATAACAGAGAATCATTCTGATGCAAAAGGAGTGAAAATAGAAATGACATTCTCACATATGCGAACCACCTTACAACCCACCGTTCTCTTTTTCCTGACCTTACAACTCGTCATAATCATACCAGGGGATTTTTTCTTTTATCATTTAGCTGCTTACAACGAGTATATTTCTAAAGGGGAATATTGGCGTCTTATAACCTCTCTATTTATACACGTAGACTTTCAACACTTTCTTTCCAATAGCATTTGTCTATTCTTTCTCGGTCAATCTATCGAAAAACAACTAGGTAGTATTCGCTTCATTCTTTTATTTTTCACAGCCGGCATTAGTGGCAATATTGCATCTTATATCATTATGCCTATTGAGTATATTCATGCCGGCGCATCGGGCGGTATTTTCGGGTTACTTGGCGCACAACTTTTTCTTTTATATAGTCGCTACCATTCTTCTCAACCAAAAGAGTTCGTTTTCCTCTCTTCAATTATATTTCTATTACTTCTTTTTACCTTCTTTAATCCTTCCGCTAACCCTATTAGCCATTTAACCGGACTACTAATCGGTGGTATTGGCACTCCACTTTTCATAAAAAAATCGATGGTGTAGAGCTTATTTCATATAAAAGCTCCCACCATCGATTATTTCCACTTCTGGTTTTGTACCAAGATCTCGTAGTAATTGAAATAAAGCCTCATCCTTTTTCTTCGCTTCAATCATACAATCAATCTGAGGGACACTACCTTTGATTTTCTGTAAAAAGGATAAAAATGTACCCGCATCAATAAAATCTGCGTGAGCTCTAGGGTCATTTCCTTCTCGCGGGCTAGAAATATGCATCTTGATTGGTAATAAAGAAGTTTTCCATGTATCCACTACACGACCCCAATGTTCATACCAATCTTCTTTATCGTTATTCATCATATGATGATGCAGATCAAATACAACCGGAACTGCAAGTTTTTCACCTAAATATAATGTTTCTTGTAACGAAAAAGTCGTATCATCATTTTCTAACATAATCATCTCTTGGATACTTACAGGAATATTCGACCAATTTTCTATAAAGCGTTCTAAGGCAAGTTCTTTATCACCATAACCTCCACCAACATGTAACACACAGCGGGGTCCTTTCTGCATTCCCATTCCCTTTAATAGCTTCCGATGCATTTGAAGTGTCTTTATTGATTGTTTCAAAATATGTTCTTGAGGTGAATTTAGCACCACGAAGTGATCTGGATGAAAATCGATTCTCATCTTCATCCGATGCGCGTAATCACCCACTTCTTTCAATTTCTCTTTTAAAGGACGAATATAATTCCAATCTAATAGCTCTTCATGGTTAGCTAATGGCACCAATTTTGAACTAAATCGAAAAAAAGATATGTCATTCCCTTTATTATGTTTTAATAATCGCAAACAATTGTCCAAATTAGAATTTGCAATTCTTTCAAGTTTATAAATCGCCGCCTCTCGATCTTTAATACGTTGAAATTGTGCATATGTCATCGTTTGAGACGGAGATGCATTTTTCAAATGCATGCTCATCGCTACATAACCGAGCCTTACAAGCATAAAACCCCTCTTCTCTATACAACTTACTATGTAGTATGTACAATTACATAAATAAAAAAAGAGGATATCCTTTTTGGGGACATCCTCACTTTTATTAAGCTTGTGGCTTACGGCTATGATGTTTTCTTTCGCCGCGTCCATTTGAAGATCCTGGGCGACCTTGACCTTCACCTTTACGACCACCACGGTTGCGGTTACCATCACGATTACCGTCACGATTACGACCATCACGGTTACGGTCACGATTACGACCATCTCCGCCGCGTCCATCACGACTACGGTTACGGTTACCATCACGGTATCCACTTCCGTTACCACCGCGTTTTTTAGAACCGCCACCTCTTGAAACAACTGGTGGTTCTGATGTTAAAGCGATTGGAGTTGTATCTGGCTCTTTTGTCATCATTTTTAAAGCAGCAGCTACTACTGTTACAGAGTCATTCTCTTCTAACATTTCTTCTGCAATACGCTTGTAGTATGATAAGTTATCACTTTCAATTGTGCTTTGAAGTTTTTCTGCGATTAAACGTTGTTGACCTTCTAATGCTTCGTCAAGTGTCGGTGCATTCATACGGTCCATTTTACGTTTAGTTGTACGCTCGATATTTTTTAATTGTCCTGATTCACGTGGTGTTACAAATAGCATTGCAATACCTTTTTTACCAGCACGGCCAGTACGACCAATACGGTGAACATATGATTCTGGATCTTGTGGAATATCAAAGTTGTATACGTGTGTTACACCTGAAATATCAAGACCACGCGCTGCAACGTCTGTTGCAACAAGAACTTCGATAGAACCTTCTTTAAATTTACGTAGTACAGACATACGTTTCGCTTGTGTTAAATCACCATGAATACCTTCTGCTGCATAACCACGTAAGTTTAATGCTTCTGATAATTCATCAACACGACGCTTTGTGCGACCGAATACGATTGCAAGCTCTGGAGATTGAATATCTAATAAGCGTGTTAATACGTCAAACTTTTTCTTTTCTTGCACTTCTAAATAGAACTGCTGAATGTTTGGCATTGTTACTTCTTTTGCTTTTACTTTAATGTGTTGAGGCTCAGTCATGAAACGCTCAGCAATACGACGGATTGGATCTGGCATTGTTGCTGAGAATAATAATGTTTGATGCGTTTCTGGCACATCTGTTAAAATCGCTTCAATATCTTCAATGAAGCCCATGTTTAACATTTCATCCGCTTCATCAAGAACAACAGTTTCTACGTTTTGTAGACGAAGTGTTTTACGGTTAATATGATCTAAAATACGACCCGGCGTACCAACAATAATGTGTGGGTGTTTTTTTAGAGCACGAATTTGGCGGTTAATATCTTGGCCACCATAGATTGGTAAAATACGAACACGTTTATGCTTACCGATTTTGTAAAGCTCTTCTCCAACTTGAATTGCTAATTCACGCGTTGGCGCGATAACAATACCTTGAACCGATTCTTTATGTGTATCCACTTTGTCTAATAGTGGTAATCCGAATGCTGCTGTTTTCCCTGTACCTGTTTGCGCCTGTCCAATAATGTCTTTACCTTGCAATGCATGTGGAATTGTTTCAGCTTGAATCGGCGTAGCCTCTTCAAAGCCCATACTTTCAACAGATTGCAATAAAGAATCACTTAATCCTAATTCTCGAAATGTTGTCAATGTTACTTCTCCTTTTCTATCCTATACTTATCATTTAAAAAAAGGCGTTTTCCGAAATTGCGGAAAAGCCCTTTTCCTGAATGCTCACGTATATAAACGGGCGTATATTCTTCGCGAAAATACTTCTAAACGTTATTACACTTTATCAATTATAAGTTTTGTATGTGCAAAAAGCAAACCCAACTGTTACCTTATTTCATATAAAAAGCTTTTTTCTTTACTTTTATTTTTTTATTCTTTACTGTAAGCGCTTATTAACAGTTTCCGCTATTTTTGTAGCTATCATCCCTATTTACATACACCAATTATTTCAACATCGTAATAATTTCTTCTAATTTCATGCCGCGAGATGCTTTAACTAACACAACATCTTTTTCATCAATTACTGTTTGTAATTCTTTCACAAGTTCCTCTTTATTGTCATATACTTTTACGCGCTCTTTAGGAAAATTAATTTTTGCTCCTTCAGCAATTTGAGCCCCTAATCTACCGTATGTGAATACATATGAGATTTTTGCTGGATCAATTAATTTACCTACTTCATAATGGAACTGTACTTCTTGATCCCCAAGCTCTAGCATATCACCAAGTACAACAACTTTTTTAGCAAATCCATCTAGACCATTCATTAAATGGAACGCAGCCTCCATTGCTGTTGGACTCGCATTATAAGCATCGTTGATGACCGTTAAACCATTATTTGTTTTCACAATTTCCATACGCATGCCCGTCATTTGAAGTGTTACTAACCCTTGCTTCATCTCTTCCCACGTTACACCGAAATATTTCGCAATCGCCATTGAGGCAAGTGTATTATATACATTATGCTTTCCAAGAACCGGTAGATAAAATACCGTATCCTTATCCTGATTCATCTTAAAGTACGTTCCCGTTGCCTGCAATGTTACAGAAGTTGGATAATAATCATTTGCCCTTGCATCACCAAATGTAATCGTCTCAGCAGCTAGGTTCATATTTGGGACACGATTTGTTAAAAGTGGCTCATCACCATTGTATACAAATACTCCACCGTTTTGTAAACCAGTAACGATTTCAAGCTTCGCCTCAGCAATCGCATCACGAGAACCTAAATCCATTAAATGCGCTTCTCCAATATTTGTAATAATCGCAGCATTTGGGCGAGCTAATTTAGATAAAAATTCAATTTCACCCAAGCTAGACATTCCCATCTCTAATACAGCCATTTCTGTATTCTCTTCTAGGCTTAAAATAGTAAGTGGCAAACCGATATGATTATTAAAGTTCCCCTCTGTTTTTTGAACTTTAAATTTTGTTGCAAGGAGACTTGTCACAATGTCCTTCGTAGACGTTTTACCGTTACTTCCTGTTACACCTATAACTTTTACATCTAACTGATCACGATAGCTTTTCGCTAATGCTTGCAATGCTTCTAGTGTATCTTCTACAAAAATCACTGGTATATCCGTAGGGGGATTTTGCACATCTTTTTTCCAAAGCGTAGCTACAGCACCATTTTCAACTGCTTTATCTACAAAAGAATGACCGTCAAAGCGATCACCTTGAATCGGAACATATAGATTACCTTTTTCAATTTTCCGTGTATCAATTGATACACCTTGTACAGTAATTTCGGCATATCTCTCTACTAAACCCGTTCCATTTATCATTTTCTCTACTTGTTTTAACGTTCGTTTTATCATAAAAAGCACTCCTTACATAGAGGAAGCACTATTCTTTTTGAATAGTGCTTCCTCCTTTTTTGTTAGATTGTATATTTAATTTTTTGCTTTTCTTCGTGACGCTCAATTGCCAAACGAATTAATTCTTCAATTAACTCTGGATATGGTAAGTTTGTATGTTGCCATAATAACGGGAACATACTAAATGGCGTAAATCCTGGCATTGTATTTACTTCATTAATGTACACTTCTCCATCTTTCGTTAAGAAGAAATCAGCTCTTGTTAAGCCCGCACTATCTAAAGATTGGAATGCAATAATTGCATCTCGCTTAATTACATCAGACTCTTCTTCTGTCATTTCAGCTGGGATAATTAATGCTGTATCACCATCGATGTATTTCGACTTGTAATCATAGAAGTCTTTTTTCGGTACAATTTCACCTACAACTGAACATTTCGGCTCATCATTACCTAATACACCAACTTCTACTTCACGCCCTACGATGTTTTCTTCTACAATAATTTTGCGATCAAATTGGAACGCCTCTTCAAATGCATTGTCCAGCTCTTCACGATCTTTACACTTATTAATACCAACACTTGAGCCAAGGTTTGCTGGTTTTACGAAGCAAGGATAGCCTAATACTTCTTCTACCTTTTCATATGCTGTTTCACGATCTTTTTCCCATGTGCTACGAATGAAAGATGCATATTTCGCTTGTTTCAATCCAGCTTCTGCAAAGATATTTTTCATAACAACTTTATCCATGCCGGCAGCTGATGCTAATACACCGTTACCTACGTATGGAATGTTCAGTAATTCTAATAACCCTTGTACCGTTCCATCTTCACCATTTGGTCCATGTAATAACGGGAAAATAACATCAATTGCATCTTCTTGTTTAGAATTTGCAGTTGGGATAATTTCTGTACTTAATGAAACAGGAGAGATTGTATTTTCTTCCCCACTCATTTGTAATGCTTCAACAGTTGTTACTTCGCCTTCAATACGCTCACCGCGCATCCATTGGCCTTGTTCTGTAATATAAATTGGATGAATCTCGAATTTATCTTGATTTAATGCTTTAATAGCGGCAAGAGCTGTTTGTAATGAAACTTGATGCTCCGCCGATTTTCCACCATATAATAAACCTAATTTAATTTTCGTCAATGAAATCACCCTAACCAATTGTTTTCATTTTTCTATTTTAGCACTTTTTATAGAAATAGGTAGTTCCTATTTAAAATAAAATGAAACTTCCATGAGTGATAGGACTGTTTTCTTCATTATATCTTTCAAGCAATAATTCTAATCTTCTTGTACTTTCTTATAACAAATTTCACCTCATATTCTAGTTATGTACCTAAAATATATGAAGAAACGCTTCTTTTGGTGTATGTCACTTATGGGTTAGGAAGATTGTTTTGTGACAACTCCTTTTTGTCTTTGCTCTACAAGACGATCTAAAGAAATATATATAAGACCAGCTACTACACAGCCCACTCCTAATATTGTAAATAATAAATGCCCTAACAATCGGTCAAGTAAAAAACCTCCAAGAAGCGGCCCAAATGCGTTCCCTGTAATCCACTGTAAGCTCGCTGCACCCATATATGTCCCGCGTAAATGCTCCGGTGCTAAATTGGCCACAAATGTCATTTGTACAGGTGACATAATCATTTCACCTAGCGTATATACCGCATATATAACTAGTAACGTTATTAAAATAACAGTCGCACTTGCACCAAATCCACCAAACCACTTTGGAATCCAACCGATGAAAAACAACCCAATTCCAAATAACCACGCTCCATATAACATCGTCCTTCCAACAGGTTTATCTGTCGCCCATTTCGAAATTTGAAATTGGAATAAGACGACTAGCAGACCATTTAAAGCCATTAAATATGGATACGGGTTGTTTTTACCGAATATTTCTTTCATCTCGTTATCAAAATGAAGAGGAAGCATACCTTCTGTTTGTGAAAAACCCATGGAAATAATAACGCCTGCCAACAAATAAATCACCAACACTTTATCTTGCAGAACAACTTTCCAGACAGGGCCAGATTCCTTATCCTTTTCTTCTTTCAATACAGTTTTCGGCATAGTTTCTTGAATAAGTATTAACACAAGAAGCGCGTAAAATAGCATTGTAGATGAAGCAATAATAAACACTATATTTTTCGAAAGAACAACTACTGAAGCTCCCATAATTGGTCCGATAGCCGCCCCGATATTATGCCCCATTCGCAATAACCCATATGCTTCCGTCCTTTTCTCAGGCGCTGTCACATCCGCTACCATTGCCGATGCCGCTGGATGGAATAGCGAATTACTTAATCCTAAAAGAATTGATAAAATAGCATACGGTATAAATCCTTCTATAAATAAAAAACCGAGCATCAACACTGCATTACTCGCCATCGAAATAATCATAATTGGCTTTCTTCCATATATATCAGCAATTCTGCCCCCTATCAAAGATCCAAAACTGGCCGCAATCGGAGAAAGCGCCATGATAATCCCTACTTGCAATAAAGAATCCACCTTATCTTTTAAATACAGTGCAAAAAATGGCATTAACATCATCATCGCAATGCCATTTAATGTTTCTCCTATAAAACGGATCCACACGTTACGATCCATCGCTTGTAACTCACGCCATGTCTGTTTCATTTACAACACTCCTTTAATCGACCACCCCTTATCTTATATCATTTTTAGAAAAATGTAAATTTTCAAAACAAAAGATCCGTTCTATTCTATTTAGAACGGATCTTTTCTCTATAAATTCGCTACATCTTCTTCATCTTTTTTATTATTTAAAACACTATGCTTTCGACTATATAGGAAGTAAACGGCTATACCAATCACCATCCAGATGCCAAAGCTCATCCATGCAGTTCCTGATAATTGAAGCATTAAATATAAACAAAAGATAACTGTTAACGCAGGTAAAACTGGTACAAGTGGCGCTTTAAAAGCACGTGGTAGATCTGGATGTGTTCTTCTTATTACGATAACTGCAACTGCCACAAGTGCAAAAGCAGATAATGTTCCCATGTTTACAAGGTGTGCTAATACATTTAAATCGATAAGCCCCGAAATAAGTGCTGCGATAATCCCTGTTGTCCATGTATTTAAAAATGGTGTTTTAAATTTCGGATGAACTTTTGCAAGACGCTTCGGTAATAATCCATCACGACTCATTGCATATGAAACACGAACCTGCCCATACATCATAACTAACATTACAGTTGTAATCCCCGTAATTGCTCCTACCGAGATAACACCCGCTAAACCATCTTGTCCAATAAACTGAAGCGCAAAAGCCACCGGATCAGAAATATTCAGCTGACCATACGGTACAATCCCTGTCAAAATAAGTGAAACAACGATATAAAGAATCGTACAAATGAGTAATGATGCGATAATACCAATTGGTAAATCTCGTTGTGGACGTTTTACCTCCTCCGCTGCTGTCGATACAGCATCAAATCCAATGAATGCAAAGAATACTGTTGCAGCCCCAGCCATTACGCCATCAAGACCAAACGGCATAAACGGTGTCCAGTTTTCCGGCTTTACATAATTAAAACCAGCAAAGATAAAGAGTAATACGACTGCTATTTTAATAAAAACCATAATATTGTTTACGCGGGCACTTTCACGTACACCTCTAGATAAAAGGGCAGTCATAATTAGAATGATAATGACAGCTGGTAAATCGATAAGGCCACCCTTTCCTGTTCCAGGTGCAGAAGCTAGAATAGTCGGAATATGAATCCCAAAGCCTTTTAATAAAGATTGGAAATACGCAGACCATCCATTGGCTACCGCAGATGTTGCTAATAAATATTCCAACATTAAATCCCATCCAATTAAAAATGCAAACACCTCTCCCATCGTCGCATACGTATACGTGTAAACGCTTCCCGAAACTGGGACAGAAGATGCAAATTCTGCGTAACAGAATGCAGCAAAGGCACATGCTAATGCAGCTACAGCAAATGATAAAATGATAGCTGGTCCAGAATGTTTCGCCGCTACAACACCTGTTAGAACAAAAATCCCTGTTCCAACAATAGCTCCAATCCCAAGCATTGTTAAATCCAGTGCTCCCAATGTTCTTGCTAATGTTTTCTGTTTACTTTCTTGCATTAGTTTCGCAATCGGCTTTTTTTGAAAAATTTGTTTCATAGCATGCACCTCTAATTTATAATTTTCAGAAAATTTTTAATTCGTGTTTTTATTTTACTCATAACATATTTTTTAGTCAATACTTTTGTCGAAATAAACAGAAAAATAACTAAACAACAAAAAAAATGTAATACAATCAATACATAGCCCCCTTCATTATCACATTTGTTCACCACATTAAATAAATTTATCATTCGACATAAAAAGATAAACAATATACAAATAATGTATATAGTTATATCCCTATATCTTTTTATAATTATTTTTGATATTCTATAAATTGTCGATTCCAACTAAAAAGAGGCATACTCATAAAATGAGCATGCCTCTTTTCTTTTATTTTGTAGTATATGAACCTTCTTCAATCCAACTATACATATATTTCTCGTCTTCCGCTTCATGTGCTTGTTTCACAATTCGAAGCGGGCGGAATGTATCAATCATGACTGCTAGTTCAATCGTTTCTTTTTTCCCTAAACTAGCTTCTGTTTTTCCAGGATGTGGTCCATGCGGAATCCCACTTGGATGAAGTGTAATGGAACCTTCCTCTACACCTTTTCTACTCATAAAGTTTCCTTCTACATAATAAAGAACTTCATCACTATTTACGTTACTATGATAATATGGCGCCGGAATTGCATCCGGATGATAATCATATAAACGCGGCACAAAGGAACAAATAACAAAGTTATGACCTTCAAAAGTTTGATGGACTGGTGGCGGCTGATGAATACGACCTGTAATTGGTTCAAAATCCTCCACATTAAAGACCCAAGGATATAAATATCCATCCCAGCCAACAACATCTAACGGATGATGCTGCATAATATGTTTATGCATATACCCTCTCGACTTTGTCATAACAACAAACTCGCCTTTCTCATCATATGTCTCTAACTTCTCTGGACCACGAATATCTCTTTCACAGAAAGGGCTATGTTCTAATAATTGACCATATTCATTACGATAACGGCGCGGTGTTGTAATTTGGCTATTTGCTTCCACAACAAGGAACTTAGACTCTCCCTCATCTGGAATAACTCGGTAAATTGTTCCGATTGGAATTGTTACATAATCACCTTTACGGTAATGAATTGTTCCAAACATTGTCTCAATTTTCCCAGTTCCATAATGAATAAACAACATTTCATCGCCATCACCATTACGATAGAAATAATCCATTTTTTCCGTCGGATTCACAACACCAATTAATAAATCCTCATTCCCTAATATAAAGTTCCTTCCACTTACTGCGTCACCCGTTTTTCTATTTTCCTTCGTACGAAAATGACGATGAGCAAGAACTACATCTTCTTCATACTGCAACTGACAGGAATGCGCTAGCGCAGCGTGTCCTACTTCAGTTGGCATATAATGATGATACAAAATAGATTGGGTACCAGAGAAACCTTTCGTTCCCATCACCTGTTCACGATAAAGCGATCCATCTTCTTTACGAAATTGTACATGTCGTTTATGAGGAAGCTCCCCCATGTGACGATAATACATGCCCATCACCCGCCTTCATTTCTTTTTTTACTGTATTACGCAACGTGCCCAATCCGGTAATCGCAAGTTCTACAACGTCACCATCTTGTAACCACTTTTCTGTACCAAGTTCTAAAATACATCCTGTTCCAACCGTACCAGAACCAATTACATCTCCTGGATATAGCGTAACATCCGCTGAAGCACGTTCTATCATTTCTGCAAACGTATAGTAAATGTCTCGGAAATTCCCTTTAGACAAAAGTTCTCCATTAACGTGAGTAGTCATCTCTAAGTTATACCGTTCACCTATACGGTACGGTGCTAACTCTTCTTTCGTAACAAGATACGCCCCTAATGAAGTTGCAAAATCCTTTCCTTTTGCTGGGCCAAGCCCCACTTTCATTTCCTCAGCTTGCAAATCCCTTGCACTCCAATCATTCATAATACAATAGCCAAAAATATATTCTTCTGCTTGTTCACGCGAAATATTTCTTCCCTCTTTCCCAATAACACAAGCAATTTCTAACTCATAGTCGAGCTTTTGAGATTGTTTCGGGCAAGAAACTGCAACTTCCGGACCAATAACTGCACGATGGTTTGTAAAGTAAAAAACCGGAATATCATACCACTCCGGAACAACATCTAAACCACGACGGCCACGTGCTGTTTTCACGTGTTGCTCAAATGCATAAAAATCACGAATACTACCTGGATTAGGAATGGCTGCACAAAGCTGTACATCTTCCAAAGCGTACACGCCACTTATAGGCTTTTGAATACCACGTACGATTCCTACATATTCATCCGCTTTCTCTAAAAAAGCGAGCATAGATGAAGGAAGAACTCCATCACTTGCTAGATTCATATCAATGACTTTGTTACCTTCCAGCCAACCTGCATGCGTTTCTCCTGAAGGAAGACGAAATGTAATAAATCTCATCACTATTCCTCCTCACCGTTTATATAAAGTGAAACTTTAATCAGTGGGGATTTTCTCCATCCCCCACTGATTATCAGCCCGCACCAATCGGGCTTTTACGGACAGTTCATTCCCTACCTAACTTCTTTGATTCCGCCAAATTCTAAGGTGGGAGTGTTACTGTCCGTTAATGCGGGGTAAAGTGAAACTTTAATCAGTGGGGGAGATCCCCCACTGACAGATAACCATTTTATAAATTTCCGCGGCGCTCTTGTTCTCTTTCAATAGATTCAAATAAAGCTTTAAAATTCCCTTCTCCGAATCCACGAGAACCTTTACGCTGAATAATTTCAATAAATAATGTTGGACGATCCACGATTGGCTTCGTAAAGATTTGCAGCAAGTAGCCCTCTTCATCACGGTCCACAAGAATCTTAAGTTCTTTTAACTTATCAACCTCTTCATCAATTTCACCGACACGCGCTGTCAACTCATCATAATATGTGTCTGGTGTATCTAAAAACTCCACCCCATTCGCACGAAGCGCTTTAACTGTTTTCACAATATCATTTGTCAATAATGCTAGATGCTGTACACCGGCACCGTTATAAAACTCTAAGTATTCTTGAATTTGTGATTTACGTTTACCATCTGCAGGTTCATTAATTGGAAATTTAATACGACTTCCATTTGTCATAACCTTTGACATTAAAGCTGAATATTCCGTGCTAATATCGTCATCATCAAAATGAATCATTTGTTTAAAGCCCATAACGTTTTCATAATAGCTAACCCACTCTTCCATTTTTTCAACGTTACCAACAACATGATCCACAGCGATTAATCCTGATTCGTCACTTGGAATATTAAATTCAATTTCTTCATAACCAGGCATAAATTTACCCTTATAATTTTTACGCTCCACAAGAGTATGAATTGTATCACCATACGTACCGATAACAGCCTTTTTTAATGTTCCATGCTCATCCGTTAATTCTTCCGGCGGAGCAATCGCAACAGCACCTCGTTTGACAGCCTCTGAATAGGCCTTTTCAACATCGTCAACAAGTAAAGCTACGTCTTTTACTCCATCACCATGAGTCTTTACAAATTCCGCGATACGACTCTCACTATTTAAAGTTCCAGACACAACAAAACGCATGTTTTTTTGCACAAGAACATACGATACCTTTTCGCGATTTCCAGTTTCCAATCCAGAATAAGCAACAATTTTAAATCCAAACGCTCTCGCAAGGTAATAACTTGATTGCTTTGCATTTCCTACATAAAATTCTAAATGATCGACATCACGTACCGGAAAGAAATCCTCCATTTGTGCAGCTAGCGTATCCATAGATTTTTGTTTCATAAATTCCTCATCCCCCTGTAAATAAATTGAATGTTACATACTTAGAACTAATCGAAAACGCTTCCAGTTATCACTAAAAAAATTAGTTAGCAAGCTAACAAATTTCTAACTCTTAAAATTTTCTATCTTTTCTGTCAAATCCCTCTTTTTTCTCCCATATAAAATTCGACTTTTTTCTATTTTTAATCGTTACATCCTTTAAGCCATCCACGAAAAGCCCAACATTCAATTGAACCGGGCAAGCTGTCTTCCGACTATATCGTTTGTCCCTTTTACGATTTATATAATCGTATAGCGAGTCCACATGTGATTCTCTATTTTTCATCCCGCACTAACAATAACCCATCGATTTCTTTCCTTATACAAAATATAAACCAAATAAAAAAGACCCTAACATATTAAATACCTATAATATGCTAGAGTCTTTATTTTTTTTGGATAATGGTTCGAATATAATATGAGAATTCCCTCTTATCTATACTCATCATACTAATACATTTGCAAGGAATACAATAAGTGCTGTTAATACCGCTGCTCCACCTGCTGCTCCTAATAAATCCATTTTTGTTACTTGTAATACTTGTTCCATATCCCTCGTTCTCCCTTCATCTTTATTCTACTTCTTTATTTTCACAAAGTTCCTATTATACTAATACACTTGAAATAAATACGATAAATGCTGTTAATACTGCCGCTCCACCTGCTGCTCCTAATAAATCCGTTTTTGTTACTTGTAATACTTGTTCCATATTCCTCGTTCTCCCTTCATCTTTATTCTACTTCTTTATTTTCACAAAGTTTCTATTATACTAATACACTTGAAATAAATACGATAAATGCTGTTAATACTGCTGCTCCGCCTGCTGATCCTAAGAAATCCATTTTTGTTACTTGTAATACTTGTTCGATTTTCATATGTATTCTCTCCTTATTAATAGATATTTATATGTAATTTCTAAGAAATGATTAATTCATAGTTTTTATCTTAACGTTACATTAAATTATTCCGTGTAACGTTTGTAACATTAATGTAACATAAGTTTTTCTACACTGCAATATAAATACGTAAAATTTATTACACTTTTTTTACAACAAAATTCGAAAACCGCTCAGAAACCCTTATGTATAGCATTTTCCAACACAAACGCATTTGTAATACTACTGTAACATTGAGGTTACAAAGCGAAACAAAAAGTAGTAGGAAGCATTAAAAATGGCTTTTCTACTACTTTTTGTTACAAAATATAATGTTTCAATTCCTAATAGTCTTAAACGGCAGAAAAAATCCCATTACATTCTAGTTTCAAAAGAACGTGACCCAAGAGAAGTTTATATGTTTCCTCCAAATAACTATGTATAATAAAAACAAAGAGGTGGTCATTTTGAAATTAATCGCACTAGATATGGATGGTACATTATTATCATCTAATCTCGAAATCTCCAAAGAAAACTTACAAGCGATTCGCACTGCTCAAGCAGCTGGGCATATTGTGATGATTTGTTCAGGTCGCGCAAAAGAAGATGCTTTAAAACTATTGGAAGAGTATCGATTATCAATTCCAGTTGGAGCAAGCAATGGGGCAATTGTTTATGTTGACGGAAAAGTAATTAACGCACGTTGTTTACAAAATGATAAAGTATACAAACTTGCAAAATTACTAGAATCTGAAGGTTTTCCATATAAATTGTACACAAATAAAGGAGTTTATGCTCCTTCTACATGGCAAGAAAAAGTGATGCATGCATTTGAAGAAAATAAGCATGCACTAGAAGTTTCATTAGAAGAACTTGAACGTATCACTGAAAAACAAAAGAAAGCAAACTTAATTACCGATTTCAAAAAAATAGAAGATGTCGTTGATAATCCAGAATTAGAAGTATCTAAATTCTTCATTTTGACATTTAATTCAGAGCATCGTTCACAACTACTGCATGTTTTACAAAAAGATACGGAAATTATGGTCACAGCATCAGCTCCAACAAATTTAGAAATTATGGATAAGCATGGCCATAAAGGAAATGGATTGCAAGAAATGGCATCTTATTTCAACATTCCAATTCAAGATACAATCGCAATCGGAGACAACTTCAACGATGTACCAATGCTTGAAGTAGCTGGTTTATCTGTTGCAATGGGAAATGCTGAGGAAGATGTAAAGAAATTATGCGATGTTGTTACATTAACAAATGATGAGCATGGTGTTGCACATGCAATTGAACAGTATGTATTGCAACCATCATCAAGTAAATAAAAGAAAAGGACTCTTTCTTAATTTGAAAGAGTCCTTTTCTTTTACACATGATGGCAAGCAACAAAATGTCCTTCCCCAACATCACGAAATTCCGGTACATCCTGCTTACAAATATCTGTTGCAAACGGGCAACGTGTATGAAAACGGCAACCTGACGGCGGATTCGCCGGACTTGGAATGTCCCCCTGCAAAATAATTCGTTCTCGTTTAACCGTTGGATCAGGGATTGGTACCGCAGATAACAACGCCTTCGTATACGGATGAAGCGGATTTGCAAACAATTCATCACGAGGAGCTGTTTCTACAATTGTCCCTAAATACATAATCCCTATTTTCGTACATAAGTGTTCTACAACACTTAAATCGTGCGAAATGAATAAGTAGGATAAACCTTTTTTCTCTCGTAACTCACTGAATAAATTAATGATTTGCGCTTGAATTGACACATCTAACGCTGCAACAGGTTCATCAGCAACGATAAACTCTGGATTTAATACCATCGCCCTTGCAATAACAATGCGCTGACGTTGTCCTCCAGAAAATTCATGTGGATAACGATCGATATGGTATGGTGCTAATCCACATAGCTCTAGCACTTCTAATACTTTTTCACGAACGTTTTCTTTTGTCGCTAGTCCATGCGCTAACATCGGTTCACCGAGTGCTTCACCAATGCGCATCCGTGGATTTAATGAACTAAACGGATCTTGGAATACAAGCTGCATATTCGGACGATATTTTCGCAGTTCTCCTTTTGATAGCGTATGAACATCTTGCCCTTTAAATTTCACTTCACCTTCTGTTTTTTGAACGAGGCGAAGAATTGTTTTCCCAATTGTCGTTTTTCCGCTTCCGGATTCACCAACTAGACCGAATACTTCACCTTTATTAATTGTAAAACTTACTCCATCTACAGCCTTTACATGCCCAATTGTTCTACTAAATACGCCGCCTTTAATCGGAAAATACGTTTTTAAATTCTTTACTTCTAATAACGGTTCACTCATTGTTCAGCACGCTCCTCATATAACCAGCAAGCTACTTTATGATTATCTTCATGCACATTCAGATTTGGCGCTTCATTTTTGCATATGTCCATGCAATGTTCGCAACGACCACTAAAGTAGCAAAACTCTCCTAAGCCAACTAAGTTTGGAACTTGCCCCGGAATTGAATATAGTTTATCTGTTCGTTTTCCCATTACCGGTTTTGATTTTAGTAAACCTTTTGTATATGGGTGTTTCGGATTTTGGAATAGCTCCAGTACAGGTGCTTCTTCAATGACTTTGCCGCCATACATTACAACAACATAATCTGCCATTTCCGCTACAACACCTAAATCATGTGTAATTAATAAAATAGATGTTTTAAATTCTTCCTTTATCTGTCTCAATAAGTCTAATATTTGCGCTTGAATTGTAACATCAAGTGCTGTTGTTGGTTCGTCAGCAATTAACAGCTTTGGATTACAACTAAGTGCAACTGCGATCATAATTCGCTGTAACATTCCCCCGCTTAGTTCATGTGGATAGGCGTGAACTATTTCATCGGCACGTGCAATCCCCACCTTGCGAATGAGTTCAATTGCCTTTTTATACGCTTCATTTTTACTAAGAAGTTCATGTTCTCTTAACGTCTCTACAATTTGTTCTCCCACAGTAAAAACTGGATTAAGGGATGTCATTGGCTCTTGGAAAATCATCGCAATATCGTTTCCTCTTAAACTACGAAGTTCTTTCTCTTTCATGCCCAAAAGACTTCGCCCTTCATACAGGATATCACCGCCAACAACGCCGCCAGATTCAGCAATAAGTCCCATAATAGATAAAGCTGTTACACTTTTCCCGCAACCTGATTCTCCTACTACACAAACTGTTTCACCTTCACGAACCGAAAAACTAACATGGTTGACGGCCTTTACCGTACCTTCGTCTGTTTGAAAGTGTGTTTGTAAATCCTTTAGCTCTACTACTGCTTTACTCATGCTTCCTCACCTACCGCTTCATTTTTGGATCCAATGCATCACGAAGTGCATCACCAAGTAAATTAATTGATACAACTGTTATAAAAATCGCAAAACCAGGTGGAATCCATAACCATGGGCGCTTTTGGAAATCGATTAATGAGTTCGCTGCGCTAATCATATTCCCCCATGATGGTGTAGGTGGAACAACTCCAAGCCCTAAATAACTTAATGCTGATTCGCTTAAAATAGCTCCTGCCACACCTAACGTCGCTACAACAATTAGCAAAGGAAATACATTCGGAATTAAGTGGTACAAAATTTTCCGGTAATCCTTTAATCCTAGTACATCAGCAGCCTGCATAAATGATTGCTCTCGAAGTGTTAAAATTTGGCCTCGTACTAAGCGTGCCAATCCTGGCCATCCAATCAGGCTTAACATAATCATAACGACATACAGACGATATTCAGATGGTAATTTCCATTCTGATAAAATCGCTCCCATAATAATCAGTAATGGTAATCCTGGAATAGACATTAATACGTCCGCAATACGCATAATAATATGATCTACAACACCACGATAAAAACCAGAAATAGCCCCTAATACTGCGCCAAGGATGACAGATAGTAGCATAGATGCTAAACCGATTGTTAAAGAAATCCTTCCCGCTAACATTAATCTCGTTAAAATGTCTCGTCCTAATTGGTCCGTACCAAGCCAATGCGAAAGGGTAGGTGGCTTATTAATTTGTGTTACTTGAATCGCACCAGAAACGTACGGTGAAAAAAATGGTCCAATGAAACAAAAGAAAAACATAAAAATTAAAGTATAAAGACCAAACAATGCTAATTTATTTTTCTTAATTCTTGCAAATGCTTGCCGCCATGGTGAAGTTACATTTCCTTTTTTCTTCTTTTTCTTCTCTACTGTTACAACAGTCTCCATCTTTCTCCCCCCCTTACTTTAATCGAATACGCGGATCGACCATCGCATACACGATGTCTGCTAAAAAGTTTGCGATAACTGTCAGGCAAGAGAGAAACATTGTGAATGCCATTAACACCGTATAATCTCGAAAACTTAACGCTTCTAATTGGATACTTCCAATTCCAGGCCAGTTAAAAATTTGTTCAATAATAATGGCACCAGAGAACAATCCTGGAAGTTCAAATGCCAGTAATGTAATCGCTGGTAAAATTGCATTTTTTAAAGCATGTTTATAAATAACTACTCTCTCTTTCAAACCTTTTGCACGAGCAGTCCGGATATAATCTTGTCTAATAACTTCTAACATCCCTGTTCTAAAATAACGAGTCAATGAGCCAACGCCAAGGAGCGTTAAAATGCATACCGGTAAAATCATATGCCTTAAAACTTCCAGTATGTAAGCAAGGCCAGTCGAGTTACTTCCTATATCAATCATGCCACCGATAGGTAATATGTTCAGATCGACAGCAAATACTTTAATGAAAAATAGACCGATAAAGAATGATGGAAATGACATCGCAGCAAAGACACCAATTGTTACTAATGCATCAAACCATGAATGTTGCTTCGTTGCTGAAATAACGCCAACAATAAGTGCAATAATCCAAGTGAAAAATAAAGCCGCCACCGCAACAATAAAAGTATTCCAAATAAATTTATTAAGCAATGCTGTTACAGGTTCCTGATATTGCAGCGAGAAGCCAAAATCTCCATGTAACGCATTACCTAACCAATGAAAGTATCTTTCAACAATAGGCTTATTTAATCCATACAGTTCTCTTAACTCTTGCGCTCTTTCTGGTGTTAACTTTGGATTTGAATCCACATAATCCCCCGGCAAAAGTGCAAATAAGAAAAAGATAATAATAGATGTACCAAACAGTGTAGGAATCATTTGTAGAAACCTACGAATGATATATGTTTTCACCTTTTTGTCTCCCCAATCATAGTGACTTAAAAATAGAAGAACATTTTTTCAAAACAGCATACTCTTATAGCTGTATGAAAAAATGTCTTCTATTTATCCTTACTTATCCTTATTGTTCAATAGATAAAACAGGTAAATTTGCACTAATGCTATTGTATTTCTCTGGTTCAATACCTTTCACACGTGCATTGTATGCTGAAATACTTTTACGATAATTTAATAGAATTACAGGTGGATCTTCGCTTAATTCTTTATACAGTTCTTTATAAATCGGTTTTCTTTTTTCAATATCAACTGTCTCGATACCTTTTTGAATTAATTCATCCACTTTTGGATTACTATAACCCGCTGAGTTATCTGGATGTGTAGATGCAAGGTCAGCTACTGCGTCATTTGGATCAGAAAGAATTGGCGTTGCAACAGCAGCTAAATCATAATCAAATTTTCCAACCTTCGATACAAGAGTATTAAAGTCCATAATTTCCGCATTGAACTCTACACCTAATGCTTTATAGTTTTCTTTTGCAATTGGAATAAATACCTCTTCTTGCTTTCTACCACTTGCTGCATAATAGCTTAACTTTAATTTCTGGCCATCTTTTTCACGAATACCATCAGAACCCACTTTCCAACCAGCTTCATCTAACAATTTTTTCGCTTTCTCTAAATTGTATTCGTATGGGTTGATATCCTTATCGTCATAAGCCCATGAAGTTGGTGAAATCGGTATATTGGCAACAGAAGCGTTCCCTTGGAAGTTTGTATCTACATATTTTTTACGATCTAATCCATAAATAAGTGCTTGACGTACTTTTTTATCTTTTAAATATGGCTTTTTATTATTCATATAAATATATGAGTATGAACTTACTGTTTCGATATTGAAATTAGCAAAGCCTAGACTCTTTAATTGTTCAATATTGTCATTGTTAGCAGCAAACCCATCATAATCCGTTTCTCCTGTTTGGAATAACTGGAAGTTTGTGTCTGGTGATGTAATTTTATAAATAAAGTTTTTCACTTTCGGCTTACCAGCATAGTAATGCTCATTTGCCACAAATCGTACTTCTTGACCTGGAACATATTTTTCAAATTTATAAGGCCCTGCCGCAATCGGCTTACCATATAAATCTTTTAAATAATCTAAACTTGTATTTTGCTTATAATCTTTACCATAATAAGCTTTTGATAATACTGATCCACCTAAAGCAGTTAAAGCTTGTGAATTTACTTTTTCTGTCGTAATTTCAATTGTTTGTGGATCAACTACTTTAATTCCTTCAATCGATGTTGCCTTTCCTTCTTTATAATCTTTTCCACCCTTAATTGCATATTGTAAAATATCTGCTCCACCTTCATAAGCTTTATCGTGTAACAATGTTAACGTAAATGCTACATCATCTGCTGTTAACGGTGAGCCATCACTAAACTTCAAATCTTTTCGTAAGTGGAATGTATACTTTAACTGGTCAGAAGATACGTCCCATTTTTCCGCAAGCTCTGGAACTGGTTTTCCTTGTTTATCTGTTGATACAAGAGACGCAAATATAACTGATGTTACATTTCCATCCCAACCATTCTCTTGGAAATAAGGTAAGAACACACCGCCAGGCTTTGAAATCCCGACAATAAGCGTATCTTTTCTTTGTTTCGCCTTTTCAGGATTTTTTGACTTATCCGTCGCTGTAACCTTCTCTATTTTCAAATCTTTTACATCCTGCTGTTTAGCTGGTTCTGTTGAAGCCTTATCCTCTGCTCCCCCGCATGCGGATAACACCAATGAACTACTTAATAAAACCGAGAATACACCAGCCCACTTTTTTGACTTTTTCTTCATTGTCCCCACCCTAACTTTTTTTAATAATTACACTTTATGAACTGCTTGCCTAATGTATGCCTTCCGAGCAACACGTTTTATATTCCATCGGAAAAGTCGGTTTTAAAAGCAAAAAAATAGATGTTTTATGAGGGGTAACAATCTTATTCCGACTTTTCCGCTAGACTTTATGGTTATTAGCTTATATCGTTCATTATATTTTGTCAATTCTTTCTATATAAATATTTCAAGAATTTTTATAAAACTATTATTGAATCTGCAATTTAGGTAAACTTAATAAAATTCCATTATTATTTTTACAAAAAAGAAATAATAAAAAGGCATTCTATTATCTAGTGGACAGGCATAGGATAATAACAAACTACCAAAAAAGGGGGCGAAAATATGGACAAACTATTCCAATATGTCTTGCACTATGTTGCATTGACACTCATAATAGCGGGGGCATTGCTACTATTCCCGTTCTTCCCAAAGTTCGTCCTCTTTTTAGCATTTTTCTTTATGCTCGGAATTGCGATTACCATTTCCATAGGGGAAGACAATACACAAAAAGAAAGCAGGGTTCAGCGGGTGAAGCTGTAGACTCTGCTTTCTTTTTTTCAATCATAACGTATTCTTGTTAAGTCAATTACAAAAATTACCAAATTAATTCGAAGTGTACTCAAATATAAGCATATATTTAGAGATAAAAAAACTGCTCCAGTATTTTGTTTCACGTGAAACAAGTAATGCATATACAGTACAAAATTAGGAGAAGTGTCAGTACATTAGCATGTACTCTACATAAAAAAGAAAAACAAGCCATCCTACTCACATACATGAGAGGAATGGCTTATCTTTCTTTCATCTATTCCATCATACTATCTAATCGATTATATAATTCCGCCCGTAATCGTTCTTTTTCCGTTTTCTCTTTATATAACTGTTCCAATACTTCAACCTCACCTGTTTCTTCCATTGTACACTCCAGTGCATATATCTCTTCTTCTATATGCATAAGCTTATCTTCAAGTTCGTCTATACCACTACATTCTTTCTCTTTTACCCTTATATTCATTCCTTTCATTTTTGGAGCCTCTTGTTGTTTCACTTCTTCTTTCTCTATTTTTTCTGCCCATTTCTGACGCGCCCAAGCATAATTCCCTGCAAATTCAAATAATCTATGTTCATCAATCCAATACGTTTTCTCAAATAACTTATTTAAAAAGTAGCGGTCATGTGAAACAGCGAGAATTGTTCCATTATATTGTTCAAGAGCTTCCTCCAGCACCTCTCTTGATTCAATATCGAGGTGATTCGTTGGCTCATCTAGCACGAGAAAGTTTACATCTTGGTACATGAGCTGTGATAACCTTAGCCTCATCCGTTCTCCTCCGCTAAGTTGATTCACCTTCTTAAAAACAGCCGGTCCGTAAAATAAGAAGCGTGCTAATATATGTCTTGCCTCTCCCTCTGTTACGGGTACACACTCACGAAAAGCTTCCAATACATTAGCCTTTATGTTTCCATAAGTATGCTGCGATAAATATCCAACTTTCACAGCACTACCAATTCGAATTTCACCAGCATCCTGTTTCATTTCACCTAATAACAATTTTAATAATGTTGTTTTCCCTGTACCGTTCCGCCCAACAATAGCAGCACGCTCTTGAAAACGAACATGTAAATTGGCTTCTTGAAATAAAGTACGACTCATAAAACTTTTACTAACTTCCTTCATTACAACAACATCTTTCCCGCTTCTCTCTTTCCCTTCAAACTGAAGTCCCATCTGTTTTCTTTCTATAATTGGTTTCTTTAACTTCTCCATCCGTTCTAGCGCACGTTCCATATTTCTTGCTCTCTTATGCAATCCCTCATTCGGAGGATTCGCTTGATTCGCCCATTCTCTTAAACGTTTAATTGCTTCTTTCATTTTCTTTATCTTCTTTTGCTGTTCTTGATACGATTGGAACTCTTGCAGCAGTCTTTCTTCCTTTTCTTTCACAAACTGCGAGTAATTCGTATGATAGACATGAAGTTCTCCATCTTCTAAATCAAAAATCTTCGTAACAACTTCATCCAGAAAATAACGATCATGTGAAATGACAACAACTGTTCCTATATACTCTTTTAAAAATTGTTCTAGCCATTCCACTGCAAATAAATCTAAATGGTTTGTCGGCTCATCTAAAAGTAGCAAATCTGGCTTCTGCAATAGCATATATGCAAGACTTACTTTCGTCTGTTCGCCACCGCTAAGTTTAGTAAACATTCGAGAAAATAGATCTGTAACTTGCAAACCATTTGCTACCTTCATAATATTCGCTTCTATTTCATAGCCGCCCAAAAATGCGAATTGTTCCTGTACTGCCCCATATTTATCCATCAATTTTTGTAGATCAGCTGGTTCTTGTTCCTCTGCCATACGTTTCTCCAAACTACGCATTTCTGTTTCTAATTCTTTTTCTTTTATAAAAGCAGCGCTTAACACATCATATACAGTCATTTCGTCAGCAAAACTTGGAATTTGTGCCACATGTCCAATACATGTACCTTTCTTGAAATGAATTGCGCCTGCATCTACATTCTCTATTCCTGTTAACAATTGAAAAATCGTTGTCTTTCCGCTTCCATTTCGGCCAACTAATCCAATTCTTTCACCGTTCTTAATTTCAAGCGATATATTTTCAAATATGATGTTTCCACCAAAAGATTTCTTTATATTGTTTACACTACAAATTGTCATTTTCCATACTCCTTCCAACGTAAAAAACCACAGGGAAAGAAACTTTCCCCATGGTTTTTTGCATAGAAAAAGGAAGCCGAATAGCCTCCCTTTTCACACGTTTATAAAATGGGTGAAGAGATTTCTATCGTTCAATAGCTACTATGCAATTGCTAAAAAAGGGCATACGTATCCCGTTCGCAACCACATCATGAAAAATCGCACGACAAAAATAAATAAAATCTAAAAATTTTGCGCGCGAAGCTAAAGAACGTTTCATCTCATTCACTCCTTTCGTACGGAAATTAATACTTACTCTTTTATTATACTGTCCCATTTCATGTTTGAATAGTCATTTTTCTGAAAATAATGAAGATAGACTAAACATTTCAACAAACAACATCCAATCTTACAAAACTGTTATGTTCACGTAATGGAAAGCGATAGTACGAAACAGCGCCTACCTATACAATAAAGATGTAAACAAGAGACAAACAAAGGGAGGAAGTAATCATGATGAAAGAAATCGTAAAAGCAACCTTCGAGGTATTAGTAAATGGACAAGCAGTTGTAAAAGAGCTTAACCAACTATAAAAGGAGGAAGTAAAATGATGAACATGGTAAAAATGATTCTCCATGCTTTAATTGATGCAAAAGCAGTTAGCCAAGAATTAAATGAACAATAAAAAGGGGTAAAGGAATATGAAGAAAGCTATGATTACAATCGCAAGCACAATTGTTGCTTTGTACACACTAAAAAATAGAAAAAAGAAACAAAACGAAAACACTTTATATTATCCATATACATTATTACAGAAAAAATAAAAGACAAGATACCCTCACACAATTAGGATATCTTGTCTTTTGTTTTTTTTATTAAAAATTGCTGTTCCGCAATTTTTTTATAATATGGATGATGTTTCATTAACTCCTCATGTGTACCAGTTCCTGTAATATTACCGTTCTCTAATACAAGAATAGTATCTGCCTGCACTACCGTGGATAAGCGATGTGCAATCACAAACGTCGTTCTACTCGCAAATACATTTTCAATTGCTCTTTGTATTTTGGCTTCTGATTCCGAATCCAGGCTTGCTGTCGCTTCATCTAATAATAGAAATTCTGCATCACGTAAAAGGGCACGTGCAATGGCGATTCGTTGTTTTTGACCACCTGATAATTGGTTACCACGCTCTCCAACTTCTGTTTCATATCCATCTGGAAATGCCATAATAAATTCATGTGCATTCGCAAGTTTCGCTGCACGAACGATTTCTTCTGATAAAACCTTACGATTCATACCATATGTAATATTATCTGTAATTGTTCCAGACAATACAGGAGCTGCTTGAGCAACATAGCTAAAATGTTGTCGCCATGCTTCTATATTTAGCTCACGATATGACTTTCCATTTAATGAAATGTCTCCACCTGTTGGCTCATAAAACCGTTCCATCAATGCAAAGATTGTACTTTTCCCTGCCCCACTTGGTCCTACAAGCGCTGTCGTTGTACCTTTTCTCACTGTAAATGAAATATCTTTCAAAATAGGGTCACACTCATTATAATGAAAATTTACATTTTGAAATACCAACTTTTCCGGCTCTTCAAATTTTTGTGGCATAGAAATATGCTCTTCTTCTCTTTCATTCAATATTTGGAATAAACGACGTGTAGATCCTTTTGCCTCTTGGAAACTTGTTACGAATTGGTTCATTTGTACAAACGGCATTAAAATTTGAAATAAATATAAAATGAATGCTACCAATTCACCAGAAGAAATATATCCTTGGTCCACTCTCCATACACCAAATCCAACAACGCTCATTAATACCACAATCGTACATATTCCTAAAGCTGGCCCTAAAATAGATTTAATTTTGGATTGCTTCATTCCATATTGCAATAAACTTTGAAACTTATTTTTACCTCTTTTATATTCAATCTTTTCAGCATTATATGATTTAATTAGTTTAATTTCGCCTAATGTTTGTGATAGAAATGCTGTTAGCTCTGACATTTTCTCTTGTTCTCGATCAGATAAGTCAGCAAGCTTTTTTCCAAGTGGAAAAACAATTAACAACGTAATTGGTACCGCTGACAATAGAACTAAAGTCATTGGAATATCCAAAATAAATAAAATAATAATCGATATAGTAATAGATAATGCACTATTAATAAGTTGTACAATTTCATCAGAAATGAGTGTCATAAGTACTGTGGTGTCATTTGTTATACGACTTACCATCTCACCAGACTGATTTTTATCATAGTAATCTACAGGAAGATTTAGTAATTTCCTCCACGCTTTCTCCCTTATTGTTCGCACGATACCTTCTCCAACTCGAGACAGCATATACATGGAGGTCGCTTCACAAATAAACTCAAATAATAATAACCCAGCTATTATTCCTAACGTCGAAAAGGAGAATCCCTTCGAAAATCCTTCCATCAGCTCTTTAATTAATAGGGGGATACCTAATCCAGCGATTGTTGATAGTATTGAAAACCGCTAATCCTACTGCAAATATTTTTTTGGGCGGATTAGCGGTTTTCCATATATCTTGAAATGATACATTTTGTTGCTCTTCCATCTTCTAGCTCCTTCTTTTATCTATATTCCATTTTCACTATACAGGATTTCCCTTTCCTTTTCACGAATATAGTAGACGGGAATTTTACATATATTTTCAAAGGGGCATATACGAATGGATACACAACAACTTTATTTTTTAAATGATATTAGCAAACAAAAACCAGAAAGCATCCGTAATAAGAATACGGCTTGTCCTTTTTGTGATACGGAAAATCTCACTGATATTTTAGAAACCGAAGACTCTATTATCTGGTTAAAAAACAAATTTCCAACACTGAAAGATACGTTTCAAACCGTTCTTATCGAAACAGATAATTGCGATGATCATATCGCAACCTATACAGAAGAACATATGCAAAAATTAATTCGTTTCTCAATTAAACATTGGATTGCTTTAGAAAGCAGTGATGAATTTACTTCTGTTATTTTATATAAAAATCACGGGCCATTTTCAGGTGGGAGTTTGCACCATGCACATATGCAAATTATCGGCATGAAATATGTAGACTACCTTGAAAATATAACACCTGAAAACTTTCAAGGCGTAATCGTACAAAAAGATGCACAGGTTGAACTCAACATTTCTACACGACCGATTATCGGTTTTACTGAGTTTAATATCATCATTGAAAGCATAAAATTCATCGATATAATGGCACATTATATACAGCAGATGGTGCGTTATATATTAACTGACTTTCATAAAGGGTGCAGTAGCTATAACTTATTTTTCTATCACTTGAATGACAAAATCATTTGTAAAGTCGTTCCACGCTTTGTTGTTTCACCTTTATATGTCGGGTATAAAATCCCACAAGTTTCTACAAAACTAGAAGATGTAAAACAACAGCTCGAACAATACTTTTTGAACCACCCCACAAAAAAATAGAGTAGGTGCCTAGCACCTACTCTTTCACTATTCCTTTATTTCGATAGTACACGTCCTCTAGCCCAACGTTATACTTCATATTTTTATCAGTCCACTCAGGTCCTAAATTACCTGGCCATCCGGATGTATTTGCTACATATTTTAGTAATTGGAAATCAGTCAAACCTTTTTCCACACCTCTTTTATACCCTTTCATTAAATGAGGCATAGCAATTTGGGCATTTGTCCGTGGGTCTTTCAATTGCTCGTCCGTTAAGTCATCAGGAGCAAGCCCTCCACCGCGATGTAATTGAAAGAGTCCAAATGAAGTACCATTATCTCCAACACTTCGTGGGTTCAAACGACTTTCATGCTCGGCAATTGTAAGAGGTATCCATTCCGGAAGATTTACTTTCTTTGCTTCTTCAGTAATAATTTGTTTCATCTGTTTTGCTTCCTCTGAATCAACATAACTTGTTTGATTCTTCGATCTTTCCATTCCTTCAGACTCTCCTTGGAAATATAAATACATTCCAAGAACAACTAAAAATCCTACAAAGAATTTTTTCACTACCTCTACCTCTTTCTCTGCTGAAATTTTTCCCCTTTCAGCCCTTCCTTACAATTACCGGAAGTCTATCAACCTACTACCCTTTAATCATATCAAACAAGCACTTATCTTAACATCATGCTTAAGACTGATTTTGCGAAAAATAAATGGTAAAACTAGAGAGAAAATGTAAGATCCTTTCCTTCACTCAAATATATGTAATTTTTACCAACACTTATTTAAAATGGATTCCATCTTTCCCTTTGTATATAATTGTAAATTGAATTATATACAAAGAACAGGAGACTACCTATATGAAAAGAGCGTTATTACTCTTGCTCACCATTTTATTACTCATTCCTATCCATACTTCCGCTCAAACAACAAAAAAACCAAAAGTACTGATTTTATATAGCACAGAAAATGGGCAAGTTACAAATGATATACAAATTTTAAATAGTCTAGTCGGCCATTTCACAAGTGATATAACACTGAAAAGTGCATCGCAGCCAAGCGAACTGTCCGCACAATCATCTTACACACATGTCATTTACATAGGAGAGCAACAAGAACAATTACCTGATGAAACAAAACAATTTCTAGAAAGTTTTTCAGGCCCCTTATTATTTCTCGGGAAAAATATAGAACAATTACCCAATCGTTTTTCCTTTATTACGCTTAAGCGAGAACAAACACGAATTCATACTTTACAATATCCAACACATCATCTCAAAAACAACTTACACGAAGATCGTTTAATTCAACAATTTGATACAACTGGGGAATCTCTTGCTTATGCGATCGGTTCAAAAGGTACGTATCCCTTTATCGTAAAACAAAATCAATCTTATTACGTAGCGACATCTCAACTGTTTGATTGGACGTCTCATTATGTTGGTGAAATGCTCTTTTCTTACTTTCAGCAAAAACCGGAAACAGATAAACATCGTGCTTATTTACGATTAGAAGATGTGCACCCAGCCGCTGATACGAAGCAATTACAAGAAATCGCTGAATTATTAAAAGAAAAAAATATACCGTATATGATTGCTGTTATCCCAGTATATATGGATCCAAGTACCGGAAAGACAATACACCTTAAAGATAAACCTGAGGTAGTAGATGTATTACGTTTTATGCAGAGCAATGGCGGTTCCATTGTTATGCATGGCTATACTCATCAATTTTATGATAGTGAAACAGGAGAAGGGTTTGAATTTTGGGATGTAAAAACAGATCAGCCTATCCGTCATCCAAATCATGAACAACCAAAAACAAGACAAGATTTCAAATCAGATGCTGCTTATAATGCATATGTGGAAAATGGTGAAAAATTTGAGGAAACGTATATAAGAGATCATATCGAAAAAGGAATTACGGAGCTCGCATTAGCTAAACTATATCCACTCGCTTTTGAAGCGCCACACTATGCAATATCACAAAAAGGATACGAAATATTATCACGCTACTTCTCAACTTATGTAGGACAATTACAGTTAGGTGACGCAACATGGAGAGCTATGCATGCCACAGCCTTTCAAAGTAATCCATCCTTTTTACATGGAATGAAAGTACTTCCTGAAACAGTCGGTTTTGTAGAAGCAAATAAGTCTCATGCAGCGTATCAAATAAAAGAACGGGCCTTATCATTCACAAAACTATCAGATGGTATAATTGGCGCCTTTTATCATCCATACTTAGGTATCAAGCCTTTCAAGAAGCTATTAAATGAGCTAGAAACAATCCCAAATATAGAATGGATTGATTTACAAAGAGAATCAAATGAAGTAAAGGCGAAGGATATCCATATTACTTCTAATAAAGATGGTATCCATATTGATAAACCCTTTTCTTTAAATGCTACGGTTGAACTTCTGAAAAAATATGGATTTTTCCTCATACTTGGTGTTATTTTGATTGTATTTCTTTTATTGATACGACGTGCAAAACGACTTGAATCATAGAAAATCCCAAGCACAAATTTGTGCTTGGGATTTTTTATCCAAATCAAAGTAAGACATTTCATCTACTTCCACTTCTTTTTTCTCCTCTATCTTTCCCCATAAAAACGAACTGTATTTTGATATATTTGCTCCGCAACCTTATCCATAGAAATATTTTTTATCAAACTTATTTCTTTTAACACATCGTGAATCATTCTTGGATGTGTCATCGCATTGTCTTGAAATTCCCAAGGTCCATCCGTTTCTACCATCATATATTCTAACGGATAAAACGATACGATTTTTCTAATTTTCTCCTTCTGTAAAACATCAGGCGTAATTGAAATATAATATCCGTTTTGAATCATTCGCTCCATCGTTTCTTTACTTCCTTTAAACCAATGAAAATGTGCCCGTGAAATTTCATATCGTTCAAGTAAGTTACATACAAGGTCCGCATCTTCATAAACTGCATGTAGCACAATTGGCAAGTCATGCCTTTTCGATAACACCACAAATTCTTCTAATATTTCTATATAAGGTCCTACCATAATATCTTTCTTTTCTTGCCGCAAATAATACGGTAAGCCCACCTCACCTATCGCAACAAGCTGCTCTACATTTTCTTCAATTAACTTATAAATTTCTTCGCATTCTTTTTTATTGATTTCCTGCTCCGGATGAAACCCCAGCGCCGGATATACACATGTATGTTGCTCCGCTAAAGATAGTGTTTGCTGACAAGAACGATAGTTCATGGACACCGCAATCAATCCAGCTATCTCACTACTTCTTTTCACATCATCAATTAGCTTCATCTGCTCTTTTTCCTTATATTGATCCAAATGTATATGACTATCAATCCACTTCATTTCTATCACCTCTCATATCTATTTTAATACTCTACTTCAGATTAAAGGCAATAAAAAAAACAAGAAGGGCCTCCTTCTTGTTTTACCATCTATGTTATTTAACAATTAAATTTGTAATTATATCAAAGAGCCCAATACATATGGCAGCAACGGTAAAGTAGCCACAGAAATCTTTCACCTGAAAATTAACTACTTCTTCTTTTCGCATCCCATTCTTCTCCCTTCTCATTATCTCCCTAATTTCTTATCTTTTTTTACCCCGCATTAACGGGCAGTAAGCCCCTACCTCAAGCTTCAGAAAAAACAAGGAAAATAAGACGGAGAACAACTGCCCGTAGTAAAAGCCCGATTGATGAGGGCTAACCATCGTAGGGGGAATAACGTCCCCTCTGATGGAAGTTTCACTTTATTATGCAAAAAATATGACAAACAAGCTATCGAATTAACTTACGTAAACCTTACAATGTTGTAAGGTTTAAAAAAATGGCCTCATCTCATAAAGAGAAGAGACCTATTCAATAGTTGGTTGGCTTTCAAACATTCATCATCATTTCAGACAGAAAGTTGTATGTCCAAACTTTCTACTTGTATTGTAATAAACTTCGCAAATGCTAACTATCGAATTAACTTACATATACCTTACAATATTGTCATAAACGACGTTACCTCACTGCCAAAAGCTTACTTCTCGCCTGCACAGGAATATTTTGAACATCTATCTCTACCAACGATTCACCATAACGCCCTTTTGCAAAAATCTTCAAAGGTTCATCTCTCTTTAACATATGTTTTACAGTTTTCTTTATTGTTTGTTTCCTGCCTTTTTCGTCGTATGCAACAAATTCATATTCATACCAATCATCTCCAATATGCTGACCGATACCGTTCACAATTGTATAGTATTCTTTCGTTTTATAAAATGGATTGTATTTATCAATTACTGGCCCAAGCTTTGTTGGTAGTAACAGTATAATCATAGCTAGTGCTGCCATTCCAGTAATAATTACTCGCTTTTTTACTTTTTCCCACCCCACAGTAGATTCCTCCTCCACACAATATGTGTAGTTTTCTATACATTTATTTTAAAGAGACTGAAGCAATTCTGCCATTGAATCCTATTACATTTGCCTTACATTTTTGTAAGAATCCGAATGAAATTTTATATTATTTTTAACAATTTGTGAACCCTCCAAAACTGTGATAAACATCACACTCTCCATTTTCCAAAGGTTCTATAATACAAGTATAAAACTTTGTTAAACATTTCACATTTAAGAGGGGAAATGAATATGAAAAAACGTTTAGTCATGATCGGAAATGGTATGGCTGGTATACGCTGCATAGAAGAAATTTTAAAACAAGATGCAACTCTTTATGACATTACCATTTTTGGCGATGAACCTCATCCAAACTACAATCGCATTATGCTATCTCACGTCCTACAAGGAAAAACCAATATACACGATATCATCATGAACGAATACAATTGGTACGAAGAAAATAACATTACCCTGTATACAAATGAAAAAGTAATAACTATTGATCGTGAAGAACAAGTCATTGTTACAGAAAAGAACCGTATTGTCATGTATGACAAGCTTATTATTGCAACAGGTTCAAGTGCTTTTATCTTACCTGTTGAAGGTTCAGAACTTCCAGGTGTAACAGGATTTCGTACAATTGAAGATACACAATTTATGATGAATGCTGCTAAGCAATATAAAAAAGCTGTTGTAATAGGCGGTGGCTTACTTGGTTTAGAAGCCGCGCGAGGACTTATTGACCTTGGCATGGACGTACATGTTGTTCATTTAATGCCACACTTAATGGAGCAACAACTTGACGCAAAAGCTGCTTCGTTACTGCGTGAAGACTTAGAAGCACAAGGTATGAAATTTCTTATGGAAAAGAAAACGGTGAAAATTCTTGGTACTGACCATGTTGAAGGAATTCAATTTGAAGATGGCAGTATTGCAGAATGCGATTTAATTGTAATGGCTGTCGGAATACGTCCAAATACACAATTAGCAAAAGAAGCGGACTTACTTGTAAATCGCGGAATCGTTACAAATGACTATATGCAAACAGATGATGAATCCATCTATGCAGTTGGCGAATGTGCAGAGCATAACGGTATTGCCTATGGTCTTGTCGCTCCCTTATATGAACAAGGGGCCGTACTAGCAAAACATATTACAAACTCACAAACTGACGGATATACAGGTAGTATTGTCGGTACACAGCTAAAAGTTGCTGGATGCGATTTATTCTCCGCTGGACAAATTCATGAAGATAATAATACAAAAGCAATCTCAATCTTTAATGAATGTACTCGTTCCTATAAGAAAGTACTTATTCGTGACAATAAAGTCGTTGGCATTGTTTTATATGGAGATACAGCTGAAGGTACACGTCTCTTTAGCATGTTGAAGAAAGAAGAAGATATACAAGACTATACATCAGCTTCTCTACTTCATAAAGCTGGTGAAGAAAGCGGACTTGACGTTGCAAGCATGAGTGCTGATGACACTGTGTGTGGATGTAACGGTGTGACGAAGGGCGCAATTGTTCATGCCATTTTAGAGCAAGATTTAACAACTTTTGAAGAAGTAAAAGGATGCACGAAAGCCGCTGGATCATGTGGTAAATGTCGTCCACTTGTTGAACAAATTTTATCTCATACACTCGGGGATAGCTTCGATGCATCCGCTCAAAATGTAGGTATGTGTGGATGTACAACTTTATCGCGTGATGAAGTTGTCACAGCAATTCATGAGAAAGGTTTAAAATCACCAAAAGAAGTACGAAATGTCCTCGGCTTCGCACATGAAGATGGCTGTTCAAAATGCCGCCCTGCATTAAATTACTATTTACGTATGGCACGTCCAGAAGAATATGCAGATGATAAATCATCCCGCTTCGTGAATGAAAGAATGAACGGTAATATTCAGCATGATGGTACATTTTCTGTTATTCCTCGTATGTACGGTGGCGTTACTACTGCAGATGATTTAATGAAAATCGCCGAAGTTGCGAAAAAATACGATGTACCGCTCGTCAAAATAACAGGTGCAAGTCGGATTGGCTTATATGGTGTTAAAAAAGAAGATTTACCAAAAGTTTGGTCTGATCTAGATATGCCTTCAGGTTATGCCTATTCAAAATCCCTTCGTAATGTGAAATCATGCGTTGGTTCTCGGTTCTGTCGCTTTGGTACAAAAGATTCGTTAGGACTTGGTATGTTACTAGAACAATCGTTAGAAATGGTCGATACACCGCACAAAATGAAAATGGGTGTAACGGGTTGTCCACGTAACTGCGCGGAAGCATTAACAAAAGACTTTGGCGTCGTTTGTGTTGAAAATGGATTCCAGCTTTATATTGGTGGTAACGGTGGTACGGAAGTTCGTGAAGCTGATTTTGTCATGATTGTTCCTACTGAAGACGACGTACTTCATATTGCCACAGCTTATGTACAACATTATCGTGAAACTGGTATTTATGGCGAACGAACTGCCCCTTGGGTAGAACGAATCGGCTTAGATCACATAAAAAAAGTGCTGCAAGATGAAGGTATGGTCGCAATGTTAAATGAGCGTTTCCAAAAAGCACGTAACACATATGAAGAAGCCTGGGGACAAGCGTTAGAAACTCAGTCACTAAAAGCTATGTATGAAGTTGAAACTGTAAAGTAAGGAGCGATCTACATGTTACAAACGAAAGAGAAAGTAAAAATCATGCGTGCCGAAGACCTTCCCGTGCAAATTGGTAAGGAGGTACGAATAAAGGAGTTGTCCATCTCCTTATTTCGCCTTTCCAATGGTGATATTCGTGCGGTAGAAAATCGGTGCCCTCATAAAAATGGACCTTTAGCAGAGGGGATTGTTTCTGGAGAATTCGTCTTCTGTCCATTGCACGACTGGAAAATTTCATTAATAACGGGTGAAGTGCAAAAGCCTGATGACGGTTGTATTCAAACCTATGAAGTAAAAGTTATTGATGGCGATATTTATATATACATGTAACTTGTACAGGTAATCCCTTTTTGGGTTTCCTTTCAAGTAAAAATAGATGAGGTGTAGAGATGAACGGATACGTATATTTAGTTGGTGCAGGGCCTGGTGATGAAGGACTTATTACAAAAAAGGCGATAGATTGTCTAAAGAAGGCAGATGTTGTTTTATATGACCGATTATTGAATCAAAGTTTACTTCGTTATACGAAGCCAACTTGTGAATTCGTCTATTGCGGAAAAATGCCAACAAATCATATTATGCGACAAGAAATGATTAACACGCATTTAATCCAATCTGCCAAAGAAGGTAAGACAGTCGTTCGCTTAAAAGGCGGAGATCCTTCTATTTTTGGACGCGTCGGTGAAGAAGCAACCGCTTTAGCTGAAGAAAATATTTTATATGAGATCGTCCCAGGTATTACATCTAGTATTGCAGCTAGTGCGTATGCCGGTATCCCTCTTACTCATCGTAATTACAGCAATAGTGTAACATTGTTAACTGGTCATACAAAAGGCGCAATTAGCGATCAAGTCAATTACAGTGCCCTCTTAAACAGCGATACAATCGCCTTTTACATGGGCGTTAAAAATCTACCTGTAATTTGTGAAAACTTGCTGCAAACAGGAAGAAAAAAGGATACTCCCGTAGCAGTCATTGAATGGGGTACAACCGGAAAACAGCGAGTTGTTACAGGTACACTCTCTACAATCGTCGATTCCGTAAAGAAAGAACATATTTCAAACCCTTCGATGACAATTGTTGGTGAGGTTGTATCTTTACGTAAACAAATTGCTTGGCAAGAACGCAAATCACTATACGGAAAAAAAGTTTTATTTGCTTCTGCAACGAACAAAACAAGTATACTAGCGCAGAAGTTACAAGAAGCTGGGGCAGAAATATATCAAATACCCACTTTCAAAAAGCAGGAACATGTATTAACATCCAATAAACTTTGTGAAATATTTAAAGCTGAGCGCCTTGTTTTCTGTTCACCTGAAAGTGTAGGAATCTTATTACAATCATGTGCGCAGCATCAAAAAGATATTCGCTCCTTACAAGCAACACTACAACATATGAATAGCACTACTCAAAAAGCATTAATGGACTATGGATTATTAAGCGAATCCGCAAGATCTTCTACCGAAACAACTATTTACTTAGGGCGAAATATCAATCGCATTGCCATCATTCAAGAAAAAATAGGGGCGGGTTCTCAGATCATAACACATGAATATAACATTGATCATCGTTTTGATGAAATTCATGCACGTACGCTAACTGAATTCGCATGGGATAGTATCGTATTTGAAGGTCGTGCTGCAATTGATACGTTTATATCCGAAGTACAACGCCTTGGTTTCAGCGATATTCTTCATTTGCCATTCTCATATGCCGATGAACTCACGCTGCAATATGCAAATAAAGTTGGATTCCATACTATCGATCACCAGCTGCAAACTATCATCAATGAGAAAGAAGTGGTGACAAGATGAAAGGCATTGTCTATATTGGACATGGTAGCCGATTACAAGAAGGCAATGAACAATTCATTCACTTTGTTAAGTCCGTTATAAAGGAGCGCAGCGAAAGTATCCAAAAGATCGGCTTTCTTGAACTAACAACACCGACTGTTCAGGATGCGATTGTAAAAGCGATTCAAGACGGCGCAACTGAGATTTTAATTGTCCCTGTTCTATTATTTGCAGCAGCCCATTATAAACGTGATGTCCCTTTTGAAATAAAAAAAATACAGAAGCTCTATCCACACATTACATTTTCAGTTGTGCCACCTTTTAGTACGCATCCGCTTATGATTGAACTTGTGATAAAACGAATACGTGAAGCTATACCAATAGAAAATAGCGAAATTATACTTGTCGGTCGTGGTAGTAGCGATCCTCAACCTATACATGAGTTGAAGCAAATTGGAGCAACTGTCGGGGAAAGGATTTCCTTACCAGTTTCCTGCTCCTTTTTAACAAAAGGAACGCCTTCTTTTACTGATGAACTCAATAACAAAGCAGCATCGGCAAAGCATGTATATGTCATGCCCTATCTTCTCTTCACCGGATTATTACTTCAAAAGATTAATCGGTACGCTAAAAAATACGCTAACGTTACAACTTGTAACTGTCTTCAATTTGATTCCTATATGAAATCCGCTTTGTTAGAGCGAATGGAGGAACATGTTCATGCATAACATCTACCCTATCATGTGTAATCTGCAGAACAAAACAGTTGTAATTATCGGTGGTGGAAAAATTGCATACCGAAAAGCGAGCGGATTAGAAAACACAGGAGCTTTTATCACTGTTGTGAGCCCGTATATTTGTGAGGAAATGAAAAACCTTTCCTATATTACATGGAAACAAAAAACATTTTCAGAAGAAGACATTAAAGACGCACATCTCATCTACGCTGCAACAAATTATCATGATGTAAATATGATGGTTAAACAAGCAGCACATGAATTTCAATGGGTTAATATCGTCAGTGATGGAAAAGAATCCTCCTTTCATACACCCGCAGTTATTCGCGATGATGAGTATGTTATAAGCATATCCACGTCAGGGAGAAGCCCATCCTTGGCCAAACGAATAAAAGAAAAACTAATGAAGGTTCTTCCTCAAGTTATAAAATAAAAAAGATGAACGAACCCCTCGTTCATCTTTTTAGCTTGCTTTAAAACCACCGCCAAGTACATCTCGTACTTCATGAATAACAACAAACGCATCTTCATCCACGTTACTGATTACTTGTTTTAATTTTACAAGCTCTTGCTTATTGATTACGACATATAGTACTTCCTTATTTTTTCCGGTATAACCACCGCGTCCTTCTAACACAGTAATACCGCGTGTCATATGTTTCGTAATCGTTTCACGAATTAAATCTGGTTGACTTGATATAATTGTAACTGCTGTTTTCGTATTAATTCCTTCGACAATGAAGTCGATTACTTTTGCTCCAACAAATTTACCTTGTTGGTATGAAAAGGTGAAGTTATCCTTCTCAAATACTCCCTACCTTACCTCCCCATGCATTTCTCTTACAAAAGTGTAATCTTACTGTAAGCTAATTCGATAGTGATTTCTCTCTACATTTCGTACAATTAGGTCAGAAAGTAACAACAACCATTCGAAAAGGAGCGGATACGCATGATGAACAAAATGAAAACAAACAAATTCGTAAATACAATGAGCATGGTGTTATCCACTCTTATCGATGCAAAAGCGGTTGCTACTTCATTAAACAAGTAAGGAGAGATTATAATGAACAACATTACTTTTAACAAATTAGATTTTATTGGACTTGCTAGCGGCGCGGCTCTTCTTACAGCTTTCATTTACGCTGCTACGCTTCTATAATTTTGTGTCCCCTTTCCCCTTTATATAGATAATAATAGAAAAAACGACCGTCTATGCCCGGTCGTTTTTTCCTATTTGCTCATGTTTTTTAATGTTTCTGTTAGTTCTTCAAATGTTTCGTTCAATTGATCTGTCATCATTTTCATCGCTGTTTTTCGGTCTACTGTCTCTCCCGCTTCTATTTGAATCGGATCACCGAAAATCAATTGTGCTCTTTTTCCTTTTATTAATTCCTTTACACTTGACGGTCCAACATAAGCTGCTGGTACTAAAGGAACATTCGAACGCATTGCGATTGTAACGGCTCCTGCTTTTAAAGAAACATCTTCTGACGATCTCGTTCCACTTGGAAAAATACCTACTACTTTACCGTCTTTTAATAAACGAGATGGAATTTTTAATGTACTTGGTCCTGGATTCGCACGATCTACCGGAAAAGCATTTACATTCTTAAAAAACCAATTTGTAAACTTACTTTCAAATAATTCTTTTTTCGCCATATAATGAATTTCTGTTGGATACATACCTGCCGCTAACATTAAAACATCCATAAAACTTGTATGTGTACAAGCAACAACATACGGCCCACCCTCAGGTAACTTTTCTCTCCCTTGAACCTCCACTTTTCCAAGCGTTTTAAATATATATTTCAACGAAAATGTAATTGGTTTATACATTCGTTTTGTTCCTTTCTCCATGTCAAAGGTTTAATCATTCTCTTACAAGAATTATAACACTAAGTTTTAGTAGTTGGTATTAAAAATAAGTGACAATTTATAAAAATTAATTCTTACAAAAATGTAATCTTACTGTAAGCTAATTCGATAGTGACTTCTCTCTACATTTCGTACAATTAAGTCAGAAAGTAACAAAGTAACAACAACCATTCGAAAAGGAGCGGTTGTTACTTCATTAAACAAGTAAGGAGAGATTATGATGAACAACATTACTTTTAACAAATTAGATTTTATCGGACTAGCTAGTGGCTCTGCTCTTCTTACAGCTTTCATTTATGCCGCTACACTCCTATAAATTTTGTGTCCCCTTTCCCCTTTATATAGATAGTAATAGAAAGACGACCGTCTATGCCCGGTCGTCTTTCTTATTATGCCTTTCTTTCTTGTAATTCCTTTAATAATTGAATCATTTCTGCTTGTTGTTTTATTTTTTTACGGCCATTTCGATTAATCGCCGCAAGCTCGCAAGCAATTCCAACAGCAAGGAAAAACAATAAACTTTCCGACATATAAAATCCTCCAAATGCATTGTCTATTAGACAGCTCTACGTAACGGTTCTTCTTGTAAAACCTGCTTATTTTTACTTTCTTCTTTGCGCTGACATACGTTATTTCGAATAAGAGCTGTCATAACAAGCAATGTTCCTACTATATCAAAAGTTGTTATTTTATATCCTTGCATCATCATAATAACCAATGTAGTAATTGGCACAAAGTTAATAAATAAAATCCCGTTAATCGATGATAAAATTTTTACACCATAGTTCCAGGCAAGTAGCGCTACAATACCCGGTAATGTCATCATAAATAATAAATCGTACTTAACGATAGAAAGTATTTCCGCACTTGGTACTGGCACATAGCCTAGCATTGTAATGATTATTGTTATAACACCTGTTACAGCTGTACCAAATACACATGTCAATGTAGAATAGCGAAGCGTCGACCAGTCACTAAATACTTGGCCACCCATCGTGTAGACTACCCATCCCACAACACCTATAAAAATAAATGCTAGCGAAAATAGATTATCTTTCAATGTAAGAAAGAAACTCATATCACCTTTTGTAATAACAAAAACAGCTCCAACAAAAGCAATAACCATACTTGTTATCATATACTTCTTCGGTTTTATATGTTTATATCCCCACAGAATACAAATTGAAATCATTGGCATAAGCGCCTCCATAATAGAAGCTACCATAACGCCAGGTTTCCCCATCATCATTTGACCTAAAAAAACAAGCACATTATATACAGTAAACGCCATCGTTCCGAAAAAGACGAGTAGCTTGCCTTTCCCTTCTAAACGGAATGCCTTCTTACCTTCTTTCATCAATAACAATAAAACTAATATAATCGCTACTGCCCCATAACGAATAAATGAAAAATAAAATGGATCTATATACTCTAGTGCATGATCTGCAACTGGAAACATCGCTCCCCATGACATGCTTGCAATTAAACATGCTAGTGCCCCCATTATCATTTGACTTTTTCTCACTGTAATCCCCCGCTTCTATGTAAATCTTGATACATTGCACAATGAGCATTGTAAAAGAAAAAATATATCACGTAAAATGATTCAAAATGATGTTAACTATCATTTATAATGATAGTTAACATCAAGGGGGAATACTTAGTGGAACTTCGAGACTTACAAATTTTTCAGTGCGTTGCAGATTACGGAAGTATCAGTAAAGCCGCAAAAGAATTAAATTATGTACAATCCAATGTAACAGCACGTATTAAACAATTAGAAAACGAGCTCAAAATGCCGCTTTTTTATCGCCATAAAAAAGGGATGACGTTAAATGCAGAAGGAAGAAAAATGCTTGTTTACGTTAATAAAATTTTGCAAGATGTTGAAGAACTAAAACAAGTATTTCTGGATAATGATACTCCATCTGGTATTTTAAAAATTGGTACAGTCGAAACAGTACGTACATTACCAACCATACTCTCTTCTTACTATAAAAAATATCCAAATGTCGATTTGTCACTACAAGCTGGTTTGACAGAGGAGCTTATGAAAGAAGTGATTGACCACCAATTAGATGGTGCCTTTATATCAGGGCCCATTAAACATCCATTATTAGAACAATATAATGTATGTACAGAAAAGCTCGTTCTCATTACACAAAATAAAGCCTTTCATATAGATGAATTTATAACAACGCCACTTCTCGTCTTTAATCAAGGATGTGGATATCGTTCAAAACTAGAACGCTGGCTCAAAGATGAAGGATTACTCCCAAAAAGAATTATGGAATTCAATGTACTAGAGACAATTTTAAACAGCGTCGCACTCGGCCTTGGAATTACGCTCGTTCCACAATCTGCCGTTCAGTATCTTTCTACGACAGGTAAGATTCATTGTCACCCAATCCCTGAAAAATACGGTAGCATTTCAACCGTATTTATCCGCCGGAAAGATACCTATATGACAAACTCGATGCGAAGCTTTTTAAAAACGATAGAGGAGCACCATCATATCAATATGCTTTAAGAGACATTCTTACACGAATGTCTTTTTTTCTTACAAAACTGTAATTCTTCCGTAAGCTAATTCGATAGTTACTCCTGCCTATATTTCATATAATTAAGACAGAAACAAGGGCAACGACAAACATTCGAAAAGGAGCGGATACGCATGATGAACAAAATGAAAACAAATAAATTCGTAAATACAATGGGCATGGTGCTATCTGCCCTAATCGATGCAAAAGCGGTTGCTACAACTTTAAACAAATAAGGAGAGATACCTATGAACAACATTACTTTTAACAAATTAGACTTTATCGGACTTGCTAGCGGTGCAGCTCTTCTTACAGGTTTTATTTATGCACTGGCACAAGGTATTGTCTTATAAAATTGTTTCCCGTAACCCCTTTATATAGAGAAAAAGGCTGCTCGTCTCATAGACAAGCAGCCTTTCTCAATTCGTTTCATATATAACTTGACCCGTTTTACTTATATCGTATCCACCAATTGCTCGCAGTTCATTTTGGAATTCTGTCGATTGCAATATTTCTTTTACTGCTTCAATGAGTTTTTCGTTTTCTTTATTTTTTAAGATTACCAAGTCATATTGCTCTTTCATAAGTGGAATAAAATCTACATTCACAATTTGAGCTACCTTTTCTGCCCCTACACCAACATCGGCTTTTCCGTTAGCAATTTGAGAAGCAACTCCAAGGTGATTCGACTCTTCCCAATCATAACCTCGAATCGTTGTTTTCGCCAAATTTTGAATTCTTACCTGTTCATCTACTAACACTCGAATTCCCGATCCTTTTTCACGATTCACATATTGAATCGACGAATTACTTAAGTCAGCCCATGTTTGTATTCCTTTTGGATTTCCTTTTTGTACGTAAAACCCAACATTTCTCGCTAATAAGTTCACCACAATACACGGCTGTCCAACTAAAATCCGTTTTACATATGGGATGTTATATTCCCTTGTATCGCCATCAAACAAATGTAAACTAACAATACTTCCGTCTCCTTGAGATAGTTTAATTAAACTTATTAGACTTCCCTGATAAGCCCTAAGCATACTAGAGCCTGGTAAAAGCCTTTCAAGGTGTTTTGCTAGCACATCTAATGTTAATTCTTGTCCACTAATCACACAGGAAGATTCCCTGTTCTTCTTCTCTAGTTTCATAGAAACCTGCTGCACTTTCCCTGTTTTCATTTGTTTAATATATTCTTCTAAATCCGATGCATCAATACGCATTTGTCTACCAACCCTATAAGAAGGTAGTTCTCCCTTTTTAATTAAATCATACACTGTTAACTTTGAAACTTTTAGTCGATTTGCTACCTCTTCCGTTGTGTAGGAATGATGATCCATAGACGATTCCTCACTTTCTTTTTCCATTGTAACAAAGAAAGAAAATTTCTCCTATTTTTTCAAAAAGTGATTTATTTCACATTATATTTAGTTATATCTATTTATAATTAAATATAATTAGTTATAATTAATATGATGAAAAAGAAAGGGGATTATATGTATGAACAAATTTACATTACGGTACATTGGGGTATTCGTCCTGTCTTTTCTTCTTATTTTGAGTAGCGCTTGCGCAAATGGGGAAAAGAAAGAAAAAACAAATGCTAAAGAAGAAAAACAGGTTGAACTCACAATATCTGCAGCTGCAAGTTTACAAGATGCTTTCAAAGAAATTGAAAAAGAATATAAACAGAAAGAACCAAATATAAAACTCTCTTTTAATTTCGGTGGTTCTGGTGCACTTCAGCAGCAAATTGAACAAGGAGCTCCTGCGGATTTATTCTTCTCTGCAGCAGAAGACAAATTCCAAACGCTTGTGAAAAAAGGATTTATCAATGAAAAAGAGGGGAAAAATCTTCTAGGAAACGAACTTGTTTTAGTCGTTCCAAAAGAGAGCTCCATTAAAACATTTCAAGAATTAAAAGAAGAAAAAGTGAAGAAACTAGCAATTGGTACACCTGAGTCTGTCCCGGCTGGAAAATATGCAAAGGCTTCTCTTACACATGAAAATTTATGGAACGACCTTCAAAACAAAATCGTATTAACAAAAGACGTCCGCCAAGTGTTAACATATGTAGAAACAGGGAATGTGGACGCTGGAATTGTATACAAAACCGATGCCCTTATTTCAGACAAAGTAAAAATCGCAAATACTGCACCCGCTAATTCTCATGAACCGATCCACTATCCAGTAGGAGTTATAAAAGAATCTAAGCATAAGAAAGAGGCGACTTCATTCTATGAATATTTGCAGTCAAAAGATGCACAATCTATCTTTAAAAAATATGGATTTACAATCCTATCGTAACAACTATGACATTTGATACACTTTGGTCGCCTGTTTTTCTTTCCTTAAAAGTAGCTGCACTCGCCACCATTATTGTTATGATTTTGGGCACGGTTATTGGACGAATATTAGCACGCTCCTCATGGCGATATAAAGTGTTATTAGAAACTATTTTTCTATTACCGATGGTGCTTCCGCCAACTGTTATTGGGTTCTTTCTCATTATTGTTTTTGGGAATAACAGCCCTGTTGGGAAGTGGGTTGAATCATTATTTCAACAATCAATTATGTTTACATCATGGGCAGCTGTCATTGCTTCAACAGTTGTTTCATTTCCGCTGATGTATCAATCGGCAAAGACAGGGTTTTCTATTGCAAACAAGCAAATTGAAGAAGGTGCTCGTGATCTTGGAGCAAGTGAATATCAAGTCTTTTTACACGTCACATTACCACTTGCATTTCCTGCACTACTTAGCGGCATGATTTTAAGCTTTGTGCGTGCACTTGGCGAGTTTGGAGCAACACTTATGTTTGCTGGTAATATTCCAGGAAAGACACAAACGATTCCTACAGCCATTTATATGGCGATCGATGCAAGTAATATGCAGCTTGCTTGGACGCTTGTTATCATAACAGTTGGTATGTCACTCCTCTTCTTATTGTCCATCCAACTCATTAATAAAAGAATTACTACTTCTTAAGGCAGCTTTCGACAAAGGCTGCCTTTATATTTCCCGAAAAATAAACTGTTTTGTTGAATAAAATAATTTATCCCGCATTAGCAGGCAGCAACCCCTTCATTGATTAAAGTTTCCCCTTATCACAACCTTACAAAACTGTAATCCTACTGTAAGCTAATTCGATAGTTACTACTTTCCTTATTGCATATAATTAAGTCATAAAGTAAAGCCAATGGGAATTAGGTTGTCCCCCCTTTTCCCATTACTAAAAAAGAGCTAAATAACTTTATCCCCCCCTTTATAAAAAAAGACCTCAATTTTTGAGGTCTTTTTTATCGCGGTAAAATAACAGAATTTTAATATTTATAGAAATATACATTCTATTTGAATTTACTTTCTAAAACAGTCGCTTTCCTGTTATTATATTTAGGTATTTGAAAAAAATGAAGAAATGAAAACGTATTTATATTGTACATTCTTCATTTTGTTTTAACGATCGGTAATCTCCCAACTTCTAAGTGGGAAATTACCGATCGTTAGAACGAATTAAAAATTATATTAATATAGAGAAATGAAGGGAGTCTTGTAATGGACATTTTATTAGCGCTTCTCCCTGCAATTGCATGGGGAAACATCTTATTAGTTAGCGTAAAAATGGGCGGTGGTGCATACAGCCAAACGGTAGGTATGACAATCGGTGCTCTATTCTTCGCAACAATTATGTATGTATTTACTCAACCAGCTTTAACGATGACAGTCTTAATCGTCGGCTTCATTTCAGGTTTATTCTGGGCTTTAGGACAAGTAAACCAATTAAAAACAGTTGAAAAACTAGGTGTTTCAACCACTGTAACGATTTCTACTGGTATGCAACTTGTTGCGACTTCTATCTTTGGCGTTATCGCTTTTCGTGAGTGGACTACTACTACTACAATCATTCTGGGAACGATTGCAATCCTTTTAATTGTAGTCGGTGTTGTCTTCACTTCATTAGATGATAAAGAAAATGCTCAACCACCAGGACAACTGAAAAAAGGACTTTTAACTTTAATTGTTTCTACATTCGGTTACCTTGTATATGTAATTATTATTCGTTGGTACAATATTGATGGTTGGTCTGCTATTTTACCGCAAGCAGTCGGTATGTTTGTCGGAGCAGTTGTATTGACATCTAAACATAAACCATTTAACAAATATGCAATTCGTAATGCTTTATCTGGCCTACTTTGGGGAACAGGTAACTTATTCTTACTTCTTTCTTTACCAAGAGTTGGAGTAGCAACAAGCTTCCCATTATCTCAAACTGGTATCGTTATCTCTACATTTGGAGCAATCGTCTTCTTAGGCGAAAAGAAAACAAAGCGTCAAATGGTATTTATTGCACTAGGTAGTGTTCTCATTATCGGCGGTGCTGTTCTACTTGGTATGACAAAAGCATAATGCTATTTTCATAAAGTCCGACAATTTAAAAGTCGGGCTTTTTTATAACTTAAAAAGGTTAAGGCGCGAAAAGTATATAGAAGCGAATACAACTTTTCAACCTTATATTTATTTTCCATTACTTTATGTAACCGGACGTATATATGATATGGTGTAAAGAAGAGTTTTTTGTTGAAATTCAAAATTCTAGCTATTCCTCTGCAATAATAGAGGAAAAATGAAGTCGTTATAGAAATTATTTAAAATCTAAGAAATGGATGCCTCGTTCACTCTCATACTCGAGGTCTATATTCCCATATATATGGATTATCTCTGCTTCAAGCTATTCAATTCTTAATGAACACGATCTACAAGTTATCCAATCCCCTAACGTTGCAGCCTATTTAAAAGAAAAATAGTTTTGTAGTATATATATATTGGTTTTTTATACCAAATGTTTTTATTTTTTGATTATTAGACCAAAAAATAAAATAAGAATATCCTTTTGAATACAAATTTAGGTAAAATTGAGTTGTATGTGATTTGTTAAGGTGGGAGAAAAATGAACTCAAAAATTAAAGAACTACGAAAAAAAAATGGCGATACGTTAAAAAGCTTAGCTGAAAAAATTAATTATGATTATAGTAACCTTTCAAAAATTGAACGCGGCATTTATACACCTTCTTTAACATTATTAAAAAAAATTGCAAATATTTATGAGGTAGATATGTGGGATCTTTTAAATGATGAAGATGAAGAAAAGCATAAAAAAAATGAAAAAGAGTTTCTTCAAGATTTAGATATGGATTCAAAGGAACTACTGTACAAATACAATATTACACTCGATGGGAAAAATATTACTGAAGATGAACTTGAATTTATTATTCATATTATTCGCAAGCTGCGTCAAGCAGTAGATAACACAACAATTCAATTGAAAAGTCAGAATAATCGAAACTAATTATCTTTTCGGTCATGTCTAGTACATTATCCTCCGCGGCAATAATAATACAATGACCATGCACTTCTTCAACTTCATCGTTCTTCACCTTTTCTTGTAAAGATATTAAATAGACATTTTTTAATGGATCTATTATACAGTAAAGAACTTTTCCCCCTCCCCAAGCTTCTTTATAAATAGTGAATAATTTATCAGCTGTCTCTTTTCTACTGAAAATCTCTTGAGGGGTTCTATTAACAAATTGTTCCCTCTTTAAGCCTATTAATTTTAAGAGCCTGGGGTCTATATCTGTATAAATAAACTCGTCATTATCTTTCCGAAATTTAAAAATCATTTCACCATATATTGCTTCATAATCTGCTATTAACTTATAAAGGACGCCAGCTAAGTTTACATTCCTCTCCATACATTCCTCCTAAAAACTTGATTATATATGTTATATGAAAAAATACATTTATCTTTCATAAATCTATACATATTCACAAAGAATACATATAAGGAACCCAAAATCAGTAAGTTATTAAAAAAACCAGCGTCTTAATATAACATATATATTGTGATAAACACAATATATATACAGAATATTTAAAACATAGTTTATATAGATGGATTATAATCTACACAATGCCATAAAGTGAAACTTTAACCAGCGGGGGCTTACTGCCCGCGAATAGCGGGATAAATAGAACTAACCTCTTTTGTATGAATCATTAACCCTTAACAATTCGATTTTCATAGTAGAGATCGTCCACGTGAATAACTGAATAAGACTTTTCTTTTTACAATCTTCTCCCATCAATGTTATCGTTTTTTATAATATATTTTAAATAGAAAGGGACACTTGATATGCTAAAGAAACATAGAATTTTATTTATTGGAGCTGGCCGTATGGCAGAGGCCATTTTTGCCGGACTTCTCAAAACAAGTAACGAACACATTGAAAAAATTATCGTATCTAATAGAAGTAATATAGTAAAACTTAAACAATTAGAAGAAAAATATAATATCTCCGTTACAAGTGATTGGAAACAACACATCAAAATTGTGGATACCATTGTTTTAGCGATGCCACCTGCTGCTCATGAACAATTATTATCAGAGTTATCCCCTCTTCTAACCAATCAGCTTGTTGTAACAGTTGCCGCCGGGATCGGTCCATCTTATTTAGAAGAAAAACTTCCTTCAGGCACACCTGTTGCCTGGATTATGCCAAATACAGCTGCAACAATAGGAAAGTCTATTTCTCTCTATGCAACAGGTAATTTTGTAAATAGTGAACATCAAGAAACACTGCAACTACTCTTAAAGGGGATTGGCACAGCGCAACTCTGCACAGAAGAAGAAATACATCAACTTACCGCTGTTACTGGAAGTGCTCCCGCATTCCTTTACCACTTTGCTGAAGGATTAATTGAGGCAACAAAAAGCTATGGAATTGATAAGGCTACAGCAAAACACCTCGTTATTCAAATGATCGCCGGCTCTGCTGCTATGCTTGAACAAGAACAAGATCCAGCTATGCTTCGCGAACAAGTGACAACACCAGGTGGCTCAACTGCAGAAGGTTTGAAAGTTCTATATGAGAATAATTTTTCTAAGATCCTTTCTCAAGCAATTGAAGAAACAAATAAAAAAGCTAGGGGAAAATAATATGAAAGTAACAAGCCTACAAGATTGCACAACATTATATAACGGTGTAAAAATGCAAACATCTTTGATTTTGAATTAAGCCTTTAAATGAAACAACCTTGTTGGCCCCGTCCCTGATCGTTTTGATTCTCAAGAGAAAAGTCACTGTGTAATCGTGCAGTGACTTTTCCTCCTTTGTTAGAAAACTGAAAATTACAACTATATAACATCCCGTTGACAGTTCTTTTATCAAGGTGTAAGATTTTGAATAATCAAAGAAACAAAAAATTAATATAACTCATTTGTTTACTCATTGTATCAAGAGAGGTGGAGGGACTGGCCCTTTGAAACCTCGGCAGCAGGTTCATTTTGAATACTGTGCCACTTCCTGCAAGCATTATGCTTGAAAGATAGAATGAGGGACTTCGTTTATATATAGGTACATGCCTTGTAAACAAAAATCCCTCTTTCTCAATATGAAAAGAGGGATTTTTTCTTTCCCTCATACTTAATAACAACACAATTTAGGGAGGAATTTTACATGAAGAAGAAATTTGTACCTGCTGTCGCATCTGTTTTAGGAGCAAGCCTTTTATTAACAGGTTGCGGTAGTTATAAAGACGAAGCAAGTGGAGCAAAAGCGAAAGATAAAGCTCCTGATAAACAAATATTGAACTTAGCCACAGGCACAGAAATTCGTACGATGGATACTGCACGTGCTACAGATACTGACTCTGGTCAAGTAATGAGAAATGTATTTGAAGGTTTATATAACCTCGGCGAAGGAAATAAACCTGTTCCTGGTGTAGCGAAATCTCATGACGTAAGTCCCGATAAAACGAAATATACGTTCCATTTACGAGATTCTAAGTGGTCAAATGGTACTCCTGTTACAGCAAAAGATTTCCTCTTTGCTTGGCAACGTGCCGTTGATCCGGCGACAGCTTCTGAATACGCATTTCTATTTTTTGATATAAAAAATGCGAAAAAGATTAATAGTAAAGAACTTCCGGCTGATCAGCTTGGTGTAAAAGCAATCGACGATCACACTTTTGAAGTAGAGTTAGAGCGCCCTGTGCCCTATTTCATTAGCTTGACTGCATTCCCAACATTTTTACCTATTAACGAGGAATTCTTCAAATCACAAGGCGATAAATATGCTTTAGAAGATAATACAATTCTTTATAATGGTGCCTTTACATTAAGTGATTGGAAACACGAACAAAGCTTTAAGTTTAAGAAGAATACCAACTATTGGGATAAGGATAATGTGAAACTTGAAGAAATTAATTTTAATGTTGTCAAAGATCATTCAACGGCTGTTAATTTATATGAATCTAAACAAATTGATCGTCTTACTTTAACATCGGACCTTGTTGATAAATATCGCAAAGATAGTAACTTTAAAGAACGACCAGATGTTGGCGTACAATTTGTACGTATGAACCAGAAAAATAAAACGCTGCAAAATATAAATGTCCGCAAAGCTATTGATAAATCAATAGATAAAAAGGCTTTTGTAAATGTTCTCTTAAATGATGGATCTCTTCCTGCCTACTCCCTAGTGCCAAAAAATTTCGCTAAAGGGCCAGATGGAAAAGACTTCCGCGAAGAGAATGGGAATTTAACAAAAGAAAATACAAAAGAGGCACAACAATTTTGGAAACAAGCAAAACAAGAATTAGGATCTGATAAAATTTCAATTGAATTATTAACAAGTGATGGCGATCTACCTAGAAAAACAGGTGAATATTTAAAAGAACAACTGGAGAAAAATTTAGAAGGATTAACAGTAAACGTGAAGCCACAACCACGTAAACAACAAGTCACATTATTACTGCAAGGAAATTATGAAATTGCTATCGACGGATGGAGCCCGGATTTTGCTGATCCAATTACATTCTTAGAGTTATTTACAACTGATAACCCATATAACTTAGATCACTATTCTAACAAGGAATTTGATGACTTAATCCAAAAAGTTAAAACCGACTTAGCTGGTGATGAAAAAGCACGTTGGGAAGCTTTAAAACAAGCAGAAAAAATCTTATTTAAAGATGCCGTGATCTCTCCTCTTTATCAAAATGGAACAACATACTTAGAGCGTTCTTATGTAAAAGGCGTAGTTGAAGTTGATTTTGCGGGACCACTTAATTTCAAATGGGCTAAAATTGAAAAATAAAGCCTCAATGAGAAGAAAAGGAATCCTTCACCAGGATTCCTTTTTCTTTACGCTTCTTTTATTACAACTCTCTTCTTCAATACGATTGATACCCCCACAGCGATTAAAGCTACAATTTGTGTGACAACAATTATAAATAATAGAGAGATAATATTTCCTTTTAAATCCCCACCACCAAATACTATTGCGAAATAACCCTCCGCGGCATATGTTGCGGGAAATAATTCACCGATTGTTTGATATGTTTTTGATAACATAGCATGTGGTACTATCACACCAGAACTTACAAGTTGTAATGAAAGCGAAATAATATTAAATAACATGCCTGCATTTCCAAATAAAACAAGGAACATCTGGGTTAATGATAGGAAAGCAAAAAAGACAATAGCTTGGAATAACCACACATTCCCTATCGTTTCTTGAGATTCAACTTGAAAGCCTTTCATTAAACCAATTGTAATGCAGGCTAGTAGAATGGATACTATACCGTTAATCGCTTGTCGTGAAAGAAAATTACTCCAATCTCCTCCCACTTCTTTCGCCACTTTGGATAACTCCACACTCATGACCATAGCTCCTACAAATGAGGCTAGCACAATCATAAGCGGTACCATATTTACAGAAAATCCTTCTGCATTATGAACCTTATAAACAGTAAATCCAACTGAGTCTCCTGTTAAGCTTTTGATCACCTCTATATTTTCAGGACTCATATCTTGTAGTTTTCCAGTAACTATTTGCCGCTTATAATTTGATATCTCTTTATTTACATTGTCATGTACTTGCTTAGCAACTCCCTCCATCATTTGTTTAGCCATCATAGAGTTTGCTTGGTTAATATGGAAGTTTAAATCTGTCTTGCCCTTTTCACTTATATTCTTTGAAAAAGAAGCTGGAATTTCAATAATCATATCGTATGAATGTTTATCCATTTCTCTTTTTGCTGTTTCCATAGACTTCTCTTTCGTTACTTGAAAAGGCAAATTTTTCTTTAATTCTTCTCCTATTTTGCTCCCCATATTCGCATCTTGGTTCACGATGGCGATTTTCATTTCATTGGCTCTTTCATTTACTCCATCATACGCTGTAAGCCAAATACAAAAGAAAATAAGCTGAAATGCTAATGCCACCACAATCCCTATATACGTACCTGGCATTTTTAAAAATTGTTTTAATATATTCATGCTTCCTCCCTCCAGCAAGCAAGTACATACTTGCATTTTGTTTTAAATAAATACTAGGGTCTTAGTGCCCTAGTATATAAGGTTATATTATTTTCAATAAAATCCTCATCATTTATTTCCATAAGTCGATTTTCAAAACGTAATTTAGATAAAAAGTAACCAAAATTAATCCATATAAAGTTCATTACTTGAGCTTCAATATTTGTATCAATAATTTTTCCTTTTCGTTGCATTTGTGCAAAATAACTCATCAATTCTTCTTTTAAACCTTTTGGTATTTTGGCAATTTCCTCATCTAATTCAGGAAACAAGCCCGTTTCACGTATACCAATAGAAATGATGTCTTTTGCTTCATTCAAAAATTTATGATAATGCCTTGCTAAATTCTTTAAATCTGTTTCTAATTCCCACACAATTTCTGTTTGTAAAAATCGTTGTAAATGCGGCACATATGAAAATTCATAAACGGCTGCTTCAATGACGCCCTTTTTGTTTTTAAAGTTACGAAAGATCGTTACTTCATTAACACCAGCGCGTATTGCAATTTCTTTTGTTGTTGCTGCCTTATATCCTTTTTCTTTCACTAATTCAATTGCTGCTTGAATAATTTTGTCTGCTGTCTTTGAGCGCGCCATACAATCCTCTCTCCCTAATGCAAGTGATCACTTACATTTAGATTATATAACTTTTCTAATTATTGTCAATCCATTTTTTGCAAATCACTAAGAACGATATTCGTATAAACAGCAAAAAAACTGAACTATAGTTAATATAAAACTAAATAAGAGTATTACTAATATACTCATATGTAGAGATGGATAAAAGATAGTAATTGCTACCCACACACTCATACTAAAAAAGACGAATTGAGCAATGAATCCTGTTGGTTTCAGCCATATCCTCGTCTGGTGTTTTGTGATTTTCACTAAAAAACCAATAATTGAAAATAAAGTTAATGCAATAAATGCTAGCCATCTTCCATAAGTAATATCGTAGGGTTCAATTTGGCTTGGAAATATGAAATGTATGATACGAAATAATAGCATCCCCATGCCGATACAAATAATTAATGCAAGGAAGCATTCTATACTAGCCTTTAAGAGAGAAGATAAAATTTGTTTTCTTTTCCCTATTACTTCTATCATTTCATTCAACACACCAATTATAAATAATACAAAAAACCATATAATGAAATAAAAAGGAGTCTCTAATTTCAATAATTCCGCAATTGAATAGAATAGCATTTTCCACATATATACGCCCTCACCTTTTCTTACACTTCTATCTCTTCAAACTGTAAATTCGCTGGTTCTTCAGACAGAGTCTCATAAAAATTTTCTGCTAAGTCTGTCGATGGTACCTTTTCATCAACTTCATCCAATCGAAAACTATCAGCCCATATACAACCTTTTCCTGATAATAAAATACCAAATGCAATACCAAGTGCTTCTTCTTTTATATCTAAAACAACTGAATATGGTTGCCAGTTTGATGTATTTTTAATGGGGCGATTTTGCATATTATCCATTGCTAATGGCTCTGTATCTTTTCCATCTACACGCATCCACAGCCCTGCCCAATCTTTTACATCCTCACTTTTAATAAAAGCCGTTAAACGCAAACGCTTCCCCCTATATTTGTCCGCCTTAAATATCTGCATCAACGTTGTAAACCCACCATGTGTAACACCTTCTCTCGCCTGTATATAAGCTGATGCTCTTCCTTGATGAACAGTCTCATAATCTAATCCCATTTCGTATTCTGTAGGATGACTTCCGCTTAATACCCATCCCTTTGGTAAGCCTTTTTGCATTGAAATTCCCTCCCTTTCTATATAAAACGATTGAAAATATGTACGATATCTTTTTGGCGGCAAATGAAACATGCGCTTAAATGCCCTTGTAAATGCTTCTTGTGAAGAAAAACCATATTGAATTGCAATGTCAAGAACTGGCCTTTCTGTCATTACTAATGTTTGCGCCGCATGTGTTAACCTTCTTTTTCGTACATATTCAGCAACGCTCATCCCTAGATAACTTTGAAAAATACGATGAAAATGATACATGGATATAGCGCTATAAGAAGCAACTTTTTCTGTTGTAAGTTCTTCATTTAAATGTTCTTCAATATACAAAACAGCTTTGTTCATAACCTCTTCATATTCTCCATACATTTTAGTCCCTCCTCACACTCTAAATTTACCATATACATACAATTGTTTTTTGATTTGAATTGCGAAATATCTCGTATAGCAAAGGCAATAAATTATTCAAAACACATACATAATTACATAAAAATGGGAAAAACTAATGTGGAAGAGAAGATATACTAAGGAGGAATATATAATGAGAATTCTACTTTCTGTTCTATTAACACTTATGCTAGTACCGGCATTAGCAGGCTGTAAAGCACCTGCAAAAGAAGATGCAACCTCTGATAAAAAGACTACAGAGAATGCAAAAGATGAAGCACCTGCGGATTTAAAACTAAATTTTAACGAATTCAGTTTAGATACAGATTATCAGGATACGAAAAAAGATTATGAAGCTGACTATAAAAATAAAGCTGCTGATAAAAAGATGGAAGCAAAAATTGAAGACCATAAAACTGATGTGAAATTCACAGGTGACGAAGCAATTACAAAACTAAGCCCGCTTTTACAAAAGTTAAAGTTTGATAAAGATACACCTGATCAAGAAGTAATCGATCAAGTTGTAGATGTATTCCAATTAGACAAAGACTATCAAAAATTTGATTTAGAAGTTGTTTTCTCAGATGGTACGAAGAAAGAATATAAAAAGGAAATAAAATAAAGAAGTAGGCGATTGCCTACTTCTTTATTTTTCACTTTTTAACAATATATTGTAAACTAAGTTTAGAATCAATAGAATATTCTAGACCACATACAGATGACTTTTGCAAACAAGAATATAATTGGACTTTGTAGAAAGGGGATTAACCACGGATCCTTTGCTTATGGCTGTTATAGGATTACCGTTAACAATCGTTATTTTAGTAATAATTGGCTTCTATAAATTATTTATTAAAAAGAAAAGTATAACCTCTTTCTATACCCCATTCGATAATATTACTGGACAAACAATTTCAGAATTTCACGAGGAACAGAAAGTTTTAGTAGCTGAAGATGAAGACGGCGATGGGAAAAAGAAAAAATAACCTTGCGCATCGCAAGGTTATTTTTGAAATTCTTCCAGAAAACGTTTATAGTACGTGGAAGCTGTTGAAAAATGTACTTCTATATCTCGAATTAATGATGAATCTTCTTCTTTTGCTAATTTATCCAGCTTTTTCATTGCTTGTTCTGTCTCATTTAAGAAACCAATATACAACTCATGTTCTTGTTCTTTTGACTTAGGTACACGAATCTCTTTACGCATATGATCAATGTCCTCTAACATACTCGCTGTTACTTTTTGTACATCTTCTTTAAATTGCGGATGAACTAATGCTTTTCCGCCTTTTTCTTTTGCTTCTTCAAATAATTTTACTGATTCATTTAACTCTTTGTTCATTTTCTCATCGTACTTCTTATGCACATCACGATATACTTTCAGATCTTCTTGCTGATCTGCCGATTGTTCTACTTTTTCTGTCGGTTCTTTTGTATCCTCATTTCCAGTACATCCTGCTAGCAGGAGCATACTTCCAAGCAAGGCAATCCCCCATACTTTCTTCATTTATTACTCTCCTTTTATCTACGTCTACTACTTATCTCCACTGTTATTATAACGAGAACGCCTCAAATTGTGCACTTATAGACATAATTTTATATACATACCCTCATTTTTGTCACAGTATCGTCACTTTATACGAACAAGATCTTCATAGTCTCCTCTTTGTACCTTACTAAATAAAATTATATAAGAAAAATAAAAAAATACACCTAGTGAAATAAATATATTGATTTCGCTTACAAACAACAGTATAATTGAAAACGATTTTCAATATCGATTTATATATGGTAATAAGGAGATGTTTTAGGATGAGAGGAAAAAAATGGGCCTTTTCTATTTTAGCCGCTATTCTACTTTTTGCTTTAACAGCATGTGGTAGTGATAAGGGGACGGCACAGGCCAATAAAAAGGATAACAGCAATGCAGAAACAATTACTGTAAAACATGATTTAGGTACTACAAAAATAAAAGGAAAACCGAAAAAAATCGTTGTGCTAGAGTTTTCTTTCTTAGACGCTTTGGCTAACTTAAATATTTCTCCTGTAGGAATCGCTGATGATAGTAAGCCCGAACGCATTATTCCAGAAATAAAAGATAAAGTAAAGGATTATACATCTGTTGGTTCACGTAAACAACCAAATGTTGAAGTGATTAGTTCATTGCAACCAGATTTAATTATTATCGACTCTAGTCGTCAAAGTCATAAAGATATTTATAAGCAATTAAGTGATATCGCACCAACAATTGGCTTCCAAAGTTCAAATCAAACTTATGATCAAACACTCGAACAGTTTAAACAAATTGCGCATGCGGTTGGAGAAGACAAAAAAGGGGAAGAAGTATTAAAAAAACATAATGAAAAAGTAGCCCAGTTCCAAAAAGAACTAGATGAAAGTAAATTTAAAGATTTAGTTATTGCTCCAGCTCACGCAACAGTAGATAAAATGTTTTTACACTCAGACATTTCATATGTAGGAACAATCTTTAAAAAGCTTGGCCTTTCAACTGCACTACAAGATAAAGATGCACAAGCATTTAAAGAAACAGCTGGTGGCCCATACTATAGCGTTAACTTAGAGCAATTCTTAAAAATAAATCCAGATGTTCTATTCCTAATGACAGATGGCGAAAAAACAATTGAAAAGGATTGGGAAACAGAAGCACTCTGGAAAGAAACAAAAGTCGCAAACAACAAACAAATCTACTATTTTGACCGTATGAAATGGGCTCGTTTCCGTGGATTAATTCCAGCTGAAATTATTATGGATCAAACAATCGATACACTGAAAAAGGTAGAAAAGAAATAATAGTAAACAAAGTAAGGTGTATGTGGAGTAGTAGCTTACTTCTACGTATATACCTTACTTTTTTATTTATGATAAAAGGAGCGATTAAAGAACATGAGGAGCACTAATCAAAAACGTGCCATCATATTTTATATTTTACTTTTTCTTTTACTTATTATCGGGGCATTTGGCAGCTTTTTAATCGGCGCTACAAATATACAAATGCACGATTTATGGGCACCAAAAGATCATAAAACATATTTAATAATCCGAGATATTCGTATGCCTCGCCTTATTGTTACCTTTCTTGTTGGTAGCGCCTTAGCCGTATCTGGTGCGATTATGCAAGCAATCACTCGTAACGCTCTTGCTTCACCACAAGTTTTTGGAGTAAATGCAGGTGCTTCCCTTGCGGTCGTTACAATCATGGTACTATTCCCTTCCGTTTCAAGCACTGGGATGGTTATAGCTGCGTTTATCGGTGCAGCATTAGGCGGTTGTATCGTCTATATGTTAGCAAATATAAAAGAAATGTCACCCGTACGTCTCGCACTAGCCGGAATGGTCATTCATTTAATTTTATCTTCATTTACACAAACACTGATTCTAATAGATGAAAATTCTACAGATAGTATCATTTATTGGATGGCTGGTGGTGTAGATGGAGCTCGCTGGATTAAAGTACAAATGGCTTGGCCTTGGTATATCCTTGGTTTAATCCTTGCTATTTGGCTATCCAAATCTTTAACTCTATTAAATATGGGGCAAGAAGTAGCAAAAGGACTTGGGACCAATGTAAAAAGAACACAAATTCTAGCTGCAATTAGCGTTGTACTACTATCAGGCGCTTCTGTAGCAATTGCTGGTCCTATTGGATTTATTGGATTAATGGGACCCCATATTGCGCGTTCACTTATCGGATCGTCTTACCAAAGACTCATTCCATTTACCGCTGTACTGGGCGGTGTACTATTAGTATATACCGATATTTTATCACGCTTTATCATGTACCCTTACGATACACCTGTCGGAATTGTAACAGCGATTATCGGTTCTCCATTCTTCTTATTTTTAGCGAAGAAAGGAGCGAGACTTGAGAAGCAATGAAAACAACAAACGTAAATCATAGAAAGAAACTATCCATTACTTTTACAGCTTTATTAGCTCTTTTGATTATTGCAAGCTTACTTAGTTTAGGGGCTGGAGCAATTTGGATTTCCCCTATCGACATCATTCAGTGTCTATTTACCGGAGAACCTACTTCAGTTAAAAACATTCTTATAACATTTCGCTTACCAAGGTACTTTATTGCTATTTTAGCGGGAATTGGTCTTTCTATTTCTGGGGCAATTTTGCAAGGAATTTTAAAAAACCCACTGGCATCTCCTGATGTTATCGGTGTATCTAAAGGTGCTGGACTAGGTGCTGCAATTGTTATTTTACTTTTACCAAGCGCACCGGTTTATGCTCTGCCTATCTTTGCATTTATTGGTGCTATGCTTGTTACAGTATGTTTATACCTTTTTGCACGAGGTAACAAGTTAAAAACTTCGACTTTAGCTCTTGTCGGAGTTGCCCTTTCAGCACTTTGTCAGGCAGGATTACAACTACTGATGGTGAAATTCCCAGTACAAATTAATACTGCACTCGCATGGTTAGCTGGGAGCCTTTGGGGACGACAATGGGATCACGTCTGTCAACTACTACCATGGATCGTCGTTCTCGTACCACTTATCATGTATTTCTCGCTTCGTATTGAAGTACTCTCATTAGGAGATGAACTTGCAACAGGTTTAGGAACAAATGTGGATCGTACAAGGATGCTTCTATTATTCTTATCCGCATTACTTGTCGCTGCTACTGTTACAACTGTCGGGACAATTGGTTTTGTTGGGTTAATCGCACCGCATATTGCAAGAAGGCTTGTTGGGGGAAAATATTACGTACTCCTTCCCGCCTCTGCTTTAATAGGAATCATTGTTTTACTACTTGCTGATACTTTAGGAAAAGGGCTCGTACCTCCTCTAGAAATTCCTGCTGGAGTCTTTACAGCACTTATTGGTGGGCCATACTTTATTTGGTTACTGGCCCGTTCAAAAAAATAATGGTAAAAGCCGCAATTCTCATTGCGGCTTTTTATATTTTCCCTATGCTTCTATATCTCGCTTCTCTTGAAATACTAACTGCTTTTCACTACGATTTGCCATAAAGATATAACATAACACTGCACCTACTTCACAAAGGGCAATCACAATCCCCATAGGCAGTGCAGTATTACTACCTCCAAGCCCCACTAAAGGTGCAACAAGTGCCCCAGAAATAAACTGTAACAATCCGAGTAAAGCCGAGGCTGTGCCCGCAGCTTGTTTTTGGTTTCTCATCGCGAGTGAAAAACCTGTTGTCGATACTACCCCAACACTCGATACAACAAGAAATAATGAGCATAAAACTCCAATTAGTCCGATTCCTAATACAATTGTAAGGAGTAAGGAAATGCCACCAAATGCAGCAATACCGATACCCGCTACAAACAATGTTTTCTCACTCACCTTCCCTGCTAAACGGCCGGTAATTTGGCTAGCAATAATAATACCAATACCATTAATAGCAAAGAATAAACTAAATGCTTGTGGCGTTGCTCCATATATATTTTGCAACACAAACGGCGACCCCGAAATATAAGCAAACATCGCCGCTGACACTAAACCTTGCGACAAAGCATATCCCATAAATAAACGGTCTTTTAATAGCTTTCCGTACGTTGACAACGTTCCTGCCAACCCACCTGTTTCCCTCTCTTCAAAAGGCAATGTCTCACGCAATACAAAAATAGCGGATACTAACATAAAAACGCTCATTACTCCAAGGACGATAAAGACTCCTCGCCATGATGTAAACTGTAATAATTGTCCGCCGATAATCGGTGCTAAAATCGGTGCTGCTCCATTTACTAACATAAGAAGTGAGAAAAACTTTGTCATCTCAGAACCTGTGTACATATCACGTACCATTGCACGAGATATCACAATCCCGGCTGAACCTGAAGCTCCTTGTAAGAAACGTAAGAGAACTAGACTCCAAATAGATGGTGCAGCTGCGCAAAGTAAAGAGGAGGCAACATAAATAATAAGAGCAATAATAAGTGGTTTGCGCCGCCCATAAATATCACTAATAGATCCAACAAATAGCTGTCCAACCGAAAGTCCGAGTAAACAAGCTGTTAAAGTAAGCTGGGCGAGAGAAGCATTCGTTTGTAAATCATCCGTTAGTTTTGGTAACGAAGGTAAATACATATCAATAGACAACGGTCCAATTGCTGTAAGTGTCCCTAATACAAGAATCATCCATAACCTGTTTGGTTTTACAGGCTTATATAAACCGTGATTAACTTCATTCACTTTCATCATTCATCCTTTCTAATACTAAAATTAAATTCGTAACAATTATAGTTACAACGTTAAATCTACGTCAAGTATAGCGTATTTTCCTGTATAACCAAATGAAAAAGGCGATAGAATATCTATCGCCTTATTTTTTCAAGTTACTATTTGCAAACTTAGATACAGAAGACATCGTTTCTCCTGTGTCTAAATATGTGATTTGAATTGGATCTCCAACTTCTGTAAACATAGCATACGGAAAGTCTTTTGCTGAAATCATAAATACCTTTTGCTCATTTTCTAGCAGTAGAAATACCATTGTATTTTCACCTGATTTTTCTTTGTAAACACGTTGTACTATGCCTTCTTTTTGTGCTTCTTTTCCACTAGAAGTTGGACGGAATGAATCGCCACTTCCAGTTAATACACTCTTATATTTTTCAAGCGCTTCTTTTTGCGTTGAACCTGTCGCAAAAACTTTGGCATTCGAAGCATAAATAACAGTATGAGCACGTACTAAGCCTCCGTCATCAATAACAGGTACAATCCAAGAAGGTTTGCCATATACATTATAAATTACAGGCATTGTTCCATGCCATTTCTCTCTTTTAAAGGAATTATCCACCACTTCTGTAGCGGCTGAACCATCCATGATTCCTTTTACTTCTTTTCCATTGTAGTAATACAGCTTCCCTGTACGTGCATCTACTAAGGAATAACCTAATGCGGAATCAACACCTTCTTTTGGAGAAGTAAAGTCTGTAAAGTAATACAGTTTGCCATCCTTCCCGAAGATTGGTGTAACCCCTTCCTTCGTCCCCCATTCAGTCGGAATCTTCACATCACTTTGGGAAAATTTCGTGTTCCAAAAACCATGTATGAACTTACCAAAATACGTATTTAATGTTGACGCTGTTTCATGATTTAAGACACCATCAATAAACTTAGGTGCTTGCCCTTTATCATATTTTTTCACATCACCTGTTTGCGCGTCTACAACTACAACACCTTGTACTTCAAATCCAGATCGCCCTGAAATAAATTCACCATATGTCATTGTATAATATGGTTTGCCTTGATCATCTACTTCAAACTTCGGTTTCCCCTTAAAGATAAGATTTGGCTCCGCTTTTCGAACAACACGTTCCAATTTATTACCGAAAAACATACTTGGTACGTATTTCATTTTATAACCAAGATGTAATTTTGCCTCCGCATCAGGATTTGTGCCTGACATCGTTACATAACCTGGAATTGTTTCTGCCTTACGCGCCTTAAAGAATCCAGAAACTTCAATTGGAGCTACATATAATGCTTCTCCATTCACCATTTGTGGCGTAAGCTCTCCTAATTCAAAATATGCTACTTTTGGAATATCTCCAAATACCTTTTTCATCTTATTTTCTGCCGTTTTTGGAGGAACAGTAAACGGTTGATCATTTTCCGTAAATGGCTCTGAAATATCTTTTTCTACTTTCACAACTGAATCATATTTTTTTTGAGAGATTACGATATCATGCAAGTAACCAAAATAGCCGTAAGATACTAGTAAAATAAGCATCACTACCGCCTTCAGTTTAACTTCTAATCTCCCTCTCTTTCCTTGAGAAACAAGGACCACCCCAATTAATAACGCAATTACAACTGAATAATGCGTAATAATCGAATCCACGCGGTCATCAATTAACCAAAGATATTCATAGATTGCAATACCAATCCAAAATAGAATCGGAATAAATAAAATCGGTGCTGTTTTTCTCTTTATAACTTTCTCAGATCCTTCTTTATCCACCGTACGAAGTGCCTTACCGCCCCTTGTCCATGGAATCAAAAACAACGTGAGAATGGCTAAAACTATAAATTTAATCAAAGGCAATGTCTCCTTTTATTATGTCTTCCCTTTTAGTATACCAAATAAGGGGTAATGAGGTAAAAATAGGAATACAAAATACCTTTATGATAAAATTGGAAATAAGTATTTCAGAAGAAGGGGGTAATCATGGAATCACCAGCAGCAATAAACGAAGAACTTATAAAAAAACCATCTATATTCAGTATCATTACCTCACCCGCACTACAATTTCAAAGAATGCGTACTCACAAACCAATTATAGTACCATTATTCATAATTCTACTTTTAACAATTATTACAAGTGCTCTTTTCTCATATGTCACACTCAATAATCCTGCAATAAAACAAATGAATAGTAATTCTGCTTTTCAAATCTCTACTGATATTACTTTCTTAACTACTTTCGGCTTTGCAGCATTTAGCGGCATTATATCCATATTTTGCGCTCCTATCTTCTATAAAAACATCATAATCTTTTTTGGAGTCGATACAACCTACAAAGAATTACTTTGCGTTACACTCTATTCTGTGTTCATTATGAAACTCGGCATGCTATTGAATGGAACGATTGCTGTTTTACTAGGAGATTATCAAATTTCCTATACGAGTTTAGCCCCCTTACTCACCGATAATCCCATCTTACATGCAATGGCGCAAAGAATAGATATATTTGCGATTTGGTACTATATCGTCTTAGGTATTGGGTTATATGTTTTAACGGGATTACATAAAAAGAAAATTATGATACTGGTGATTGTGTTATTTGTAATTACTACTGCTTTAATGAGCATAGGTGGGATTATGCAGGAAATTATGAAGCCAACAATGTAAAAAAATGCCCTATACAAAGGGCATTTCTTCATTTTTACGTATAAACATATCCACTAAAATATTTAAATTCTCGAAGCTATTAAAAATAATACTATGAAATCATGCCACCATTATAACTACAGCCTTTCGTTTTTCAAGTTACACTTTCTTCAATTTTTTTAATACAAAATTTGTATATGCCATTAACCAGAACATTTATCTATGTTTGTATTGTACCTACTTTTTAAGGGAAGCATATCACAGTATAAAAAAAGAGATGCCTTCTATTTAAGACACCTCCGCTAAATTCATCACTTCATATATATAAACTATTTTTTTATTTTAATTCTGGCAGTTTAATTGGATCGAATTTCTCATAAGAAGTAATTTTCCCGCCTATAATTGCTTTCATTTCTTCTTTATTTGCACTCACCTTCATATCTACTTTAAAGGCTTCAAATTTAAAATCTTTTGTAATTATATATTCCACATTTAACGAGTCTAGATTTAACCCTTCGAATACATTTTTCATGTTCCCGTTCATTTTTTGTAAAGCATCTATCGCTTCTTTTCCTTTTAAGCTAAGTGTAAGCTTGTACTTATCTCCATCTTTATCTGCTTTCATTTTATTTGCTATCGGTGCCGGCAGATCGGCATCCTCCAATATATTTTTCGTCACCTGCAAATCACCTGTGTTTAATTGTTCATTAGGAATCGTCATAAGCTCTCCTGTATTAGGATTTTTCACCTGACCGACAATCTTCCCATCAACTTCAAACACTATGATTTCTGTCCCCGAGACATTCATCTCACTTCGGGAACTCTTTGCCTTTGGTTGCATCTGTATTTTCATTTTCATATCTTCTGACTTATTTGTCCCCTTCATAGCCATATCATATGCCATTGTTACATATTCTTCTTTTTTAAACTCCTCAGTCGCTTTCTTAAAAATATCCTTTGCTACTAACTCTTTTTCTTTTTGCACTGATTCTGTTTTGGACTCACTGTTCTTTGTAGTCTTTTCACTACTACATCCTCCTGCTACCCCAATCATAAGTACTAAACCAGAAACTGCGATAATTTTTTTCATTAGTCGCTCTCCCCCATTTCTAGTAATATCCCTTATTTATATATTAAATCGTGCACATTGCCAATAGTTTTTTGAATTTTATAGAATTTTTCCCAATTAATAGAATCTCTTGTCATACATCTTTCTTTTTGGCAGACCTGAATTACAACTCAATTAATGGAACTAACTAGAAAAAGATGGTTTTTTTTTCTATAATGTAATATAACGGCGATAGGGGGGATACAATTCATTATTTAATTTGGTAGGTGAAAAGTTTAGTAGAGAACAATAGGGGGAAAAGAAATGTCAAACAAAGTAATTTCTTTATTTTCTATCATGACGGTTGTAGTCTTTATGATGACTGGTTGCGGTCAAAGTGAGACAACAAATAAAGACCAAAAAGAGACCGTAACAAAAGAAAATAAGGAAGAAAAAAAAGATACGGCAAAAACAGATACTGAAAAAGAAAACAAAGAAGAAAAAAAGGATACAACAAAAACAGATACTGAAAAAGAGGCAAAAGATAAAAATACAACAGCTAATTCAAATGATTATTCAAAGCTTATCTCATATATGGAGAAAGAAACACAAGGTAAGACGAAAGTCCTTTATGAAAATAAGGAACCACAAGTACATAAATTACAAGAGGTTTCCGTATCGCTCGATAACTATACATTAGTTGAATTAAATGATTTTCATACCGATTTTAACATTCCGTTTAACAATCAAACAAACGGTGGGGTCATTCTTGCACACTATACTGTAAAGAATGATTCAAATAAAGATGTGTATTATATGCCAACTTTAGACATGACATTTACAGGCGCTCAGAAAGTTTACAGTAACTATAGAGATTTAATTCCAAAAGAGGATCAATTACCTACAAAATTATCTCCAAGCAATGATTATTTAGTAAAAGCCGGAGAAAGCATTTCTGGTTATATTGCATATCCATTTGGTAAAGATGATTTAGCAAAGATTTTAGGGCTATCGACAGTATCAGTCAAAGTTCCTGAAGCGCAAGCGAATAAAGGAAAATATGACACCCCAATTGGAAGTGCAGGAAATTTCGCATTAAGTTTGAATAAACAAGGTGATCAAAAAGTTTCGGCAGATAAAGCTTTTTATCAAGATAAAGCAACGACTGATAACATGGGCGAGAAGCAAATGCTAAACGAGAAATCAAACATAAATAAAAGTGAACAATTAGGTGCTACCAACGTTACATTAGATGGATACCAATTCACTAAATTCACACCAAATTCCGTTGAAGCTCCTCGGTTTGAAAATTTCAAAAATGGTGTTGTTTTATTAACAGTCAAATTTAAACTCGATAATAAAGAGGCTGAAGATATCGCGTTGTCTCCTATAAGCTCTACACTAAGAGTGAATGATGGCGCACAATACACAATCAGCGAAGGCATGTTACTGAATTACAAATATAACGATGTAATCAAAACCGGAACATCTGGAGAGCTATTACAGGTTTACACGTTGGATCAAGAACAATATGAAAAAATTTGGAAAGACAAAAGCTTCGAAATCGAATTAGGTCCTATGAGAAATAAAGAGGCGAAAGATATTTCAAAAGGACACAAAGTGAAATTTACATTAACTAAATAAAATAAAGTTAAAAGAAGCTAGGATGAGGTTTTTCCTCACCCTAGCTTCTTTTCATGAGAACACTATACAACAGCTTGAACGGATTTCCACTTCATCTCATGACTGAAGTACCTATTTCTTATATCTACTTTGCCTTCTAGGCCTAATTAATCTTTTATAAGAAGAAAACGTGGCAAATATGTAATTTTCCATATCCGAGCCACGCTTTTATCCTATTGCAGTTTTTACACGAGTCGTTTCCGTACCCCTATAAAAGTACAGGGAACTTACTGACATGATATTGCTATACAATTATAAGTCAATGTAGTTGCTAGCGTATTATACAGTGGCAACCATTATAAAACCCTAAAATCTTTCATACTTTCTCCAAGAATATAGTGGGAAAACCACATCAAGTTTTGCTTCATAATAGCCATATTAATTCCTGGATGATCAGAACTATATGCCATTCCTTTAAATATAATTAATTCTGTATCAACTTCCATATCCCTTAATCCTTGATATAGCTCATATGCATTTGGAGTTGGAATTCTTGCATCCTTTTCGCCATGTTGGATTAAAGTGGGCGTACAGGCTGATTTAATATATGTCATTGGTGATGTTTTCGTATATATCTCTGGATCATTCCATGGATTATTTCCTAAATACATCCTAATGAAGTAAGGTATATCTGTATTTACATAATGGGTACTCCAATTCGTAATTCCACCTCCAACTGAAATAGCTTTAAATCTACTACTAAATGTAGAACAGAAAGCTGATATATATCCCCCGTTGCTCCACCCCATAACCCCTACTCTATCTTTATCTGCCATCCCTTTATCAACCAGTTTATCCACTCCAGATATAACATCATCGTAGTCAGCAAGTCCCAGTTTTCTATAATTTGCTTTTAAGAATTCATTACCATAACCAGAACTTCCCCTGTAATTTGGTTCTAAAACTATAAATCCTTTTTCGATAAACTGTTCAATAGGATATTTCTCATTAAAACAGTATGAAAATATTGGAAAGGATGCCCAAGCCGGACCACCATGGATTACCACTAATAAAGGATATTTTTTATTTGCGTCAAACTCTACCGGGGTTGATAAAACACCCTCTATTTCAAGACCATCACTACTTTTCCATGAGATTATTTCCCTGTTACCTTTAAGCCTTCCTTTGAAAAAGCTATTTTCATTCGTTATTTTTTTATCGTCCAAATAGATTTCAAAGGTTTCATTTGTAATAGCCTTACTATAAGATATATGATTTCCATCCCTTGTTATAGAAGCATCCATTATAAAGCTATCTGCTTTTTCGCTTAACCTTTCCACAGTGCCATTCTCAGATAACAACCCAATAAGATAATTCGTTTTATTCTGCCATCTAATTAAAATTCCCTTAGCTGTCCACCGTAATGGAATAACCGTACTATCAAAATCTGTTAAAGGCTGAATTAGCTCTCCATTATTAATATCATATATCTCTAGTGTATTGTCTTGTATATGGGTCTTATAGTAATCCCTCTCCCTTATGCTTGCTGAATAACATATTTTGCTACCTTCAGGAGAAAAGCAAACACTCCCTCCCAACAACTTATCCCTATTCATCTTTTGTAGCTCTCCAGCTTTAATATCTAGTATGTATAGATCTCCATTCATATAATCTCCCATATTTGGGCTTGGTGTAGCCATAAATACAACCTTTTTCCCATCATTTGAAATATCAAATTCATGGATATGAAAATCCTTCCCATCCGTTAGTGGATAAACAACGCTATTTTCGTGTTCATATTTATCATTTTGTATCACTTTTTCTACTTCAATGTAATATAAACAATTATTCTGGTATTCCTTACCTATATGATGGAAATCCCCATATAGTTCCTTACGTTTCTTTATCGCCTCAGATTCTTTTGACTGTGCAACATAATAAAAACCCTTGCCAGTAGGCTCCCACTTGAATTTACTGACTCCTTCTTTCTCATCAGTAATTTGAACCCCACTATAACCATCTATTGACTTAACAAAGATCTGATTTTTTTTATTATCCCCGTCACCAACTGGGCTAAGGTATGCGATATTCTTAGAATCTGGAGACCATAATGGGTATGTACTATCTATATCCCCAGTTGCTAATGGGTAACTCCGCCCCTTATCTTTTTCATATATCCATACATGATTCCTATATTTATTGTCTTTCCAGTTAGCTGTCTTCTTGACAAATGCTACGTTTTTACCATTATCACTTATGTTTGTACCTGATAAGGTTGGTAATGAAATAACCTCTTCTATACTTAAATATGTTTTTTCGTTCATTTTCATTAATAAACCCCCTCGTAATGTCCAGTAATCTATCGTCCCGTCTTGTGATAATAAGAGAAATTATTCACGAATACCGAAATAACAACAGAAAATTCAGTTAAATAAGGATAGTTCTGTTCCAAATCCGATAAAGACCCCTGTTGTCTGCCGGCTTTTATATCTTTTAATCTTGTTGACCGATCTAATGAGGAAACACCTTGAATTTTAAGCCAAGGCTGATAATCTTCCCCACTGCCAAACCACTTATCGATTTTAGATGTTCTTTTTCTTTTCGACACAAAAACACCCCTTTAGATAACCATATCCAAAGGGGCAAAGCTTCGCAACTTTTTTTAAAACGTCGCGACTTTATTTCAAATCTACACAAAGATTATAAATTGCTTAATTTCCTACTCAACCGTAACAGACTTAGCTAAGTTACGAGGCTTATCAACATCACACTCGCGGTGAAGCGCTGCGTAGTATGAGATAAGTTGTAATGGAATAACTGCTACAAGCGGTGCTAATGCTTCGTGTACAGCTGGTAATACGAAGCTATCGCCTTCCATTTCTAAACCTTTCATTGAGATGATACATGGGTTTGCTCCGCGTGCTACTACTTCTTTCACGTTGCCGCGAATTCCAAGGTTTACGTGCTCTTGTGTAGCAAGTGCGATAACTGGTGTACCTTGTTCAATTAACGCGATTGTACCGTGTTTTAATTCTCCACCAGCAAATCCTTCTGCTTGGATGTAAGAGATTTCTTTTAACTTTAGCGCTCCTTCTAAGCCTACGAAGAAGTCTACGCTACGTCCGATGAAGAAACAGTTGCGAGTTGTTGCTAAAAATTGTTTTGCTAGTGCATCCATTTCTTCTTTTTGATCACAAAGTACTACCATTGCATTTGCTATAAGTCCTAGTTCATATGTTAAATCAAAATCAAGAACTTCACCTTTCGCTTTAGCAATATCCGCTGCTAAAATTGAAAGTACTGCAAGCTGTGCTGTGTAAGCTTTCGTTGATGCAACTGCGATTTCTGGTCCCGCATATAACGGAAGTGTATAATCTGCTTCACGAGAAAGTGTAGAACCAGGTACGTTTGTAATTGTTAATGCTTTATGACCCATTTCGTTTGTTTGTACAAGTACTGCACGGCTATCTGCTGTTTCACCACTTTGCGAAATGTAAATGAAGAATGGTCTTTCTGTTAATAATGGCATGTTGTAAGAGAATTCGCTTGCTACGTGTACTTCAACTGGCATTTTTGCAAACTTCTCGATAAATTGCTTTCCAACAAGACCCGCATGATAACTCGTTCCACATGCAATGATGTAAATACGATCGCTATCTAAAATCGCATTGCGGATGTCTTGATCTAATTCAATTTCGCCATTTTCATCTTGATACTTTTGAATAATATTACGGATTACAAGTGGTTGCTCATCGATTTCTTTAAGCATGAAATGAGGGTATGTTCCTTTTTCAATATCACTTGCGTCTAATTCCGCTGTAAACGGTGCACGTTCAATCGTTTCACCTTGTAAGTTTTTAATTGTAATGCTTTCTTTTGTTACGATTACAATTTCTTTATCCATTAACTCGATAAACTGATCTGTAACTTGTAACATCGCCATAGCATCGCTCGCCACAACATTAAAGTTGTCACCAACACCTACTAATAGCGGGCTTTTGTTTTTAGCAACATAAATCATGTTTGGATTTTCAGCATCAAGTAATCCGATTGCATAAGAACCATGTAAAAGAGACAGCGTATTACGGAACGCTTCTTCTACACTTAATCCAGTGCTCACTTGTTGTTCCATAAGTTGTACGATAACCTCTGTATCTGTTTCACTTACGAACGTTACATCTTGTAAATATTCCTTTTTCACTAATTCATAGTTTTCAATTACACCGTTATGAACTAATGTAAAACGTTTTGATGTACTTTGATGCGGATGCGCGTTTACTTTGCTTGGAACACCATGTGTAGCCCAGCGTGTGTGACCGATTCCTACGCTTGCTGCTACGTTCTCGTCTACGATTTCACGAAGTTTTGCAATACGGCCTTTTTCTTTGTATACAACAACGCCGTTCTCTGCTTGTACTGCAATACCCGCTGAATCATATCCACGGTACTCTAGCTTTTCTAAACCTTTTAATAAAATTTCCTTTGCATCTTGATCTCCAATAAATCCTACGATTCCACACATGTTTAGTCGCCGTTACAAATACTTACATTGCTCTGCGAACATGTAACGACATAGTCCGATCCCATTATTTATATATAAAAAACGGATTACATATTGCTAGCCCTGTAAGTCTGTAACGGCTTTCACCTTCCTCTCGATTGGGTTTAAGTCCGTATATACTTATACAGTTATACAGCTAGTATTGATCCGTTCCTTTTCTCTCATCAAACCTTTACCTTTGTCCACCGAGTCACCTCTGTGATTTAAGTAAAAGCTTTCGGTTGTGATGAACAACCGGGAGTCATCCGCCGAAATCTCGATAAAACTCCTCCTCGTCAACTACACAACTTGTAGTTCTGGCGCTTTCATAATTCATATATTTACTTTGAGAAAAAGAACAAGACAATCTTATAACAAACAACATAAACCGTCAATGAAAATTTTTCATTGTCTATAAAACATATGAAAAAGGAGCACGCTTTGTGCTCCTTTTTTGTATAAAACCAACGAATTATTCAGCTCCAACTTCAGCTTTCACAACTTCTACAATACGATGTACATATCCATCACAAATCTCTTGTGTTGGTGCTTCTGCCATTACACGAATAAGTGGTTCTGTTCCAGAAGGACGAACAAGAATACGTCCATCTCCGTTCATTTCTTCTTCTACCACACGGATGATTTCTTTAATTTTTTCATTTTCTAATGCTAATTTTTTATCTGTTACACGAACGTTCACTAATAATTGCGGGAACTTTGTCATTTCACTTGCAAGCTCAGACAATGGTTTTTTCGTCATTTTCATAATATTTACAAGCTGAAGTGCACTTAACATTCCATCTCCAGTTGTAATGTAATCAAGTAAGATAATATGACCAGATTGTTCACCACCAAGGTTATAACCGCCGCGTTTCATCTCTTCCATTACGTAGCGATCACCAACTGCTGTTTTATCACTTGTAATACCGTTTGCTTCAAGCGCTTTATAGAAACCTAAGTTACTCATAACTGTTGAAACAACTGTGTTATGTTTTAATTGACCAGTTTGCTTCATATACTTCGCACAAATATACATGATTTGATCGCCATCAACGATGTTGCCTTTTTCATCTACTGCAATTAGACGGTCTCCATCGCCATCGAATGCAAGTCCAATATCTGCACCTTTTTCTTTTACTAGTTCTGCTAGAACTTCTGGATGTGTAGAACCCACACCATCATTAATATTCATGCCGTTTGGTGAAGTTCCCATTGTAGAAATATCAGCTTCTAAATCTGCAAATAAATATGGTGCTAAAGAAGATGTTGCCCCATGTGCACAGTCTAACGCAATATGTAAACCAGAGAAGTCTTCTTCTACAGTTTGTTTAATGTATTGTAAGTACTTTTGTCCACCTTCGAAGTAATCATTCACCTGTCCAAGTGCCGTTCCTGTTGGACGTGGTAATTCATCTACTGCTTTATCTAATAAAGCTTCAATTTCTGCTTCTTGCTCATCAGTTAATTTAAATCCATCTGAACCGAAGAATTTAATTCCGTTATCTTGTACTGGATTATGAGATGCTGAAATCATAACGCCTGCTTGTGCATCTAATGCTTTTGTTAAGTATGCAACTCCTGGAGTTGAAATAACGCCAAGGCGCATAACTTCTGCTCCTGTTGATAATAGGCCTGCTACTAAAGCACCTTCTAACATATGACCAGATACACGTGTGTCACGACCAATAATAACCTTTGGACGATCTGTATCTTTTGTTAATACATAACCTCCAAAACGTCCAATTTTAAACGCTAATTCAGGCGTTAACTCCTCATTTGCAACACCGCGCACACCATCTGTACCAAAATATTTACCCATTACTATTCGCTCCTTTTTCTTGCTCATTCTGTTTTTGAGTTTCCTCTTGTTTTCCTACTGCATTCTCTTGTTCTGTATCTTGATTCTGCTCTTCTTTTGGTTGCTCTGTTTCATTCTCTGGCTCTGGTTCCTCTGGTTTACCTTGCACTTCTTGATCGTTTTTTTCTTTCTTTACAAGGGTGACCTTTGCACTTTTTTGTTTTGCTTCTATCAAAATATTGTTAGGTCCACTAACCTGAATGGAAATATCATGAGTCCCAGAAGACACGTTTTGTAGATTAATCGACGCTGTTATTTGTTCTGCTGTTATTTTATCTACTATACTTGCTTCTCCTGAAATATCAACGCTTATCTTCCCACTTTGGGGAGAAAGTAACTGTAAAGTGAATTCATCTGACAATCCATTTTCCTGTATAGAAATGCCATCAATTGTCTTATGCTTTGTTTTTTTCTGTTCTTGCACTTCGACAGAAACCTTTACTTGACTAGGACTTACACTTGTTACACCTTTCGGTAATAAAACAGAGGCATCGAATGTTGTAGAACCTGTAATTTTACTAAGGTCTACTTCGACGCCCTCCAAGGACTTTATATTGTCCAAAACATCTTTTGGACCTGATATTGTCACTTCTTTTGGTTCGATACCGATATTTGTAACAGCTAAACCTTCTGCTATACTTCCTTTTTCCACATAAGTTAGTGGGACGGTTTTTTCAATATTATTTGTCGCAGTTTGATTTGAAATTGGAATCGTCACATTGACTTTAGATGGTGTTGTTTGTAAATCTAACTTCTGTCCATCTTTATCATAAATTACAATTTCAGCTGTTTTTGTTACTGTTTTTGTTATTCCCTTCAAATCAATATACGCCCTAACAAAAGCAACTTTTTCTAGTTCCTCTTCTGTACCAATAACCTCAACAGTTCCTGGTTTAATAGTTGGCGGTTCAATCAAACTACCTCCTGGTATTTGATTCTCATTCGAATATTTCACTTCCACAGGAAACGATTTCTTCGCCTTATTTTGGATTGTAACTTTAACTGTCTCTGGTTGAACTGTTACTTTTAAATTGCTTTCCATCCCGGTATATTTTAAAGGAACATCATATGTTCCAGTAGAATATCCTCGTAAATCTACAGATACACCAAATTCGCGTTGTGATTTTGCCGCAGTAATTACGTTTTTAGATCCTTCTAATTTTACTTTTACATACTTTGGAATTCCATTTACAATATATTTATCTTCATCGTAGTTTACTGCTACCACAATGTTAGATACTGTTTCTGTTATATCACCCGTTGGAAAAGGTGACGTATTTTTATTTCCTACTGTACTTTTGTCTGACAAATTCGTTGACATGTAAAGCATGAACGCCAATAGTAATGAAATTCCTTTTAAAAACCAGTGGTTCTCCATTAGCTTATCCATGACGCTTTCTCCTCCAATTCCAATTCCATAAAGATGAAGAAGTCGGTTTCACATTCCCACTGAATTCTGCTAAAAGCATTTCTTTCAACTGTTCGACTTTCAAGTCACGATGTAACTCTCCATTTTTAGTTAAAGAAATTTGGCCTGTTTCTTCCGATACCACTACTGTAATACTATCAGTTACTTCACTAACTCCCATTGCAGCTCGATGACGTGTACCTAATTCTTTCGAGATGAATGGACTTTCCGATAATGGTAAATAACAAGCCGCTGCTTTAATCGTATTTCCCTGCATAATAACAGCTCCATCATGAAGCGGTGTATTTGGAATAAAGATATTAATAAGAAGTTCTGATGAGACATTCGCATTTAAAGGAATCCCAGTTTCTACATAATCTCCCATCCCAGTTTCCCTCGATAAGGTAATAAGCGCGCCAATACGCCTTTTCCCCATATATTCTGTTGCCTTTGCTACAGCACTTGCTACCATTTCATGTTCTTCTTCTTCCTGGCCAATTCCACGGGAGAACAAGCTTCCTCTTCCTAATTGTTCAAGCGCTCTTCTAAGCTCTGGTTGGAAAATAATTATTATCGCTAAGAATCCCCACGTCAAAGCTTGATCTGTGAGCCACTGCAATGTATGTAGCTCAAATAAATAACTCAATATACGAACAATAATAATAACTGTAATCCCTTTCAAAAGTTGAACAGCTTTTGTACCTCGGATTACAAGAATTAGCTTATATATAACAAACCACACAACGGCGATATCTAATATCGTACTGAGATATTTCAAAAAGTTCATATCTCCAAAAGGCATGCTAACCCTTCCTCCTACTTATGAGCATTTTTATCTATATACTGAAATATTATTATTTTGCTCTATCTGTATGTATTTACAACAACTAGTTAATTATACCATACATGAAAGAAACGACAATTACAAACGACGTTCCCTCCTTGGTGGAAATTGGTAAGATGTCGAACTTTATTTTGCAGAGCAGTATAATATAACTCATTATTATACTCTCATTTTAAAATAAGAAAAGCAGCTTTTCAGCTGCTTTTCTTACATTTATTTTAGTTTTTCACCGAATAAAGAACCCATTAAAGCTACCGCTGTTGTTGCTGTTTTGTTTTTCTCATCTAAAATTGTGTTTACTTCAACAAATTCAGCAGATGTAATAATATCAGCCTCCGCTAACATTTCCATTGCTAAATGACTTTCACGGTATGATAATCCACCAATTACAGGCGTTCCTACTCCTGGCGCATCATGTGGATCTAGTCCATCTAAGTCGAGTGATAAATGAACGCCATCTGTATGTGACAAGTATGCAATTGTTTCTTCCATAACAGCTGTCATACCCATACGATCAATTTCATGCATTGTAAATACTTTAATTCCTTCATTACGAATGAAGTCTTTTTCTCCTTCATCTAATGCACGTGCACCAATAATAACAACGTTTTCCTTTTTGATCTTAGGATACGCTTCATATAAATTAACGAGTGAAGGATGTCCATAACCTAAGCTTGCTGCAAGTGACATACCATGAATATTTCCAGATGGTGATGTTTCCTCAGTATTTAAATCACCGTGTGCATCATACCAAATAACCCCTAAATTTTTATAATGTTTTGCTACTCCTGCAAGTGTACCAATTGCAATACTATGGTCACCACCTAGTACAAGTGGGAAACGACCTTCTTCTATAATATGATCAACCTTACCTGCTAATTCATCACAAACTTTTGCAACTTGTGTAAGGTTTCTTAAATTTGTATTTTCAGCTACTTCTTTTTCTCTCTCGATACAAATGTCCCCAATATCGTCTACGTCATACCCGATATTTTGAATTCTTTCAATTACTCCCGCATAACGAATTGCACTTGGTCCCATATCAACCCCACGACGCATTTGTCCTAAGTCCATTGGAACTCCAACGATTGAAATTTCTTTCTTCATAGATAGTCTCCCCCTTTTATGCCTTCACTAAATATTTTAAATCTTTTATATACTCTGACTCAACTCAACATTTTTTTGTATGTATATACAAACTATTCACTCATATTTATGTGAAAATCTATGTTTTGAAGCTATTTCATGCATAAAGTGAATTATTTTCAAAAAATATATTAGAAAAGCATACATATAATTGAAAATAAAAAAACGTCCCTTTATATTAGAGACGTTTTTCCGATGCCATTTTCCATACAGATGCAATATTTCTTGCTGTCATTTCAATATTTTCCTTCGCTGCCATATAAGCCTCTTCTAACTTCATTGGACTTGATGTAGCACTAAACACAGCATCTATCCCTTCCTTATACACTAACATATGATTAGAAGTTACAGATCCTCCAATCGCTATGACAGGTATACGGAATCTCTTTGCACGCCTAGCAACACCAACTGGAGCTTTTCCATAAGCTGTTTGTTCATCTATCCTTCCTTCACCTGTAAGAACTATATCTGCGGCTCTTATATGTTCATCGAAATTTGTATAGTCTAATACAATTTCAATTCCTTTTCTTAATTCCCCTCGCAGTACAGCAACAACTGCAGCACCTAATCCACCTGCTGCTCCTGCACCTGAAATTTGTTCCACATCAATATGTAACTGATGTTTTAATACGTAGGCATAATGCTTTAAATTCTCATCTAACTCTACAATCATTTCGCTACTAGCACCTTTTTGCTTCGCAAATACAGCAGCTGCTCCTTTTTTTCCTGTTAACGGATTATCTACATCACACGCTGCTTCTATTTTTACATGTGCTAAACGAGGATCTAACGTCGATAAATCTAAAGAATCAATAGACTGTAAATTTCCACCGACGGGCTCCATTATTTGTCCGTTTTTCTTCAAAAACTTTACGCCTAAGGCCGAGAGCATTCCCGTACCTCCATCATTCGTAGCACTTCCTCCAAGCCCTAAAATGATGTGCTGTACACCTCTGTCTAACGCATCTAATATAAGCTCTCCCGTTCCTTTTGTTGTTGTGATGAGTGGGTTTCGCTCTTCAACTGAAACATGATGTAATCCAGATGCTGCCGCCATTTCAATAAATGCCGTTCTATTATCCTTCGAAATGCCGTAAAATGCCTCTACACGCTCTCCAAGTGGACCTGTTACATAAAGTGAAATAATCTTTCCACCAGTAGCATCAACAAGAGATTGGACCGTACCCTCTCCTCCATCTCCAATTGGAACATTTACATACTCAGCTTCGGGAAAGATTTTAGAAAATCCCTTTTCAATCGCTTTACATACCTCTATCGCCCGTAAACTTTCCTTATACGAATCACAAGCAATAACAATCTTCAACACAATCCCTCCATTCTCCCTATCCAAATACCCTTTAATTCAAATCCTATACTTCACTCTACCCCTCTATTGTAAACAAAATGAGTACAAGCCGTCTTCCTTGAATAAAACAAAAAAGCTTACATCAATCGATGTAAGCTTTCCTATAAATGATTATGGAGCCTAGCGGGATCGAACCGCTGACCTCCTGCGTGCAAGGCAGGCGCTCTCCCAGCTGAGCTAAGGCCCCAAAGTAACAAAGCGGAAGACGGGATTCGAACCCGCGACCCCAACCTTGGCAAGGTTGTATTCTACCACTGAACTACTTCCGCAAAAATGATGAGCCATGAAGGACTCGAACCTTCGACCCTCTGATTAAAAGTCAGATGCTCTACCAACTGAGCTAATGGCTCGTAAATGGCTGGGCTAGCTGGATTCGAACCAGCGCATGACGGAGTCAAAGTCCGTTGCCTTACCGCTTGGCTATAGCCCATTAATATTTACTAGTATGCTTGTCTTTTCAAAAAAATAAACCTTTATCAGGTTGTTTTTTTGAAAAATGGTGGAGGGGGGCAGA
>NZ_NTUG01000016.1 GCF_002561295.1 Bacillus cereus
GAGCCGCTTCCGCTTTTAATAGTACCATAAGTTTTTCTGATGATTGATATTGAATATTGGTATTAAACTTATTATTGAAATCATTCTATAATGTAAATAGAAAGAACATGCATGTTCCAATATGATTATTGGAGTGGTACGAGATGGAACAAACACTTGTTATACAAAAGAAGAAGCGTCTCGGCTTTTCGCAAGGGATTGGGATTACGTTGTTAATTGCGATTTGTGCGAAATATTTAGCGGGACTACCATTTTTAAATATTATGGGCCAATTGGTTATTGCTATTCTGCTCGGTATGATTTGGAGAGCGACAATTAGTGTGCCTTATGAAGCAACCTTAGGAACAAATTTTGCTAGTAAGAAGTTACTTCGCTTCGGAATTATTTTGCTAGGAATGCGTTTGAATCTAGTTGATATCGCAAAGGCTGGGCCAAAAGTGTTGGTGATTGCCGGGGTTGTTATTGCCTTTACGCTTGTTGTGGTATATGCGTTAACACGCGTTTTTAAAGTAGATAAGACGCTTGGTATTTTAACGGCATGCGGGACAGCGATTTGCGGCGCAGCCGCGGTTGTGGCAATTGCGCCGCAAGTGAAAGCGAAAGATGATGAAACGGCGGTTGGTGCAGCCATTATTGCTATTTTAGGTACAATTTTCACACTCATTTATACGTTATTATATCCTGTTCTTGGCTTATCTCCTTACGGTTACGGTGTGTTTTCTGGAGCGACGCTGCATGAGATTGCGCACGTCATCGCTGCTGCGGCGCCAGGCGGGAGCGCATCTGTTGATATTGCAGTTATTGTAAAGTTAACGCGCGTTGCTATGCTTGTGCCGGTTGCTATTTTAATTGGCTTATGGTTTAACCGTAGTGAAGGGAATGGACAAAAAAGTTCATGGCGTGATATTCCGATTCCTTGGTTTATTTTCGGGTTCTTGGCAATGAGTGCGGTGCATTCGTTAGGCATTATACCGGAGAATATTGCAGAGTCCATTGTAACCGTTGCTTACATGCTTATCGCAATGGCAATGGCGGGGCTTGGCTTAAATGTAGAGTTTACAACGTTCCGTAAATTAGGAAGTAAAGCGTTTGTTGCGGGATTAATAGGATCTGTTTGTCTTTCCGTTCTTGGTTATATTCTTGTGTATGTATTAGGTTTTATGTAAGGTGAAAAAGGAGACATAGTCAATATGTCTCCTTTTTTTTGTAAAGATATCTTTACTTTGAATTGGAAAATTTTTATAATTAAAGTAAAGATATCTTTACTTTTGAAGGTGGAGCCTATGGGTGTGAAAAATAGGATTAAAGAATTAAGAAAGCAAAATAATATTACGCAAATTGAAATGGCGAAAGCGATGCAAGTGACGCGGCAGACAATCGTGGCGATTGAAAACCATCGGTATAACCCGAGTCTGGAATTGTCGCTGAAGATTGCGAAGTATTTTGGGATGAAGGTGGAGGATATATTTATTTTAGAATAAGGGGTGAAAAAAGAATGAGAATGCAAGATGAATACGAAAGACATCAATCAGATAAAGCATTTAAATATTTAGGGTTGTTTTATACGCTAAGTTTAGCGGTATGGGGTATGTATAATTTGATTGTTTACGGGAGTGCGGGGACGCCATTTATTCTTTTTGTGATTGGGCAGTTTATATACTTCTTTGTGAATTATTGGCCGAAGTGGCAGTTTAGAAAAGTAGAAGAGAGTGAGTAGCGAGGTAAGTTCTATAAATAGATAAATAAAGGGGAAAATAGAATGGGATTAGCGGTTTTATGCGTGATAGCAGCATTATTTGCATTTATATGGGGTATGCAAAATTTCGTTCACAATCCAGTGCCGAGTACGATCGTTGTTATTGGAGTTGTTGGCTTATCGTATTATTTACTAGTATCAGCACACTATCACAAAACAGCAACGAGCGTTTTAGTTGGTGCGATCCTTTTGACATGTGGACGTACAATTCAAAAAATATTATTTCCGTAAAAGCTGATTTATTTATGTAATCAGCTTTTTTGTATTTTTTAACAAAAACACTTGAAAGTTACGTTACGTCATCTTTTACAATGAAAGAGGGAAGGGTGATGGGAATGATTTCGATTCAAGAACTTACGAAAGAAACAGGGGTTACAGTAAGGACGCTCCGTTATTACGATCAAATTGATTTATTGAAACCGAGCGGAAAAACAGAAGGTGGGCACCGTTTATATAGTGAAACTGATGTCATTCGGTTGCAGCAAATTTTGTTTCTAAAAGAAATGGGTTTCTCGTTAAAAGAGATTATGAATATGCTAATGACAGATGAATTAAGTTTGAAAGAATCGCTGGAAAAACAGCTTACATTTGTACAAGAAGAGCAGAAAAAATTGAATCGAATGGAAAAGATTTTGCGGGCTGTCGTTTATTCAGTGGAACTTGAAGGAGAGCTAGATTGGAAGATCATGTTCGAACTCATTCAACTTTCAAGGCAGTCGCCTCGTATACGTGAAATGTTTCAGCGAAAGGTATTTTCAGAGAAAGAACAAGGGCTTCTTCGCAATTTACCCAATATGAGCGAGGAAGATGTGAACGTTCGAGAATGGGTAGATGCATTGAAACAATTACGTAATTTTATGAAAGAAGGTAAGGATGCATCAAATGATGAAGTACAAGAGGCTACAAAAAGGTTAATGGAGAAATGTATGGAGATGGCAAATGGTGATGAAGCGTTTTTAGATAAATTGTGGGAAGTACGAAAATCGAAAGAAGATTCACAGAAGATGAATATGTATCCAATTGAAGAGGAGCTTTTAGCGTATATGGATGAGGCTTTTCGCATATATGATGAGAGGGAGCGTGGGAAATGAGTATACTTGCAGAATATCGTTGGTATTTTTTAATTGGTGCGGAAATTGTATTTTGGGTATCAGCTATCGGATTCTTTTTACTACGTTACGGGTTTAGATTACAGAAAGCGAGTTTCGTTGCTGGAATTGTATTACTCCTCAATGAAGTCTTTATTTTAGCTTTAGGTGTTATTGATTATTATGAAACGGGTAAGTTTTCTAACTTTCAAATCATTACTTTAGTGATATTACTATATGCGCTCTTTTATGGAAAAAAAGATTTGAAGAAATTAGATATACGTGTGCAGAAGCTTGTTGCCAAATGGCGCAATGAACCGCTTCCTCATATAGAAGAAACGGTAGAGTTAACAGGCTGGGCTTATGCGAAGCAGGAAATAGGGCAATGGAGTATACATTTCGTCTTATTTATTGTTGTGCATATTATATTTTTCTTTCTGTATGGGCTCGTGCCAATTGAACAGTGGGGCGATTGGCTGGAAAGAGGTATTGTTTTAAATGAGGCGGCAAGTCGTGTAAGTCAAATATGGGGTGTTGTACTTCTTATTGATACGATTATTACATGTTCATATGTGTTTTTTCCGAAGAAGGAGAAAGGAAAAGAGAAGTCACTTTTATAAAATAAGAGTGGCTTTTTCATTTGATAAAAGGTTGTGCTAGTAGTTATAAAGAATCTTTTACGTGTATATGAATGATTTGAATGGGGGAGGATGAAAATCAGAAAAAGAACGAGTTTGATATATCTTTTTATAGTAAGTTTAGTAGGGTGTTCACAATCTAATATTAAAATCGATGAGAAAAATGAAATTAAAAAGGGAAGTGACTTATACAAAGAAGGGTCCTTCCTTTTTTTATGTATACATTGTCGAAAACTTTACCGAATATCTGTTCGTTTTCTTGGTTTTTTTATGGGCATTCGTGGTAAAATGGGAATACAGATTTTTTACGAGGAGGTCGGTTTTGTTTGGAACATCAATTTGAAATTGTCTCAGAATATTCCCCGCAAGGTGATCAGCCGAGGGCGATAAAGCAGTTGGTAGCGGGAATTAATAATGGTAAGAAACATCAGGTGTTGCTTGGAGCGACAGGAACGGGAAAGACATTTACGATTTCGAATGTCATTAAAGAAGTGAAGAAGCCAACGCTTGTAATGGCTCATAATAAAACATTAGCAGGCCAGTTATATAGTGAGCTCAAAGATTTCTTTCCAAACAATGCTGTTGAATATTTTGTTAGTTATTACGATTATTATCAACCGGAAGCGTATGTGCCACAAACCGATACGTTTATTGAAAAAGATGCACAAATTAATGATGAGATTGATAAATTACGCCACTCAGCAACATCGGCTTTATTTGAACGAGATGATGTAATTATCGTAGCGAGTGTGTCTTGCATTTACGGCTTAGGTTCTCCGGAAGAATATCGTGAGCTCGTTGTTTCACTGCGCGTTGGGATGGAAAAGGACCGCAATCAATTGCTTCGTGAGCTTGTTGATGTGCAGTATGGTCGTAATGATATTGATTTTAAGCGTGGAACATTTCGAGTGCGCGGAGATGTAGTTGAGATTTTTCCGGCATCGATTGATGAACATTGTATTCGAATTGAGTTCTTTGGTGATGAGATTGATCGTATCCGTGAAGTAAATGCCTTAACAGGTGAAGTATTAGCAGAACGTGAACATGTAGCAATCTTCCCGGCATCTCACTTCGTTACACGTGAAGAAAAAATGAAAGTGGCCATCGAAAATATTGAAAAAGAATTAGAAGAACGTTTAAAAGAATTAAATGATAACGGTAAGTTATTAGAAGCACAGCGGATTGAGCAGCGAACTCGATACGATTTAGAAATGATGCGCGAGATGGGATTTTGTTCAGGGATTGAGAACTACTCACGCCATTTGACGCTCCGTCCAGCGGGTTCAACGCCGTATACATTAATAGACTATTTTCCGGAAGATTTCCTGATTGTAATGGATGAATCACATGTAACGGTGCCCCAAGTGAGAGCGATGTATAACGGAGATAAGGCGCGTAAGCAAGTGCTCGTTGATCATGGATTCCGTTTGCCTTCAGCAATGGATAATAGACCGCTTATGTTTGAAGAGTTTGAAGAGAAGACGAATCAAGTTGTGTACGTATCAGCCACACCAGGTCCGTACGAATTAGAGCATGCACCGGAAGTTGTGGAGCAAATCATTCGTCCAACAGGGCTTTTAGATCCGCAAATTGATATAAGGCCAATCGAAGGACAAATTGATGATTTATTAGGAGAAATACAAGACCGGATTGCGAAAAATGAGCGTGTATTAATTACGACATTAACAAAGAAAATGTCAGAGGATTTAACAGATTACTTAAAAGATGTTGGGATTAAAGTGAACTACCTTCATTCTGAAATTAAAACATTAGAGCGGATTGAAATCATTCGCGACCTTCGCCTTGGTAAGTTTGATGTGCTTGTCGGTATTAACTTATTGCGAGAAGGACTTGATATTCCAGAAGTATCGCTTGTAGCGATTTTAGATGCGGATAAGGAAGGTTTCTTACGTTCAGAGCGATCATTGATTCAAACGATTGGCCGTGCAGCGCGTAATGAAAATGGTCATGTCATTATGTACGCAGACCGCATAACAAAGTCGATGGGTATTGCAATGGAAGAGACAAAGCGTCGTCGTGAAAAGCAAGAAGCTTATAACGAGGAGCATGGCATTACGCCGAAAACCATTCAAAAAGAAGTGCGTGACGTGATTCGTGCAACAACAGCTGCAGAAGAAACAGAAGTGTATGATGCGGCGCCAGCTAAGAAAATGACGAAAAAAGAACGAGAGAAAACGATTGCGAAGGTGGAAGCAGAAATGAAGGAAGCAGCAAAAGCACTAGACTTTGAGCGTGCAGCTGAGCTGAGAGATTTACTGCTAGAATTACAAGCGGAAGGGTGAACATAGTGAGCAAAGACTTTATTGTTGTAAAAGGTGCGAGGGCACATAACTTGAAAAATATTGATGTAACCATTCCGAGAGATCAGCTCGTTGTTGTGACGGGTTTATCTGGTTCTGGTAAATCATCATTAGCTTTTGATACGATTTATGCCGAAGGGCAGCGCAGATACGTGGAGTCCTTATCCGCGTATGCGCGCCAGTTTTTAGGGCAAATGGATAAACCGGATGTGGATACAATTGAAGGTTTGTCTCCAGCCATTTCAATTGATCAAAAAACGACGAGTCGTAACCCTCGTTCAACGGTTGGAACCGTGACGGAGATTTATGACTATTTACGTCTATTATTTGCACGGATTGGGACGCCGATCTGTCCGAATCATGGGATTGAAATTACATCACAAACGGTAGAACAGATGGTAGACCGTGTTTTGGAATATCCAGAGCGCACGAAGTTACAAGTGTTAGCACCGATTGTGTCAGGGCGTAAAGGTGCACATGTGAAAGTGTTAGAAGATATAAAGAAGCAAGGGTATGTACGCGTTCGTGTGGACGGAGAAATGCTTGATGTATCTGAAGAGATTACGTTAGATAAAAACAAAAAGCATTCGATTGAAGTTGTAATTGACCGTATCGTTGTGAAAGATGGGATTGCGAGCCGCCTTGCAGATTCTCTTGAAAGTGCACTCAAGCTTGGTGGAGGTCGTGTGTTAATTGATGTAATGGGAGAAGAGGAACTTTTATTTAGTGAGCATCATGCTTGTCCGCATTGTGGTTTTTCAATCGGTGAATTAGAGCCACGTATGTTCTCGTTCAATAGTCCATTTGGTGCGTGTCCGTCTTGCGATGGGCTTGGTTCGAAATTAGAAGTAGATTTAGAGCTTGTCATTCCAAATTGGGACTTATCGTTAAATGGGCATGCGATTGCTCCGTGGGAACCGACTAGTTCGCAATATTATCCGCAATTATTACAATCGGTGTGTAATCATTATGGCATTGATATGGATATGCCAGTTAAAGATATTCCGAAAGATTTGTTCGATAAGGTGTTGTATGGAAGCGGAGAAGAAAAGGTATATTTCCGCTATGTGAATGACTTTGGACAAGTGAAAGAAAGTGAGATTTTATTTGAAGGAGTTATTCCAAATATCGAACGTCGCTACCGTGAAACGAGCTCTGATTATATTCGTGAACAAATGGAAAAGTATATGGCAGAGCAAGCATGTCCGAAATGTAAAGGTGGCCGCTTGAAGCCAGAAAGTTTAGCTGTTTTTGTTGGTGGGAAAACGATTGCGGATGTAACGAAGTATTCTGTTCAAGAAGTTTACGATTTCTTCTCGAACATTGAATTAACGGAGAAGCAAGAACAGATTGCTCGTTTAATTTTACGTGAAATTAAAGAGCGCGTAAGTTTCTTAGTGAATGTTGGACTTGATTATTTAACTTTAAGTCGTGCAGCAGGAACGCTATCGGGCGGTGAAGCACAGCGTATTCGTTTGGCGACACAAATTGGTTCTCGTCTTACTGGTGTACTATATATTTTAGATGAGCCATCCATTGGTTTGCATCAGCGTGATAATGACCGTCTCATTCGTACATTACAGGAAATGCGCGACTTAGGAAATACGTTAATCGTTGTTGAACATGATGAAGATACAATGATGGCTGCCGATTACTTGCTTGATATCGGTCCTGGTGCAGGGATCCATGGTGGGCAAGTTGTATCAGCTGGATCACCAGATGAAGTGATGAATGATGATAATTCATTAACAGGACAATACTTAAGCGGTAAGAAGTTTATTCCTGTTCCACTTGAAAGGCGTAAAGGGGACGGTCGTAAAGTTGAGATTATTGGTGCGAAAGAAAATAACTTGAAAAACGCGAAGATGTCATTCCCGCTTGGTACTTTTGTAGCGGTAACAGGTGTATCTGGTTCCGGAAAAAGTACGATGATCAATGAAGTTTTATATAAATCGTTAGCGCAGAAATTATATAAAGCGAAAAGTAAGCCGGGGGCACATAAGGACATTAAAGGCCTGGAACATTTAGATAAAGTTATTGATATTGATCAATCACCAATCGGGCGTACACCACGTTCAAACCCAGCAACATATACAGGTGTGTTTGATGATATTCGCGATGTATTTGCGCAAACGAATGAAGCGAAAGTACGCGGATATCAAAAGGGACGCTTTAGCTTTAACGTAAAAGGTGGGCGCTGCGAGGCTTGCCGTGGTGACGGTATTATAAAAATTGAAATGCACTTCTTACCGGATGTGTATGTTCCATGTGAGGTTTGTCATGGGAAACGTTATAATCGTGAAACGTTAGAAGTGAAATATAAAGATAAAAACATTTCTGAAGTGCTAGGAATGACGATTGAAGATGGGGTAGAATTCTTCGCGAACATCCCGAAAATTAAACGTAAGTTACAGACGCTCGTAGATGTAGGTCTAGGCTATATGAAATTAGGTCAGCCAGCTACGACATTATCAGGTGGTGAAGCGCAGCGTGTGAAACTCGCATCTGAATTACATCGCCGATCTACAGGACGTACGTTGTATATTTTAGATGAGCCGACAACAGGGTTACACGCGCATGATATTGCACGTCTTCTAGAAGTACTGCAGCGCCTTGTTGAAAGTGGGGAAACAGTGCTTGTTATCGAGCATAACCTAGATGTCATTAAGACAGCAGATTACATTGTTGACCTTGGCCCAGAAGGTGGAGACAAAGGTGGACAAATCGTTGCGTCAGGCACACCGGAGCAAGTTGTAAAAGAAGAGCGTTCTTATACAGGAAAGTATTTAAAAGGCGTTTTAGAGCGTGATACAGCTCGAATGAAAGCGAAAATGAAAGAAGTTGAAGTAGGGAGCTAAGCCAATTTGGCTAGCTCCTTGTTTTGTTCTTGGGGAGGCGTAAGATGGAGTTTATAGATAGACTAAAAAGCAAAAAAATGAAAGTAAGAGAGATTTCCAAGTGGGGCCCCTATTTAAGAAAACGGTGGGAAAATCATTTTGTAAATCATTTAAGCCGAGAAGAAAAAGAAGAAATTTTTTTATATAGCGACCGTTATGCATGTGGTTATTTGTGGCATGTGTTTAGTTGGGAGAAAAAACAATGTTTAATAGGAGAAGAAGCGGAAAGAACATTTCATGAGGAACGAAAGAAAACTTGTTATATTTTCCATCAGCATTCAGACGATATACTGATTCTTGAGAATGCATCTTTGCTTCATGTAAGTGACTTATTATATGAAACAGATGATCTGTATAAAGGAGACATATATATTGTAGATACAGATTTTAGTTGGATTTATGTCAAAACGCATGAGACAAGATGGTGTGGCCCTTATTTTAGTCGGGAAAAGTGGTAAGGTTGCAAGGGAATTACTTTAGAATGATAGGTATACAAGTATGAAGAACGGAATACATTTTGATTATTAACATACAAGTAACGGCTATGAAAATAAAGAGAGACCAACATTCGTTCTCTCTGTCTATTTTCACAAGGCATGGGGATAAAGTGAAACTTCAATCAGTGGGGGGGATCCATCCCCCACTGATTGTCAGCCCTGATCGCTTCTACGCATGGCTGGATGCTCTCTTCCCGCCAAAAAAGAAAGGTTTTTTAGTCATTTTTCAACTTATAAATCTATTTTGATTTTCAGCATACAAATCCCGGCTTCGAAGCCAAAAAGAGACTTCTGCTCATTTCCTCCTTTTGTTTTCATAAGGCATGGGGATAAAAAAGGCCCTGACCGCTTCTATGCATGGCTGGATGCTCTCTCCCCACAAAAAAAGAAAGGTTTTAAGCTGTTTTTTTAATGGTCACTTGGCGTTTCCAATTCATTAGCGTATGATTAGATATATATGTCAAAAGGATGTGTAAGAAAATGAGATGGATTCTATCACTTCTTGTAAATAGCGTTGTGCTAATTGTTGTATCAGGTTTACTGAAAGGGATTGCACCAGACGCGTTTTACATAGAAAATATACAAACGGCAATTATTGCGAGTGTTATTTTGTCGATTTTAAATGTGTTTGTAAAACCATTATTAATTTTAATTACGTTACCGATTACGGTACTAACATTTGGATTCTTCCTAATCGTGATTAATGCAATTACGCTAAAAATGACAGATTCTTTATTAGGTGATGCTTTTAATATATCAGGATTTGGTGTAGCAATCCTTGCGGCAATTTGTATTTCTATTTTAAATATGCTGATTGATAAAGTAATTGTAGAGCCGTTATCTGAAAAGAAATAGAAAAATGACAAAAAGAAAAACATTTCATGATCTTTATGAAATGTTTTTTTCTATTTAATAGAAACCACATTTCTTGTTTACAGAAAAAAATGGTACAATATCGGATAGAATGGAATTTTACATCAAATGAGACTGAACCCGCAGCGGAGTGGAGGTTTACATATGCCAAAAGTAAGGACAAAAGATTTAATTGAACAATTTCAGTTGGAGTTAATAAGTGGTGAAGAAGGGATTCATCGTCCAATTGATACAAGTGATTTATCGCGACCTGGAATTGAAATGGCCGGTTTTTTTACATATTATCCAGCTGATCGCGTCCAGTTGCTTGGAAAAACGGAGCTTACATTTTGTGAGACTTTAACAAGTGAGCAAAAACAGGAAAGAATGAAAGTTCTTTGTACAGAAGAGACACCGTGTATTATCATAACGCGTAGTCAAGATGTGCCAGAGGAATTATTGCAAGCATCACGTGAATCTGGTGTGCCTCTTTTACGTTCTTCCCAAACGACAACAAGATTATCAAGTCGTTTAACAAACTATTTAGAGAGTAAGTTGGCACCAACAACTGCTGTTCACGGTGTGTTAGTGGATATTTACGGTGTGGGTGTTTTAATTACAGGTCAAAGTGGTGTCGGGAAAAGTGAAACGGCACTTGAACTTGTAAAACGTGGTCATCGTTTAGTAGCTGACGATAGTGTAGAAATCCGTCAAGAAGATGAAGATACATTAGTCGGAAGCTCTCCAGATTTAATTGAGCATTTATTAGAAATTCGTGGTTTAGGAATCATTAATGTAATGACGTTATTTGGCGCAGGTGCCGTACGAAATTATAAGCGTATTACACTTGTCATTAGTCTTGAGATTTGGGATCAAAAGAAAAACTATGATCGCCTAGGTCTGGATGAAGAGAAAATGAAGATTATAGATACAGAGCTTACGAAGATTACACTTCCGGTGCGACCTGGTCGAAACTTAGCTGTTATTATTGAAGTAGCAGCGATGAACTTTAGGTTGAAAAGAATGGGAGTTAATGCAGCCCAACAATTTTCAGAACGCCTAATGAGTGCGATTGAACTAGGGAATCAGGAGTAATTTAGGAGAGGGAGGTCATACATATGCTGTTAGGGTCTGTACCACAGTTAGACCGCATAGCCATTCAACTTGGACCATTCCCAGTCTATTGGTATGGGCTTATTATCGGGACAGGTGTTTTGCTTGGCCTTTGGCTTGCTACACGCGAGGGTGAACGGTTAGGTATTCCAAAAGATACGTTTGTCGATCTTGTTTTAATTGCAGTGCCAATCGCAATTCTTTGCGCACGCGCATATTATGTTATTTTTGAATGGGAATATTATATGCAAGATCCAAAGCAAATTATTAATATTCGTCAAGGTGGCTTAGCGATTCATGGTGGTTTAATCGGGGCGGTTATTACGGGGATTTTCTTTGCGAAGAGACGCGGGCTTTCTTTCTGGAAGTTAGCTGATATTGCGGCACCGAGTATTTTGCTTGGACAAGCAATCGGGCGCTGGGGAAACTTTATGAACCAAGAGGCTCATGGTGGTGAAGTAACGAGACAGTTTTTAGAAAGCTTACATTTACCAGAGTTTATTGTGAATCAAATGTATATTGATGGTGTTTATTATCACCCAACGTTCTTATATGAATCATTATGGAATTTTGCAGGTGTAATTCTATTGTTGTTATTACGCAAAGCGAATTTACGACGTGGTGAATTATTCTTTACGTATTTAATTTGGTATTCAGTTGGCCGTTTCTTTGTGGAAGGGTTACGTACAGATAGCTTAATGTTAGGGCCGCTTCGTATTGCACAAGTTGTGTCTATTGGGCTTGTTGTTATTTCAATCATTTTCATTATTGTGAGACGTAAAATGGGGCAAGCTGATAAAAGATATTTAGAAGACTAGAAAAAGTAGCATCTTGTATGAGATGCTGCTTCTTTCATATTCAGATGGCGAAAGGATATTAGCATATGAAAATAAATACGGTGTTATTTGATTTAGATGGAACATTAATAAATACAAATGAACTCATTATTTCTTCTTTTTTACACACGTTACATAAGTATTATCCAAATCAGTATAAGCGAGAAGATGTATTGCCGTTTATCGGTCCATCTTTGCATGAGACATTTAGTTCAATGGATGAGGGCAAAGTGGACGAGATGATTCAGTGCTATCGTCAATTTAATCATGACCATCATGATGAACTAGTAGAAGAATATGAAACTGTGTATGAGACGGTTCAAGAATTAAAGAAACAAGGTTATAAAATCGGAATTGTCACAACGAAGGCGAGACAAACAGTAGAAATGGGTTTAAAGCTTTCAAAGTTAAACGAATTTTTTGATGTGGTTGTTACGATTGACGATGTACAGCACGTGAAACCACACCCAGAACCAATTCAAAAAGCGCTCCAGTTACTACATGCAAAACCAGAAGAAACATTAATGGTTGGTGATAATCACCACGATATTGTAGGCGGACAAAATGCAGGCACGAAAACAGCAGCAGTGGCATGGACGATTAAAGGTAGAGAATACTTAGAGTCGTATAAGCCGGATTATGTATTAGATAAAATGAGTGATTTGTTATCTATTTTATCTGAGTAAGTAGATAAGGGGAGAGAACAAAGTGCGACGGACAACGCGCTACCCTGTTTCAGGAGCAAATTCATTATGGAATGTATATAAAACTGTATCCTTTTTTAAAGTCATGAAAAATTTTATTGTTATTCAAATCGCGCGTTATACACCATTTTTATCGATGAAAAATTGGTTGTATCGTACATTTTTGCGAATGAAAGTAGGAAAGCAAACATCATTTGCCCTTATGGCGATGCCTGATATTATGTTTCCGGAAAAGATTACAGTGGGAGAAAATTCAATAATCGGTTATAACACAACGATTTTAGCTCACGAATATTTAATTACGGAATATCGACTTGGGGAAGTAGTCATAGGGAATGAAGTGATGATTGGGGCAAATTCAACTATATTGCCAGGTGTAACAATTGAGGATGGTGCCATTATTTCAGCGGGTACGCTTGTTCATCGTGATGTACCAAGTGGTGCTTTTGTAGGTGGAAATCCAATGCGTATTATTTATACGAAGGAAGAAATGGCAGCAAGGAGAAGGTCAATGTTAAAAATGTAACATTTCCCTTCTCTTTTTATGAATAAAAAGGAAATAATTGATTATAATATACTGTTTTGTTTTTTACGGAATCGTTTATACTTATAGATAGAAAATGTATGAGCGAAGAAAACAAAAAACTGGAGGATATATGGGGAAAAATCAACGGATATATAAGGAGAACGGACAAGTTATCTCTTTTAATCAATTAGCTGATTTCTTTTATAAGAAAGGAATGAAAGCTTATCAAGGTCATAAGTTACAAGATGCAATTAAATACTTTAGAAGAGCGGCACAAGGTGAGAAAGAGCCGTTTATTTTATGCCAATTAGCGACGGTATTATCTGAGGTAGGAGAGTATCAAGAGTCGAATCAAATTTTCTTGAAACTCATTCGTTCTAACGCTGATATTGAGCAGTGCTATTATTTTGTAGCAAACAATTATGCATATCTTGGTTTGTTTCAGCAGGCAAAGAAGTATGCGGAGAAGTATTTAGAGGTAGCTAAAGAAAAGGAATTCGTAGAAGATACGTTAGAATTACTTGAGATTATGGAAGAAGAGTCATTTGATACGGAAGAAATTGAAGATGAAGATGAATTAATTGCTATGCAGGAAGAGGCGAATCGTTATATTCGTAACGGACAATTGGAGGAAGCGATTGCTACGCTTGAAGTTGTAACGAAGGATTATCCAGAATTTTGGTCGGGGTATAATAACTTAGCAATTGCGCATTTTCAATCAGGAAATGTAGAGCAAGCACTCAAGTTAACGGAGATGATTTTAGAGAAAAACCCAGGCAATATGCATGCGCTTTGTAATACACTTATTTTTCTATATTCAATTGGAGAGCATAAACAAGTAGAAGCGTTAGCAGGGCAATTAGAATCCGTATATCCGATGTCATTTGAACATCGATTAAAGCTAGGGACAACATTTGCAACAATTGGTCACTTTGAATCAGCATATAAATGGTTAAGATTATTAAAGCGTCAAGGTTATGAAGGAGATGTCAGCTTTTATTATTGGTTTGCATACTCTGCTTATATGATAAAAGATCAACATACGGCGGAAAAAATGTGGCAATCGGTTGTGGAATTGCACCCAGATAAAAAAGGGAAAGAGCCGTGGAATGCCTTACAGTTAGCTGATGAAGGACAAAACATTTTATTTGAAGAACTGCAAAAATCTTTCCGCCAAAGTGAAACGTTAGAAGAGCAAATGCTAGCGTTATATTTAATGAATGAATTAACGACACCTGAGAAAATTGGTTTCTTCTTTGATGTGACGCAGGCGAAAAATCGTGTGCCAATTGTTTCACAACTAGCAAAGTATTTCTTTTTAACGAGTAGTCATAAAAATATTCCAAGTGAGTTACAACCATTTGAACAATGCGTTAAAATTGCGGATGCTTTATATAACTATACAAATAAAGAAGACGAATTGATTGAAGAATGCTTACATTTTTGGTTTTGTACATTTATACGTTTATATACATCTGGGACGGTGTTTACGAATGTGTTTGGCTGGTCGGCGGCAATCGAATATATTGTGCGTAATCAGCAGAAAAATAAAATGACACAGACCGAACTTGGAAATATATATAATGTATCTGTAGCAACTGTGAGAAAATATGTGCAAGTAGTAAAGCGCACTCATGAATAGGCAAATCATTGGGAAAAAACAGGCACTCACAGTATAATGAGGGTAAGTTATGGTAGGAATGAATAGGAGTGAATAGTGTGTCAGAAGAAAAAATTTATGATGTCATTATTATTGGTGCTGGGCCAGCTGGTATGACAGCTGCAGTGTATACGTCTCGTGCAAATTTAAGTACGCTTATGCTTGAACGCGGTATTCCGGGCGGACAAATGGCGAATACAGAAGATGTAGAAAATTATCCAGGTTATGAATCTATTTTGGGACCTGATTTATCGAATAAAATGTTCGAGCATGCAAAGAAATTTGGTGCTGAATATGCATACGGTGATGTGAAAGAAGTCATCGATGGTAAAGAATATAAAACAATTGTAGCTGGTAAAAAGGAATATAAAACACGTGCCATTATTGTTGCAAGTGGTGCAGAGTACAAAAAAGTCGGTGTACCAGGTGAAAAAGAACTTGGTGGCCGCGGTGTATCATATTGTGCAGTATGTGACGGCGCATTCTTTAAAGGAAAAGAACTTGTTGTTGTTGGCGGCGGAGACTCTGCTGTTGAGGAAGGTGTGTATTTAACACGTTTCGCATCAAAAGTAACAATCGTTCACCGTCGTGATGCTCTTCGCGCACAGAAAATTTTACAAGACCGTGCGTTCCAAAATGAGAAAGTAGACTTCATTTGGAATCATACTGTAAAAGAAATCAATGAAGAGAATGGTAAAGTAGGTAGCGTAACACTTGTAGATGTAAACAGTGGTGAAGAACAAGAGTTTAAAACTGACGGTGTCTTCATTTATGTTGGTATGTTACCATTATCAAAACCATTTACTGAACTAGGCATTACAAATGAAAATGGTTATATCGAAACAAATGAACGTATGGAAACGAAAGTTCCTGGTATTTTCGCAGCTGGTGATGTTCGCGAAAAGATGCTTCGTCAAATTGTAACTGCAACTGGAGATGGCAGTATTGCAGCACAAAGTGCACAGCATTACGTAGAAGAGCTGTTAGAGGAATTAAAAACTGTAACAGAAAAATAAGAATATGAATTTTTTTGTAGAAGAAAGCTATCCATCATAGATGGTGGCTTTCTTTATTTTTTGTTTAAAATGTAAAATTTTTGTCAAATTTCCGATGGTAGGTATAAACGGTTATTGTTATACTAAAATTTACGGGAAAAATGACTATGAGAAATGAGGAGTTTATTCAGTATGGAATGGCGTAACATATATCGTGGTTTTTGTATGGGAGTTAGTGATTTGATTCCTGGTGTGAGTGGTGGAACAATCGCTGTTGTACTTGGAATTTATGAGCAATTACTTGCGGCAATTAGCGGGTTCTTTAGCCGTGAGTGGAAAAAGCATTTAGGGTTTTTAATTCCGCTTGCTATGGGTGTAGCGGCAGCGTTTTTAACATTAAGTCATGTGATTAAGTATTTGCTGGAATATCATTATGAGCCAACACAGTTTTTCTTCCTTGGTTTAATTTTAAGTATTTTACCAATGTTAATGAAGGAAGCGAATGCGAAAGAAACATTTAAAGGTGGCCATATTGTCATACTAATCGTTGCAGCGGCTCTTGTGGCTGTAACAGCACTTTTTAAGCCAGATAAAGCAGCAGATCCAATTACGACGTTAACTATTTTAAATGCAATTGGGTTATTCTTGGCAGGATGGATGGCTAGTATGGCTATGTTACTTCCAGGGATTAGTGGATCATTTATTTTATTAATCATCGGTGTATATCCAACAGCAATTAATGCGTTAACGACATTAAACCTCCCACTTATTGCAGTAATTGGTGCAGGTGTTATGGTTGGATTTGTTGTAAGTAGTAAAGGAATTAGTTACTTGTTGACACATTTTAAAAGTGCAACATTTGCGGCAATTATTGGACTTGTTATCGGATCGATTGCGGTAGTGTTCCCGGGCGTTCCGACTGGTGGTATTTCGATTGTGAGCTCAGTTATTACGTTTATATTAGGGTTTGCGATTGTATCATATTTTAGTAAGAAAAAGTGATTGAGAGATAGCTCTCAATCACTTTTTTTATTATTTATATTTATATTTTTTGTATTTTTTACCAAGAATATATGAAAGCGATTGTTTTGCTGAAAAGTTACTTGTGCTTACTTTTCTGCTTTATCCCGCATTAACGAGCTATTTTATTTGGGGGTATCAAATATGAAAGTGTCAATATTTATCACTTGTGTTGCAGATGTTTTTTATCCAGAAGTAGGAAAAGATGTTGTAGAAATTCTTGAAGATTTAGGGTGTGAAGTGGATTTCCCTAAAGACCAAACCTGCTGCGGACAACCTGCTTATAATAGTGGCTATCATAAAGAGACAAAAACAGCTGCAAAACATATGATTGAATCTTTTGCTGGTTCGGAATATGTTGTAGCACCATCAGGATCTTGCGCTATGATGGTTCACGAGTTTTCTAGTTTATTTTCTGAAAGTGAAGAAGAGTGGAAGAAAAAAGCTACTGAACTTGCAAATAAAACATATGAATTCACACAATTTCTCGTTGAAGTATTAGGGAAAGAAGACTTAGGTGCGGAGCTTCATAAAAAAGCAACGGTTCATACATCTTGTCATATGAGCCGCTTAATGGGGATTAAGGAACCGCCACAAAAACTATTGAAATGTGTAAAGGGACTGGAAGTTGTTTCGTTATCACATAATTATGATTGCTGCGGATTTGGGGGCACGTTCTCTGTGAAAATGCCAGAAATCTCTGAGCAAATGGTCGATGAAAAAGTAAAGCATATTATGGAAACCGGTGCAGAACTGTTGATCGGGATGGATTGTAGCTGCTTAATGAATATAAAAGGACGTTTAACACGCAATGGCTATCCAATTGATGTAAAACATATTGCTCAAGTATTAAATGAAGATCGAAAATAAGAGGGGGATATAAAGATGGGAATGAAAATTGGGAACGATCCCTTTCATAAGCGTACGGAAACAGGCATAGGGGATCAATTCATGAGAAAGGCTGTCAGGAAAGCGCAAGATGGCCTTAGAGGCAAGAAATTAAAAGCTACTGAGAGTCTTGGGAATTGGGAGGAATGGCGAGCTTTAGGAGAAGAAATTCGAAAGCATACATTAGAAAACCTTGATTATTATTTATATCAACTGAGTGAAAATATTGAGAAAAATGGTGGTTTTGTTTATTTTGCGAAGACTGCAGAAGACGCAAGAGAATATGTAAAAAGGATTGTAAAAAAGAAAAATGCCAAAAAAATTGTAAAATCAAAATCTATGGTAACGGAAGAGATTAGTTTAAATGAAGCGATTGAAGAAGCTGGAGGAGAAGTGTTAGAAACGGACCTTGCTGAATTTATTTTGCAAGTGAACGACCACGACCCTCCATCACATATTGTTGTTCCGTGTCTTCATAAGGATAAAGAACACATTTGTGAAATATTTAAAGAAAAGTTAGATTATACTGGAACATCTGATCCTACGGAAATGGCGAGGTTTGTAAGGGATTATTTGCGTGATGATTTTTTTACAGCGGATGTAGGGGTGACAGGATGTAACTTTGCTGTTGCAGAGTCTGGATCTATTTCTATCGTGGCAAATGAGGGGAATGCAAGACTTACCACAACGCTTCCGAAAACGTTAATTACAGTTATGGGAATGGAACGTATTGTTCCGACATGGGAAGAGCTTGATGTTTTAGTAACACTTCTATGCCGGAGCTCTGTAGGACAAAAGTTAACAAGTTATATTACAGGGTTAACCGAGCCTGGTGGGACGGACGGACCTGAGGAATTTCATTTAGTCATTGTTGATAATGGCCGTTCTAATATTTTAGGGACAGAATTTCAAAGTATCCTTCAGTGTATTCGCTGTGCGGCATGTATTAATGTATGTCCCGTATATCGGCATATCGGTGGACATGCGTATGGCTCCATTTATCCAGGACCGATTGGAGCTGTGTTGACACCCCTTCTAGGAGGATACGATGAATATAAAGATTTACCTTATGCATCTAGCCTTTGTGGTGCTTGTACGGAAGCATGTCCAGTGAAAATACCGTTACATGATTTATTAATTAAACATCGCCGCAACATTGTAGAAGAAGCGAAACAATCACCTGTAGCTTGGAATGTGGCTATGAAAGGTTTTGAAAAAGCGGTGAATAGCTCTAGATTGTTTTCTTTTGCTGCGAAGAGCGCTCCGTATGCATTAAAGCCTCTTGCAAAAGGGGATAAGATTGAGCGTGGAATTGGTCCGTTAAAAGCCTGGACGGATGCAAGGGATTTTCCGTTTCCAGAAAAACAGCCGTTTAGAGATTGGTTTAAAAAACGTGTAAAGGAGAACGATAATGGCCATCCAAAATCGTGAAGAATTTTTACTCCAATTATCAGAAAAACTTGGTAGGAAACGTCCAGAAGTAGTGAAAAAACCGAACTGGTCTTTTTCCCCGCAGTGGACTGTTTTTGATGGGTTAACACAAGATGAACTTGTACTAAAGTTAATAGAGCAATGCGAGGTAATTCATACACAAGTTAAGCGGACAACAAAGGACAAGCTTGTTGAAACATTACAATCTTTTCTAACAGAATGGAATATCCAATCTGTCGTGTATTCTAATGATGAACGGTTCAAGGAATATGGTCTCAGTCAATTTGTAAGCAATGAAGGTACAATACAATTTCGTAAGTGGGGCTTAGATCATAAAGAAGAGAACATAACATTTGCGAAAGGGGCTGATCTTGGCATTACATTTAGTGATATCGCTCTTGCTGAATCAGGAACCGTTGTTTTATTCAATGATGGGTTAAAAGGAAGGCATGTTAGTCTTCTTCCTGAGTCATATATTGCAATTGTTCCTAAAAGTACGATTGTGCCAAGGTTAACCCAGGCTACAAAAGTCATTCACCATCAAAATAAAGCGGGAGATAAATTGCCAGCTTGCTTGAATTTCGTTTCTGGTCCGTCAAATAGTGCGGATATTGAAATGAATCTCGTTGTAGGTGTACACGGGCCAATAAGAACAGCGTATATTATCGTGGATGATCAATAAGGATTACGGCCCTCTTTTTTTAGAGTGGACTTACCGAATAATGAGTAAAAGAGAAATGGCTACTGTTGTTAAAAGTTTCACTTTATAAGATATAGAAATTATAAGGTTTTTAATCATTTTAAACGAGAAGACCCCATCCTCTACATGAAGTGAGGATGGGGTCTTCTCGATTTTTTCTTTTTTAAAGAAAACCACTCTTTTTTTGTATATTTTTCCAGGTGATAAACAGTGAGATTTCCCACCACAAGCTTACAGGGCTAGGTGGAGGGGAGTTCAATTAGGGTGGGAGCCCCTTCATTGTGACAAAGTGTTTTTGATAGTATAATGAAATAAGTATGTGATGAAGAAATTTGTCATAAGTAGCTGAGGTGAAGAAGCATGCAAAGAGTAACAAACTGTGTGTTAATTAAAGATAATGAAGTTCTCCTACTACAAAAACCTCGTCGGAACTGGTGGGTTGCACCGGGCGGGAAAATGGAGCGCGGGGAAACAGTGAGAGATTCCGTTGTCCGCGAATATCGTGAAGAAACAGGCATTTATTTAAAAAACCCAGCATTAAAGGGAGTCTTCACTTTTGTCATTCAAGAAGGCGATAAAGTTGTTTCTGAATGGATGATGTTCTCCTTTTTAGCGACAGATTTTGCAGGAGAAAACAAATTAGAAAGCGAAGAAGGCATCATTGGTTGGCATACATTTGATAAAATTGATGAGTTAGCAATGGCGCCGGGAGATTATCACATTATTGATTATTTAATTAAAGGAAATGGAATCATCTACGGTACGTTTGTATATACACCAGACTTTGAATTACTTTCATATCGATTGGATCCAAGCTAAACCGCCAAGGAGGGGATACAATGACAGCGCATAATGATATTAAAATGGTAATTATTACGGGGATGTCCGGTGCAGGAAAAACAGTAGCCCTGCAAAGTTTCGAAGATTTAGGATACTTTTGTGTAGATAATTTACCGCCGATGTTATTGCCAAAGTTTGTTGAACTTATGGCAGACTCGAAAGGGAAAATGAATAAAGTGGCACTTGGAATTGATTTACGTGGCCGCGAATTCTTTGAACATTTATGGGGAGCGCTTGATGATTTATCAGAGCGTACTTGGATTATTCCTCATATTTTATTTTTAGATGCGAAAGATAGTACGCTTGTAACGCGTTACAAAGAAACGAGACGTTCGCATCCACTTGCGCCAACAGGGCTTCCGTTAAAAGGAATTGAGGCTGAGCGTAATTTATTAACAGACATGAAGGCGAGAGCGAATATTGTACTCGATACGTCTGATTTAAAACCGAAAGAATTGCGCGAAAAAATTGTTCACCTGTTTTCTACAGAAAACGAGCAAGCATTTCGTGTAAATGTGATGTCGTTTGGGTTTAAGTATGGCATTCCAATTGATGCAGATTTAGTATTTGATGTTCGTTTTTTACCAAATCCATATTATATTCCACAGATGAAGCCGTTAACAGGACTGGATGAAGAAGTTTCGTCATATGTTCTCAAATTCAATGAGACACATAAATTTTTAGAAAAGTTGACGGATCTTATTACTTTCATGCTCCCTCATTATAAAAGGGAAGGCAAGAGTCAGCTTGTAATTGCGATTGGATGTACAGGTGGGCAACATCGTTCTGTGACACTTGCAGAATACCTTGGAAAACATTTGAAGCCAGAATATATCGTTCATATATCTCATCGTGATGTGGAGAAGAGAAAGGGCCATTAAAGGATGAAAAAAGAGAGGAAACCTAAAATTGTCATCATGGGAGGAGGAACTGGACTATCTGTTTTATTACGAGGATTGAAGAAATATCCTGTTGATATTACAGCAATTGTTACAGTGGCTGATGATGGTGGCAGTTCAGGTAGATTACGTGATGAGTTAGAAATTCCACCACCAGGTGACATTCGCAACGTACTTGTTGCGTTATCGGATGTAGAACCCCTGGTGGAAGCTTTATTTCAACATCGCTTTACGTCTGGAGAAGGTTTAAGGGGGCATGCACTAGGTAACTTATTATTAGCTGGTATGACTTCGATTACAGGCGACTTTTTCCATGCTATTACAGAAACGAGTAAGGTATTAAACGTAAGAGGGCGTGTTTTACCAGCAGCCAATCAAAGTGTTGTACTTCATGCCGAACTGGAAGATGGGCAAATTGTAACAGGTGAATCGAAAATTCCATACTTCGGGAAAAAAATCAATCGTGTGTTTTTAACACCAGGTGATGTAGAGCCATTGTATGAGACATTGATGGAAATTCAACGAGCAGATTTACTTGTCTTCGGGCCAGGTAGTTTGTACACAAGTATTTTGCCAAACTTAATTGTAGAAAAAATCGGTAAAGCGGTTCTTGCTGCAAGGGCGAAAAAAGTATATGTATGTAATGTCATGACGCAAGCTGGGGAAACGATGGGGTATACAGCATTTGATCATGTGCAGGCTTTACATGATCACCTTGGGGCACCATTCATCGATACAGCGATTGTAAATAATCATGATATTCCTGCTGATTTACGTAAACTGTATGCAAAAGAAATGTCTGAACCTGTTGTGGCTGATGAACACCGCTTTGCTGAAAATGACATTCGCTTAATTCAAGATGAATTAGTAAAGTATGATGATCAAGTTGTAAGGCATGATACATTAAAATTAGCTTCTATTTTATATTCGTTATTATAAACATGCGTTATCTCTGTATGAGATAACGCTACTCATTCATATAGGACAAGATTTTTTGTTCCAAAATATCGTATAAGGAGGTGGGGCTGTGTCATTTGCATCCGAAACAAAGAAAGAACTTACGAAACTTGAAATGAAAGAATGCTGTGAGAAAGCAGAGTTATCAGCATTACTTCGAATGAACGGATCACTTTCTTTTTCAAACCGTCGTCTTTCAATTGATATTCAAACAGAAAATGCGGCAATCGCAAGAAGAATTTATACATTGTTGAAAAAAGGATATGACGTGACGGTGGAATTGCTTGTTCGTAAAAAGATGCGACTTAAGAAAAATAATGTATACATCGTTCGGCTTGTTGAGAAATCCCGTGAAATATTAGCGGATTTGCATATTGTGAGAGAAGACTTTTCATTTATTCGCAATATCTCACAAGCGTTAATTGAAAAGAAATGCTGTAAACGATCGTATTTAAGAGGTGCATTTTTAGCAGGCGGTTCAGTAAATAACCCAGAAACATCATCTTATCATTTAGAGGTCTTTTCGTTATACAAGGAACATAATGATTCTATATGTGAACTGATGAACGGATTTGATTTAAATAGTAAGACGCTGGAAAGGCGTAAAGGGTACATTACGTATTTAAAAGAGGCAGAAAAAATTACGGAGTTTTTAAACATTATCGGTGCACATAATGCATTGCTAAGATTTGAAGATATTCGGATTGTTCGCGATATGCGTAACTCAGTTAATCGTTTAGTAAATTGCGAAACAGCCAATTTAAATAAAACAATTGGTGCCGCTTTAAGGCAGATTGAAAATATTCGTTACATTGATGAGACAGTGGGACTGGATGTCTTACCGGATAAATTGCGAGAAATCGCACAACTACGTATTAGTTATCAAGATGTAACATTGAAAGAATTGGGTGAGATGGTATCTGGGGGGAAAATTAGTAAATCAGGTATCAATCATCGCTTGCGTAAAATCGATGAAATTGCAGAGAAATTACGCGCGGGGGAACCGGTAGCAAAAAAATAATGGTAAAGGGGAAATGGGAGCTATGGTTCAGAAACAAGTTGAGGTTGCATTAAAAAACGGCTTACAAGCACGTCCGGCTGCGTTGTTTGTACAAGAGGCAAATCGTTTTCATGCTGATATTTTTATTGAGAAAGATGGAAAAACAGTCAATGCGAAGAGCATAATGGGAATTATGAGCTTAGCGATTGCAGTCGGCAGTAATGTAACGATTATAACAGAAGGTTCAGATGCAGAAGCCGCTTTAGAAGCGCTGGCAGCATATGTACAAAATAAACAGTAAAGAGCTATCGCATGGAGCGATAGCTTTTTTACTGTTTATGGTCGATAGATTGTGTTGACGGGCTCAATCCCCCTCGTTTTTCTCTAAATCTTGAAGTAGGGGGCTTACTGCTTGTTAATGCTAGATAAATTATGAAAGAATCCGTTTCTCTCCTTGGAGATCACGAATTGGTTGAATGTTTTGTGTAAATTCAACAGTACCCATATATTTTCCATCTGCATCTCGCACTGCGAAATAACGAATATATACATATTTATCTTGAAATTGAATCCAAAAATCTTCGCAATCTTTTTTTCCTGATTTGAAGTCTTCTAAGAGCTTTTCAACGACATGAACGCTTTTTGGGGGATGACAGTTTTGTACTGTTCGACCAATGACAGCTTTCGTACGAGCAAAGATTCTTTCTTTCCCATGAGAGAAGGAGCGTACAACATCATTTTCATCAATGAATGTAATATCAACAGGTAAGTGATTTAACATGAGTTCTAACTGTTTTAAAGATAATATACCTGTCTCAAAACGAATCAAGCCTTCAGATATGGCTTCTTCTTTGATCCTATTTCTTTCAGGTTTCCATGTGCTTGTAGGACTTGTTAAGCAATAGCCAATTTCGTCACTTTCATGAGCGATTTTTAGCCATTCATCTTCTGTAAGAGTTTGAAGGGCCATTGGAAATAAAATATTCTCTTCCTTAAAAATCATTTCAGTTACGTCATGAATGACGAAAGAAACGCTGTCTAAGACTGATTTTTTATCTTGATTATAATTTATTAATTTTTGTTTTGCTTCTTTAATAGCAGCACGAATCCTATCATCAACGCCCCACATAACTTGAGTTGGCCCATAAATACCGTATTTCTCTAAATAAGGGAAAAGCAGATTTTCTTTCCGGCTATAATGTTTATCAACGTCTAGTAATAAATTTAAGTCTTCTAGTAATTTATAAATGTTTTCTTTGCTATCTTCTTTTTCAAAACGTTCATAGTGAAGTTGAAGTTTAAAATTCACAAGTAGATCAATTTCTTTATTTTCTATTTTAAATGTATGAATGGGGTGGCCTGGTTGTTCTTCCTGCTTATTAGATTGATGGATTTCTTCGATAGATCCTTTGAAAACAGCTGTATGCACGGAGCATAAGCGTTGTACTTCTTCAACTGGAATTCCTTCTTCCTCCATAAGCGCCTGTTCGAGTTTTGAAATTTCTGCTACGGTAATATTTCCGATCGCTTCTTGAAACTGAGCTGTTACATCTTCTATGCTTTTTCCGTTATGAAGATCTTTAATAATCGTCTTTAAGATAGTTTGGCGCTCAGCGTTATTTATATCTTTTTGTTCCCTGTTATTAATGATTTCGCTCATAAGGATTCTCCTCTACTCGTTAATATGAAATCCGCTATTTTGAAAAGCTTCTTTTACTACATCAAATGAAATACCTTTCATTCGGCATCCTTTCGGAATTGTCATTACTCGTCCAACTGTTTGCAGCATATTAGGTTTTGTTATGTTTTCAAATCCAAGGTTCTTTAGAATGGGGATAATTTCAGGATATTGAGTCGTTAAATCATAAACGGTATGATGAAAATTAATTTGTTTTATCATCATTATCACCTCGAAATAAATGATATGAATTATCAATTACACTGTAACATAAAGATTAGAATAAAATTGTGAGCCAAATCACACATTTGCTTTTTTTAATAAGTTTGTCACTTTTCTGTATGAAACGAATGTGTATGGAGAGGGTGGAGGAGAGGTAATCTTGTCGAACGGTTGATATATTGTATCGAATCGCTGATATATTTGGGGGAGTGGTCAATAAGAAAGGCTATCGCATGGGCGATAGCCTTTTTGGGTAGCGATTCTAAACGAGCCGCTTCCGCTTTTAGTTGTATCTAGCTCCAGCGGCTAGAATGGTCGGTGGCTTCGCTTCTTCCGCCGAGGTAAAAAGCACCTCTTTGTCAGAAGCTCCATCCCCCTCCCATTCTGAGCAAGCCACTTCCGCTTTTAGTTATATTAACGGTTTGTGAAAATTTTATCGATTAAGCCGTATTCTAGTGCTTTTTCTGCTGTCATGAAGTTGTCGCGGTCTGTGTCGCGTTGTAGTACTTCTAATGGTTGACCTGTGCGATCAGCAAGAATTTGGTTTAATTTTTCACGTAAGAATAGGATACGTTTTGCAGCGATTTCGATTTCAGTCGCTTGACCTTGTGCACCACCAAGTGGTTGGTGAATCATTACTTCACTGTTTGGAAGTGCATAACGTTTTCCTTTTTCACCTGCTGCAAGTAGGAATGCACCCATAGATGCTGCCATACCGATACAAATTGTTGAAACTTGTGGTTTAATAAATTGCATTGTATCGTAAATTGCCATACCTGCTGTGATAGAACCACCAGGGCTGTTGATGTATATGTGGATATCTTTTTCTGGATCTTGAGATTCCAAGAATAAAAGCTGGGAAACGATTGAGTTTGCTACGTTGTCATCAATTGCACTACCAAGCATAATGATGCGGTCTTTTAATAGGCGAGAGTAAATATCGTAAGCGCGTTCTCCACGATTTGTTTGTTCAATTACTGTAGGAATTAAATTCATCTGTTATTTCCTCCTTTAAAAGCTTTCTTAGTTTTATAATACAATTATGGTCAATAAAGGTCAAACGAAACCACTTTAAATCAAAAAAATATGTAGTTGTACCATGATTTATTCGATATATTTTTGGAATTACCTGCTTATGTATCTTCAACATCATAACCGAATTATATAAATTTAAACGTAATAGGAGAAGTATATGTCTGTAAAAGAAAAAAGAACGCCTTTTCACATAGAAGCGTTCTTTTGTTACCTATTCTTTTAAGAGATAAGTTACTCTATTTAAAATCTGTTCAATTTGTTTTGCGTTTTTGTTATACATTTGACTTGCTGATTTTGATTTTGTTTCTAGAGAAAATAATTCTAAGTCTGCTTGGCATTTCTTTAAGGAAGCTAAAAGTAATGGCTTATCTTGAGGAGATGGCATTTGAATTTGATCATTATATATATCGACAGTTAGTTGTCCGTAAGAGTCGACTTGTCCAATAAACACATTTTCTATTACGACCCCGATCTTTTCCAGCTCAGCGTGTAGCCAAGCACGATTATGCCCACTAGCTGAAAGGGGTTCATCTAGTACGTTTCCATCCATAATTACCGTCTGTGTTTCTTTTGCAGGTGCTACTTGTAAACCAATATCTTTTGGGGTAAGGGGCTGTTTGTCTCTTTTTAATAGGACATTTAGTTCCCCGCCCGATTCCAATACAGCAAACTCAACATCAGCTATGTTAAATGCATTTTTCTTTCTAAGAAGCTCCAATAATTCATCGATAGTATAATTCTCTTTTTTTAAATTATCTTCAAGAACTTTTCCATCTTTTATAAAAATAGTCGCCTTTCCTTCAATGAAATTTCTGAGTCGCTTGTTTTTTAAAGCAACCATACCTGCGAAAAATGGAACGAGAGAAAAAATAAGCATACTAGAAACACCATGCCAAAAGTTTCGCTCTAGTCCTGTTGTAACTTCAGCAGCGATGTTACCGATTGTCAAACCTGCAACGTATTCAAAAAATGAAAGCTGTGAAATTTGCCTTTTCCCAAGCAATTTTGTCATTGAAAATAAAATAATTAAAATAGCGAAGGAGCGTATAATGACAAGCAGCCAATCTGGTACATGAGGCATAGTTTATTCCCTCCTGTTCAGCTAAAATCCTTTATATTGTGGTTCTTCTCGTTCTAATACTGAAATTCTATTGTTAAGGTCAGCGATTACACTGTCCATTTCCAACATGCATTCATGGAAGACTCGTTTTGCTTCTTCTTCAGCGGCATTTTGTGAAAGGGTACTTAAACCTGCTTGTGCACTTTTTAAACTGGCGAGACACGTTTTTACACTGGCAATAACAGTCATGAGAACACCTCTTATCCTTTTGGTTTAAATAATAATGCCCCGATAAATCCGAAGATAATAGCAGCAGATATACCAGCGCTTGTTACTTTAAACATCCCGGTTATAACCCCGACAATGCCATGTTTAGCTGCTTCAGCCATAGCTCCGTGAACAAGGGCATTTCCGAAACTTGTAATGGGAACTGTTGCGCCAGCCCCCGCGAAATCAATTAAAGGCTCGTATAAACCGAATCCATCTAGTATCGCACCAGCAACAACGAGTGTTGACATTGTGTGAGCAGGCGTAAGTTTACCGACGTCAAACATAAGTTGTCCTATTACGCAGATGAGCCCACCGATGACAAAAGCCCAGAAAAAGATCATTGTTGTACACCTCCAAATTCAATTGATACGGCATGAGCGATACACGGAATAGACTCGTCTTGCTGGAAGGTAAGAGGAGATAGTAAAGCACCAGTAGCCACGACAAGTATGCGATTGAATTCTCCTTTTTTCATTCTGTTCAATAAATGTCCGTATACGACGGTCGCAGAACAACCAGGGCCACTTGCCCCTGCTATTACGGGCTGACCTTCCCTATAAATAAGTAATCCGCAATCTTGAAATTGTTCGCTTGTTACGTTCGTTCCGTGCTTATGCAGTAAATCATAGGCTATTTCACGTCCGACATGGCCAAGGTCGCCTGTTACGATTAAGTCATAATAGGATGCATCAATTTGTCTTTCGCGCAAATGAGCTTCGATTGTATCGACGGCAGCAGGAGCCATTGCGCCTCCCATGTTAAATGGATCTGTTAAACCCATATCAATAACTCGTCCAATCGTTGCTGATGTAACACGTGGACCTTCTCCTTGATCACTCAAAAGAGCGGCGCCAGCCCCTGTGACAGTCCATTGGGCGGTAGGGGGCTTTTGTCCACCGTATTCAGTAGGGTAACGGAATTGCTTTTCAACAGCAGTATTGTGGCTTGATGCACCTGTTAATAAATATTTTGCCCCTTTTGCATTTACGATACTTGCACCGAGAGCAAGACCTTCCATAGAAGTAGAGCAAGCGCCAAATAATCCAATATAGGGAGCACCGAGTGTACGGCAAGCAAAGCTAGAGGGGGTGATTTGATTGATAAGGTCACCTGCTAAAATGAACTGAATATCTTCTTTTCGAAGCTTTGCTTTTTCAGTTGCGCGACTGCAAGCTTCTTCAAATAACACTTTATGTGCTTTTTCATAAGAATCTTGCCCAAGCCATAAATCTTCATGAAGGGCATCAAAGTCTTCAGGAATTTTTCCTTTTGCTTCGAATGGTCCACCGATAACTCCTGTTGAGATGATAACCGGCTTATTTTCAAATACCCATGTTCGGTGTCCTTGTAACATTTACATTCCTCCTAACTGGATGAGAATGGTTTTAATCAGGCCAATAACAAAAGCGGCGAATACACCAAATAAAATAACAGATCCGGCTAATTTAAACATGTTGCCACCGACTCCAAGGACGAAACCTTCTGTCTTATGTTCGATACAAGCTGATATAACAGAATTTCCAAATCCGGTAACAGGTACTGCTGTACCAGCACCTCCAAATTGCGCAAGGCGGTCATATACTCCAAAGCCTGTAAGTAACATAGAAATAAAGATCAGTGTTGCAACTGTCGGGTTTCCTGCTGAACGCTCTGTGAAATCAAAATATGTGATGTAGAAGGTAGAGATAAGTTGCCCGATGAAGCAAATGAACCCACCTACAAAGAAAGCTTTTATGCAATTTTTTAAAACGGGTCTCTTTGGTTCGCGTTGTTGTTCAAACTTTTTATATTCTTGTTGTACTGGTGTGAGGTCTTTATCTTTACTTGGCATGTGAATCCTTCCTTTTCCTTTAGAGAACGTACAATTAAGTATCGGAGTTCATTTCTGCGTGAATTGTTTTGAATTGTTTTTTAATGTATGCTTTGTCTGCTTCTTTTTTCTTAATTTTGGTTTCCATTTTATCTAATAACATAAAAATTTTTCGATCAGTACTTACATAAATATCGAAAGTTGGATTTTCGTCTTTCAATTGTTTTTTGATTTTTGTTTTTAATGATTTTAACTGAAGCCGTTCATGATGCTCCGGCTTAACAGCTATGTAAAGATCTGTGTTGGAGTTAGCGGCTCTAGCTTCCAGTATTTCCTCCATGGCAAGTACTCTTTTTTTCGCGTCATGTGATATAGATTGATTAAAAGATTCCTCCATACTTACCTTCGTTAACTTTGGTTCTTCTTTTTTCTTCGTTTTTTTATCGGTTTCTTGTTTTACCTCTTTATCTAAAGGGCTGGTACATCCTGTTGTTACACCCAGTAAGAGTATGAATAGCACGGTAATTGTGCTAAGTTTTCGCATCACAATCATTCCATTTCTATTGCTTTATGTAATTTGATTGAAAAAGGATGATATGGAATCATCCTTTTTCAATTCATTGTAAAGTGCATATCATCATGTAAGACGAAAGCTTTACTTATTGTTGACCGTATTGAGGCTCTTCTTGTTGAACTTCTTCGACACGTGGGTTTAAAGAATCAATGATTGATTGCGTCTGTTGTGCAGCCGTTTGAAAAAGTTGCTTTGCTTGTTGGTTATCCGTATCAAGAGCGAACCCTTCTAAACTTGCTTGTGCACTTTTTAACCCAGAAACCGTTTGTTTTAATTTTGTAATTACAGTCATTGAGTGAAGCCTCCTTTGGAATATCAATTCAAAGATTATAATTTGTGAATAGAGGCGAAAATATAATTTCCAAATTTAGGTTTGTTGTGTTGTTTTTGAAGAAATGATACAGGTTCTTTTTGTATGATAGTAGTTGCGTACATGGAAATAAGAAGATATAATTACCAATATATTATTCATGCGCCCATAGCTCAGTCGGATAGAGCGGTGGTTTCCGGTACCACGTCTGCCGGGGGTTCGAATCCCTCTGGGCGCGTTAAAAAGTCCTAACTTACATTTGTAAGTTAGGACTTTTTTTATTGAGCGCTTATCAAGATATATAGGTGATTCGGCACACCATATCGACTGTTCGACAATATACACAATGATTATCTCGTCACAAGCGATTTTATCTTGTTATATCTACTTATAAGAGTTAGTATTGGTATTAGGTAATAAAAACTTCTGTTTAGTTATTTTGATTTTCAAACGTATACGTCACTTCTATGAAAACAAAAAAATCTTCGCTCGTTATATCTTTCTGTTTTAACGAGGCATGGGGCGAAATGGGGCCCTGACTGTATCTACGCACGATCGGATGCTCTTTTCCACCCCAAAAGGAAAGGTTTTAGGTCATTTCGTCAATTTATTTCAACTTCCCGTCACCTAACTCACGGCTATGGAAACAAAAAGAGATCTTTGCTCGTTATATCTTTCTGTTTTAACGAGGCATGGGGCGAAATGGGGCCCTGACCGCTGCTATGCATGATCGGATCCTCTTTTCCACTCAAAAAAAGAAAGGTTTTTAATTTTTATTTACATACTTTTTATTATTTTCCTTCAATATTATTCACTTTGCAGTTGTAAGATGTAAATATCATTAATACATATAAATTAATAATATTTTGGAAAGGGTATCTGCACAGGATTCTCCTTTTAGGAAACTTATTGTACAATAGAAACAAGGGGGAGATTAGATTGAAGGCAAGTCTTTTACAAGAACAAAGTTTACGTTTGGCCATGACACAAGAGTTAAGACAAGCGATTACAATGCTTCAATATAATGTGCAGGAATTATCGGAGTTTTTGTATGAGCAATCGATGGAGAATCCCCTTATTGAGTTAAATGGCTTTGAGAGGGAAAAGAAAAAGAGTTCAAGCAAAAGTACAAGTACAAGTACAAGCAAGCAAGTCGATAACCAAATGGAGATTTACAGTGTAGATTCTACGTCGATTCAGCAACATTTATTAGATCAATTACAGTATTATAAAATAGATGAAGAAAAGCGGAAAACAGCTTCTTTCATCATTATGAACATGGATGGAAATGGTTATTTACAGGAAACGAATGAAGAATTAGCAGAGTTAGTGGCGGCACCTATTGATGTAGTAGAACATTCTATGGAGCTTGTTCAGTCGCTAGAGCCAGCAGGGGTGGGAGCGCGTAATATTCAGGAGTGTCTATCACTTCAATTGAAGCGCTTACAAAAAAGAGATGTACTTTCAGAAATGATTGTGGATGAATATTTTGCGTATTTTATTAAGAAAGACTGGCGAAAGCTTGCCCACCTTATGAAATGTAGTAATGAGGAATTACAGTCGGCTGTAGATTGTATTACATCACTTCAGCCAAAACCGGGGCTTGCATTTTCTTCTGAGAAGCCGCATTATATTGTTCCTGATATGGCTGTGAAAAAAGAAGAGGATCGCCTTGTGCTACAAATGAATGAACGTAATATGCCGAGAATTGAAATTCATTCGGAGTATAGTGCGCTTCTTCATAATAGTGAGAGTGAAGTTGCCTCCTATGTATCTGAGAAGTATCAGCATGTACAGTGGATTATGCGTAGCTTAAAACAACGAAAACAAACGCTTTTGCAAGTAATGGAAATTATAATGAAGAAACAGCGCGATTTCTTTTGGAAAGGGCCGGAGTATTTAAAGCCACTTTCTTTAAAAGAAGTAGCAGAAGAACTAGGTGTACATGAATCTACCATTAGTCGTGCTACACGTAATAAATATGTACAAACGCCGCACGGTTTATTTGAAATGAAGTCTTTCTTTAGTAATGCAGTGGTTACAACAGAAGATGAGGCTGTTTCTACAAAACGTGTTAAGCAATTGATTCAAACGCTTGTAGAACAAGAAAATAAGAAAAAACCACTTTCAGATCAAAAAATTTCAAAATTGTTAGAAGAAGAGCATGAAATTGTTATTTCAAGAAGGACAGTTGCGAAATATCGAGAGCAAATGAATATTCCTGCTTCGTCTCTTCGAAAAACAATTGGATAGGTGAAGAAGATGAAGGTTGTTTTATATACGAAAACAGATTGTGGCCTTTGTGAGAAGGCAAAACAGTTGTTAGAAGAAGTGCAACATGAATATTTCTTTGAAATTGAGGAAATAGATATATATGAAGATGATGAGCTTTTAGAAAAGTATCAAATTATGATTCCGGTTGTGGAAATAGGCGGAAAACAGGTCGAATATGGTGTCATTCACAAAGATGTCATAATAAACTATATAAAGAATGCAGTTAAGAGTTGAATAAGTTTCTATCTCCTGTTACAATAATACACGTAGCAGGGATTATTTTTTTAAACCTAGTGGGACAAAAAATGTCACTACGGGACACAAAACGACCATAAGGGAAAATGAACCGATGCAGTGAGGAGAAAAGATATGCGCTCATGGATTCAAAATACAAAAAAATTATTACCTGATCTGCTACCTGTTATGCAAACAAGAATGCAAATCCTTCAGCACATTCGTCTCATGCAGCCGATTGGAAGAAGGAACTTATCTGCAAGTCTTGGTATGACAGAACGAGTATTGCGAAGTGAAGTGCAAGTTTTGAAAGAACAAAACTTAGTTCACGTCGCCTCTTCTGGAATGACTTTAACAGAAGAAGGAACAACAGTGGTTCTTGCTTTGGAAGACTTTATGAAAGAAATTTCCGGGTTAAAGGTTTTAGAAAAACAACTTAAGGAAACATTAGGCTTGGATGAAGTTTTCGTTGTCCCTGGTGATAGTGATGAATCACCTTGGGTTAAGCTGGAGATGGGCCGCGCTTGTGTGACTTGTATAAAAGACCGTCTGACAGTGAATAATATCGTTGCTGTGGCTGGAGGAACAACGCTAGCTGCTGCTGCGGACATGATGCAACTAGATTGCAAAGATTTACATATGCTATTTGTCCCAGCGCGTGGTGGAATTGGAGAAGGTGTCGAATTAGAGGCCAATACCATTTGTGCGAAAATGGCACAAAATACGATGAGTAATTATCGCTTATTGTATGTTCCAGATCATGTAAGCAGCGAAGCATATGCGTCCATTGTGACAGAGCCTTCCGTGAAAGAAGTTCTTGAGTTGATTCGATCTTCCAATATCGTCATTCATGGAATAGGTGATGCGTTAACAATGGCACGTCGCAGAAGTACTTCAGAAGCAGATTGGTTAAAGATTAAAGCAAGTGAAGCAGTCGGCGAAGCTTTCGGTTATTACTTCAATGAACAAGGTAATGTCGTTCATAAGGTACAAACAGTTGGTATGCAACTAAAGGATTTACAAAACGTATCTCACGTTGTTGCAGTCGCTGGAGGTTCTTCAAAAGCAAAAGCAATACAAGCTGTAATTAAGCAAGGGCACACTTCGATTCTAATTACAGACGAAGGTGCAGCAAAACAATTAACAAAGGGTATTACCCTTTAATATAATCCCCCAAGGAGGAAATTCAAATGACTAAAATTGGTATTAATGGATTTGGACGTATCGGACGTAACGTATTCCGCGCAGCTCTTAACAACTCTGAGGTAGAAGTAGTAGCAATCAACGACTTAACAGATGCTAAAACATTAGCTCACCTTTTAAAATATGACACAGTTCACGGAACTTTAAATGCAGAAGTATCTGCTAACGAAAACAGCATCGTTGTTAACGGTAAAGAAATTAAAGTTATCGCTGAGCGTGACCCAGCTCAATTACCATGGAGCGACTACGGAGTAGAAATCGTAGTAGAATCTACTGGACGTTTCACTAAAAAAGCAGACGCTGAAAAACACTTAGGTGGATCAGTTAAAAAAGTTATCATCTCTGCTCCAGCTTCTGACGAAGACATCACTGTAGTTATGGGTGTTAACCACGAAGACTACGATGCAGCTAACCACAACGTAGTATCTAACGCTTCTTGTACTACAAACTGCTTAGCTCCATTCGCTAAAGTATTAAACGAAAAATTCGGCGTAAAACGCGGAATGATGACAACAATTCACTCTTACACTAACGACCAACAAATCTTAGACTTACCACACAAAGATTTACGTCGTGCTCGTGCAGCAGCTGAAAACATGATCCCAACATCTACTGGTGCTGCTAAAGCTGTAGCATTAGTATTACCAGAACTTAAAGGTAAATTAAACGGTGGCGCAGTACGTGTTCCAACTGCTAACGTTTCTCTTGTTGACTTAGTTGTTGAACTTGACAAAGAAGTAACAGTTGAAGAAGTAAACGCAGCATTCAAAGCAGCTGCTGAAGGCGAATTAAAAGATATCCTTGGATACAGCGAAGAGCCATTAGTATCTATCGACTATAACGGATGCACAAATTCTTCTACAATCGATGCATTATCTACAATGGTAATGGAAGGTAACATGGTTAAAGTACTTTCTTGGTACGATAACGAAACTGGTTACTCTAACCGTGTAGTAGACTTAGCTGCATACATGACTGCTAAAGGTCTTTAATTCTTAAGTTTATAAGTTATCAATGACAAAACGAGGGAGAGGGTTTGTTCCCTCTCTCTCTTCTTTCGTTTTAGAAGCAAATGTGATAAGCTTTTGAATGGGTTTTGTCAATCCTAACTAGTCGGAGGGAAATCCAATGAACAAAAAATCAATTCGTGACGTAGATTTAAAAGGTAAACGTGTATTTTGCCGCGTTGACTTCAACGTACCTATGAAAGACGGCAAAGTAACAGACGAGACTCGTATTCGTGCAGCTCTTCCTACAATTCAATATTTAGTAGAGCAAGGTGCGAAAGTTATTTTAGCAAGCCACTTAGGCCGTCCAAAAGGCCAAGTAGTAGAAGAAATGCGTCTTACTCCAGTAGCTGCACGTTTAGGTGAGCTTCTTGGTAAAGATGTGAAAAAAGCAGACGAAGCATTCGGACCAGCTGTACAAGAAATGGTTGCAGCAATGAACGAAGGCGACGTATTAGTTCTTGAAAACGTACGTTTCTATGCGGGCGAAGAAAAGAACGATGCAGAACTAGCAAAAGAATTTGCAGCTCTTGCTGATCTATTTGTTAATGATGCATTCGGTGCAGCTCACCGTGCTCATGCTTCTACAGCAGGTATCGCAGACTACCTACCAGCAGTATCTGGTTTCTTAATGGAAAAAGAGTTAGAAGTATTAGGTAAAGCACTTTCTAACCCAGAACGCCCATTTACAGCAATCATCGGTGGTGCGAAAGTAAAAGATAAAATCGGTGTAATTCGTCATCTACTTGACAAAGTTGATAACCTAATCATTGGTGGTGGCCTTGCTTACACATTCGTTAAAGCATTAGGACATGAAATCGGACAATCTCTATGTGAAAATGACAAAATTGACTTAGCAAAAGAGTTTATGGAACTTGCAAAAGAAAAAGGCGTAAACTTCTACATGCCAGTTGATGTTGTAATCACAGAAGAATTCTCTGAAACTGCAACAACTAAAATCGTTGGTATCGACTCTATTCCTACTGATTGGGAAGGCGTAGACATCGGACCAAAAACATCTGAAATTTATGCTGATGTAATTAAAAACTCTAAGCTTGTTGTATGGAACGGACCAATGGGTGTATTTGAAATGACTCCATTTGCAGAAGGTACAAAAGCAGTAGGACAAGCATTAGCAGATGCAGAAGATACATACTCTGTTATCGGCGGTGGTGACTCTGCAGCAGCTGTTGAAAAATTCGGTATGGCTGATAAAATGAGCCACATTTCTACTGGCGGCGGTGCGTCATTAGAATTCATGGAAGGTAAAGAGCTTCCAGGTGTAGTTTGTCTTAACGACAAATAAGTAGCAGCCAAAGAAAAAGGACGGTGCAAAGCATGCGTAAACCAATTATCGCAGGTAACTGGAAAATGAATAAAACTCTATCTGAAGCAGTTAGCTTCGTAGAGGAAGTAAAAGGTCAAATCCCAGCAGCTTCAGCTGTTGATGCAGTAGTTTGCTCTCCAGCTCTTTTCTTAGAGCGTCTTGTAGCGGCGACTGAAGGAACTGACTTACAAGTAGGTGCACAAAACATGCACTTCGAAAAAAATGGTGCATTCACTGGCGAAATTAGCCCAGTAGCACTTAGCGACTTAAAAGTAGGCTACGTAGTACTTGGCCACTCTGAGCGTCGTGAAATGTTTGCTGAAACAGACGAATCAGTAAACAAAAAGACTCTTGCAGCATTTGAACATGGTTTAACACCAATCGTTTGTTGTGGTGAGACTTTAGAAGAGCGCGAAAGCGGAAAAACATTTGATCTAGTAGCAGGTCAAGTGACAAAAGCACTTGCAGGCTTAACAGAAGAGCAAGTGAAAGCAACTGTTATCGCTTATGAGCCAATCTGGGCTATCGGTACAGGTAAATCTTCTTCTTCTGCAGATGCAAACGAAGTATGTGCGCACATCCGTAAAGTTGTTGCAGAAGCTGTTTCTCCAGCAGCTGCAGAAGCTGTTCGTATTCAATACGGCGGTAGCGTAAAACCAGAAAACATTAAAGAGTATATGGCACAATCTGACATCGACGGCGCTTTAGTTGGCGGTGCTAGCTTAGAGCCTGCTTCGTTCTTAGGTCTTCTGGGGGCGGTAAAATGAGAAAGCCAACAGCTTTAATTATTCTTGATGGTTTCGGACTACGTGAAGAAACTTACGGGAATGCTGTAGCACAAGCTAAGAAACCTAATTTCGACGGTTACTGGAACAAATTCCCTCACACAACGCTTACAGCTTGTGGTGAGGCGGTAGGTCTTCCAGAAGGTCAAATGGGTAACTCTGAGGTTGGTCACTTAAATATCGGTGCTGGCCGCGTAGTATATCAAAGCTTAACACGCGTAAACGTTGCAATTCGTGAAGGTGAGTTCGATAAGAACGAAACGTTCCAAAATGCAATTAAAAGCGTGAAAGAAAAAGGTACTGCTCTTCATTTATTCGGTTTACTTTCTGATGGTGGTGTGCACAGTCACATGAACCATATGTTTGCTCTTCTTCGCTTAGCAGCAAAAGAAGGCGTGGAGAAAGTTTATATCCATGCATTCTTAGACGGCCGCGATGTTGGACCACAAACAGCAAAAGGTTATATCGATGCAACAAATGAAGTAATTAAAGAAACAGGAGTAGGACAATTCGCGACTATCTCTGGTCGTTATTACTCCATGGACCGTGACAAGCGTTGGGATCGCGTAGAAAAATGTTACCGTGCTATGGTGAATGGTGAAGGCCCTACTTATAAATCAGCAGAAGAGTGTGTAGAAGACTCTTATGCAAATGGTATCTACGATGAATTCGTATTGCCGTCTGTAATTGTTAACGAAGATGACACGCCAGTTGCAACAATCAATAATGATGATGCAGTTATCTTCTATAACTTCCGTCCAGACCGTGCAATTCAAATTGCTCGTGTATTTACAAACGAAGACTTCCGTGAGTTCGATCGTGGTGAAAAAGTACCTCACATTCCTGAATTCGTTTGTATGACACACTTCAGTGAAACTGTAGATGGTTACGTGGCATTTAAGCCAATGAACCTTGATAACACTTTAGGTGAAGTTGTTGCGCAAGCGGGATTAAAACAACTTCGCATCGCGGAAACTGAAAAGTATCCGCACGTTACATTCTTCTTTAGCGGTGGTCGTGAGGCTGAATTCCCAGGAGAAGAGCGTATCTTAATTAACTCACCGAAGGTTGCAACGTATGACTTGAAACCTGAAATGAGCATTTACGAAGTAACCGACGCTTTAGTAAATGAAATCGAAAATGATAAACATGATGTTATCATTCTTAACTTTGCAAACTGTGATATGGTTGGCCATTCTGGGATGATGGAACCAACAATTAAAGCAGTAGAAGCAACTGACGAATGTTTAGGAAAAGTTGTAGAAGCGATTCTTGCAAAAGATGGTGTAGCACTTATTACTGCTGACCATGGTAATGCTGATCAGGAGTTAACTGCTGATGGTGGACCAATGACAGCTCATACAACGAACCCGGTTCCTTTCATCGTTACGAAAAATGATGTTGAATTACGTGAAGGTGGCATCTTAGGAGATATCGCTCCAACAATGCTTACACTTTTAAATGTGGAACAGCCGAAAGAAATGACAGGTAAAACAATTATTAAATAATTAAATTGTATATATAAAAGGAGAGAAAATATTATGTCAACAATTATTGATGTTTATGCTCGCGAAGTCCTTGATTCTCGTGGTAACCCAACTGTAGAAGTAGAAGTTTACACAGAAAGCGGCGCATTCGGACGCGCTATCGTACCAAGTGGTGCATCTACTGGTGAGCACGAAGCAGTAGAATTACGTGACGGTGACAAATCTCGTTACCTTGGTAAAGGTGTTGTTAACGCAGTAAACAACGTAAACGAAACAATCGCTCCAGAAATCGTTGGTTTCGATGTAACTGACCAAGCTGGTATCGACCGTGCTATGATCGAATTAGATGGCACTCCAAACAAAGGTAAATTAGGCGCTAACGCTATCCTTGGTGTATCTATGGCAGTAGCTCACGCAGCAGCTGACTTCGTAGGTCTTCCATTATACCGTTACCTTGGTGGATTCAATGCAAAACAATTACCAACTCCAATGATGAACATCATCAACGGTGGTTCTCACGCTGATAACAACGTTGACTTCCAAGAGTTCATGATCTTACCAGTTGGTGCTCCAACATTCAAAGAATCAATCCGTATGGGTGCTGAAGTATTCCATGCATTAAAAGCTGTATTACATGACAAAGGTCTTAACACTGCAGTAGGTGACGAAGGTGGATTCGCTCCAAACCTTGGTTCTAACCGTGAAGCATTAGAAGTAATCATCGAAGCTATCGAAAAAGCTGGTTACAAAGCTGGCGAGAACGTATTCTTAGGAATGGACGTTGCTTCTTCTGAATTCTACAACAAAGAAACTGGTAAATATGACCTTGCAGGCGAAGGACGTGTCCTAACTTCTGCAGAAATGGTTGATTTCTATGAAGGTCTTTGCAACGACTTCCCAATCATCTCTATCGAAGATGGTTTAGACGAAAACGACTGGGATGGCCACAAGTTATTAACTGAGCGTCTTGGTAAAAAAGTTCAATTAGTTGGTGACGATTTATTCGTAACAAACACACAAAAACTTGCTGAAGGTATCGAAAAAGGTATCTCTAACTCAATCTTAATTAAAGTTAACCAAATCGGTACTTTAACTGAGACTTTCGAAGCAATCGAAATGGCTAAACGTGCTGGTTACACAGCAGTTGTATCTCACCGTTCTGGTGAAACTGAAGATGCTACAATCGCTGACATCGCAGTTGCAACTAACGCTGGCCAAATCAAAACTGGTTCTATGAGCCGTACTGACCGTATTGCGAAATACAACCAATTATTACGCATCGAAGACGAACTAGGCGAAATCGCTGTTTACGATGGTTTAAAATCTTTCTACAACCTAAAAAAATAATTGTAGAAAATAAAGGCAGACCGTGAGAAATCACGGTCTGTTTTTTTTATATTAAAATGCTTCATCCGTCATGATGGACATATAGTGTTTGAAGAAAAGAGAATAGTCAAAGTCGATAGCGATTCGTTGAGTTGGCCTATCGATAAAAGGAGCTTCCTTGATAGAAGAGCGGAAATCAGCAATTGATTCTCCCCGAGATAAGTCTTCTGTATTTACATAAATTGGGGAATGATGATACGTGAACATCTTATCATCAAGCAATGCCATAAAAGGCATTAAATCATGGACAGGACTCCCCTCTAATTTTGGAAATAGTTTTTTGTAAAAATTATAATAATAGTGGTCCAGCAGTGGCTTTGTGAGTTTTGATTTCCCTTTGGCATCAACATAATTCACCATTTCAGGAGTAATAAGGGCATATTGTGTCACATTTAATGGATATACAGAAACATTTTGAGCATATGTGAAAACAAGATTAGCCGCAACAGGATCAACGTAGAAATTTGCCTCTGCTACAGTGGTCACATTACCAGGATGTAAAAAGGAACCACCCATTATATAGTAGGATTTTACTTCTTTCATTAAATCTTTATATAAAACAAATAACACTGCTAGTGAAGTAAGTCTTCCGGTATTGACAATAACGAGGTCATCTTTATATTGCTGAATAAGCTTAACGACTTCAAAGAAATTCTCTAATTTTTTAGCATGTTTATTTTCTTTAGGGATGATAGGGCCTAGCCCATGTACACCATGTACTTCTGGATAAAAGGTAGGAACAGCACTAGTAAGAGGACTTTCTGCACCGCCAATTAAAGGAATAGGTATTCCGCCTACTTCGTGTATTAAATAATACAAATTTTTAGAGGCGATCTCCTTTGAAACATTTCCATAGTCTGCGACAGCACCAATAACTTCAATTTCGTTTGAGAAGCGTGCAAGTATTAAGGTAATGGCGTCATCAATACCAGCATCACTAAAAAACAAAACTTTTTTGGTCATATGTCCATCACCTATCCTTTCAATTGGCTGAGAATGATAGGAGCATCGTCAATTAATAATGCAGTTGAAAGTAAATTGGAGGGTATGAGTAATATATATGATGTTTAAAAGTGAATAGAATTTATTTAATGGTGATTTATTTTTCTGAAATATCAATATTAAAATTCAGAAAATATAAACTTTTTATTTTAGGTCAAGGTTTTTGACATAAATTTCGATTGGAAATGCAGTCATACCAAGGGTGTAAGCGTATAACATATGGTCTTTTTGCTGTCAAGTTGCCAAATTGCAGGTTTTTACAATTTATACTATGATAAGGATATAAAGTAGAAGATCGTATAAACATGAGGGATGATGAACATGAAGTTTACAAAGATTATTGTCCAAGTTGCAGCTCTTTACGTGTTTTACATGATTGGAACATGGGTACAAGAAATGTTAGATATTCCAATTCCAGGAAGTTTGATTGGGATGTTTCTATTACTTGTTTTATTAGGCCTTAAGGTTCTTCCAGTGAAATGGTTTGATTTAGGAGCAGAAACACTCGTTGCTATTATGCCGTTTTTATTGATTCCGCCAACGATTGGCTTAATGAATTACGGTGCTTTTTTTATGAGTAAAGGAATTTCTCTTTTCATTACAATTGTAGCGAGCACATTTTTAATTATTATTGTCGCAGGACATACAGGACAATATCTTGCGAATAGAAAGGAAAAAGAAACGCGATGAGCCAAATATTAATCGGAATTGGTTGGGTTATTCTTACATTGTTATTATATCAATTATCTAAAAAGATTTATAAAGTATTACCAACACCATTTACCATTCCAATGCTTGTAGCAACAGCATTAATGATTGTTTTATTACTTGTGCTGGATATACCATATCAAACGTACATGCAAAGTGGTGGTGGCTGGATTTCCGAACTGCTTGGACCAGGTGTGGTAGCATTTGCAATTCCATTATATAAACAGCGCCATGTATTGCAAAAATACATTGTGCCGATTGCAGGCGGTGTATTGGTCGGAACAACAGTTGCGATTGCAAGTGATTTAGTGATTGCAACGCTTATGGGAACAGATAAAAGTTTAATTTTATCATCTTTACCAAAATCAGTAACAATGCCAGTTGCAATGAGTGTATCAGAGGAAGTTGGTGGGATTCCATCTTTAACAGCGGCATTCGTTGTTGTAGCTGGGGTTACAGGGACAATTACAGGTCCGCTTCTATTGAAATGGAGCCGCGTTACAAACTCTGTTGGTAAGGGAATTGGTTTTGGATGTGCATCGCATATTATGGGTGTCATGAGAGCGATGAAAAACAATGAGCATGAAGGTGTTATTGGATCGGTAACAATGACATTAACAGCGATTTTAACTTGTTTACTTGGACCACTATTTGCAACGATGTTTATGTAATAAATGAAGCGAGAGCAGTGGGAACAGCTCTCGCTTTTCTATAGGATTTGTGCTAACATTTAAATTAACTGAATCTATGTAGGAGGTACGCCCGGTGCATACGTTATTATCAGTTTTACTTATTATTGTATCGATTTTAATGATTGTTTTAGTGCTTATGCAGTCTAGTAATAGTTCAGGTCTTTCAGGTGCTATTTCAGGTGGTGCAGAACAATTATTTGGTAAGCAAAAAGCACGCGGAGTTGAGGCGGTATTAAACCGTATTACTGTGGTTTTAGCTGTGCTATTTTTCGCACTAACAATTGCTGTTACGTACTTGAGCTTATAGTAAAGACTTTGCTTTTACAAGATAGGAAAAAGAAGAAGCGTTAGTGGATTCGTACTAATGGTTCTTCTTTTTTTGTGTTCACTTGTATTTCATTATTCGAAAAAAGTTTCTAATTAGATTATGGAAATAGAACTATGGTAAACTAAATGTAGATAGAAACAATACGACTAGATTACAGAAGAGAAAGAGGAGAAGATGATGATGAAATTAGCATCTCCGAAACCATTTACATTCGAAGGTGGAGACCGTGCTGTTTTATTACTACATGGATTCACGGGGAATTCAGCTGATGTACGTATGCTTGGGCGTTTTTTAGAGAAAAAAGGCTATACGTGTCACGCCCCAATTTATAAAGGTCATGGTGTACCACCGGAGCAACTTGTTCATACAGGTCCTGAAGACTGGTGGAAAGATGTTATGGCTGCGTATCAACATTTGAAAGATCAAGGATATGAGAAAATCGCCGCTGTTGGACTATCACTTGGTGGTGTATTCTCATTAAAACTTTCTTATACATTACCGATTTTAGGTGTTGTCCCAATGTGTGCGCCAATGTACATTAAAAGCGAAGAAATTATGTATCAAGGTATATTGGCATATGCGCGCGAATATAAAAAACGTGAGCAGAAGTCACCAGAGCAAATTGCAGAAGAAATGATGGAATTTAAAAAGACACCAATGAATACATTAAAAGCACTACAAGACTTAATTCGTGACGTACGCAATAATATCGATATGATTTATGCTCCAACATTTGTTGTACAAGCGCGTCATGATGAAATGATTAATACAGATAGTGCAAACATTATTTATAACGGCGTAGAATCTACTTTAAAAGACATAAAGTGGTATGAAGACTCTACACATGTCATTACGCTTGATAAACAACGTGATGAGCTACACGAAGATGTATATAACTTCTTGGAGCAACTAGATTGGTAAGATCTAGTTGCCTCTTTTTTTCATGGGGGATTAAAGATATTTAAAACCATTCTTTTTAAGGTGGGAGAGAGGATCCGCCGATGGCAAGAAGCGGTCAGGGCTTATTTGAGCCCCATGCCGAGTGAGAACAGAAAGAGGAAGTAAGAGTAGGTCTTTTTTCGTTTTCGAGGCCGTGGGTTAGGTGCTTAAAAATCCATATATAAAACGACTCTTTTTAGGTGGGAGAGAGGATTCGCCGATGGCAAGAATCGGTCAAGGGCCTATTTGAGCCCCATGCCGAGTGAGAACAGAAGGAGGAAGTAAGAGTAGGTCTTCTTTCGTTTTCGAAACCGCGACTTAGATGCTAGCAAATCAAAAAATTATATAGAAATGAACTTTTAAGATGAGAATGAAGTAGCAGAATAAATGCTGGAAAACGAGTGTTTATAGAAGTTTCACTTTATACATAGTGTGTATTTCGGATACACTAAATAATATGAGGGTTTAAAGGAGGTATTTGTGCTTGGAAGAGATTATTCAAGAACATATTGATAAGTTGTTGTTATTTATGAAAGAAGAAGCGTATAAACCGCTAACGATACAAGAATTAGAAGAGGCATTCGGTATTGTAGATTCCGTTGGCTTTAAAGATTTTGTAAAGGCATTAGTTATGATGGAAGAGAAAGGGCTTGTTGTTCGAACGCGCAGCAATCGCTATGGCCTTCCAGAAAAGATGAATTTAGTGCGCGGTAAGTTAATTGGACATGCACGTGGATTTGCTTTTGTTGTTCCAGAAGAGAAGAAGACAGGGGACGACGATATTTTTATCCCGCCTACAGAATTAAATGGTGCACTTCATGGCGATACAGTATTAGCTCGTATTAGTTCACAATCTAGTGGATCACGCCAAGAGGGTGCAATTATTCGTATTGTCGAGCGTGGTACGAAAGAATTAGTTGGTACATATACAGAGTCGAAGAATTTCGGATTTGTACTTCCAGATAATAAGCGCTGGACAAGTGATATTTTCATTCCGAAAAGTGCATCTATGGGTGCGGTAGAAGGACATAAAGTCGTTGTGAAAATTACAAGCTATCCACAAGATCGTTTAAGTGCGGAAGGCGAAGTAATTCAAATTTTAGGTCATAAAAATGACCCAGGTGTAGATATTTTATCTGTTATTCATAAACACCATTTACCGTTAGCATTTCCAGAAGATGTGATGGAACACGCAAACAGTGTACCAGAAACGATTTCAGAAGAAGATTTAAAAGATCGTCGTGACCTTCGTAATCAAATGATCGTTACAATTGACGGTGCCGATGCGAAAGATTTAGATGATGCGGTAACAGTAACAAAACTTGAGAACGGTAACTATAAACTTGGTGTTCATATTGCGGATGTTAGCCATTACGTCCATGAAGGTTCTCCAATTGATGTGGAAGCTGCGGAGAGAGCAACGAGTGTGTATCTTGTGGACCGTGTAATTCCAATGATTCCGCATCGTTTATCCAACGGTATTTGTTCATTAAATCCGAAAGTCGACCGCCTAACGCTTTCTTGTGAAATGGAAATTAACAATCTTGGTGATGTTGTTAGCCATGAGATTTTCCAAAGTGTTATTAAAACAACAGAGCGTATGACGTATGCGGATGTAAGAAGCATTTTAGAAGATGAAGACGAAGCGTTAATGAAGCGTTATGAACCGTTAGTGCCAATGTTCAAAGAAATGGGGCAGTTAGCACAAATCTTACGTGAAAAACGTATGAGACGCGGTGCGATTGACTTTGATTTTAAAGAAGCGAAAGTATTAGTAGATGAAGAAGGCAAACCGACAGATGTTGTCATGCGTGATCGTTCTGTATCAGAAAAGCTAATTGAAGAGTTCATGTTAGTAGCGAATGAAACAGTAGCCGAGCATTTCCACTGGATGAACGTACCGTTTATGTACCGTGTCCATGAAGATCCGAAAGAAGATAAATTAGAGCGTTTCTTTGAGTTTGTCACAAACTTCGGTTATGCGGTAAAAGGACGTGCGAATGAAGTTCATCCTCGCGCGCTGCAACAAATTCTTGAAATGGTTCAAGGGCAACCTGAAGAAGTCGTGATTTCAACGGTTATGCTTCGTTCGATGAAACAAGCTCGTTACGATGCAGATAGCCTAGGCCACTTCGGATTATCGACAGAATTCTATACGCATTTCACATCACCAATTCGTCGTTATCCAGATACGATTGTTCATCGATTAATTCGTGAATACATTATTAACGGTAAAGTTGATAATGAAACGCAAGCGAAATGGCGTGAAAAACTTCCAGAGATTGCAGAGCATTCTTCTAATATGGAACGACGCGCTGTTGAAGCAGAACGTGAAACAGATGAACTGAAAAAAGCTGAGTATATGCTTGATAAGATCGGTGAAGAGTACGACGGTATGATTAGCTCTGTAACCAACTTTGGTTTATTTGTAGAACTTCCAAATACAATTGAAGGTCTTGTTCACGTTAGTTATTTAACAGATGATTACTACCGTTATGATGAGCAACACTTTGCGATGATTGGAGAACGTACAGGTAATGTCTTCCGCATCGGTGATGAAATTACAATTCGCGTTATTAATGTAAACAAAGATGAGCGCGCGATTGATTTTGAAATCGTCGGTATGAAAGGAACGCCAAGACGTAAATTCAAAGATCGTCCAGTTGTGATTGAACAGCCAAAAGGTGGTAGAAAGAGACGCAGTGGCCGCGGTGAGGAACGTGGTAACGGCCGTAAGCACGAACGCGGTGATCGTGGCGAACGTAATACCGAGCGTGGTAGTGGGCGTAAACACGAACGTGGTGGACAAGGAAAAGCATCTGGTCGTCCAGGACAAAAAGACGGCAACGGTAAAAAGAAAAAGCCATTCTTTGAAAATGTTCCAGGATTTAAGAAGAAAAAGAAAAAACGTAAGTAAGAGAGGGGTGGCTTCGCTCATATACTGAGCGAGCCACTTCCGCTTTTTAATAACATTTGTTACAATAATACAAATAGAGGAGGGACAGATCATGCCAAAAGGTAGTGGTAAGGTTATTGCACAAAATAAAAAAGTATTTCATGATTATTTCATCGACGAAACATACGAAGCAGGGCTTGTCCTTCAAGGAACGGAAATTAAGTCGATTCGCGCCGGACGCGTAAACTTGAAAGATGCTTTCGCACGTATACATAATGGTGAAGTGTGGGTATATAATATGCATATTAGCCCGTATGAACAAGGGAATCGTTTCAATCATGAGCCGCTTCGTACAAGGAAATTACTTCTCCATAAAAAAGAAATCGACAAGCTGATTGGATATTCAAAAGAGACAGGTTATACACTTGTACCAGTTAAGATCTATTTGAAAAATGGATTTGCGAAAATGGCACTTGGTGTAGCTCGAGGGAAGAAACAATATGATAAGCGTCATGATTTAAAAGAGAAAGAAGCGAAACGTGAAATCGCACGTGCATTCCGTGATCGTCAAAAGATGTAATACAGAAATTTACATTTGTAAAATGTCGAACGTATGATATAATGAGTCTTGTAAGGCCAGTGAACATTGAAAAACAGCTCATTAAGTAGCTATCACGAATATACTTCGTATGCTCCATTTCTTATATGGGGACGTTACGGATTCGACAGGGGTAGTTTGAGCTTAAGTTGCGAGTCGAGGGGATCGGCCTCGTTAAAACGTCAAAGCCAATAACTGGCAAACAACAAAACAACTTCGCTTTAGCTGCTTAATACAGCTTAGCGGTTCCTCCCTCCATCGTCCATGTGGTAGGGTAAGGGACTCAAACTAAGTGGACTACGCCGGAGTTCGCCGTCTGAGGGCGAAGGAAGAGAATAATCAGACTAGCAACTCGGAAGCCTGTCGATAGGCCGAAGAGTTCGCGAAATGCTAATATATCGACTACACTCGTAGAAGCTTAAGTGCCAATATCTTTGGACGTGGGTTCGACTCCCACCGTCTCCACCAATACATATTTGGTGGTTTTTTTATTTTGTGCTGATTTTTTCTAGGGGATGTTTGGCGTTTTTTGTCGATTGGCCGATATATTTAAAAAATCGCTGATATATTTTAAAGGGGTGCTTAAATGATTGTAAAAGAGCGGAAAAAGCCGGTTTATTTGCGTCAGTTAGAAGCATTATTGAGAAGATTGCCTACTAATCATCCGAAAAGAGATATAATCTCCGAAAAATTTGCGAAACATAAGGCAGGATATAAAGGTGAACAAGCCATTGATTATCCGTTGAGCTTTTTGCCGAATAGGGAGTACAATATTTTACATGATATAAGATTATTTGCTCAAGATCACTACTTTTAAATTGATACCCTCATCATATCCTCACATTTTATTCTTTTTCCTGAAATCAAAAATATAATGGGTACATTGCTTTTTGATACTGAATTTCATCAACTCATCCGTATATCAGAGCAAAAATCAGAAGGATTTCCAGATCCGCTGTTACAAGTTAAAAGGCAGGAGATGCAACTGCAAACATGGTTACACTCTCATGGATTTTCAAATCTTCCAATTGAATCCCTCGTTGTAATTAGTACACCGCGTACAATTGTTAAAACTTCATGCCATAATCAAGAGCTTCCTCAAAAAATTACTCATAGTGCAAATATCCCGAATAAAATTAAACAGTTAGAAAGTGTCTATGTAAAGAAACGATTATCAGTAAAGAAGCAACAAAAATTAGTGCAACATATTATGATGGAACATTCGCCGTTACAGCAAGATCTTCTTGAACAATATAGCATTACAAAAGATGAATTACTAAGAGGTGTACAATGTTCAAAATGCATGTTTATTTCAATGGTTAAAGTAAGAGGCGGGTGGCATTGTACAAAATGTAATGCTTTTTCGAAAGAAGCACATAAGTATGCAGTGCAAGATTATGCACTTCTTTTAGGAACGACAGTCACAAATAAAGAATTGAAAGGATTTTTGAATGTCGAATCGAGTTCAGTAGTGAAAAGATTAATGAAAATGATGGAGTTACCTTATACAGGTGATAATAAGGGAAGAAGATATGATTTAAAATCTTTAGATTAGAAGAGATTGTGAAGATTTCTACTTAAAATAAGAATATGTTAAAATAATAATTAGGAATAAAGAGAGAAAATAGTTTGAAATGAGGAATGAGATGAATACAATTAAAAAACGTAGGCCTAATAAACTAAAAGTCGCTTTAAAGGTATTAGCAGTTATTATTGGAGCATTTATAACAGCGTACGGACTAGAAGCAGTATTAATTCCAAATAACGTGTCAGACGGTGGTGTGACGGGTTTAAGCATTGTTAGTTCAAAATTATTTGGATTACCATTAGGAGTTCTAATTGCAATCTTTAATATCCCTTTTGTTTGGTTAGGGTATAAGCAAATTGGTAGAAATTTCGCTATTTATTCGATTATCGGTATTGCTTCACTAGCAATTGGTACGGTTCTTATGCATGACGTAAAAACTATTATTCATGGTGATACACTGCTAGTGACTGTCGTTGGTGGTATTATCATCGGTTTTGGTATGGGACTTGCATTACGTAATGGTGGTGCATTAGATGGAATCGATATGCTAGCTGTATTACTTTCTCGAAAATTACCGTTTGGTACAAGTGATCTTATTTTATTTTTAAATATGTTTGTCTTTATTGTTGTTTCAACAGTGTTTGGCTTTCAAGGGGCAATCCTGTCAGCAATTGCGTACTTTATTGCGTCTAAAGTTATTCACATTGTGGAAGTCGGTTTAAGTGGTTCTAAAACGTTTAAAATTATTACGAAAGAACCTGAATTAATGGTAGAAACCATTCGAGAGCGCTTAGGTCGAAGTGCGACGTATAACGAAGTATACGGTGGTTATTCAAAGGAACAATTTAAAGAAATTACTTGTGTAATTAACCGTTTAGAAGAAAGTAAAATGAAAGAAATCATTCATGAAATTGATGGAAGTGCTTTTGTTACGGTATATGACGTAGCAGAAGTAAAAGGCGGCAATTTCAAAAAACACGATATTCACTAGGAATAACTTAGAAACTTTATAAAAGGCAGCATAATTTTGCATCGGATGCAGGTTTATGCTGCCTTTTTCATTATGAAGGATATTGCTCTCCTGGATGTATATCTTTTTATTTAACTAAAAAATATATTCAAGAAAAAACTTACTATTGGAGGCATCAGAAGAAAATATAACCCTATTTCGTGCCTTTTATAGTTTTATCATCGCTATTCGATTATCTGAAATAATTGGTGAATACCACCTTGTTCAACTAAATGGGGAGCATTTTTTTCTGCAACAACAAATGCTTCGCTAGGATAAGTACGTATAATAGAAAGCCTATCGATTTTATCATCAGCGTCTTCATATAACCGAAATAATATCGCTTTTGTATGATTTGTTTCCCTTAATACTGCGTATTCTATCCGTGCCTTTTCTATTGAAAGTCTAGTTACTTTTATCATTGGAAGACCTCTCTTTAACATAAAGTTCAGTTACTGCCCGTTAATGCGGGATAAATTCTACATAGTAAAGACATCTCTAATTAGTAAAGATGTCTTTTTGATGTTCTTATGAAATCAATCTACAGTTAATACAAAATGTAGGATTTTCTAATTTTCGTTGTGTAAGAGCTGAGTGGCTTTTGCTTTCTTTTTCTGTCCTTTTAGGAAAAATGATACAACGAGCGCAACAACTACAAGGATTAATCCGAGCGTAAATGCCCCTTGGAAGCCGGATGTTAGGCTATTTAATTTTTCTGCCGAATCCATTGGATTTGCCGAGTTTTCCATATATTGAGTTGTGCCTGAAGACATTTTAGATATAAATATAGCTGTTCCAATTGCACCAGCTACCTGCGATAACGTATTAAAGAGCGCTGTACCGTGTGGATAAAGCTCTGGTGTCAATTGATTTAAACCATATGTTTGTGCTGTCATCACAAACATGAGTCCAACCATTAATAAGCTGTGCATCAAGATAATTTGTGTCAATGTTGTTTCTGGGTTAAGGCCTTTGAATAGCCACATTGCAACAGCTACTAACCCAATGCCAGGGATGATAATCGTCTTTGGACTAAGTTTATCAAATAACTTACCTGCAACTGGCCCCATTATGCCGCTAACAATACTACCTGGTAGCATGATTAGCCCTGATTTAAAGGCTGTAACAAGTAAAACCGTTTGTAAGAACATTGGTAATAATGTCATTGATGCGAACAGCGACATCATGATGATGAACATTAATACAACAGTTAAAGTGAACATTGGAAATTTAAATGCACGTAGTTCTAAAATTGGATTATCGATCTTTAATTGACGAACAACAAAAATGAATAACGATATAGCTCCGATCATTAAAGAGTAATACACTTTAGGATCCGACCAGCCTAGATCACCTGAAGCACTAAAGCTATACACGATCCCACCGAAACCTAATGTTGATAAAAGGATTGATAAATAATCAACTTTTGGTCGTGTTAACTCTGTGACATTTTGAATGTACTTCATCCCAATCAAGATAGAAATGATTACGATAGGAATAACAGTGTAGAATAACCATCTCCAATTCAGTGAATCAACGATCAATCCGGATAATGTAGGGCCAACTGCTGGAGAAAACATCATAACAAGTCCGATTAAGCCCATTGTGGCACCACGCTTTTCAGGTGGACAAATAATTAAAATCGTATTCATTAATAATGGTGAAATTAACCCAGTACCGATTGCTTGGACAATACGACCGATTAATAAAACGGAAAATGTTGGTGCGAATCCAGCAATCAATGTACCAACTAAAAATGTTAACATGGCGGTTAAAAACATTTGTCTTGTTGTGAGCCATTGCTGAAGTAAAGCTGTAATCGGTACTAAAACCCCAACAACTAACATGTAGGCTGTAGAAAGCCATTGGATTGTTGAAGCTGTTACGTCAAACTCTTTCATTAATACAGTTAAAGCATTACCAAGTAACGTTTCGTTTAAAAACGCTACCATTGCACCTAAAATTAATGCAATTAAAATGGGTGTATGTTTAATATTAGAAAGATCAACTTTGCTACTTGTAGAACTCGTGGTTGTCATATTCATGTATTGATTTTCCTCCTACTATTTGTCTCTCTTTTTGATACATTTGTATACAAAAAAACATCTGTAATATAATATACATGTGTAGATTAAAAATAGGGAGAATCAATTTTCAGCAGTTGTATAATTAATCTACAGAAAAGGAGAAGTGTAGATGAAAAACAATGAGGGGCAGCTGGATTTACGTATTAGACGTACACATAAATTATTGTGGGGGTCTTTATTTGCATTAATGACGCAATCAAAACAGAAATATAGCGCTATTACTATCAATCAAATCTGTGATCGTGCGATGGTGCATCGAACAACATTCTATAAACATTTTGAAGATAAAGATGCATTGTTGGCATTTGGATTTAAACAATATCAAGAGGAAGCTTTTACTATACCGCTTTTAGATCGATTAACGAAACCATTTCAAGTGATGGAGCAGTTTTTACATCATGAAGAAATTGGTAAAATACTAGAGGCGCAAATGGACGATGAACAATTTATTAACTTTATACATTATCAAACCCGTGAGATGAAGAGACAGGAGAATCAAGCATTAAATCAGATTTGTAAAAATCATGAAATACCAATGGAGTTAATTATCGAATTCCATTCGGGTGTAATTACAACATTAAATGGATGGTGGTTACAAAATAGAAAAAGTGTTTCAGCAGAAGAAATGGATAGATACTTTCATCAAATGATTAATCAGGATATTTTTCAATTTGAAAGAGAATGAATAGAGACGTTTCTAGTACAAGGGAATGTATTGCACTTGAACATATTTCGTATGATTCACTTGGTGTTCTCATTACATAAAGAGGCAAGTTGATTAATAGCAGTGGCAGAGTCTATTTGTAGTATAATATACGCCATTTCTTTTTATAGGCGAGAATAAAGGGAGGAAGTATGAAGAATAGAAAGAAAACCACTCCTTAAGTATTGGAAGTGGCTTTCCCTTTTTTGTAGAAATAGATTATTAATAAAATACCTATGACAATACTAGCGATAATCGCTAGTGTAATATACATTGGATCTTTATTTATTTCAGGTGGAATGACATGTTCTAAAAGTGGGCCGATACAGATTACAAATGCAGCTACAACTGTAACCCATGATTTTGTATATAATGCAAACACAATGAAAATAAGAATACATACACCTGCGATAGTATAGTTTTGCATAGGAGTTGCGATGAAATAGTCTGTATCAAGTTTGCCATCTAACCAAAGATAAAAGCCGACCCATCCGCCGATCGTAATGATTTGCGTTACTATTAAAAGAATGATTGAATGTTTCGTAGATGGATATGTTTTCGGAAGACCTTTGAAAAATACAACTGCAAATAGCGCCAGCGTTAAGAAGACTGGTAATGATCCAAATAGCAGTATGTTTTGTGAAATTTTGAAATCCCCTCTAATAGCTGGAGCTACACACATAAAAGCAATAATCACTAAAATGGCAGCGGGAATCAAAATGAGTAATCCTTCTTTGTCTGTAGGAAGTTCTTTCCCTATATTTTTCATATGCTGTTTACGACTTTTCCCAATGATATGATCTACACTTTGCCCTCTTGATTCAGCTTCTGTTAAATGAACTTCGAGCTCTTCCACTATTGTATTGATATCTTCATCTTTTTTTCCACGTTGCAGTAAATACATTCTAAGTTCGATTAAAAATTGTTCGGATTTTGTTGATAGCATTTTATTCACTCCCTTTATGTATGACTTGTTCTACCGATATTTTCAAATCAGTCCAGCGTTCTTTAAAACTGTTTAGTTCTTTTTCTCCTAATTCGGACAATTGATAGTATTTTCGCTTAGGGCCAGCAGTTGATTCCTTTAATACGCTCGTAAGTAATCCTTCTTTTTGCATACGTAATAGTAATGGATAGATTGTGCCCTCACTAAAAGAGCGGAAACCGTAGCTATGCAATTTCTCTGTTAATTCGTAACCGTATACTTCACCTTCTTGAATGATGGCCAAAATACAACCATCTAAAATTCCTTTTAACATTTGTGTTGAGTCAGCCATTTTAGCCTCCTACTCGTATATCTCTTTTAATGACTTGTAATACAAGGTAAATGATTATCATAATACCTTGCAATGCAAGTGTTGTAATAAGGATAACATGGAAATAACTTGTAATGCAAGGTATAAGGTTGGAATGATATGTTAATTCTGAAAAATCTCATATCAAAATAACTTTGTTATAATACATAAGTATAATTTACCTGTTAAGGAGTGCTAGAAGAAATGAAATCGTTTAATGTCGATGAATTTATTGCAAGTGTTCTACAATGGATATTAAATATAGCTCTTATCATATTATCTATTGTTTTATCTATCTTTTTAATTAACGAAACAATAACATTTATACAATACATATTTTCCACGCAAAAATATACATCGTATAAATTAGTTGAAAGTATTATCGTTTACTTTTTATACTTTGAATTTATCGCATTGATTATTAAGTATTTTAAATCGAACTATCATTTTCCATTGCGCTATTTTATTTATATAGGAATTACAGCGCTTATTCGCTTAATCATTGTTTCTCATGAAGAACCGGTTGAAACATTGTTGTATGCGGGAGCTATTCTCATTTTAGTGATTGCTTTATATATATCTAATTTGAGGGATTTGAAAAAACATTAAGTAAAAAGTAGTGCAGACTAAGAAATTGGTCTGCACTACTTTTTTGTTAGGTTTTCTTTTTTATAACAAAAATTTATTGTTTTACGATAAACTTTTGTTGCTTTATAGTTTTGTTGGAGATATTATATAGATAGTTAGTAAAGGGGGTGTTCTTTTTATGAAGCAGAAAGAATTATCCATATGGTTAAAGTTGATTATTATTTTTTGCGGATGTTTTGGATTATTGTTCTGCATGTATATTGGGCCGAAAACGGGAAGGGCTATACTGTTAGACTCGGAAAGTTTGAAGGCATTATATAATCTTTTTGTAGTATTTGTTTGGATTACAGGGATCCCCTTTTTTATCGCTTTATTTTTAGGATGGCAAATATGTTCGGATATTCGCTTGGATCAAGCTTTTACGATTAGAAATGCAGGTAGGTTAAAAAAGATAAGTATGTTATCGATGATTGAATGTGTTTTATACATTGGAGCATTACTATATCTTTTCGTCGTTGGAAGCTATCAAGCAAACCTTGTAATGATTATGCTACTCATCTTATTTTTTGCAGTTGTTATTTCAATATTCACTTCTCTGCTGTCCCATTTAGTTAGAAAAGCAAGTGAAATAAAAGAAGATAGCGACTTAACGATTTGAGGTGTAACGTATGACGATTATAGTGAACCTTGATGTAATGCTAGCCAAAAGAAAAATGAGTGTGACGGAGTTGTCTGAGAGGCTAGGAATTACAATGGCAAACGTCTCGATATTAAAGAACGGAAAAGCAAAAGCAATTAAATTTTCAACTTTAGAAAAGATATGTGAAGTTTTAGAATGCCAACCAGGTGATATTTTAGAATATAAAAAAAATGAATCTTAATCATGTAAACAGAGGAGAATGTATGATGAAAAATAAATATTTATTAGCTTCTACACCAATATTTTTAGGGATTTTATGTTTAGTTATCTTCAATATAATTGGCTCAAGAGTAGAACCGGACGGTACTTTGGTAGAGCCTTTCTTCTTGATTCCATTAAGTTATTTATTTGTCTTTAGTGGTATTATTGCAATATTGTTTGTAGCAATCGTTTCGATGTTTAAAAAAGGGAAACTTAATTAATTCAATTGATGTAATTTTTTAAATGTATAAAAGGAAGCATAACTTAGGGTTATGCTTCTTTTTTGATTGTGCAAGGATATGCTTCATCGTTAGTAATAGACAAAAAAGGCTCAATCTTTATAACAAAATGTATTTTTTGTTCAATCATACATCCAATTATAAGTTTTTAATAAAAGCTAATATCAACCAGAAGGTGATTCTTGAATTTCAATTGGATTAAACTTCCACATATAAGACATAATAATGCTTAAGAAATTCCAATTAGGATAAAAAATCGCAGTGTTGACTGCTGATATTAGGTGATTGAAATGTGGAAAACGCTTGTTTCTTATCTTCCAGACTGGAAGGTGTTTGTACAAGCTTTTATCGTATTTTTCGTTCCTTATGTGATCTCGCGCATTTTTAGCTGGATCCGTACATTAGAGAAAGAGTGATGAGGATGAAAGAACAGGAATCAAAGATGAAGCAACAAACCGATACATATCAGGATAAGCCTTTTCAAAACGTAACAGGTTATTTTACAGGCGATTTTACCTTGAATCTAGAGCTTGTAAAAAAAGAAATTAGTTATAACTCGGATGCCCACTTTCGAAAGTTTAACATAGGGGGAACAAACATTCGAGCGGCGCTTGTTTTTGTGGAAGGACTGTCGGATAAAGATCTCATTAATATGCATATTTTGAAGTCATTGATGTTTAATTTTTATGAAGAATATAAGAGTGCACCATCTTATGTGGAAGGTACCATTTCAAAGGAGTTTATTAAGAATCGCGTTCTTTCTATTAGTGAAATAGAAGAAGTCTATTCTATGAAAGAGTTGATGTCAAAAGTGTTGATAGGCTCAACGGCACTTTTAGTCGATGGATTAGCAGGCGCATTAATTCTTGGTACAAAAAAAGGGAAAACACGGAATGTTGAAGAGCCGATATCAGAGGGATCAGTTAGAGGCCCGCGGGTAGGCTTCACAGAAGTTTTGTCTGATAATACCGCTCTTTTACGGCTACATGGCGAAAACGAGGGATTGTCATTAACAAAGTTTTATGTAGGAGAGCGGGCAAAAAAAGAGTTGGTTATTGCCTATATGAAAGAGATTGCTAATTCGGAATTGGTAGAAGAGGTTAAGAAAAGAATTCAGAAAATCAATATTGATAATGTGCCAGAATCAGGATATGTGGAGCAGCTCATCGAAGATAATTATCTCAGTCCTTTTCCCCAAGCACAGAGTACGGAGCGCCCTGATCGCGTTATTGCTGCATTGATGGAAGGGCGCGTTGCGATTTTATTGGATGGAACACCTTTTGCCTTGATTGTTCCCGTTACATTTAGCATGTTGATGCAATCGTCCGAAGATTATTATGAACGTTGGATTCCAGGTACGTTTATTCGTTTATTGCGCTTTGGAGCAGCTGTTATTTCTCTTTTTGCACCTGCTTTGTACATTTCCTTTATTTCATTTCATCCTGGATTAATTCCGACCAAGTTGGCTATTTCAATTCTTGGGGGACGGGAAGGGGTTCCGTTTCCTGCAATTATAGAAGGATTATTTATGGAAATAGCCATCGAAATTTTGCGGGAAGCAGGGCTACGCCTGCCTAAGCCGATTGGTTCAGCGATGGGAATTGTCGGTGGATTAATCATTGGACAGGCTGCCGTAGAAGCAGGAATTGTTAGTCCAATTATGGTAATTGTAGTAGCGTCCACTGCTATTTCTTCCTTTGCACTCGCTCATTATAGTACAGCAATTCCACTACGTATCCTTCGTTTTGTAGCCATGTTTTGCGCTGCCATATTTGGACTATACGGAGTCATTCTGTTTTTTCTCTTCCTATGCAGTCATATAGCGAGATTGAAGAGTTTTGGTGTGCCCTATGCCAGCCCAGCCGTTCTTTATCAATTTAATGATTGGAAGGATTTCGTGATTCGTATGCCACTTCAGATGATGAAACGTCGGCCGAAAATGCTGAATACGAAGGATTCAATACGAAAAGGAAGTGAAGAGTAATGATTACCGGCCCGAAAGATCGAATTCCTACTTCGCAAGCAGTTGTCATTCTTATTAATTACGTACTTGCAGTAGGAATTCTTACTCTGCCTAGAACAGCTGCGGAGAAAGTCAAGACACCAGATGTTTGGATAACAGTTATTGTCGGCGGGCTAATTGCGATGGTTGCAGGGGTAATCATCGTTAAATTAAGTCAACAGTTTCCCGGAAAAACATTTTATCAATATAGTCAAGACATTGTAGGGAAATGGGTGGGGGCGTTACTTAGTCTATTCATTATAGGTTACTTTGTTATGCTTTCCTCATTTGAAGTTAGAATGCTAGGAGAGATAACAAGTTTTTTTTTACTGGAAGGCACTCCTGGGTGGGCTATTATCATGCCGTTTATGTGGGTGAGTATTTATTTGAACTTAGGCGGTATAAACTCGATAGCTCGTCTGTTTGAAATAATATTTCCAATTACAGTCTTCATTTTTTTGATGACTTCCTTTATGAGTATTGGAATGTTTGAGTTAGATAATCTCCGTCCTGTATTAGGGTTAGGAGTTCTCCCTGTATTAAAAGGTATAAAAACAACAACTCTCGCATATTCAGGAGTTGAAATCATGTTGCTCCTTTTAGCATTTATGAAACAGCCACTCCAAGCTGTAAAAGTCGTTCTCATCGGAACTGCTATTCCCTTAATCTTTTATGTCATTACAGTTGTTATGGTGATAGGAGCGTTTTCAGTTGATGGGGTGGTAATGAGAACCTGGCCTTCAATTGATCTTATGCGAAGTTTTGAAATCCCCGGTTTGTTATTTGAACGGTTTGAGTCTTTATTACTTGTGATATGGATCATGCAAATCTTTGCAACTTATACAATCTGCTACTATGCTGCTTCTTTGGGATTGGCACAGCTTTTTAACAAGAATAGTCACTCATTTTTGTATGGGCTCCTTCCGATTATTTACATCATTGCTGAGGTGCCGAAAAACGTTAATGATCTATTTAAATTTGGGGATGTGATCGGTAATGCGGCGATAATATTATTTGGTATCCTACCGCTGCTTCTCCTTGTAATTTCGAGATGGAGGAAGAGAAAGAATGAACCGAAGTGTGAATAATGTACGAATTCTTTTGGCCTTATCATCAGTTCTTTTGCTTCTGGCTCTTACAGGGTGTTGGAGCAGTCATGAAATTGAAGAGCAGGGGTTCGCGGTAGGGCTGGCATTTGATAAAGGGAAGGAGACGGATGTTGAGAGAGATATAGAAGAGCATGGAGGAGGTTATCGAAAAAGGAACCTTATAACATCGACCTATCAATTTGTTAAACCAGAATTATCAGGTAAAGGAAAAGGTGGAGGGGGACAACAAAAAGCCTACACGAATGTTTCTGAAACCGGAGATTCTCTTCACCAATCGATTCGTGAAGTCGCATTAAGAAGACCTCGTCCTATAATCTTCCATCATACAAAAGTGATTGTTGTTAGTGCAAACCTTGCACGTACGTATAGTTTGAAGCAGTTACTGGATATTTATATCCGTGATAATGAGATAAGACCAAGTTGCCTCGTGTTAATTAGTAAGGGGCGAGCTAGTGAGACATTGAAATCGAGGGAAGCGGGAGAAATTCCAGCGTTCCTTTTGCTTGGAATTGGGGATAATCAATATAGATCATCACGGATTTTACCTCCCGTTCCGCTTGCTAAATTACCAGGAAAGATAGAGTCAGGATCTAGTTTTCTTTTGCCAAATGTGATTCCGGTAAATGGAGAAGTGAAATTTGCGGGGGCTGCCGTAATCAAAGGAAAGACAAAAAAGCTGCGCGGTTTTTTGAATGAAAATGAGTTAGAAGGCTTAACATGGATAACTGGGAAAGGGAAAAGCGGTTTGGTGAAAAGTTTTGATGAAAAGACAGGAAAGCCCATCCTGTATGAAGTGAAATCTATGAAAAGTAAAATTCAACCCCATGTTAAAGGGAATAACATCTCTTTTGATGTGAACATCCAATCAGAGGGACGGCTGTCTGAAAACTGGGTCGCTTCAGGGGAACCTTTTGAAAATAAGTTTCTAAAAAGTGTAGAAAAGTCCACGAAACAAGAAGTGAATCGATTGGTGAAGCATACATTAAAAAAGATTCAAAAGGAATATCAGGTTGATGTCGCTGGCTTCGGTAACAGATTAAAAATTGAGTATCCAAAAGTATGGAAAAAGGTCGAAAAAGATTGGGATAAAACATTTAGTAAGATTCCAATCAAATATAACGTAAAGATAACGATCCAGGACTATGGTACGGAAGGGACTTAGAAGTGAAATCTCTTATCCAATATTGTTTTATCCCGCATTAACGGGCAGTAAGACCCCCACCTCAAGATTCAGAGAGAAACGAGGTCCAACGCTCTAGCGGCTAGAATCTC
>NZ_NTUG01000017.1 GCF_002561295.1 Bacillus cereus
CATACTTTTATACATCATCATATATCACGAGAAATGGTCGATATATTCTAATTTGCGCTGATAAAATTTCATTTACCATTTTCCCGCCCCACCAATTCTCATTAGTTCAGTACTTTTCTTCTTTTCATTTGGCAACATCTTCACAAAAAAATGGAGTAAGGCTCTACCTTACTCCATCTCTGCAAAGACCATACGATCTTTTCCGTTAATATCAAAAACAACTTCTACATGAGCATGTGGAAATGTTTGCTGCAATAATCCCTTCACATCTTCACCTTGCCCTATCCCTACTTCAAAAGCAACAATCGCCTTTTTCTGCAAAACGTTTGGCAATTCTTCCATAAAGCGGCGATAAAAATCAAGTCCATCTTCCCCGCCAACAAGAGCACGCTTTGGTTCATGCTCTTTTACAACTGGAGAAAGACCTCTCCAATCTTCTTCTGGAATATAAGGTGGATTGGAAACAACAACATCTAATTTTTGCCCCGTTTCATAAAATGGTGATAGTAAATCACCGTGATAGAACGTTACATTAGCACCTAATGCATTCGCATTTTCTTGCGCAACCTCAATCGACTCTTTTGCAATATCTACCGTATATACATGAAGATTTTGATTTTCTAAAGCAAGTGTAATTGAAATAGCTCCACTTCCCGTGCCAATATCCGCTACATGTAGTTCCTGCTTCCCAAACATGCGCTGGACTCTATCTAGCACGCCTACGATAAGCTCTTCTGTTTCTGGCCTTGGTATTAACACCTCTTCATTTACGAAAAACGAACGACCATAAAACATTTCATATCCCATCATATATTGAACTGGAATCCCATCAACGTGTTTATGAATAAACTCCGTAAAAGTCTTCTCTTGTTCCTCAGATATTTCTTCACGCATATTCATCATTAAACCTGTTCGGTTCGTCTTTAATACATGACAAAGGACAATTTCTCCCGCATTTTCATCTCGTCCATTTTCCTGTAAAAAAGAAGAAGCCCATTTCAGGGCTTCATAGACACGCATTACTCAGCTGCCTCCATCTTTTGTGCTTGATCTTCCATCACTAAGGCGTTAATGAAATCATCTAACTTACCTTGTAAAATTTGATCCAGCTTTTGAATCGTTAAACCGATTCGATGGTCTGTAACACGGTTTTGCGGGAAGTTATACGTACGGATACGCTCTGAACGGTCTCCCGTACCAACAGCTTGCTTACGGTTTTGATCGTACTCAGCTTGCGCTTCTTGTCTAAACTTATCATAAACACGCGCACGCAATACTTTCATTGCTTTTTCTTTGTTCTTAATTTGCGACTTTTCATCCTGACAAGATACAACTACACCAGTCGGTAAATGCGTTAAACGTACCGCTGACATCGTTGTATTAACACTTTGCCCACCAGGACCACTAGAAGCAAATGTATCAACACGAACATCTTTTTCATGGATATCAATTTCTACTTCTTCTGCTTCTGGTAATACAGCTACAGTTGCTGTAGAAGTATGGATACGTCCCCCAGACTCTGTTTCTGGAACACGTTGCACACGGTGTGCACCATTTTCAAATTTCAATTTTGCGAAAGCACCTTTACCGTTGATCATAAAGATAATCTCTTTATATCCACCTAACTCTGTATAGCTTGCCTCGATAATTTCAGTTTTCCAACCTTGTACCTCAGCATAACGACTATACATACGGTATAAATCACCAGCAAATAAAGCAGCTTCGTCGCCACCAGCAGCACCACGCACCTCCACGATAACGTTTTTATCATCGTTCGGGTCTTTTGGAACAAGTAAAATTTTCAGACGCTCTGATAATTCCTTCTCTTGTCCCTCTAATTCTGAAACTTCTTCCTTTACCATGTCACGCATTTCAGCATCTAACTTCTCTTCTAACATTGCTTTTGCATCTCGTAATTGCTCACGAACATCTTTATACTCACGGTACACCTCTACCGTATCTTGAATATCAGATTGTTCTTTTGAATATTCACGAAGCTTATTTGAATCACTAATAATTTCTGGGTCACTTAATAATTCGTTTAACTTCTCATAACGATCTTCTACAGCTTGCAAACGATCTAACACATCATTCACCTCAACATCCTAGTATCTAATACAAATAGTATATGGTACTTAATCAAAAAAACGCAAATTATATTTAAAAGTGTAGGCGGCTCGTTCAGCTCTGACCGGCTAAGGTTCTTTCGCACACAAGGCGCTCTTTGCCTTTTGTGCGGAAGGTTCTTAGACGCGAAGAGCTTGCCACCGGAACTAGATATCATTTTAAAAGCGCAAGCGGCTCGCCCAGAATGGGAGGAGGATGGAGCTTCTGACATAGAGGCGTTCTTTGCCTCACAGGAAGAAGTAAAGCCACCGACCATTCTTGCCGCTGGAGCTGGATATCACTTAAAAGCGGAGCCGACTGCTTAGGTCCGGTGGCTAAGGTTCTTTCCCACAGAAGGTGTTTTTTACCTTCTCGTTGGGAAGGTTCTTAGACACAAGGACCTAGGAGGCGCAGCTGGATATCATTTAAAAGCGCAAGCGGCTCGCCCCACTCATTTATTTTCGAAAAAAACCCGCCCTATGTAGCGAGTTTTACTTATCTTTGTTTTGTAGGCACAGCATGACAATGTCGACAGCGTGGTTCATATGACTCTGAAGCTCCAACTAAAATAATCGGATCATCAAAAGAAGCTGGCTCATCATTAATTAAACGCTGTGTACGACTTGCTGGAGATCCGCATACAGAACAAACTGCTTGCAGCTTCGTTACATGCTCGGCAATCGCCATCAGCTGAGGAACTTGTCCAAATGGTAGACCACGGAAATCTTGGTCTAAACCGGCTACAATGACACGATAACCACGATTTGCCAATATTTGCACCACTTCCACAATGTCCCCATCAAAGAATTGCACCTCATCAATTGCAATAACGTCCATTTCCTCTGTTATATGATCAAATATATCTTTTGAAGCTGAAACAGGAACTGCTTTTACCTTTAATCCATTATGTGATACAACATCTTCTTCACTATAACGGTTATCAATACATGGTTTAAATACAATCGCATTTTGCTTTGCAAATTGTGTACGGCGTATGCGGCGGATGAGCTCCTCTGATTTTCCAGAAAACATACTCCCGCAAATCACTTCAATCCAACCGTTTTGATTTATTAAGTACATTGAGCTCTCCTTTCATCCACTTTTTCTATCCAAAGTAGGTAAAGGTTTAATATTTTCGCAAAAAAAACAGACAAGCGAATAGATACACTTGCCTGTTTTATGTTTTTATTACTTAAGACCGTATTTCTTGTTGAAGCGGTCAACACGTCCGTCTGCAGTAGCAAACTTCTGACGTCCAGTGTAGAATGGGTGAGAATCAGAACTGATCTCAACTTTTAGTAATGGATAAGTGTTTCCATCTTCCCACTCAACCGTTTCGCTAGATCCTTTAGTAGATCCGCTTAAGAATTTGAAGCCTGTGTTAGTGTCCATGAATACAACTTTCTTGTAATCTGGATGAATTCCTGCTTTCATTCTTTTCATCTCCTTCCGCCCTGAATCATTTTCGAAACAGAGTTTTTCATCTTTAGCTGCAATCACAACTATATTGATGAAACACATATGATGAAATTATAACAAGGCTAACTTCATTTTGCAACTACCTGTTTTTAGCATTGTTAAAATAAAAGTGGAGACGGCTCGCTCAGAATCGCAGGTCATTGGAGCTCCCGACCGAGAAGCGCTTTTTTGCTTCGACCGAGGGGGCAAAATGGCCGGAGATTCTAGCCGTCGGAACTGGATATAAAATAAAAGTGGAAGCGGCTCGTCCAGAATGGAAGGGGGATGAAGCTTCTGACGTAGAGGCGCTTTTTGCCTCGCAGGAAGACGCGAAGCCACCGACCATTCTTGCCGCTGGAACTGGATATATTTAAAAGTGGAAGTGGCTCGCTTAGCTCTGACCGGCTAAGTTTTTTCACACAAAGGCATGAAAAAACTCGCTTAGTATAAACATAAGCGAGTTATCACCGTTTCCCTTTACTTTGTTGTTACATATCTTTTAGAATCTGCAACAATGTTTTGTAAAAATTCTTCATTTGTTTTCGTTTGGCGAAGTTTACGTAAGAAACTTTCAACAAAGTCTGGTGTGTCACGCATTGTTTTGCGAATACCCCATAGCTTGTCTAAATGTTCTTTCGGAATTAATAGATCTTCTTTACGCGTACCAGAACGACGAATATCAATCGCTGGGAAGATACGACGCTCAGCTAACGAGCGGTCTAAATGAAGTTCCATATTTCCTGTTCCTTTAAATTCTTCGTAAATGACATCGTCCATACGAGAACCTGTATCAACAAGTGCCGTTGCTAAAATTGTTAAGCTACCGCCCTCTTCGATATTACGAGCTGCCCCAAAGAATCGCTTTGGTCTATGGAATGCAGCTGGATCAATACCACCTGACAATGTACGTCCACTTGGTGGAATAACAAGGTTGTAAGCACGCGCTAAACGGGTAATACTATCCATTAAAATGATAACGTCTTTTTTATGTTCTACAAGACGCATCGCACGTTCCAATACAAGTTCGGCTACTTTAATATGATTTTCTGGCACTTCATCGAAAGTGGAACTTACAACATCACCTTTAACAGAACGTTCAATGTCCGTTACTTCCTCTGGACGTTCGTCGATTAAAAGTACGATTAATTCTGCTTCTGGATGGTTGGTTGTGACACTATGAGCAATTTCCTTTAATAGTATCGTTTTACCAGCCTTTGGAGGCGCAACAATTAAACCACGTTGTCCAAATCCAACTGGTGCAATTAAATCCATGATGCGTGTTGACAGCTTCTTCGGCTCCGTCTCCAGTTTCATTTGACGATCTGGATATAATGGCGTTAATGCAGGGAAATGCACTCGCTCTTTTGCAGATTCTGGGTCATCACCATTTACTGCTTCAACCTGTAGCAATCCAAAATAGCGTTCATTCTCTTTCGGCGGGCGTACTTTACCAGAAACCTTATCTCCATTACGCAAATCAAAGCGACGAATTTGCGAAGCTGAAATATAAATATCTTCCGAGCTTGGAGAATAGTTAATTGGACGTAGGAACCCAAAACCTTCTGATTGAATAATTTCGAGTACACCTTCCATAAAGAAGAAACCTTCTTTTTCTGCACGAGCTTTTAATATAGCAAAAATTAACTCTTTCTTTGTTAATTTACTGTAATACGAAATCTTAAATTCTTTCGCAAGCTCATATAACTCTTTTAATTTCATGTTTTCTAATGCTGCAATTGACAAATTCATTCAGACACCACACTTTAACATTATTCTCTTTTTAAATGGGTAAAGGGAAAATATACGGAGGCAAATACATAATAATGAAAGGCAATAAGTTCAAGTAGGTAATATTCACTATTGTAACCCTTTTGTCTAGTTTTAATCAATACGTTGTAACACAAATACAAGAAGCGAAGACAAGAAAAATTGTCTCCGCTTTTATACCGCTTCCGTTTTTTCTCTATTTATAGCATTTGGATAGTCACTAGATCAAAAGCTCCAGCGGCTAGAATGGTCGGTGGCTTCGTGCCTAAGAACCTTAGCCAGTCAGAGCTGACCGAGCTGCTTCCACTTTTTATTTATCTAGCTCCAGCAGCTAGAACAGTCGGTGGCTTCGCGTCTTCCTACGAGGCAAAATACGCCTCTTTGTCAGAAGCTCCATCCCCCTCCTATTCTAAGCGAGCTGCTTCCGCTTTTATTTAATCCAGCTCCGGCGGCTAGAATCTCCGGTCATTTCGCTCTCTCGGTCGAAGCCAAAAGCGCTTCTCAGTCGAGAGCTCCAATGCCCTGCGATTCTGAACGAGCTGCCTCCGCTTTTTTATTTAATAACCAAGTTTGGTTTTTTGCTTAAGCTATGGCGTCCATCAACAAAGCGAACTGTTCCGGATTTTGCACGCATAACAAGGGATTCTGTTGTACCAACGCTTCCTTTAAATTGAACACCGCGTAGTAATTCTCCATCTGTTACACCTGTTGCTGCAAAGATTGCATCGTCACCTTTTACTAAGTCTTCCATACGAAGAATACGATTAATATCTTCGATGCCCATTTTTTTACAACGATCTAATTCGGCTTCATTTTGAGGAAGAAGTTTCCCGTGAATTTCTCCACCTAAACATTTTAATGCAACTGCTGCAAGAACGCCTTCAGGTGCACCACCAGAACCGAATAAAATATCAACCCCTGTACGATCAAATGCCGTATTAATCGCGCCAGCTACGTCACCGTCATTAATTAACTTAATACGAGCACCAGCTTTACGAATTTCTTCAATAATTGCTTGGTGACGTGGACGGTTTAAAACTGTTGCCACAACATCTTCAATATCTTTATTTTTCGCCTTTGCGACAGCACGTAAATTATCGATAATAGGTGCATCAATATCAACTGCACCAACCGCTTCTGGTCCAACCGCAATTTTATCCATGTACATGTCAGGAGCATGTAACAAATTACCGTGATCCGCAATCGCAATAACAGCAAGTGCATTCCAGCCCCCAGCTGCGACAATATTTGTTCCTTCTAACGGATCAACTGCAACATCGACACGCGGTCCATAACCTGTACCCAATTTTTCCCCGATGTATAACATTGGCGCTTCATCCATTTCTCCTTCGCCAATTACGACTGTCCCTTTCATCGGAATTGTATCGAATACATCGCGCATCGCTGATGTTGCTGCACCATCTGCTTCATCTTTTTTCCCGCGTCCCATCCAACGCGCTGATGATAATGCTGCAGCTTCTGTTACACGTACTAACTCCATAGATAAACTTCTTTCCACAATAATCCCTCTCCTTTAAGCCTTAATATTTATGCCGTATTTTGTGAACTGTTTTCTTTCTATAACGTGAAGCTTCCGTCAACGGTGATTCTTCGTCCCCCATTAACGGAAGCTTCACCAATTTAATGCTTTACTACGTAGTAAAGCATTAAACATTATGCATTTTTCATTTCTTCAATTTCTTGTCGCGTCATTTGTTCTCGCCAAATATTTGCACCAAGACCCTTAAGCTTGTCTACTATATTTTCATAGCCTCGATCAATATGTTCAAGACCTGTTACTTCTGTAATTCCTTCAGCCATTAAACCTGCAATTACAAGGGCAGCACCCGCTCGTAAGTCACTCGCTTTTACCTTTGCTCCTTGCAATGAGACAGGTCCTGTTACAATCGCAGAACGACCCTCTACCTTAATTTGCGCATTCATCCGGCGCAATTCATCAATATGTTTAAAACGAGCACCGTAAATCGTATCTGTTACAACCCCTGTTCCATATGCCTTCGTTAAAAGAGTTGTAAAAGGTTGCTGCAAATCCGTCGGGAAACCTGGATAGACAAGTGTTTTTATATCAACTGTCCGGAGCCTACGATTCCCATTTACTGTGATCTGATCATCGTTCGTTTCAACCTGCACACCAGCTTCTCGTAATTTTGCAGTGACTGATTCTAAATGTTGTGGGATTACGTTATCGACTGTTACTTCTCCACCAGACGCCGCACCTAAAATCATGTACGTACCCGCTTCAATTCGGTCTGGAATAATAGTATGGTGACAGCCATGCAAAAAGTCCACACCGTCAATACGAATTACATCTGTACCAGCGCCTTTAATCCGTGCGCCCATACTTGTTAATAATGTCGCTACATCAATAATTTCTGGTTCTTTTGCAGCATTTTCAATCACTGTTCTACCTTTTGCACGCACAGCCGCTAGCATAATGTTAATCGTTGCTCCTACACTCACAACATCTAAATAAATACGAGCTCCTCGTAATTCATCCGCTCTTAAATAGATTGCACCTTGTTCATTTGTCACATGTGCGCCTAATGCTTCAAACCCTTTAATGTGCTGATCGATTGGTCTTGGTCCTAAGTGACATCCACCAGGAAGCCCAATTACAGCTTTTTTAAATCGGCCAAGCATAGCGCCCATCAAGTAATAAGAAGCACGTAATTTTTTTACCTTTCCATTTGGCAAAGGCATCGCGACCATTTTGGAAGGATCAACTGTCATTTCTTCCTCCTGACCATACGTTACACACCCACCAATTTCCTCCAATAGATCCCCTAACATCTTCACATCTGAAATATTAGGTACACCACCGATGGTCACTGGAGTATCAGCTAAAATGGTCGCTGGAATTAGAGCAACAGCACTATTTTTTGCACCGCTCACGCGAATTGATCCGTTTAAAGGTCGTCCACCTTCAATCAGCAACTTTTCCATGTTGAGCTCCCTTCTTGTGAATGTATTTACTTTCTTTTTTTAATAAAGAAAATAGAAAGTATTTTCTTAAGCATCTCATTCGTTCAGCAAACTATCAACCAAAATATCCCTGCCCTATCTGGTCTAAACTTAACAAGCAGTAAGACCTCACCTAAAAGTAGTTATCTCTTAAGCGAACAGATGAAGACTAACTGCCTGTCAAGATTGATTCATCAATCTCTTTAGATACGTTATTACATTTATTAATAGGATTATGCGCATTATGTTCCACTTGTATATTTCAAAGGAATAAAAAACTCCCTTCATATATAGGTAATATGAAGAAATGTAGAAATTGAATTAATCTTAAGATATGTTCACGCTTTCATTATACAACGAAAGGAAACCGTCTAAAAGAGTAGACGGTTTCCAAAACGGAATTTTATTCTTACGCTTTACCGTTAGAACCGAATTCGCGGATTTTACCAATAACAGTTGCTTTGATAGCGTCGCGTCCAGGTCCGATAAATTTACGAGGATCGTAAACTTCTTGGTCTTTGTTTAATACTTCACGAACAGCTTTTGTAAACTCGATTTGGTTCTCAGTGTTTACATTGATTTTTGAAGTACCTAAAGAAATAGATTTTACGATATCAGCAGTTGGGATACCAGTACCACCGTGAAGTACTAAAGGTACACCAGTAGAGTCACGAACTTCTTCCATTTCTTTGAATCCTAAGTTAGGCTCACCTTTGTAAGGACCATGTACAGAACCTAAAGCTGGAGCTAGGCAGTCGATACCAGTTGCTTCAACTAGGTGCTTACATTCTGCAGGATCAGCGTAGATAACGCCTTCAGCGATTACGTCGTCTTCTTGTCCGCCAACTGTACCAAGCTCAGCTTCTACAGATACGTTACGAGCGTGTGCGTATTCTACTACTTTTTTAGTAGTTTCAACGTTTTCTTCGAATGGGTGGTGAGAAGCGTCGATCATTACAGATGTGAAACCTGCATCGATTGCTTCTTTACATTTTTCAAAGCTTGAACCATGGTCAAGGTGAATCGCTACAGGAACAGTAATGTTCATTTCTTCGATTAAAGCTTTAACCATAGCTACAACTGTTTTGAAACCAGTCATATGACGAGCTGCACCCTCAGATACACCTAAGATTACAGGAGATTTTTCTTCTTCCGCAGCAGCTAAGATAGCTTGAGTCCACTCTAAGTTGTTCATGTTGAATTGACCAACTGCGTATTTTCCTTCTAGTGCTTTGTTTAGCATTTCTTTCATGGAAACTAAAGGCATGATGAATCCTCCTAAAAAACGTTTTTTGTATCCGATAAGTTCTTATCGCTGGTAGTATGACCAGAATAAGGTAAAACATGTATATTTACATACCGGACTTTTTTCTACACTCAATAGGATAACAACTTGTACTCAAAAACTCAACTGTATTCACCTGCTCATCAGTCCATGTAAACGCTTTTTTCCAAATTTTTTATAAAAAATTCATTTTTTAAGCCTCTACAGCAATTTCATTTCGTACTGCTTGGCGAATTTCATCAATATCAAACGGTTTAGCAAAGTGCATTAAGGCTCCTAAATCTTTCGCTTCCTGGATCATATCAAGCTCCCCATAAGCGGTCATTAAAATCACCTTAATATCTTCATTAATCTCTTTTACATGTTTTAAAATCTCTATACCATCCATACCTGGAATTTTCATATCTAAAATTACTAAATCTGGATTATCTTTTTTCACGATATCTAAAGCTTGAAATCCATTTGCTGCTTGGAATGTTTGATAACCTTCTTTTTGAAACACTTCATGCAATAACACACGAATGCCATATTGATCATCAACGATTAAAATTTTCCCTTCCATAGTCCCCAACCTTTCCGTGTAAATACAAGATTAAAAGCTTCTTATACCTTATTCGATTTATTTTCGCTATTCTTTACCAAATTCCTTCCTATTCTTTCTTATTTTACCGCCTACTATTTTGTTATGCCACCCCTATTACTTCGCCTTTCTGAAAAAATAAGCTATAATAAAAGCCGTCTTAACACGTTAGAAAGGAGTATCAAGATGTTAAAAATTTTTTCAACTCAACTGAGTGGTTATTTCACAAGAATTTCTCAAAAAGAAGAGATGAACATAGAAGATAGTGCCCGTCTACTTGCTCAAGCATTAATTGGTGATGGCATTGTCTATTTACACGGTACAAGGGAAATGGAAGGTGTTGTTCTTGAAGCCCTGTATGGCAATGAACCACTAAAACAAGCAAAACGCTTAATAGAAAATGGTAACCAAGCAGAGGTTACACCCGCAGACCGCGTACTTCTTATTAGTCGTTTTTCGACAGATGAACATACTATTTCAATTGCAAAGAAACTACAAGAAGATGGGCAATCCATTGTTGGTATTTCGGCCGTTCAAGAAGGTACTGAATCATTAGAACAATTCACAGATGTACATATTGATATAAAATTGCTAAAAGGATTAATCCCTGATGATGAAGGTAACCGTTACGGTTTCCCAAGTTTAATCTTAACTCTATTTGCTTATCACGGATTAAAATTTACAATTGATGAAATAATAAACGAATATGAATAAAAGACAAAAAGGTGCTCCGTTTCGGGCACCTTTTTTGTCTTTATTTGTCGGAGCGTCGATATATTGTGAGAAACGGTTGATATATTTGAAAAAACGCCGATAAAATTTCACCTACCAATTTGCGCTACCAAACGCAGCATTTCATCCAGTTTCTTCTTGTCTGTTCCTTTCTCTACAACTAAAAAAAAGCGCCCTATTTCAGGCGCTTTTTTATTACTTGCTTTCTTTATTCGTAATAGAAGCTCTTACGAAATCATGGAACAATGGTTGCGGACGGTTTGGACGAGATACAAGTTCTGGGTGGAACTGTGCTGCCACGAACCAAGGATGATCTTGTAATTCAATGATTTCTACTAAACGACCGTCTGGGCTTGTACCAGAGAAGATGAATCCAGCACCTTCCATGTCTTTACGGAATTCATTGTTGAACTCATAACGATGACGATGGCGCTCGTATACAACTGGTTCGCTATATGCATTGTAAGCATTTGTTTCTGGAGTAAGCTTACATGGATATAAACCAAGACGAAGTGTACCACCTAAGTCTTCTACATCTTTTTGTTCTGGTAATAGATCGATGATTGCATAAGGTGTGTCAGGATTAATTTCAGAAGAGTTAGCTCCTTCTAATCCTAATACGTTACGTGCAAATTCGATTGATGCAAGCTGCATACCTAAGCAAATTCCTAAGAATGGAACCTTATTTTCACGTGCGTATTGAATTGCAGCGATTTTTCCTTCTACACCGCGATCGCCGAAGCCACCTGGTACAAGGATACCATCTGTATCGCCCACTAATTCTTTTACATTTTCTGCTGTTACATGCTCAGCGTTTACCCATTTCACTTCTACATCTGTATCGAATGAGTAACCTGCATGACGAAGTGCTTCTACAACAGAGATGTATGCATCTTGAAGCTCTACATATTTACCAACAAGAGCGATTTTTGTTTTCTTAGAAAGATTACGTACTTTTTCAACTAATGCAGTCCACTCTGTCATATCCGCAGCTGGATTGTCTAGTTTTAAGTGATCGCAAACGATTTGGTCCATATTTTGCTCTTGAAGAGATAATGGAACTGCATATAACGTATCTGCATCGCGTGCTTCAATAACTGCTTTTGTATCGATGTCGCAGAATAAAGCAAGTTTGTCTTTCATATCTTGAGAAACAGGCAATTCTGTACGAACAACGATAATATTTGGCTGAATACCTAAGCTACGAAGTTCTTTAACGCTATGTTGCGTTGGTTTTGTTTTCATTTCACCCGCCGCTTTTAAGTACGGAATTAATGTACAGTGAATGTACATTACGTTGTCACGACCAATGTCGCTCTTAATTTGGCGAATTGCTTCTAGGAATGGTAGAGACTCGATGTCACCAACAGTTCCCCCGATTTCTGTAATAACAACATCCGCATTTGTTTCACGGCCTGAACGATATACACGCTCTTTAATTTCATTTGTAATGTGAGGAATAACTTGAACTGTTCCTCCTAAATATTCACCGCGACGCTCTTTTTGAAGAACAGAAGAGTAAATTTTACCTGTTGTTACGTTGCTGTATTTGTTTAAGTTAATGTCAATGAAACGCTCATAGTGACCAAGGTCTAAGTCTGTTTCTGCGCCATCATCTGTTACGAATACCTCACCGTGTTGGTATGGGCTCATTGTCCCTGGGTCTACGTTAATGTATGGGTCAAACTTTTGAATTGTTACGTTTAAACCACGATTTTTTAAAAGTCTTCCAAGAGATGCTGCTGTAATCCCTTTCCCTAAAGAAGATACTACACCGCCTGTTACGAAAATATACTTAGTCATAAAAGTACTCCCTTCTACTTTGTTGTTATATAATCACCGTTGCAAAGCGCAACGTATGTAGATCACACCGTATCTATACTTATTGTTAGACTCTTTTTATTTTCTAAACAAAAAACAAAAAAGAAAATTGCTCCCCTCATCACGAAAAGTAATAAGTAGGGAGCAATTTTCTTTTATATTTACACTTTAAAAGTATTATCGTCCTGTTTTAAAGAGCCCAAAAATGATTCTACATGGACGATAATGAAAAGTCAAGAACTACAGTTCTTCCTCTTCTTTTTCTGTTTCATCGTACTCAAGTTCTTCGTCAGCGAATTCATCATCATCATCATCGTCATCATCTAAATCATCAAGATCATCGTCGTCTTCAAGAACCTCGTCCAAATCTTCTACATCGTCTTCGTCTTCGCTGTCGTCTTCACTATCGAAGTCGTCTTCGTCTTCTTCGTAGTCATCAAAATCTTCTTCCTCTTCAACCTTACGTTTTTTCTTAGGCTTTGGTTGAGGTAAGATTTCTTCATCAATTTGCTCGTATGGGTACCAACTGCGTATCCCCCAACGGTTTTCTCCTAAATTGATGAAACGTCCATCGATATTTAAATCTGTATAAAATTGCGCAATCTTTGCAGCAACTTGTTCTTGAGTTAGTCCCAGCACTTGAGCGATTTCTTGAACTAAATCATGGAATGACGTTGCCTGTCTTTTATCCTCTAAAACACTATGTACAACTTCAATCATGGAAAATTCTTTTAGCTCTTCTGGTGAACATTTCTTAAAATCCACTTATGCGGCACTTCCTTTCTTAAAATATAATCCTATATATAACGGCCTGTTTAAAAAAATCCATACTATTCATTATAAACAAAACTCCAACAAATATGCTACAAAAAAAAAGGGAAACTTTCATAAGCAATCGATAAAAGTAATTATAGAACATGATTTAAAAAATTCAATCGCATAAAGTGAAACTTTAATCCGTAGAGTTTTCTTCCTCCCCACGGATTATTAGCACTCACCAATCGGGCTTGTACAGGCAGTCAATCACCCACCTATCCTCCTCGTTCTCCTCTGAATATCGAGGTAGAAGTCTGACTGACCACAAATAGCGGGATAGACTAGATAAATCGAGGCTCAAAGGGGCACTGACTGCTTCTATGCTCGGCCGGAACCTCTCCCCCACCTTAAAAAGAGGAGATTACTATTTTTTGTATTTCTTTATTTTTGATCCTCGGCATGGGGCCAAAAAAGGCTCTGACCGCTTCTACCCATGGCCGGAACCTCCCTTCCATCTAAAAAAAGTGCTTTTTATATTTATATAACTTTTTATTTCGGCACCATATGCGCCCCATTTAATACGTACCTAATCTGCATTTCTGTATATTCCTCTAACGTATACAGTTTCTGCAATGCCCAGCGTCTAAATCCCCACATTTGTCCTTGAATAAAAATGTTATGAGCCAGTAATTGTATTTCCTTTTTCGTTAATGAAAATGTGCCATTTTCTGTGCACTGTTCTAAAATATTTTCAAACATCCCCACCATTTGAAACTCTTTTTCTAGTACATATGGAAGAGACTCTTTTGGTAAAAATCGCACTTCTTGATACATAATTAATACTTCTTCTTGCAATTCGTCCATTACTTTAAAATAGTTCGTAATGGCTATTCTTAAACTTTCAATGCTACCCTTTTCTGTACACACTACTTCTTCTAATCGCTCTTTTACATGTTCATAAATGCTATCACATACTAAATACAATACATCATCTTTCGTACGAATATATTCGTAAAGTGTCCCAATACTAAATCCAGCTGCTTTTGCAATTTCTCTCGTTGTTGTACGAGGAAATCCCTTTTGCTTAAAGAGCTGCACCGCTCCTTTAATCATCTGCTCCCGCCTTAGTGCAACTAACTTCTCATCCTTTACAGATGCATGCACATTATGCTTAACCATCCCCTTCACCTCTCTCTATCATTTGGAAGGAAAAAGCGTAGGAAGATCCCTACGCTTTTTCTCTTATTTCGTTAACATGCGAGAAATTACAAGTCTTTGAATCTCTTGTGTTCCCTCATAAATTTGCGTAATCTTTGCATCACGCATGAATCGTTCCACTGGATAATCTTTTGTATACCCATACCCACCGAATACTTGCACCGCTTCCGTCGTAACTTTCATCGCTGTATCCCCAGCAAATACCTTCGACATCGCTGATTCTTTTCCATATGGAAGTCCTTCTGATTCTAGCCAAGCAGCTTGATATGTTAATAGACGCGATGCCTCTACATTTGTCGCCATATCCGCTAGTTTAAAACCGATTCCTTGTTGCGCGGCAATTGGCTTCCCAAACTGATGTCTTTCTCTCGCATACTCCACAGAAGCATCTAAGGCTCCTTGTGCGATACCAACAGCCTGCGCGGCAATACCGTTACGTCCACCGTCGAGTGTTTGCATTGCAATTTTAAATCCTTGTCCTTCTTCGCCAAGTAAATTCTCAGCAGGAATGCGGCAGTCTTCAAACATAATTTCTGTTGTCGGAGAAGAGCGGATCCCTAGCTTGCTCTCTTTCTTGCCAACTGAAAATCCTGGTGCATCACTTTCTACAATGAATGCACTCGTGCCGCGCTGCTTTGATTCTGGATCAGTTAATGCGAAGACAATGTAAATATCAGCTATACCACCGTTTGTAATAAAAATCTTAGAACCATTTAAAATGTAGTGGTCACCATCACGCTTCGCCGTCGTTCTCATTCCGCCTGCATCTGAACCAGAACCTGGCTCTGTTAAACCGTATGCGCCAATTTTCTTTCCTTCAGCCATTGGGCGTAAAAACTTTTGTTTTTGCTCTTCTGTTCCAAATTTAAAAAGAGGCCAACCAGCAAGTGACGTATGAGCAGATAATGTAACACCTGTAGAAGCACAAACACGGGATAACTCTTCTACAGCAATTACATAAGCTAAGTAATCGCTTCCAATTCCGCCGTATTCTTCAGGCCACGGGATTCCTGTTAAACCAAGCTCTGCCATTTGATCAAATAAAGCACGGTCAAATCGTTCTTCTTCGTCGCGCTCAGCAGCTGTTGGTGCCACTTCATTTCTCGCAAAGTCCCGAACCATCTTTCTGATCATTTCGTGTTCTTCTGATAATTTAAAATGCACGTTTCTTCCTCCTCGCTCTTGTCTTCTTATAGTGCACGGCTAATAACAAGTCTTTGTATTTCACTCGTTCCTTCATAGATCTCACAAATTTTTGCATCACGGAAAAATCGCTCAACTGGATAATCTTTCGTATAACCGTAACCGCCAAATACTTGCACGGCTTCAATTGCGACATCAACCGCTGTTTTCGAAGCAAATAACTTTGCAATAGATGCCTCTTTCCCGCACGGAAGTCCTTGCGCTCTAAGCGATGCCGCCCTATATACAAGTAACCTTGCAGCTTCTACGCTCGTAGCCATATCCGCTAGTTTAAAACCAAGTCCTTGCTGCGCCGCAATCGGCTTCCCAAATTGCTGACGCTCCTTCGCATAATCCACTGCACACGCTAGCGCTGCCTTGGCAATTCCAAGTGCCTGTGCACCAATACCAATGCGACCAACATCTAAATTCGCCATTGCGACTTTAAAACCTTGTCCTTCTTCACCGAGCAAGTTTTCTACCGGCACCTTCATATCTTCAAATGTTAGCTGCACTGTACGAGAGCCGAGTAATCCCATCTTATGTTCGTCTTTCCCAACGATTAAACCTGGTGTATCCTTCTCTACAATAAACGCGGAAATTCCACTTTTCCCTGCATCTGGATTCGTAGAAGCAAATACGATATATGTATCCGCCTCGCCTCCATTTGTAATAAATACTTTTGATCCATTAATGACATAGTGGTCGTCTTTTTTTATGGCCCTTGATTTTAAGCTACCTGCATCTGAGCCTGCATTCGGCTCCGTTAAAGCAAATGCACCTAAATATTCACCTGTTGCTAGTTTAGAAACATACTTCTGTTTTTGTTCCTCTGTTCCAAAATATAAAATTGGGTTTGTTCCAACCGATGTATGTACCGCCAAAATAACACCAATGGTTGCACTCACCTTGGATAATTCTTCGATAGCTAAAATGTATGAAATGAAGTCCATTTCCGCACCGCCATATTTCGCTGGCGCTGGAATCCCCATAAGTCCAAGTTCACCCATTTTCGTCAAGATTTCTCTAGGAAACACCCCTTGTTCCATCTCTGGAACAAAGGGAGCGATTTCCTTTTGTGCAAAATCTCGCACCATTTTCCTCATCATCTGCTGCTCTTCTGTAAAACGAAAATTCATATGCCCCGCCTCCATTTGCTATATTTCTTCTTTCGTTTTCCTGGTAAGACCACTACTTTATACAAAGAGGGAGACCTACCTATCACTTCTTACTCGTATACATAGAAGCCGCGGCCTGTTTTTCTTCCTAACCAGCCAGCATTTACATACTTACGTAACAATGGACATGGGCGATACTTACTATCCCCTAACCCTTCATGTAGGACTTCCATAATGTATAGGCATGTATCTAAACCAATAAAATCTGCTAATGTTAATGGTCCCATTGGATGATTCATCCCAAGCTTCATGACTTCATCGATTGCTTCTTTCGTCGCCACACCTTCATATAGCGTATAAATTGCCTCATTGATCATCGGTAATAAAATACGGTTCGAAACAAAGCCAGGGAAGTCATTTACTTCAACAGGTACTTTCCCAATTTTCTTTGTAATGTCCTCAATTGTTTCGTATACTGCATCGTCTGTTGCAAGTCCGCGGATGATTTCCACAAGTTTCATCACTGGAACTGGATTCATAAAGTGCATTCCAATCACTTTCTCTGGACGCTTTGTTACTGCTGCAATTTCCGTAATTGGTAACGACGATGTATTTGTCGCCAAAATCGCATGTTCTGGTGCGATTTCATCTAAATTCGCGAAAATTTTCTTTTTAATATCCATTTTTTCAACTGCCGCCTCAATAATAAGGTCCGCTTCCTTCACACAATTTAGCTCAAGCGTCGCTGTAAGGCGATTTAAAGTTGATTCTTTAACTGCTTCATCCATGCGCCCTTTTTCTACTTGGCGTGCTAAATTTTTTGTAATAATGGATAATCCCCTGTCTAATTGCTCTTGCTTCAAATCTTGCATATACACGTCATACCCTGCCATCGCACACACCTGTGCAATACCTGATCCCATTTGCCCTGCACCAATTACAACTATTTTTTGTACACTCATTTTTTCTCCCCCTTTTTATTAATGAACTTCAATCATAATTGCGTCGCCTTGGCCACCACCGCTACAAATCGAAGCAATTCCAATTCCGCCACCGCGCTGCTTCAATGCATGAATAAGCGTTACAATAATACGCGCCCCGCTTGCTCCAATTGGATGCCCCATCGCAACTGCGCCGCCATTTACGTTAATTTTTTCCGGATCAATTCCCGCAATATTAGCACTTGCAATCGCAACTGCTGCAAAGGCTTCGTTAATCTCAAATAGGTCAATCTCATCCACTGTCTTACCTGTTTTTTTCAACAGCTCATTAATCGCATAACCTGGCGTTCTTGGGAAATTCTTCGCTTCTACTGCAATAGCTGTATGCGCTAAAATTGTTGCTAACGGTTTTCTTCCTTCTTGCTTCGCTCTGTCCTCGCTCATTAATACAAGCGCTGCGCCGCCGTCATTTAATCCCGGTGCATTCCCAGCTGTTACTGCTGCCGTCTTATCAAATACAGGTTTTAATTTTGCTAACTTCTCTACTGTTGTATCTTCACGCGGTGCTTCATCTTTTGTAACAACAATCGGATCTCCTTTTCGCTGCGGTACTAAGACAGGAACGATCTCTTCTTCAAATCTTCCTTCTTTTTGTGCGGCAACTGCGCGCTGATGGCTACGGTACGCCCATTCATCTTGCGCTTCGCGAGAGATTCCGTCCTCTTTCGCAACTTCTCCGCCATACACACCCATATGTATGCCAGAGAATGAACATGTTAAGCCATCTACTACATTTAAATCGGCAACTTGATTATGTCCCATTCGATATCCCCAGCGTGCACCTTGTAAAATATAAGGACTATTACTCATAGATTCCATTCCACCCGCTACAATAAGCGTTTGATCTCCAGTGCGAATAATTTGGTCCGCTAACGTCACAGAGCGAAGACCTGATGCACAAACTTTATTCACCGTTTCCGTGCGCGTTTCCCAAGGAAGCCCCGCTTCTCTTGCCGCTTGGCGTGAAGGGATTTGCCCTTGTCCTCCTTGAACCACCGCTCCAAATATAACTTCTTCAACATCGTTTGCAGCAACATCCGCTCTTTCAAGCGCAGCTTTAATTGCAATTCCTCCAAGTTCCGTTGCTTTTATATCTTTTAAAGATCCCCCAAACTTTCCAACCGGTGTTCTTGTAGCACTTAAAATAACTGTTCTTACCACGTTTATTTCCCCCATTTCTTTTTTTCGGCGCTGAGCGCCCGCTCGGTACCCTTACGCTGAGAAGAGGTGCAAATCTTGCACCTCTTTCTAAAGTTGTATGGATTCTTACGTATTACATAACTTCTTTCTTAGACCCGATTACAGAGCGCTCTAAAATCTCTGTTATATCAAGCGTTTGAACTCGTTCCTCTACCTCTTTCGCTTTCGTACCATCACTAATCATCGTTAAGCAATACGGACATCCCGTACCAATGATTGACGGTGACGTTGCAAGTGCTTGCTCTGTACGTGCAACGTTAATGCGCGAGCCCGCTGTTTCTTCCATCCACATAAGCCCGCCACCTGCGCCGCAGCACATGCCTGTTTCACGGTTACGCTCCATTTCAACAACTTTCACACCTGGAATTGCTTTTAAAATATTACGTGGTGCCTCATATACTTCGTTGTATCTTCCTAAATAACAGGAGTCGTGATACGTAATCGTTTCTTCAATAGAGTGAACCGGCTCTAATCGTCCTTCTTTCACCCACTGTGCTAATAATTCTGTATGGTGATAGACTTCCGCTTGTAAGCCAAAGTCTGGATACTCATTCTTAAATGTGTTATAAGCATGCGGATCAATCGTAACGATTTTCTTCACACCTGCTTTTTCAAACTCCTCAATATTTTTAGTTGCCATCTCCTGGAACACGAATTCATTTCCGAGGCGGCGCGGCGTATCTCCAGAGTTCTTTTCTTTGTTACCAAGAATTGCAAATGAGATGCCCGCTTTATTCATAAGCTTCGCAAACGATATCGCAATTTTCTGACTGCGATTATCATACGAGCCCATAGAGCCAACCCAGAATAAGTATTCAAACTCTTCGCCAGCTTTTGTTTTCTCTTTCACAGTCGGAACCGTTACCTCGTCATCGCCTTGGCGCCATGTTTCACGCTCTTTACGGTTCAGCCCCCACGGATTCCCTTGGCGTTCAATATTTGTCATTGCACGCTGCGCTTCCGCATCCATCTTTCCTTCTGTTAGAACAAGATAACGACGTAAATCAATAATTTTATCGACATGCTCATTCATAACCGGACACTGATCTTCACAGTTACGGCATGTTGTACATGCCCAAATTTCTTCTTCTGTAATGACGTCCCCAATTAAGCTTGGATCATAAGCAAGTGCCGCTGCCGATTCGTGTTGTCCTTGTCCCGATGCCAGCGCTAACTGATTTCCTTGTGTATTGTTAAATGCAACTGCTGGAACCCACGGTACCTTTGATGTCACCGCTGCTCCTTTATCTGTCAGATGGTCGCGAAGTTTTACAATTAAATCCATTGGCGACAATATTTTTCCTGTCCCTGTTGCCGGACACATATTTGTACAACGCCCGCACTCTACGCATGCGTATAAATCAATGAGTTGGTTTTGTCTAAAGTCTTCAATTTTCCCAACCCCAAATGTTTCTTGTGTTTCATCCTCAAAATCAATTTTTTCAAGCTTTCCTGGATTAGAAAGACGGCTAAAAAATACATTGGCCGGTCCAGCGATTAAATGTGCATGTTTTGATTGTGGTACATAAACTAAAAACGTTAACAAAATAAGTAAATGCACCCACCAAGAGAAATAGAACACCGAAATGGCTACGGTTTCATTTACTCCTGAAAAAATATAAGCGATTCCGGAAGCGATCGGTTCGCTCCATGAAAGCTCCTCGCCATGCCATATAAGGCCCATACCGTTACCAAGTAGAACAGAAAGCATTAAGCCTCCGATAAAAATAAGAACAAGGCCCGATTTAAAATTTCGTTTTAAACGAACAAGCTTTTCAACATATCTTCTATGAAAAGCCCAAAAGACTGCGATTAAAATCATAAGTGTGACAATTTCCTGGAAGAATGTAAATGCAGGGTATAGTGGTCCAAGTGGAAGATGTGATCCTGGTGCGAGTCCTTTCCAAATGAAGTCAATTGCTCCAAACTGGACAAGAATAAATCCGTAAAAAAACATAACGTGCATAATACCGCTTTTTTTATCTTTCAGCAATTTTTTTTGGCCGAAAACGTTGACCTTCAGAAGATCCCATCGTTCTTTAAAGCGGCGATCAAATTCTACTTTTTTTCCTAATTGTATGTAGGCCATCCTCGTTCGTATAAGATATACAAACAAATATCCCGCATAAACAATAACAGCAATGGCAGCCAGCCAATTCATGATCAGTAAACTATTCATTTTTATGCTACCCCTCTCTTTGTATGCCCTCTTTCTTTTAGAATCTTCGAAAATAAATAATTTTCTGAATTATATCCTCTATTCCCATTATATAATGAGTGAGCATTCAGTCAACAGTTTTTTGTTATACAACACAACATTTTTTCATAAAGCTATTTATTTAGGTGAAACTATAAAGTGAACTTTTATGTAATAGTGTTCTCATTTCTTACAAACAGCAAGGTAAAAATGACTAAAAAGGGAGGCGATTGGTACTGATCCTCTTATCTCTCTTACTAACATGTTTTGCGATATGGATTATCCTAGACCTTTCATACGGAAGAATGTTCCATTTAAAAAGAATACGCCCTCGCTCATTCCCTTTACGACAGAGCAATTTTAAACTTTATACGTATGGAACGGTCTTATACGATGATTTATTTACTGATATTAAGAAAGCTCAGCACCATATCCATGTTTTATTTTTTATTGTTAAAAATGATAAAGTGAGTCACGAATTTTTACAATTACTTATCAACAAGGCAAAACAAGGAATCCAAGTGCGACTTCTTCTTGATCGCCTAGGAAGTCATCAATTACCTAAGGAGTCCATCCATTTATTACAAAAACACGGTGTTTCTTTTTCATTTTGTCACAAATTTAAATTTCCTTTTCTCTTCTTCTCTGCAAATCAAAGAAACCATCGTAAAATTACGATTATTGATGGAGAAATCGGTTATATCGGCGGGTTCAACATCGGAGAAGAGTATTTAGGACACGACCCTAAATTAGGTTTATGGCGCGACTATCATTTGCGTTTAACCGGAGAAGGGGTGCAAGATTTACAAAAACAATTTTTGCACGATTGGCGTGATGATACAGATGAAGATCTACTAGAAGAAACATCATTTTTTCCTAAACAACCAGCAGGCCCTATTTTACATCGTTTTATTCCAACAGACGGAGCCTATTTGCAAGAAACCTTTGTATCACTTATTGAAAGTGCGAGAGAAGAATTATATATTGGCACACCTTATTTTATTCCTGGTAAAAAAATTATGGATGCCTTATTACAAGCAAAAAAACGGGGCGTTCACATTACAATCCTTGTTCCCAAAAAGGCAGATCATCCGCTCGTTCGGGAGGCTAAATTACCATACTGCCGGAAGCTAATAAAAGCAGGTTGTAACATTTATGAATTTCAGCAAGGGTTTTTTCATGCGAAAATTATTATGGTAGACAATCATACTTGTGATATTGGGACAGCCAATGTTGACATGAGAAGTCTATATACCAATCACGAAATAAATTGTCTTCTATATAATCAGGACTTTATACAAGAAATTAAAATTCAAATTAGCAAAGATATAGAAAGCTCTACATTGCTTACTTGGAAAGACGTCTCCTCTCTCTCCCTTATTGATAAGGGGAAAGAGTGGATTGGAACATTGCTTGCGTTTTTCTTATAGAGCAACTTACGAAAGTTACGAGGTGTTTCATGTATGATTATACGCTTTGGATATGTCTCACATGCAGTCGCATTGTGGGACTGTTCCCCTGCAAAAACAATGACGTTTACAACGTGGAAAAAGCTAGGGAAACAAGAACGGGAAGAGAAACTATATAATGTTACAAAACAAAACCTTATGCATACGTTACGTATCCTACATTACAATATCGCACATGAAATCCCATTATATCGCTTGTCTTCTTCTATCGTTCCACTAGCAACGCATCCTGAAGTGGATTTTAATTATATCGATATATTTATGCCCTTTTGGCGTAAGATTGGGAAATTCATTCGAGAGCATAACTTGCGAGTCAGCTTTCATCCAAACCAATTCACACTGTTTACAAGTGAAAAATCTCATATTACAGATAATGCTGTTTTAGATATGACATATCATTACAACATATTAGACGCCATGGGGATAGCGAATTCTTCCTATATCAATATCCATGTAGGAGGTGCATACGGCAATAAAGAACAAGCGATCCTGCGTTTTCATGAGAACATAAAAAAGCTACCATCCTATATCAAGCAGCAAATGACACTTGAAAATGATGATAAAACCTATACAACTTCTGAAACATTGGCCGTTTGTCAGCAAGAAAGAATCCCCTTTGTATTTGATTATCACCATCACATGGCAAATCTTTGTGATGAGCCAATAGAAGATCTATTACCAGCTATTTTTGAAACATGGAACCATACAAATACTATTCCTAAAGTTCATATTTCTTCACCAAGATCTGAGAAAGAATTCAGGGCTCACGCTGATTATATTGATGCTACATTTATAAAACCCTTTTTATCCATTGCCAAAAATATAAATCAAGACTTCGACATCATGATTGAGAGCAAACAAAAAGATTTAGCGCTTTTTCAATTAATAGGTGAACTCGCTTCTATAAAAGGAATAAAACGAATAAATGGCGGAACGTTACAATGGTAGATTTTTCATCATTCCACTCTTTTTATTCCGCTTTCACTACCCGTAAAATTCTGATTCGTTCAACTAATAATCAGCGAAGGATAAAATCCCCACTGATTATTAGTTGAACTTTATATCCATCCCTTTTCCTCTGCAATTGTGATGGCTTCAATTCTATTTTTAGCGTCTAATTTCGTTAATACTTCTGAAATGTAATTTCGTACCGTGCCAGGAGAAAGGTAAAGTGCCTTTGCAATTTCATTTGCTGTTTTTCCCTCTTTCGCTAACAGCAGTACTTCTTTCTCACGATCCGATAATGGATTTTGTTCTTGCCATAAACCAAACATTAATTCAGGAGAAATCTCTCGTTTCCCTTTCATCACATTGCGAATTGCAGCTGCTAAATCTTCACTTGGGCTATCCTTTAATAAATACCCATGGACCCCCGCCTTCATTGCTCTTTCAAAATAACCTGGACGTGCAAATGTTGTTAGCATCATCACTTTGCAAGATGATTTCTGCTTTTGCAATGTTTCTGCAACATCCAATCCGCTTTGAATCGGCATTTCAATATCCATAATACTTACATCTGGCTGCAACTTTTCGATTAATTTTAAAGCCTCTTCGCCGTTCTCCGCTTGCCCAACCACTTCAATATCGTCTTCTAAATCAAGAAGGGCTCCTAGCGCTCCGCGAAGCATTCGTTGATCCTCTGCAATAATAATTCGAATCATGCTCTCACCTCATCTTTTCCCGTTCTAATTACAATGGGAACTTTCACTGTTAACAATGTCCCAGAGTTTGCTTCGTCTAATTCAAGTGTTCCATCAATAAGCGCAAGTCGTTCTTTCATACCTAAAATGCCGTTTCCATCATTACTTTGCTTTTGCAATCCCACTCCATTGTCCTTAACCTGCAAAATCAATTCTCCTTGTGTTTCAAACAAGGAAACCGTACAAGTCGTCGCTTTACTATGCTTGACGACATTTGTTACGGCTTCTCGCAAACACATCCCTAAAATATTTTGTGCTAGTGGTGATAATGAACTAAAATTTGCTTGCTGATCCACTTCTAATGAAATAGTCGCAGCATGTAAAATCGCTTTTATTTGCTCTAATTCTTCTTCTACTGTAATCATCCTCATATCAGAAATTAACTCACGAAGTTGCTTTAAAGCTGTACGTGATGTTTGCGTAATTTCCTTCGCTTCTACACTTGCACGCTCTGGATTTTTCACAATTAGCTTCTCAACGAGCTGACTTTTTAACGTAATAAGAGATAAAGTATGTCCTAACGTATCGTGAAGGTCCCTTGCGATCCGCTGACGCTCTTCGCGTTTTACTAGGTCTTTAATTTGTTCATTCGCTTCACTTAATTGCACTTTCAGCATCTTTTTTTGATTAAAGTTACGCATACCAAATGGTGTAAGCAGCATTAAAATAAACATTGGAACGATATTAACTAAACTTGGAGTTGTTAATTGGTTAAAATATACAAATATAAAGCCTACAAGCATTACAATTAAAAGAACAAATAATACTCGAAACACTTTTTTACTAGGTGCAAATCCCATCGCACTTGCTGTAAAAAAGCCAAAAAAGATCATAAAAGGATTATAAAGTAAGGCAAATAAGAATATCAGCACCATCTGAATACATGCCCATAAAATAAACGTCTTCTGCACAAAATAAAGTTGACGGTATGTGATAACAAAAATGATCAGCATACCGATCCCCATTATTAGTTTCCACCCCGATACTTGCGTTAAGTTATAAATTGGGAATAGTAGATATACAAACCACATATACGGGAAGAACCCCATATGTTTTGGGAAAAATTCAAACTGTTTCTTTTCCATCATTCTATACCGCTTCCTGTCTTTTTCTTATATATATTGATACTACAACAAATATAAGGAAATAACCTCCTAAAGTCGCTACATTTTCCCATCCCACTGATTTACCAGCTACAATATCCCATGCCCCGCTTCCAAAGTGATATGTCGGCGTCCACTCTCCAATTGTTCTTAATACTTTCGGAAAAACTTCAATTGGCATCCATAAACCGCCTAACACTGCTAAACTCATATTTAAAATATTCGCAAGTCCTGCTGCTGCATCTGCTTTCTTAATAGAACCAATAACCGTTCCTAAAGCTAAAAATGGTGTAACTCCTAATAACAACCACAGTCCCGCACCCACCCATTGTGTAACTGTTAACGATACGTCATTAATTAAAATCCCTGCGATAAAGATTACAAGTATTGAAAAAGCATTTACTACTGTTTGGGAAATAATTTTAGCCGTTATATATGCCCCCTCTGGAAGCGGTGTAATTTTTAAAAGATGTGTCCATCCTTGCCCTTTTTCTTGCGAGATTCTCACACCAAAACTAAAAAGTGCTGTTCCTACAATACTGAAAGTTGCCATCGAAATTAAATAATGCGCTTGCCATGCCGCCCCATTTTGCGGTACTTGAATCACATTTGTAAAAATGTAATAAAATAAAACTGGCATTAATAATGAGAAAAAGATAAATAATTTATTGCGAAACGTACGTAAAATCTCTATTTTACATTGCATCCATAATGCTTTCATGCGATAACCTCCTTCTGATTTTCGACAAACTGTTCAAATGCTTCATCAAGACTTCCACGTTCAACTGAAATATCCGTAATAGGTAAGTTCTGTTGGTAAATGGCTTGCAGCGTGGCATCTGTATCATCTGTAGTTAGGATAACGCGCTGTTCATGAAACTGCACTGCCGTTACATGTGGTAAGCTCTTCAACAAACCTGTAGGAATTTTTTCTTTTGTATAAAACGAAATCGTTTTTCGAGAAATTGTTGCTTTCATTTCATCTGGCGTACCATCTGCAATGATTTTCCCATTTGCAAATAATAAAATGCGATCTGCTAGTGCATCAGCTTCTTCTAAATAATGCGTTGTTAAAATAATCGTTTTCCCTTCACTTGCTAGCTTTCGGATCGTTTCCCAAAAGGTTTTTCTAGACGTAATATCCATCCCAACAGTCGGTTCATCTAAAAATAATAAATCCGGATTTCCAGCAAGTGCGAGTGCAAAATTCAATCGTCTTTTCTGACCACCTGATAATTTTTCACATCTTTGCTTTACTTCAGATCCTAAGTTTGATAACTGAAGCAATGCTTCTTTTGCAACCGGATTTGTATAATAACTGCGAAACAAATCAATCGCCTCGCCAACTGATATACTATCAATGACACTAACTTCTTGCAGCATTGCACCAAGGCGATTGCGAACATCTCGATGCTTTGGACTCTTCCCAAATATAGAAACACTTCCTTCTGATGGATCCTTTAACCCAAGCATCATTGAAATTGCTGTTGTTTTCCCTGCGCCATTTGGCCCAAGAATTGCAACAATTTGCCCCTTCTCCACATGAAATGAAACGTTATTCACAGCTTTTTTATGTTTAAATGTTTTTGAAACACTGTTTACTTCAATAATCTTTTCCATCTCTCCACCTCCGCTGTTCCTTATATTTACATTGTATAAATTGGAAGAGCTGGAAAACAGTAAGTTACGTCACGATATGAATATGACAATTGTCATAAAATTCCTATGAGACCCGTCAAGGCGTTCAAAAAAAGCCCTGGCCTCACGCAAGTAGCAGGACAAAAATAAACATGATACAATCGTATAAGATTTACAATCGAGGAAGGACAGTGGTTTCTTATGATTATTCGTAATGAACAAGATTTGGAAGGTTTACGAAAAATCGGCCGCGTTGTTGCGCTTGCACGTGAAGAAATGAAAAAACAAGCAAAGCCAGGTATGACAACGAAAGAGCTTGATTTAATCGGTAAAAAAATATTAGATGAGCACGGTGCTATTTCTGCACCTGAAAAAGAATATGATTTCCCGGGCTTCACTTGTATTAGTGTAAATGAAGAAGTTGCTCACGGCATTCCAAAAGACCAAGTACTACAAGAAGGCGACTTAGTAAATGTTGATGTATCTGCGGCACTTGATGGTTATTACGCAGATACAGGCATTTCTTTTGTTCTTGGTCAAGATGAGGAAAAAGAAAAACTTTGCCAAGCTGCAGTAGACGCATTTTGGGCAGCAATGAAAAAAGTAAAAGCTGGTTCAAAACAAAATCAAATCGGCCGCGCGGTTTCTAATTTTGCACATAAAAACGGTTATTCTGTTATTCAAAACTTAACAGGGCACGGTATTGGTCTTAGCCTACACGAAGCACCAAACCATATTTTAAGCTACTACGATCCAATGGATAGTGCACTTCTTAAAGACGGACTTGTTATCGCTGTAGAGCCTTTCATTTCTATGAAAGCTGACCATATTATTGAACGTGGCGATGACGGTTGGACATTTGTAACACCAGATAAAAGTCTTGTTGCACAATGTGAACATACAGTTGTCGTAACACGTGGTGAACCAATTATTTTAACTGAACTATAAGTAATGAAAGGAATGCAAATCGCATTCCTTTTTTTATTGTGGAGAAAAAGGTAGTCCAAAGCTCTATAGAAACACGATGAAATCACAAAAATCTTGCGATACAAATTGGTAAATGAAATTTTATCAGCGATTTCTCAAATATATCGACTGTTTCTCATCATATATCGGCGAAAATTGAAATATATCAGCGGTTCGACATAAGATATCGACGCTCCGACAAATAATGACAAAAAACAAGACGCATCTCGTTCATGTTTTTCAACACTATTCCTCTTTTCTATACAGTACGAGAAAGAAATCTCGCCCAAAATTCATATATCAAGTTATTCTATTTTTATTTCTCAACTTGAATTAATTGAAAATACAAAAAATAACAGATAGAATGAAGTCGTTATCCGTCTTCTTTTGTCAGTCAGATAGAATAGAAGAATGGGAGAGGAATATATGAAGAAAACATGGAAACAAAAAATAGTAAGCTCTTTGCTTGCTGCAACACTCGCTGTCAGCTTAGCTCCAATCGGACAAGTAAAGGCTGATTCCCCGCAAACAACGATTGAGACTCCACCTATTACAAAGCAAGTTGATACGAATCGTGCAATCGAACATGTCCGCTTTTTATCAGAAACCATTGGTCCGCGCCCTGGTGGAACACAATCAGAAAAGTGGGCTGCTCGCTACGTTGGAATGAAATTACAGTCAATGGGATATGAAGTAGAATATCAACCATTCGCTGTACCTGATCAATATGTAGGATTCATTGAATCACCGCTGTCCAAATCACGAAATTGGCAAACAGGTGCTGCTCCAAATTCCCTTATTTCAACTGAAGCAGTTACAGCTCCCCTCATTTTTGTACCGAACGGGACAAATTTAGATGAAGTTCCGAATGAAGTGAACGGGAAAATTGTTTTATTTGAAAGAGGTGCAACAGTAGCAGATTACAACAAACAAGTAGAAAATGCCGTTGCAAAAGGCGCAAAAGGCGTTCTTTTATACAGTTTAATTGGTGGTCGTGGCAACTATGGACAAACATTCAATCCAAGATTAACAAAAAAACAGTCAATCCCGGTATTCGGCCTCGCTTATGCACAAGGAAATGCCTTCAAGGAAGAATTAGCGAAAAAGGGTGATACGATCCTTTCTTTAAAAGCACGACATGAATCAAACTTACAATCACTAAATGTTATTGCGAAAAAGAAACCAAAAAACAGCACTGGAAATGAAAAAGCTGTTATCGTAAGTTCTCACTATGACAGCGTTGCTGGAGCACCTGGAGCAAATGATAATGCCTCTGGAACAGGGTTAGTATTAGAATTAGCTCGCGCATTCCAAAATGTAGAAACTGACAAAGAAATTCGCTTTATTGCTTTTGGATCAGAAGAAATGGGACTGATTGGCTCTGAGCACTATGTTGATAACTTATCACAAAAAGAACGCGATCGTATTTTAGGTGTGTTCAATGCTGATATGGTTGCGACAAACTATGATAAAGCGAAAAACTTATATGCAATGACTCCTGATGGCTCTACGAATCTTGTAACAGATGCTACATTACATGCTGCTAAACAACTAAATAATGATCTTGTTCTTCAAGGAAAATTCGGTTCAAGTGACCATGTACCATTTGCTTATGCGGGCATTCCTGCAGCTTTGTTCATTTGGATGGGAGTAGATAGCTGGAATCCACTTATCTATCATATTGAAAAGGTATACCACACACCACAAGATAATGTTCTAGAAAACATTTCACCTGAGCGTATGAAAATGGCGCTAGATGTCATTGGCACTGGTGTTTATGATGTTCTTCAAAAACCGGTTGTACAAAGCGGACAGAAAGCTGCTTAATGATAAATAAAGCCACCTTTTGGGATCAGGTGGCTTTGTTGTTGAAAAAAGCCCCCTTCAAGTCGAATTCTTTTCTTCACCTTATCATGAAGTCTTCGAATATCTACCTAAAGGGGGGAATATCAATAATAGTTTTTTTATTTATCCGCTACTCAGATTACAGTGTAATCAATAATCTAAAGCTTTTTTATTATTTTATTCGTTGACGAGCTAATAGCATTCCACCTAAAAGGAACAATACCATACCTCCAACAATTGAGATCATTTCCGCTGATGTTCCTCCTGTATTAGGAAGTAATGTCGGTTTATCATTTTCTGTAGTAGGTGGAACTTTTGAATCGCTATTTTTGTCTGTATTTGTGCCTGGATCTTTTGGATCTGTGCTTGGATCTTTTGGATCTGTGTTCGGATCTTTTGGATCTGTGCTTGGATCTTTTGGATCTGTGCTCGGATCTTTTGGATCTACGTCCTTGATTTTTGTATTCGTGATGTCATAACCTTTGACTTCGGATTGATATCCAGCTACTGGCTGTTCTTTCACTTCATACTTATATGCTACTCCGTTTGCATCGTATGCTGCTAAATCTGTAAATGCATATTTCCATTCGCTTGCTGCGCTTACTTCTTTCGTTGCGATTACTTCGCCATTTTGTAGTAAGTCTACTTTGATCATGTTTGGACGTTCTGTTGAATTATCGTCTTTCCATGTCTTCGTTCCTTCTACTTTTGTTTGACCTACTTTTGTATTCGTGATGTCGTAACCTTCTACTTTTGATTCATATCCAGTTACTTCTTGTTCTTTCACTTCATAC
>NZ_NTUG01000018.1 GCF_002561295.1 Bacillus cereus
AGATTCTAGCCGCTAGAGCTAGACCTCTTTGCTCTCTGAATCTTGAGATGGGGGTCTTACTGCCCGTTAATGCGGGATAAAAAAAATCCGTAAAGGAGTAAACCTTTACGGATTTTCTTATTTCATATCGGAAACGTTCAAACGGTTCACAGCACGTTGTAGTGCCATTTCTGCACGTCTAAAGTCTACATGTGCTTGTTTATCTTGCATACGTTGCTCAGCGCGACGCTTCGCTTCATTTGCACGATGGATATCGATATGGTTTGCTTCTTCAGCAGATGATGACAATACAGTTACTTTATCTGGACGAACTTCGATAAAGCCACCGCTTACTGCTACATAATCAGTGTGTCCGCCAGTTTTCAGACGAACTGCACTAATTTTTAATGGTGCAACAGTTGGAATGTGACCTGGTAAAATCCCCATTTCCCCACTCTCTGCTTTTACACTTACCATTTCTACTTCTTTTTCGTAAACCGGTCCATCAGGAGTTACAATACTGACTGGAAATGTCTTCATAATTCGTCCCTCCTAAGGCCTTACGCCATCATTTTCTTCGCGTTTTCAATAACTTCTTCAATGCTACCAACAAGACGGAATGCATCTTCTGGAAGGTCATCATATTTTCCTTCTAGAATTTCTTTGAAACCACGAACTGTTTCTTTTACAGGTACGTAAGAACCCTTTTGACCTGTAAACTGCTCCGCTACGTGGAAGTTTTGTGATAAGAAGAATTGAATACGACGAGCACGATGTACAACTAACTTATCTTCTTCAGATAACTCATCCATACCTAAGATAGCGATGATATCTTGAAGCTCTTTATAACGTTGAAGAGTTTGCTGTACTTGACGCGCTACTTCATAATGCTCTTCTCCTACGATTTCTGGAGAAAGTGCACGAGATGTAGATGCTAATGGATCTACCGCTGGGTAAATACCCATTTGTGTTAAACGACGCTCTAAGTTTGTTGTTGCATCTAAGTGAGCGAACGTTGTAGCTGGTGCTGGATCAGTATAGTCATCGGCTGGTACATATACCGCTTGGATAGACGTGATAGATCCTTTATTTGTAGATGTAATACGCTCTTGTAATTGACCCATTTCTGTTGCAAGTGTTGGCTGGTAACCTACCGCAGATGGCATACGACCAAGAAGGGCAGATACTTCAGAACCCGCTTGCGTGAAACGGAAGATGTTATCGATGAACAATAGTACGTCTTGTCCTTGCTCATCACGGAAATGTTCAGCCATTGTTAATCCTGTTAATGCAACACGTTGACGTGCACCAGGTGGCTCGTTCATTTGTCCGAATACCATCGCTGTTTTCTTGATTACGCCAGAATCGCTCATTTCGTGGTATAAGTCGTTACCTTCACGAGTACGCTCACCTACACCAGCGAATACAGAAATACCACCGTGCTCTTGTGCGATGTTGTTAATTAACTCCTGGATTAATACTGTTTTACCTACACCGGCACCACCGAATAGACCGATTTTACCACCTTTAATGTAAGGAGCAAGTAAGTCTACTACTTTAATACCAGTTTCAAGAATTTCTACTTTCGTAGATAACTCTTCGAACGCAGGTGCTTGACGGTGAATTGGATCACGGCGTACATCCGCAGGAACTTCACCATCTAAGTCAATTGCATCACCTAATACGTTGAATACACGACCAAGTGTTGCATCACCAACTGGTACAGAGATTGGTTTACCAGTATCTTCTACTTCTGTGCCACGAACAAGTCCATCTGTGGAAGACATCGCAACTGTACGAACTGTGTCATCACCTAAATGAAGTGCAACTTCAAATGTTAAGTTAATGCTTGCTCCGTTTTCGTTGCTTTGTTTTACCGTAAGGGCATTGTAGATTTCTGGTAGCTTTCCGCCATCAAACTTAACGTCTACAACCGGACCCATGATTTGCGTAACGCGCCCTTTATTCATCGGGTTCCCTCCTAGCTTTCTTTAAATTAGCCAGCTTTCTATGAGAGTCGGCTTTCATTTTTTTTATTAGTGTAGCTTAGGCGACTCTTCTAAAAGAGCCGCTTCCGCTTTTTGTTACAATCTAGCTCCAGCGGTTAGAATGCTCGGTGGCTTCGCTTTTTCCTTCGAGGCAAAGAACGCCTCTACGTCAAAAGCTCCATCCCCCTCCCATTCTGAACGAACCGCTTCCGCCTTTTATTACTATTCTAACGCTGCTGCTCCACCAACGATTTCCGTAATTTCTTGCGTAATCGCTGCTTGACGAGCACGGTTGAATGAAAGTGTAAGTGAATCGATAACTTCCATTGCGTTGTCTGTAGCACTCTTCATTGCTGTCATACGCGCTGCGTGTTCACTTGCTTTACCATCTAGTAATGCGCCGTACACTAAGCTTTCTGCGTATTGTGGCAATAATACTTTTAAGATATCTTCTTCAGAAGGTTCAAACTCATAAGCTGTTGTCGGCTTGTCCGACTTCACGTCCGTAAGCGGTAAAATTTTATTTTCCGTTACTTCTTGTGAAATTTTACTTACAAAATGGTTGTAGTAAATATACAGTTCATCATAAGCACCATCTGCGAACATCGCAATTGCTCGAGAAGCAAGGTCTTTAATATCTGTAAATGATGGATGGTCAGATAATCCAACTACTTCATCAATGATGTTAAAGCCGCGACGTTTTAAATAATCGCGTCCTAGTCGTCCAAGCACAATAATTGAATATTGGTTTGAATCCATATTATGACGTTCACGAATTACGTTACTTACCGTACGTAATACGTTACTGTTATAACCACCTGCTAGTCCACGATCAGATGTAATAACGATGTATCCTGTACGTTTTACAGGGCGTGCTGTTAGCATCGGATGATTAATTCCTTTGCTGCCTTGCGCAATACTCGATACTACTTCTTGAATCTTTTCCATATACGGAACGAAAGATTTAGCATTTTGTTCTGCACGGTTTAATTTCGATGCAGATACCATCTCCATCGCTTTCGTAATTTGACTCGTTTTCTTAGTCGAGTTAATTTTCGCTTTTATATCGCGTAAAGATGCCACAGGTTTTCACCACCTTTTTTCCGGAAGTTGGCACGATTAGTAAGATTTCTTTTCATTCATCTTTCTAATCTACGTTGCAAGATCTTCTTGCTCATGATTGAAGGAAAAGAATAGGTGCACCTACTCTTTTCCTTTACATAACCGTCAGCAGTCTCAAGAATTGAGATGCCTTTTATATAAAGTTAAGCCACAGTCGGCTCCGCTTTTATTATCTAGCTGCGGTGGCTAGAAGGGTCGGTCATTTCACCCCCTCCTGCGAGGCAAAAAACGCCTCTTCGTCAGGAGTTCCAATGCCCTCCCCTTCTGGACGAGCCACCTTCGCTTTTATTATTATCTAGCTCCAGCGGCTTGAATGCTCGGTGGTTTCACTTCTTCCTACGAGGCAAAGGACGCCTCTTCGTCAGAAGCTCCATCCCCCTCCCATTCAGAACGAGCCGCTTCCGCTTTTATTTATTATTCAGAAGCTACGAATACTTTCTTAAATCCGTTGATTGCTGCTGCAAATTTATCGTCATCCGCAAGTTTTTTCGTTGTGCGAATTTCGCTTAATAGGTCAGCTGCATTTGAATCTAACCAAGCATGGAGTTCTTCTTCAAAACGAGTGATATCTACTACTGGGATATCATCTAGGAATCCACGTGTTAGCGCGTAAAGAATGATAACTTGTTTCTCTACTCGCAGTGGTTTGTGTAATCCTTGTTTTAATACTTCAACTGTGCGAGCACCACGGTTTAATTTCGCTTGTGTTGCTTTATCAAGGTCAGAACCGAACGCAGCGAACGCTTCTAACTCACGGTAAGATGCAAGGTCAAGACGAAGTGTACCTGATACTTTACTCATCGCTTTAATCTGAGCAGCTCCACCAACACGAGATACAGAAGTACCTGCATCAATCGCTGGACGTACACCAGAGAAGAATAAGTCAGATTGTAAGAAGATTTGTCCATCCGTAATAGAGATTACGTTTGTTGGGATGTAAGCTGATACGTCCCCTGCTTGTGTTTCGATGAAAGGTAGAGCTGTTAAAGAACCGCCGCCTCTTGCATCGCTTAATTTTGCTGCACGCTCTAATAAACGAGAATGTAAGTAGAATACATCCCCTGGATATGCTTCACGACCTGGAGGACGACGTAATAGTAATGAAAGCTCACGGTAAGCTGCTGCTTGTTTTGATAAGTCATCATATACTACTAATACGTGTTTACCATTGTACATGAACTCTTCACCCATTGTTACACCAGCGTAAGGAGCTAAGTATAATAATGGAGCTGGTTGAGAAGCTGATGCTGTTACAACGATTGTGTAATCTAATGCACCGTGCTTACGTAGTGTTTCTACTACGTTACGTACAGTTGATTCTTTTTGTCCGATAGCTACATAGATACAAATCATATCTTCATCTTTTTGATTAATGATTGTATCAAGTGCAACTGCTGTTTTACCCGTTTGACGGTCACCGATGATTAACTCACGTTGCCCACGGCCAATTGGTACAAGAGCATCGATCGCTTTAATACCTGTTTGAAGTGGCTCATGAACAGATTTACGATCCATTACACCTGGTGCTGGACTTTCGATTGGACGAGTGTTTGTTGTATTGATTGGGCCTAAACCATCAACTGGTTGACCTAATGGGTTTACAACACGACCGATTAGTTCTTTACCTACTGGTACTTGCATGATGCGACCAGTACGACGAACTTCGTCACCTTCACGGATTTCTGTGTAAGGTCCTAAAATAATGATACCTACGTTATTTTCCTCTAAGTTTTGTGCTAGTCCCATAACGCCGTTAGAGAACTCTACAAGTTCACCAGCCATAACGTTATCAAGACCATGAGCACGCGCGATACCGTCACCAACTTGGATAACTGTACCAACATCACTAACTTCGATTTCAGACTGATAGTTCTCGATTTGTTGCTTTATCAGTGCGCTAATTTCTTCAGCTCTGATGCTCATGTGCTTCACCCCTATCTATTCTTCATAAGTTCACGCTGAATACGTGCTAACTTTCCTTGTAAACTACCATCATAAATGCGATTTCCAATGCGTACTTTAATGCCGCCTAGTAAATCTTCATCTACAACATTTTTAATACGAATTGCATCTTTTCCTGTTCTCTTTGCAAATGATTCTGCAATGTTAAGCTTTTCCTCTTCAGATAGAAGACGAACTGAGTATACAGTTGCATCTGCTACGTTACGTTCTTCATTAGCAAGAACGACATATTCATTTGCAATTTCAGGTAGAATTTCAATGCGTTTGTTATCAATTAAAATATATAGCGTATTTAAAATTGATTCAGAAACAGAAGAGAATACGTTAGAAAGGAACGTTTTTTTCTGTTCCTTTGAAATGTTTGGTTGTGTTAAAAAGCTATGTAGCTCTCCGTTCTTTACAAAAACGTTTTGTACAAGGCGTAATTCCTCTTCAAACATTTCTAATACATGTTTTTCTTTTGCAATTTGAAAAAGAGCGACAGCATAACGTTTTGCTACAATCTCATTGCTCATCGCGCTTCTCCTACTTCTTTAATATAATCGCGAATTAACTTCACTTGGTCTTCTTCTTTTAGTTCTTTTTCAATTACTTTAGAAGCAATTTGAATAGATAAAGAAGCGACTTGTTCTTGCAGAGCAGCAATTGCTTGCTCTTTTTCGCGTTGAATTTCTTGTACTGCAGATGCTTTAATTGATTCTGCTTCTTCTTTAGCAGCAGCAACAATACCATCTTTTTGATCTTCAGCTTGCTTTTTCGCTCTTTCGATTAACTCTTGTGCTTCAACACGTGATTGTTTTAACATTTCACGTTGTTCTTCTACTAATTTCTTCGCTTCTGCATTGTTTTGCTCTGCAGCGTCGATTTCATTAGCAACATGCTCTTCACGTTCCTTCATAATTCCCATTAAAGGACCCCAAGCAAATTTACGTAGCATTACTAATAAAATTAGGAAAACTAGCAATGTATAAGCGATTGTTCCAAATGGAATGGCAGCTCCTAAAATTAAAGTTGGCACAAGGATTCACTCCCTTCGAGATATCTAATTTGACCATATGAAAAAAAAAGACATACATTTCGTTCATAAAGCAATGGCGAAGAAAGTCCAAAAACACTCTTCGCCATCTATGTAAGGGGAGTCTCCCTTATTTGTTCATTACGATGAATGCAATAACTACACCGATGATTGGAAGTGCCTCAACTAATGCAACCCCGATGAACATAATTGTTTGAAGTGCGCCTTTTAATTCTGGTTGACGAGCAACACCCTCGATTGTACGTGATACGATAAGACCGTTACCAATACCTGCACCTAATGCTGATAAACCAATTGCAATTGCAGCTGCGATTACACCTAAACTCATTTAATTTGTCCTCCTTTGTATTATAAAAAAATAGATTTTTTTACTTACTTATTAAAGTATATTAATGGTCATGACTTACTTTATGAGCCATATAAACCATCGTTAACATTGTAAAGATAAACGCTTGGATTGAACCAACGAATACACTGAATCCCATCCACGCTAACATTGGTACAATAGCACCGAATGCTCCAAGTACTGTAGCTCCACCTAATTTAGCAAGTAATCCTAATAAAATCTCACCTGCATAGATGTTACCGAATAGACGAAGACCTAACGTCAATGTGTTAGCAAATTCTTCAATAACCTTTAATGGGAATAAGAATTTCATAGGTTGGAAAAACCCTTTTAAGTATTCTTTCGTACCCTTCATCTTAATTCCATAATAATGGGTGAGGGTAACTACCATCACGGCTAATGTTAATGTAACTGCTGGGTCAGACGTTGGCGATCTCCACCATGCAATGTGTTCGCCAGCCTCAGTTGTTGAATACATGAATGGTAGACCAAGCATGTTTGATACGAAAATAAACATCATAAGCGTAACGCCGAGTGTTAAGAAGCGTCCACCTGTTTTCCAGTCCATCGTACTGTTAATGATCCCTTTCACGAAGTCTAAAATCCATTCAAAGAAGTTTTGCATCCCTGTTGGACGAAGAGCTAATGTGCGAGTCCCGATAACAGCGATTATGAAAACAATAAGTGCTGCAACAGTAACCATCATGACTGAGGATACATCGAACGTTAAACCTAGAAACTCAACTAATTTACCGTGTTCCACTAGTAATTCACCTCTCTTCCCTGCTCTTATACTCTAAATAAAGAAAATCTATGATCATGACAAGGTATCCTGTCAGCAATCCTACACCTAAGCTCCACATCGCAATTAAATGCTGATACTTCGCTGCAAATAAAATTAATAACCCAATCGTTGCAAACCTCGAATATGTACTAACAGCCGTCGCTTTAAATTTCACGTTTTCTCCATTAGTAACGCGATCTAATAGCTTGTCTGTTCTACGTGCAATGATGCGCAAACTAAGAAAACTGAAAATCGTTCCGATAATCAGTCCAAGAAATACATCCTTGTAAGAGGTAAATCCCCATCCTAGCACTAGAAGCGCAAGCAAGTAGTACATATATTTCTTTTGTCTTTGGACAAGTCCATGTACGTCTATCATCATTGCTCTCCCGAATAGTAATGTCGAATGAGTCGAATCATTGCGTAAATCCCTGTTCCCAATCCTAGCAGTAATCCTATAATAAGAAACAACGGAAACGTTCCAACCTTACTATCAATCCATTGCCCACCAAAGATTCCAACAAGAATGGAACCGACTAATTGAGCAAGAATACCTGACATTAAAGCATAAGCTTTTACCGGGTTGCGATCGTTTTTTTGCAAGGATTCATCCCTCCAATATGTAACCCTCATTCACGATGTGTTAATAATAACTCATTTTTTTGTATAAATTCTACACAAAATAAAAAGTTTACTTTTTCGTCACGGAATAGATGAAAAATTGTCACTGAAAGCCCTACCATCTATCCCCGTTGTTAGCATACAATAGGGTATTAACAGTGTCAACGAGAAATCGTAAAAAATCAAAAAATTTGAGTATTAGTAATTTCTTGCCAAAAATGAAAACGTTCCCCTTCTAAATACTGGTGAAAGATATCTAATTTCTTCAAGTTTTCTCCTTATAATAGAAGGAAAAGTTCACAAGTTTGTCACTATTATATTTTTACGATATAACGTTTTTCTTTTATAATACCGTGCTTCTCAGACGTTAGACTTCTATAGTATATGTGATGTGTATGCAAGTTATGTTGTATATACAAAAAATACCATTAACCCCTCCCCTACTCCAAATCTATACATAAAGTGAAACTTTAATCAGTGGGGGGTTTCTTCATCCCCCACCTACCTTCCTCGTTTTTCTCTGAATCTTGAGGTGAGGGTCTTACTGCCCGTTAATGCGGGATAAAAAAAGACGAGCGGGAATCCCTCTCGTCTGTTGTCTTACTTCGTTCCAAATAAGCGGTCACCAGCATCGCCAAGACCCGGAACAACGTAACCATGGTCATTTAATTTCTCATCTAATGCTGCTACATAAATATCAACATCAGGATGTTCTTCTTGTACTACTTTTACGCCTTCTGGGGCAGCCACGATACACATCAATTTAATTTGCTTCGCACCGCGCTTTTTCAGAGAGTTAATTGCTTCAGCTGCAGAACCACCTGTTGCTAACATTGGATCAAGTACGATAAAGTCACGTTCTTCTACATCCGTTGGAAGTTTCACATAGTATTCTACCGGTTGCAATGTTTTCGGGTCACGGTATAAACCAACGTGTCCTACTTTTGCTGCTGGAATTAATTTCAGAATTCCGTCTACCATTCCTAAGCCTGCACGTAAAATTGGGATTAGACCAAGCTTTTTACCAGCGATCACTTTTGTTTTCGCTTTGCTTACAGGTGTTTCAATTTCGATTTCTTCAAGTGGAAGGTCGCGAGTAATTTCAAACGCCATTAAGCTTGCTACTTCATCCACTAATTCACGAAAGTCTTTTGTACCTGTATTTTTATCGCGAATATATGTAATCTTATGTTGAATTAACGGGTGATCAAATACATACAGTTTTCCCATGTGAATCTCTCCTTCAGATGATATTCATGCGTGCGTACACGCCGTTTTACACTATTTACGATTGTAAAGAAAACGCTACTAATATTCAAGGGCAAATTTGGAAAAGTTTCAAATCTATTATGAACCTACCTAATATGTTTACCAATTATGGAAGTCATATCCTTCATTATATATCCAAAATTTATTCATCATTTGTATACATACTTTAGAAGTTATTTATGACCTCACTTAGCTAATGTGCTCTCTTATTTACAAACCCTCCAAAATTAACCATTAAAAATTCTATTTATCCTACTACTCACTTTCAGAAAAACGACAATTTCACATCTTTCCCGTTAGAAACCATCACCGATAGAAGATATTCTAAAAAACTATCTATTAAGAATTTGTGTTTCAAATGAAAAAGAGGCTGCTGAAACATGATATGCTTCAGCAGCCTCTTTCAATCTATTATAGATCCGTATACATTGGGAATTTACTTGTTAATGCTTCTACACGCTTACGTGCTTCTTCTAATGCAGCTTCATTCTCATGATTTTTTAAAGTATGAGCAATAATTGCTGCAATTTCATCCATTTCTTCTAAACCGAAGCCACGAGATGTTACCGCTGCTGTACCGATACGTACACCACTTGTTACAAATGGGCTTGCTGTTTCAAATGGAATTGTGTTTTTGTTTACTGTAATACCAACTTCATCTAATACGTGTTCTGCCACTTTACCTGTAATATCTAAGTTACGAACATCAATTAAGACAAGGTGGTTGTCCGTTCCGCCAGAAACAAGTGTAAGTCCTTCTTTTTGAAGGCCTTCTGCTAAGCGATTTGCATTATTAATGATGTTTTCTGCATATGTTTTAAAGTCATCTTGAAGTGCCTCACCGAACGCAACAGCTTTCGCAGCAATTACGTGCATAAGTGGTCCACCTTGGATACCAGGGAAGATTGATTTATCGATTTGCTTTGCAAATTTTTCTTCACATAAAATCATACCACCGCGTGGGCCACGTAATGTTTTATGTGTTGTCGTTGTAACAAAATGTGCATGTGGTACTGGATTTGGGTGTAAACCTGCTGCAACTAAACCTGCAATATGTGCCATATCTACCATTAAGTATGCACCAACTTCATCCGCAATTTCACGGAATCTCTTGAAATCGATAACACGAGGATATGCACTTGCACCTGCAACGATTAGTTTTGGTTTATGTTCTTTCGCTTTCGCTAACACATCATCATAATTAATGCGGTGTGATTCAGCATCTACGCCATATTCTACGAAATTATATTGTACTCCACTGAAGTTAACAGGGCTTCCGTGTGTTAAGTGACCACCGTGGGATAAATTCATACCAAGTACTGTATCGCCATGCTCTAAAATCGTAAAGTATACAGCCATGTTCGCTTGTGCACCAGAGTGTGGTTGAACGTTCACATGCTCTGCGCCAAAGATTTCTTTTACGCGATCACGTGCAATATCCTCAACTACGTCTACATGTTCACAACCACCATAGTAACGTTTACCAGGATATCCTTCTGCATACTTGTTTGTTAAAACAGAACCTTGTGCTTCCATTACAGCTTCACTTACAAAGTTTTCTGAAGCGATTAATTCAATTTTTGAACGCTGTCTTCCTAGTTCTGCTTCAATTGCAGCAAATACCTTTTCATCTTGACGTTTTAAATGATCCACCAAAATCCCCCTTTTCTGAACGAATTACACTGATTCCCAATAGTTTTTTCTTGTTTTATTCAGAAAAAACGAAAATTCAAGTTGTAATTCTTTCGAACCTTCATGTTTTCAACTACATTCTAACATGACTTTCTATATCATAAAAGAAAAAAAAGACCGAGTTTGGCCTTTTATTTTTATCCTTTATAAAGTCAGACTACATACCTCTTTATAGGAGATACTGTATTTCTGCTTCTTATTTATCTCACTATTCACAAACTGTAAGCGCTCTACATTAAAGTGCAAATGGTAGATAACAAATAACCGCCTATATAAATCCATTTTGATTTTTCAGCATATAAGCTACTGCTACGAAAGAGAAAAGGTGACTTGCACCCGCCTACTTTTTCTGTTTTAGCTTGGTATAGGGCAGGAAGAGGATTTGACCGCTTCTATGCATGGCTGGATGCTCTCTCCCGCCTAAAAAGAAAGGGTTTTAGATCTATATTGAAGGTCTTTCATCAGTAGGGACGTCCCCACCGATGAAAGTTCCACTTTATCTTTAACTACAAGTAACTGTTTCTTCTACTGCTGCATACATGGCACGCGCACCACCAATAAGTTTCGCACGTGTTTTGGCCATTGTTACGTGTGCACTCCCAATCTCTTTTACACTTGTGCGAATTGGAACTGCAACATGTTTTAAATGCATACCAATAAACGTATCACCAATATCCATGCCTGCATCAGCTTTGATAAACTCCACTACTACAGGATCATTTAGATTGTGATAGGCATATGTTGCTAATGCACCACCAGCTGATCTAACAGGCGTAACGGTTACAATTTCAAATTGATACTTCATTGCCACTTTTCTCTCTATTATTAAAGCACGATTTAAATGCTCACAACATTGGAATGCCAGTTCTATACCAGTTTGCGATTGAAATTGTTTTAGCTCAGAAAAAATCGCTTCCGCTACTTCCATCGTTCCCGATGTCCCAATTGTCTCTCCGAGCACTTCGCTCGTACTACAGCCCACTACAAAAATTTGACCCCTTTGTAGTAAAGCTTGCTTTTGAAAATCAGAAAGCGATGTTTGCATTTGCTCTTTCACTTTTACTATCTCCGTCATGACGCCTCTTCCTTTCACAGATTGGTTCAACAAATTAGTATGTCCAATAGAAAATTACTTCGCTTCGTATGTTTTAATTTTTCCTACGCGGTTTTCGTGACGTCCACCTTCATAGTCAGTTGTTAACCAAATCTTTGCAATATCACGCGCTAAACCAGCACCAATTACACGCTCACCCATTGCTAACATGTTTGTATCATTATGTTCTCTTGTTGCTTTCGCACTAAATGTATCGTGAACTAGCGCACAACGAATCCCGTGTACTTTATTTGCAGCAATTGACATCCCAATACCTGTCCCACAAATTAAAATACCACGGTCTACTTCACCGTTTGCAACCATTTCTGCAGCTGGGAATGCAAAATCAGGGTAATCAACAGAACCCGCTTCACATTCACATCCTAAATCAATATATTCAATATTTAGTTCTTCTAATAAACTTACGATTTCTTTACGAATATTCATTCCACCGTGATCAGATGCTACTACTACTTTCATTCTTTACCCCTCCAAAATGTTAGTAAAACTTCTTTCAAGTGAGGTTCTTCCTCCCCACTGATGAATGATTGAAAAAACCTGATACTCACTTGCTTATACAAAGCAAGATCATCTCCAATATCGTATTATACACGAAACATTAACCCTCTGAATGCTTTTCCAATAAAGTTTGTACAAGTTTTTCCATCTCTACTAATGTTGATTGATAAATAGCGAGAGAACCTCCAAACGGGTCTGAAATATCCTTCCTTGTACCCTCTACAAATTCATAGAATGTATATACCTTGTTTCCAGCGCCCGGATAGTGCCCAATCACAAGTTGTTTATGGCTTTCTGTCATCGTAAGTACCATATCAGCCCACTCAATTAATTTTTCCGTTATTTGCTGCGAAACATGCTCTGCTTGAATTCCCTTTTCTGCTAATGCATCTTTTGCATATAAAGACGCGCCACTTCCAGGATTGGTAAAAACACCTGCAGACTTCGCCTCAAAACTTCCTCTCCCATGGTGACGAAGCAACGCCTCTGCCATTGGGCTACGACATGTATTTCCAGTGCAAACAAATAGCACTCGCTTCATCCAAACTCACTCCTTATCGTGAATGTTCTACATCCATCCTGCCTTAACGAGCAGTAAGATCCCCACTGATTAAAGTCTCACTTTATCATAACGTACATCACAGTGGAAAAAAAGAAATGTGAACATACAAAAGGCGCATTTCTCCTTTATTTTTCCTAAGAGAAATGCGCCTTATCCACATATATGTGAAGCCCTAGTTTCAAGTACCTTCAATATAGTAACATACATTAATAAAACATCCCACGAAAAAAACTTATGGTAAATAAAATAAGGAATCCATTTCACATGAAATGGATTCCTTATAAAGAATTCTTACTTCATCGTAACTTTCATTACTTCTGTTGAGCCTTTTGTAGCTGATACGCCTACAGTTGTATTAATAGATTCAGCTGCATCTGTGTTTGTAATAACGATTGGTGTAATTGTGCTTTTTGCTTTTTCGCGAATTAATTCTAAATCGAAAGAAATTAATTTGTCGCCAGCTTTCACAGCTTGTCCTTCAGATACGTGAGCTTCGAAACCTTCGCCTTCCATTTTTACAGTTTCTAAACCAACGTGGATTAAAATTTCTGTACCATTTTTCGCTTTAATTCCAACAGCGTGTTTTGTGTGGAACAATTGTACGATTTCACCATCTACTGGTGATACAACTACACCTTCAGTTGGAACGATTGCAACACCGTCACCCATCATACGACCAGCGAATACTGGATCTGGTACTTCTTCGATATTTTTCACTTCTCCAGTTAATGGAGCTACGATTGTTTCTGCATTTGTTTTTGAACCAAGACCAAATAATTTTTTAAACATAGGATAGTCCTCCTTATAATTAGGTTGAAAATGTATAGGGCGATCCCTAGTAATAACCGAGATACATGTAAGACTTCATACTTCAAATATTATATTATATTGTAAAAACGCTTTCGAAAAGAATTACGTTATTACCAATAGACTCTCATTGTATCGCTTTGCAAAATTCCAGTCAATTCAGATTGTCTGAATAACAATTATCAGAATTAACCTCTTTCTTATATTTTCTCTTTTTTTCACCAACTTGTCTAGAGGTCTTTACTTCATATTTATTATTTATTGTTGATTTGTAAAATTTTCTTCATATTTCCCGCGAAAGTAACTTGACTAAAGTAAGTAACTGATTTATTATAACTTACATAAGGTAAGTAAATAACTTTTTGGAGGTTTTATATAATGATGGACATTGGTCTTCTTATTATTCGTCTTATTATCGGTATTACATTCATGGGTCATGGTGCTCAAAAATTATTCGGTTGGTTTGGTGGCTACGGCCTAAAAGGAACAGGCGGCTGGATGGAATCAATCGGCTTACGCCCTGGTGTGTTTATGGCATTTATGGCTGGTGCAACTGAACTATTAGGTGGATTCTTATTCGCAGCAGGAATCTTCACTTGGATTGGCTCATTATTTATCGTAGGTACAATGTTAGTTGCAATCTTTACAGTCCACGGCAAAAATGGCTACTGGGTAACCCAAAATGGATTCGAATATAACCTGATCTTAATCGCAGTTGCAGTTGGTGTTGCATTAACTGGCCCTGGCGCTTACGTTTTACTTTAATTATTTATCTCAATTTCAAGATATATAAGTGCAAATTGAAAAAAGCTTTTTTAGGTGGGAGAGAGCATCCAGCCATGCATAGAAGCGGTCAGATCCTTTTCCTGCCCCATGCCAAGTAAAAACAAAGCGAGAAAATGAGTGCAAATCCTCTTTTATTCTTCATAGCCATAACTTATATGTTGAAAAATCAAAATATATTTATATATTTATTAATGATAGGAGTAGATTCCAGTTTGGAATCTACTCCTTTTTTACTCATTTACAAAAACCGTCAAAAAAATGTTTTTTTAGCAGGAGTTTCTCTTCATTATCTTGTAAACAAACAAAGAACCATTCATATCGAGGAAGGGAGATTACAATTATGCTTTCGATTAATCCAAATGAACAAACAGAGAAAGATAATTACAAATTATTAACAGGGAGTATTATCCCGCGCCCTGTAGCATTCGTGACTTCTGTAACAAAAGATGGCGTTTTAAACGGAGCTCCATATAGCTACTTTAATATCGTTGCTGCTAATCCACCGCTCATTTCTGTTTCTGTACAACGAAAAGGAGGAGAGCGAAAAGATACTTCTCGAAACGCGATTGAAAAAGGTGAATTTGTTGTACATATTTCCGATGAATCCTATGTGGAGGCTATCAACGAAACCGCTGCGAACCTCCCTCCAAATCAAAGTGAAATTGAATTAGCGAAGCTAACCCCTATCGAAAGTGATGTCATCTCCGTACCGGGCGTAAAAGAGGCAAACATTCGAATGGAATGCATATTAGAACGCGCCATCCCATTAGGTGGAACAGAAGACTCCCCGGCATGTGACTTACTAATTGGCCGCGTCGTCCGCTTCCACGTCGCTGAGCATTTATACGAAAACGGCCGCATTCATGCAGAAGAACTAAAACCAGTAAGCCGACTCGCAGGACACAACTACGCGAAATTAGGAGAACAATTTGAACTTGTAAGGCCTATTTAAAAGCGGAAGCGGCTTGTTCAGAATCGCAGGGCATTGGAGCTCCCGACTGAGAAGCGCTTTTGGCTTCGACCGAGGGGGCGAAATGACCGGAGATTCTAGCCGTCGG
>NZ_NTUG01000019.1 GCF_002561295.1 Bacillus cereus
AAAAAATATGGAACAAATTATCCATATTCAGTTTTCATGTCAGTTGAATTTAAGAAATAAGATAAGGCACTCATAGAGTGCTTTTTAATTTGGAATTTAGTAGAAATCCTCTAGTATAGTTCTTAATCTATATTTAAATTGGATCTCATTCTTTCCTCGTCCCCCGGTTAGTGGTAGTAATTTCTTTTAAATCCCTTAAAAAGGTCTTGACCTTAGGGTCTTTCGGTTTTTATCATGCCGCAGCGAAGTTAGGAAAACGGCTGGCAGGCGGACTTATCCCCTATGCTGCGAGAAAGCTAAAAAGCAATCTAACAGAACAGAAAGGGTAAGCGTCTTTGTTTTTACTTCGGTTAATGCCATGCCTTGCTTCGTCAGTGTTCCGTATGTATAGACCCTATTCGCTTAACGATTTTCACCGTATGCACCCTTTTACGTAGGCTTGTCCGCATAATATCGTCCCTATGCGACAAACTGAATGCATTCCCTAGCGCCGTAACGCTAACGATAACCACCCGAACCTTTTAGACTAAACGCCTAGGTAAGTTCTCACCTTCCCGCAACATACGAATAGGAATACACTACGGGGCGCTATCCTTGTAAAAGTATACTAAGTACTTTCCGCACGACCGATAGCAAGCCAAGCCGTAATTATCCTCTCGTTATACGTGTCCATAATTACGGTAATCAGTTTTTTACGTGGTTTACAGGCAGTTCCACGTTCGGAAATCCTGTAACTCAGCACCTAAAAATGGCAGCACTTAAGAAGCCTTGCATTCCTCGAATTTTTTCGATAAAATGAAGGTACTGAATAGACAAGATTGTCCGTTATTTAATTGTTGTTGAATGCACGGATTGTCCGTTATTTAGGTTTACTGAATATGCGGTAATTTCCGCTATTTAGTTCTAAGTCGATTATTTTGGGTCACAGACTGCGCCAACAGTCTACCCTACGAGGAGCATCCGCCAAGATGCTCTTTTTTTATTTACAAGAAATTTCGCAGGCTTTCCGCCACTTCGTTCTTATCTAAATGTAGATAACGTGTTGTAACGGATATATCGCTATGCCCTAGCGCTTTAGATATCAACGCAACGTTTGCACCTTTCTTTAAGAGATTCTTTGCAAAACCTCTACGTATAGCGTGCGGATTAATGTTTTTAAGTCCGTATTCTTTCGCATGTTTAGTCATTCGCTTTGATATAATATTATTCGTCGGACTAGTTAAGACACTTCCGCCGCTCTTCGTAATAAAGAGATAATCATTTTTTACGTTGTATTCTCTTCGAATGATTTCGTTTTGTTTCATAAGAACATCTAGCAGTCGTGCAAGAGCGTCGTCAAACGGTAGATATATTGATTCATGATTCTTAATAATACCGCCGTCAACACTTAATACTTTCGTATCTAAATCGACGTGCTTGTGTTCTAATTGCGCTAATGTGCCGACACGTATTCCCGTTTGATACATAAGTAAAATAGCGGTAGCGTCTCGTAAATCTAAGAATCGTGTTAAATCGAGTACCGATAGCAAGATATTAATTTCTCTATCCGTCGCACCTTCTTTAACAGGCGTATCTACCTTTATCTTCACATTGCGCCAAAAGTTAATATCAATCCACCCGTTATCATGACAACGCCCTAGAAACGCCTTTAGACACTTCAAGCGAGTTAATTTCGTTTGATTACTAACGTTCATAGACGATAACCACTCGTAAATATGATTAACGTTTAATTCTTCTAAGTACTGCGTATCTGTTATCTTCATAAAGTGATTAACGTGTAAATAGTAGTCATTTATCGTACGCTCACGTAAGCCTGTCGCCTTCATTTGACGCACAACTATTTCGAGTGCTTTGTCGATTGTTAAATTAAATGTATAACGACCCTCTACGGTCTCTTTCTTCCGTGGATCACTTTTCAATCTATCGCTAAAAATATTCGATAAGTCTTCGCTAATCGTTAAAGAATCACGTCTTTTTGACATAAAAAAATAAGCCCCCTAACTCGTTAGCGACCGCACATTGTACGATTCAACTTACGAATTAGAGAGCTTATATATTGCGGACTTTGACGTCACCGCAAAAGGTTTTTTTAGCGTCCCAGGAGAGATTCGAACTCCCGACCGACGGCTTAGCTTACCACCATAGCTTTCGCTACCAGTATTTACTGTTTGTAGTCTGGACTATATCTTCACCATTTCAGGTGCGACACGTGTAGTCTCTACGGAACCTCACGATGATTTTCATCATACTTCAGAGCCCTTACCATTAAGTTTTCACTTAATCATTCAAAGCTCCTTAATCTTCTTAGGAAGATCGTAAGTTTCCTCGGTATTACCATCAGCCGTACTGTTAAGGCTTCACCGATATAGTGTCGTCCACTCTATAGGTTCTTGTTTCCCTATAAAGGCTCCTATTCTTGAAGGCCGTTGCTCTATCCTGCTGAGCTACTGGGACATGGAGCGGGTGAAGAGAATCGAACTCTCGACCAGAGCTTGGAAGGCTCTTGTTTTACCACTAAACTACACCCGCATATGTTGTTTTTATTTTTTCGCTGATGTCTTATCGACAAGGTTTATTATATTTGCACACAAGGATAAAGTCAACACCTTTTTTCAAAGAGGATAATTTTTCTTATCCTCTTTGAAAAGTTTTATGTGCGACAACTTTTCCATCTAATGTTTCAAAACGAATTTCGATGTCTTTTTCGTTTACTTCTAACAAAGTAAATGTCTTTTCTTTACGGGAACGTGGTAGTAAAATGCTTCCAGGGTTGATGAATAAAATACCATCAATAAATTCAGCTCCCAACATATGAGAATGTCCAAAGCATACAACATTCGCTTCCACTTCTTTTGCTCGATACAAAAGTGTTTGCAAGCTCATTTTAATGTTATACCGATGACCATGCGTAGCAAAAAAACGGATTCCTTCTACATCAGTAATGATTTCTTCGTCAAAACCATTATAGAAATCACAATTTCCTTTCACTACTTGGAACCCTTGTAAATCAGGATGATCAGGTGTTAGTTCCGAATCACCACAATGAATCATAATATCTACATTTCCCTCATATGTATCCTTTAATTGCTGTAATTCTTTCGTAGAACCGTGACTATCGCTTACAATTAAAGCTCTCATCGGTCTCTCTCCCCTTATTCTTCGTTTAAAAACCACGCTGGAATTTTCTCTTCTAACTTACGAAGAGCACGCCCGCGATGACTAATTTCATTCTTCTCATCTGAAGTTAGCTCAGCCATCGCCCTTTTATATTCTTCTACATAAAAGATTGGATCATATCCGAAGCCATTTTCACCACGACGCTGTTCTAAAATCTTCCCTTCACATGTACCGTTTACAATAACTGGTTCTTTATCTTCCTCTGGAAAAGCAACTGCTAATGCACAATAAAAACGCGCTTTACGCTTTTCCATTGAAACGCCATCTAACTCTGTTAAAACTTTATCAATATTCGCGTGGTCATCTTTTGGTTCACCAGCATAGCGTGCAGATCGCACACCAGGATTTCCATTTAACATATCAATAATTAAACCCGAATCATCTGCAATCACAATTGAATTTAACTGTTTACATAAACTGTCTGCTTTCAAAATTGCATTTTCTTCAAAAGTTTCACCAGTTTCCTCAACTTCTTCAATATGAGGGAAGTCATGAAGAGATTTTACCTCTAAACCAAACCTCTCAAATAGCTCTGCAAATTCGCGCACTTTCCCCACATTTTTCGTTGCAATAACAACTTGTTTCATCTTTTCCACCTCTACTCTATGTGAGATACGATGTCGCCTAATGCTTCTTTTTGTTTTTCAACGAGTTGCAAAATACCATGTTCCGCTGCATCAAGCAATTCATTTAACTCTGCACGGCTAAATGTTGCTTCTTCTCCAGTTCCTTGCACTTCAACGAACTGGCCTTTCCCTGTCATAATGACATTCATATCAACATCAGCTTTAGAATCTTCTGCATAGTTTAAATCTAATACTACACCTTGGTCTTCAACAATCCCAACAGATGTTGCAGCTAAATAATCTTTCACTGGAATTTTAGATACCTTTTCTGCTTGTAATAATTTTTCAAACGCTAACACCATGGCAACATAGGCACCTGTAATCGACGCTGTTCTTGTTCCACCATCTGCTTGAATAACATCACAATCAATCCAAACCGTTCTTTCTCCAAGCGCTTCTAAATCAACAACTGCACGAAGAGCTCGTCCAATTAAACGTTGAATTTCCATCGTACGACCTGTTACTTTTCCTTTACTGGACTCACGAATTGTACGCTGTTCTGTTGCACGTGGAATCATCGCGTATTCCGCTGTTACCCAGCCTTTTCCTTCGCCTCTCATAAATGGTGGTACACGTTCTTCAATCGTCGCTGAACAAATAACCTTCGTATCTCCAACTTCAATCAGAACAGACCCTTCTGGATGTTTTAAATAATTTGTATGAAGATGTATATGACGCAGTTCTGCCGCTTCTCTACCATCTACTCGCATAAAATACCCCCTAATAACTACTACTTGTTAGTATAGCCCATTTTCAATTTATGATTATGTATAACAATAGAAGAAGGGGAACTCAAAAAGAAGATTCCCCTTTCTTACACAATTATATCAAATTATTTACGATTAAAAACTACCTGTATTCACGTTTTGTGGACGATCAACCGGTTTTGTTAGTTTTTCACCTTTTTCATTAACAAGATTGGCTTTCCCGTTTACTTCAACTGAGACATTCTTCACGCCTTTCTTTTCCGTTAAAGATAAAACGAGTGATTGCAACACATAATCTGAAATCATACTTTTTCCCTTATCTGTATATATATTTTCATTGAAATTCAACGTAAGTTTCCCATCTTGCATTTTCGGTTCACTAATAAGCTTCACACCAGGATTAAAATCATTGATTAAAGCTGAACCTGACGGCCCTTTAACAAGCTCGTTCACAACCGTTGCGACCTCATGTTCCTTCCCTTCTGTCACGCGGCGTGTCACTGGCACATAGTATTGTTTTTTATTATTTTGTGCTAAGAAATAAAGTGTCACTGGCTTCGTGTTCGTGACATCTGCCACTTGTTCATCATCAAAGTTAATACCATCAGCACGGCTCACACCTTCACCAATCGGCGTACCAGCAACTGGCATCTTCACCAATTTCTCACCATTTATTTGAAACTTAACTTGTTTGATCTCTTTAAATTGCGTTAATGTCCAAGCAACCGACTCAATAATTTGACGTTCTTCTTCTTTTTTATAGCTCTTCATTTCCTTTGAAAAATCAATGACTGCCGTACCATCCTTTTTCAAATCCATAGTCATTGTTGTACCTGCTGGAAGAACTGCCTTAAACCCATTTGGTAGTAAGTTCTCTACCGGACCATCCTTCACTAAGTATTCTAATGTTTGTTTCACAACTTCATTTTGTTTTGGAGTAGGCAATGCTAACGTTTGAGGCACAACATAACCATTTTTATCAACAAGGTATAATTCCCTTTGCATCGTTTGCTCTTGCTTACCTTTCTTGGCAGTATCTTTCTTCTCACCGTCTGTATACGAAACTTTTTTCGGTGGATCAATTTGTTCTGTCTCTTTCTCCTTATTTAACAAACCGCACCCTGTGAATAACACTGCGCTTACTGCAGTACAAACAAGCCATTTAAAAGTGGATTTAGGCATACTATTCCCCCCTAAAATCTAAGTTTGTACTATGTATACGAGCCTTTTATCGTTTTAGAACAAGCAATGACCACTTCTCTTACAATTTATAAAACAAAAAAACTCCTAATTTCTTAGGAGTTTTCACACAAATATACTATTTTACTTACAAATTAATATGCTTTACATTTTCAATTGGTTGTCCGAACCATTTAGATGCAATTTCTTTAAATAAATCAATTTTCCCTGTTGTTAAGAAGAGATGATCACTTTGCTCTTCTCCTTCATTCAACATCTTACTATGATATAAAATCGTACTCACTTCCCGAGCCGTTTCATCTCCAGAACTAATTAACTGCACCTTATCTCCCATTACCCGCTTAATAACCGGACCTAGAATTGGATAATGTGTACACCCTAAAATTAATGTATCGATTTCAGTAGTTTTCAGTGGTTGCAACGTTTCTCTAACAACCTCATACGCCATCGCACTCTCAAAGTTTCCACTTTCCACAAGTTCAACAAACGGCGGACATGCTAAACTCTCAACCATTACACGATTATTAATAGATTTCAGCGCTTCTTCATATGCACCGCTTTTTACTGTTCCAATTGTCCCAATAATACCAACATGATACGTATTCGTCACTTTTAAAGCTGTACGCGACCCAGGATGAATCACGCCTACTACCGGGATTGGTAATTGCTTTTGCATCTCTTCTAGTACAACCGCAGTCGCCGTATTACAAGCAATGACTAACATCTTAATATCAAGTGCCAATAAATGCTCCGTCATTTCCCATGTGAATTGACGTACTTCCTCACGAGAACGTGGACCATAAGGGCAGCGCGCTGTATCTCCCAAATATATAATACGCTCTTTCGGAAGTTGACGAATTAACTCTTTCGCTACTGTTAACCCTCCTACTCCCGAATCAATGACACCAATCGCTCTATTCAACATAATCACCCATCTTCTCATTCATCATCTTGCTTTTGCATACGCATATATCTTACATACTTTAGGTTTTATAAACGAAAATAGCCTGTTTTAGTAGATTTTTAAATATGTACCTGTATAGACCAGGGACTTTTTTATTTTGCTCCTTTTCTTCGCAATTTGCAAGACAGAAAAATAGCCGACCTTTTATAAAAAGTCGGCTTCACCTATTATAATTCGAGTTCTCCCATACGAAGAAGCTCAACAACCGCTTGCGAACGTCCTTTAACCCCTAGCTTTTGCATTGCATTTGATATGTGATTGCGTACAGTTTTTTCACTAATAAATAGTTCACTTGCAATTTCTTTCGTCGTTTTATCTTGAACCAATAATTCAAACACTTCTCTCTCTCTCTTTGTGAGTAACGGTTTAGATTGATATGCTTTTTCCTTCAACTGGTATAACCCTCCTTGCTTAAGCCAGAGCTGTATATGTGTAAGTTGGGTGTTTATTTAGTCAAGATATTGTATGAATAAAATGTGCAGGTGGTGAATGAAAATGGGCGAATTTCTACACGTTATTTATGACTTATATATTAGGTGGAAACTTCCAAGAGTTTTTTTGTTATTCACCTTTCTTATTCAAACATAATTGCATTTACTTCCCACCCTCCATTTATTACCGCTTTCTTTCCGGAAGGATTCACCGAAAAACCGCCAATACTACGAAATAGCAATGTATGTATTTCATAACAATTCGATTTGCATACAAAAAACGTATTGGTGGTGTCATTATGCTCTCGGGCTTAAAACGATTTTTAATTGGTAGACCACTTAAGTCAACAGCACTAGGAGAACAAAAATTAAATAAACTAAAGGCGCTCGCTATTCTATCTTCTGATGCCCTTTCTTCTGTTGCATATGGAACTGAACAAATTTTAATTGTTCTCGCTGCATTTGGGGCGATTGCTTTTTGGTATTCCATTCCTATCGCAATAGGGGTTCTTATTTTATTAACAGCGCTCATTTTATCATATAGGCAAATCATTTTTTCCTATCCACACGGAGGCGGTGCTTATGTTGTTTCAAAAGAAAATTTAGGCACAAATGCTGGGCTCATTGCAGGAGGATCCCTACTTGTTGATTACATCCTTACTGTAGCCGTAAGTGTTTCTGCCGGAACCGATGCTATTACATCAGCTTTTCCGACTTTACACACATACACAGTTCCTATCGCAGTCGTACTCGTTTTATTTATTACAATTTTGAACCTGCGGGGCGTCACTGAATCGGCATCAATTCTAGCTTATCCTGTCTATCTCTTCGCTTTCGCACTTGTTGTTTTAATTATTGTTGGTATATTTAAAATCACTTCCGGGCAAGCTCCCGCTAATTTACATACACCAATTGGAACTGTCGTGCCTGGCATTACACTCTTCTTCTTATTAAAGGCATTTTCATCGGGCTGTTCCGCTTTAACTGGGGTAGAAGCAATTTCCAATGCAATTCCAATTTTCAAAGAACCTGCTGCGAAAAATGCAGCAAAAACACTAGTTATCATGGGCATGATTCTTGCTGTTTTATTTACTGGCATTACATTTTTAGCATATTGGTATGGAATCGCACCAACACATAATGAAACTGTCGTGTCCCAAATTGCTTCAAATATATTTGGAAGAAATTTTGTATATTACTTTATTCAAGGAACAACTGCTCTTATTTTAGTATTAGCTGCCAATACAGGCTTTTCAGCATTTCCACTTTTAGCATTTAATTTAGCATCAGATAAATATATGCCGCGTATGTATTTAATGCGCGGAGATCGCTTAGGATATTCAAATGGGATTATTACACTAGGCATCGGTTCTATCTTTTTAATTATGGCGTTTCAAGGCAAAACCGAACAATTAATTCCACTATATGCAGTAGGGGTTTTTATTCCTTTTACATTGTCACAAACGGGGATGATTATAAAGTGGATACGCGAAAAACCGCAAGGCTGGGTACCAAAATTATTAACAAACTTACTAGGCGCCCTCATTTCGCTAACTGTACTTCTCATTTTTTTCCTTACGAAGTTTACACACGTATGGTCCATTATTGTTTTCCTACCCATCATTATTTTCATCTTCCATCGTATTCACAATCATTACGTTGCGGTGGGGGAACAATTACGTATTGATTGCAATAAACTCCCTAAAAAAATGACTGGCAATATCGTCATCGTACCTATCGCCGGTATTACAAAAGTAGTCGAGCAATCTATCAATTACGCTGAAACAGTTGGTGATCAAGTTATCGCTGTATACGTAGCTTTTGATAAAGAAAGCGAAATACGTATGCAGGAAAAATGGAAAGAGTGGAGACCAAACATCCGGCTTGTTACATTTGTCTCATCTTATCGAAGCTTAATGCGACCTATTGCAAAATTAATTACAATTATTCAGCATGGGGCAGAGGAGAAGAATCATTTTGTTACGGTACTTATTCCTCAATTCATCACTAAAAAGAGCTGGCATAACGTTCTACACAATCAATCAAGTGTATTATTACGCGTATACCTTTTATATAAACAAAACGTTATTGTTACTACTACGCCCTACCGCTTTCGAAAATAAAAATAATATACACCTAAAGGGGACTTTCTCCATCCATTTCCCTTTAGGTGTATACCCTAAAACACATTACAAAACTGTAATCTTCTTTCAGAAAAATGTAATATAATTCGATAGTTTCCATGTTCTTTTCCATGTAAGATAAAAGTATAAAGAATCACCAATACATAAAGAACAACATGGTGAGTCGTAAAAGGAGAGGATTTTAAAATGGCGAAAAAGTTACGTAAATCTGAAACGGATAAAATGTTATTTGGTGTATGCGGTGGTTTAGGAGAATATTTCGATATAAGCGCTAGCATGATTCGTATACTGTGGGTAATTGCGATTTTATGCTTTGGAACAGGGTTTTTAGCTTACCTTGTTTGTTTATTGCTTATGCCACGTTCTTACTAAAAAGGCACCGGTGCTCAATCGGTGCCTTTCTTTCATCTTGTTACTTTTTGATGGATCATATTTTCATTTTGTGTTAACAAATACTTATTTGCTAAAATAAGAAATACACTAGAAGTCCACGTAAATGCTAAATCACGCAATCCTTGCCCGGTTTGTGCATGAAAATTTTCAGCCATCCCACTTTTATTTGCCATCATACAAAAACGAGAAGCAATATCCTTCGCAAATTCATTTTGATCCACTGCTTGTAATGCCTCTGTCATAATAAATGTTGTCGGTGCCCAAATTGGCCCGCGCCAATATCCATCATCTCGATAGTGGGGACTTCTTACACTTTCTGTTGCAAATCCATACTTTGTCAAAAAGTGATTTTCTTTTTTCAATTCTGTAAGTAAGCTTTCAATGATTTCTTTCGGCAACCTTTTCCCTAAAATGAGGGGAATATATAACACAAGACTATCTGATAATTCATAGGAATGATTCCCAGATTGCGGGGCAATAAAACGGTTTTCTCTCCAGCAATGTTGAATCATACGATCGAGCGTTATATTCGCTCGCTCTTCCCACCTCTTTGCTTCTTCTTCAAACCCAAGCTTTTCTGCAACTTCCGCTAATACTTCCATTTGCAAAATAAGAAATGAGCTTAAATCCGGGCTCTCAATAGGAGCACCATGGTGAAAAATCGTACTATTATCCCAGCCACTATCATTTCCATGATTATATTGAGGAATCCCATCCCCATCATCATCGCGATATGTAAACCACCAATCTGTCCATTTGCATAACGGTTCATACACTTCTTGTAAATGCTCTTTTGTTATAAAATCTGTATGTTCCATCATCCATTTCAGCGTCCATCCATGAATAGGCGGTTTACAGCAATTCCATAGTCCACTTTTATCGTTAATATAATCTGGTAATACACCGCACTCATCTTGCTTATCAAAGAAAATCATAAATTGATCCCACGCCACTGCCGGCTGATGCATCGCTAATGCCATCGCATTAAAACAATGATCCCAACTCCATATATTCGTCATCCAGTTTTTTGACATATACATCGCTTTTCGCGGTAAATATCCTTCCGCTTCTACCATACAAGACCATGTAATATAAGCTGCTAGCTCTTTTCCTTTCCGTAAGTCTTCCGGAACAGCTAATGTATGACGCAACCAATTTGCAAAATCCGCTCTAACAGCGTCCACTTCCTCTATAAATGCCTTCTTCTCCTTTGGCTTTCGCAATACTGTTTTATATTCGGTTAGCTCCACATCAATCCCTGATTCTTCATCTTGCGCATAAATATCAACAATAATATGTTTACAACGAAGTTCTTCAAACGGGGCATCCATATGCATAACCCCTTTTATAGCAGATAAATGGAACCTCATTTCTTTTGAAAAGCTATTAATTTCCCAACCACCTTGTGCACTTGGAATACAGTAATCATAAGAACTTGTAATCCCAATAAAACGTAGATGAAGACTCTCTGAATAAAAGCGAATTGTATCAGAGTGTGAAAAACAAACCTTCACATCACCTTCTACAGTTTGGAGCGTGAGTAAGGATGGAGACATCTTCGTTTCACATGGTAAAACCTCTCCGTTTCGATTTAATACCTCTATTTTAAACACTTCACCAAAATCATCGTCACCACCACGAATGTTTCGAATCAGTAATCCGTTATCATAGTTTAAAGAAATAACTAAAAAAGAACCGTACCGACTAAATGGAACTTGTTGTAGATCAAACATTTACATCCCCCTTGGAAAGAGCCCTACCAATAGAAGGTCCCTCTTATAATTTAAGATTCTTTTACAATCTCAAAAGCTCTTTTATGATCCCCATTGAAAGGAACAATGTACACTTCAAACTGGCATGGCTCTGGCTTTAATTGATACTCCGGAAGCTGAGCCGGTCCACAACTCGCGCTTCCTAAACCATTTTGCTTATAATCTAAATGGAATGTAACAAACTCCCTTTCTCTTAATTCATATAAATGTTTCGCTTTCTCTAAATCTTCTGTCGTGTAAGGCAACGCACTAAAATTAAAACCTTGCGTACTATACGCAACAAATCCAACTTGATATGGATCACATAATGAAACCCACTCTACATCTGTTCGATTTCCCGTTTCTTGCGGAAAAACATACGGGAAAAATGAATCTTTTACAGTCATTTCATACAAATCTATTTTGTTTGCTTCTTTACTATCCACATACGATTCTCCTGGTCCACGCCCAAACCAACTTACATTTTGATATTGTTTCGGTAGACGCATCTCAAGCCCAATTCGCGGAAGCATCTCTGGTAAAGTACCGCTCGGATTAAGCTTTGTCTCTATTTTCATCGCTCCGCTTCTTTCAATTTCATACGTATAAGTAAACGCAATCGTCCAGTTCGCAACAAGCGGAGAAAGATTTCCTTTTACAACAACTTCTATATTCTCATTTTCAAGTTGCATAGCTTCTATACTCGCTACGTCATGCTTTACGAGATGTACATATTGTTCTTTCCACTTTTCAACTGCATACATATCATTATCGATGGTTGCCCGCCAAATATTTAATTCAGGCCCTTCCTCCATAAGCGTTTGTCCTTTAAAGGTCCAATTTTTCATTCGCCCTGTTACAGGATGAAAAGAGATAGCAAAATTTTCACCCGTAACACGAATTTCTTCCTTTGTTTCCTGTAAAGTGACTGGCTCATATACATTCAAATCTCTTTTTCTTCTTATTGTTTTCTGAGCTGGAATACAAAATTGTTCCCAAGCTATTTCATGCCCTGCTACTCCCCAATTTGTGTCTGCTCCTAACACAATCGAAACTGTTACATAGCAATCCGCCTCTGTATGAAGGGCTATATCCTCTTTAAAAGGCAGCTGAATCTCACAACTTTCTTTCGGTAACAAAGGCGGTGCATCTATAGAATGACTCGCAATCACTTTTCCTTCTTTTTTGACAGTCCACTGCAAGCGGTAGCCTTCCAATGAACGAAAATCATATATATTTTGCACCGAAATCTTCCCACTTCGTACATCGATTTCTCCTATTTTAATAGGTTCAATTATTTTCTTATATTGCAGCAAAGCTGGCGATGGCGTTCGATCTGGTAAAAGTAGTCCATCAATGCAAAAATTACCATTATGCGGAGTATCTCCAAAGTTACCTCCATATGCAAAGTACTCTTCTCCGTTTTCATTCACTTGACGTAACCCATGATCAATCCATTCCCAAACAAAGCCACCTTGCAATCTTTTATGACTATAAATCGCTTCCCAATATTCTTTTAATCCACCTGGTCCATTCCCCATTGCATGGGCATACTCACATAAAATATGAGGTTTTTCCCACTTTTCTTCTTCTGCATAACCAATAATCTTTTCGACTGAAGAATACATGGTACTAAAAATATCAGCGACTTTCGTTTCTCGATCCCCTTCGTAATGAATGATTCTTGATTGATCCAGCTCCCTACACTTATTCGCCATCGCAATAAAATTACAACCGAACCCAGATTCATTTCCGAGTGACCACATAATAATGGAAGAATGATTGCGATCTCGGCGCACCATACGTTCTACACGATCTACATAAGCGTTTTCCCATTCAGGATTATCACTTAACATGTTTGCATTACCAATTAACTCAAATCCATGACATTCCAAATCAGCCTCATCAATTACGTATAGACCATACTCATCGCAGAGATCATAAAAACGTGGATCATTCGGATAATGTGCCGTTCGCACCGCATTAATATTGTGCTGCTTCATAAGTATGACATCTTGCTTCATTGTTTCATATGTGACATATCTCCCTGTATCTGGGTCGTGATCATGACGATTCACCCCTTTAAATATAATGGGAATACCATTAACAAGGAGATTCCTATCCTTCATCTCAATCATACGGAAACCAATCTTCTGTGAAACCACTTCTACAACTTCACCATCTTCATTTCGAATCGTAAACAACACGATATATAAATATGGTTCTTCTGCAGACCATTTCTGTGGATTTTTGACAAAAAACGAATGTGTATCATCTAAAATACTCTTCCCCTGTAGGTCCAAATGCGACGTATGTTGATCTAATACTTCTCCATTCTTATTGCAAAACTTATACTCTAGCACATAATTTTTATTCAGAAATTGTTCGTTGCAAATCTTTGTACTTAGTTGTAACACACCATTTTCATAATTCTCATCCAGCGTTGTACGTAACGCCATATCGTAAATATGTACAGCAGGTTCATGCACAATGTACACATCACGAAAAATTCCACTTAACCACCACATATCTTGATCTTCTATATAAGATCCATCACACCATCTATACACACATACTGTCATCGTATTCTTTCCAGCATGAACAAAAGATGTAATGTCAAACTCTGCTGTCAAACGACTTCCTTGGCTATATCCCACTTCTTCTCCATTTATCCATAAATGAAAGGCACTATCCACACCTTCAAATCGAATACGAATACATCCACCGTTCCAACTTTCTGGTATATAAAATTCATTTTTATAACAACCAACTTGATTTTCAAATGGAACATGGGGTGGCTGAACCGGAAACGGATAATATAAATCGGTATAATGTGGCTTTCCATACCCTTGTAATTGCCAATGCCCAGGTACATGAATCCTATCCCACTCACTACAATCAAATTCACTTAAGAAAAAATTCTCTGGAAGTTGCTTCGGGGATTCTAAGTGCAAAAATTTCCACATTCCATTCAGCAATTTGTAATAAGAAGAGCTGTCACGCGTAAAAGATAGAGCCGCTTGTTCCGTTTGAAACGGAATAAAGTGCGCTCTCCCTTCCATACGATTCCGCCCTGTTACTTGAACATTTTCTAAATCCGCTAACATGTTAAGTCCCATATCGATCCTCCTTTTTGCATTCACTTTCTCATATCATTTCTACACTCTATTACTTAAGACCTGTATGCCCTGACTCTTCCACAATATAGCGCTGCGCGAAAAAGAAGAGTGCAAGAGGCACTATACTAATTAACAATGTCACTGCCATAATCCCTTCCATATCAACGCCGAACATCCCTTTAAACTGTGCTAAACCTAGCGTTAATGTATATTTACTTTGGTCATTTAAGAAAATAAGTGGTCCTAAATAATCGTTCCAGCATCCTAAAATATTAAAAACAGCAACAAGAATTAAAATTGGTTTCATAATCGGTAAATAAATACGGTAGTACACTTGAAAAGCGTTCGCACCATCCATCCTCGCAGCCTCATCTAGCTCCTTTGGAACAGACATAATAAATTGCCTCATTAAAAAGATAAAAAATGCACCGCCAAACCAAGAGGGAATAATTAAAGGTTTTAACGTATTAATCCAGCCAAGAGCATTAAATTCCATATAAAGCGGAATCATTGTTACTTCCCAAGGAATCATCATCGTCGCTAGTACAATCATGAACAACATATCCCGCCCTTTAAATTTAAAACGTGCAAAACCATACGCTACTAAAGAAGATGATACTAACTGTCCGATTGTTGAAAGCACTGTTACAACAATTGAATTCCATAAAAACGTATCAAACGGCTGACTCGTCCACGCCTTTGCAAAATTGCTAAATTTAAACTCAGATGGAATCCATTTTGGCGGATATAAATATAATTCTTCTGGTGATTTCACAGATGTTGTAATCATCCAAAAGAAGGGCAATAAAAACAAAATAGAAAAACCTATTAATAGTGCGTACACTACAATTCGATGTATGCGCTTCTTCGTTCTCACACTGCATCCTCCTTATTCATTTTCTACTTTGACTTCATCTCATTTTCGTAATAAACCCACGCTGCTGATGATTTAAAAACAAGTAATGTTAACCCTAAAATAATTAAAAACATAAACCAAGCATTCGCTGATGAATAGCCCATTTTAAAATACTTAAATGCATTTTCATATACATACATCGCGTAAAAATAGGTGGACTTTAACGGCCCCCCGCCGGTTAATACAAGCGCTAATGTTAATTGTTGAAACGCACCGATAATTGTTGTAATTAAATTAAATAAAATCGTCGGTGTTAACATCGGTAATGTAATTTTGAAAAATTGTTGCACTTTTCCAGCTCCATCAATGGAAGCAGCCTCGTACAAATTTTGTGGAATATTTTTCAATCCCGCTAAAAAGATAAGCATAAGCGTGCCTTGTCCCCATAAACTAGCAATTACCATCGCAATAAGTGACCAGTTCGGATCACTTAACCAATTTGGCCCTTTTATACCAACAAGCGATAGAAAATAGTTCAAAATACCATATTCTCCGTTATACACCCATGCCCAAATCATCGCTAAAGCCACGCCAGAAATAACGCTTGGCAAATAGAAAAATGTACGGAAAAACGCATGTCCTTTTACTTTTTGATTTAGCAAAATCGCTAAAAATAGAGCAATAATTAAATTAAATGGGACAAATAACGCTGCAAATTTCACCGTAATCCATAGCGAATCCCAAAACATCGGATCATTTAGAAACATATCTTGATAGTTTTTTAATCCAATAAATTGAACTTCTCCAATAAGCGGCCAGTCAAAAAAACTAATAAACAGTGAAAATAAAAGGGGACCAAGGGTAAAGGCTACAAAGCCAAATACCCATGGAAATATAAATGCATAAGGAACGAGTTTCTCCCATTGCATTTTCTTTTTTCTAACGGCTATATTCGTTTCATTCTCTATAGATAATCCAGATTTCAACATCCCCACCTCTTTGCTTTTACAATTATTTATCCATATACTTCTCTGAATCTTGAACCGCTTTATTTAATAATTTCTCAGGATCTTGTCCAAGCATAATTGCATTAATTGCCGCTGATAAATTTCGGTTTACTTCATCCCATTTTGGGTTCAGTAAAAATGCTGGTGTATTTGTTGAACGCTCTAGCATTGTATAGAACGGTTTAATATGCGCATCTTCTTCTTTCTTCAATTCTTTTACAACACTAATTCGAACCGGCAAATCAGAAGTTCGCATTTTAATCGCTTCTGGTGAGGAATAAAACTTAACAAACTCCCACGCTAACTCTTTATGTTTTGCATCTTTTGCAATCGAAACCGCTGATGTACCAACAAGCCCCTTCACAGGTTTTCCGTTAAATACAGGAGGTTCCACTGTACCAAAATCAACTTTTGCCTCTTTAAATCCTTCTAATGGCCAAATTCCACTTTCCCACATCGCTAGCTTATTCGCTTTAAAAATATCATCACCGCTCTGTTGATTTTTCCCACCTACTAATACAGCTGTTTTATCCTTTAGCATACTTTGGAAAGATTTCATAACTTCAATTGTTTCTGGACTATTCATATGTCCTTTTATTTGTTTTCCATCTTCACTTACAAAACTACTACCGTTACTCCAAACAAACCCTTGTAAATCATACGTATCTGGCTCAGGTCGTAAAGCAAATCCATATTGTTTATTGTTTGCATCTGTTAATTTTTTCGCAGTGTCTACAAACTCATCCCAAGTCCATCCATCTTTCGGATATGGAACATTTGCTTTATCGAATAACTTTTTATTGTAATATATAACTCGCGTTGTGAACCCTGCTGGCATACCATATAATTTTCCTTCAATACTAGAATAGTTAAATAATCCTTGATAAAAATCATCTAATTTCATATCTGGATCTTTCTTTGCCATTTCATCTAACGGTTCAAGCGACTTATAATAAGCTGGAAAGTTCCACATATACATAACATCTGGTGGATTTTTTGCTCCGAAAGATGCTGCGAGCTTTTGATCAAAACCATCACCATAAGCTTCCACTTGTACTTTTACTCCCGGATTTTTCTCTTCAAACTTCTTTGCAATTTGCTGCTGAATCTTCAAATTCTTTCCAGCATCCCAAGTTGCAAATCTCAACACCGTTTCCCCATTCGATGCTTTTTTCTTTTCATCGCCCTTTGATGATTCTTTACTTGTAGTCTCATTTGAGCTACAACCAGCTAAAAAAACAATAAGTACGAGCATAAAACTAAGACATACATGTATCATTTTTCTCAATGCACACACACTCCCCTTCTCCAAAATGTTTTTATTTCTGATTTTTCAGAATAAATAATTTAACCGCTTTCATTTTACCTTTTATGAAAGCGGTTAAAAACATCGTTTTGTTCGATTTTTGTTATCAAATTGTTCGTTTCATAAACGGGAGGTGTCAATTTGTTTTATATAAAGTTTCACATTGTTTGTCTCGGTATTCTGATGGCGTTGTTCCTGTACACTTTTTAAACCATTTACTAAAATATTTACTATTTGAAATACCGATATGCTCTGATACCTCTTGAATCGTAAGCGAGGTTGTCTGAAGCATTTGCATGGCAAGTTCAAGTTTTCTTCGTTCTGTAAAAGAATGAAAACTTTCACCTATTATCTTTTTAAAAAGCGTACTAAAATGACTTCTGCTTAGCCCTACCATTTCTGCCACTTCTGAAACAACAATTGGCTCTGATAAATGATTCATTGTATATAAAATTGCCTCTTTAATTGTTTTGGGCCAATTGTTAATCGTTACTTTATACTTAATCTCAAGTTCTGCAAATTGCTTCATCGATTTAACTGAATCCATCCATTGCTCGGTGCTGAACAACTCCCTTGACGTAATCCAATATAGTTCTTCGTACTTACTCCTTACATCCATAAATAGTTGTTCCATTATTTCCTTATATGTTTGATTAAGAAATAAGAAACATTGATCCTTTCCACATAAAATTTTCACATATGGCGTCGGTAACTTTTGATCAATCTCTTGTAATATAAGCTGTAACCTTGATTCTGATCTGATAAAGCAAGCATAATATCCATCATTCATCCATTTCCATTCATTACGAAATAAATCCACAAGTATCTCTTGAAACTGGTTTTGAAAACCACATAACCATTGAAAAAAGTCTTCATAAAAGAGAGATTTTTGCTGCTTACTCCCTTCCTTTTCTCTATGAATCGTCAACTCTGTTTGAAATTCGCGTAAATATTGATCCAGCTCCTCATCATGAAACGCTGTTTTCAATAAATACCCTGAAACCCCGAGTTTAATTCCTTCTTGCGCATATTCAAAATCACGATGACAACTTAATAATAATACCTTTGTTTTTGGCGCATGCTGTTTAATCTGTTTTACAAATTCAATACCATTTACAACAGGCATAACAATATCTGTAATCACGACTTCTGGTTCATGCCGTACAAACTCCTCCCACCCTCTCTCACCATTTGGTACATCCGCTACTACTTCCATATTATACGCCGACCAATCTATCGCCATTTTCAAGCCCCGCCGGACAATCGTTTCATCATCCGCAATGAGCACTTTTATGCGTTTCATTTCTGTAGCCCTCCCTTTGGCCAAAGAATCTGAACTATAGTCCCTTTCTTTTCTTCTGATTGAATCGTTAATCCGTACTCTATCCCAAAATGCAGTTTGAATTTTTGATCAATATTATATAATCCAAGCCCACCTCTTTGTGCTGCAGACGGCTCTTGTAATAAAGTCTGTTTCCGCCTATCAGAAATCCCACGACCATCATCCTTAATTTGTATGCATAAGTCACCATTATCCTTTTCAAATGCCGATAATGTAATGGTTCCATATCCATCATCGAAAGCATGAAAAAATATGTTTTCAAATATAGGTTGAAGCGACATCCTTGGAATCTGTTCCCCTTCCATAGAAACCGAGATGTTTTGTGTATAAGAAAAATGATTCCCAAATCGAATTTCCTGTACTTTTAAATAATGCTCAATAATCTTTAATTCACTTTGGAGTGTAATAAGATCGTTCGCAAAATTTAAATTCCCTTCTAACACAGCAACAAGATGATAAATCATTTCACTTACATCATTTGCCCCCTGAAGCTTTGCTTTCCATTGAATCGAATTTAATGTATTAAAGAGCAAGTGTGGATTAATTTGATAATGAATGGCCTTGAGCTCAGCTTCTTTTTTCAACTTTTCCTTCTGGTATATTTCCTCTACTAATGATTTAATTTTGACAACCATTTTATTAAAATTCACAGTTAAACTTCCTACTTCATCTTGTGAATTCACCGGTATATTTGTATAAAAATCTCCTTTACTTACTTGGGATATTGCATGGTCCAAATTTGTGATATTTTCCGTTAGCTTAGCCGATATTAAAAATGCCAACATAAAAGCTAAGCATAGCGATACAACAATTCCAATTAATGTAATAAACAAAATAATTGTAGAGGATTGATAAAATTCTTTTTCCGGAATAATAATTTCCAGACTCCATTTATTTGATGGAATTGGTTTTTCCCAAATGATATCCCCCTTGTTTTTTTTGTAATCTGTATCCGTCGTATAAATCACCTGTTTTTTTTCATCAAGAATCGTAATCAATGCCTGCAAATCTGTTTCTAATGAATCAATAAACTTAAACAAATCCGTCGCATCTGTTTCCACTAATATCCGGCTATCTTTCAAGCTACCAAATGATGTTTTGACTGGAACAAGTAATCCAATTACTTTACTTTTATCAAGTGCAGGGTAATGATTCGGAACATAAATTCCATTCCAATATCCTTGTGATAAATCTCCTTGTTCTTCCCAAAATTTTTCTTGCTTTAATTTCTGCACATCTAAATATCGATCTCCATAATAATAACCGCTAGGTGTAATCAAGAAGATCCCTTTCGTTTGTGCTGTTTTATGAGCTTCTAAAAACCTTTCAAAATTTTTCTCAGTAATAAATTCCGAATACGATTTCGGCGCTTCTTTTTTTAAGACAATTAATGTCGGGTCTGATAAATACTTTTGAATGTCACTAGCAATTAAATGCATATGGCTTAATGTTAATTCAATTTGCGTTTGAAGCTGTGATATAGCAAAATTTCCATAATCCCCAAACTGTTCATTTACAAGATTAGATGACTTTTCATATGACATCCAACTAAACAATATAAGCGGAATAAGTGCGACAACTAAAAAACATGTTAATAACTTTAAACGAAGGCTTGTTCGAACTTGTTGCACCCATCTCCATAATCTAAATTTCGTCATTTGCTCCATCCCTTATCCTACTTATTCACCTTGTTTTTCAGAATATTCCAACTTAAGTATATTTTATCAAAAATAGCGTTAAAATCCATAAAAAAAAAGAGCGCTTTATTACAAGCGGTCTTTTTTTTAGCTAAGAAGAATATTTCATTGTTAAATGTAAAACAGCAATTTCATCTCCATTATTTTTATAGCTATGCTTCTTATTTGCTTCAAATTGAATCGAATCAAATCCATTTAATTCATACACATCATTTTCAACTTGAATCACAACTTGACCTTTCATAACTGTAACAAGTTCAATTGCTCCTTCATGATGAGGCTCTGGTTCATACATACTCTTCGGCCTTAAACAAGCACGATGCATCTCCATGCCCGTTTCTTTCGTGTATCGAAACATTGTTTCTAACCGCCACGCCTGGCCTTCATCGACAGCAAATCCTTCCCCAGATCGTGAAATGGTCACTGACTCCCCAACTACCATTAATCTCGAAAATGGGATTGATAGCCCTTTCGTAATTTTCCAAATAACCCCCAATGTTGGATTCGTTTCACCTCTTTCAATCTTTCCTAATGTTAATTTACTAACCCCTGTTTTTTGTGCCAACTCTTCTAAACTTAGTTTTTGTTCATTGCGAATTTTTCTTAATAACTGACCAACTTGTTGAATAACTTCTTTCGTTTGCATATCCTCTTTTTCTTTCATAAGCAACAAAACCACCTTAAAGTATATAATAGTTTACTTTTATTGTTTATAAATATATTATACTATATATCGATATCTAATTTCGAAAGGAGTGCTTACACATCATGCGTGCAATATTATTAGGTATTTTATCATCAGCTTTTTTCTCTGCAACTTTTATTATTAATAGAGCGATGAATGTATCTGGAACAAGCTGGGCTTGGACAGCTTCTTTCCGCTTTTTATTTGCTCTTCCTATTTTATTCCTTATCGTATTATTTCGCAAAAACCTAGGAGAATTATGGATAGAAATGCGAAGGCATCCTTTTGCTTGGTTCGGATGGGGATCTTTAGCTGGTATTGGATTTTATTCTTTATTAAGTTTTGCAGCAGTCTTTTCTCCAGCTTGGCTAGTTGCAGGAACTTGGCAAGTTACAATACTAGCAGGTTTATTACTATCGCCACTATTTTTTATTACGATTCAAACGACAACAGGTACAAAACGTGTACGCGGAAAAATCCCCCTTCGTAGTTTATATATATCACTTTTTATTTTAATCGGTGTTATTTGTATGCAGGCAACAGAGGCAGGGCATATTACGGTCACTCAATTTATATCTGGCTTTCTTCCCGTTGTTCTCGCTGCTTTCCTATATCCATTTGGCAATCGAAAGATGATGGAAGTTGTAGGTGGGCGACTTGATACATTCCAGCGCGTACTAGGAATGGCGATTGGCAGTCTGCCTATAACCATTATTCTCGCAATATACGGATTTGGGGCAACAGGGATTCCAACATCTGGACAGATGCTCCAAGGATTTTTATTAGCACTATGTTCAGGTGTTATTGCAACAATGACATTTTTCTTCGCCACAGATTTAGCAAAAAATAACCTTTCCTTACTAGGTGCTGTAGAAGCAACACAAGCCGGAACGATGGTATTTACTGTTCTTGGGGAAATCATTTTCTTAAATGGTTCATTGCCTACAGGACTCTCATTAATTGGGATGTGTATCATTATGGCTGGAATGGTCGCAAATAGTATTTTAAATCGTTCTGTGCCACTTACTATGAAAAAGAAAATAGCATAACAAAAAGCATGGTTCTTCCTAAGATCCATGCTTTTTCATGTGATCGCAATAGCACGAACTTCTATTGTTTATTTAATCGGAATATTTTTTCATTCCTTGTTTATAATTAGAACAGTATCATTCTATGTTATAATACGTTCTCATGCACATTTAAAGGAGGAAAATTATGCTAAAAAAAGGAATTGCTGAATTTATTGGTACATTTGTACTTGTATTATTTGGGACTGGAACAGCTGTTTTAGGCGGCGGTATTGAAGGGATTGGAATTTTAGGCATCGCAATGGCTTTCGGATTATCAATTGTTGCTATGGCATATAGCATTGGAACAATTTCTGGATGTCATATAAACCCAGCCGTATCAATTGCCATGTTCATAAACGAACGAATGAATGCTAAGGAGCTTGGCTGTTACTTACTAGCTCAAGTTTTGGGTGGTTTACTAGGAACTACAACATTAGTAACAATTTTAAAATCTGCTAATCTGTCTTTAGATAACTTAGGACAAAATGGTTTTGGAAAACTTGGATTATCAGGATCTTTCTTAGTTGAATTTATTTTAACATTCGTCTTTATTTTAGTTATTATTGCTGTAACAGGTAAAAAGGGTAACGCACAGTTCGCTGGATTAGTAATTGGTTTCACGTTAGTATTAGTTCACTTACTAGGCATCCCATTAACAGGAACTTCAGTTAACCCTGCACGTAGCCTAGCACCAGCTTTATTTGCTGGCGGAGAAGCTCTATCTCAATTATGGGTATTTATTGTTGCTCCAATTCTTGGTGGTATCGTTGCTGCCATTGTAGGGAAATTCGTGTTAAATACTGAAAAATAGAACTTTCATTCTTTCTGAAATTAAAAGAAGCGAGCCTTTTGATATGAGGCTCGCTTTTTTAATTCCGGATTTTCGATTGTAAGTTTGTCACAAGTTGCTGAACGGTTACATTCGCAAGTACATTTTCCATCGCTTCTTGTGCTTGCATTAATATAATCTCCAACACCGATTGAATATTCGCTCCTACCGGACATTCAATGTTAGGGTTCTCATGGAAAGAAAATAAATGTCCTTCTTCCACTACTTCTACCGCTTTATATACATCAAGTAATGTAATCTCATCTAAATCACGAGCAAGCGACGTACCACCTTTTCCGGCTTGGACATCAACAAGTCCCGCTCTCTTCAACATTCCTGTAATGCGACGAATCACAACTGGATTTGTATTCACACTACCAGCAATCCATTCAGAGGTACAGCGAGAGTTCCGATCTATTGCAAGTAACGTTAACATATGAACACCTACTGTAAAACGGCTACTAATTCCCATCTGCACACCCCTCCTTTACGTTCATTCTATCAAAAGATGATACTTATCATTATATACTATATTTCATTCATACATAAAGAAAAAGCATGATTCCCTTAGAGAATCATGCTTTCATCATTATTGACGCTTCATAAATTTAGCTAAATCTTTAAATTTCACTTTATCAGAGTAGTTCATAACACCATTGACATAAATGCGACTTGCAATCCAATTAATGATTACAATCGTTACGACTAAAATCGCTAATGTAGTACTAATCTCTATAGCACCCGCCTCACCAGCAACAATACGAGAGAATGTAACCATCGGCGTAAAGAATGGGATATAAGAACTAATTAAAACAAGTGTACTATTTGGATCTGTCAATGCTTGAATACTAATGAAAAGCGCACCCATAGCTAAAAATATAATTGGCGTTGCAACAGTTTGCAAATCTTCCGTTTTAGATACAACTGCTCCCACAGCTGCGTATAGCATTGCATATAATAAATATCCTGCCACAAAGTAAATTAGGAACATACTAATGACAAATGGATTCAACGCCTCAAAATTTAGAAACAGTCCGAACATCCCAGAATTGTCAAAATCAATCCAACCAATTGCATATGGAATCAAAAACCCACAAGCTGCAATTAATAACTGGGCTAAGGCCGTTGCAATCGTTGCTAAAACTTTTGCATACATCAATATAATTGGTTTTACTTTCGGAATCATAACCTCCATAACGCGAGAAGCCTTTTCCGATGCGATACTTGTTCCAATTGCATTACCGTACATAAGAATAAACATATATAGTATAAATGTAAAAAGATATCCAATACCAAATATGCTCGCACGATCTTTTATCGCTTCTTCTTTCAGTGGAATTTCCACTTGTAATTTCTGCGCCACATCCGGTGAAACATTATTATTCGTAATCGTTATTTGCGTATATTGTTGTTTTAAATATTTTGTTATAACTGTAGATTCCACTTCACTTGGAAATCCACTATATATATACTTCACTTCCGGTACGCCATTCTTTTCTGTTATATGAAACAAAGCATCTAAATCGCCTTCTTCAACTTGCTTATGCAATTTTTCGTACTCTGCTTGCTTACTCACTTTTACTTTTGCGGCCGGTAACAACTTATTTAACTCATCTTCTTGTACTTTATAAGTCGACGTTTCCACTACAATTGCGATCTTATCTTTATCCTTACTTCCCTCTCCATCAGCAGTAAAGTGGTTAAAAGCAAAGACACCAAACACAATTAAAAATAAAATTCCACTCGTAATTAACGTCTTTTTCGATAAAAATGATTCCCTAAAATAAAATGAAAATACATGAGAAAATTTACGCATTGTTATTTCGCCCTTTCTACAAATATTTCGTTAAGTGTCGGCTCTAACATTTTAAATTGTCTTAAGCTTACACCTTTCTCTTGTAATTTTTGTAAAACTGTTAAAGCTTCCGCATCATCAAGGACTTTTACATATAGCAGTCCTTGTTGTTTTTCATACGAAATATGTAAAGCTTGCAATGCCTGTTCATTTTCACTCACATCTTCAATTGTTAAATTACGAAAACCATATTCTTGCTTAATGTCGCTTAATTTCCCTTCTACAACCGCTTTCCCTTTTTTCAAAATGCACACATGTTGGCAAAACACTTCTACTTGTTCCATACGATGGCTGGACAAGATAATTGTTTTTCCGCTTTGCACTTGTTCTTCAATAATGTTTGCTAACATACTAGCATTCACTGGATCTAGTCCGCTAAACGGCTCATCTAAAATAAGAAGCTCTGGATCGTGAATAAGCGCAGCAATTAATTGGATTTTTTGCTGGTTCCCCTTTGAAAGTTCTCCAGCCGTTTTATATTTATATTCCGGTATCGCTAGTTTTTCTAGCCATTTATCAATCGCACGATCTACCTCTTTTTTCGTCATTCCTTCTAATCTACCGAAATAGCGAAGCTGGTCTATCACTCTACTTTTCGTATATAATCCTCTTTCTTCCGGAAGATAACCAATTGTTACATCACTTTGAGAGATTTCTTTCCCATTCCATGTAATGGATCCTTCATTAGGAGTTAATAAACCGAGGAGCATTTTAATTGTTGTCGTTTTCCCCGCACCATTTCTTCCAAGTAATCCCAACACTTCCCCCTTTGGTAATGAGATTTCCAATTGGTTGACTGCTTTTGATTCCCCAAATATTTTCGTTAAGTTTTTAATTTGTAAACTCAAATATAATCCCTCCCCTTCTTCAGCATTCTTACAATATTCTAAATGGTATGTTGAAGATAGAAAAAATATTGTAACATGTGTAAATCTATTAATTTTTATAACTAAATTATAAAATCAACGACATATATTCTTCTCCTCAACCATTTGTTTTATTTAGTTAAAATTGTAAATAAAAACCTAACTTATGTCAATTATAATTGTCACTTTGACAAAAAAAATTGTCATCTGCCATCATATAATTCCTTACTTACTATACTTAAATAGGACACACTACTATATATACAAAGAACAACATGAAAAAGTTCATAAAAAGTATTACATAAAACATTATATTTTAATATATAATATTATATGATTCACTTACATCAAGGAGGATACATATGAAGATGAAAAGAGGCATTACCACATTATTATCTGTAGCCGTTCTCTCTACATCGCTTGTAGGATGCTCAGGAACAGCAGAGAAAACTATAGCAAAAGAAGAAAACGTAAAGCTAACAGACCAGCAGCTAATGGCTGACTTATGGTTCCAAACAGCTGGTGAAACGAAAGCATTGTATTATCAAGGGTATAACATTGGACAATTGAAACTTGATGCAGCTCTTGCAAAGGGTACAAGTAAAAAACCAGCAATTGTACTAGATTTAGATGAAACTGTTTTAGATAACAGCCCTCACCAAGCAATGACAGTGAAAGAAGGAAAGGGCTATCCTTATAAATGGGATGAGTGGATTAATAAAGCGGAAGCTGAGGCTCTTCCTGGTGCGATTGACTTCTTAAAATATACAGAATCTAAAGGTGTAGACATCTACTACATTTCAAACCGCAAAACAAATCAATTAGATGCAACAATTAAAAACCTTGAGCGCGTTGGTGCTCCGCAAGCAACAAAAGAACATATTTTATTACAAGATCCAAAAGAAAAAGGAAAAGAAAAACGTCGTGAACTTGTTTCACAATCACACGATATCTTACTATTCTTCGGTGACAACTTATCTGACTTCACTGGATTTGATGGGAAATCTGTAAAAGATCGTAATCAAACAGTTGAAGAAACAAAAGCACAATTCGGTGAGAAATTCATCATTTTCCCTAACCCAATGTACGGTGATTGGGAAGGTGCTCTATATGATTACAACTTCAAACGATCTGATGCAGAAAAAGATCAAATTCGTCGTGATAACTTAAAATCATTTGAAGTAAAATAGAAAAAAAGGATGGCCTAGGGCATCCTTTCTCTATTTCTAATTCCATTAAATTCAATCATACATATATACGAACATTATATATAATTCCACAAAATCACACATTTTTTGACATTTTCTTTGCAATTCTATTACGTTATGACTCTTATATTTCTTTTTATAATAACTAGACTTATAATAAAGACTATTAGACAAACTATACGAAAGGACTGAGATTACACAGCGTTATGAAAAAGGTAATTATTATTTCTGCCACTACGATTGTAATCGGTATCACATCCTTCGCTTACTTCGGCTCAAAGTCTCCACTACAAAATGAAGCGAAAGCTGTAGAAACAAAGAAACATATTGAACATCCAAAAGAAGAGATTCCTGTATTTCCAAAAGCAGCTCATACAGCAAAAAAAATAGATGAGAACTTCTCCCTTGTTACAAATCCAGATTCACCTCTTGTATTAGTAAATAAGCATCGTAAATTACCAGATGGTTATACACCAGATGATCTTATAAGACCAGACGTTCCATTTGCATATCCAAAAGATAAAGAAAAAACATTACTTCGTAAAGATGCCGCGGCAGCACTAGAAAAAATGTTCCAGGCAGCAAAAGAGCAAGGACTAGAGCTTACTGCTGTATCAGGATACCGCTCTTATAAACGACAACAATCATTACATAATATGTACATAAAAAAACAAGGACAAGCTGAAGCAGATTCAGTAAGTGCAACTCCTGGAACAAGCGAACATCAAACAGGCCTTACAATGGATATTAGTTCTAAATCAGCAGATTATCAATTAGAACCTATTTTTGGTGAAACAGAGGAAGGAAAATGGGTAGCGGAACATGCTCATGAATTTGGATTCATTATTCGTTATTTAGAGGATAAAACAGATATAACAGAATACTCATACGAACCATGGCACATTCGCTACGTTGGTAATCCATTTGCTACATACTTACATAATCATCACCTAACATTAGAAGAAGCGATGGGTGCAAAAAAATAAGAGAATTCTCTTATTCAGACATAAAAAATAAAGTAGAAAGCATATTAACCATATACAATATGTTTTCTACTTTTATTTCTTTCTACTTAACATACGATCTATCCTATTCATGTCTCACCTTATTGTAGTAACTTTTGCTTCCATTCTTCCAGCCAAGGTGCTCCTTTTCCCGTTTTCTTCGATGCTTGTACCATTGCCCCGCGCCCTACTAAACAAACTTCTCCAGTTTCATTTTTCACCATATAGTGCAAATCTAAAGAAGAGTTTCCAATAGATTCAGCTTTCACATAAACTTTTAAGTTTTCATCAAAAAAGATCTGTTTCAAAAAGTTACATTGTAAGTCAGCAACAACAATCATAGTTTCAGATGCTTCATGTGTCCATTCTTGCATAAAACCTAATTCTTTAAAAAATTCAATACGCGCCTCCTCAAAGTATGTAAAGGCGACCCCATTATTCATGTGTCCAAACATATCTGTTTCACAAAAACGAACTTTCACAGGAATATAAAAAGAAAAACCTTTTTCCCATTTCTCAAAGTCTTCAATATAAGAAATTTTCTTCATGCTCTTCTCTCCTTTTTCTTTTATTCTATATATTCATTTTAATTTTCCAACAAGTGGCGGTTACGTAAACAACAGAAGTTTTCCACGCCTCTTCTCCTTCTGTTTTCACATGGCATGGGGCTAAAAGAGGCACTGACCGCTTCTACCTATGAGCGGTCCCCTATTCCAACTAACAGGAATGATTTTATATCAGTTTTTCAATCTGTATTTTATAATAAGTAATACATTTTTCGGAATAAAAAGAAAATTAAAACGATAGAAACCTATATAAATATTGCCTCTTCGAATCGAAGAGGCAATATAAATTAATAGTTATTGTCGCTACCAAAGAAATCTTTAAACGACTGAATTGTTGTATCACGGTTTAATGCTGCAATTGATGTTGTTAATGGAATACCTTTTGGACATGATTGCACACAGTTTTGTGAGTTACCACAGTTTGCAAGTCCACCATCACCCATAATTGCACGTAAGCGCTCTGCTTTATGCATCTCACCAGTTGGATGTGAGTTAAACAAACGAGCTTGTGAAAGCGGCGCTGGTCCGATAAAGTCAGATTTACTGTTTACGTTTGGACATGATTCTAAGCAAACACCACATGTCATACATTTTGAAAGCTCATATGCCCATTGACGTTTTTTCTCTGGCATTCTTGGTCCTGGTCCTAGGTCATACGTACCATCAATTGGAACCCAAGCCTTAACACGTTTTAACGCATCAAACATACGGCTACGGTCTACTTGTAAGTCACGTACAACCGGGAATGTCTTCATCGGTTTTATGCGAACTGGTTGTTCTAATTTATCGATAAGCGCTGTACATGATTGACGCGGTTTACCGTTAATTACCATAGAACAAGCACCACATACTTCTTCTAAACAGTTCATATCCCATGCAACAGGAGTTGTCTGGTTTCCTTTTGCATCAACAGGATTACGACGAATTTCCATAAGAGCCGAAATAATATTCATATTTGGACGATATGGAATTTCAAATTCTTGATCAAACGATTGTGCATCTGGTCCATCTTGTCTCGTAATGATGAGGCGGATTGTTTTCTCAGACATTTTGTTTATCCCCCTTTTCATCCTTAGCAGCTACATCGTGTTTTGAAGAATAGTCACGTTTACGTGGCTGGATTAATGAAATATCAACATCTTCATAATGGAATGCTGGTGCATTTCCTTCTCCTTCAAACTTCGCCATTGTAGTTTTTAAGAAGTTCGCATCATCACGATTAGGGAATTCTGGTTTATAATGCGCACCGCGGCTTTCATTACGGTTATATGCACCAATTGTAATAACACGAGCTAATTCAAACATGTTTGCTAGTTGACGTGTAAATGAAGCACCTTGGTTACTCCATTTCGCTGTATCGTTAATGTTAATACGTTTATAACGCTCCATTAACTCTACGATTTTTGCATCTGTTTCTTGTAACTTTTTATTTTCACGAACTACTGTTACGTTATCTGTCATCCATTCTCCAAGCTCTTTATGAAGAACATATGCATTTTCATTACCATCTAACGTTAAAATATTGTTAAATTTCTCTGTTTCGATTAACTCATTTTGCTCATAAGTAGTTGATGAAACAGCATCAGATGATTTTGAAAGACCTTTCATATATTCAATCGCGTTTGGTCCTGCGACCATACCGCCATAAATCGCTGATAATAATGAGTTCGCACCTAATCGGTTACCACCGTGCATAGAGTAATCACACTCACCTGCTGCAAATAATCCTGGAATACTTGTCATTTGCTTGTAATCAACCCACAGTCCACCCATTGAGTAATGCACAGCTGGGAAGATCTTCATCGGTAGTTTACGAGGATCATCGCCTGTGAACTTTTCATAGATTTCAATGATTCCACCAAGTTTAATATCTAATTCTTTCGGATCTTTATGAGAAAGGTCTAGATATACCATGTTTTCACCATTGATACCTAGTTTTTGCTCTACGCAAACATCAAAGATTTCACGCGTTGCAATATCACGAGGTACAAGGTTTCCGTAAGCCGGATATTTCTCTTCTAAGAAGTACCATGGTTTACCATCTTTATATGTCCAAACACGTCCACCTTCACCACGTGCAGATTCACTCATTAGACGTAATTTATCGTCTCCTGGAATCGCTGTTGGGTGAATTTGGATGAACTCACCGTTTGCATAATATGCGCCTTGTTGATATACAGCAGACGCTGCTGTACCTGTATTAATAATAGAGTTTGTTGATTTTCCGAAGATGATACCAGGGCCCCCTGTTGCCATAATCACGGCATCAGCTCGGAAACTCTTAATCTCCATCGATTGTAAGTCTTGCGCAACGATTCCGCGGCATACACCTTCATCATCGATAACAGCACGTAAGAAATCCCAACCTTCATATTTCGTTACAAGTCCTGCTACTTCATGACGACGTACTTGCTCATCTAACGCGTATAGCAACTGTTGTCCTGTTGTTGCACCAGCAAATGCTGTACGGTGATGCTGTGTTCCCCCGAAGCGACGGAAATCAAGAAGTCCTTCTTCTGTACGGTTAAACATAACACCCATACGGTCCATTAAATGAATAATACCAGGCGCTGCTTCACACATCGCTTTAACTGGTGGTTGGTTCGCTAAGAAGTCTCCACCATAAATTGTATCGTCAAAGTGGATCCATGGAGAATCCCCTTCACCTTTCGTATTTACAGCACCGTTAATGCCACCCTGTGCACATACAGAATGCGAACGTTTTACTGGTACTAAAGAGAACAGTTCCACGTTTACTCCTGCTTCTGCTGCCTTAATCGTTGCCATTAAGCCGGCTAAGCCACCGCCGACTACTATAAGTTTCCCTTTCATGCTCTCCCACTCCTTACTGATTTGCTAGCTGTGGATCGATGAACGCTAATAATGCACTCACACCTACATAAGATAAACCTAAGAAAATAGCTAATGTTACATAAGTAGAGATACGTTGTGATCGTGGCGATACTGTAATTCCCCAGCTAATGCAGAATGTCCATAGTCCATTTGCAAAGTGGAAAATTGTTGATATAACCCCAACTAGATAGAAGCCAAACATAGCTGGATTATTTAAAATATCTGCCATCATATCATAATTTACCTGCGCGCCTAACAATGCTTGAATACGAGTTTGCCAAACGTGCCAAGCTATGAAAATAAGCGTGAACACACCTGAAATTCTTTGGAAGACAAACATCCAGTTACGGAAATAACTATAAGATTTCGCATTGTTCGTAGCTGTAAATGCAATATATAATCCATATATAGCATGGTACAGTATCGGTAAAAAGATGACGAAAATTTCTAGCGCATAACGGAATGGAAGGAGCTCCATAAAATGAGCAGCTTTGTTAAAAGCCTCTGCTCCTCTTGTTGCAAAATTGTTTACTACTAAATGTTGCGTCAAAAAGACACCAACCGGAATGACCCCCATTAATGAGTGCCACTTGCGAAACGTATACTCGCGGCCTTTCATGTCCCCATTACCCCCCTTGAGTGTTTGACTGCTGCTTTCAGTATTAGTTTATAACAATAATGTTTTTTCACTATTGCTATAAGAAAAACTGAAAAAATTATTCGAAATATTTCAGCATAATTTGATACCAAGTTCATTTTACTCCTATTTTTGTCGAAGCGTCAAGAAAACGTATACATAATTTGTACATAATTTGCATATAATTTGCCAATTATTTTTTTCTTCCTATATATTCAGCTTTTCCCAAAGAAAGTTCTGTTTTTATAAATGATAAATGTTATATAATAATCCCTATAGAAAGAGGGGAATATTGTGAGCAAAAATACAATCGATATAGCATCTTTGGAAGATGTTTCATTGAACGCCTTCGCTTATGAACTGTTACGTGAAGAAGTATTGCCTGATTTAATTGGCAAGGATTTAGATGACATCTTATATTGGGCTGGTAGAAACCTAGCGCGAAAATATCCGCTTGAGACAATTGAAGAAGTCATTCACTTTTTTGAGAAAGCTGGCTGGGGTCGTTTGAACATCATCGAGCATAAACGTCGTGAAATGCATTTTCAATTGACAAGCCCACTCATTACAGAGCGTCAAAAACAAAATAGACATTCTTCCTACCAATTAGAAACAGGGTTTGTTGCCGAGCAAATTCAAAAACAACGAAATGTTGTTGCCGAGTCATATGAAGAACAAAAAAAGCGTTCGGATTCTATCACATTTCTTGTAAAATGGGATGTAAAAGATCCTATCGAAGTGTAGAGTCCCATTAACAGTCAACTAGACATATAGGTTTAGTTGACTTTTCTATATACATACAAAAACAACAATGACATACAATCCTTCTTTTTAGATAGAGAACGCATCTATCCTCGCATGGAGGCACTATGAAAATAAGGTTATCCGTAACCACAAGTTATGTATCACAATATCAAAGATAATTTTTTGTATTTTTATTCACTTATGATTATTTTTAATCTTCTGAAATTATATCAAAAAATAGAAGACATTGTAAACTACAATGTCTTTTTATTGGTTAAATACGAATAAATGGTTTCTGCAACATTTTGTGGCATTCCCGCTTCGACAAATTCTGTCACAGACGCTTCTTTCATTTTCTTTAGCGAACCAAAATGTTTTAACAATACCTTTTTTCGTTTCTCACCTACTCCAGGAATCCCATCTAAAGCAGATTGAATAACAGATTTCCCGTGAAGCTGGCGATGGAATGTAATTGCAAATCGGTGTACTTCATCTTGAATACGCTGTAATAAATAAAATTCCTGGCTATTCCTTTCCAGCATAACAGGTTCGGGAGGATCACCGATCATTAAATGCGATGTACGGTGCTTATCATCTTTAACTAGTCCAGCCATCGGGATATATAAGCCTAGTTCATTTTCCAGCACATCACTAGCAGCTGCAAGATGTCCTTTCCCACCATCAATTACAATTAAATCAGGTAATGGTAAATTCTCTTTCAATGCACGCGTATATCGGCGTCGTACAACCTCTCGCATCGATTCATAATCATCTGGTCCTTGAACTGTTTTTATCTTATATTTTCGATACTCTTTTTTCGCTGGCTTTCCATCAATAAAGACAATCATTGCTGAAACTGGGTTCGTTCCTTGAATATTCGAGTTATCAAATGCTTCAATACGATATGGCGTTTCGATATCAAGCTGCTTACCTAAATTTTCAACAGCCTTAATCGTCCGCTCTTCATCACGTTCGATTAAATAAAATTTCTCACCTAAAGCAATCTTCGCATTTTTACTTGCTAACTCAACAAGGTCTTTTTTCTTTCCACGTTTCGGTTGCGTTACATTCACTTCTAAAAAACGCTCTACTAATTCAGGATCTATACTTCCTGGCACTACAATTTCCTTTGGCTTAAAGTGATTGTTTTGTTCGTAAAATTGACCGATGAATGTTAAGAAACCTTCTTCTGGTTCATCATAAATTGGAAACATGGAAACATCACGTTCAATTAACTTTCCTTTTCGAACAAAGAAAACTTGCACACACATCCAACCTTTATCAACTGCATAACCAAACACATCGCGGTCAACTAAGTCACTCATAATCATCTTCTGCTTTTCCATAATTGCATCTATATGAGCAATTTGATCACGCAATTCTTTTGCACGTTCAAACTCTAATTTTTCCGATGCTTCATACATTTTCGCTTCCAATTCCGAGCGAATTTCTTTATGTCCACCGTTCAAAAACTTAACAATTCCATCTACAATTTCTTGATTTTGTTCATCCGTTATCTCTTTTACACAAGGCGCTAGGCATTGCCCCATATGATAATATAAGCAAACCTTATCCGGCATATTTGTACATTTACGGAGCGGGTACATACGATCTAGCAGTTTTTTCGTTTCATGAGCTGATTGCGCATTTGGATAAGGTCCAAAATACTTTCCTTTATCCTTTTTTACGTTTCTCGTAATGAGTAAGCGCGGTTGTTTTTCAGCTGTAATTTTAATAAATGGATATGTTTTATCGTCTTTCAATTGAATATTATATTTCGGGTCATATTTTTTGATTAAATTTAATTCTAAAATGAGTGCCTCTAAATTCGAAGAGGTAACAATATATTCAAAGTCAACAATTTCCCCAACAAGGCGGAGTGTCTTTCCATCATGCGAACCGGTAAAATACGAGCGCACACGATTTTTAAGCACCTTCGCCTTCCCGACATATATAACTGTTCCTTGTTTATCTTTCATTAAATAACAACCTGGTTGATCTGGTAAAATCGCTAACTTTTCTTTTAAATGCTCGTGCACTCGTATACCTCCGTTTCTTATATACTTACATGATTTTCAAACACAATTCCCCCAACATACGTTCTTTCATTGTAACGGAAAGCGCAAAAAAATGAAATTATTATACATATTTTTATCTTTTCATATCGTATTTTACTATTGATTTCCATGTTAAACTAAAAAATAGAATTTAGGATTTTTCCTTTTAAATTTTCATAATACACAACAATGCAAACGATTTAGGCATGAAATACAAAAAACATTCAAATATGACAAGCAAAGAACAGCGCAAACAGGAGGATAACAATGGAAAAACATTTTAGAGATGCACACCGTTTTAGTTCTCATAATAGAGCTTCCTTAGAAAAAGATACTATATGTGGTTGCTTTTATTGTTTAAAAATTTTTGACCCAACTAAAATTAATGAATGGTGGGATGATGATCATACAGCCGTTTGTCCCTATTGTGGTATTGACTCTGTTATCGGAGAAAATTCTGGATATAAAGTTACAGACAGCTTTCTAAAAGAAATGCATCAAAGATGGTTTTAATGAGATAAAGTGAAACTTTAATCAGTGGGGGTCTTACTGCCCGTTAAAACAGGATAAATAAAAAGCTGCCGTACGGCAGCTTTTTCGATTAGAAGTGTTTAGAAACTAGTTCTACTAACGCTTCTTTTGGTTTGTAACCTAACGCTTGGTCAACCACTTTACCATCTTTTAATACGAAAAGAGATGGGATGCTCATAACTTCAAAACTGCGAGCAGTTTCTTGGTTTTCATCTACGTCTACTTTAACTACTTTTACTTTTTCGCCTAATTCTGCATCGATTTCCTCTAATACAGGAGCGATCATTTTACAAGGCCCACACCATGGTGCCCAGAAATCTAATAATACAATACCTTCGCTTGTTTCAGCTGCGAAGTTTTTGTCAGTTGCGTTTACAATTGCCATTTTATTTCCTCCTTCAAGTGTATTCTACCAAAAGTATATCATTAAGTTATATACGTGGCGAATATTATGTATCGTTATGTATTGTAACAAAAAAGGTTCCCTTTATACTATATAAAAATACAAGCTATATAAATACCGAATAAAAAAACCTAAAACCTTTCTTTTTTAGATGGAAGAGAGCATCTAGCCATGCATAGATGCGGTCAGATCCTTTCTTAGCCCCATTCCATGTCAAAATAAAAAGAGAAAATGAGTGCAAGTCTCTAACCTACAATTATATATCGGGTAGACATACATGTTAAAAAACGAGAGGCAGGGGACCTCTCGTTTTTCTATATATATAGGGGTATTTCACCTGGAACTCAAGGGTTATTCAAATTAAGAATGTACTTTTAGTTTTTTAAATTCTTCTGTTAATAAAGGAACTACTTCAAACAAGTCGCCAACAATGCCATAGTCAGCTACTTTAAAAATACTCGCTTCTGGATCTTTATTAATTGCAACGATTACTTTTGAATTAGACATACCAGCTAAATGCTGAATTGCACCAGAAATACCGCATGCAATATATAAATCTGGTGTAACAACTTTACCTGTTTGTCCAATTTGTAATGAGTAATCGCAATACTCTGCGTCACATGCACCACGTGATGCTCCAACAGCGCCACCTAATACATTAGCTAATTCTTTTAGCGGTTTAAAGCCGTCTTCACTTTTCACACCGCGTCCACCAGCGATAATAACTTTCGCTTCTGAAAGGTCTACACCTTCTGCCGTTTTACGCACAACATCTTGAATAATTGTACGCAAATCTTTTACATCAACTGTAATTGAAGATACATCACCTGTACGCGCTTCATCTTTTTCAAGTGGCGCAATATTATTTGGACGTATTGTCGCAAATAGAATACCATCTGTTACAATTTTCTTCTCAAACGCTTTACCAGAGTAAATTGGGCGTGTAAACACAACATTCCCACCTGCTACTTCTAATGCAGTAACATCAGAAACAAGACCAGCCTCAAGTTTAGCAGCTAACTTTGGTGACAAATCTTTACCAAGTGCTGTATGTCCAAAGACAATACCTTCTGGTTTCTCTTCACCATACACAGCTAAAAATGCTTGTGCATATCCATCAGACGTATATGATTTTAATTTATCACTTTCAACTGTCACAACGCGATCTGCACCGTAATGAATCAATTCATTTGCAAAAGATGCAACGCTCTCCCCAACTAGAAGGCCAACAACTTCACCGCCTTCTGCAATTGTTTTCGCTGCTGCTACCGCTTCAAATGAAACGTTACGTAGTGATCCGTCACGAACTTCACCCATTACTAATACTTTACGAGCCATAGATTTTCCCTCCTGCATATATAATTTCGTATTTTATTAGATTACTTTCGCCTCTGTATGGAGCAACGATACAAGTTCTTTTACTTGATCTTGCAGCTCGCCTTGTAACACTTTTCCTGCATCTTTCTTAGGAGGTAAATAGATTTCAATCGTTTTTGTTTTTGCCTCCACATCATCTTCCTCTAAATCTAGATCGTCTAATTCTAACTCTTCAAGCGGCTTCTTCTTCGCTTTCATAATACCTGGAAGCGATGGATAACGTGGTTCATTTAAACCTTGTTGCGCTGTTACTAAAAGTGGTAGTGATGTTTCAATCACTTCAGTATCCCCTTCAACATCACGCTCAATTTTCACGTTTGTACCGTTAATTTCAAGCTTTGTGATTGTTGTTACATATGGAATATTTAACGCTTCTGCTACGCGAGGTCCAACTTGTCCAGACGCACCATCAATCGCTACGTTCCCACCTAAAATTAAATCTACTTCTTTATCTTTTAAATACTCAGCAAGCACTTTCGCTGTTGTAAATTGGTCACCATTCTCAACATCATCTTCAATATTAATTAATACCGCTTTATCACAGCCCATCGCTAGCGCAGTACGAAGTTCTTTCTCACTATCTTCGCCGCCAACTGTTACAACCGTAATTTCACCGCCTTGTGCGTCTCTTACTTGAATTGCTTCTTCAATTGCATATTCATCGTAAGGGTTGATGATGAATTCCGCTTCGCCATCGTAAATTGCACCGTTTTTAATTACGATTTTTTCTTCTGTATCAAATGTTCGTTTCATGAGTACGTAGATGTTCATTCCATTTACCCCCTTGTTTTTCAGAAAGATTCCATCAATTTTAATATTCTGTTAATTTGTATTAAAAAAATAATTTGGACTACCTGCCACTAAATGAAGGCTTGCGTTTCTCTAAGAATGCCGCTACACCTTCTCTTCCATCTTCACTCGTGAACACTTCACCAAATATTTGTGCTTCACGTTGTACACCTTCATAATAATGAGATGATTTTGTTGTTTGTAATAGTTCTAACACAGCACGAGTTGTCGCTGGGCTTTTACTAGCAATCTGTTTTGCAATTTTGAGCGTTTCTTCTAGGAATGTTTCTTCCGAGAACAAGCCATTTACAAGTCCCAATTCTAATGCCTGTGCACCTGAAATTGGTGTACTCGTTAACATCATTTCACAAGCCTTCGCTTTACCAACATAACGTGGCAAACGTTGTGTGCCTGCAAAGCCAGGAATCAATCCAAGCGTTAACTCTGGTAAACCAAGCTTTGCGTTTTCAGTTGCAAAGCGCATGTGGCAAGACATAGCGAACTCAAGGCCACCGCCAAGTGCCGCTCCATGAATTGCCGCAATAACTGGTTTTGAGCACTTTTCCACACGCTCAAACGTAACTTGTCCAAGCTGTGCTAGCTCTGTCGCCTGTTTTGCTTCTTCAACAGAAGTAAATTCTTTAATATCTGCTCCTGCTGAGAAGAAGCGGCCTTCGCCATGAAGAACAACAACGCGCACATTTTCATCCTTTTCGACTTGATCAATTAACTCAGTAACATCATGCATGACTTGTGAAGACATAGCATTCGCTGGTGGGTGATTTAATGTCGCCACCGCAATGTGGTCTTCTACTGTTACAGATAGGAATTTCAACATGATCCCTCCCATTATTGACGATAACCACAAGCTGAACTAAGCAGCCCATGTACCGTTTTTGAAAGTGCGACCAAATCATATTTATGATCGCTCATTACCCAATTGGTCACAACTTCATCTACTGTTCCAAAGATCATTTGTCTTGCTATGCGAACGTTTAAATCCGCCTTAAATTCACCTTGTCTTATACCTGTTTCCAAAATTTCATCAATGACTTGTAAGTACCCTTTTAAGACTTCATTTATTTTGAGACGCAGGTCTTGGTTGGACTGACGAAGCTCTAGTTGCGTGACAATAGCAAGAGGATCATTTTTCGACAACAGCACGAAGTGCATTTCTACCAACATAAACAACTTCGATACAGCGCTTTCAATTCCTGCTGTTTTTTGACGAATTGTTTCAATAAATTCTCCCATCTTCTCTTGGAATAAGGATATTAATATATCTTCTTTATTTTTGAAATATAAATAAATAGTTCCATCAGCAACGCCAGCTTGCTTTGCAATTTTAGAAACTTGCGCTTGATGGTATCCATTTTCTGCAATTACAATAACCGCCGCATCAATAATTTGGTTGTATTTTGGTCGATTTTTTTTCACTTTACTGTCCCCTTCAAGATAATGAATGACTGAATGAATAATCATTCACATCTCAATAATACTGACTATTTAAAAAATTGTCAACCTTATATTCCCAAAAAGAAAGGGCCTTTAGCCCGTCTGCTCATCCTCTTTCTCTTCCTTTTTCTTCTCTTCATCTATAAGGACACGGCGTAAAATCTTACCAACCGTTGTTTTTGGCAACTCACTCCGAAATTCATATACTTTTGGAACTTTATAAGCAGCCAAATATTTACGAGCAAACTGATCTAACTCTTCTTCAGAACAAACTTCATCTTCTTTTAGTACAACAAAAACTTTCACAGTTTCACCACGATATGGATCTGGAACCCCTATCGCAACCACTTCCTGCACCTGTTCATGCTCATATAATACTTCTTCTATTTCACGTGGATAAACATTGAATCCACTAGCAACAATCATGTCTTTTTTGCGATCTTTTATATAGAAAAATCCCTCTTCATCCATATAGCCAACATCACCTGTGTGTAACCAACCGTCCTGTAATACCGCCGCTGTTTCCTCAGGCTTATTCCAATATCCCTGCATGACTTGCGGACCTTTCACAACAATTTCACCAATCTCTCCTGGCGGCAACGATTCTCCTGTTTCAAGCGACATAATGCGGGCATCTGTATCTGGCCACGGGACACCAATACTTCCCGGCACACGCTTTTCCCATAAGAAATTACTATGCGTAACTGGAGATGATTCTGTCAGTCCATATCCTTCTACGAGTTTACCACCTGTAATCTTTTCAAATTTCTCCTGTACCTCTACTGGAAGCGGTGCAGAACCACTAATACACGCACGAATTGAAGAAATATCATATTGCTGAAGCAGCGGACTATTTAAAAGGGCAATATAAATCGTCGGGGCTCCTGGAAATAGTGTAACTTTATGCTTTTTAATCGCTTCAAATACCATTTTTATATCAAACTTCGGAACAATTACCATTTTATACCCTTGCATAACAGTTAAATTCATCACAGCTGTCATCCCATACACATGGAAAAATGGAAGAACACCTAGGACCACTTCTTCCCCTTCTTTACAATTATATAACCAGTGCGCACCCATCAATGTATTTGATACAAGATTTTTGTGCGTTAACATGACTCCTTTTGGGAATCCTGTCGTACCTCCTGTATATTGCAAGAGCGCTAAATCATTTTCAGGATCACAAGGTACCTCTACTACTTCATCATCTTCTCTTTCTACTGACTTCCAAATATGAATTGTTTCACTTTCAGTTACTTTTACAACAAGATTTGCTTGCTTTTTTTGTACAAATGGATAAATTAAATTTTTGGGAAATGGTAAAAAATCTGCAATACGCGTTACAATAATATGCTCAATCTTTGTAGCAGACTGAACGTCATTAACTTTTGGAAAGACTAAATCGAGACAAAGAATGACTTTTGCTCCAGAATCATGAAGCTGATATTCTAGTTCTCTCTCCGTATAAAGAGGGTTTGTTTGTACAACAATACCACCTGCGAGCAATGTACCATAATATCCAATTACAGCTTGCGGACAATTTGGTAACATAATCGCAACTCGATCACCTTTTCTCACACCAAGCTTGCGTAAATAATTTGCAAATTGTTTCACCTTACAGTCTAGTTCTGAAAATGTAATATCCTTCCCTAAAAAATGAAGCGCTTTCTTTTCTGGATACCGAGAAGACATCTTCTGCAAATACACATGCAGCGGCTGAATATCGTAAGAAATTGCATGTGGAATTTCCTCTGGATAATTTTGTAGCCAAGGCTTTTCCATCCTCATTCCCCCTCCCTGTTCTTACAAAAATAAAATGAATTTCCATTCATGATGATTGTTTTCATTATATTATAGCCACAATCACGTTACAATCATAATATTCTGACTTTTTAACAACTATTCATTACTTCTCCCACTTCTCTATGTATAATTCTCCACTCTATTTGTATAGCTGGAAGAATTATTTATCATCAGCTTAATCTTATAATTGTTAAAACTGCTCCAGGAGTAGCTGTTGATAGTGTCGCGAGCGCTACCAAACCAAACAACTGCAAACTAATTGCATCACCTGCCGCAAGCGTTGTAATAATTGTCGCACTAAATGAAGTTGTCGCGAGCGCTGGCGCGTTTATCGTCCCAGCAAGAGCCGCTCCATTTATGGTAATTCGGGAACTTACTAACAACGAAGCGGTTATATTAATGGTATACGAAATATAATAATTTCCCGCATTCGCAACAGTAAATACTGTATTCCCACCAGAAACTGTAATCCCAGGTCCAATATTTTGATTATTTGGGAGCAGTACATTCGTTCCACCGAGAAGAACCGATATTATTGAACCAGAAGTATTATTTGCAAAAGCATACGTTGCTGTTATACTCGTTCCGGTTGCTCCCGTTGCCCCGGTTGCTCCCGTTGCTCCGGTCGTTCCGGTTGCTCCCGTTGCTCCCGTCGCTCCTGTTGGACCGGTTGGACCGATTGCCCCGGTTGCTCCTGTTGCTCCTGTTGCTCCCGTTGCCCCCGTTGCTCCCGTTGGACACACTTTAGGAACAGTCCCATCACAACTAAAACAGCATGAATCAACATGTATCCCATTTTGACATCCACAACGTCCTACAGACATGCTGATTCCCTCCTCCTTATTTAATCTTTCAAACACACTCTTAGTCTACCTCTCTAAATTTAGACAAATGAAATCGAGATACCCCGCTCACTAGCCATAAAAATAATTAAAATTTAATTGTCCTTGTTCTACAATAAGCTCTTTATAATAAATTTTTTTATTTGCATTCCAATAATTATTACATGCAGTACTCGCTGTCTTTGCTTGTACTTTTGCCTTCTAGATTGATTTTCCCTCTCTCCAGCACCTATTCGTAAATGCATCCAAAGAAAAAATTGTGAAAGTTATTATTTCCCATCAAAATTTTCAGAAAAATATTGACACTTAAAACATTCGCATAGTATGATTTTCTTGTTGCAATTGATAACGATTTTCAATTTCGATTACTGCAAAATAATTCATTTGGGGGAAAAAGATGAAAAAAGTTCTTAGTATTTTTATGGTCATTCTTCTATTCGTTGTCGGATGTGGACAACAAAAGGAAGAGAAGAAAGAAGTAAAAACAGATGACAAAAAACAAGCTATAACAATTAAACACGCTGAAGGGGAAACAAAATTAGATAAACCAGCGAAAAAAGTTGTTGTACTTGAGTGGGTATATGCAGAAGACTTATTAGCACTTGGTGTTCAGCCAGTCGGTATGGCAGACATTAAAAATTACAATAAATGGGTAAATACAGAAACAAAACCGAGTAAAGACGTTGTAGATGTAGGTACACGTCAACAACCAAATTTAGAAGAAATCAATCGTCTAAAACCAGATTTAATTATTACAGCTTCATTCCGTAGTAAAGCAATTAAAAATGAGTTAGAACAAATTGCACCAACAGTTATGTTTGATCCATCAACAAGCAATAACGACCACTTTGCTGAAATGACAGAAACATTTAAACAAATTGCAAAAGCGGTTGGAAAAGAAGAGCAAGGGAAAAAAGTATTAGCGGACATGGATAAAACATTTGCTGATGCAAAAGAAAAAATTGAAAAAGCAAACTTAAAAGATAAAAATATCGTATTAACACAATCATTTACAGCGAAAGATGTTCCAACATTCCGTCTATTAACAGACAATTCTACAGCGATACAAATTACGAAAAAACTAGGTTTAACAAATGCATTTGAACCTGGTAAATCTGAGCCGGATGGCTTTAAACAAACAACTGTAGAAGCACTACAAGATGTACAAGATGCAAACTTCTTATACATCGTTGCTGATGACGATAACATTTTCGATAAGCAACTAAAAGGGAACCCAGCATGGGAAGAATTGAAATTCAAGAAAGAAGATAAAATGTATAAACTAAAAGGTGACACTTGGATCTTCGGTGGCCCTGAATCTGCACAATCATTAGCAAAACAAGTTGCAGATGTAATGACAGCGAAGAAGTGATCGCATAATGAATAACTTACAACATACACTTCGAGCAAGTCTTGTATTCGGAGGAGGAGCAGCTCTCTTGCTCCTCCTTTTCTTTATTCATATCGGACAAGGACAAGCAAATATTTCTTACAGCATGATTATGGATGCTCTCTTTTCACCAAATCAATCTCTTGAGCATCAAACATTACTTATGTTGCGTTTACCGCGGGCTGCTATTGCTATTTTAGCTGGTGGTGCACTCGCTGCATCAGGCGTTATTTTACAAACTTTAACGAAAAATCCACTTGCTGAGGCAAGTACAATGGGAATTCATTCAGGAGCATATTTCTTTTTAATTGCCGCCACTATCTTTTTACCGAAACACTTACAAGGTCACTCGCTTCTATTCACATTTATTGGAGGGGCAGTAACTGCTTTGTTCGTATATCGGATTTCTGGCGGTAGAAAAGGAACACCACTACGTATGGCATTAGCAGGTATGGTTGTCACATTAATGCTCTCCGCCTTTACCGGAACGATGCAACTGTTTTATGAAAACGAAACAGCTGGCTTATTCCTTTGGGGTGCAGGGTCACTTGTACAAAACAACTGGGATGGCGTTCAATTTGCGGTTCCATTTGTTGTCTGCGCCTTCCTTGCTGTACTGTTTATGTCACGTAAACTAAATGTGCTGCTATTAGGTGATGATGTTGCTGTTTCACTTGGCGAAAAAACAGAAGTAACACGTTTGATTGCATTTATTGCTGCAATCTTTTTAACAGCGGTCGTTGTAACAGTTGTTGGACCAATCGGTTTTGTTGGCTTAGTTGCACCGCACTTAATGCGCCTGATTGGCTATCGCCAACATTTCCCACTACTTCTCTCCTCTTTCTTGTGGGGGGCTATTTTATTACTTGGAGCAGATGTTGTCGGTAGATTAATAGACCCAACAGGTGCTGAACTTCCTGTTGGTGCTGTTACTGCTATGATCGGTTCACCATGGCTTATTTACTTAGTTTATCGCATGATGAAATCCAAGCAATATATGAACGATAACGGAGCAAATGCAGCTGGTGCTAGCTCACGCTATTTCTCTTATAAAAAAGTGCTCATCGTCTCTATTACACTTTGCGTTGTAACAATTGTTCTTGGTGTTGTAATTGGCAGCAACGCCTACATAGAAAGCATAACAAATGCCTTAACAGGGCAGCTGACCCAATTCGATCAAAACATGATGATGAACCTTCGTTTACCAAGAATGCTCGTTGCTGCTGTTGCTGGAGCATGTCTTGCAATAAGCGGACTCGTCTTTCAAGGAATATTACGCAATCCGCTTGCTGATCCATCTATCATTGGTATTTCGTCTGGTGCAGGTGTCGGTGCGTTAACAATTATGTATGTTTTCCCGGCACTGCCAGGAATCTTCTTACCAGTCGGTGCATTCATTGGTGGCCTACTTGCAGTTGGAATTGTCCTCTTCTTTTCATGGAAGTCAGGCTTTAGCCCAACAGCACTTGCGTTAATCGGAATTGGTGTATCCGCACTCGGCTCAGCAATCATTCAAATCTTTATCGTTAGAGCAAACTTAAACGTAGCTGCTGCCTTAACTTGGTTATCTGGTAGTACGTACGCACGGGGCTGGAATCACTTAGAAAATATACTTTTATATCCATCTCTTATTCTCGTACCAACGATATTCTTCTTGATGAAGCAGCTTGATGTTCTCGTACTCGGGGATGACTTAGCAACAGGACTTGGGCAACGTGTAAACAAAACACGTTTTGCACTTATTATCCTAGCAACGTTACTTGCCTCAGTAAATATTGCTGCTGTTGGGACGATTGCTTTCTTAGGACTCGTTGCCCCGCACTTAGCACGCATCGTTGTTGGGATGAACCATCAAAGATTGTTTGTTTGTTCAGCACTATTTGGAGCTGTTCTGCTTTGCATCGCTGACTTACTTGGACGGACGATTGTCTATCCGAAAGAAATCCCCTCAGGGCTTGTAGTTGCTGTACTTGGAGCACCGTACTTCCTTTGGTTGATGAGGAAGAGTGGGAAGAAAGTTAATTAATAAAAAACGAAGGCTTCTGTTATTTTAGAAGCCTTCGTTTTTTATTAGTGCGGCATAAAGTTAACATAAGCTTTATAAAAGAAATATATAACAAATGAATACATAAATATATATAATCCCATTCTCTTCCCTCTTAATGCCCAGGTTAATTTTTTGTCTTGTAATGATAACAAGATGTCATCCGCTTTTTTCTCTTTACGTAACACTTGAAATAATTCACGATACTCCTCATCAATCCCTAACAACACATACTCTTTACCATTTGTAAATTTTATATATAAAAACTCACTTCCATCTTTGCGATCTAATACCGTTTTCATAGATACAACTTCATCTAATTGATACACTTTTAAATCAACATCATTATAATAACGGTCTACAAAGAAAACATATAATCTTTTATTTGTAACAATAAGAACACTATTAATACCAAAATGCATCGCGAGGACGCCTACCCCTGACACAGCTGCCGTTCCAGTTTGTGAACCTTTCACACGAGGATTCGTTGCAAACATACTATATAAAATTTCTTCACGTTCTTGTAAGTCATCCTGTACTTCCTGATAACAACGCTGCATCAAAATACTTTTAGTTACTACCATTTTTGCACGTTTTATTTTCTGTTTATCAACTTTTATTTCAACATCATATTCCGCCACATCTTCATCACTATATTGCAAATTACTTAATCGTTGTAACAACTCCTCTTGACGCATGAGTTCCCCCTCCTATTATCTTTTTTAGTTTTTTCCGTCCCCTTGAAAGTCTGCTGTATACAGTATCAGGTGTCAGTCCTAGTGCAGAGGCAATCTCCTGCACACTATATTCATCTAGATACCTTTTTATAAAGATTTTCCTATCTTCACTGTTTAAAGTTTCAATTAAAAGATAGAAACTCTCCTCTTGTTTCTCCTTCATTTGATTTGTATCTTCTATCTCTTCATATATATCCTGCTGAAATTCTTGTAATCGATAAGCCTGATTACTCTTTCTCTTAAAATCAATCGCTTTAAATTTCGCAACCGATATGAGCCAATTTCTAAATTTCCCGCGCGAATCATCATAACTCTCAATGTTGTACCAAATAATTAATAAAATATCATCCACACATTCATCAACGAACACTTTACTATGCGAAGTATCTAATACACTATGAACAACTTTATAAATTACATCACTATATTGATCTATCGCCGCATGTAATGCAGACATATCCTTTTTTCGTAACCCCTCTACTATTTCCAGTTCTCGCATCCCTATCACCACTCTTTGTATCATTCTCTATTCACTTAATATACGAATTATCATGTTAGTTTTCTGACACAAATATAAATTTTTCCATATCTATTCCATATTATATCAATATACATATACAAAATAAAAAGAGCAGGAAAAACACCTCCTCTCACGAATTCACTCTATGAATATAACCATTGGGGGGATAACATGTATCAAACAATTGAGGGCTTTCTAACGACATGGAAATACGAATCTGAGTCTACACAAAAGGTATTGGATGCATTAACGGATGAATCTTTATCACAAGAAATTGCACCTGGGCATTGGACTTTAGGAAGAGTGGCTTGGCATATCGTTACTGCAGTTCCTGTAATGCTATCAGGAACTGGTTTACAGTTTGAGGGGGAAGCGAAAGATTATCCTGTTCCAACTTCTGCGAAGACGATTGCAGAAGGCTATCGCAAAGTAAACACGGCTTTTGTGGAAGCACTTCAAACAGAGTGGACTGATAAAGATCTAGCAACAATTAATGATTTCTTTGGGCGTCCCATGCCGAACTCTATCTTTTTGATGACTCTTATTAACCATCAAAATCATCACCGTGGGCAAATGACTGTCTTAATGCGTCAAGCTGGATTAAAGGTCCCAGGTATTTATGGACCATCTAAGGAAGAATGGGCTGCTGCGGGGATGGATGCTCCAAAAATGTAATAACAGAAAAAGACAAGGTGAGTGAACACTTTGTCTTTCTCTGTAACTTGTTTCATGTGAAACTTTACAATGCATCTTCCTTCTCAATATTTCTAATTCCATAATAAGCAATCATAATACCAATAGCTGCAAGCGCTAATTGCAGTGGCAAAAAGGTTGCTAATGAGAACTCTGGCTGACTTTGACATGCAATCATCACAACAAGGATAGATGAGACAATCGTTGTTGGTACAGAATATTTACGCATACCGAAGTATAACGGAATTAAACTAGTTCCTGCTGCTGCAATTGCAAAAGGCACGAGTTTGATTCCTTCTTGTATAAGTTGATTTGTCGTTACTGAATTGGGGATCATTGAAAAATAGCTATTTATTGTGAAGTAAACACCTACTAACAAAATATTTGATACTATAATTGTTATAAATGTTAACATCGCTGTAATAAGTAATTTACTAGCAATCAGTTTCTTTCGATTAATCGGATAAGAAAACATAAGTAATATTGTTTTATTTTTATATTCTTCAATGATTAACTTCGCAATTAATACCCCTCCAAATATAATAAACGTCCCTCTTACCATCGTACTAGCCATCAACAAAATCGCTTCAGCATTTCTTATTTCTGTTTCACCCTCTATTTGCGCTACAAAACTAACAAAAATTAACAATGTAATCATCACAACATTCGCGATAATAGCTCCCTTTACATACCAACCAAGCTTACATTTTTTCATTTCTAGTTTCATTAATTTAAACATATTAGTTGCCCCCATTACTAAGATTGCTCCGATACATATCCCCTATTTAAACAAATCCACTTGTTCGATTTTTCTTATAGCCATATAAGCAATAAATAGACCAACACATGCCATCGTGATCGGAATCACAATAAAGCTGAATAACGAAATTTCACCATTCAAACTAGCAGCAAATAAAAACGTAAGAATAATTGCAGATACAAGTGTTGCCCGCACTGAATATTTTTTCATTCCAAAGTAAAGTGGGATTAAACTGATTCCTGTTGATGCCAAAGCATTCACTAATAATTCCGCTACATTCTGAGCTAGAATTGTCATTGTTAGCGATTCCATGATTACCGGATGATATACATTTAAAACATAAACGAAACTAAACATAATAATTTCTGAAGTTATCATTGCACACAGCGTAAACAAAATAATGATAAGAATTTTTGCTGCCATCATTTTCTTTCGATTGATTGGATACATAAACATGACGGTCATCGTCTTATTTTGAAACTCTTGAATAATAAATTTTGCAATTAAACTTGCTCCGAAAATCATAAATACCCCTCGAGAAAAACGATCAATAAATTGAAAAGCACTTTTATAGCTATCCAGTTCCCCATCAAAAATAATCAATGGAATAAATATAGAAACAATACATATCGCAATGAACGCACTTCTAATAATCGGCCACACCTTAAATTTTATAAGCTCAAGTCTCATTAATCTAAGCATGAATGCCCTCTCCATTCATTACATTTAAGAAGTACTCTTCTAGCGAACTATGCTTTTTATTCATACTCTCAATTTCTACATCACTCATAATAAGCACTTTTGAAATCGCTTGCTGTGTCACTGTCATTTCATACACACGAATCATGTTTCCACTCATTATTTTATAATTTTTTATATCTAATTTATCTTCTAAGATGTAAGCTGCGTGTTTCACATTAGGAGTAGTAATTTCAATGTACTCTGTTTGTTTTCCGTTAATGCTCTTCATTGAAACTTCTTTAATTAGTTTCCCATTTTGAATGACCCCAATTGTATCTGCCATTTGCTCCATTTCACCTAAAATATGACTAGAAACTAATAAAGTAATCCCATATTCTTTACACAGCATTTTAAATAATTCTCGCAATTCTTTAATGCCAATTGGGTCTAAACCGTTAATTGGTTCGTCTAAAATGAGAAACTCTGGCTTGGTCATAATCGCTCTCGCAATACCTAGTCTTTGTTTCATACCTAATGAAAAATCTTTAACTTTTTTATTATCGATATTGTGCAAGTTAACAAGATCTAAAGCACGATTTATCGCTTTTTTATCATAGTAGCCCATATATTCACAATGTAAATGCAAGTTTTCTCTTGCTGTTAATTTCTCATAAAAAATCGGATACTCAATTATTGTCCCCATTCTTTTTAACACTTCATAAGATGTATCTGTTAATTTCTCACCAAAAATTTCAATATCTCCGCTCGTCGGTTTGATTAAATTCGTAATCATTTTCATAATCGTTGTTTTACCAGCACCATTTGGTCCTAAAAACCCATAAATTTCTCCTTTTTTCACATGCATGTTAACACCAGAAATTACTTCTTTCCCCTGAAATACTTTTGTTAACTGATTTGTTTTTAATATATATGTCATACCGTTTCCCCCTTTCGCATTACCTTATATTCTTATCATAGTCAATGAAAGTCACTTTTTTCTTACCCATTCCTTACAAATTCCTTAATTCAAAAAAGCTTGTAGAATCCTCTTTTCTACAAGCTAAAATTCCATTTTTTTCAGCACAATTGTAAATACTGTTTTCTCATATGGCTTACTAGAAAGATGAATTTCTCCGCCTAACGCTTCTATGAGCCTTTTCGTAATCGTGAGTCCAAGGCCGCTCCCTTGATACAATCGGTTCCTTGAATCTTCTAATGTATACATCCGTTCAAATACTTTATCAATGTGAGATTCATCAATTCCTTTTCCACAATCCCATACATCAACATACACACACCTATCATCATCCCTTAATGTCATACCAAGCGTTTTACCATCGTATCCATATGCAATCGCATTGGAGATTAAATTATTTAACACCCTGCCTAGTACTTCAGCATTTCCAAGTGCATATACATTTTTCTCGAGTATATCAATACGCACCTCAAATCCCTTCGTCGTCAATAAATCATAAAATGATAAAATTTTCTCTCGGCACACTTCATTCATGTTCACCTTTGTCATTTCGATTGCTTTATCCCCTGACTCTAATTTCGCTAAATCAAAAAATTTATGAATGAGTTCCATCACTTCTAATGTTTTTAAATGTACCTTTTCTAATAATTCTTTCCGTTCTTCTTCACTCATCGTTTTATCTATATTTAACATTTCTATATATCCAAGAATAACAGTAAGTGGTGTTTTTAAATCATGCGAGATGTTTGAAAGCATCTTTCGCATTGAAATTTCAACTTTCGCATGATCTGCATTTGTTTTTTGTTTCGCATCTAATAAATGATTTATCACTACTAATAATTTTTGTAGTTCTTTATCATCCGTCATAACTAATAAATTCTCACCTGTTTGTTGTTTTACAATATCTTGTAACTTTTCATATGTATATCGTACATTCACACTCTTACTTTTCCCTATTCTATATTGAAAATAAATAACACCTACTAATATGAAAATGACAATCGTTAAAAAAGATACCATATTACATCACTTCCAACTTATAACCAATGCCCCATAGTGTTTTAATATATTTTGGACTAGAAGGATCATCTTCAATCTTTTCACGTAACCTTCTCATATGAACATTAATTACATTATCATCACCATAATATTCTTCACTCCAAATCAAGTTATAGATCTGAGCTTTCGTAAATACACGGTTTTGATTCTTTACAAATAGTTTTAAAATCTCAAACTCTTTCAAAGTGAGTTTCAATTGTTTTTCATTTTTATGCACAGTAAAATTGATTGGATCAATCTTTAAATCACCAATCGCGATCCTTTCCTCTTTCTGCTCTGTAGCTGAATACTTCGTCGATCTTCGAATGCCCGCCTTTACCCGTGCTGCCAGTTCAATCATAGAGAACGGCTTACAAATATAATCATCTGCTCCGAGACCTAAACCTATTGCCTTATCCACATCTGTATCCTTCGCTGACATCATTAAAATGGGAACCGCACTTTTTTCTCGAATGATTCTTACGACCTCTAAACCATCTAGCTTTGGCATCATGATATCGAGAATAATTAAATCAAATGAACCTTTTAGAAATGCGAGAACCCCTTCTTCTCCATCGGATGCGATTGTGATTTGAAATCCCTCTTTTGATAAATAAGTCTCGACCATTTCTTGAATCGAAATGTCGTCTTCTACTAGTAAAATATGATGTGACATGATCCCACCCCCTTTTTTACAAACATTAACAATTCAATTGTAACTGAAGTAAATAAAACTGGAAAGAATTATATGAAAATTCAATCTGACTTTCCTTCCTCACTTAACAATGATATGATGGAATTCACCATAAATGTTTATAATTAACCTAATATAAAGGAGTTTTACCATGTCAGAAAATAAAAAAGTAAGCTTAGCTGATTTGATGCGCGAACAACTTGAGAAGAAAAAGCAAGGAAATGGAAATGGCGCAAATACGAAAAACCAAAGTCAAGCAACGAAAAAACTACAAAATCAACAAACGAAGAAAACAAACAATCAACGTAGACGTACAGGTGTGTAAATGAACGGGCAAAAACGAGCAAACATTTCACCAGGTCTTGAAGTTGATATTGTGTTAAAACAAGATCAACGAACTGGCAAGTTAACAAGAGGGATTGTAAAAGATATTTTGACAAACTCACCGTCTCATCCGCACGGCATTAAAGTAAGGTTGCAGGATGGACAAGTTGGCAGAGTGCAGAATATTATCCAATAAAAAAAGAGCTCATTTTAAATTGAGCTCTTTTTTTATTATCCTTTAATCTTTTCAATAAAGACTACTTTTAAGTAGTTACCTTCTTTAAATTGATCGATTGTACGGAAATCTTCCGGCAGTGCATGTTCTTCTAATATTTTATATTTCCCGTTCATTTCTTTAAACGCTGTGTCGATAAAGCCTTTAAATTTCTTCATATCAAATGTACTGCAATTTGTGGAAGCAACGATAATACCGTTATTTTCTGTAATAGCGATTGTTTCTTTTAACAAATTCTTATAATCTTTCGCTGCACTAAATGTAAATTTTTTAGAACGTGCAAAGCTTGGTGGGTCCAGCACAACCATGTCAAACTTCATTTGTTTCTTTGCCGCGTATTTAAAGTAATGGAATACATCCTCTACAATAATATCTTGCGCCTCATAATCAATACCGTTCACACTAAATTGTTCAATTGTTTTACTTAAACTGCGATTTGCAAGGTCAACACTTGTTGTTTTTGTCGCTCCGCCAAGCGCTGCGAATACAGAGAAAGCACCTGTATAAGAGAACATATTTAATACTGTTTTATCCTTCGCATACGTATCACGAATTTGTTTTCGAACGTTACGCTGATCTAAGAATACACCGACCATCGCTCCGTCATTTAAATACACTGCAAAGTTTACACCGTTCTCTTTCACGATGATTGGGAACTCACCGCGTTCTCCAGTTACGAAGTCATCTTCTTCAATATACTTTCCTTTTGTATCAAAACGCTTCTTCTGATAAATACCTTTAAAGTTTGCTACCTTTTGAAGAGCTCCAATGATCTCATCTTTGAATGAATAGATTCCTTCGCTATACCAGCTTATTACATAATAGCCATCATAATAATCAATGATTAAACCGCCAAGCCCATCACCTTCACCATTTACGACACGGAATGCTGTTGTATCATTTGATTTATAAAAACTTTTTCTCTTATGTAACGCTGATTTTATCTTGCTTTCAAAAAACGATTGGTCAATGTTCTCTTTTTCTTTTCTCGTTAAAATCCAGCCGTATCCTTTATTTTGCTTTCCGTAGTAGCCTTTACCAAGAAATTGATTCTTCTCATCAATAATTTTGATAATTGCTCCTTCTTCACGTATATCATTTAAGTTTTGAATCGCATCTTTTAAAATAAGTGGATAGCCACTTTTAATCTCTTTTATAAATTTCGGTTTTATCTTTACAGTTACTTCTGATCGCATGTAATGTCTTCCTTTCCATTTGAATGCTTTCTATCTAATAGGAAGCATTTAAAAAACGAGACCGAAAAAACAGCCTCGTTTCACTATACCATATTATTGCTTTGCGAGTACAACCAGCTCGTCACCTAGCGAACTGTTAACTACTTCTCTACAACAACATTTTGTTTCTGAAAAACAGATACAACATATCCAACAAACATACCAATGATTGCCGGAATCAACCAGCCGATTCCTACACTATACAATGGAACTTTTTCAAGAATTGGTGCTAATGCCGCAATTTGAATATGAGCATTATTTAAACCATCGAAAAAGCTAATAACAAATGCGAATGCAATCCCGCCTACATACATTGCCAGTGGGATACGAATGTAATTTTCAATAAGTGATAATATGATTAATACGATTCCAATTGGATAGATTGCGATTAAGATTGGTAACGCTAATGCATTTAGCTGTGTTAAGCCAAGGTTTGCTACCATAAATGCTAATGCGCAGAAGATGAAAACAACTTTTTGATACGAAAGCTTTGGTAGTAATGCTGAGAAATACTCTCCACAAGCTGCGACGATTCCAACAGAAGTTGTTAAACATGCCGCTGCAATTGCTACGCCAAGTAATAGTGTACCGTAACTACCGAATAAATGATGTACAACGTTTGTTAAAATAACACCGCCGTTCTCTCCCATACCAAGCGATACACTAGAAGCTCCTAGATAAGCAAGTGACAAGTAAACGATAAGCAAACCAAATGCCGCAATAATTCCTGCAATAATTGTCACTTTCGCAATACTTTTCTTATTTGTAATTCCTTGTCCTTTTAAAGTATTAATAACTACATTTCCGAAAACAAGTGCTGCTAATCCATCTAATGTTAAATATCCATCAATAAATCCTTTAAACAGCGGATCTTTATAATTTTCAGTTGGTGCACCAAACTCGCCTATTGGAGAAATCAATGCTTTCACTACAATCACTGCAATAATAGCTAATAAAATCGGTGTTAATACTTTCCCAATACGCCCTACTAGTTTCGAAGGATTTAATGCTAAATAAAAAGTAACTGCAAAGAAAATAAATGTAAACATCACAAGCGGATATCCCGCACCAGCTACTGAACTTGGTAAAAATGGAGCAACTGCCATTTCATAAGCAACAGTTCCTGTACGAGGTACACTAACAAATACACCTAAACATAAATAAATTGCAACAATGAAAACAAGTGCAAATAACGGATGAACACGACCTGCGAGTGTATTAATATCTCCTTTTAAAGCAATGGCGATAACTCCTAGTAAAGGGAGCCCTACACCTGTAATCACAAAGCCAAACAATGCAATCCATACCTCTGTTCCAGCACCTTGTCCTAATGCTGGTGGAAAAATCATATTACCTGCACCGAAAAATAGCGCAAATAACATTAAGCTTATCGCAAACATCTCAGATAATTTTAAAGATGACTTCATTTCAATCTACCTCCTAAAAAAATAAAAGACAAAATATTCCGATAATAAAACCTATTATACTTCCTCTTTCAATCCTACTTCCCCTATAAAAGAACGCAAAAAACACCCGTCCCTAAAAAAGGGACGAGTGTTGAAATCGTGGTTCCACCCTTATTCTAATAAAATGAATCTATAACAAAATAAACTCATTTTATAGCTCGTGTAAATTGATAACGGTTTTATCCGCCAAGAATTACAATGCATCATGCAGTTCACTCTTGAAGTTTAGAGGTGGTAAGGTACCTTTTCGTATTAGGAAGCTCACAGCCTAAGGCTTCCCTCTCTGAGAATCGTAAAAAATAACTCATGTCCTCATCATTACTTTTGTAAAATATATTGTCGAATCTTGTTGTTTTTTTATTATATGGGCTATTTTCAAAAAAATCAATAGTTTTATTTTTTCTGACAAAAAAATATAGGGAGATAATTTCTCCCTATAACTGCCTCATTAATTCTATTAACTCTTGCTCCGAAACATTTCGCCATTCTCCCACTTCTAATCCATCAAGTGTAATATTCATAATTCGTACCCGTTTTAACTTCGTTACCGTATATCCAAACGCACGGCTCATTCGGCGAATTTGTCTATTCATTCCTTGCGTTAACACAATTCGAAATGTCGAGTGATCTACTCTTGTCACTTTACAAGGTTTCGTCATTCCATCTTTAATCTTCACACCACGGGACATGCTGTCAATAAACCAATCTGTAAATGGCTTATCAACCGTTACAATATACTCTTTTTCGTGCTCATGATCTCCGTGTAAAATTTGGTTGGCAATTGCTCCATCGTTTGTTAGCAAAATCAATCCCTCTGATGCTTTATCTAAGCGACCAACCGGAAAGATTCTTTCGGGGTGATTGATATACTCAATAATGTTTCCTTCAATATGTTCCGCAGCCGTACAAGTAATCCCAACAGGTTTATGGAAGGCAATATAGATTTTTTCTTTAGCCTCTTTTTCAATCGTTTTGCCATCAATCGATACAATATCATCTGCTGCCACAAGCGCACCGTGCGTACAAATTTCACCGTTAATTGCTACACGATTCGCTTTAATGAGGCGATCTGTTTCTCGTCTTGAGCAGGATAATGCTTTGCTTATAAATTGGTTAATTTTCATTGTCTATTCCTTTTTTCTATAGATTATCCAAAAAGAAAAAGCGTCAATCTCAAGCGGTATAAACATGCTGAGATTGACGCCCCCTTACTTCGCAAAAACCACTAAATAAATAACCCCAATCACAAAAAATATGCCGCAACAAGCTAACAATACTTTTGCGAGTTTGTCCATAAACATAGTGTTTACCCCTTTTGCTTGGTTTTTTGCTATTTTAATTCGACAACTGTTACGCCGAGGCCTCCCTCGCCCATATCACCGTAACGGAAGTTTTTCACGCCGCGATGTTTTTTCAAGTAATCTTGTACACCTTGGCGAAGTGCTCCAGTTCCTTTTCCGTGAATGATGGATACGCGTGGATAGCTCGCAAGCTGCGCATCATCTAAATACTTTTCTACACGCACCATTGCATTTTCAAATCGTTCACCGCGAAGATCGAGTTCTAAGGAAACGTGGTAGTCTCTTCCCTTAACAGTCGCAACTGCTTTTTTCTCAACAGGTTGTGGCGAGTTAATATATTCCATATCAGATTCTTTTACTTTCATCTTTAGAATACCAATTTGAACGTTCCACTCATTGTCGCTTACTTTTTTCAGTAATTGTCCTTTTTGACCAAATGTTAATACTTTTACTTCATCGCCTGCTCGTAATTGTTGTTTTGGCGCAGTGTTTTTCACTTTTACTTTTTGTTTTTTCACAAGCTCTGGCGCTGCTCCTTCTAAGCGACTTTTCGCTTCGATAAGCTCATGATCTTTCACGTTTGCAAGCTGTGCTTTACGCAGTTGACGAAGTTCATGAATGATACCTTCTGCTTCTTTTTTCGCAGCTTCTACTTTTTCTTCGCCTTCTTTTTGTGCCTTTAATAATCTTTCATCACGCTCATCGTTAAATTCAATAATTTGACGTTGCAATTCACGATGAAGTTTTTCAGACTGTTTACGATGCTCTTCTGCTTCGTTCCATTCGCGTTCTGCATTTTTTTGACTTTCTTCTAGCTTCGCAATCATATTTTCAATTTTATTTGTATCGGTACTAATGTGATTACGAGCACGATCAATGACGCGATCAGATAAACCAAGACGCTTTGAAATTTCAAAAGCGTTACTACGTCCTGGTACACCAATTAATAGCTTATAAGTTGGACTTAATGTGTTTACATCAAACTCAACACTCGCGTTAATCACTTGCTCGCGATTATAACCATACGCTTTTAACTCTGGGTAATGCGTCGTTGCAACAACGCGTGCTCCGCGGTTATATACTTCATCTAAAATAGAAATCGCAAGTGCCGCTCCTTCTTGCGGGTCTGTTCCAGCACCTAATTCATCAAATAATACTAAGCTTTCAAAATCAGCTTTTTCTAATATATCTACAATGTTCACCATATGAGAAGAGAACGTACTTAAACTTTGTTCAATCGATTGTTCATCACCAATATCAGCAAAAATGTTTTTAAACACACAGATTTCTGATTCGTCTAATACTGGAATATGAAGACCAGATTGCGCCATTAATACACAGATGCCGACTGTTTTTAATGTAACTGTTTTACCACCTGTATTCGGCCCTGTAATAACGATTGTCGTAAAATCCTTCCCTAGCATAATATCGTTTGGCACGATGATTTTTGGATCAATAAGCGGATGACGAGCTTGTCGTAAATCCATATAACGCTCATTATTTACAATCGGTTTTGTCGCTTTAATACGCTTTGCATAAAGTGCTTTTGCGAAAATAAAGTCAAGATTTGCGATAACCTCTACGTTTGCTAACACAATATCAGCTTCGACTGCTACTTCTTCTGTTAACATCATTAAGATGCGTTCTACTTCTTGTTTTTCTTTCACACGTGCTTCTTGCAGCGCGTTATTTAATTCCACAATCACTTGTGGTTCAATAAATAATGTTTGACCAGACGCTGATTGATCATGAACAATACCACCATATACACCGCGGTATTCCTGTTTGACAGGAATTACGTAGCGATCGTTACGGATTGTCACAATTGCATCTGATAGCATTTTCTGTGCATTAGAAGATCTCGTCATATTTTCAAGCTTCTCACGAATGCGGCTTTCCGCAGTACGGATTTGGTTACGAATACCACGCAGTTTATCACTCGCGCTATCAAGTACTTCGCCACCATCGCCAATGCAGCTTGTAATTTTTTTTTCTAAATCATATAAAGATACAATTTGTGCCACATACGTTTCTAAGATCGGTAACTCTACACCATTATCGACCATATCTTCAATAAATCGCTTCATTTGACGACTTCCGTACATCGTACTCGCGATATCAAGAAGTTCATGTGGACTTAACATACTTCCAATTTTTGCACGTTTTACATTCGGACGAATATCAAAAATTCCGCCGAGTGGCACATGCCCTTTTAAACGAATGACTTTCGCTGCTTCATCCGTTGTTTCTTGCATTTCTACAATTTCTTCAAAATCTGTACTTGGCATAAGGCTCTTCACTTTATCACGACCAAGCGAAGATGCCACATGCTCAAGTAATTGTTCTTTTACTTTGTTATATTCTAATACACGCAACGTTCTTTCTAACATAAGTTGCACGTCCCCCTTGTGTTACTTATTCCGTTTAATAAAATCTAATAAACGTTCGATATCCCATGTATTAATCACGGTATCTTTCTGAATCCAACCTTTACGAGCTGCCGCTACACCTGTTTCCATATCTTCTAACATTTCAAGTGTATGAGCATCTGTATTAATAGCCACCTTCACACCCGCATCTTGTGCTTGTTTTAATAACTTAGCACTTAAATCTAAACGATTCGGATTCGCATTTAATTCTAAAACGGTATCCGTTTCTTTTGCGAGTTCAATGAGTAAATCTGTATCTACATCGTACCCTTCGCGGCGCCCAAGAAGACGACCTGTTGGGTGGGCAATCATTGTAACATGTTTATTTTCAATCGCTGTGCGCAGGCGCTTCATAATTGTTTCACGATCTTGTGAGAAGCTAGAATGAATTGCACCAATTACATAATCTAGCTCTGTTAAAACTTCATCATCAAAATCGAGCGTTGCATCTGGTAAAATGTCCATTTCAATTCCACGTAAAATTGTGATATCTGGGTATTTTTCGTTAATGCGCTCAATTTCCTTTCCTTGCTCACGAAGACGTTCTTTCGTTAAACCATTGGCTACTTTCAAGTATTGTGAATGGTCGGTAATTGCCATAAATTTATACCCACGAGCGCGGCATGCTTGTACCATTTCTTCAATCGAAAAAGCACCGTCACTCCAAGTTGTATGCATATGTAAATCACCTTGTATATCAGAGAACTGAATTAAATTCGGATATTCTTGAATTAACTCAATCTCTTTTCCATCTTCGCGCACTTCGGGCGGAATAAAAGGCAGGCCAAAATGAGCAAAGAATGCCTCTTCTGTTTCAAAAGTTTTCACTTCACCTGTTTCTAAGTTTTCCACACCGTATTCACTAATCTTTTCGCCTTTATCTTTTGCAATTTGGCGCATTCTTACGTTATGATCTTTTGAACCTGTGAAATGATGAAGCGTTGTAATAAATTCTTCAGGTTTTACAAGACGGAAATCAATTGAAATATCATATTCATATTGAAGACGAACAGATACTTTTGTATCACCGCTTGCAATCACTTCGATCATATTATCAAACTGCAGTAAATGTTCACGTACCGCTGCTGGATTTTCCGTTGCAATAATGAAATCTAAATCTTTCACTGTTTCACGAACACGTCGTAAACTACCAGCGCGAGAGAATCGAACAATTTCCTGGATATTCGACAATTTCTCTTCTATTTCCCCGGCAATAGGCAGGACCATCGCAATTGGTAAACGTTCTGGACGAGAGCCAACTTGAGCAATCGCTTCTAATATTTTCTCTTCGGTTTTCTTACCAAATCCAGCAAGTGCCTGTACCTTATTTTCTTCACAAGCCTTTTGCAACGTTTCCATATCAATAACACCAAGCTCTTTGTACAACTTCGCTACTTTCTTACCACCAAGCCCTGGTAATTTTAATAATGGTAAAAGTGTGCTTGGCACTTCCTTTTCAAGCTCCTCTAATACTTCTGAAGTTCCAGCTTTAATATATTCTTGAATAACTGCTGCTGTTCCTTTTCCGATACCTGGAATCTTTGTAAAATCTTCAATTTCAGAAAGACTACGATCGTCACTTTCTAATGCTGCTGCCGCTTTACGAAATGCGGATATTTTAAATGGATTTGCGCCCTTTAACTCCATAAAAAGGCCGATTGTTTCCAGTAATTTAATCACTTGTTTTTTATTCACTTTCATTCTTACCCCGCCTTTCTTTCATAGAAAAAAACTCCTCTTTCCGAAAAAAGAGAAGTTATACTCTGCTACCAGTCTGCCATAGTTCCTTCACCTTTTCAGAAAGAATCGGTGTATCGTCTATAATGATTTTGCTAATTGATGACTTTTGTAATGGTGTTTGTACTTGTTCAATCGGAAGAATTGTTCCAATAACAATTAAGACAAACAAAATAATATACACTTCCAAAAAGCCAAGAAGTGCCCCAGCAAACGCATTTACTTGCTTTAAAACCGGGATTTCTGTAAACATATTCAGCAGATTTCCAAGCAATGAAAGTGCGATTTTTGTAATAATAAATAATACAATAAATGCAATTGCTTGATAGAATACTGCTTCGATATTATTCGCATCAATCCATTCTGGAACCGATACGTTCTGATCAAATGGATACGGAATAAATCTCTCGAGCACTGGAGCTAAATCTTTGCAGTACCAGTATGCAACAAGGTATGCGATAATAAAGCTTGTTAACTTTACAAGTTGCAAGACAAATCCTCTTTTTAAACCGAGGAAAAATCCCATAACAAGCAACAAAATGATGATAATATCAATCATGTTATTCCATTCCTTTTTTTGTCATACTTTCTTTCAATTTTTCATGTTCATCTTTTAATTTTATGTAATCGTGTATGACGTTTACCGCCGTCAATACCGCTAGTCTACTCGTATCAAGCGAAGGATTCTTGGCATTGAGTTCGCGCATTTTATCATCCACAATCGCTGCTACCATGCGGATATGACTTGTACTTTCATCGCCAACAACTGAATATTGTTGACCATAGATTTCTACATTAATTCGACTTTTATTTCCCTTTTGTTGTGACAACTCACCGGCCTCCAATCACGTACAGAATCCTAAAGTTTATCATACCATGAACCATCATAATATGGAAACAGAAAGAACAATCCGATATGATAAAAATAACAATATAGAAAAAGGAGCGATTACTTTGTCAAATTCTATTGTAATCCAAACAAATCCTGCAACAATTGAAGATATGCAGCAACAATATAAACAAGCAATTGCCCCAAAAGTCCCACAAGGCGGTATCTTTATGGCAAAAGTTCCATCTTGCACAATTACAGCTTATAAATCCGGTAAAGTGATGTTTCAAGGCGGTCGTGCCGAGGAAGAAGCGGCACGTTGGCAAAATGTTTCTCAAGTACCGAAATCGTCTAACAAAAAAACAGTAAATTCACATCGTTACGCTCCACCTGCTTCCATTGGAACAATGTCTATAGCTGGGTCTGATGAAGTGGGAACCGGCGATTACTTCGGACCGATGACAGTTGTTGCTGTATATGTAGATGCAAAGCAAATTCCATTATTAAAAGAGCTTGGTGTAAAGGACTCGAAAAACTTAAATGATGTACAAATTGCCGAAATCGCAAAACAACTACTTAACGTCGTTCCTTACAGCTCTCTCGTTTTGCATAATGAAAAATATAACGAAATGTTCGATAAAGGAAACAATCAAGGGAAACTAAAAGCGCTCTTACACAATAAGGCTCTTACAAATTTACTGAAAAAGATTGCGCCGACAAAACCAGAAGGCATCCTAATTGACCAATTTACGCAGCCTGATACATATTACAAATACTTAGCAAAACAAAAAGAAGTACAGCGTGAAAACGTGTATTTTGCAACAAAAGGCGAGAGCGTTCACTTAGCAGTGGCCGCCGCTTCCATCTTGGCTCGTTATTCATTCGTAAAACAGTTTGATGAACTAAGCAAAAAAGCGGGTATGCCACTTCCGAAAGGAGCAGGCAAGCAAGTTGATATTGCCGCAGCTAAACTGATCCAAAAACTTGGGAAAGAGCGACTACCTGAGTTTGTGAAACTTCACTTTGCAAATACAGAAAAAGCATTTCGTTTATTGAAAAAATAGTTATTTTTCAGTATCGACAATATAGGAATGAACTAAACAAAAACATATAAATAAGAGTAGNNCTACTCTTATTTATATGTTTAGCTTCGTTTTTGTCTCTTATTTGATGAAGATACTTTATAAGAACCCGTTTCTTGTGTCGTAGTTCCTTGTCCTTCAACTTGCGAGGAACCCAGACTTGCTCTAGAAGGATCTTTTTTTACTTTTTTGCCCACTTTTCTCACCTCCAACGTTACTTTTTACTTAGAAATCAGAAACTATGCAGGAGAAGAAAAAGCGGAGTGTTATGCTAGTATAAGCTCATACAAAGAATCAATATATTTTTATAGAATGCTTTCATTTTTAGTGTTATGCTAAGTAAAGTGACTGAAAATTTTAAAATATAAGACGGAGTGATATCATGAACCCCGAACTCGTAGTAAAACGATTTTTTAAAGAAGTACGTTCAGGACGTAATATACATTTAGCATCAGAACTCATGTCAGAAAAAGTATTGGCTCATCAAATTCAATCTGAACACGAGGTAACAATTGAGAGATCGCCGATTGATTATGCGAACCATGTACAAGAGATGCTAAATACATATGGTACATTCACTTTAGAAGTGCAGGAATTATTCGCATCACAGCAAGACAAAGTATATGTCCGCTGGAAACAAATAGGCACACATATTGGTGAAATTGATGAATTTCAGCCAACTGGACTTCCAGTCATCGAATTAGCAAGTGCTGTTTATCAAGTAAAAGATGGAAAAATTAACGAGTATTGGATTCAAATTGACCGCGCTGGCATTCAAGCTCAACTAGAATCCAACAAAGAAAAAATAAAATGAATCTTTAATCAGTGGAGGTCTTCATCCCCCACTGAT
>NZ_NTUG01000001.1 GCF_002561295.1 Bacillus cereus
CCCGGTCGGGACCGCCATTTATGTTTTGGCTCGGTAGCTCAGTCGGTAGAGCAGAGGACTGAAAATCCTCGTGTCGGCGGTTCGATTCCGTCCCGAGCCATATTTTTTTTTGGAAAGCCGGCTTAGCTCAATTGGTAGAGCAACTGACTTGTAATCAGTAGGTTGGGGGTTCAAGTCCTCTAGCCGGCACCACTTAGGGGCATAGTTTAAAGGTAGAACAGAGGTCTCCAAAACCTCCGGTGTGGGTTCAATTCCTACTGCCCCTGTTTTGAAAGATATGGGCCTATAGCTCAGCTGGTTAGAGCGCACGCCTGATAAGCGTGAGGTCGATGGTTCGAGTCCATTTAGGCCCACCATATTCCGCAGTAGCTCAGTGGTAGAGCTATCGGCTGTTAACCGATCGGTCGTAGGTTCGAGTCCTACCTGCGGAGCCATGGCCCGTTGGTCAAGTGGTTAAGACACCGCCCTTTCACGGCGGTAACACGGGTTCGAATCCCGTACGGGTCATACAAAAGAGTCAGCAATTAGCTGGCTCTTTTTTCTTATGAAAATTTTCTCCTTTTTTATAAGGTAGCATCGATCTGAAATTCCCTTTATTTCATAATAAATAAAGGGAATTTGGAAAAGCTATAGTATGTATAAAAAGGAGGGAATAGAAATACATGACAACAGTTAGAGAATGTATGAGTACTGATATTGTACAGTGTACACCGCTAGATAATGTATATGAAGCCGCTGTGAAAATGAAAGAAGAGGACATTGGAATGATTCCAGTTGTAGAGAACAATCAAGTGGTTGGTCTTGTTACAGATCGTGATTTAGTTGTCCGTGGAATTGCTGAGAAACATCCTGGGTCTAATAAAATTACAAATGTTATGACTACTGGAATTGTTTACGTTTCTCCTAATGATCCTATTGAAAAGGCTACAGAGTTAATGGCACAGCATCAAATTAGAAGATTGCCTGTAGTTGAGAATGGGCAGCTTGTTGGGATGCTAGCGCTAGGTGATTTAGCAACAGCAGAGAAAACAGATGATCAAGCAGGATTTGCTTTAAGTGAAATTTCCGAGCATATGGAATGAAGTGTTTTTTGTCTAGAAAACACACTGCATTTAGATGCTAGAGAAAATGGAAAAGTGGATACGTTTTACTAATACCGATATAAAATTACGTTGTTAATAAAACGTATCCAAATGTACATAGGAAAAAGTTAGCGAAGTATATCTGAAGAATGACAGACATTAAGTTCATTTGAAATTTTGATTAACAATTGCTATTACTAATTTTTGTTAAGTTTAAAAATGATATAATGATAGATATAAGATTAATAATGATTTTTGAATATATTAATATTAGTAACTTAAACGATTAAGATTTCATATATAAATGGAAACGGAGGAGAAATGATATGAAGGATGTGCAGAGTAATCCGAATTGGAATTTGGTTACAGATGTCTATGTGGAACCAAATAATTTTGCGGATTTACTTTCTTTACTTGTACCAGATCATCCAAAAGGCGAAGGAAAAGAGCGAACAATTTTAGCCTGGAAAGAAAAAGAATTTTATAAACAAGAAAATTTAGCCCCGTTTATTTTATATGGAATGAATAAGGTGAAGGATTTGCCACAGTTTCATAAAGATGAAATCCCAACTTTAGTTCGCATTGTTCGTTTGTGTCAGGAGATTGGTTGGTATAAGGAAGCTTATACATTTATGGTGAGCCATAATTTAGAGGGATTTGTACATACATCTATGGAATATGAGACGTGGGATATTTTAACACAAGTTGTGGCATGGAACTATTTAATCATAAAATATCGTATAGGAAGACTAGAAGATTCGGATATAATGATATGGGAAAGAATTAAATTTAATGAAGAATGTATTGAAAAATGTGAGAACATATTATCACATAAAGAAGTAATGGAACTGACATTCTTTTATATTTGTAAACAGGCAAAACTATTGTCTAAAGAAGAATTAGATCAAGAAATGATGAACTTAGCGATATACTGTAATACATACGTTTATGACCTATACATATATGACTTATTAAAAAAATATCGTAAGTGTACAGACTTTTTAACATATTATGGACCAAGTCGCTCTGTTGTTGCATGTCAACGGGCTGTAATTGCTCAAATTTCTGACCGCCTTAATCCGTTAAAAACAACTCATGTAGACGATTATCTTTATGTAATGAAGGAAATGATGGAGCATATGTCGTTTGAGTTCATGAGCCGATACGAGCACTTCATTGGAAAACTATTATCCTATGTACCATTCTTTGAAATGATTCAAGTTCCGCAACATGCATATTATTGTGAAGAGTTGATGTATGTTTGCAAAGGAATTGAATATAAGGAAGAAATTTTACGGAATTATATCTTTATACAATTACATGATTGTTTGCCATCATTTATTAAACAATTTCTAAAGAATAAGCGCTATGCAACGATCCATGATATTTTATTTTATTGGTGCGATAATGAACAACGAATGGGATTAGAAAGGAAGTATAACTTAAGCTTTATTTATGAACGATATGCGTGCGGATAAAGAGCAGTTTTTTATAGTGTAGTATGAAAAAAAGATCTCATTTCAAAAATGAGATCTTTTTTTCATAAATGTAGAAAGGTGTTCTAAGCTTCTTGCTGTTTTTTACCGTTTTGCTGTTTTTTTCGGTGTTCAGGAATGTAGATATATTGGGAAATAATGATTAGCACTCCCATGAAAAATACAGGGAGTATAGCAGCCATATGAAAACCACTATAAATAATATTGGTTTTCAAGCCACTCATCATAATAAGTGCAGTATATATATGAGAAATTTTTTTCTTTAGTCGGATCTTGAATGTTTCCATCAATGACTCAATCGCAACAAATGCAATGACAATGCTTAAAAAAACAAGGTTTGTGTTGTAAATGACTAAGCAACAGATTAGACCGAGAAAAGCTAAATATTCGATTATTAAGGGAATATTAATGTTACGTGGCATATCGGATTATCGAACCAAATAAGGCAGTGGATTGACTGCATTGGTCTTTTCAAAATTCCATTCACCATTATGTAATTCAAAATGGAGATGCTGGCCGAATGAATGCCCTGTATTCCCCATATATCCTAATAAGTCCCCAGTTTGAACTAAATCCCCAACTTGCACTGAACGGTCTTTCATATGAGCATAAACGGTTGTATATAGTTTACCTTGAATATGGTGTGCTATAAATACGACATTTCCATAGCTAGCAGAGTAATAGGACTTTATAACTCTCCCTGCAGCAGCTGCATGAATTGGAACATTACCTGGTGCGGTAAAATCTATACCATAATGCATTTGTTCCCAGCGCACATCAAATGTCGAACTAAGTGTTCCTTTAGTCGGAAATTTAAAAACAGCAGGAATAGAAGGAGCGGTTTGTCGCGTTTGTGGTTGTTTTTGAATGATATAATGTTTTGCTACAAATCCATAAGTTGTTCCGAAACGGATTTTATACCAAGTACCGACTGTTTCCACAATTTTTATTTGTGTTCCATTTTGCAAAGAGCCAATCACGGCAGTGTTTGTTCCGGCACCGCTGCGGACTTTTAATGTAGGGGTAGCAACATAAAAGGAAGGTTCCTTTTGCGTAGTAATTCCTTTAACTAGCGGTTCTGATGTATGAGAGACAAATTCTTTTTTTACATATCCCACTTGTTCATTATATGAGATTTTATACCAATCCCCTGTTGTTTCTTGTACAGAGATGAATGCTCCATTGGGTAATCTATCAATAATCGAGGAATTGATAGTGGGTTTAGAACGAATGTTTAAAACGTTGGCATTTACGATATAATGGTTTTTTTGTTCAGTAGAGTGAGTCAATGAACGGTTTTGTTTTTTTAAGGAGTTCGTTTTATTACTTGTGCCTATCTCGTTATCTGAATATAATATTTCTGAGTCAGATTTTATATGTTGAATGTGTTGAGTAGGTAATTGTTGAGCTGCTACAGTACGTGTATCTACTTGATTTATGGATGGAAGTAGAGAGGTGACTGCGACAGTAGTTGCTGTTAAAGCTGTAGCTTTCTGTTTCATCTAATATTAGCCCTCCCATAGATGTATTAATATATCTTTTATTATAGTATAAAGGTATAATATTTTGTGCGTTATTCACATAACTGTAATATGATATGTGAAAAAATAACAATTTTTTAATAGAATCGAAATATATTATAAGAATAACAAGTAAATAATTATGATACATATAAAGTGATACTTTCATTGGTGTGTATCTTTATCCATAACCAATCTTGATTTTTGGAAGGATCTATTTCCCATGGGAGTGTTACTGCTCGTAAATAGCGGGATAAATCGAACTTTTTGCTTCCTGTTTTTATGTTGTATAGGGCAGGAAGAAGTGAAAACAGTTGCTGATGCCTCATGACAGTGTTATACTGACAATGTTAATTTTATATTATGCTAGGAGAGCTGGTGTTGCCAGCTGAGAGTAAGACCGAGAGTCTTTTATCCTTTTCATCACCTGATCTAGATTATGCTAGCGTAGGGAAGCAATTCGGACATGAACATTCAGTCCCCGTTTCTTTGCGCAGAGAAACGGGGCTTTTTTATTTGATAATTGAATAGTAGAAACCACTAGGGGTGCTTTATGTGCTGAGAGAGGAATTGTCCTTAACCCTTACTGACCTGATCTAGATTATGCTAGCGTAGGGAAGTGGAGCAACGAATAAAAATATTTTTATTTGCCATAACCACTTCTTATATAGAAGTGGTTTTTTATTTTAATAAATAGATATAAAGGAAGGGGAAATATAAATGAAATTTTGTGAGAGGTTATTTGAAACTGTACAGCCTGTTTGGGAGAAAAGTCATAACCATCCGTTTGTAACTGGAATGGGGGATGGTACGTTAGAAAAAGATAAATTCCAATATTACATCATACAAGATTATTTATATTTGCTAGACTATGCAAAACTGTATGCAATAGGAGTTGTAAAAGCAACGAATCCGCAGGTGATGGGCAAATTTGCAGAACAAATAGATGGTATTTTAAATGGAGAAATGACGATTCATAAACAGTATGCAAAACGTCTTGGTATTTCTATACAAGAGATGGAAGAGGCAAAGCCATCTGCTAAAAATTTAGCATATACAAATTATATGATGTCAGTATCTCAAAATGGTACGCTTGCAGAGTTAATTGCGGCTCTTCTTCCATGTATGTGGAGCTATTGGGAAATTGGAAAACGCTTAAATGACATTCCTGGAGCAAGAGATCATGAATTTTTTGGTGAATGGATTCAAGGGTATAGCTCAGAAGAGTATGGCAATCTTTGCACTTGGCTAATGGATTTATTAAATGAACTAGCTGAAGGGAAATCTGAACAAGAGCTCGCTAGATTAGAAGAAATTTTCTTATATTCCAGCCGGTTTGAGTATCTATTCTGGGATATGGCGTATCGTAAGGAGATGTGGGGTTTTGAAGAGCAAGAGCATACTACAATTTCATAATGTTTCCTTTCATTATGATGAAAAGCCAATCATAAACGGTCTAGATGCTTCCGTGCAAGAAAGAGAGTTTGTTAGCGTTATTGGGCCGAGTGGCTGTGGCAAAAGCACATTGTTTCGTTTAATTACAGGATTAGAAGAACCGACGGCTGGAAAGATTCAGCTAACAGAAACAACGAGTCATCCTGTAGGGTATATGCCACAAAAAGATATGCTCTTGCCGTGGAGAATGATTATTGAAAATGCGGCATTACCGTTAGAGTGTCAAGGAATAAAGAAAAAAGAAGCGCATGTAACAGCCAAAGGATTGTTAGAGAAATTTGGTTTACTAGGATATGAGAACAAGTATCCGAAAGATTTATCAGGTGGTATGCGGCAGCGAGTATCCTTTATTCGAACATTGTTAACAGGCGGGGACATTTTATTGTTAGATGAACCGTTTAGCGCATTAGATGCCTTAACGAAGGCAACGTTGCAAGAATGGTTGTTTGAACAATGGAAACAGTGGAAAAAAACAATTTTATTTATTACACACGATGTGGAGGAAGCACTTTTTCTTTCTAATCGGATTTTAGTTGTGACAGAGCAGCCTATAACAACTTTGACGGAACGTACTGTACCACTTGGACCAGATCGCACAAGGAAAGATTTGCATAAACCTGAGATATTAGCTTTAAAAGATGAATTGCTTAGCATGCTACAAAGGCAGGTGCTCGTATGAAGCGTGTGACAGAGTTATTGCCTGCATTGATTTTAAGCAGCATACTGCTCATCGCTTGGGAAGTGGGGGCTAGGATTGTAGATGAGATGTATATTTTGCCATCTCCTACTGCAATTCTAGCTAAAATATGGGCGCTACGAGATATACTACTTACAGTTCATCTACCGGCAACATTATATGTTGTCTTAATCGGTGTTGTTATTTCTATTGTACTAGGTGTGGGACTCGCGATGGCAATGAATGCGAGTAAATGGATAGAAAGAGCTTTTTATCCGTTATTAGTCGCTTCACAAACGATTCCGATTACTGCTTTAGCACCACTATTTGTTTTATGGTTTGGATATTCAATTTGGAGCAAGGTAGTTGTTACGGTTTTAATTACATTCTTCCCGATTGCGGTTAATACGTATGACGGATTACGTAGCACGAAAAAGGAATGGGAGGAGCTTTTAGTAACATACGGTGCAACGAAAAAAGATATTTTTCTCAAGTTAAAGTTACCCTCTGCGCTCCCATACTTTTTCTCTGCTTTAAAAATTGCTGTTCCGCTTAGTGTAATTGGTGCAGCGATTGGGGAATGGCTCGGAGCACAAGCGGGCCTTGGGTATTTTAGTAAACGAATGATGACGCAGCTAGACGGAGCGGGCGTATTTGCACCGATAGTATTGTTATCATTACTCGCTATTTTCTTTGTATTACTTGTTTCTATATTAGAAAAGAAATTCATTAGTTGGAGGAAACATTCATGAAATTATTCAAACGCATCTTTGTGTTTACATTATTAGTTGCAATGATTGCAGGGTGTTCTAGCAATTCATCATCAGAGAAGAAAAAGGCTGAGAAAGAAGTAACGGTTATGCTCGATTGGTATCCAAATGCAGTGCATAGTTTCATCTATGCGGCAATTGAAAAAGGATACTTTAAAGAAGAAGGTATAAAGGTAAATATTAAATTTCCATCTAACCCGACGGATCCATTAACGTTAGCAGCAGCAGGGAAAGTAACAGTTGGCCTATATTATCAACCAGATGTTGTTATCGCGAGAGCAAATGAACAAATTCCAGTAAAATCAATTGGAGCTGTCGTTCGCTCTCCATTAAACCATGTTGTATCACTAAAATCAGCAGGCATTCAGTCTCCGAAAGATTTAGAAGGGAAAACAGTTGGTTATTCTGGAACACCTTTAAGTGAGGCATATTTAAAAACAATGGTTAAAGAAGATGGTGGTAATCCTGAAACTGTAAAAGTAGTAGATGTTGGATTTGATTTAGTTCCAGCGTTAATTACGAAAAAGGTAGATGCTGTAACGGGGGCGTACATTAACCATGAAGTTCCAGTTATGCGTCATGAAGGGCATGAGCCAGCGTACTTTAATCCAGCTGACTACGGTGTACCAAATTATCATGAACTTGTTTTTGTTACAGGTGACAAAACATTGAAAAAAGATAAAGAATCATTGCAAGCATTTTTACGTGGTGCGAAAAAAGGATTTGACTTTATGAAGAAAAATCCAGATGAGGCACTTAATATTTTATTAGATCATCAAGAAAAAGAAAACTTCCCACTTGTTCCAGAAGTTGAAAAAGAAAGTATGAAAATTTTATTAGAGAAAATGGAAACGAAAGATGAGCCATTTTTATCAGATTCAAAAGAGTCATGGGAAAAACAAAATAAATGGTTGAAAGACAAAGGAATGACAAAAGAAAGTGTTCCTGCTAATGAGTTATTCGAAAACATTTTAAAGTAGGCGAAGGAATATGAAAGATGAGCTCCATGTTATCTCAAATGGTCAGATGACATTCGAAGAGTTGGCGAATGTAGCGATGCAAATTGAGAGTGAGATTGATTATTTGCATATTCGTGAGCGTGAGAAAAGTACGAAAGAGTTGTATGAAGGTGTGGAGAGTCTCTTAAAAAGAGGCTTTCCAGCATCTAAGCTCGTGATGAATGATCGGATTGATGTTGCGATTCTATTACATATCCCTCGCGTACAATTAGGATATCGAAGTGCCGATATTAAGTCTGTGAAAGAAAAGTTTTCGTATTTGCATGTTGGATATTCTGTGCATTCTTTAGAAGAAGCGATAATAGCTTTCAAAAACGGCGCAGATTCACTTGTTTATGGCCATGTATTTTCGACGGATTGCAAAAAGGGGGTCCCGGCAAGAGGACTAGAAGAAATTTCAGATATAGCAAGGCGGTTAACGATACCAATTACGGCTATTGGTGGGATAACGCCTCAAAATACAGCAGAGGTTCTTAAATCGGGTGTGAGTGGTATTGCTGTTATGTCTGGAATTGTAAGTGATCGTAATCCATATGAGAAAGCAAGATTGTATAAGGAAACAATAAGAAAGTGGGCGGAAAATCATGAGTAAGAAGTATGATGTAGCCATTATTGGCGGTGGTGTAATTGGTAGTTCAGTTGCACATTTTCTAGCAGAACGAGGTTGCCAAGTTGCAATTGTTGAGAAGCAAAGGATTGCATCTGAAGCTTCAAAGGCAGCGGCAGGTTTACTTGGTGTACAGGCGGAGTGGGATGCGTATGACCCACTATTTGAACTTGCTAGGAAAAGCCGTGAAATATTTCCACAACTTGCAGAAACGTTACGTGAAAAAACGGGTATTGACATTGGGTATGAAGAGAAAGGTATCTATCGTATTGCTCAAACTGAAGATGAGAAGAGAAGAATACTAGATATTATGAATTGGCAGCAAGAAACAGGTGAAGAATCATATTTTATGAATAGAGATGAGCTTCACGAGAAAGAACCATTTCTTTCTTCATCTATTATAGGTGCTGTATATTATCCAAAGGATGGTCATGTTATTGCCCCGGAACTTACAAAAGCATTTGCACAGTCAGCAGCTATTTCTGGTGCCGATATATATGAACAAACAGAAGTGTTTGATATTCAGATTGAACATAATCAAGTGACTGGAATTGTTACAAGCGAAGGATGTATTTCTTGTGAAAAGGTAGTCATTGCAGGCGGTTCTTGGAGTACAAAACTCCTTCATTATTTTGATAAAGACTGGGGTACATATCCTGTAAAAGGAGAAGTAGTCGCTGTGAAGAGTCATAAGCCATTATTGAAGTCTCCTATTTTTCAAGAACGATTTTATATCGCACCAAAACGCGGGGGACGCTATGTGATTGGAGCAACAATGCACCCTCATACATTTAACAAATCTGTACAACCAGAAAGTATCACTTCAATACTAGAGCGTGCTTACACAATCTTGCCAGCTTTGAAAGAAGCGGAATGGGAAAGTGCGTGGGCGGGGTTACGCCCGCAATCTAATCATGAAGTCCCTTATATGGGAGCACATGAGGAAATAAAAGGGCTGTATGCTTGTACGGGGCATTACCGCAATGGAATTTTATTAAGTCCTGTTTCTGGTCAATATATGGCAGATGTAATAGAAGGAAAGCAAGGGAATGATTTATTAGATTCGTTGCTTTCAAAGTCATTTTAGCTAAATGTAAATAAAAAACTACCTTTTTTAGGTAGGAGAGAGTATCCAGCCATGCATAGAAGCGGTCAGGTCCTTTTCCTGCCCCATGCCAAATGAAAACAAAGAGAGAAAACGAGAGCAAACCACCTTTTGTTCTTTATAGCCATGACTTATATGCTTGAAAAAACAAAATGGATTTATAGAAAGGGGATGGAAGTTTGGACTTAAAAATTAATGGTAAGCAAGTAGAGGTGCCGGGAAGTGTTAAGACAGTAGCAGAATTGCTTACGCATTTAGAATTAGATACAAAGATTGTTGTAGTAGAACGCAATGCAGATATTTTAACAAAAGAAGACCATCAGGATACATCTGTTTTTGATGGAGACCAAATTGAGATTGTAACTTTCGTAGGAGGCGGTTGATTATGTTAAACATTGGACCATTTACATTCAATTCTAGACTTTTATTAGGAACAGGGAAATTTTCAGATTATGATGTACAAAGAAAAGCAATTGAAGTATCAGAAGCAGAAATTTTAACATTTGCAGTACGCCGTATGGATATATTTGATGCACAGCAACCCAATTTATTAGAAAAAATTGATGTGAAAAAATATACATTACTTCCAAATACAGCGGGAGCGAAAAATGCTGAAGAAGCAGTTCGTATTGCAAAATTAGCAAAAGCTTCAGGGCTTTGTGACATGGTAAAAGTAGAGGTTATTGGGGATGACAGAACGTTATTACCAGATCCAGTAGAGACTTTAAAAGCGTCTGAAATGCTTTTAGAAGAAGGGTTTATCGTTCTTCCTTACACATCAGATGATGTTGTATTAGCTCGTAAGCTACAAGAACTTGGTGTTCATGCGATTATGCCTGGTGCATCACCAATTGGTTCAGGACTTGGTATTGTGAACCCATTAAACTTAAGTTTTATTATTGAACAAGCAACTGTACCAGTAATCGTGGATGCAGGTGTTGGTAGCCCAGCAGATGCTGCGTTTGCAATGGAACTAGGAGCAGACGGTGTGCTATTAAATACAGCTGTATCTGGTGCGAAAGATCCTATTAAAATGGCGGAAGCAATGAAACTAGGTATTCATGCAGGACGTTTAGGATTTGAAGCAGGGCGTATTGCACGTAAACGTTGTGCAACGGCAAGTAGTCCTTTAGAAGGAATGAGTGTAGTTGAATAATCGATATTCTCGCCAAGAATTATTTTCTCCAATTGGAGAAACAGGACAGCAAAAGATCGGAGAAAAGCATGTACTAATTATCGGTGCAGGAGCGCTTGGTAGTGCGAACGCAGAGATGCTTGTGAGAGCTGGCGTTGGCCGTGTAACAATTGTCGATCGTGATTATATTGATTGGAGTAATTTACAGCGTCAGCAGTTATATTGTGAGGAGGATGTGAAAAATAATCTTCCGAAAGCCGTAGCAGCGCAAAGGCGTTTGCAGGCCATTAATAGCAATGTAATTGTAGAGGCTTTTGTTCAAGATGTAACAGCAGAAGAGTTGGGAGAGCTTGTTACAAATGTCGATGTAATCATTGATGCGACTGACAATTTTGAAACACGATTTATTGTAAATGATATATCGCAAAAGTATTCAATTCCGTGGGTTTACGGAGCATGCGTAGGAAGCTACGGCCTTTCTTATACGATTTTACCAGGAAAGACCCCGTGTCTCTCTTGTTTATTACAATCCATTCCACTTGGCGGAGCGACATGTGATACAGCAGGGATCATTTCACCTGCTGTATCTATTGTTGTTTCTCATCAAGTAACAGAAACGCTTAAGCTTTTAGTTGAGGATTACGAATCACTTCGGGATGGGCTCGTGTCTTTTGATGTATGGAAAAATGAATATTCATGTATGAATGTACAAAAGCTAAAAAAACATAATTGTACATCGTGTGGTGCAGAAGCTATCTATCCTTATTTAAATAAAGAGAATACATCGAAAACGGCAGTTTTGTGCGGGAGAAATACAGTTCAAATTCGTCCACCGTATAAAGAGAAACTTGATTTTGGTAGATATAAAGAAATATTGAAAGATCGTGTAGCTGATTTCATGGTGAATCCATATTTATTATCATTTTCGGTTGAAGGTAAGAGACTTGTTGCGTTTCAAGACGGCCGGGTTCTTGTACATGGCACGAAAGATATAGTAGAAGCAAAAACGGTTTATCATCGTTATTTTGGATGAAAAGGATGAGTGAAATGAAAGTGAATAAAGCTTTAACAATTGCTGGATCTGATAGCGGCGGCGGTGCAGGTATCCAAGCAGATTTAAAAACATTTCAAGAGCTAGGTGTATACGGAATGACAGCTATTACTGCGATTACAGCCCAAAATACACTCGGCGTTCAAGGTGTATACCCTGTTGCACTCGAAGGCATCCAGGAACAATTACATTCAATTGGTGTAGATTTAACGCCGGATGCTGTGAAGCTTGGAATGTTATTTAATAGTGAAATTATTCAGGTCGTTGCAGAGAATATTAAAAAGTTTGGCTGGAATAATATTGTGCTAGATCCTGTTATGATTGCAAAAGGTGGTGCATCGTTATTACAGCAAGAAGCGGTACAAGCATTAAAAGAGTATTTATTGCCACTTGCAACAGTTGTGACTCCAAATGTACCGGAGGCCGAAGTATTAACTGGGATGGAAATTCATAGTATTGAAGACAGTAAGAAAGCTACAAAAATGTTGCATGAATTAGGAGCAAAATATGTTCTTATGAAAGGTGGACATGCGGATTATCAAGGAAAGGAAGTCATTGACTTCTTATTTGATGGTGGGCAGTTTATCGAATTTAGAAGCGAGCGAATTGATTCTAAACAAACACATGGTAGCGGTTGTACATTTGCATCTGCGGTAACAGCAGGGCTTGCAAAAGGATATGAAATGGCAGAAGCAGTACGAGAAGCGAAACAGTTTATTAGTATAGCAATTGAAGAGCCGTTACATATCGGAAGTGGTCATGGACCAACGAATCATTTTGCTTATAAAATGAAACTTTAATCAGTGGGGAAGCAGGAGCTAGCAGGCTCCTGTTTTTTGTCGTTATTTGTTGTATGGTCGATAACCTTTGTCGGATCGCCGATATATTGAAAAAATCGCTGATAGATTTTGATTTGCACCGATAAAATTTCATTTACTATTTTTTCTACTACGCTATGGCTAAAAATCCTATTTCTTCTGTTCAATGGTTATAATAACCAGCTTTTTTTATTATTTACTTTTTCCAAATTTAGGAGTAACATATCAGCCAGAATTACATTTTTTGTAACGCTGAGTCCAGCATATGGAGCGGAGGAACCAAATTGTGCATGGTCACTAGGGGTGAATCTTTCATGATGAAAGTAGGGCTACTCTCAAAGTCCGAATCCGACAGCTAACTTCGTAAGCGTATTGGGAGAGGATGGTGCATGAATGGATACATCGCTTCATCGGTCTGATTAGTATAGGAGAATATCAATCTATATTTGAATTCTTTTTATACTAAGGAGGATGATGTACATGGATGAGGGAAAAGAAGTAACGCTCATTTGTGTAGGAGAAGAAAATAAAGTAAATAGTTTAAGAAAGTTAATATCTTTTCAAAGGGATTTAATCATTTTTACAGCAAATGAACAAATAGCAGATGAAGTGCGAGCGTGTGGCTTTGAATCAACGTATTGCTGCAATACAGGACTAAATATAACAAGTGTTTGCAGTGGAATAAAAAAAGTAATCTTACTAGGAGATGAGCTTCCGATCGTTAGCTTTTTTACCGAACGTATTCGTTTTTCTTTTCAGGCGCCTATTACAGTTGTCACAAGAAATAAAAGATATCCAGTCAGGCTCTATCAAACAATTGGAGCTAAATTTGTAGTGTTTACAAATTGTGATAATATTTCTTTTTTATTTTTTGAATAGGGCGGGGAAGTGATGATGAAAGTGTTATTACGTGAGGATATAGCGAATCGTTGGGCGGTATCAGTAGAGCGAATTCAAGAATTGGTTGCACTAGATCCTATTTTTCCAAAACCATATATGATATTGCTATCAGAAGAGAATTTGTATTTAGAAACGGATATTATTGCGTATGAAATGTTGCATGTGGAATTAACACGAGTCTATATTCGTGGGCGAAGTTTGCGTACATTTTTATAAAACAAAAAGAGAATGAATTTAGGGTATTACTATAACGGTACCCAAATTCATTCTCTTTTTATGTTTCCTATTAAAAGTCGATTTTGATGAAAATAAGAGAAAAGACAAGGAAACAGATGATAAAATATTAAACTTAATCAATGTAAGCGTTTAAATGGTTGGATTTTTTCTAATTTTAGGTAATTCTACTCTTTACAAGTCAAATATAGAGGAGTATATTTACATTCATAAATTGTTTATAAAAATTTCCAAAAACAACCTGATATCGCTGAGTCCAATTATTTGGAGCGGGGGAACCAATTTTGTGCATTGTCACTTGGGGTGAATCTTTCATTATGAAAGTAGGGCTACTCTTTAGGCCCGAATCCGACAGCTAACCTCGTAAGCGTTTAGAGAGGAGGTTTACTTTTGTGTTGTTCATTTTTGAACACTGAGTAGAGCCCCAGTGTTCTTTTTTTGATGGATAAATGGTAAAATTTGACATTTTAGAAATGAGGGATTGGGATGTTAGATGGAGTGATGATCGGAATCTTTGTTGTATTAGTGGCATCTATGATGGGGCTTACAAGTTGGTCAGATAAAGTTGTGAAAGAAGGGAAGCAATCATGATGATTGCCTTATCAGTTATTGTAGCAGCGATTACTGTGTATTTAGTTTATGCGTTATTAAATCCGGAGAAGTTTTAAGTAGGAGGAAAAAGCGATGATGGTATGGGTGGCAGCTATCGTAACGATATTATTGTTTGTACTACTAGCGAAACCGATGGGGGCTTATTTAGAAAAAGCGTTTCAAGGTAGTAAAAAGTTAGATAAAGTGTTTGGGCCAATCGAGAGACTTATTTTTAAAATGGGTGGTATAAAACAAAATAATCAATCTTGGATACAGTACGCATTAGCGATGCTGTTAACAAATGGATGTATGATTCTATTTGTTTATCTTGTTTTCAGATTACAAGGTATTCTCCCATTAAACCCAAGCAAAATAGAGGGTATGGAACCTACACTTGCGTTTAATACAGCAATTAGCTTTATGACAAATACAAATTTACAGCATTATAGTGGTGAAAGTGGTTTATCTTATTTATCACAAATGATCGGGATTACGTTTATGATGTTTACTGCACCAGCGACAACGTTAGCTTTAGCAATTGCATTTATTCGTGGTCTAGCAGGTAAGGAACTAGGAAATTTCTTCGTTGATTTTGTTCGAGCAATTATACGTGTATTAATGCCAATCGCATTTGTTATGGCACTTATATTCGTAGCACAAGGAATGCCACAAACATTTAGTGGCACTGCAGTAGCGCATACACTTGAAGGTACAAAACAGATGATTCCGCGCGGTCCGTTAGCATCTTTAGAATCTATTAAAATGCTAGGAAATAACGGTGGTGGGTTCTTTGGAGTTAACTCGGCACATCCTTTTGAGAATCCAACTGCAATTACAAATGTACTACAAATGATGCTTATGATGTTGATTACAACATCGCTTCCATTCACATATGGAAGAATGATAGGTAGTAAGAAACAAGGAAGAATTTTATTTGTATCAATGCTTATGATGTTTATTATTGGATTTGGTACAGTTGTAACGGCTGAATTACAAGGAAATCCAGTATTAAATCATTTAGGAATGGATCGTACAGAGGGGAATATGGAAGGAAAAGAAGTTCGCTTAGGAACAGTAATGACATCTTTATTCGCGACAGTAACAACTGCTTCTGAAACAGGTGGGGTTAACGCGATGCATGATACATTTACACCGATTGGCGGGATGTTACCACTTGTGAATATGCTACTAAATACAGTGTTTGGCGGTGTTGGAGCAGGATTTATAAACGTTATCATGTATGCGATGATTGCGGTCTTTATTTCAGGTTTAATGGTCGGACGTACACCAGAGTTTCTTGGTAAAAAGCTAGAAGGAAAAGAAATGAAGTTAATCGCAGTAACATTATTATTCCAACCATTATTAATTTTGGGAGCATCAGCGATTGCTTTTTCTACAAATTTAGGAACAGATGCAATTACAAATTCAGGATTCCATGGTATTACACAAGTAATCTATGAATTTACTTCATCGGCAGCAAATAATGGTTCTGGTTTTGAAGGATTAGCAGATAATACACCGTTTTGGAATATTTCAACCGGACTTGTGATGTATTTAGCTCGTTTCTTCGGCTTAGTCACAATGCTTGCAGTGGCAGCTTCATTGAAAGAGAAAACATTAGTACCGAAAACAGTCGGAACATTCAGAACAGATAACGGTTTATTTGGTGGGATTTTCGTTGGCACGATCTTTATTGTTGGTGCATTAACATTCTTCCCGGTATTAGTATTAGGACCAATTGCAGAGTTTCTAACTCTATAAGAAAGAAGCGAGGGGAATAAACATGAGACCAGCTATGGCGAAAGAGAAGCATATACAAGCTGTGCCATCTCCAAAACGAGAAGATGGTGAAGTAAGAAGTGCGAAAACAATGGATCGTGATATTGTATCAAATGCTTTAAAACAATCCGTTGTAAAGTTAAATCCGAAGCAAATGGTTAAAAATCCAATTATGTTTGTTGTAGAAATTGGCTTTTTCATTACATTGATTTTATCAATTGTGCCGAGCTTATCAACAAACGTTCCGTTATGGTTCAATATAACAGTTACACTCGTTCTTTTATTTACAGTTCTCTTTGCAAATTTTGCAGAAGCGTTGGCAGAAGGACGAGGAAAGGCACAAGCTGATTCGTTAAAACAGTCGAAAAAAGATGTCTTTGCTAATATTGTAAAAGAAAATGGAGAGGTTACGAGAGTTTCAGCATCTAGTTTGAAAAAGGGTGACATCGTTCTTGTGAAACAAGGCGAGATGATCCCAGGTGATGGAGAAGTTATACGCGGTTTAGCATCTGTAGATGAATCCGCTATTACAGGGGAATCAGCCCCAGTAATGAAAGAAGCAGGCGGAGATTTTTGTTCTGTGACAGGCGGAACGATGGTTGTGAGTGATGAAATTACGATACAGATTACAAGTAATCCAGGTGAGTCGTTTTTAGATAAAATGATTTCGTTAGTCGAAGGAGCAACACGTCAAAAAACGCCAAATGAAATTGCGTTAAATACAGTACTAACGAGCCTAACATTAATCTTTTTAATTGTAGTTGTCACACTGCCGTTATTTACGAATTATTTAGGTTTTCAAATTGATACATCGATTCTCGTTGCCTTACTTGTTTGTTTAATTCCAACAACAATTGGTGGGTTATTATCTGCGATTGGGATAGCCGGGATGGATCGTGTCACAAAGTTTAATGTACTTGCAATGAGTGGGAAAGCAGTTGAAGCAGCAGGTGATATCAATACGATTATCTTAGATAAAACAGGTACCATTACATTCGGTAATCGTATGGCACATACGTTGTTACCTGCCGGAAATGAAACAATTGAAAAATTAGCAAAATGGGCAGCGCTTAGCTCTGTATTAGATGAAACACCAGAAGGGCGCTCCGTTATTGAGTACGTAAACTCAAAAGGTCTTTCTTACAATGCGTTAGAAGCAGAAACAGGAGAATTTGTTCCATTCAAAGCAGAAACAAGAATGAGTGGTGTTGATTTAAACGATGGAGTGAAGGTAAGAAAAGGAGCAGTTGGAGCGGTCGTTGATTGGGTACAATCCCAAGGTGGGACGATTCCGAAAGATTTACATCAAAAGGCAGATTTGATTGCAAAAGAAGGTGGCACACCACTTGCGGTTGCAGCGGGAGATCGTATTTTCGGTTTAATCTATTTAAAGGATACTGTAAAGCCGGGTATGCGTGAGCGATTTGAGCAACTTCGTCAAATGGGGATTAAAACTGTAATGTGTACTGGTGATAACCCATTAACGGCGGCAACGATTGCGAAAGAAGCGGGTGTAGATGAATTTGTAGCAGAATGTAAGCCAGAAGATAAAATAGCTGTTATTAAAGCAGAGCAAGAAAAAGGAAAATTAGTTGCGATGACGGGTGATGGTACGAACGATGCACCGGCACTTGCACAGGCTGATGTTGGTCTTGCGATGAATAGTGGTACAGCGGCGGCGAAAGAAGCAGCGAATATGATTGATTTAGATTCCAATCCAACGAAAATTATTGAAGTGGTAGCAATTGGGAAACAGTTATTGATGACGCGTGGTGCATTAACGACATTTAGTATCGCAAATGATATTGCGAAGTATTTTGCGATTATACCTGCAATGTTTACAGTGGCAATTCCGCAAATGGAAGCATTAAACATTATGGGGTTACATTCGCCATTTTCAGCAATTCTTTCAGCGCTCATTTTTAACGCAATCATCATTCCGATGTTGATTCCACTAGCAATGAAAGGAATTTCTTATAAACCGATGAGTTCCAATGCATTGCTTTCTCGTAACTTATTTATTTACGGTTTTGGTGGTGTACTTGTACCATTTATCGGTATTAAACTCATTGATTTGGTCGTTGGACTATTCATTTAATAGAGAAGGGGACATACTCATGACAGAAAAACAAAGTTTCTTAGGACCCGTCGTTCGTTTAACTGGTGTGCTTGTTGTGTTATGTGGATTGATTTATCCAGCTGCGGTAACTGGGGTTGCACAAGTAACGATGAAGGATAATGCAGAAGGAAGTTTAATATATGATAAAGGTGAAGTAATTGGTTCTAAATTAATCGGTCAAGAATTTAAATCTGCAAAATATTTTCAAGGGCGTGTATCCAGTATTGAGTATAAAGCAGAAGGTTCTGGATCTAATAACTATGCTCCTTCTAATCCGGAATTACTACAACGTACAGAAAAAAGTATTGAAAAATGGAAGGAAGATAACCCTTCTGTACCGGTAACAGAGGTGCCAATGGATTTAGTGACAAATTCAGCTTCAGGACTTGATCCACATATTAGTCCTAAATCAGCATATGCACAGGTGGATCGTGTTGCGAAGGAAACAAAAATTTCAAAAGATAAATTGAAAGATATGATTGCTTCCCATACAGAAGGTCGTGCACTTGGTTTATATGGGGAAGAGCGTGTCAATGTATTAAAGCTAAACATAGAAGTGCAAAAGCTAACAAAATAATAGATAAACTACCTCAATCTATATCGATTGAGGTAGTTCGTTTTGTAAGGATGTGATAAGAATATGTACGCTGAAAATGATGAACCGACATTTCAAAGAAGATCACCAGAGGAATATTTAGAGGAAATAAGGAGAATGAATCAAGGAAAACTGAAGTTATACGTGGGAGCGGCACCGGGTGTGGGAAAAAGTTATAAAATGTTATTTGATGCACGGGAAATGAAAAAAGAAGGTACTGATATTGTAATAGGTTTAATTGAAACACACGGAAGAAAAGAGACAGAGGAAGCAATTGCTGATTTAGAAAAAGTCCCTTTGAAAGAAATAAAGTATAAAGGAAAAGTATTTTATGAGCTTGATGTAGAGGCAATTATAAAACGAGCGCCTCAAGTGGTGGTTGTGGATGAATTGGCACATAGCAATATACCGGGATCAAAACGTAAAAAGCGTTATATGGATGTAGAGGAATTGTTAGATGCTGGAATATCAGTGTTATCAGCGTTTAATATTCAACATTTAGAAAGCGTTCATGACATTGTAGAACAAATTACGAATGTAAAAGTGCGAGAGCGTATTCCAGATTTTATTTTACAAAAAGCAGATGAAATTCAACTTGTTGATGTAACTCCAGAAGTGCTGCGGAAACGATTAATAGATGGAAAGATATATAAGGAAGAAAAAATTCAACAAAGCTTACGAAACTTTTTTACAGTTAATAATTTAGGGGCTTTACGCGAGCTGTCACTTCGCGAAGTTGCAGATGATATGGATGATAAAATTAGCCAATCAGTAACAGAGCCCATTGGTGTAAAAGAAAAAATTCTCGTTTGTGTGCAATATAGTTCAACGGCAGAGAAGTTAATAAGGCGTGGTTGGCGTATGGCAGATCGGTTAAACGCTGAATTATATGTATTAAACGTTGAAAGAGAAAAGATAGAATCATTATCGGTAAGCAAAAGACAAACAATTGATGAATGGAAGTCGTTGACGAATCAATTTTATGCGACGTTCTTGCTAGAAGAAACGAAAGGAAGAAAACCTGCAGATGTCATTATTGAAGTAGCGAAGAGATTGCAGGTCACTCAAATTTTACTCGGGCAATCGGCAAGAACAAGGTGGGAAGAAATTCGAAAAGGTTCCATTGTAAATGAAATTATGAGAGAGACGCAATATATTGATATTCATATTGTGGCGGATCAGAGAGTATAAATTATTTTTTGAAATAAAGGTCTATGTATCCCCATTTTGTATCCCTATAAATAGGTAACTGAATAGGATAAAGTGAAACTTCCATCAGTGGGGGGCTTCATCCCCACTGATGGTTAGTTGAACCAATCGGGCTTTTACGGGCAGTTATCCCCCACCTATCTTCTTCGTTTCTCTCTGAATATTAAGGTGGGGGTCTTACTGCCCGTTAATGCGGGATAAAAGGTAAATGAAATCATGAGAGGAGCATGAATATGTACCGTAAATCATGGCATCACTATCAATGGGGAAATCCAATGCATAGCAACTGGAATTATAACAATTGGATGTATAATTGGAATCATTATTATTGCGATAGGTACAATAACAACTGGAATCCGTATTACGGAAGCATCAGATTAACAGATTATGGGCCAAAACCATTTGTAGTGAATATTAACCAAGCTACTAAGCAAAATAACACGTATCGCACGGCTTTATGGACGGGGAAGAATTTACAAGTGACTTTGATGAGTATTAATGTTGGAGATGATATCGGTCTAGAGGTCCACCCGACAACTGATCAATTCATACGTATTGAAGAAGGTCAGGGACTTGTTCAAATGGGTGATAGCAAAGATAAATTAGATTTTCAGGAAATGGTCTATGACGATTATGCGATTATGATCCCTGCTGGAAAATGGCACAATGTAACCAATATGGGGAATATACCACTTAAAGTTTATTCTATCTATGCGCCGCCAGAGCATCCATATGGTACAGTCCATGAAACAAAAGCAATTGCCATGTCTACTGAAGAAACCCGCTATTACTAATCAACTAATAGGTGTTAGTGTTCAACAAAATGTATCTTAAAACGATTAAACTTTTTATAAAAAAACTTAAACTTGCATAAGAAGAATCCATTTTGATCAATCTTTTTTTAAATGGATTCTTCTTATGTACTTTAAAATAGGAGTTTGTGAGCTGTTCTCGGACACGCTCTTTTTTGCCTGTTATTTAGCCTTTTGAATTTCTGCGTTTCTTGTAGGATGATGAGCTAGTTTTTTCATCGCATATAAGACCACGATTAGAAAAAAAATTGCCCCTGTAAAGAAGATCCAAAAGTAATTTTGATTAAATAGTAGAAAACCACCTACAATTGGCCCTGTACCCATGCCAATATAACGAATAAAGTTATAAATTCCAATGGCAGTTGCTCTTTCTTCTACAAATTCTTCTGTCAATAAAGTGGTATGTGTCGGCATGGATAACCCCATGCTAAAACCGTATAGGGATGTGACAAGAAGAACCAGAGGAATACTTAGATCGTATGTGAAAGAGAATAGAATGACGCATATGATATTGAAAAAGCTAGTAATCAGTAAAGATTGTTTTGTAGGAAGGAATCTTTGTAAAAACTTGTAGCAATAGCTTCCTAGCATAATGAATAGGGACATTGGTACAAACACCATTCCGATTTCATCTGCGTTTAGATGGAATAGATTTGTTAATAAGGCGGGTAAAAAAACGAGAAAACAAAAGTAAATACAAAACTGCATAAAACCAATGAGAGCAATAGAAAAACCAATCCTGTTTTGTAAGATGCGCCAATAATTATTTGTTGCTTTGGACTTTTTAGGTATAGATGGTTTCGTTTCGGGAAGCAATATAATATTGATAAGTAATAAGATTACACTGATTGTGGATAAAAAAAGAAAAATAGATACGTGACCGTTTATACTGCCGAGGTAGCCGCCCATGAGAGGAGCTACTGCAGGCGCAAGAGCAAGTAACATTTGATAAAGGCTCATTGCTTTTCCGCGCTCTTTTCCGTCAAATAAGTCACCGATAATAGTAGCAGCTACAACAGGAATGGCTGCTATGCCTACTGCTTGAACGGCTCTGAAAATAAGAAATATATAAATATTTGTTGTAAAAGCGCAGCCAATGGAACCGATTGTACTAATAAATAGACTAGGAATTAAAATATATTTTCGTCCCTTTGCATCAATGAATGGCCCGTAAATAAGCTGCATGATGGCAAGGACAAAGGTGAAAAGTGAGACGGTTAAATTTACAAGATAAAGAGAGGTGTGAAAGGAATCTTGAATCATTGGTAAAACAGGCGTGTAAATATTTTGGGTAAAAGAACCTAATAAAGCACTAATACAAACAATATATAAAATGGAGTTTAATCTTGATGAAGATAATGTAGATTTCATAATAAACCCTCCTTATTTTGTTTCTTTGGAAACTAAATAAATTGTAACATTATTTTCTTACTTGTAAAGATAAAAAAATGATTTTAAAATGGTATATAGTTAAATTGTTTCCGCAGAAACTTATAAAGTATTATGGAGGGGATCGGATTTGGATCGTACATTAAGACAAATAGAAATACTTTCGGATATTCGTACACTTGTTCATAAAAAAGAAGAGCATATGAAGGAAAAGAATGAGCGGTTTCTTCGTGATACAGATGTAAGCGGGATGTCTCTATCAGAACTACACGTAATTCAATGCATAGGAGCAAAAGGTTTAATGAATGTGACAGCGATTACGGAAGAGATGGGAATGACAAAGGGAGCCATTTCTAAAATTTGTACCAAATTGTTTCAGAAACAATTTGTTGAAAAGATGAAAATGCTAGATAATCAAAAAGAAATATTTTTCCGTTTAACAGATAAAGGGAATGAAATTTATATAGCACATGAGACACTTCATCAACAAGCTGAAGAGAAGTGGCTATTACTTTTAAATCAGTATACAGAAGAGGAATTGTCATTGATTCAAAGGTTTATAAAGGATGTCGGAGCGCATTTAGAAAAGTAGAGGAATAATTTTGGCTCGCATGAAGTCTTCTGAATATGGTTTTTGGAAAGACTCATATATAATAGAAAGAGATACTTAACAAGATGAATAGTTAAAGAGTCTAGGTATATAAATGGAAATTCTAAAACTATTCTTTTAGGGTGATAGAGAAGATCCGCCGGTGGATAGAAGCGGTCAGTGCCTTTTTTGGTCCCATGCCATGTAAAAACAGAAGGAGAAAATGAGTAAAAGTCTCTTTCTGTTCTTCATAGCCACAATGTATATGTTAGAAAATCGAATTGGATTTATATATAAATGGAAATTCTAAAACTATTCTTTTAGGGTGATAGAGAAGATCCGCCGGTGGATAGAAGTGGTCAGTGCCTTTTTTGGCTCCATGCCATGTGAAACCAAAAGGAGGAAACGAGTGGAGGTCACTTTTTGTTTTCGTAGCCACGACTGATATGTTGGAAAATCAAAATAGATTTATCCCGCATTAACGGACAGTAAAACCCCCACTGATTAAAGTTTCACTTTATATAAAGAGGAGAGAAGGAAATGCTTGAAAATACGGGTTTAGTATTAGAAGGCGGCGGTATGCGTGGCGTATATACGGGTGGAATACTAGAGTACTTTATGGAACAGGATTTATATTTTCCATATATTATTGGTGTTTCAGCAGGAGCTTGTCATGCGGCGTCATATATTTCAAGACAGAGAAACAGAAATAAGACAGTAAACATTGATTATGCAACACATCCGAAATATTTATCCTATAAAAATTTATGGAAGAAACGACAGCTATTTGATATGGATTTTATTTTTCGTGAAATTCCAGAAAAGCACGTACCATTTGATTTTGACACATATTTTAATAGTACAGAGCGTTTTCTAGTAGGAACGACAGATTGTGAAACAGGTAAGCCAATGTATTTTGAAAAAGAAGGTACAAATGAAGATGCGTTGACGTTATTACAAGCATCTAGCTCATTGCCATTTATCGCACCTGTTGTAAATTATCGTGGTAAACAATTATTGGATGGCGGCATTTCGGACCCAATTCCAGTTCGGAAAGCGCAAAACGATGGCTATAAGAAATCAGTTGTTATTTTAACGAGAAATCATGGATATGCTAAGAAAAAATCAAAATTTGGATGGATTGCAGCGAAGGGTTATAAGAAATATCCTAACCTTGTTAATACGATGTTGTCACGTTATGAGGTATATAATGAAACACTTCATTATATTGAGAAAGAAGAGTTATCGGGTAATTTATTTGTCATTCGTCCAGAAGTGCCACTTCAAGTAGATCGGATGGAAAAAGATCAGCAAAAACTGCAAAATTTATATGATCAAGGATATAAGGATGCAGCGAGACAGTTTGCGGATCTGCAGGCGTTTTTGCGGAGTTGATGGATGTGAAACCTTTTTAAGGGGTTTTTCACAAATGAATAAGGAATATGAGAAAAGCATTGGTTCACATAGTTGTGAGCCAATGCTTTTCTTCATTAATGCGGTAAGAAAATCAATTGATAAGCGAACAAAATACCAAATACGTATACAAGTGGATGTACAGCACGGAATTGTCCTTTTGCCATTTTCATAAGTGGATATGAAATGAATCCAAGTGCAATACCTGTTGCAATGCTTGATGTAAGTGGCATGCTTAAGATTACTAAGAATGCAGGGAATGCTTCGTCAAATGTATCCCAATCGATATGACGAACAGATCCCATCATTAAGCTACCAACGATAATTAAGGATGGAGATGTAATCGCTGGGACACCTGAAACAGCACCTACTAGAGGCCCGAAGAATGCAGCAAATATAAATAACACAGCAACTGTAATTGTTGTTAAACCAGTGCGTCCGCCAGCTGCCACACCTGCAGATGATTCAATATACGCTGTTGATGGTGTTGTTCCGAACATCGATCCAATTGTTGCTGAGAAAGAATCAGATAAAAGAGCTCGTCCTGATTTTGGAAGTTTCCCGTCTTTCATAAATCCACCTTGTTGGGCAACGCCAAGTAGTGTACCTGTTGTATCGAATAATGTAACAAGGAAGAGCGAGAATACAACGCCATATAATCCATAATCAATAACATCAGAAATAGCTGTAATTGGATTAGAAACAATAATTCCTTCTGGTAATCCAGGCATTGATGTAACGCCGTTTGAGAATGTTAATTGTCCTGTGAAATAAGCGATAATACCTGTTAATAACATTCCGAAGAATAGTGCTCCGTTTACATTTAAAGACATAAGAATAAGTGTGATCCCAAGACCAGCTAAAGCTAGTAGTACTGGAGCAGAATGAAGGTCTCCAAGTCCAACTAAGTTTGATTCATGTTTCACTACAATTCCTGTCATGCGTAAACCGATAAAAGCAATAAAAAGACCGATACCAGCAGTAATTGCATGCTTTAAGTTATCAGGAATAGCTTCCATTAATTTTGTACGGAAAGATGTGAATGATAGCAAAATTAAAATCATACCTGCCACGAATACAGCAGAAAATGCAATTGTAAATGTCATACCTTCATGCGCTTTTACAACAGAGTAAGAGAAATAAGCATTTAGTCCCATACCTGGTGCGATTGCAATTGGTAAGTTTGTAAAGATTGCCATAAATAATGTTCCGACAACAGCTGCAATAATTGTCGCTGTAAATGCTTGTTCAAATGGAACACCTGCATCACCAAGGATGATAGGGTTTACGACAATAATATATGCCATTGTTAAGAAGGTAATGATACCTGCCATAATTTCAGTTTTAATAGAAGTTTTATGTTTTGAAAGGTTAAACATATAAACATCCTTTCTGTTTACGAATAATAATCACAACAGTTATATATAATATTCGTTTTTAAAATGTTTTGCAAGAGTTTTGCAAAAAAAAATGATAACAGTTCATATTTTATGTCTTAATTTCGAATGTTAATCAAGAAAAAGTACGGATAATTCGGTTTTTTACGTATAAGTACTTTTTTTAATTGTGTATATCATAAGAAAGAGAAAGAAGAAGGAGCTGGAATGTGTATGTCTGAGCAAAAAAAGTTTTTAACATTACCACCACAACATCAAAATAAACAACCGGGGATTGAATCGATTATGAATCCTCTTCCGAAGTATGAAGATCCTCATTATCGAGGGAGTGAAAAATTAAAAGGAAAACATGTGCTTATTACAGGAGGAGATAGTGGAATTGGAAGAGCGGTATCCATTGCGTTCGCAAAAGAAGGAGCGAATATAGCGATTGCTTATTTAGATGAACATGAAGATGCAAATGAGACAAAAAGTCTTGTTGAGAAGCAAGGCGTGAAGTGTATCTTACTTCCGGGAGATTTAAGTGATGAACAACATTGCCAACAAGTTGTGAAGGAAGCGGCCTCGGCGTTAGGAGGGCTAAATATTGTTGTGAATAATGTCGCACAACAATATCCACAGCAAAGCTTGGAATACATTACAGCGCAGCAACTTGAAAAAACATTTCGTATTAATATTTTTTCTTATTTTCACGTTACAAAAGCTGCACTCGCGCATTTAAAAGAGGGGGATGTAATTATAAATACGGCTTCTATCGTTGCGTATGAAGGGAATGAGCAACTCATTGATTATGCTGCAACAAAAGGGGCGATCGTTGCTTTTACTCGTTCACTTGCAAAATCGTTAGTTCAAAAAGGGATTCGTGTAAATGGTGTTGCACCAGGACCGATTTGGACACCACTTATTCCGGCAAGTTTTGATAAGAAGAAGGTATCTGAATTTGGAAGTAATGTTCCGATGAAGAGACCTGGACAACCATATGAATTAGCACCTGCATATGTATATTTAGCTTCAGGGGATTCAACATATGTATCAGGACAGATGATTCATGTAAATGGTGGTGTAATTGTAAATGGATAAAAAGAAGAAGAAAGGAGATTTGTACTTTCATTCATAAGAATAGAAAGCATAGTAAAAGCTAACATTATGCCATCATATATTATGGTCAACTTTAAAGGGGAATGCTTGGGGGGATATGAATGAAAAAAGTATGTTTCGTTGTAATACTCTTTTTCTGTCTACCAATGAGCGCTTTTGCCAGTAGCGACCATTTAATACTTATTAACCTTACGACAAATCAATTATCTTTTTTTGAAAATGGAAATTATATAAAGACCTTTCCAGTTACAACTGGAAAGCGTCAAACGCCGACACCTGAAGGGACATTTTGTATTATTAATAAATATAAAAATAAAGAATACCATCGTAAGAAAATTCCGGGCGGTGCACCGAATAATCCGCTTGGAACAAGGTGGCTCGGTTTAAATGAAAAAGAATATGCAATTCATGGTACAAATCGAGAAGGAACCATTGGGAGAAGGGAATCTAATGGTTGTATTCGTATGCATGATCGCGATATACAATGGTTATATGAACGGGTATCTTTACAAACAAAAGTGATTATTTCACAGTTTTATACGTCTCCTGAATATGCAGCACATCAGCTTGGATATCGTGTTACAAGCTGGAATGGTCGTACAATAGAGGAAGAACAAATTGGAACGTTAACACTTGTGGATCGTATGGAGATATTTTGGCAGGAGCCTAATGGTCAATTTACGAAAGTAAAAACAGTATTACCGAATGAACGGTATGCCGTCTATTCTCGAGGGAGAAATGGTAACTATTATATAGGAAATAATTTGTATATTATGGATGAAACAGGTGAGAAAGTTCGTTATGAACAAGTTCCTTATTCTGTTTTAAGTAATATTTATAAACGTAAATATAATGTGCAGTAAAAATTATTGTAAATGTGATAGCTTATTTATTGATTATTAGCGTTCACCAATCGGGCTTTTACGGGCGGTTTATTTCCCACCTATCTTCTTTAGCCGCTAGAGCTGGACCTTGCTTTTGTGAATTTTGAGGTGGGAGTATGACTGCCCGCAAATAGCAGGATAAATTAGCCTGCCCAATCGCAACTATTATGTTCTTGTGAATATAATACAGTACAGATTGGGGGGCGGCGTATTATGAGAAAAGGGAATAGTCAATTTGCATTTAAAGTTTTTTTGTTAACGAATTGCTTATTTATTATTTATTTGTATATCTCATTTATGTTTAGTCTGTACATTCCCTATATTGATTTATTACTTTTTGTTGGCTTTATTTGGTCCTTCGTAGAAGCGAGAGATGGAGAAGATGGGATGTATCGTAGGATAACGTTGTTTGGAACAGTTTTTATATTGATTGTGTATATAACAATAATGCATGATGCATGGAAATATGGGTTTGTTATGATGTAGAAGCATATCTTTGATGGTATGCTTCTATGTCGTTAATACATATTGAGGCAGAGAGAAAACCCCCATCTCAAAAGGAGATAGGGGTAAGTATTAATATTTCGGTTGAAACGTTTGACAGCATGTTTCAACGCTTGTTGTGGCAGAACTTTCAAGTGTTTCACCTGTTAAGGCAGAATTTGTATAAGAGTCAGTATCTGATTGATTTGTGTTTTGATCATCAGGCTGAACAAAGATTGAAGTTGCCTGACAAAAGTTCCCTTGTCCCCAAAATGAACAATTGGAAACAGAACATCGTACTTCTGGCATGAAAATCCCCTCCTTATACATTAGTGTGAGAGTTTCCCGACGCTTTCATGTATAGAAGGAGTTTCCTTTTCTCGTTACTTCTTGTTTTCTTTAAACCATTTTTCAAAATCTTCTTTTGACTGTTCGCCGTGAATACGACTTACTTCTTTACCATCTTTAAAATGAATAATTGTTGGCGTTCCTTCAATTTTGTACTCATCCCAAGTTGGGTTGTCGTTTAAAATATCAATAACTTTCATATCAATGTTCATGTCTTTCGTCATTGGAACAACAACAGGGGTAACTTTTTCACAATGTACACAACCTGTTTGATAAAAATAAATTGTTTGTTCCTTTTTCTCTTCGTTATTTTTACGGATCTCATCGGAAGAAATTTTATTTGTATAATAACTTTTTTCCTTGTTAGATTCCATTTTCGTTACAGCGAAAATAGCTGCAAATAAGACGATAATGATACCGCCGAAGATAAGCATTTTTTTCATAATTTCATCTCCTTATTTGTTTTTGATTACAATAAGGCTACAAATTGCAATCGTGATAAATCCGATAAGTGCTAAAAACGGGATTGTGACGAATCCAAACCAGTTTATGTATTCTCCCGTACAAGGTACGCGGCCACAAGCTGCTCCTGCTTCTGAGAATGCAGAAACTTTTTGAATCGCATAATGATAAAGTGAAATACAGGCACCGATACTTGCAATTGGTAAAGAGTATGTCGCAATGCGGTAGTCTTTTTTTACAACTGCAATGCCGAGCCATAAAACAAATGGATACATAAAAATGCGTTGATACCAACAAAGTACACAAGGCTCAAACTTCATAATTTCGGAAAAATATAAGCTTCCGAGTGTAGCGATAAAAGACGCTCCCCAAGCAGTAAACAATGCATATTCGCGTTTTGTTTCACGTGTCATGTTTTTTACCTCTCTTATAATAGTTACCTACTAAATTATAGTACGGATTGGACAAAAAAATAAAGAGAAAAAGTGTTAATTAAGAGAAGTTTTATGAGGAGAAAAGTTGGAAATGAAAAAAACAAGGTGTATATACCTTGTTTTTTAAGGGTGATTTACAGCTTTTGTCACATTGAAAAAATTTTGAATGGCTTCTGCATTCGCTTCTTGATTTATTTTTAAAACGGAACCAGCATGTGGAATCAGAGCAGATTCGTATTCTTTGTCGATTGGAATTCGCATCGTTTCCATTGTAGTAATGGGCTGAAATAGCATGTGATTTCCGATTGTAAATAGAGCACCTATATCTAAGTTTGTTTTTACATAAGGAGAGAGTTCATGTGCCATACTTGGTAAGCTTAGTACCCCATCCATAGAATGAACTTTATTAGTAAGGGTGTGCTTTAACGCCTGAAGCACTTCTTGTTGCCGTTTCACCCGGCCAAAATCACTTTCAGTATCATGACGAAAGCGGGCATACTTTAATAAATCTTTTCCGTGGAGAGCTTGTAAACCTGGTTGTAAAGATAAGCCCATATCATCGATTATTGTCTGTGTCACATTGACTTTAATTCCTTCGGGGGCAATTGTATCTACAATTTTCACAAAGGCTTTAAAGTCAATTGTAATGTAATGAGATACGTTGATTCCGAAATTATGTTGAATTGTCTGTCGTAACAATTCAGGCCCGCCGTAATAATAGGCAGCATTGATTTTATTATATTTTTTATCATAAGAAGGAATTTCTACATAACTATCTCGCATAATGGAAGCGAGTTTTACTGTATTTTCTTTTTTATTGTACTGGGCAATCATAATTGTATCAGCACGAGCTTCTCGTTCGCCCCGTGAATCGCTACCGATAATTAGTATATTCCATACGTTTTTTTCCTGTTTTGCTCCTTGAAACGAATGGGGGTTATTTGTTTTTTCACAGCTAATAAGCAATATAATCATGCAGAAAAATACGGGTAAGGATTTATGCAAATGATCACGTCCATCCACTATTGATATATGTATTATGAGTAAAATGGTGGAAAAATATTCAAAAAGCGCTATTCTCGAGAGAGAATAGCGCTTCATTTACATTTGCATCTGATCTATTTCTTCTATATGTGACTTTTGTGAGGCGTGGTCAATATATTGAAATAGAAGTTGCAATTGTTTATCCACTTCTGGTAGTTCTTTTCCATATTTGTAAGCATGTAAAAAATGCTCGATTCGTTTAGAAAATAATTGATCATCAGTTTGTACCATTAAAACAAGCAACTTATCCCAATTACAACAATACGTGTAATAGAGAGCTTTATCGTAGTCGTTATATGTTTGCATTGTGTACCCTCCTTACTGAGGAGTTACATATAGTGTGTGACAAGTGAGGAGAAATACACTTGAAAGAATTTGTTAAGGAAAATGTTATGTGAAAAATAAAAAACGAGGAATTTCCTCGTTTTTACGATTTTGGCATTGGGGTAGGCGTTGGTTTTGCGTAGCCTTCTTTATATTTATTATCAATGTAATTTCGAATTTCAAGAGTGGATTTTCCTTTTTTCTGCATCGATGCAGATTCGACTGCAATTTCTAAACAGTTTACACAGGTTGTTGCATGAGAATCCCAAACAACTTCTCCATTTGGTTTAATTTCTTGGATAAAACAGTTTTTATTATTTTTATGTCCAACACTTTCACCACAGCCGCAATAACAAGGTATCCAATTTAATAATTCGGCATTTTTTCCTGCAATAGCATAAATGTCTTTCATTTGAGGATCTAGCTTGTCCAAAAATGTTGGGAGTGTGTCAACGCCTTTTGTTGTTTCTTGGATGTCACCTTGCTGCGTATGAGAAGCGTGTTCTTCTTTATGTTCAGATATTTCTTTTTTGTCTGCGCCGCCGCATCCAGAAAGCGTAAGACTGCTTATTACAAGTAGAGAGAATAGATATTTTTTCATCTGCATTTCTCCTTTTATTTTTGTATTAGTAAAATTGTACCAAACTCTCTAATGCTTTCCTACGGTGAAGTTTGATTACGTTTATTTTTCAAGCGCCATCGAATGGAATGCCATAGAAAAAGGAGAGGGATATAGACATATACAATGTACATACCCGTTTGGGATAAAACTGTATTTAATGTGTTGATACTTTCTCGGTTTGTAAAAAATAAGGAAGCGATGTATACGGCAACGGTAAAAAAAGGAAGTGTGATTTTAAATGGGATATGGAATGAACGCTTCATAGACTGACAAGAGGACCATATTGTTAAACAGAGATTCGGTAAAATGATAAGAAACCATATAAAAATAATAATATATTCAAACCGCTGAATAAAAGGGACTTTAATAATTTTTAACATTGTTAACGTAGGCCAAATTGTATGCTTTAATAATCCTTCACTATAGTACATAAAAGAGATAAGCGCTAAAAGTACATAAAGGATGGTTGTGAAAGCAATGCCACCATGTGCCCATCTTTTTAAAGATTTTCCTTTTTCAATAAGTGGATAAAAGAAAAGTAGCGCTTCAAATCCTAAAAATTCTAAAGCAGAGTCTTTCGCTGATTTCGCAATATCTAAAGGTGAATGGGTAAAAATTGGTAGAATATTACGAACGTGTGCATATTTCATTGGGAAAATTAAAAAGAACAATACGAAAATAGGTAGTACAATTCCCCAAAAACATATTCCGGTTACAGAACGGAACCCACCTTTTATAATATAGTAAGTGACTAATAAAAAGATTAAAGTTAGTTTCCATAATTCAATGGTCGGGAATACCCAAACTTGAATTACTTCGATATATGTACGAAGGACAGTGAGACAAAATAATAAAAAATAAATCGTAACAAGCAAAGAGAATAAGGAACCAATCCATTTTCCAAAGCATGTTGTATGAATATTGATTAGGTCGTTATCTTTTTCCAACATTTTTAGCATACAATATAATACAATGTGAGTTGCAATTCCTGCAAGAATAAGGGAAATCCAAGCATCATAACCGGCACTTTTTATAATAAGGCGTTGGTAACCTAAAACTCCGATTCCAACTTGAAGAGAGTGAATCAAAAAAAATACTAAGTAAGGGGAGACAGTTATTTCTTTACTGTTTGTATCCATCTTATCACCTCACTATTCTCCGATACCAGATTGTACAACGTTAACATCAGCTTCAACATTAATATCTATAGATGGATACATTGCTTGAATTTGTTGTATGGTCCATTTTCTTGATTGACTTCTAATTTGGTCGCGTATTCCTAAAGGGTCTATTTTTTTTTGCTGAAATTGCTGAATCAATTTTTGAGACTGATTTTTAATATTTTGCTCTACTTGATTTTTAACAGATCTTATATTTTCCTTTTTTGATAAATCAATCCAACTAGGAGCGTTTTTTATTAATCCATTCAATTTTAAACGGATAGTTACTTTAGGCGTAGCGCCTGTTTGATCAACATAATGGACACTTTTTCCGGATAAATTTTGTGTTACGACAAGACCTTTATGATTATCTTTTTTTATTTGAGTTTCATAACGACCATTTTTAGTCGGATTAAGGAGCAATTTTACTAAAAACGAGTCTTTTTTATCGGTATACATCACCACTTTATCCTCTTTTAAAAAGGCAAGACCTTTTACAGAAACCGAGTGATTATCAGCGATTTGAATGTAAGGAAGAAATGGATCACATACAAATGAATAATAATCATATAAAAAAATATTCAAAGCTGTCCGAGGAATATTTTCATTCATTATATTTTGTTCAAGTAAGTCAGATAGATACAATGAACCGTTTGGTGTGACATATTTTAGAAGTTCTTCGACTGAACCATCTACAAGTGCTAATTGTACATCTCGTCCAATATTAGGATCGCGTTGTAAATTGTTGATGATTTCATCAATTCCATGTGAACCAATAGATTTTCCAAATAACACGACACGCATTTGCCCTAAAACAACATTGTGAGGTGATTTTGCATTCAAATGAGAAGCAATCGTTTCAAGAGATCTTGCAGTGGTTGACTGAGTTTTTGGTTTTGTTTTTACACCAAGCGTGTAGTCAGGGTATAAGATAGCGCCTTGGAATTTTTTGTCTTTTGTTATATCGAATCCAGCTACGTGAATGATTCTTTGCGAATCTACTATATTTGTTTGCGTACAAGCAGTTTGGAAGCATAACAGCACCGTTAGGAATAAAATTAGAATGTTTCTCATTTTTCTCCACCATCACGTTTTTGTTTTGCTTTGTTTGGGTTATAGCGCCAATTTGCTTTTGGTCGCAGAAAAGAAGGGCGCTGGGCCGTTTGACTAAACGGCCAGCGGATGAAACCTTCTGCTGAACCTAAACCACGAAATGGATATAAGGGTAATAAGTAAGGTGATCCAAGTGATTTTAAATGTAGCAGATGTGCCAATATAAAAACAAACCCTATAATAAGACCAAGTCCTCCGAAGGCACCCGCTAAAAGGATGAGTGGGAATCGAAGTAAACGAATGGTAGTAGACATTTTCACAGTTGGTGTTGTGAAAGAAGCAAGTGCGGATAAAGCCACAGCGATTAATAGAATTGTGCTTGTTAAAGCAGCTTCAACAGAAGCTTGTCCGATTACAATTCCACCAACAATACCGATTGTTTGCCCAACTTTTGTAGGTAAGCGGGCGCCGGCTTCGCGCAATAACTCAATTGTAATTTCTAAAAAAAGTGCTTCTAGAATTGGTGGAAAGGGTACATTGGCTCTCGAAAAAATAATGGGTCCTAGCAAATCCGCTGGAATCATTTGATAATGAAATGTTAATACAGCTGTATAGATTGCTGAGGAAAATAGAGAAAATATAGCTCCAAAAAAGCGAACCAATCTAAAGAATGAGCCGATCATCCATGGCAAATAGTAATCCTCTGGTGAAATGAAAAAGTCTAATAGTGTTGTCGGTCCAGCTAATGCATAGGGAGAACCATCTGTTAAAATTAACACTTCACCATTGATTAAAGCAAATACAGCTCGATCAACTCTCTCTGTTGGTAAGAGTAACGGAAAAGGTGAGTTACTATTATCACTAATAAATTGTTCAATCATTGTTGCATCAAAGGGGACATCGAAATCAATGTCCTCTAGACGTTGTGTAGTAGTGTTAATATGTTGCTCATTCGTGATTCCGTCTATATAGGCCACTACAACTTTCGTCTTGGATATAGATCCAACAACAATTTCTTTGAAAATTAATTGCTCTGTTACAATAGCGCGACGTAATAAATGTAGATTCGTATCAATGCTTTCCACAAAACCAATTTTCGGTCCAATTACGCTATATTCATTTTCTGTATCGTTATATAAACGCTTACCAAGAACGGTACTTTCTGCTCGAAGTAGGGCATATTGTGCAGGCTGTGATATATTTTGTAGTTTCATGAGCACATATCCGCCCAATAATTTTTCACGAATATCATCAATGGAAGGAGAGATGATAATGTCTTCAATAGAGACGATGTTCGTCAAGTCGGCGATGTCTTGGATTTGTTCTAATTGCTTTTTGACAGGTACTAAAATATATCGTTTAATAATAAGTTCTTCTACGACAGATTTATAATAAAAAAGACATAGTGCATCGTTTTCTGTAATGCTATAAGAAACAAAATCAGTAGATTCCTTCATCGTATGAATGAATTTTGGAATGGTACAGCCCGTTTTTTTGTTTTTAGCTTTAGCATTTTTTCGTGGTAAGCCGAACATAATTTTCACCTCTCCCCCATATATGGAATACTCTTGTTATTGTTTGGGGTAGGCAAAATTTTATACAGGAAACATAAAAAAGCTGTCCAAAAGTTATACACTGTGTATCTTTTGAACAGCTTTTTCTATATTCGCTGAGAGAGGGCAAGCAGTTGTTCCCGGCCTTTAGAAATATGCGGGTGAAATTGAATTGTTGCATTTTCTCGCGTTTTTTTCACATCTTGAATCGCGCGCTGTAGTAAAGAATCGAGTTGTGAATGAGATGGTAGTAGTTCTTTTGCAATGGCGGTTCCAGCAACGGTTCCTTGGGCCATCGCAACCTTCGCGCTTTCAATTCCTGTAATATTACCAGCAACATACAAGCCAGGAAGCGGTGTAGCCATTGTTTCATTATGAAGTGGAACATGTCCGCCAAGTTCTTCGATGTAATGAAATGGGCATCCAGCGACCCCTGCTAATTCTGCTAATGGATAAAGTCCTCCAGCAATACAGACAAAATCAACAGGACGTATTTCTTCCGTTCCAGGAATGATATCCCCATCTGGTGTAATCGCAGCAATTTTTACAGCTTGGGCTTGCTTGTCTCCGATAATTTCAACAGCAGCTTTTCTTAAGTGAAGCGGTACATTCCAAATTTTCATTCCTCGCTTTGGATAGAATTGAATAGCTAATTTTCGCATCGCATGCTGTTTCATAAAGTGGCTCCCGATTTTTAATAAAGGGGAGGGAGCGATATGGGCAACATGAAGTAAAGAATTTAAAACGTGAAGCGGTTGTGCACTTTGCTTTGTTACTGCATGTTTTGGCGGTAAGACAATGCTGTCAATTTCCAGTCCAGCAAGCTGTAATTCATGCATAATCGCAAATGATAATATATTTGCCCCAATAATGATTCCTCTATTACCGACTTTGACGCGGTGTACGTTCGTCATCACTTGTGCAGCCCCAATGGACATAACGCCTGGTAAAGTCCACCCGGGAAGCGGAGTTGGGAACTCAGCTGCTCCTGTTGCAAGAAGGACGTGTTTTGTTTGGAAGGCACCGATGTTTGTATGAACGACCCAATTATTTTCACCTTTTTCTAAATCATGTACGGTTATACCACATTCAATAGAAAGTGATACGTCTTGCAATTGTTGTTGTAATTTCTTTGTTTCTTCTATACCATTCCACCATGTACCGTTTGGTTCTTGATGAAGTTGTCCAAGAAGGCGGCCTCCAGGTTTGATAAATTCATCAAAAACTTTAACGGATAATCCATATGTTTTGCAGGCGATGGCTGCACATAATCCAGCAGGACCGGCGCCGATAATGATAACATCATTCATATGTGATCCTCCTTTTTTAAAGGAGTGGGTTGCTGCAAGCCACTTTGTACGACCATTTGATCTTCAACTACAGTCATGCATGCACGCACATTTGGTTTGCCATTTATTGTGACGCGGCATTCAAAGCAATGACCAATATTACAATAAATAGAGCGCGGTGCTCCTGTTTCTTCATGAACACGGAAAGTTCGGATATTATTTGCGAACAGGGAAGCTGCGACTGTTTCCCCAGCGATTCCTTCATACTTCGTTCCGTTAAATGTAAAAGAGATGGTTGTACTGTCTGATAGGTTACCGAGAATTGGGTGATGTAGGATACGATTACTCATGTTCTATCACCTAACAAGTCAAAGGTAATGGGACGAACTGGCGGTTGATGTTTTAATTGCTGATGGTTCTGCTCCTGGGATGATATAAAACTTTCTAGTGCACATCTACATGTGCGGCCCCCGCAAAATCCCATTCCTGCTCGGGTACGTAGTTTTAATTCTCGTGTAGAGCAGTTATATGTGTTCGCTGTATGAAGTAGTTCCTTGTATGTTACTTCTTCACAACGACAAATGACAAAATCGTCTGCAATGTTCATGACAAAGCCCCCTTGTTAGATTGGTTGTTTGCTAATTTATATGCAAAATACATGCCAATCTATATATCCATTTTGATTTGTAGGCATATAAGTCGCTGCTATGCAAATAAAATGGGCTCTTCACTTGTTTTCTCCTTTTGTTTTTACTTGGCAGGGGGCAGGAAGAGGGTCTGACCGCTTCTATGCATGGCGGGTGCTCTCTTCTCACCCAAAAGGAAAGGTTCTATGTTTTTTTCAATTTGTATTTATAGAGACAAGGATTAAAAAGGGATACTTAATTTTTTCATGCGATTATATAAGGTTGCCCGTGTAATGCCAAGCCGTTTTGCACAAGCGAGTTTATTGCCATTCTCTAATTCGAGTGCATGTTGAATGATATTTCGTTCATATTTGTTTAAAGCATCATCAAGTAGTTCGCCTTCTGTTATATTTACGCTAAGAGGAACAGACGGTTGTTCTTTTATTGTTTTTGTAGAGAAGGGAAGGTCTTCTCGTTTTATGATTCCATCTGTCGCAAAAACGACAATTCGTTCAATGGCATTACGAAGTTCACGAATGTTGCCGGGCCATTTATGTTCAAGCAATTCATACATAACATCTTGCGGTATATTTTGAATTGGACGGTTATATTGAATCGAAAATTCATATAAGAAAGAGTGGATGAGCTCCACAATGTCTTCTTTTCTTTCGCGAAGTGGCGGTACATCAATACTTACAACGTTTAAACGATAAAATAAATCTTCGCGAAATTTCCCTTGCGCAACTTGTTCTTTTAAGTTTCGATTCGTAGCAGCAATAATATTAAAATCGGCATGTAATTCTTTTACACCGCCCACGCGGTAAAAGGTTTTATCTTGCAGGACACGAAGTAGTTTTACTTGCATTTCCATTGGCATTTCACCAATTTCATCTAAAAATAAGGTACCCCCTTTTGCTAATTCAATTTTTCCTTTTTTTCCTTTCTGATCAGCTCCAGAAAAGGCTCCTTTTTCATAGCCAAAAAGTTCACTTTCAAATAATGATTCAGGAATTGCGCCGCAGTTAATAGAAATAAACGGTGCATGTTCATTTTCGCGCGCTTCATGAATAGCTTTCGCAAAAAGCTCTTTTCCGACGCCGCTTTCACCTAAAATGAGCACAGTTGATTTCGTTGTACATATTTTTTTTGCAGTTTCAATTGTTTGATGCAGTGCGGTGCTGTTTCCTTTAATCGCATGAAAAGGATCAACCGACGGTGTTAATTGAGCGACTTGTTTTTCTAATTGATGCATTTTAGTAGAAACGGAGAAGAGTTCCTGATTCAGCCGAACTTGGCTCGTAATATCCGTTTCAGATACAACAGCTCCAATAATTTTATTGCGCAAGTAAATAGGGTTGGAGTTAATGAGTACAATTAAATCTTCTCTCGGTTGATGTTGGTGCTTATGTAGTGAGCGACCTTCTTGCAGTGTTTTTAGTATTTCTAGCATGTCTTCATGAAAAAAAGATGTAATTGGTTTTCCTAAAATATCTTGTCGTCTGACGGAAAAGATTGCTTCGGCCCCGTTTGTCCATACATTGACATTCTCTTTTTCGTCAATGACAGTAACTGAAGCATCCGTTGTTTTGATAACGGTTTCAAAATAAACCTGTAAATATTCATAAGACTGAAAAATGGTTTCAGCTAGCATAACAGCTGTAATAAAGCCGATTGGTTTGTGAGAAGCGTTCATAAAAACAACTGCAGGATAGTTTTTTAGTTTCTTTAATATATGTGAAATAGAAGAATAGTAGGAAGTTGTATAACAAGGTTGATACATATTGTTAGCAGTCAGCATATATATATCATTGTTTTTTTCTACGAGAACGGTAGTGTCTTCATAATCTGTTTGTTTATGTTGTTCCCATTCTTCTAATGATGGGAAGAAGAAAAAGTCTTTATTCATAAGTTGGTCTATAGAAGGAAGTGCGATTGTCATACTGATGCCTCCTTGTTGGATTGAATGTGTAAGTTTTTTATACACTATTTCATTATTTTTACACAGTTTTAAAGGAAATGTAAATTTTTTTTTAGAAAAGTTAGACAACGATTTTAAATGACGATGTGAGTACAGTGATATTAGCTTCTATGAGGTGTAAAAAGTTAAGAGATTAGAATTTTGGCGAATGATTGTTTTTAATCCCGCACGAATGGGTAGTAATACTCTCATCTCAAAACTCGGAGTAAGAAAGACTTTATGAGGGAGTTGATTATATTAAGTTGGCATTTTAATTGCAAGTAAAAAAATGTATGAACAGGAGAAAGTGATAGGTGCTATCAGTTTCACTTTATAAATAGAAAAGAGGGGGAGTTATGAAACAGCATTGTGATGTTCTTATCATTGGCGGAGGCATTATTGGGAGTGCGATTGCTTATTACGTTTCAAAATGCGGGAGAGAGGTGACTTTACTAGAAAGGGGAGAGCTTGCGAGTGGTACATCCTCACGATGTGATGGGAACATTTTAGCAATTGATAAAGATCCCGGGTTTGATAGTCAAATGTCTCTTGAAAGTCAAAAGCTCGTTGATCAACTAGCGAAAGAGTTACGCCACTCTTTTGAATATCGTGCACCGGGCAGCATTTTAGTATGTGAAAGTGAAGAAGAGATGATTGCTGCAGAGAAATGGGTAAAGCGGCAAAAAGATGCGGGTTTACCATTTCGGATGTTAGACAGGCAAGATATTCGGCAGGAGTCACCTTATTTTGCAGATGATTTATTAGGTGGTCTAGAATGTGCAACGGACTCGACTGTTAATCCGTATTTATTATCGTTTTCTTTACTAGATGAAGCGAAAAGACAAGGGACAGATGTACATCTTCATACAGAAGTACGCAGTATTCAAAAAGATGGAACTGGTGTGTTTGTTGTTGAAACGAATAAAGGGACATTTACAGCGAATAAAGTTGTAAATGCAGCGGGAGTATGGTCGCCTCTTATTGGTGAGATGCTCGATGTGAAAATTCCAATTCAGCCTAGAAAAGGTCATATTATCGTGGCTTCGAGACAAGAGCCAGTTGGAACGAGAAAAGTAATGGAGTTTGGTTATTTAATTAGTAAGTTTGGGGGCAAACGCCATGTGGATGAGGAAACAGAGAAGTATGGAGTTGCTCTCGTATTTGAACCGACAGAAAGTCAAAATTTCTTAATTGGAAGTAGCAGGCAGTTCGTTGGTTTTCAAACGAAGGTCGATACAAGTGTTATAAAGTGTATTGCAAAGCGAGCGATTCGCTTTTATCCGAAAATGGCAGATATGTTGCTTATTCGAACATATGCAGGATTGCGCCCATGGACGGCAGATCATTTGCCAATTATTTCTCATGTTGAAGAAGTGCCAGGTTTTTATATTGCAGCTGGTCATGAAGGGGATGGAATTAGTTTGGCAGCTATTACAGGAAAGCTTATTGCGGAAATGATTGAGGAGAAAAAGACAACCGTACCGATTGAATCATTAAGCCACAATCGTTTTCGAGAAAGGGTGGAACGCGTGTGAATGTAAAAAAAATGTTTACGACAATTGATACGCACACGGGAGGGAATCCAACAAGGACAGTCATAAATGGTCTTCCAAAGCTAGAAGGGAATACGATGTCAGAAAAGATGCTATTTATGAAAGAAAAGTATGATTGGATTCGTACATTTCTTATGTTTGAGCCACGCGGGCATGATGTCATGTCAGGGGCATTATTAACAGATCCATGTGACCCAGAAGCTGATATAGGTGTTATTTATATAGAAACAGGCGGGTATTTACCAATGTGTGGTCACGATACAATTGGTGTTTGTACCGCTTTAATTGAAACGGGTATGGTTGAGGTGAAAGAACCGTATACCTATATTAAATTAGATACACCAGCAGGGCTTGTCGCAACAAAAGTGTATGTGGAAAATGGGAAAGCAAAAGAAGTAACGTTTTGTAACGTGCCCGCTTTTTTATTAAAGTCTGTAGAAGTACATATCGAAAATATAGGGAATGTACAATGTGATATTGCTTATGGTGGTAATTTTTATGCAATTATAGATGCGAGAAAATTAGGGGTGCAGCTAACGACAGATAACTCCGCAGAGATTATAGAAAAAGCGATTCGGATTCGTGATGCTATTAATGCAGCGGTACCTATTTCACATCCGGAATTTTCTTTTATCGAAGGAGTGACGCACGTCGAATTTTTCTGTGACCCAACAGATGAACGTGCGGATGTGAAAAATACAGTAATTGTACCACCAGGCGGGATTGATCGTTCGCCGTGTGGCACAGGAACGTCGGCTAAGCTTGCTACTTTGTATGCTCATCAGGAAATTGCTATGGAAGAATTGTTTATACATGAAAGTATTGTTGGTTCACTATTTAAAGGGAAAATTGTTAGCACAACAAATGTAGGGGAAATAGAGGCTGTAATTACTGAAATCACTGGGTCAGCATGGATTATGGGGATGCACCAATTTTTATATCATGAGGACGATATTTTGAAAGATGGATTTATTCTTATTCCACCAATGGAAGGACATTAGTATAACCATATTGATACGAGCTAAATAACAGGAGAAATGGAAGACGGGGGAGATAGGATGAAGTTCGTAAAAGCAATTACAACAGTTGATGCACATATGGCCGGGGAGCCACTACGCCTAATTATGAACGGTGTACCTCTATTACAAGGGAATACGTTGCAAGAAAAACAAACAGAACTAGTTGAAAACTATCAAGCATTTCGAAGAATTCTTATGCAAGAGCCACGTGGTCATGCAGCAATGAACGGCTGTATGATTGTACCACCTTGTTCAGAAAAAGCTGATTTTGCAGCGTTGTTTATGGATGCGAATGAATTTACTTCTAGTATAGAAGAGTTTGTGATGATAGCTGCTGTTGTTATGGTGGAAATGGGAAATATACAAATAAAAAATGATGTAGTAGCAGTGGAAACAATTGATGGGATATTTTCTGTGAACATTTGTATGGAAGACGGAGAGATACAAGCTGTTTCATTGCAGAAAAATTGTGAATACGAACTTCAACATCATGCTTCTCAATCAGTCGTTTCATTTGGATCCAATGAACACTACGTAATCAGTCATACAAAGCATTTAGGTGCCAAACTAGCCATGGATGAATTTATAGAATTAAAGAGCTGGGCGCATAAGATAAGAACGTCATTATCAACTGAATGTAGTAGTATTTTAATAGATGCGGCGCATATTGAGAGAAAACGATTTAAAACGATGGTGCAGAAGAAGAATGGACTTGTAAGTCGCTCTCCATATGTGAGAGCAACATGTGCATGTTTGGCACTCTTTAAAGAGGAAGGTATGTTGCAAGAAGGAGAGAGTTTGCAACATGAAAATATTACAGGCGGGACATATGAAGCAAAAATAATGGAATACACGCAAAATGCCATGACGGTACAAATTACAGGAAAGGTCTTTATTACGGGAATGCACCAATTTTTATTAGACCCATCTGATCCATTGGCGGATGGCTTTATTATAGTAGGCTCATAAAGAAAAGGAAGAGTAGCTGTCTCTTCCTTTTCTTTTTGTTTAGCTTGTCTTTTTTTGTTTTACAGACTGTATTAATTTCATCATCTCGGCTTTTATATCTTCTCTTTTCACATTTAATTTTTCGGCGATTTGTTTGACATGCATGCCATCTTTTTTCATTTGTAATACGTCATTGAACGGTGTATTACTTTTTTGTGCAATGATGGTTAAAACTGCGAGGTGATGCAAGCGAAGGTGGTTATCTTCCATTGTTTTCTTCATTTGCTCTGGAGTCGTTTTTTGCATGTCAGCTATTTTTTGTAGCAATGCGTCTTTCATCTCTTTACTCATATGATGTTTATGCATTTTCTTCGGATCCACACCAAAATGTTTCGCCGTTTCTTCCCAAGATTTATTTTGTTTATAGTACGATAAAACGTCATTGATATCTTTTTTACTTATTTTCGCAATGCGTGCAGCTTTCCAAATTTCATGTTTGTTGTAACCTTGTTTTTCTAAAGATTGTAGTTGTTCATCTGAGATTAATTTGTGATGATGCGCCGTGAGCTCTTTTGGTGAGGCAGCAGAAGCAGGGAAGACTGCGATTCCGCATAAAAGCCCTGTTGCTAACATACTTGCTATCAATTTTTTGTACATATAATGTATCCTCCTAATTGAACAAAGTGGAAAACTTTATATATAGAGTGTCCCGAAGTTGTGGAGAAGTTGTGAAGAACATGTGAACATTGCGAGTTTTAATAAAAAAGTTTTTTGTTAGTTTTACAACATAAAACATTGATTAATGGTAGAAAACTGCGATATAATCGAAATTGAAAATCAATATCAATAAAAAGATGTATACATATAGATGAAAATAAGGGAGAGAAACATATGGCTACATATACTTCCATTGCGAATATTATTACAGAAAGACGTTCCATTCGTACATTTACAGATAAAGCAGTAGAAAAAGAGTTATTAATTGAATTATTAAATGATGCAACGTGGGCACCAAATCATAAACATCGTGAACCATGGAAATGTAAATTATACATTGGAGAAGGACGTCAAAAATTAGTTGACGCTGTCTTGCATTCTTTTACAGAAGAAGAAAGAGCAAAACGAGGTAAAATCTTATCCGATCGTTTCTTAAGTACACCAGCTCAAATCGTTGTGTATATGGATGAAGATCCACGTCAAATTCAGCGTGATGAGGACTACGCGGCAGTATGTGCATTCATGCAAAACTTCCAATTACTAGCTTGGGAGCGCGGATTAGGTTGTGTTTGGAAATCAGGCGGATTGAATTATAATCCTTTATTTATAGAAGGACTTGGATTAACAAAAGGACAACGCATTGTTGGGATTCTTCACATTGGCTATTTTGATAAGAAGCCAGAAGGAAAAGAGCGTACGCCGATTACGGAGAAGCTTGAAGTGATTGAGGGATAATAGATTAAGATGAGAAGCTGGATGCAAATGGTTTGAAATTTGTGTTCGGCTTTTTTGTGGATTTAATAAATTATCTTGCAACTTTGTAGTTCATGTTTTATTCTATAATAGGAACGAATGTTCTTATTGCGTTTAATATCCTCACAAGTAGGTCCACAAATAAAACTACTTCTAACATCCTTTATTTAACACCCATCATTTTTTAGTAACTTTTCATATGTAATTGAATAAAAAGAGGGATGTACGTTATAGTACAACCGATTACGTCGTATGCCACTTTTAGTTTGGGAAAAAACAAAGAAGGGTTGGTTTTATATGATGAAAGATGTAATTTTGAAAAAGAAAGATGCAAGAAAAGAGAGATCAGATGAACCAAAGGAAGCGTTTTTGAAAAATGAAGTGTTAGCTGCCTATTACAACTATGAACCACCGCACAATACTAAATATCATTTGCATATTGGGCCAACAAATGCAGGGAAAACACATGCAGCTCTTGCTAGGTTGAAAGAAGCAAATACAGGAGTATATTTAGCGCCACTTCGTCTATTGGCTTTAGAAGTATATGAGTTATTAAATGCGGAAGGTATTCCCTGTAACTTACAGACGGGAGAGGAGGAACGCATTGTAACGGAAGCATTTCATTTATCGTGTACGGTTGAAATGTTACAAACCAATCGAGAATATGATGTCATCGTTGTTGATGAAGCGCAGATGATTACAGATCGAGACCGGGGATTTGCTTGGTATCGCGCTATTATGAAGAGTCGTGCCCGCGAAGTGCATGTAGTCGCAAGTATTGATGCAAAGCCGTTACTATTACATTTGCTAGTAGAACAAGAAGTTATTATTCATGAATATGAGAGACTTACACCATTAAAGATTGAAGAGAAGCGTTTTTCTATGAAAAAGGTAGAAATTGGAGATGCGCTTATTGTATTTTCTAAAAATCGTGTACTACAAAGCGCTGCACAACTCAAAATGCTTCATAAATCTGTAAGTGTTATATATGGGAGTATGCCTCCAGAAGCACGCCAACAACAAGTAGAACGTTTTCAAAGGGGAGAAACAACTGTGCTTGTGGCAACAGATGCAATTGGTATGGGTCTTAATCTCCCTATTCAACGTATTGTGTTTTTAGAAAGTGAAAAGTTTGATGGGAAGATGCGCCGGTTGTTGACTGGACAAGAAGTAAAGCAAATTGCAGGACGAGCTGGACGTAAAGGAATGTACGATGTTGGAAAAGTACTATTTTGTCAAAGGCGTAGACAAATGAAAAAGTTACTGCGTACATCTGATATACCGCATGAAAGATTTACGATTTCACCGACACGAGAGCTTCTTGAAAGGTTTACTCGATACTCTTGTGATATGGGGCAATTCTTTCGTTTGTGGAAAGAGTTTGAAGCGCCGGTTGGAACACAAAAAGTCACTCTTATACAAGAAAAGCAACTATATGGGCTAATCAAAGGAAGTGAGATTGAACAGCGTATGAGTTTGCCTGATTTATATGAAGTACTGCATCTTCCATTTGCAGCTCATGAGCGAGGTCTTGTAAAGCAGTGGCGGGCAACTTTGTATGCGATCGTCAGAAAAGAAGAATGGCCAGAGCCTATGCAGAAAACAAGTTCTTTAGACGAGATGGAACTTTCTTATAAAAGCATGGGACTGCATGTTATTTTCTTATATCGCAGTAACCAACGAACATTGGCGCAAATATGGGAGCGTGAACGAACAATAATGGCAGAACGAATCGATGAATACTTAAGGAAACATTTAATTAAACATCGGAAAAAGTGTAAATCCTGTCAAACACATATGCCGTGGGATTATCCCCATAACATGTGTCAGCGTTGTTATGAAAAGCAGCTTCTCTCATATGATTATGAAGAAGATTACTGGTAAAAGAAAATAACAGACTATCTATTTTTCATCATTTCTCATGAAAGCTTGGCTCTCCTCATACACTGTCTTAAGGGAAAGTGTAAGGAGGGAAAATAATGAGAGCTAGTGATGATAAAGCACTGCAATATGCAATTGCTGAAATTACTGAAATTGCAACGGGGTTTGGGCTTGATTTTTATCCGATGCGTTATGAAATATGCCCAGCGGAAATTATTTATACATTTGGTGCATATGGGATGCCGACGAGATTTTCGCATTGGAGTTTTGGAAAGCAATTTTTCAGAATGAAATTACAATACGATTTAGGATTGAGTAAAATCTATGAACTCGTTATTAACTCTGATCCATGTTACGCCTTTTTATTAGATACAAATTCTTTAATTCAAAATAAATTAATCGTGGCGCACGTTTTAGCGCACTGTGATTTTTTCAAAAATAATATTCGTTTTTCGAATACGAAACGAGACATGGTGGAGAGTATGGCGGCAACTGCTGATCGTGTGAAAGCATATGAGCATAAGTACGGAAAAGAAGAGGTGGAAACATTTTTAGATGCAGTGCTCGCTATTCAAGAGCACATAGATCCGTCACTTATGCGCCCAAAACTCGCATGGAGTATGGATGATGTAGAGGAAGAAGTAGAAAAGAAAAAAGTATCACAGTACGACGATTTATGGAATTTAGATGATAGAAATACGAAGAAAGAACGTCCTAATATACGGAAAAGAAAAAAAATCCCACCACAGCCAGAGAAGGACTTACTACTTTTTATTGAACAATATAGTAGAGAGCTAGATGAATGGCAACGTGATATTTTAACAATGATGAGAGAAGAGATGTTGTATTTCTGGCCGCAATTAGAAACGAAAATCATGAACGAAGGTTGGGCTTCGTTCTGGCATCAGCGCATACTTCGTGAAATGGATTTAACATCAGATGAAGCGATCGAATTTGCGAAATTAAATGCAGGAGTTGTGCAGCCATCAAAAACAAGCATTAACCCATACTACCTTGGTATTAAAGTATTTGAAGATATTGAAGAACGCTACAATAATCCAACGGAAGAGATGAAACGCAGGGGCGTAAAGCCAGGATCAGGCCGTGAAAAAATCTTTGAAGTGCGGGAAATCGAATGGGATGTATCGTTCCTACGAAACTACTTAAATAAAGAGCTAGTGATGAGAGAAGATATGTACTTATTCCAGCGCCAAGGAAAAGAGTACAAAGTCGTTGATAAAGAGTGGGAACACGTTCGTGATCAACTCGTTAATATGAGAACAAATGGCGGATTCCCATACTTAGTAGTGGAAGATGGAGACCATTTAAAGAACGGTGAATTGTATATTAAACATTGTTATGAAGGAATTGAACTTGATTTAAAATACTTAGAGAAAGTGCTGCCGTATATTCATCAGCTATGGGGAAGAACAGTTCATATGGAATCGTTTGTGGAGAATAAAGGTGTTGTGTTTTCTTATGATGGGAAGATGGTGCACCGGAAGTATGTGTAAAGCCGCTGGGATCAGCGGCTTTTTTGAATTGGTAATTTAATGAAATGATTAAGTTTGTATGTGATAATAGTATTGGCTGTTTAGATTTGTTTTTTATTTTAAAGGGAGTTTAACTAAGTAAGATATAAAAATTACAAAGAGGACTGGAGAGGTTCAAGTGAGTAAAGTAGGGGTATGTAAGGTGGATATTACACCTCCTTTAGGTATTGATTTTATTGGATATCATAGGGAAACGGGTATTCGTAATATTGAAGAACGCATTTATGCGACCATATACGTGTTTGCAAATCATCAAGCAAAGACGGTATTTATTAGCATTGATAATATAGGGATGCTAATAGAAGATACAATAATCATTCGCGAACAAGTAGCAAATGAGCTGAATGTTCCATTTGAAAACATCACGGTTGTTTATACTCATACTCATTCTGGTCCCGAAACAGTTGGCGATGATCCATTAGTAAAGTCTTATAAAAAGATTTTAATTACGAATGTAATCAAAGGAGCCGTTTTAGCGAATGATAATATGCAATTATCTGAAGTGGGTTGGAACGTAACGACGGGTGAAATAGGAGTAAATCGAAGAGAAAGAACATCTGATGGAAAAGCGAAAATGGGTATAAATGAAAATGGTGTTGTAGACAAACGAATTGGCGTTCTAGCAATTAGAAACTACAAAACAAAGAACTTAATGGGAGTCATTGTCTTTTGTACTGCCCATCCTAACGTTTTAAAGTCAGATAGTGATAGATTATCAGCTGATTATCCTGGCTTAACAAGGGAGATTCTAGAACAAACATTAAACTGTCCCGTAACGATTGTTCAGGGGGCAGCTGGGAATGTGAATGCAAAATATCGTGGTTCTAAGGAAGCGTTAAAACAAATGGCTTACATATTGAGTGGCAGTGTCTTAACTATGTTACCAACAGTTACTTACAACTTAATTTCAGAGCTAAAAACTATTTCAACTACAATGAAAATGAAATTAAAGGATATTCCTGAAATGGAAGAGATAAAACGAATGGCGCTACTGGCTAAAAAACAATGGGGGGTGAATACAGATCAGTGGGTTAATGTCGTTGTAGCTAAGCATAAAGAGAATATTAGACAGTTAACAATTGATTTGGAAATTCAATTATTTCGGATCAATGAGGGGTCATTCACGGGCATACCGATGGAACCTTTCTCAGAAACAGCGTTAGCTATTAAAGAAAGTCTAAACAATGAACGAGCTTTCTTTGGTGGATATACGAATGGTTATATAGGTTATTTACCAACGAAAGAGGAATATACTTATGGAGGATATGAAGTGGAATTAAATCCTGTAGTGTATGGACCTATTACAAACTTATTAATGCCACCAGAAGAAAATACTGCTGAGTTGGTAGTGAACAGAGTTATGGAGCTATACAATAATTAAAATAAATTGGGGACGTAGTGGAATAAAAAAGAGTCTAGTGGCAATAGTAGGAGCTTAGAAATAATCTGAGCTCTTGTTCTAAATTTTACTTAAAATAAATGATGTTATTTCAAACGAATTGGCGAAGCTAAAAGCAGGCGTAATATGTTCTTATGATAGAAATATGTGTAAAGTCGCTGGAATAAACCAGTGGCTTTTTTATACCAAGTTTGTTTCAATTTGGTGAACAAGTATAAAGTTTGAGGTTTATATATTGTCATTCTATTTTTTTATGTTTATTATATACCTATACGGGTATATGTAATTTGGAGTTTATATATATCCGTAGTAGTAATCAAAGATAGTTATGGAGGTTAGGAAAATATGAGCAAAAAAATCGTTGTAGTCGGTGGAGTTGCCGGCGGAGCATCAGTAGCAGCACGTCTTCGTCGTTTGAGTGAAGAGGATGAAATTATTATGTTTGAGCGAGGCGAATATATTTCGTTTGCAAACTGCGGATTGCCATATTACATTGGCGGTGTGATTCAAGAGAGACAGAAGTTATTGGTGCAAACAGTTGAAAAGATGTCAAAGCGATTCCATTTAGATATTCGTATTTTAAGTGAAGTGATAAAGATTAATAAAGAAGAAAAAACAATTATTGTGAAAAATGTAATGACAAATGAAACATACGAAGAATCTTATGATGTTTTAATTCTTTCACCAGGATCTAAACCAATTGTGCCACCTATTTCGGGAATTGAAACAGCAAAAGCTTTGTTTACACTGCGAAATGTACCAGATACAGATCGTATTAAGGGATATATTGACGAGAAGAAGCCACGCCATGCGACTGTCATTGGTGGCGGATTTATTGGTGTCGAAATGGCCGAGAACTTGAGAGAAAAAGGGATTGATGTAACGCTTGTTGAGATGAATAATCAAGTCATGCCACCAATTGATTATGAAATGGCCGCATATGTACATGAACATATGAAACAGCATGGTGTTCAGCTCATTTTGGAGGACGGGGTAGAGGCTTTTGAAGAAGATGGGGCAGTCGTACGCTTAAAAAGCGGCTTGAAAATCAATACAGATATGATTATTCTATCTATCGGTGTCCAACCAGAGAGCCCTTTAGCAAAAGAAGCAGGCTTAGAACTTGGAGTACGCGGGACAATTAAAGTAAATGAAAAACTACAAACTTCTGATTCGTCTATTTATGCCATTGGTGATGCGATTGAAGTGAAAGATTTTGTAACGGAAACAGAAACAATGATCCCGTTAGCATGGCCAGCAAATCGACAAGGGCGTCTATTGGCAGATATCATTCATGAACGTGCAGAATCTGTATACAAAGGAACGATGGGAACATCGATTGCGAAGGTATTTGAATTAACAGTTGCTTCAACGGGAGTAAATGAAAAGGTATTGCAACATTTAAACATACCCTATGAGGTAGTACATGTACAAGCGAATTCTCATGCTGGTTATTATCCGAATGCATACCCTGTTTTATTAAAATTGATTTTTAATAAAGAGTCAGGCGAAATTTATGGTGCGCAAGCTGTTGGACGTGACGGTGTAGATAAGCGTATTGATGTCATTGCAACGGCGATGAAAGCTCATTTAAAAGTAATGGATTTACCGGATTTAGAACTTGCATACGCGCCGCCGTATTCTTCTGCGAAAGACCCAGTAAACATGGTGGGGTATGCTGCAAGTAATATAATTGAAGGGCTTGTAGATACAGTACAGTGGCATGAAATTGATCAAATTGTCAAAAACGGTGGCTATTTAATTGATGTTCGTGAACCTAATGAACTAAAACAAGGGATGATAAAAGGTTCTGTTAATATCCCATTAGACGAATTGCGTGAGAGATTAAATGAAGTACCGTTAAATAAAGAAGTATATATTACATGTCAACTTGGCATGAGAGGATATGTTGCTGCACGTATATTAATGGAAAAAGGATATACTGTGAAAAATGTAGACGGTGGATTTAAGTTGTATGGCACAGTGTTACCAAACCGCGTTGTATATTAATGTTTTACGCGGTTTGGCATATATTTCTACAAATGAAAACGATATTTTTTAAAAAAGGGGGTTTACATTATACCCTGTAGGGTATAATATGTTGTTATAAGTTAGAAAAAGTTACAACATAATATTACCGAGGTGATTGTACGTTGGAATATAATCAAGATATCAAAAATAGATTGAAGCGTATTGAAGGGCAAGTTCGCGGTGTACTTCGAATGATTGAAGAGGAAAAGGATTGTAAAGAGGTAATTACACAATTAACAGCATCACGCTCTGCTATGGATCGTACAATTGGATTAATTGTAGGAACGAATTTGGAAAACTGTTTGCGAGAACAATTTGCAAAAGGTGATACATCTAATGAAGATTTAATTAAAGAGGCTGTACAATTACTTGTGAAAAGTAGATAATCTGTCAAACGAATGCGTTGACAGATTTTAAAAAACATTTTATCATACCCGTACAGGTATATGTATGCTGGTGTTAGGTGAAGAATCTACAGAATGTGTTAGGAAGGAATGAAAATTTTTTTAAACAAAAATATACCGTAGGGGGTAAGGTAGTGAGTGTTCTATCATTACAAGCAAAGGATGTTGCTGAGAAAGTTTTATTTGAAGAATTATATATTTTAGATGTACGTAATGAAGTTGATTATATGGATTGGAAAATTGAAGGGAAGCAAATTTCTTCTATGAATAAACCATATTTTGATTTATTAGAAGGCGTAGAGGGCATCTTGGAAGAGTTGCCAAAAGAAAAAGATATTCTTGTTGTATGTGCGAAAGAAGGATCTTCTAAGTTCGTGGCGGAACAGCTTGTAGAATCTGGCTTGAATAATGTTTACTATTTAGCTGGCGGGATGAAGGCTTGGAGTGAATATGTAAAGCCGGTGAAAGTAGGAGATTTAAAAGACGGCGGAAGTATATATCAATTTAATCGCCTTGGAAAAGGATGTTTGTCCTATATGGTGATTTCAAATGGAGAAGCAGCTGTTATTGATGCAGCACGAACAATTGAGACGTATGAAGAGTTTGCAAAAGAGCAAGAAGCTGTCATTACAAATGTGATGGATACGCATTTACATGCAGATCATATTTCTGGTGGACGTAAGCTAGCCGAGAAAGTGAACGGTACGTATTGGTTACCTCCAAAAGATGCAGAAGAAGTTGTGTTCTCTTATGAGCCTCTTGTAGAAGGTGCTGTTATTACAGTAGGAGAGACGAAAATTGATATTGAAGCCATTTACTCACCAGGACATACAATTGGAAGTACGTCATTTATTGTAGACGATGCTTATCTTTTATCAGGCGATATTTTATTTGTAGATTCTATCGGTCGCCCCGATCTTGCAGGAAAGGCGGAAGATTGGGTAAGTGACTTACGTAACACTTTATATAAACGTTATAAAGGATTATCTCAAGATTTAATTGTATTGCCAGCTCATTATTCAAAGATAAGTGAAATGGATGAGAGAGGCATTGTTAGTGCCAAGTTACAAGACTTATTCGAAAGTAATGCAGGTTTAAATATTGGGGATGAGGCAGAGTTTCGTAAAATCGTTACAGAAAATTTACCGCCTCAGCCAAACGCATATCAAGAAATTCGCCAAACGAATATGGGGAAATTGAATCCAAGCACAGAAGAAGAACACGAAATGGAAATTGGCCCAAATCGTTGTGCGGTGCATGATTAAGTTTACAGTTTTCAAATAGTAGATATAAAAAATGGAGGTATAGATTATGAATGTAAAACAAGTATTAGATGCAAAAGGGTTAGCATGTCCAATGCCGATTGTAAGAACGAAGAAAGCAATGGAGGCTTTGCAATCAGGAGAAGTATTAGAAGTTCATTTAACAGATAAAGGATCAATTAAGGATATTCCAGCATGGTCAAAAACAGGTGGTCATGAAGTATTACACCAAACAGAAGAAGATGGCGTATTGAAGTTCTGGATTCAGAAGGCGTAAGCAATTCATAACCAGTGGAGGAGAGGGTTGTTTATATGGATGGAAATACAATATTAAATGTAATTTTAATCGCGCTTGTCGGTGGGTTTCTTATTTCTCGATTCTTACCAGTCAAAGGTGTTAAAAATATAACTGGAAAAGAATTAAAAAGTATACTAGGTAAACAGCATAAACAATTTATTGATGTTCGTACATCAGGTGAATATAGAGGAAATCATATGAAAGGTTTTCGTAACATCCCGTTAAATGAACTAGCTAACAAAGCGAGTCAATTAGATAAAAATAAAGAAGTAATCGTGATTTGTCAAAGTGGGATGAGAAGTAAACAAGCAACAAAAATTTTAAAGAAACTAGGTTTTCAGCATATTACAAATGTTTCAGGTGGCATGAATACTAGGAATTAAGGAGGAAATGACAAATGAAAGAAATGACAGCAAAAGAACTAGAAAATAAATTGATGAACGCTGAAAGGTTAAATATGATTGATGTTCGTGAAGTAGAAGAAGTGGCGGAAGGTAAGATTCCAGGAGCTCTTCATATTCCACTTGGTTTATTGGAATTTCGCATGCATGAATTAGATAAAAACAAAGAATATATTATGGTATGCCGCTCCGGCGGGAGGAGCTCACGAGCTGCACAGTTTTTAGAAAGCAATGGTTTTCGAGTGATAAATATGGCTGGTGGTATGTTAGAATGGGAAGGAAAAATAGAATAATACTATATAATGCTTTTATAAATAAAGGGTTTCGTATATTTTATAGAATACCCATGTAGGTATATAGAGGCGAGGGAGCTAACATGGAGAACAAGAAAAAAACAACGATCGTTTTGTTTAGCGGAGATTACGATAAGGCGATGGCAGCTTATATTATTGCGAACGGTGCAGCAGCGTATGATCAAGAAGTAACGATTTTTCATACTTTTTGGGGGTTAAATGCGCTTAGGAAAGATGAATATATAAAAGTAAAGAAAAATTTCTTAGAGAGAATGTTTGGAAAGATGATGCCACGTGGTGCAGATAAGATGGGCTTATCTAAAATGAACTTTGCGGGTATGGGTCCTAAAATGATACAGCATGTTATGAAAAAGCATAACGCAATGCCACTTCCGGATTTAATCGATATGGCAAAAGAGCAAGGTGTGAAGCTTATAGCTTGTCAAATGACAGTTGATTTATTAGGGTTAAAAGAAGAAGAGATTATGGAAGAGGTTGAATTCGCTGGTGTAGCAGCTTATTTAGCAGATGCTTCTGAGGGGAATGTGAATTTATTTATCTAGGGTAATGACAGAACGCCTTCTTGTTAGAGGGGAGAAAAATAAAGATGAGCTTCAGTTTTATAATTGTAATCTTTCTTATTGGCTTTGTTGGTTCATTTATTTCGGGGATGGTTGGTATTGGTGGTGCCATTATTAATTATCCAATGATTTTATATATTCCGGTGCTATTAGGGTTTACTGGTTATACGGCACATGAAGTAAGTGGTATTACAGCTGTTCAAGTGTTTTTCGCAACGTTTGCAGGTGTGTGGGCTTATCGAAAAAGTGGTTATATAAATAAAACATTGGTGTTATATATGGGAACGAGTATTTTAGTAGGGAGTTTTGTTGGTGGTTTAGGTTCAAAAGTATTAGAGGAAGGGCAAGTGAACATTGTATATGCTGTTTTAGCTACAGTAGCAGCTATTATGATGTTTGTTCCGAAAAGGAATAAGAGTGATCTCTCATTAGAAACATTGACGTATCATAAAGGATTAGCTAGCGTTTTAGCATTTATCGTAGGTGCTTCTTCTGGTATTGTTGGAGCTGGTGGTGCATTTCTACTTGTGCCAATTATGCTTGTCATTCTCAAAATCCCTACACGTATAACAATTGCCACTTCATTAGCAATTACGTTTATTTCATCTATCGGGGTTATGATTGGAAAAGTAACTACAGGACAAGTAGTGGTGCTACCGTCTATCACGATTGCGATTGCAAGTTTACTTGCTTCACCACTTGGAGCTAGTGTGGGGAAGAGGTTAAATCAAAACGTATTGCAGTGGATATTAGCGATATTGATTGTTTCAACATCTATTAAAATTTGGGTAGATATTGCATTGTAATATGTTTTTTTTGAAGTGTAGATATCTTAAGGAGAATGTAAGAACGCCACTGGATCTTCAGTGGCGTTTCATTATTAAGCCCAAATAAGCTTCATTAAATTTTCATACTCATCATTCGCAGCTTTATATAGTAGTCTCGTATGTTCAAATACAAGAGCAGGGTTAAAGTATGGTTCGGTAAATACAAGGGACGTTGAAATGGTGATGGAGTCATCTTTACTAATTGTAAATTTTGCAAATCGATATGCTGTGTTTAAATCGTTGATCACAGGCAATAATTCACTTTTCTTAGCTGCATCATGAACTTGAGCGACATTGAAGCAATATATATCGACAGTAGGATGCTCGTTATGAAAGGCAGCGATAAGACGAACTTTTGCACCGCTCTCTGTTTCTAAGTTTACTGAGAAAAAGACAGAGCCATCATTTTCATCTATGTTTTCTTCCATATGTATTTCATTGGATTTTAGGTAATCTTTAAAGTCTGAAACGTTATGTTTTACTGCGGCTTTCATATGTTTTTGCCCCCTGTTAATTAGAATATAAATCTACCCTTTATTATAATTTAAAGATATGGAAATTGATAGTTTAAAAAGTTAGAATTTTTAATAATCTATTATAGATAGAAGGCTAGAATAAGGTGAAACGTTAATCAACCTTCACGAATCGGGCTCTAAAATAGCAGGATAAATAAGAAAAACGCGGCTCTATAGAGCCGCGTTTTTCTATTCATTTTCATTTGATGTAGTTTCTGTATCTTCATCACTATTGTTATTTTTTTTGTTAGAAGAATTTTGCTGATTATCAGTATCCTGTTTTGTATCTTTTGTTTCTTCATTCGATGTAGTCTCTGTGTCTGCATCGCTATTTGTATCTTTTGTTTTTTTGTTGCTGTCACTATCATCAGAATCAACTTTTTTATACGCAGGTAATCCGAGATGAGTACGCAGTTGGTTTGTTAAATCTTCTAAGTCTTTTTCTACTGGTACATAATAATATGTGCCACCATCACTTGCACGGCCACATTCTTTATCGCCAGGTGACATGTAGCAATCTTCACCGTTGAGTTGTAATTTTTCAATTGAAGAATCTGCCCCGTATTTATAGAATGATAACATATCGTCAAATGTTAAGTTTGTAACGAATTGCCCATTAATGTCATCAATAATATTGCCTACTTTTGTTACAGAATCAAGGCTTGTTACTTTTTTCAGAATAGCTTCAATAACAAGCTGTTGACGTTGACCACGCATAGCGTCACTGTCAATATGGCGTGTTCTAGCAAGAGCAAGAGCTTCTTCACCGTTTAATTTTTGAACGCCTTTTTTCAAGTGAATTGCATCAGCATTATCGTGGCTATCTTGTTCGGTAAATTCAACAGGAACATCTACTTCAATGCCACCTAAATCATCCACAATTGTTATAAATGAATTAAAGTTGAATTTTACGAAGTAATCAACGGGTACATTCAGTAATTTTTCTACTGCATCAATACTTGCTTGAGGTCCACCACTTTTTCCATTTTTAGCAGAACCATATGCATGTGCATGAGTAATCTTATCTTTTTTCTTTTCTATTGGGATATAAGTATATGTGTCACGTGGGATACTTAAAAGTTTTACAGTTTTACTATCTTTATTAAAAGTTGCAAGTAACATTGCATCTGTTCTTACCGCTGGACCGTATTTTTTACCACGTACATCACTTTCATCAACACCCATTATTAATACAGATACATTATTAGAAATAGGCTTAACGGCTTTATCACGTAAATCTGATTTATCACCACGTGCTAAATCATGAATAGCATTTCGAACAGCAGAGGATGCTTTATCTACTAAAAACCAAGTATAGCCGCCTCCTATTACTAAAAATAATAAAAGGGCACTTATAATGATTTTTGTTTTTTTCTTTAGTTTTTTCTTCCCATTTCGTGTATTTTCTTGTAAAGATCGGTTTTGATCCATTTCTTATACTCCTTCATTTGGATTGAAATACGACACTCATATCACCTAATTATAATGAAATTTAGTGAAAAAAAACATTACAAATCATTTACATTTCGCAAAAATTCAATTTATTTTGCCAAAAATCAGATTTTTAGATCTTTGGCAAATTGGATTTTAGAGGATTGAGCAATAGAACAAGTATAATCTGTTGTATTGAAAATAGAAATATATACTATGAGAAAATAATAAAGAAGTAAGATTTGTTGAAATATGTTCATGAGGAAGATTATATGACTTTCTATAAGTCTAATATAATGAAGTAGAAAGACTTTTTGTTAGGAGTAAAGGAGATAGACATAATGAATCATACATCATTTCGAGCAATTCTTATAAATGAAAAGGAAGAAAATCAATTTGAAAGAACTTTTGTTGAGAGAGAGATAACAGATTTGCCTGAAGGAGAAGTATTAATACGTGTTCATTATTCCTCACTAAATTATAAGGATGCTCTTTCAGCTACTGGAAATAAGGGAGTTACAAGGAAGTATCCACATACACCAGGAATTGATGCGGCAGGAGAGGTTATTATGAGTAGTAATTATTCTTTCCAGCAAGGTGATCAAGTAATTGTAACGGGGTACGATTTAGGAATGAATACCTCTGGTGGATTTGGTCAATATATCCGCGTCCCTGCATCATGGGTTATTCCGTTACCAGAAGGACTTTCTTTGAAAGAGAGTATGATGTATGGAACAGCAGGTTTTACAGCAGCTTTGTCTGTACATAAGTTAATGTTATCAGGAGTTACACCTGACATGGGGAACATTCTTGTGACAGGAGCAACAGGTGGAGTTGGAAGTGTTGCAGTTAGTATTTTAGCAAAATTAGGATATGAGGTTGTAGCTGCAACTGGAAAAATGGAAGAGAAAGAAATGCTGCTTCATTTAGGAGCGAAAGAGATTATTCACCGCGATGAAATGAATGATCAATCGGGAAAACCGATGTTAAAAGGAATATATGCGGGTGTAATTGACACAGTTGGTGGAAATACATTAGCGACGGCTTTAAAGATTGTGCAATACGGAGGCAGTGTAACGACGTGTGGTAACGTTGCGGGACATGAATTTAAAGCTTCTGTATATCCATTTATTTTGCGTGGTATCAATTTGTTAGGAATAGATTCTGTACAATGCCCAATGACAGTAAGGAAGCAGATTTGGTCAATGTTAGGGGATGAGTGGAAAAATCTAAACTTATTATCCTATACGACAGAATGCACATTGGAAGAATTAAATGATAAATTTGAACGTATATTGCAAGGAGAATTAAAAGGAAGAACGATCGTGACGTTATTATAATATTTAAATGTGAGGCATGATAGAGAAATAGTTTATTTCTTTATCATGTCTTTTTTTGTCGAAAGTATATATATTATGAAAGTCGTTTATTAAAATATATATTGTTGTCTGAAGCTATTTGGATGGTATTGGAAATAAGAGGAGATAAGTTTTTTGGGGGGAAGAATCAATATGTATGTGAAAAAAGTTTTATTTTTAATTGGGCTGGCATTATTACTTATGGGATGTAGTAATAATGCATTTGATCAAGCGGTAGAAAAGGGGAAAGGATATATAGAAAGCAGGGAATATGATAAAGCGATTGCGACATTTGAACTTGCTTTGCAGGAAAAAGATGATGAAAATATTAAAACATTATTGAAGCAGACGAAAAACATGTCAAAAGCAATACAAACAAAAGAAGAGCAAAAGTATGATGAAACACTAGTTTTATTACAAAATGTAAAAGATGAAAAAAATGGCATGGAATCTGTTAAAAAAGAAGCTACAAAGTTAGAAGAGGAAATAAAAGGTGAGCAGAAGGTTATTAAAGAAGTGAATGAAGCATTGAAAAGAGGGGAGGAATTGATAGAGAAAAGTGAGTATGGTGATGCTGCACATGCGTTAGAAGAAGTAATCACTCTTTCGGAGAATAAACCAATTGTAAATAGTCAGCGTGAACAAGCGAACAAATTACTGATACCGGTGAAAGAAAAACTGGCTACATTCCAGGCAGCTGAAGACGAGAGAAAACGGCAGAAAGAACTTCAATTGAAAAACATGTATGTGAATGAAGAATATCGTTTTTCTATAAAATTTCCTACTAGCTGGGTATCAAAACATAGAGTAAAGGAAACGAATTTAGGCGGATTTAAAAAGGTATTTGCTGTTCAATATCAGCTAAGTGATAAAAAATATTACGATGTATTTTATGTAGGGATTGTTCTTGATGGGCAGGGGAATATAGAATCATTAGAACCTGAATGGACATTTATCGGAAATTCGCGTGAAAAAAATCATTATTACCGAATGATAGGAGAAATGCTACCAGAGTTAGAAGATAAGCCAAAGTTGAAAGATGAATTTACAAATGTAGTTCGCCAGCATATCACAAGCTTTTCGAATTGGATTGAAGTATATCCTCATCCAACGCAAGGTACAGAAGATCCAATGAAAAATGTACTACAAGATTAGGTACTATACATTCATTTTGATTTGTAAGTATATAAGTCGCTGCTATTATGCACTTGTTTTTTCTTTTTGTTTCACTTGGCAAAGGCTCTCTATCATCTGAAATTTGTAAGAATAGAAGAAGACGATCTTATCATTAAGATCGTCTTCTTCTATTTATAGTGTTTGTTTTAAAGCGAATTTTCCTTGTTCTCCTAAAACGCCATCTGCAATATTTACAGCATGATCACCGATACGCTCTAAGTTACTTACCATATCAACATAAATGATACTTGCATCACCTGAGCAACTACGTTCATTTAGGCGTAGTACGTGGCGTTTACGTAACACACGCTCCATTTGATCAATTTTACGTTCTTTTGTAATAACTGTTTGTGCAAGTGCTGTATCAAAGTTTGTTAAAGCATGAATTGCATCTTGCAATGTTGAAGTTGTTAGTTCAAGCATTTCGTTTAGTTCTGCCATTGCCTCATCTGATAGTGTGACGCGATTAGAAATTTGAGAGTCAACAAGCTCCACAACATTTTCTACATGGTCTCCAACTCGTTCAATATCACCGACAACAGATGCCAAGACAGAATGCTTTTCTGAATCCATTGGTGAAAGTGGTTTTTCAGAAAGTAATACTAAATAATCGGTAATTTTTCTATCTAAGTTGTTAATAGCACCTTCTAATTGAGCTGCCATATCAGCATGTTTCTTCTCTTTTGTATTTAAAAATAGAGTTGCTTCTTTTAGTCCGTGTAATGAGAACTCTGCCATACGAATAATTTCTTTTTGTGCCTCTGTTAAGGCGATGGCAGGAGATTGTTCAATAAAGATTGGATTTAAGTGCTGTGGTTTAAAGTCAATCGCAGCATCTTCTCCGCGAATAATCTTTGTTACAATCCATGCTAACACTGCGATGAATGGGAACTGAATAATCGCATTCGTTACGTTGAATGTCCCGTGAGCGAAAGCAATTGTCATTTCTGGATTTAAGTTTAATGATGTTTGGAAATATTGAATTAAATTTGTAAATGGTACTAATAAAATTGTAAAGATGATCGTACCAACGATGTTAAAGATAACGTGTACTAATGCTGCTCGTCTTGCTGCAATAGAAGTACCAATCGCTGCTAATACAGCTGTAATTGTTGTTCCAATATTATCACCAAATAGTACAGGTAGAGCTGCTTTTAAATCGATTGCACCTTGACCAAATAATTCTTGTAAGATTCCAATTGTTGCACTTGAGCTTTGTACAATTAATGTAAAGACCGTACCTACGATAACTCCTAAAGCTGGGCTGTTACTCATACTAATAGTTAATTCTTGGAATGATTCTAAAGAGCGAAGAGGTTTCATACCTGTGCTCATTAATTCTAAACCGAAGAATAACATACCGAATCCGAACACGACTTGTCCGAGAGATTGAACTTTTTTATTTTTAAAGAAGAATAGTAAGATTGCCCCAACTGCCATAATTGGAAGAGCATATTCTCCGATTTTAATTCCGATAATAAATGCTGTAACGGTCGTACCGATATTCGCACCCATAATAACACCAATTGCTTGTCTTAGTGTCATAAATCCAGCACTTACAAGTCCAACTGTTAAAGCAGTTGTTCCTGAACTAGATTGAATGAGTACAGTAACTAACATACCTGCTAGTACGCCCATAAGTGGGTTAGTTGTAAAGCGATCGAGAATGTCGCGGAGGCGATCACCAGCTGCTTGTTGCAGTCCGTCTCCCATGTATTTAATCCCGAATAAGAAAATACCTAATCCACCAATAAACTGGAAGATCATGTCTTGAACATTTAATTCCACACATTTCACTCCTTAAATTTCATGTACGGTGTAATTATTAACTAAAAGTTGATTAACTGTAAACGGTTTACTTATAAAATTTACACTAAATTTACAAAAGGATAAAAAGTTTACATTTATTTAAAAAACAACCTGGATTTAATTGGTTTTGAGGGAATATATAGGATTATTTTGTAAAGAAACAACATACGATTGCGAAGCTTATTGTATATTCTGGAGTTGATGCTAGAAAAATATGCGAATCGAAGTTAACTTTCATCGGTGTAATCGTTTGTTCATATACGATGCGTGATGTCTTGAAAATCTATCATTTGATTATTTATATATCCTTATGAAGTTGTTATAATATAAGTTGGTTCTGAAAAGAGAAATCTGACTTAAAGATTTTATAATAAGGTTAAACACTAAAGATAGGTGGGGGAGAAAATAATGAAACATATATCTACTGTTTTCATGATATTACTTATATTATGTGGAACGATTTTATCAGGATGCGATTCGGAAAAAAAACAGGATGATACGAAAGTTGCCAATGAAAAGAAGGTGACAAAGGAAGATCAATTTGAAGAAGTTCCAGTACAGGCATCTATTACTGCTCAAGATCCAATGGAAATTGATTTAAAACATAAAATTGATCCAGGTACAGTAACAGCTGAATCCGTCTATGTAATGGATGAAGAAAATGCTAAGGTGGATACAAAATTAAAAATTGATGGTACAAAACTTATTATTGAATCCAAGGATAAAGAGAAGCAAAAAGGTACATATACAGTATTTGTAACAAGTAAAGTGAAAAAAGCAGATGGGTCAGAAATTGGAAAGCCGTTGAAAGTAGTTTTTAACGTGAAAGAAAGCCAAAAACAAAGTACAACGGAGCAACCGGAAAAGAAAAATGAATCGAAACCTGAACCGCAGGAAGATGTCCAAAAAGAAGTAGTGCAAGTAAAAGACTTTACATCGTATGATGGTACTTGGACAGATTCAGATGATTATTGTGGAAATGGAATTTTTGCTATACTGCAGTTTACTGATAAAAATGTAGCGAAAGTTCAATTAGGTGCACAAATGCATGGACAAAAAGCGAGAGATTGTGGAAATGCCAAGCCGGATGGAGCACAAGAGGCGCCTCTTGTTACGTTTGATAACAATGGAGTTGGAACATTTTCATTTACAAACATAAGAAGTAACGTGCTGCAAAAAGCGACAATCCAATTAGCTGGAGATAAAGTGTTGTTAACGACAAAAGTAGTTGCTGTTGGAGAGTATGGATCTGAAACTTATTTTGGGGATAATGTGACAACAAAATTAAAGTATCATCGAAATAGATAAAAAGCTGCTGGTTTATCCAGCAGCTTTTTCATGTTTTTTATCCAGCTGTTTTTGCTTTCGTACATTTATAATGTAAATGAAGAGGAAGGCAATAAGTAATACAGAGGAATAACGATACACTGTTGCATAATCTGTAAAGTGTGCGATGAATCCGAATATAATCGCACCTGCTCCAATGCCAAGGTCAAATGCCGAAAAGAATGTTGCGGTAGCAACGCCGCGGCGATGGGAATCGACACGGTCAATCATCCATGCTTGTAAGGCTGGCTGAATAGCACCGAATCCACTTCCGTAGCAGCTTGCGGCAATAATTAAACTCGGGATTGTCGTTGTATACGATAATAGGATAATTCCTGTAAATGTTAAGATCACACCAGGAATAATAACAAATGTATGTCCTTTTACATCATATAGTCTACCTGAGAAAGGTCGTGTTACTGCGATAGCAAGAGCATTAAATAAGAAGAAAAGGCTAATATCAGCGATACCGACTTGCGCGGCAAATAACGTAATGAAACTACCAATACCTCCGTACATTAATGTAATACATAGTATTAATAATGAAGGAAGTAAAGCTTTCTTTTCGATAAATCCATCTAAAAACGTTTCATGTGCTTGGCGGACCGGTTTTTCATTCGCTTGGATTTGAAGAAGTTTTGTAAGGATTAAAGAAACGACTGTACAAGATAACGCACATAAAAAAAGAATAGTAAAGTTATACGTTTGCATGAGCCATAGTCCGATAAGAGGCCCAAGTGCCATAGCAATCGTTCCAGAGAGGCCGAAATACCCCATTCCTTCACCGCGCCGCGATGCCGGAATTAAGTAGGATACTACAGTCCCATATGTTGTTGTTGTAATCCCAAAACCAGCTCCGTGTAAAATACGAACAGCGAGAAGAAGAAAGATAGTAGAGGCAAACAAGTAGCTCCCCATAGCAAGTAGGCAAATGGCAGTTCCAGTCATTAAAATGAGTTTTTTACTAAATTTTTGTAGTGCATTTCCAGTGAATGGTCGAACAATTAAAGCTGCTACAGTAAACATTCCAACGACAAATCCGATGTTTGAACTTGTGCCTCCAATTTCTTTCACATAAACAGGAAGCGTTGGAATTAACATTTGAAACCCTAAAAACATACATAAGTTTGCGAAAATGAGCGCAATAAATTCTTTTGTCCATAATGGTTCTCGTTTTACGAGTGCTGCTTCTCCCATATATTCATCCCCTAAATATTTTTTCTCTGTTCTTTCGAGTATATGTAGTGGTCAATGTAACAGTCAAGAAAGGTGAACTAAAATGATATAACAATTTTTTATGCGAAAAAATTTACAAATTTGTGTAATTACTACACAAATTGCCGAAAAAATAGTAAAGTATAGATGTATAGTCTGCTAGTTGTTATGATTGATAGAGACTTTTTTTCTCTAAAAAGAAAGCGGATTCAAATGAGTGGTAAAGCAGAAGGCACTTTATACAATTTTACTACGTATATTTGAAAAGGTTTACAAAACGAAGAAGAAAGAGGCGCATACGCATGAGACGATTAGGCATTTCTATTTATCCAGAACATTCTACAGTAGAGAAAGATAAAGAATATTTAACATTAGCGCATCAATACGGTTTTACACGTGTATTCACATGTTTATTATCAGTCGATGGAGAAAAAGAGAAGATTGTTGAAGAGTTTAAGGAAACGATTGCACATGCGAATGAATTAGGTTTCCAAGTACTTGTTGATATTAGTCCAGCCGTTTTTGAACAGCTTGGTATTTCTTATAATGACCTTTCATTTTTCCACGAATTAGGTGCATACGGCATTCGACTAGACGTTGGATTTTCAGGATTAGAAGAGTCAATTATGACATATAACCCGTACGGATTGAAAATTGAGATTAATATGAGTAACGGTACGAAATATGTTGATAATATTATGAGTCATCGTCCGAACCGCGAAAATTTAATTGGTTGTCATAACTTCTATCCACATCGCTATTCAGGTCTTTCTTATGAGCACTTTATAAAATGTTCAAAACAATTTAAGGATTATGGAATGAGAACAGCAGCTTTTATTTCGTCATTTGATGCAACGTATGGTCCATGGCCAGTAACAGAAGGTTTATGTACGTTAGAACAACATCGTGAATTACCGATGACAACGCAGGCAAAACATTTATTTACGACAGAACTAATTGATGATGTAATTATTGCGAATGCATATGCATCAGAAGCAGAGTTAAAAGCAGTTGGAGAGATAAACAAAGAAAAACAAACATTTGATGTGGAAATTTATGATACAACAACAGAGTTAGAACGAAAAATTGTCCTAGAAGAACCTCATTTTTATCGCGGGGATGTATCGGAATATATGATTCGTTCTACACAAAGTCGTGTGAAATATAAAAAAGAAGACTTTAAACCGCATAACACAAGAGAAATTAAACGTGGTGACATTCTTATTGATAACGAACAATATGGTCAATATAAAGGAGAATTGCAAATCGCTTTAAAAGATATGGTTAACACAGGGAAAACGAACGTAGTTGGCCGGGTTGTAGAAGAAGAAATCTTCTTATTAGATTATTTACAAGCTTGGGATAAGTTTGGATTTGTGTGTAAGAAATAATATGTTTATAGGTATGAGGCCATCATGTATACATGATGGCCTTTTCTATTATTCATATCGTAAACATTCAATCGGATCAAGTTTCGCAGCTTTGTTAGCTGGTAGTAATCCGAACAGAATACCGATTAGCATCGATAATGCGACTGAGATTAAACCTAATTTTATAGAAACAACGAGCGGCCACCCTGCAAAGATCGCAACAATCCAAGCGAAGAAAATACCGAGCAAGAAGCCGATGAATCCGCCTAGTGCTGTTAGAATACAAGATTCAATTAGGAACTGCATTAATACTTTCCCACGCGTTGCACCGAGTGCTTTACGAATACCAATTTCACGCGTACGTTCGGTTACAGATACTAACATGATATTCATAACACCAATACCACCAACGAGTAGGGAAATAGCAGCGATGCCACCAAATACGCTTTTTAGAATACCTGTGAAGCTATCGATTTCTTTTAACATTTCTTTTGGATCTGGTACTTCAAACTTCCCTGCATCCTCTGGTTTTTTCGCATCATTTAACGATTTTACAACGGCATCTTGCACAGTTTTCTTATCTTGCCCTGGAGCAAGTTTGACTGTAATACCATCATAGTTGTTTTTGCCGAATAATACAGGCCAGTTTTCTGCCGAGATAGCACCTTCTTTAAATTCCATGCCACCCATCATTGCTGTTGATTTGTTAGAATATACACCAATTACTTTATAGGGAGTACCTTTTATATCAACATACAAGTTTGATTCCCATGAAGAGAATAATTTATCAAATGCATCTTTGTGTAATACGATTGTGTGCTGAGGTTTATCTAAATCAGCTGCCGTAAACAATCTGCCGTGTTCAAGTACGAACCGAGAAGTATCTTCAAAGTAATCACCTTTTGCGCCAGTGATATCAAGGTCTAATTCTTTTTTTCCTGCATATACTTTTTCTTTCCCTCTTACATCTGGATATACTTCTTGTACGCCAGGGATTTTAGAGATATTTTCATACATGCTGGCGGAGATTTTTCCGTCCATATCAGAATAATCTTCAGTTGTGTAGTTTACGGAAAACTGATCTTTCTTTTCTTTCCCAATTTGTTCACGGAATTTAGCGTTCGTACCATCACCAATTGAGATGATGGTAATAATCGCACTAACGCCAATAATAATTCCTAGCATCGTTAATATAGAGCGCATTTTATGAGCAAAGATAGAGGAAAGGGCCATGCGTATATTTTCACTTGTGTTCAAAATTAACCTCTCCAATCTTGGACGATATTTCCGTCACGAATTACAATTTGGCGTGCTGCCGCTTCCCCAATTTCTCGATCATGAGTAATCATAATGATTGTTGAGCCTTGTTTGTTTAATTCGTAAAAGAGATCCATAATTTGTTTACTTGTCTTTGTATCAAGTGCACCAGTAGGCTCATCGGCCAAAATAAATTTCGGATTGTTTACAATCGCACGGGCAACAGCAACACGCTGTTTTTGACCGCCAGATAATTCATTTGGTAAGTGGGTTGAGCGGTCTGCTAAACCTACTTTTTCCAGTGCAGCTAATGCGCGTTCACGGCGCTCTTTTTTATCTACACCAGCATAAATAAGAGGTAATTCTACATTTTGCATCGCATTTAGGCGAGGGAGTAACATAAAGTTTTGGAATACAAAACCGATTTCTTTATTTCGAATATGAGCTAGTTCTGTTTCAGACATATTTGAAATGTTTTGTCCGGCTAATGAATACGTACCACCTGTCGGTTTATCTAAGCAACCGATAATATTCATTAATGTTGACTTACCAGAACCAGATGGTCCCATGATAGAAGTGAATTCGCCCTGATTTAGAGTTACATCAATACCGTGTAAGATTTGAACTGTTTCTTCACCGTTTTGAAAGGATTTCGTGATGCCTTTTAAATCAATCATTGGGCACTAACCTCCATGCCATCTTTTAAGTCTTTTTCTGGTTTAGAGATGATTTGGTCCCCTTTTTTGACACCAGAAACTTTTGCTTCGCTATCTGTTTCAAATTCAACAGTAACCGCTTGTTCTTTTGCTTTTCCGTCTTGGATGACGAATACAACATTTTTATCGCCTTTCTTCACGATACTGCTTTTTGGAACGACTATACCAGTTGCTGCGCCAGATTTACTTGTTACGTATACGTGGAATCCAGTTTGCAATTCTTCATTATTATCTAATGTAACGATAAATTGATAGTTAGAAACGGTCTTGTTTTCATCCATGCTTTTTACTGGTGTTGTGCCAATTTCTGTGACTTTTCCAGTCCATGTTTTTCCTGGTACAGTTTTTGATGTGACAGTTACTTCTTGCCCAACTTTTACGTTAGCTAGTTCATATTCTGATAGCTGTCCTTTTACTTTTAATGGACCAGCGTGACGTAACGTAATGCCGCTCATACCTGTTTTTTCATCAGCGTTCTTTGCAATCTCTTCAATTACGCCATCAGTAGGGCTTGTTACAGAAAGTGTAGTGAGTTTTTCTTTGCTCGTTTGAATCATTTGATCAGCTTTTTCAACTTCAAACTTTTTCATTTCCAGTTGTGATTCAAGTTGTATGATTTCAGTTTCTGTTGCTCTTAACATCTCTCCAGGTGAACCAGCATTTTTATCTTTTTGCAGCTTTTGTTTTGCTGCATTTAGTTGTTTGTTTAATAATTCAACTTCTTTATTTGCAAGTTTCTTTTGCATTTCTGCTTCTGTTACACCTAACTTCATAGTAGGATCATTGTATTTAAAGAGTAGCTGTCCTTTTTTGACTTCAGCACCTTTTTCTACAGCTAATTCATACGTACCTTTTGATGGGTCAAATGCGATTGTTTCGATTCCATTTGGAATGACTTCGCCACCAAATTTTTGTGCATTTTCAATTTGTTTTTCTGTTACTTTATAGCTGCTGTATGCCATAGCTACGTCAGAACCGCCACCAGCAAAAGCAAAATATGAACCCGCTGCAATCCCAATTGTTATTAAACCAGTAATGATCACTTTATTTTTCTTCTTCATCTATTTATCACCTTTTCGCTCGTTTTTGTATCTACTTTTAGTATAGAAGAGAGGAGAAATGTGACAAATCGTTTTAGCTTACAATAGTCTTACAGTTTTGTAAGGTTTGTTATGTTTAGAAAACGAGGAAGTTAATAAGGTGAAGCAAATTGTTTGACGCGCCTTTTCTTTCTTACAATAATATTGTATGAAGGAAAGGAGTGAGGAATATGGAGGCGTATTTTGGAGCATTTCCATCAGAGGCATTTGTTCCGTATTCAAAACAACATGCCATTATACTTTTTCTTATCGGTGTAGGAGTTTATTTTCTTTACCATTATCAAGACGTACTTCGTGAGCAACAATGGAACGTAGGAGTTCGATATACAATTGCTTTTTTATTCATTGGAAGTGAAATCGGACTTGATGTATGGCAAGTGAAAGCTGGGATTTTTCAGTTAAGTACATCATTACCACTTGAGTTATGTACAATTAGTCTACTATTAGCTACAGTAATGGTTATTACGAAAAGTTACAAAATATATGAGATTGTCTTTTTTACTGGGATTATTGGGGCATCACAGGCGATCTTAACACCGAATTTACAGTATGCTTTCCCACATTTTCGTTTTATAGAATATTTCATTGCACATGTACTATTAATATGGGCGCCGCTCTTTATGACGTGGGTGGAAGGGTATAGACCTACATTTCAATCAATTAAGCGTACTATGATTTTTTTAAATGCCTTGATTCCAATCGTTTCGTTTGTCAATTACAAAACAGGTGGGAACTATATGTTTTTAGCACACAAACCTGAAACAGCTTCATTGCTTGATATGTTAGGCCCGCATCCGTACTATATTATTTCATTAGAAGTTGCTACGTTTATAGGATGTCTAATCTTGTATATGCCATTTGCTAGAAATGAGAAACATATGCATAAAGAATCACTAGAGTCTTAAACTAGTGGTTCTTTTTTTGTGTAGAAAATATTTACAATTCTGAAAATTATTTATAAAATAAAGTGAAACTTTAATTAGTGGGGGGTTTCTTCACCCCTCACTGATTATTAGTTGAACCAATCGGGCTTTTACGGGCAGTTGATCCCTCACCTATCTTCTTTAGCCGCTAGAGCTGGACATTCGTCTCTCTCTGAATATTGAGGTGGGGGTCTTACTGCCCGTTAATGCGGGATAAAACGTAATATAGATAGAATGGAATTTTATATAGAGAGAAGGGGGAAAATGGCAAGAAAGGTCATTTCAAATGGGATAGAGGTTACAGTGCAATTTATCCTTTCCATTATAGGGATTATTTGTTTAGGTGCTCTTCCAAAGTTATTCGAAGACTTACATATTAATTTTTCGCAGTATGTACAGGCTTTAAAGATGTTAGTTATGAAGCTGATAGATATTCCAAACTTAACGTATGGGATGAATCGGCCGTTATTTCCGCAACTATTTATTCATTACAAAGAAACGATGATTATTTTTTTATCTTCATTTTTTATTTCATTATGTATAGCTTTCTGCATTGTGTATATGATGATGAGAAGTCGTTCGCACATACAGCGGCGCATGAAAACATTCCTGCTTTTTCTTGAGTCCATTCCAGACATTTTACTTATTATTGGATCACAAATTCTTGTCGTATGGTTTTTTCAAAAGACAGGCTTTTTACCTGTTAAAATTGCTGCGCTAAGTGGAGAGTCTATTCGGGGCTTACCTATTATTTGTTTAAGTATTCCCACTACAATTATGTTTGTAAAGTTATTACTCCTTCGTTTTGAAACAGAATTAGAAAAAGATTATGTGTTATTTGCACGGGCGAAAGGGTTTGATCGCTTTTATATTTTAAATCGTCATGTATTGCGGAATGTGTTGCTTAGTACATTATTTTTTGCGAAAGCAAATATTTGGTTTATGTTATCAAATTTGTATATTATAGAATGGCTTTTTAACACACATGGTATTTTTGTGTTCATTAAAAATTATCAACCGGTTGAAGTTTTTACAGTGAGTATCTTACTTATTTATATCCCGATCTTTATTCTATTTAAGTCGTTTCATTATTTCGTTCCAGATGCGATGAAAGAGAGGGCGTAAGAGATGTGGAAATATATAAAGCGCGATAAAAAGTTTTGGTTTAGTATTTTATTTCTTGTTGTGTTAGTTGGACTTAGCATTGGGAATACGTTATGGAATGGAGGACATATTCGCCAAGTTTCAATACAATATGATGCGCAAGGAAATGTAGAAGCTCCACCATTTGCACCTTCATGGCAATTTTTACTTGGTACAGATCGAAAAGGTTATGATTTGTTAAATCTAGTTATTGAAGGAGCAAAGTGGACCATTGGTATATCCGTTTTTATTGCGATGCTGCGGATGGCTTTAGGTGTCTTTTTTGGTGTTATATTAGGAACCTATGTAAAAAGAGGATTCTCAAAAATTGAAGCGTTTTTTGATAGCTTTACAGTCATTCCAACAGTTATGATTGTGTATTTTTTTCTTCAGTTTGCAACCAGTTTTGTGAATGGAGAAGAGACGACTAGTTTTTTTGAGAGGGCATCCTTTCAAGTCATATTGCTTGTTGTCCTAGCGGTTCCAACAATTTCTCTTTATGTTGCAAATGAAGTGAGGAAATTACGAAAGGAAGAGTTTATAGATGCTGCTCGTATATTAGGCGGAAGTAGACGGCGTATTATTGTGAAACATTTGTTTCCGCACTTATATATGACATTTGTACTTGTATTCATGCAGCAGTTTATTCAAACGCTTATTATCTTCCTTCACTTAGGATTGCTTCAAGTGTTTTTTGGAGGGTCAGTGAGCTTTGGGGGGGGGACTGAGATAGATTCTTACACACATGAATGGTCTGGTTTAATTGGCGTATATTTTCGTTCTCTAACAGTACATCCGTGGATTCCGCTCGTACCAATTACTTTTTTCGCACTCACTATTTTCTCAGGAAACATGATTGTAAGAAGTATAGAGGATGCGATAGCAAAAGTGAGATTAGGAGAAATGAAGAAAGACAAAGAAGTAGAAGAAGTGAAGTCTATTTCACTTCCTAAAGAAGAGTTATTTACATTTAAACATACGATGTAAAAAACATAGGAAACGATTCTCTTTCCTATGTTTTTTCTTTTGGTTACTATATGTTAATCGTTCGTGCTTATACTAACATTGTACGAGGTGATAAAAATAAAAAGAAGCAAGCATTTCTGAATGCTTGCTTCTTTCATTATTTCGTAGAAACTTCACCTTCTGTTTCTGTTTGCGGGATGAAATATCCGACAATACCGCCAATGATCGCTGGGATAATCCAACCAATTCCTAAGCTATAAAAAGGAATTGCACTTGCGATAGATGTGATAGCATGTGGCATCATTCCCACATTATCAAGTGCATGAATACAGCTAGTAATGAACGCAGCAATCATTGCACCGATGTATACAGATGGTTTGCGCTTCGTATATTTATCAATAAATGATACAAAAATTAAAATGATTGTAATTGGATACAAAATAATTAACACAGGTAACGTAATTTTGATTAATAAGCTTAATCCTAGATTTGAAATGATAAAGCTGAAAATACAAACATATAACACAAGCTTTTTATACGAAACATTTGTTAGTACATTTGTGAAGTAGTTGGCAAATGCACTAACTACGCCAATAGCTGTCGTTAAGCAAGCAAATATAATTGCAATGCTGAGCATGATGTTACCGCTTGTCCCAAATAATTGATACATAACAGTTGCTAAAAGCTGACCGCCATTTTCGAATTGACCTAAATTTCCATTTGATGCCCCGATATAGCCAAGTAAGAAATAAACGATTGTTAAAAAGAAAGCAGCAATACTTCCGCAAATAATCGTATATTTTGCGATCGATTTTTTTTCGGTAACGCCATTTTGACGAATCGCATTTACGACAATTGTCGATAAAACGAGAGCGCCAATCGCATCTAATGTTAAGAAACCTTCTAAAAATCCTTTGAAAAATGGAATTTCTTTATAATCACCGACAGGGGCTACAAAGGAACCAGTTGGTGACAGAATTGCTTTTGTTGCCATAACGGCAATAATTCCAAGTAAGATTGGTGTTAATATCTTTCCGATGTGATCAACTAATTTGGATGGATTTAATGATAAGAAGTAAACAACCGTAAAGAAAATTAAGCTAAATAGTAACATGGAATACCATTGATCTTGAAATAGTGGTGCAATTCCAATCTCGTAAGAAACAGATCCAGTTCGTGGGATAACAAATAGTGGGCCGATGGAAAGGTAGATAATAATGGCTAATACTGCTGCGAATTTTGGATGAACACGGCTCGCTAAATTTTTAAAGCTTCCTCCTGCAAGGGCGACTGCAACGATTGCTAATAATGATAAACCTACATCTGTAATGATAAATCCTGAAATAGAGACCCACATATTTTCTCCTGAAGACAGTCCGAGAAGAGGCGGGAAGATCATATTACCAGCGCCGAAAAACACTGCAAATAGCAATAAGCTAATCGAGAGAATTTGCGATGGCTTTAAAGTTGTACGCATATATAGAAAAGCCTCCTAAATATCATTTTTTGTCGAAAATTCAAACAATTTGTCGAGTAACTGTTATAATTTTAATCGTCTGATGACTAGAAAGCAACAGGAAATTTTAAATAATTTTAAAAATAATTCGTTAAGTCGGATAATTATACGTTCATCTTAAGATCATCACCTCAAAATTTAGAGAAAAACGAAAAGGATGCAGAAAACTCCGCTGATTAAAGTTTCACTTTATATTTTTCGAATCTATGGTGGCATACTATATGCAAAGGTATTTTGGATTAAGAAAGTAAAACTGTTACTGGTAAGGTGAAGGGCTTAGTGCCTAAGGATAGCGGGATAAGATGTGTGGAGTAGAGAAAGGTGACACAGTATGGATTATGTAGAAATCTTTATTGAACTGCTATTTGGATATGCCGCGTTGTTTTTAGTCGTTAAAATTCTTGGGAAAACACAAATGAATCAAATTACACCATTTGATTTTATTTCAGCACTCGTTTTAGGAAATTTTTTAGGGGATGCGATTTATAATAAAGACGCTCATATAGGAAGGATTATCTTTGCGGTTGTTGTGTGGGGAGCATTCATATTAATCACAGAAATTATCACGCAAAAATGGAGAATTGCTCGCTTATTCCTTGAAGGAAAACCATCAATTTTAATTGCGAATGGAAAACTAGATTGGAATGAAATGAAGAAAAATCGTTTAGATGTTGATCAACTGCAGCAGTTGCTTCGTGCAAAGGATATATTTTCCCTGCAAGATGTAGAATTTGCGGTTTTAGAAAATGATGGATCGATAAGTGTGATGAAAAAATATGATGTAGATATACCGACAAGAAAAGATTTGAAAATAAAGGGAAAGGAAAATGTATTACCGATTCTTCTTATTAGTGATGGGGAGTTTATTACATACAATTTAAAAAAGTTTGGGTTGCATGAGGTATGGTTACAAAAAGAGCTAAAGAAGCAGAAAACAGATTTGAAAGAAGTATGTTATGCGGAGTGGAGTAAAGGAGGGAGTCTTTTTATTCAAAAATATGAGTAAGAAATGTGCACATACCGTTTTTGGTATGTGCACGAAATATTTAAAAATATATTTTCTTATCCCGTTCTTCTTTTAAAATTTCTACAGCTTCGCGGAAACGCTGGGAATGAACGATTTCGCGCTCACGTAAAAAGCGAAGGCTATCATTTATGTCAGGATCATCTGACAAATCAATTAACCACTGATACGTTGCTCTTGCTTTTTCTTCTGCCGCAATGTCTTCATACAAATCTGCAATTGGGTCGCCCTTTGCTTGTATGTACGTGGCTGTAAAGGGAACACCACCTGCATTATGATAAAAGAGCGCACTATCGTGATTGGCGTACTGAGCATCGAGTCCTGCTGCTTTCATTTGTTCTGGAGTAGCATCTTTTGTTAATTTATAAATCATTGTAGCAATCATTTCAAGATGGGCAAATTCTTCTGTACCGATATCTGTTAACAAGCCGACTACTTTATCAGGAATGGTGTAACGTTGGTTTAAATAGCGGAGCGCCGCTGCCAATTCACCATCTGCGCCGCCATACTGCTCGACTAGTAGTTTAGCGAGCGCTGGATTACAAGTACTTACTTTAACCGGGTACTGCAATTTTTTTTCATATATCCACATTGTTTTTCTCCTTTATATTTGCCATGGCCAAGGACCTTTGTTCCATTCCCACGGAGCGTTAGAGTAACTATTTCCAAACTGTTGAAGCGGGCCATATTTTTCCTCGATTTTCTGCTTTTGTAACCTTCTTTTATAGGAAAAATCATTAAATTGATTGATAGCTGAGGCGTCATCAGGGTGGGTATCTAAATAAAGCGTGAGTTCGACTAATACAAAATCGAGTTCTTGCAGTTCTTCTATCCACTTATAATATTCATCTGGCAATGTTTGAGCCACGATTGTTGTCACCGTCCTTTTTTGTATGGATTTTCATAGTAATCATAAAAAGCAGGCCATAGAGTGCCTTTTCTTAACGCTTCGCTAGGCGAGAATTGCGGCAAGTTTGGTGGTTGGAATCCCATGAATAAATGAGGAGGGGTTGAATAAAATTTCTTGCCAATCGGCGGGCAAGGATCGTTTGGACCATGGAAAGGTGTGTAAGATCTCATAAATTTGTCCATCACATAAGCCCCCTTTACAAGTGAAACATTCATCACTACGTATTGTATTCAGACATAATTGTCATTTATGACTCATATAGAAAAACTAGTAGGGTCGAGGAGGAAATATATGTGGAGATGATTACAAATCGTATTGTATTAGAAGTAAGGAATTTAAAAGAAACATTATATTTTTATGAAGGGGTTTTAGGAATTAAGCCGAGTAAACACCGACCACAATTACATGTACCTGGTGTTTGGTATGATGTTGAGGAAACGAGAATTTGCTTCGTTTTAAATCGTGATAAAGGGCAAGGTGTTGGCGAGGCACAATCTTCGAATATACATTTTAATTTGCCATTTGGCGATATAGAAAAGGTGCGGAAAAAACTAGCATTTTATTGTGTTTCATTTGAAGAAGTAAAGAGCGGGGGGATTGTTGTACATGATCCTGACGGGTATAAGATTTTAATTGAGCCGAGAGAGTAGTTAAGGGGGAGTTAACCGGATGAATAGCACGTATGAAGAAAATGCTTTGTTTGAACATAAATTTTGGCTTAAGATTCTTGGGGATCATGCTCAGTTTCTTTTGGATGCCTTATCGCCAGATGAAAAAGAAGAGATTCAAAAAGCGGAATATTTTGTACAACTATTCGATAGATTCCTCAATGATATTCATAAGGTGAACTTAGTTGCATTTGCGAAAGATGCGCATGAGGCCACAGAGGAAATTAGAAAACTTAAGTTGCATATTATACAAAAGCAATTAGAAGGGAAAATCAAACTTCATTTTACACCAACTTTCATTAACCATATGGTAAACGAAGTGGAAGAATACATAACGGTATTAGAGTATTTAATCAAAGGGGAAGTACCACCTATTTTCCACGAGTTACATTATCATCTTGCTTGGCTAACGGATGCAGCAGGGCATGCAAGTTCTATTTCAGGTGGGCTAGATCTTGTCGAAAAACGACTGAAAGAAAAGTGTGAGGAATATGAAAAGCACTTTGAACAATTTTACTTGAAAGCTGTGGAAATGACGGGTTACTTACGGACGGAACTGCACTCTTTTCCAGCCTTAAAGAAATTTACAAAAGATGTTTCATTAGAACTAACACTATTCTCACGTTTCCTTCACGAATTAGAGGAATTAGAGTTATCTGATCAAATATTAACCATCATCTCTGCAAGAATGGCAGATCATATGGCAAGGGAAGAATGTTATTATTTATTGAAATTAGCACAATCTTCTGGATTAGAGATGCCGAAATGTAATCCGCTTTAATTCATACCAATAAAAATTCGCAGTGATGTGGATTTTTATTGGTATTTTTGTTTTTTTAGGAAATGCTAGGAAGGAATTATAGAAGGGAGGAGTAGCGAATGCAATTGGCTACGCATGAATTACGTGACTTAAGTGAACTGATTGCTGGAGATTATAACACGATTAATACAATGTCTACATATATACAACAAGCACAGGATCCTGAGCTGAAACAACTGTTGCAGAGACATTTTCCTTTTCATGTACAAGCGTATAACTTGAAGGTGGAATTTGTACAAAAGGAATCTTCCCCTAATATTTCAAAGTTTCAGCCATCCAGATTAAATCCATTGTTACCTTCGTATACAGAGGCACTTTCACAAGAGTACTTGCCAGTTACGCCAAGTGTAGCTACAAAGCCTCCTAATGATCGATCTATTGCACTTGGATATTTATTGAATCAAAAATCTTCTGCATTTAATTGTGCAGGTTCTTTATTAGAAATTGCGAATCCTGAGTTAAGAATGCTTTTAGAAAATACGTTTTTAAATAGTAGTCACCATGCTTATGACATTTGGCAGTATATGGTGAAAAAGGGGTATTATCAGCTATCGCCAGCACCGAGTTCTGAAATGCAAGCGATAGCAAGTATGTATCAGCCTATTAATGAAGGATAACCGAAAAAGATTGACAAGTGCTATCAAATATTTTAAGGTAATTTTATAAAATTGCGTATACAAAGGGGAGTAACTTATCACAATAAAGTCGTCATTACAGGGAGAAACCCTCGGCTTTATTGGCAACATTTTTGTTGTTAGTGAGACCTTTACCAGCAATGGTAAAGGCCCCTTATTGTCTTTTTAGGACCTTTACTATGTTTGGTAAAGGTCCTTTTTGTATGCAGAAAGAGGAGAGGTAGAAAGTGAAAAAGTTTATAAATCGATTTCGATTGATGTTTCATTTTCGTCGGTTTGGCCCATTCTTATATGATTTTTTCACATCAAAAGAAGTTGTAGTGAAGAAGAAAATTCTATCCATTGCTTTATTAATCGGGTATGTCATGTTCCCATTTGATCTTATCCCTGATTTTCTACTGTTTTTTGGAGTATTAGATGATGTTGCTGTTGTACTCTTCATTTTGCAGCGAATTGTGAAAATGGCACCAGTGCATTTACAGGAAAAATATGATTTGAATAGAGGATAGGAGTGCATATATGGAACAATTTATTTTAGATGTCATTGAGTATTTAAAGCAGTTTTCTTACTTTGGTGTGGCTTTAGCATTAACATTTGAGTTTATCCCAGCAGAAGTTGTGTTGCCACTTGTTGGATATTGGGTATATGAAGGGGATATGAACTTTTGGCTTGCGGTACTGGCGGGAACAATTGGGGGAACGACTGGACCATTAACGTTATATGCACTCGGTTATTATGGAGGGCGTCCGTTATTATTGAAGTATGGAAAATACTTTTTTATAAAAGAAGAACAGATTCAAAAAGCAGATTATTTCTTCGGAAAATATGGACCAGCTGTGGCATTCCTTGGACGTTTTATTCCAGGAGTTCGTACGCTTATTTCTGTTCCGTGCGGAATGGCGAAAATGAACGTTTGGAAATTTAGTATATACACATTTATCGCGATGTTTCCACTTACGGCGCTGTATGTATATGTAGGGTTAAAGTTAGGACCGCATTGGCAGAAAGCGGGCGGGATTTTAGATCAGTATATGTTGCCGATACTTGGAATCGCTTGTTTTGCAGTAATTGGTATTCTAATCTATAAATTTATGAAAAAAAGAAAGAATGTAGAATCTGTATAGAGGGTGCATGTATTTCACCTTGTAAGTAAGTTAAAAAGGTTTGCGAAAGTAAAATGAATAGGAAAAAATCCGAACTGATTACAGTGAAACTGTAATCAGTTGTTTTTTGAAAATAGATGAATGATACAAGCAAATAAAGGGCAAGGGCATACATATATAGGGAATATAGAGAGAGGAGACAAAGATACTATGTCTTGTAATTGCTCAGTAACAGCGTTAACTTGTTGCCCAGATGATAGTAGTAATTATGTGCAAGATAAAGTTTGTAACCCGTGGTCTAGTATAGAAAATCTTACATTTACGGTCTATGGAAATAATGTAAATCAAAATATTGTTGGGACTGGTTATATAACGTATGATGTGGGACCTGGAGCAAGTCCGGCAAATGATATTACAGTAACTGTATTGGACTCAGGGGGAGGGCCAATTCAAACTTTTACGATGGTAGAGGGAACAAGCATTGCGTTTACGTTTCGTCGTTTTAATACGATTCAAATTACAACGCCAGCTACAGCAGGTACGTATCAAGGGGAATTTTGTATTACAACACGTTATGCCATGTCATAGAGAGGGGAATAAAAATGGGGAATTGTGGTACGAATCTTTCATGTTGTGCAAATGCACAAAAAACGATTGTACAAGATAAGGTATGTATTGATTGGACGATAACAACAATAGCGGCGCCCGGACAAATTATTTATGCAGACAACATTTCACAAGATATTTATGCCTCAGGATATTTGAAGGTGGAAACGGGAACAGGTCCAGTTACCATTACGTTTTATAGCGGTGGCACGGGTGGAACAGCTGTAGAAACAATTATTGTTGCTTCAGGAAGTAGCGCCTCTTTTACAGTAAGACGTTTTGATACAGTTGCGATTTTGGGGACAACGTTAGGAGAAACAGGCGAATTTTGTATGACAATCCGATATTCTTTATCATAGTATATGTAATTATAAGGATTTATAAATAAGAAATATGCGAATGTATTTATATATTCGCATATTTTTTTACAATATGTGAATTGACAACAATAACGCCCCTCGATATAAGTGTTATTGCTTACTAAAATGTCGACTAATGAAAGGGAACGGAAATGATACCGTTAATGTGGGAGTTTACATGAAATAGACAGTATATTTACAAAAATTAAATATTATTCATAGCAGATTTAAATGCAGTTAATACGTGATAGGTATAATGTTCCTCGTATGATAGGAAATCAGTTATGAGGGGGATTTACGTGAGCAGGAACATGTTTCAGAAAGTAAGAGGTCTTATTGGTTTACTAGCAGTCTTTATTCTAGCATTTGTATCATTTCCATGGAACGCTTCTGTACAAGCAGAAGAGAAGAAAGAGGAGAAGAAGCCGGAAGAGAAAAAACTTGTTTTTCCGGTTGTAAGTGACGTACATATTAAAAATAGCGGAACAGATGATACGTTTCGTTGGCAAAGAGCGATTGAGCAGTTTAATACGCTTGCACCAAAGCAAGATGCGTTTGTGATTGTTGGTGATTTTACCGATTCAGGTTCGAATCAGCAATACGATCGTTTTATGCAAGTGTATAATCAATATGCAAATAAAGATGCAGTGAGAATGAACTCACTTGGAAACCATGATTATTGGAACGGTTTATCAGTAGAAGGGGCACAAAAACGTTTTTTAGAAAAAACAGGTATGGAATCTATTTATTATCATAAAGTAGTGAAAGGATATCACTTCCTTGTTATGTCTCCAGAAGATGGAACAACACATGGTTATTATTCTGATCAACAAATTAATTGGTTGAAAGAAGAAATTGCAAAAGCGCAAGCAGATGATCCAGAAAAACCAATTTTCGTGTTCTTACATCAGCATATTAAAGAAACTGTGTACGGTAGTCATGAGTGGGGAACGAAAGATAGTGCGAAAATTAATGAAGTATTAAAAAATTACCCACAAGCCATTACATTCTCTGGTCATTCGCATTATCCGTTAGATGACCCAAGATCGATTCATCAAAAAGACTTTACATCCGTTGGAACATCTTCTGTAAGTTATATGGAAGTAGAGGGCGGGAAAGTGCAAGGGAATATTCCTCCTGGTGCAAGCGAATTAAGCCAAGGTTTATTAGTAGAAGTCGATGATAAAGAAGTAACAATTAATCGTCGTGATTTCCATACAAATTCTTGGACAGGCGAACCGTGGAAAATTCAATTGCCATCGAAAAAAGAATCATTTACACATGTAGAAAATCGTGATAAAGAAAAGCCATCTTTTGATGGAAATGCGAAGTTAAAAGTTTCAAATGTAACAGAAACGTCAGTAACAGCGACGTTCCCGCAAGCACAGGATAATCTTCTTTTACATTCTTACCGCCTGCAAGTACGCGATAAAGAAACAGGAGAAATTAAAAATAAGCTATTAGCATTCTCAGAGTTTTATCGCGATCCAGTGCCGAAAGAGCTTACATTTACATTAGGCGGGCTAGAGAGTGGGAAAACATACAACTTAGAGGTGGTTGCGATTGACTCATTCGGAAATGAAAGTGAACGACCGTTACAAGCAGAAGTCACAACGAAAAAAGAAATCATCGATCCGAATGTAAAAGTACCGAAAGCTGATGTATTCGATGTGAATTTCTTAGATGGTACATTTAAAGATTACTCACCATTTGGCACAAAAGGTGATGTAAAAGGAAATGTAACGATTGAGTATGATAAAGCATTAAAAAAACATGCGATGAAATTAAATGGTGCAGCTAATACGTTTGGTTATATCCCATTTTCAGCAGATCAAAAGGCTAAAGTAGCAAATGCATTTACATTAGAAACAGTAGTTACAATGAATGAAATTCGTGGTCAAGGTATTTTGCAAAATACAGAGAGCGGCGGAATTGGGTTTGAATCTACAGGAGATGGATATGTGGAATTATGGGCTCATATTGGCGGCAGTTATAAACGCGTGGGTACGCAATTGGAAGCAAATAAAACATATCACTTAGCAGGAACATATAACGGAAATGAAATCGCAATCTATGTAGATGGTAAAAAAGTAAATAGCCAGCCAGCAACAGGGAAGGTGTATCATCCAAATGTACCATTTGCGATTGGGGCAGATCCAACAAGTAATGGTAATGGTGGTATTCCATTAAATGGACAAGTTGCGCTTGCGAAATTATACAGTAAATCGTTAACGTCTTCTGAAGTGTTAGCGGCATATAACGAATTTTCAAATCGTACAAAGTTAGAAGAGTTAAATGTTTTATATGAGGAAATCGGTAAAGTAAAAGAGACATTAGCTGGTTCTTATGAGTTTGGTGACAAGCCAGGACAATATTCACAAGCAGCATTTACAGCATTACAAAAGAGCTATAATGAAGCAAAAGTTACTTTTGAAAATATGGCGACTGCAGGGGAACAAGCAATTGGAGCATATCATGATGTGAAAACAGCGCATCAAGCATTTTTACAATCAAAAGTAGCTGAGCAACAACCAGAGGCACCGAAAGAAAAATTACAAAAAACAATCGATGAAGCAAAAGTTTTATTGGCTAAAGCTCAAGTAGGACAAAATCAAGATGGTTCTGTTCAAGCGTTAGAAAAGAAAATTAAAATTGCAGAATCAGTAGTGAAAGATAGCAAAGTGAAAGATCAGTATGTAGAAGCAATGAATCGTACATTAGAATATGCGATGCAACTTGTAGAAAAGAGTGTAAATAAATAAACAAAAAAGAAGCTTGTCATGGCAAGCTTCTTTTTTGTTATACTAAAAGTAGAAAGACAGGATAAGGGAGCGAAAAATTTGGAACAGAAAAAGCTAAAAAGAATTCTTGAATATGTATGGACTGCAGTTGTGCTCCTTGTTGGATATTATTTTTTGAAAGACAAAAGCCTATGGATTCTATTTTTAATGACATTCGTATTAGCGGGGCTAGGAACGTTGTTTATTAACTTTTTCTTTGATAGCTTAAATGTATGGAGAAAGAAAAAGAAAGAAACAAAATAGAGTAGAATGGAAATGTGGAAATGGAAGCTTGTGTATCAATTGTTTTACAGCTTGCATCGGTATATTTTTAATTCTATAGACGTTAAGAGAAAACAGCTCGCTATATGGCGAGCTGTTTTTCTATGCTTCTTTTTGTTCATCATTATTTTTTTCAGTCAGTAAATGGCTATTACGCCTAGAATAGAAGAAATATACGCATAGTCCAATGACAAGCCAAACGGCAAAGCTTTTCCACGTTGTTGCAGACAGATTAATCATTAAATACAGGCAGCAGCAAATTGCAACGATTGGTAATATAGGGACGAATGGGGCACGGAACCCTCTTTGTAAGTTTGGATGTGTTTTACGTAAGATAAGTACAGCGCAGCAAACAAATACAAAGGCTGTTAACGTGCCGATATTCACTAAGTTTGCAAGTAAGTGTAAGTCTAGTAATCCTGCTAGTAAAGCTGCTGCAATTCCCGTAATCCATGTATTCAATAATGGGATTTTCACTTTTTGATTGACGCGAGATAATGCTTTTGGAAGTAAACCGTCACGGCTCATTGCATAAGAAACACGAACTTGTCCATACATAACGACTAAAAGGACAGTTGTCATCCCTGTCATGGCACCGACAGCTAATAATCCAGCAATCGTATCTTCACCAACAAAGTGAAGGGCGAAAGCAACTGGGTCAGAAACATCTAATTGTGTGTAAGGAACCATCCCAGTTAAAACAAAGGATACAATCATATATAATACGGTACAAATAAGAAGAGATCCGATAATTCCAATTGGTAAGTCGCGCTGTGGTTTTTTCGTCTCTTCAGCAGCTGTTGCGATGGCATCAAATCCTAGAAAAGCAAAGAATACAGTTGCTGCCCCTGTAATAATGCCATCATATCCAAATGGTAAAAATGGTGTCCAGTTTTCAGGTTTGACGTATTTTGCACCTGCTACGATAAAGGCGATAATGACTGCCAATTTAATTAATACCATAATGTTATTAATACGAGCACTTTCGCGTATACCAAAGCTAAGAAGCATTGTAATTAAAAGTAAAATACATACAGCTGGTAAATCGATAATTCCGCCTTTTCCCATTCCGGGGGCGGAGGCGATAATGGCTGGGAGATGGATGTTAAATCCAGAAAGTAACGATTGTAAATATCCTGACCATCCGACAGCTACGGCTGCGACGGCTAACAAGTATTCGAGCATTAAGCACCAGCCAACAATAAAGGCAACGACTTCTCCAACTGTCATATAGGCATACGTATAAACGCTTCCTGACATCGGAATGGAAGAAGCAAATTCTGCATAACAGAAGGCCACGCATGCACAGGTAAATGCGGCAATAAGAAAAGATAACATAATACCAGGACCGGAATGTTTGGCCGCAACAATACCTGTTAATACGAAAATACCTGTCCCAATTACAGCACCAATGCCTAAAAAGGTTAAATCTAATGCAGTTAATGTTCTTTCTAATTGCCGTGGTGATTCAGTCGTAAGTGGCTTCTTTCGTAATAATGATTTCACTTGGACTCTCCTCTCATTCTTCAATCTTCACAACTGCGAGTATAGTATGAGCCAACTGTAAGAGAGTATGTAGGTGAATAGAGGTACAGTTGCTGTAGTAATTTTAATATAATTCAGAATATTGTGTCAAATATAATTTTGACAAATAATATTGTAGATGTAAGGAAAAACTACCATCAGAAATAGATGTACTTTATAAAGTAGGAGAAGATAATATGCTATTTTATTTTGAACTTGTCGTTATTTTACTTTGTACGAAATTAGCTGGTGATATAAGTGTGAGGCTGGGACAACCATCCGTATTAGGTAAATTGATTGTAGGAATTATCATTGGACCTGCTATGTTTGGAATCATTGATAGCTCTGAATTGATTGATGAACTGAGTGAAATTGGCGTTTTGTTACTGATGTTTATGGCGGGACTCGAAACGGATTTAGAAGAGTTAAACCGTAATTTGAAATCTTCATTTGCAGTAGCAATGGGAGGTATCATTTTTCCTTTTCTCGGTGGATATTTAGCAGGTCTTGCTTTTGGACTGCTGCAATCTCATGCCATTTTTCTAGGGTTATTACTCTGTGCGACATCGGTGAGTATTTCTGTTCAAACATTGCGTGATTTAGGAAAAATGAATACGAGGGAAAGTACGACGATCTTAGGCGCTGCTGTCTTCGATGATGTAATTGTCGTCATTTTATTAGCGTTTGTTATGAGCTTTTTAGGGACACAAGATGTAAATATTACACTCGTCATTGCGAAGAAAATTATCTTTTTTGTAAGTATTGTTTTCATTGGCTGGAAAGTTGTACCGTGGATTATGAGAATGTTAGTACCACTTCGCGTATCAGAGGCGTTAATTAGTGCAGCACTCATTATTTGTTTTTCATTTGCGTATTATAGTGAGAAAATGGGGATTGCTGGTATCATCGGTGCATTTGCTGCTGGGATTGCGATTTCTCAAACAACATATAAACATGAGGTAGAACATAAAATAGAGCCGATTGCGTATGCGATTTTTGTTCCAATTTTCTTTGTGAGTATCGGAATGGAAATTACATTTCAAGGAATTGGGAGCCAAATTTGGTTTATTGTTATTATGACGCTCATTGCCATCTTCACAAAATTAGTAGGATCTGGATTAGGAGCAAGGTTAACAGGATTTGATTTGAAATCCTCGATTAGTATTGGGGCTGGGATGGTATCGCGCGGAGAGGTAGCGCTTATCATTGCAGCAAACGGATTAACAGCGAATTTGTTAGCGAAAGAAAATTTTACTGCGATTGTCATTGTTGTGATACTTACGACGATTATTACGCCGCCTTTACTAAAGAAGTATTTCGTATAAAGAGTTTATCCTATGTGGATAAACTCTTCTTTTTAGGCTGTCAACACGGATTATTGTAATCCCTTATAGCTAAGATAAGAAACAATAAGAGATCAATTTAAAAAATCATTTTAATTTACTATTTTTTGCTGTATTAACCATTTCGTAAATTCAGATGTCCCTAAATTATAATCCAAATCCTCTGTACGAATCGAAAAAATATGAACACCATGGTTTTCATAAGATTGCTTACTATATTCTGCAGGTAATGCTAACATATACATTTTAAAATCAAAAAATATATCCCAAATGTTATTTTCTTTTTGTTTATAAGCAATGGCTTCAAAATCATATTTATTTTCATAATAACCTAAATGTAAATGATATCTTGGGTCGTATAAAGAACTCATATTTTAATTTAATCCTCCTATCTATTGGTTAGAGAAAATAATGTTTTTTCATGTATTTCCCTCCTGTTAATCTCCCAATATAAATATTGAAATATACAGAAAAGTTAAACAAGACTATAAAAAAAGGGGATACCCCGTTATGATTAGTTATAATATACTGAATTATTAATAATATGTACTGTTTATCACGTAAAATAGCTTTGTTTTTCGCGTACAAAATGTAGTGTTCATTTACTTTGAAAGATTCTATATAATCAGTAGTTATGTTAAAATTTTCATATTATAGAAAGAAATCGATTGTTTTTGTATAAAGGAGGTATGTATACTATATGAAGTTTACGGGGGAGAAGATTATAGTTATTGTTCTTATACTTGCAATATGCGTACCATTTACACTAACGAAAGAATCAAAAATTAAAGACTTTCCCGTTTCTATTTTTTCGAATTATGTTGAAGATGATAATCCTAGGGACTATCAGTATACATCATTTCTACCACCTATTGGGTTAAGACTAAAAGGATGGAAAGAAGGAAGTTCTGAGGGAGAAACGACTTCCTATCATAAAGGTGAGCGTACTGTAATTGTAATACATCCGCCTGGAGATGATAGTTTTTATCTTTTTGAACTTGAGAAATAAAGTTGAATCAACCAGGGTCTTACTGCCCGTTAATGCGCGATAAAAAATCGCCGGATCTATTTGAAGATACCGGCGATTTTTAGTGGCTACGTGCCAGACTAGTATGTGCGCGAGGTACGGCGGTTTTGAAATGAGAAAATAAATAGCATCCAGTAACGACAATGACAGTCCCTAAAATTTGTACCCACGTTAATGCTTCTCCTAAGAATAAAAAAGCTAAAATAGCGGTGAAGATTGGATTGAAATTTAGGAAGATTCCTGCTGTAGTTGCTCCTAATTTTTGAACGCCAATATTCCAAAATACCATACAAACTACAGTTGAGATTAAACCTGTATATAACAGAGAAGTGATAAATGAAGCATTGATATTGGAAACAGTAAAGCTTGGTATGTTAAATGGAAGTAATAGAATGACACCGAAAACGCCAGAATATAAGGTTGCCATCATCGGTGAGGTCGTTTTTGTTGCCCATTTACTACAAACAGAATAAATGCCCCAAATACAAACTGCTGCAATCATCCACAAATCTCCGCTATTAAACTGTAATGAAAATAAAAGTGCGATATTGCCTTTTGATAGAACGAGAAGAACGCCGAAAAAAGAAAGAATCATAGATAGGATTTGAAATCTATTTATTTTTTCTTTTAAGAATAAAGATGAGAATAAGGCAATTGAAATCGCATTTAATGTGGAAATAAGCCCAACATTTGTTGCGGATGTTTGTTCCAGTGCTAAAAACTGAAAAATGTTAAAGAGAACAACGCCGGTGACTCCCATAATAAGTAAGGGAAGAATCGCAGCGCGTGGTGGGAACAGTCTCTTTTCTTTCAACCAAACAATTGGGAATAAGCAAAGAACGGCAATGATCCATCTTAAACTTGTAAGCGTCATTGGAGAAGCATGATCTACAAGTGATTTCCCAACGACAAAATTCCCACCCCATAATAAGCTTGTTAGCAATAATAAAAAGACATAAAAATAAGGCATAGCTTGTGACTCCTTTTAAGTAGTGTGTAAATAAAAAAACGACAAGCCCTTTCTTTTTTTGATGGAAGAGAGGATCCGGTCATGCATAGAAGCGGTCAGAGCCTTTTTTGGCCCCATGCTGAGTAAAAACAAAAAGAAAAAACGAGAGCGGGTCCTGTTTTGTTTTCATAGCAGTAATTTATGTGTTGAAAACCCCTGCTGATTAAAGGTTCAATTTATATCATGTGAATTGTAAATAATTTTAGCATTTTTCTTGTTTATCTAATATGTTATTTTGTATAATTAGTAAAATTCAAAATAATAAAAGGTTAATAGCTGCATATAAAGAATTTTATTCAAATTTACTAAGCGTTATATATGCTTTTTCGAAGAATCATCGGTTAGAAAAGAGGGGTTTTATGGAATCGTCTGTTATTAAAGTGTTAGATGATGTGGATTTGCAAATTTTAGATGTACTGCAAAAGGAATCGCAAGTTAGTAATGCGGAACTTGCTCGTCGGGTTAATTTATCGCCACCTGCTACACATGCGAGAGTAAAACGATTGGAAAGTGAAGGTTTTATCGATAAACAAGTCGCGATTTTAAATCAAGAGAAGCTTGGATTTGATTTATTATGTTTTATTTTTATGAGTACGAATATTCATCAATCGGAAAAGCTGGAAGTCTTGGAAAGAGAACTAGAATCCATGCCTGAAGTATTGGAGTGTCATTGTTTAACAGGGGAGTATGATTATTTATTAAAGGTTGCAAATCGGGATCGAAAGGAACTGGAGCATTTTATTAGGAAGTTAAATAAGCTTGGGATTACACGGATTCAAACGAGTTTAGCGCTCCGTGAAATTAAGTATTCTACAGTATTACCAATAAGAGATTCGAAAACAAGTACTGAATGAGATCAGTGCTTGTTTTTTTATATATAAAATTCAGAATAATAATTGACGCAAGTAAGGAGTGGGTGTATTATTATATAAATTTATGAATTAATATACATTTAAGGTTATAAATATTTAATGCAAGGAGATCAATTATGCAAATTTCTAACGCAATTACAAGTGATGTGAAAGATGTATATAACTTAATTGAAGTATATTCGAAGGAAGGGGTTGTTCTTCCTCGTTCTCTTTTATCTTTGTACCAGCATTTGCAATCTTTGTATGTGGTAAAAGAAGACAAGGAAGTTTTAGGTGTTGCTGGGCTACATGTTTTAGGAGAAGACCTTGCGGAAATTCGCTCATTAGTTGTACGAGATACATGTGCCGGGCGAGGATTAGGGCGTATGTTAGTGAATCATGTTATGAATGAGGCTGCTAAAATAAAAGTAAAAAGGGTGATTTCTTTAACTTATCAAACGACGTTTTTTGAAAAGTGTGGTTTTGATTTTGTGGATAAGGAATTGTTGCCTGAAAAAGTGTGGGTGGATTGTAGACATTGTCCAAAGTTTGATTGTTGTGATGAAATTGCGATGATTCGGTATGTAGTGTAAGGGGAGAGTGGATGCGGCACATACTCAGTTGAGTATGTGTTTTTTATAGCAAGGCACATATTTGAATTTGAGGAGTATATAATTGTTATAAAGCAGAATTTTACGCGTTGTATGAAGTACAGTAGGTTGACATTTTATCAAATATGTATATACAATATAAGTGAATGACATTCAGTCATTTTTGCGAAAGGGTGTAGATAATGTCCAAAAAAGAGAAAATTGTATATGCTGCTATCGAATGTTTTAGGGAAAAAGGGATTGAAAAAACGAAGATTTCAGACATAGTGAAATCTGCTGGTATTGCGCAAGGAACTTTCTATTTATATTTTTCTTCAAAATTGTCTGTAATACCTGCTATTGCAGAAGTTATGGTGGAGAAGATGATAGGCGCAGTGGAAGAAAAAATACAAAATCGCTCTTCTTTCTTAGATACATTTTCGAAAATTGTAGATGCAATTTTTGATTTTATAAAGGAACATCATGACATACAGGCGTTAATATATGTCGGTCTAACAGCAACGGAACATGTGAAAAAGTGGGAGCGTGTGTATCAACCTCTTTATATTTGGATGAAAGGTTTTTTAGAAGAAGCGAAGAATGCGAATGTAATACGGAGTTGTATTCACGTGGAAAGAACGTCGAAACTTTTTATCGCTTTAGTTGAATCGGCAGCGGAGCAAATGTATTTATACGATCAAACAAAAGAGGAAGAGGTTTATTTACAAAAAGCAGAGGTTTTGGATTTTGTCATGCATGCATTACAAAATGGTAATAAACTCTCGGTTAAAAATGAATGATAGTCAGTCATAAGAGGTGGAATGTATGAAAAATAGCGGTTGGTTATATGTAATATTAACATGTTTGTTTGAAGTTTTTTGGGTATTTGGTTTTAATACAGCTCATGCATGGTGGCATTGGGGAATCGTTGTAGGAATTATTATTATCGATTTTTATCTTCTTTCTAAAGCTTGTGAAAACATTGCGACGGGAACAGTATACGCTATTTTTGCTGGGGCAGGAACTGTGGGAACGTTCTTAATGGATGTGTTTCTTTTTGGTGGAAGTTTTAGTTTTGGAAAATTATTCTTTATCGTTATGATCGTAGCTGGCGTTATTGGCTTGAAGTTAGCTGATAATAAAGAAGTTGCGAAAGGAGTTGCGTAAAAATGGGATGGATTTTCGTCTTGTGTGCTGCATTGAGTGAAATCATTGGGGTAGTTGGTCTTAATATGTATAGTAAGGATAAATCAGTGAAAAATGCTGCCATTTATGTCGGTGGATTAAGTATTTCTTTCGTATTTCTATACACATCTTTCTTATTTTTGGAAATAAGTGTAGCGTATGCCGTTTGGATTGGGATCGGAACAGCGGGTGCCGTTTTGTTAAATATGCTCTTATTTGGAGAATCTAAAAGTAAGGAGCGTATGGTTAGTGTGGCTTTTATTGTGTGCGGAGTCATGGGATTAAAGGCTCTTTCGTGAATGAAATAAATTCATTCAATCAGGAACAATATATTGTCATTTCCCCCCTTAATAGAACAGTTTTCTATTAGGGGATTTTTTGTCAAAAAGTATAGTAGAAAAACGGGATGACCCCACTCTCTATTGTTGACAGTACAACAAAATCTCATATAGAATGAATGACAGTCATTCTATGTGTGTGAAAGGATTTAGATAATGAATAAAAAAGAGAAAATTGTATATGCAGCTATGGAAGTGTTTCAGGAAAAGGGCGTTGAGAAAACAAAGATCTCTGATATTGTGAAATTGGCTGGCATTGCGCAAGGAACTTTTTATTTATATTTTCCTTCTAAATTATCTGTTATGCCTGCAATAGCGGAAGTTATGGTTGAAAAGATGATATGTGCGGTAAAGGAAAAAGTACAAAATGGTGAGCTTTTTTCACAAAAAATGAAGCAAATTATAGATGCTGTTTTTGATTTTATTGAACAATATCGTGAAATACAAGCATTAATGTATGCCGGTCTTGCATCTAGTGAACATATTAAAGAATGGGAAGCGGTATATGAGCCTCTTTATATGTGGTTAAGTCAATTTTTAAGTGAAGCGAAAGAGTCAGGTGTCATTCGCAATTCCATTCATGTAGAAAGAACGGCAAAGTTATGTATCGCTCTTATTGAGTCAGCGGCAGAACAAGTGTATTTATATGATCATAAACAGGATGATCAAGTCAATCTTCAGAAAGCTGAAGTACTAGACTTTTTAACACATGCATTAGGCATTCGTGAATAAGTCGTTAGGTGGGGGATGAAGAAAACCCCCACTGATTAAAGTTTCACTTTATAGAAATTGAGGTGGGTTCACTTTACTTGAAAATGAATGAAAATCAGTCACCTAAGGGGAGGTTCATGAAAAATAAGATAAAAGGTAAATACTATAAATAAGCCTAATCATTTCATCTATGTAGAAGATATACTGTTTTAGCAATGAGTGACTTCGTTTTATTTTTCCAGAAAGAATCGTCACAAATGAAAAACTTCGTAGACGTTTTTATCGGGAAGGATTTCACATCCATGAATGTTACAGAAAGAGGTGTTAATACATGCAAAAACCAATAAAAGAACAAAAGATGGTATTAATTATTCTGTTAAGTAATATATTTATTGTCTTTTTAGGAATTGGTCTTATCATTCCAGTGATGCCATCTTTTATGAATATTATGCACTTATCAGGACAAACGATGGGGTATCTTGTTGCTGTATTTGCGATGTCGCAACTACTTATGTCACCATTTACAGGCCGTTGGGTTGATCGTTACGGTAGGAAGAAGATTATTATAATTGGTTTATTTATTTTCGGTACTTCGGAACTTATTTTTGGATTAGGAAAAGATGTATGGGTACTTTATTTAGCAAGAGTGCTGGGGGGAATTAGTGCCGCTTTTGTTATGCCTGGTGTTACAGCATATGTTGCTGATATTACATCAATTCAAGAACGACCAAAAGCGATGGGCTATCTTTCTGCCGCTATTAGTACAGGTTTTATCATAGGGCCTGGTATCGGTGGATTTATTGGAGAGTATGGTGTACGTGTACCGTTCTTTGTTGCGGCAGCTATTGCTTTTGTAGCATGCGTCATTTCCATATTTATTTTGAAAGAGCCGTTAACAAAGGAACAGCTTGCAGAAATTTCTAATCAGACGAAGCAAGCAAGTTTTATTGGAGATTTAAAGAAATCATTAAATCCGCTTTACTTCATCGCATTTATAATTGTGTTTGTACTTGCTTTCGGTTTATCAGCATATGAGACTGTCTTTAGTCTGTTCTCGGATCATAAATTTGGTTTCACACCGAAAGATATCGCTGCTATTATTACAATAAGCTCGATTTTTGGTGTTGTTGTACAAATATTTTTATTTGGAAAGTTAGTAGATGTATTTGGTGAAAAAGTGTTGATTCAAATTTGTTTAATTACAGGTGCAATATTGGCAGTCGTATCTACTTTAGTCTCTAATTTTTGGGTAGTATTGGCTGTAACTTGTTTTATCTTCCTCGCATTCGACTTACTTCGTCCTGCATTAACGACATTTTTATCGAAAGTGGCCGGGAAAGAACAAGGATTTGTTGCTGGGATGAACTCCACCTATACAAGTTTAGGCAATATTGTTGGGCCTGCTATGGGAGGCATACTATTTGATATCAACATCCATTATCCATATCTTTTCTCCGCTGTTATTATGGTGGTTGGAATCGGTATTACGGTTATGTGGAAAGAAAAGCAAATGGTAGAAAGTTTAGCGAAATAGAATTCTTGTAAACTAGTAAAAAGGTCAACCTTCGTTGTAAGGTTGACCTTTTATGTTTCTTTCGTGTAAGCCTTTATGATTCTACTGGATGAATCCAGAGTTTTGAAAAATCTGTCCAACCAAAAGAGTCAATCGTTACGTTCTTTAAAGAAGATGGATATGTTTTTTTCTTAAAAACGTGATAATTAAATAGAATAATATACTCTGTTTGAAGGAATTCTTCTATTTCATACATCAGTTTGTAGCGCTTTTCAGTATTCTCTTCTGCTAAGAATGTATCTAGTAAACAATCGAGTTGTTTTTGATAGTGAGGGTGCATGAAACGATTGATAAAGCAGCTTTTATTTTTAAATACATTAAGAAAAGCGATTTCTATATCTGAAGAGAAAACTTCTCCCATCAAAATAATATCAGCGTTCTGATCAATAGAACGATTAGAGTAGTCTGAGACTGAGAAAGGATGCAATTCTACTTGTATACGTAAGTTTTGGCAAATTTCTTTTAGCCAAAGAGCATCACCGGCACTATCTTTAAAGGCGAAGAAATAAATATGTATCGTTTCACCTTGATAGGAACTTTTTTGTAAGTAATTTTTCGCCTTCTGTAAAGACCTGGATTGTTTTTCCGCTATCCGACTTCTTTCTGGAAAGAAGCTACATGCTGGAATCGTGCGTGTTCCTTTTAAATTATGAATGATACATTCAACATCATATAGCTCTCTCCAAGCTTTCCGAAAATAGATATCATGATGTGGACCAGGTTTTGTAAAGTTGAAAGCAGCATATATACAGCCAGTTTCTTCTATTTGTACCTCATGTTCTTTTTCACTATTCGCATTTGGGATTTCACAATGTTTATGTATTTGTGCATGTTCTGGAATACGCCAAAACTCGATACGATCAACTAAAGCACGTTCTTTAAAATAATTAGGAAATGCTTCTAATATCACTTGATCTTCATCATAACAATGTAATGTAAAAGCTCCTGTACCGATATAATGGTGATTTTGCACCTCTACATCATGAGGTAAAATGGCTAATTGCATCGAACTTACATAACGCAAGAAAAACAAGTTTGGCTTTCGGAGGTGAAAGCTTATTTGTAATGGTGATGGTGTTTCAATTTGTACAATTTCTTCTGTGAGCCATGCATAAGGAGATTGTACGTGTTGTAATCTTTCAAACGAAAATTGAACATCTTTGGAAGATAAAGTTGTTCCATGATGAAATTGGATTCCTTTTCGTAAGTAAAAAGTCCAGGTTAATTGATCTTCACTAGCTTCCCATGTATGAGCGAGATGAGACTCAATTTTTTCTGCGCTATAGTTATAAATTACTAATGTATCAAAAATTTGACTAATAAGATGACTCTCAGTTGTGATAGCTGCAAATGCTGGGTCGAGTGGCAATATTTTTCGAGAGCAAGGTATTTTTAACACATCGTACATATCGTTTACAGGTTGGTATCCAAAATGCTGTTGTAGTTTGTCTTCTAAGTTTTTTCGTAGAGGAGAAGGAAAAGGTTGTTTTAAAAGAAGGAAGACTTCTTTTAATTTATCTTGTTGCAAAAGGGATTCAGCATAAGGAATAATGCCTTCTGAAAGCGTATGGAGAAAGAGAATTTCACTTTTATTTCCACGCCCTCGTCCCGGTATCCACGTAATTAATTTTTCTTCACTCATTTTTTTTAGTAAAATTTTCACGTTTTTTGTACTGCAATATAAAATATCGGCTAATTCTTGCAAGCTATTTTGCATGTATTGTTTTTCTGAATCATGTAATCGTAGTTGAATATAATAGTCCATCACTTTCATGTTTTCACGACTCCTTCTTCATAAAAGGGGAAATTCTTTAGAATATTCTAACCTTTTTCTTCCACTTTTTCAAAGTAAAATGAATACACATAAGGAGGCGGGAGAGAAATGGGATTTTGGAGTATGCATCGCAATATAAAAATTAGAATTATTACTTCATTTTTGACACGTACAGTATCTACGATGATCTTTCCATTTATGGCAATTTATTTTTCAGTAAAGCTTGGGAGTGTGTTAGCGGGTGTTTTGTTATTAGCAAACGTAGTAGCGGCACTAGTCATTGGGCTTTATGGAGGGTATGTTGGAGATCGCTTAGGCCGAAAAAAGGTTATGATTATAGGGCAAGTGATACAAGTTGTTTCCATTGCCTGTATGGGAATTGTGAATTCAGATTATATAGATTCACCTTGGCTTACTTTTGTATTTATGCTAACGAATAGCCTTGGTTCAGGGCTTATGAATCCAGCAACAGAGGCGATGTTAATTGATGTGAGTACACCGGAGAATCGAAAAGTAATGTATAGCATTAACTACTGGGCAATTAATTTATCTATTGCAATTGGAGCAATTTTTGGTGGGTTATTATTTGAACATTATCGTTTTCAACTATTTGTATTATTAACAGTTGTCGCATTGCTGACATTGTATTTGATTACTGTATATATGGAAGAAGTATATGTTGCACGGCCAATGACTAAAAAGAAGCATGTACTAAAGGAAATGGTGGAAAGTTATAAAGTTGTTATGATGGACCGCACTTTTTTAATATTTTGTTTGGCAAGTATATGTACGTTATCGCTAGAATTTCAGATCAATAATTATTTAGGGATACGCTTGCAAAAAGAATTTGAAACGATGCATTTCGCATTTGGAAATTTCGGCACGTTTGATTTAACGGGTATTCGGATGCTAAGCTGGATTTCTACTGAAAATACAATTTTAATTGTTTTATTTTCAGCGCTTATGATTAAAATGATGAAGCGTTTTAATGATTTGAAAATACTATATGTTGGCTTGTTTATATACACAATTGGATTTACCATACTTGGATCAAGTAATAGTCTATGGATTCTATTAATTGCGGGGCTTTTTCAAACGGTTGGCGAGATGATGTATGTGCCAGTTCGCCAATCTATTATGGCTGATATGGTTCCGGATGATGCGAGAAGTTCTTATATGGCGATTAACGGAATGGTCTTTCAAGCAGCAAAAATGAATGGAGCGCTAGGGATTATGCTTGGCTCATTCATGGCATCATGGGGAATGAGTGTTGTTTATTTCGTAGTTGGTATAAGTAGTATTTTGCTATTTATGAAAGCAATTAATCGGACAGAATACCGTGAAGAGAACATACCTCATATAGGATAAGGAAATATGTAAAAAGCGAATCGTTTTCATAATGATTCGCTTTTTACATACCGTTATTTTTCTAAAAAACATCTTCTTGAAATAGATCATTGTTAGCATTTGAATTTGTTAAAAGACCTTTCAGCTCACCTACTTCAAAGACTGTTGTGAAGTGATAATAAAGTTGTTTAAAAAAATGTGAGTCATTCTATTCCACAATCGGGCCATATACTTGAACAACCCCTTAAAAAAAACTGGATATTTAAATTAAAATATACATGTGATTGTGAAGGCTTGCACTTAAACTAAAAGGGTAGAAGAGTTGAATAAGGAAGTAGTAATAATGGGAGAATATTGGAAAAAGAAAAGGGGAAATTCTACTTGAATTTTCTACAAATTATTTACATAATAAAATGTTTTAAATGATTTTTAGGAGGGTAATATGGAACTATCTTTATTATTAGAGTATGGATGGGTTTTAATTATTTTGATTCTCTTAGAAGGTTTATTGTCTGCTGATAATGCTTTAGTTTTAGCTGTAATAGCAAAGCATTTACCAGAAGAAGAGCAAAAAAAAGCTATTAATATTGGTTTATTATTAGCTTTTATATTTAGAATTGGTGCAATTTTTATTATTTCGTTCCTTTTCCACGTTTGGCAAGTTCAAGCTATTGGGGCTGCTTATTTAATTTTCATCGCTTTAAAACATTTACTAAAAAAAGACAATGGAGAAAAAGAGAAAAATGGGAAAAGTTATGGTATGACTGTTGCTCAAATTGCATTAGCAGATATCGCATTCGCTGTTGACTCTATCTTAGCAGCAGTAGCTCTTGTCGTTGACTTGCCTGAGACGCCTATGGGTGATATTGGTGGTATGGATGGTGCTAAATTTATTGTTATTATAATAGGTGCAATAGCAGGTTTAATTGTAATTCGATATGCAGCAGGGTTCTTCGTTAAGTTATTGACAAAACGCCCTAATCTTGAAAAAGCCGCAATGTTATTAGTTGGTTGGGTTGGGGTTAAGTTATTAATGCATACTCTTGCTCATCCTTCAGTGCACATTGTTTCTCATGATTTTGTCGAAGGAGTAATTTGGAAGTCAATCTTTTGGTCAGTTATGCTTCTTATTGCTTTAGGTGGTTGGTTTTTATCTAAAGAGAAAACAGAAGAAACTAATGAAGAAAAATAATTATAAAAAATCCCTACTATATTTTTAGTCCTTATAATTAATTGGAGATTTATTCCAAGGTTGACCTGTAAACAAAAAAATGTATTTCCTCAATTAAAGGACGCTATTGTTGAATGTTTGCAAGCTAATTTCTCTTTGGTTTTCCTCAGAGGGATTTGGGGGCGTTGGAGTTTGAGTGTTGTTCATCGTAGGGCTCTCATCTTTTTATTTATATAGGTGTTGAACAATGGTATGACTTATGGATGATAAATAACAAGAATCAAAATCATAGGCGTTTTCACTATATGCGAAATGCCTAAAAAGTGATTAGAAATTAGGGGAAGTGTATTCTCTTTTTGTTACTTTAAAAATTCCCAAGTAATTAAAAATAAACACTCCACTGTTTCATTTAGAATGAAGTGCACCCCAATTGTTAGACACAATTAACAATTGGAGGTGTAGTTTTTTATGGCAAAGTTTTC
>NZ_NTUG01000020.1 GCF_002561295.1 Bacillus cereus
CCGGTCGGGACCGCCATTTTTACATAAAGGCTCGGTAGCTCAGTCGGTAGAGCAGAGGACTGAAAATCCTCGTGTCGGCGGTTCGATTCCGTCCCGAGCCACCATTTTGAAATAGCAAGCCGGCTTAGCTCAATTGGTAGAGCAACTGACTTGTAATCAGTAGGTTGGGGGTTCAAGTCCTCTAGCCGGCACCACTTTCAAAATGAGCCATTAGCTCAGTTGGTAGAGCATCTGACTTTTAATCAGAGGGTCGAAGGTTCGAGTCCTTCATGGCTCACCATTTATTTTATAGTTTTATGCGGGTGTAGTTTAGTGGTAAAACAAGAGCCTTCCAAGCTCTGGTCGAGAGTTCGATTCTCTTCACCCGCTTTTCCATTGGGGGCCTATAGCTCAGCTGGTTAGAGCGCACGCCTGATAAGCGTGAGGTCGATGGTTCGAGTCCATTTAGGCCCACCATTATTCCGCAGTAGCTCAGTGGTAGAGCTATCGGCTGTTAACCGATCGGTCGTAGGTTCGAGTCCTACCTGCGGAGCCATATTATATAGAGAAGTACCCAAGTGGCTCAAGGGGCTCCCCTGCTAAGGGAGTAGATCGCTAACGCGGTGCGAGGGTTCGAATCCCTTCTTCTCTGCCAGAAATTGGCCCGTTGGTCAAGTGGTTAAGACACCGCCCTTTCACGGCGGTAACACGGGTTCGAATCCCGTACGGGTCATACTCAAAGAGATAGCATAATCTGCTATCTCTTTTTTTATTTTCAAGGCTCTGAAATCCCATTAGCAAGTAATAGTAAAAAAATAATAATGGATAGCAGTATAAAAAATATGCCATTAGATATAATACTGAAAATCATTATACTAGCATTTTTTGTCTTGATTCCTAAAACGAAAGCAACTATAAAGCCAATATCTATTATCGTTAATAGAATGATGCTAATCCGTAAATCGGTATTTGGATATAATTTTGTGGTTACAAAAACTAGTAGTGTAGCGATAAGTAAAGAAATAGTCCAAATAATAGGCTTAGCTACTTTTTTACTTTCTTGAATGTTATTCTCCATACTATCACCTCTTTCCACTTTCCTAAATTATACATAATATTTCCGTTTAATTACATGCTGAATTAAGAAGGACAAAGCTAGTGAATTTGTTTGGATATAATGAATAAGCCAAATGTGAACAGAACAGAGCATACAGTTTAAAATAGAAAAGGTTCGATCCTTCTAGAAATAGGTGGCCATTGGCAGTGAAAGGTACTAAAATGATAAAATTACAGTAAAAGAAATGACAGATGAAAAAGAGAGAGCAACGGAATATGAAAAAATTGAAGAGATAATTATACAGGCCTTGCGTAACAGAAAGATAATCTTTTAATTATAACAAATCATATATTTTAATATGGAAGCACGCTATAGGAGTGATAATATGGATTTTGAAACCTTGTATCGAACGTTTCAGCCCTTGGTTTACTCTGTTGCATATCGCCTACTTGGCTCTGTTAGTGATGCGGAGGATGTGGCGCAGGATATACTCATGAAAAGTCACCATATAGAACAAGAGCAAATTAGAAATATGAAATCCTACTTAATTAAAATGACAACAAACCATTGTTTGAATATACTACAATCTGCTCGAAAAAAAAGAGAAATATATACAGGGGAATGGCTTCCTGAGCCGGAGGTAGGTACGGAGAAATTAACACCCATGGAGGTATTACTTCAAACCGAAAGTATATCCTACGCGTTCCTAGTACTGTTAGAGAATTTAACACCTGTTGAAAGAGCTGTATTTGTTTTAAGAGAGGCTTTTAGGTACGATTACCGGGAGATCGCTGAGATTCTAAATAAATCAGAGGCAAATTGCCGAAAGATTTACAGTCGTTGCAAAGAGAAAATAAGGCATGAAGTACCGGTACACCCGCAGCAATCGGATCATACAGAAAAGATGATACATACTTTTCTCAAAGGCTCTGAAACAGGGGATTTTGAGGAATTCATTCATTTGCTGACAGTAGATGCAACCCTGATCACCGATGGAGGTGGTAAAGTGCGTGCAGCTATATTTCCGATTTTGGGCAAACAGCGTATTCAGATATTCCTGGAGGCTATTGTTTCAAGAGGATTCTTCCAATTGGAGATTCTCCCAACTATAATAAATGGTCAATTTGGTATTTTAGCAAGGAATAAAGGCCGTGTAGAGAAAGTCATATGTTTTGAATGGGATGAAAGTGGAGAATCAATTAGAAGAATCTACATTGTAGTCAATCCTGATAAATTGAAGCATATTGCAGTTTTATAGTATTTAGTAAAAAAGAGATTTTTTAAATCTCTTTTTTATTTTGTCACAAAACCAAAAGCTAATTTGTCTTATAAGTGACGGGATATAAAAGGGGTGTTATGTATACTTTTTTATTAGAACTGCTGTCATGAACTAAAATATTTCATGATAGATCCGTGATATGAAAGGGTCTATAAAAGATCGTATTAAATATTCTGATGTCAAAGTATAAACTAATTTTATTTTATGGAGGGAACTATACAATGGAAACAAGGTTTATAATGGGAAAGGTAAATCCAGAGGGTTATAAGGCAATGGCGGGATTAGAAAAATATTTGATGACTACAAGTATTGATGAGACATTGAAAGAGCTAATTAAAATCCGGGCTTCTCAAATCAACGGATGTGCGTATTGCATTGATCTCCATACGAAGGATGCACGCAAATTAGGGGAAACAGAGCAGCGTATTTATGCGCTTAATGCTTGGCGTGAGACACCGTTCTTTACAGAGGCAGAGCGTGCTGTGCTTGCTTTAACGGAAGCAATTACACTAGTAGCGGAAACCCATGTTCCTGATGAAGTATATGAGGAAGTAAGAAAATACTTTGAAGAAAAGCAAGTTGCTGAAATTATAATGCAGATTGTTGCTATTAACGCATGGAATCGGATTGGAGTTGCTACTCGTTTAATACCGGAAAGCAGATAAGATATTGAGAGGTAATATAGGCGGTAGAGATGTTGTTCTATCATTAATGAGATTATAAAGTGAAACTTTAATCAGTGGGGGGTCTTCATCCCCCACTGATNNCTAGCCGCTAGAGCTGGACAGTGCTCCCGCTGAATTTTGAGGTGGGAGTATTACTGCCCGTTACTGCGGGATAAAAAATAATTCAAAAGCTATTCTTTCTAGCGATATTGCCGAAAGGATAGCTTTTTTCTTTTAGTTATAAAGAAATTTTACCTGAATGGATGTAAGAGAATAACAAACAAATTATGATAAAAAGGATTTCACAATCTAAAGAAAAGGCTTTCATTGTGATTGATTTCATACTTGCTATAATAACTTTCTCCTATCTGTGAAAAAGTTCACAAATAGGTCATAATTTGTGAATGAATTCACAATGATTCGTGCTACAATATGAATGTAAGGAAGTTAAACAACATTAAATTAGTACTTTAATTAATTACTTAAAAAATGATAATAATAAATGTGAACAATAGAGAGGGGAAATTACCATGAAAAAAGGTATCAATCGTGTAGTATTAGTAGGAACAGGAGCTGTAGGTTGTAGTTACGCTTACTCAATGATCAACCAAGGTGTAGCTGAAGAATTTGTACTTGTTGACGTAAATGAAGCAAAAGCAGAAGGAGAAGCAATGGATTTAAGCCATGCGGTACCATTCTCTCCAGCACCAACAAAAGTATGGAGCGGTAGTTATGCAGATTGTAAAGATGCAGATATTGTTTGTATCACTGCTGGTTTACCACAAAAGCCAGGCGAAACTCGCTTAGACTTAGTTGAAAAAAATGCAAAAATCTTTAAACAAATTGTTCGTAGCATTATGGATAGTGGATTTGATGGCATTTTCTTAATCGCAACTAACCCAGTTGACATCTTAACTTACGTAACTTGGAAAGAATCTGGATTACCAAAAGAACGCGTAATTGGTTCTGGTACAACTCTTGACTCTGCTCGTTTCCGCTATATGCTAGGTGACTACTTAGATGTAGATCCACGTAACGTTCATGCATACATCATTGGTGAGCACGGTGATACTGAGCTTCCAGTATGGAGCCATGCGACTGTAGGTGTCCAAAAACTAGAAACAATTTTAGCGAACAACGAACAATACAACCAAGATGATTTAGATAAAATCTTTGTAAATGTACGTGACGCAGCTTACCACATTATCGAGCGTAAAGGTGCAACTTACTACGGAATCGGTATGTCACTACTTCGTGTAACAAAAGCAATCTTAAACAACGAAAACAGTGTGCTAACTGTATCTGCATATCTAGAAGGTCAATACGGTGAGAAAGACGCTTATGTAGGTGTTCCAGCTGTTATTAACCGCGAAGGTGTACGTGAAATTGTTGAGCTTGAATTAAACGAAGAAGAAAAAGCGAAATTCGCTCACTCTGTAAAAGTATTAAAAGAAACAATGGCACCAGTACTGTAATAGAATTGATAAATGATTCAGAAGCGGGAAACTGCTTCCGGCTTCTGAATTTTTATATAAAATAATATAAATTCCTTTTTCAGTTCCCTTGTATATCCCCTAAATATACCCCTTTTGCTGGAAAAGGGTCGTTTATAGAAAAAAGCACTCTATTTCCCATAGAGTGCTTTTTATATACTTTATTTTTAGGTGTTAGCCCCAATTTCTTTAAAATATCTGCTAAAGTACTGCCGCTAGATTTTTCAAGTGGCTTTTGGTTCTTGGAAGCATTTGGTCCTTTTTTCAGGAAATTCTTCTCGACAGAAAACTCCCAACTCAAAGAATGGATAGGACATGACCCCATGGGTAGGTGGGAGATGAATAACGGTTAGGGAAATCTCTATTTTAGATATTGAAATAGAGTGTTTACCAATGGGAGATGTGAATATTTTTTGTGTTTTTTTACAGATTCTGCGAGTGGAATTTTAATAAAGCGCTTTCAATGAATATTCGTCAAAATTCGATATATTTTACTATAAATTAAAATATTACCTGTAATTTCCACGAAAAAACGTATATTTATTTAAAAATACACAAGGATATTTCAGTTTTCTAGCGAATGTTTACAAAGTGTTAAAAATTCTGTCATCTTAGTGAGGTGAACATATTGAGTGTAACAAATTGTATAGAAGAGAGTTTGTATGAGTTTCATACGAAGAAATGTTATGGGAGTTATAACATATTTGGCGCGCATCTTACAGTAGATGGGGAAATACAAGGCGTACGATTTACAGTATGGGCTCCTCATGCGAAAGCGCTGAGTGTAGTTGGAGATTTTAATGATTGGGATGTTGCAAAACATCGGATGATACAAATGACAGAGAAGGGTATTTGGTCATTGTTTATACCACATTTGGAGGAGAATGAAATATATAAGTATGCGATTGAAACCAAAGGTGGAGAAACAATTTTAAAAGCAGATCCCTATGCAACCTATGCAGAAGTAAGACCAAATACGGCATCTGTTATTTCGGATATAAAGGGATATGAATGGAACGATAAAAATTGGTTCCGTAAGAAAAAGCGAAAATCAATTTATAAGGAAGCTATGGCGGTTTATGAGTTGCATTTTGGCTCATGGAAAAAGAAAGAAGATGGTTCTCTGTACTCGTATCGAGAAATGGCAGAGGAACTCATTCCTTATGTGGTAGAAAATCAATTTACTCACATTGAAATTATGCCGCTCGTTGAACATCCGTATGATCGATCTTGGGGATATCAGGGAACAGGGTATTATGCAGTGACAAGTCGGTTTGGTACACCGCATGATTTCATGTATTTTGTCGATGAATGTCATAAATATGGAATCGGTGTCATTTTAGATTGGGTGCCAGGGCATTTTTGTAAGGATGCTCATGGTTTGTATTTATTTGATGGGACACCGACCTATGAATATAAAGATTTAGATGTGCAGGAAAATCAGGTTTGGGGAACAGTAAATTTTGATTTAGGAAAACAGGAAGTGCGAAATTTTTTAATTTCAAATGCATTGTTTTGGATGAAGTATTACCACATCGATGGTTTTCGTGTTGATGCGGTTGCAAACATGTTGTATTGGGAAAAAGAAGGCAAACAGCAAAGTAATGAATATGCGGTTTCCTTTTTACGAGAGTTAAATGAGGCAGTATTTGCAGAGGATGAAGACTTTCTGATGACTGCGGAGGATTCGACAGCTTGGCCACTTGTGACCGCGCCGACGTATGAAGGCGGACTTGGTTTTAATTATAAGTGGAACATGGGCTGGATGAATGATGTGCTGAAATATATGGAGTGTGCACCGGAGTACCGGAAATATATTCATGAGAAAATGACGTTTTCTTTGTTATATGCTTACTCTGAAAACTTTATATTACCGCTTTCTCACGATGAGGTCGTTCACGGGAAAAAATCATTGTTAAATAAAATGCCAGGAGATTATTGGGAAAAGTTTGCGCAGCTTCGTTTATTATACGGATATTTCTTTACGCATCCAGGGAAGAAATTGCTCTTTATGGGCGGGGAATTTGGCCAGTTTGATGAATGGAAAGATCTTGAGGATCTAGATTGGAATCTGCATGATTTTGAAATGCATCGTTCTATGCATGATTACTTTAAAGAACTCATAGCATTGTATAAGCGCTCTAAGCCACTTTGGCAGTTGGATCATTCGCAGGAAGGATTTCAGTGGATTGATGCTAATAATAACGAACAAAGTATTTTCTCGTTTATTCGTAAAGGGGATAAGGACGAAGAGATACTGGTCGTTGTATGTAATTTTACGAACAGTGTGTACGAGAATTATAAAGTGGGTGTACCAGAATACCAATATTATAACGAAATTTTAAATAGCGATGATGCGATATACGGTGGCTCAGGACAGGTGAATAAAAAACGGCTGAAGACAATAAAGGAGCCGTATCATAATCAGGCAGCTCATGTAGAAATAACAATTCCACCATTTGGCGTATCCATTTTACGACCAGTGAAAACGAGAAAGGGGAGTAAAAAACAAGATGGTTCAAAAGCAGACGTGCGTAGCAATGTTACTAGCAGGAGGAAAGGGTAGTCGTTTAAGTGCTTTAACAAAAAACTTAGCAAAACCAGCTGTTCCATTTGGCGGCAAGTATCGAATTATTGATTTCACGTTAAGTAATTGTGCAAATTCTGGTATTGAAACGGTTGGGATTTTAACGCAGTATCAACCGTTAGAACTTCATAATTACATCGGTATCGGCAATGCGTGGGATTTAGACCGTGTCAATGGAGGGGTGACAGTATTACCTCCTTATGCAGAGTCTTCTGGAGTGAAATGGTATACGGGGACAGCGAGTGCTATTTATCAAAATTTAAACTTCTTGCATCAGTATGATCCAGAATACGTTCTGATTTTATCAGGAGATCATATTTACAAAATGGATTATAGTAAAATGCTAGACTACCATATTGAAAAAGAAGCAGATGTTTCGATTTCTGTTATTGAAGTACCATGGGATGAAGCGAACCGTTTTGGCATTATGAATACGAATGAGGAAATGGAAATTGTAGAGTTTGAGGAAAAACCGCAGTTTCCGAAAAGTAATTTAGCTTCAATGGGAATTTATATTTTTAATTGGGCTATTTTAAAGGAATATTTAGAGATGGATGCACGAAATCCAGACTCTAGTAATGATTTTGGGAAAGATGTACTGCCACTTTTATTGGACGAAGGAAAGAAATTAATTGCTTATCCATTCCAAGGATATTGGAAAGATGTTGGAACGGTCAAAAGTTTATGGGAAGCCAATATGGACTTGCTTCGTGATGAGTCTTTATTGCACTTAAATGATCGTGATTGGCGCGTATACTCAGTTAACCCGAATGAGCCACCACAATTTATAGCTGAGGATGCTAAGGTAGAAGAATCACTAATAAATGAAGGATGCGTTATTGAGGGAGAGGTTAAGCATTCCGTTTTATTCCAAGGTGTAATAGTAGGAGAAGGAAGTCAGGTAATTGATTCAGTTGTTATGCCAGGGGCCCGAATTGGGAAAAATGTTGTGATTGAAAAAGCGATTGTTGGATCAGGCATGGTGATTGAGGATAACACGATTATTCGATCAGAAAAAAATGTAGACGATATCGTATTAATTGCAGAAGGAAAATAGACAAAGGGGATGAAATGAATGGGAGAATCAATGTTAGGAATTATTAATGCAACAGGAAGCTTTCCTTCTTTAAAGAAAGTAACAGGACATCGTTCACTAGCTGTACTACCATTTGGAGGACGTTATCGTCTCATTGATTTCATGCTTTCGAATATGGTTAATTCTCATATTCATAGTGTAGCGATTTTTACGAGTCATAAAAATCGTTCCTTAATGGATCATCTCGGATCAGGAAAACAATGGGATTTAGATAGAAAACGTGACGGCTTATTTTTATTTCCTCCTAATTGCCAATGTGATCAAGATGAGTTTGGTTCCTTCGCTCATTTTAGACGACATATCGACTACTTTACGCGTAGCAGACAAGAGTATGTTGTCATTACCAACAGTCACCTTGTTACAGCAATAAACTTTCAAGCAGTATTAGAAAGACATATACATACAGAGGCAGATATTACCGAAGTGTGCCATAAAGGAAGATCCTTGCAAACTTATGTACTTAAGAAACAGCTGTTATTAGACTTATTTGAAACGTATAAAGATATGGAACACTACAGTTTATTTGATGTTGTTAGAGAAAAACAGGGAGAATCATTGTACATTGGAACATATGAACATACGGGATATGTAGCAGTGGTTGATTCGATTGAAAGTTATTATAAGCATAGTTTAGAAATTTTGCAGCCATCGATTTGGAAGCAGTTATTTACGAAAGAAGCACCGATTTTTACAAAAGTAAAAGATGAGCCGCCAACGCGATATTTGAAAGACGCTAAGGTGAAAAATACAATGATTGCAAATGGAAGTATTATTGCAGGGAAAGTTGAAAACAGTGTTGTATTTCGTTCGGTTAAGGTTGGAAAAGGTTCAGTAATTCGAAATAGTATTATTATGCAAAAGAGCCAAATTGGAGATAACTGTATATTAGACGGTGTTATTATTGATAAAGATGTTAAGATTGAGGATGGCGTGGTTTTAACAGGAACACCTGATAATCCACATGTTGTGGAAAAGGGGAGTACCCAAAGTCAAAATGTTACTAGTTATTCTTGAGAATTAAAAACTGAAAAAACCTTCTTTTTAGGTGGAAGAGAGAATCCGGCGATGGATAGAAGCGGTCAGTGCCTATTTTGGCCTCATGCCGAGTTAAAACCAAAGGGAGGAAACGAGTGGGGAACTTCTTTTGGTTTTATAGCCGGAATTTCTATGTAGGAAAATCGAAATAGAGCTTATATAGCCAGTGAAATTGGATTCACTGGCTCATCATGATATGAATTTAAAATTTGAAGGGAGGAAGCTGTAAGAAGGGCGGCCCAAGATGTACACGCTTTTCAGACAGTGGAACGACACGTGAATATTTTATTTGCAGTATCAGAATGCGTACCGTTTATTAAATCAGGAGGCTTAGCAGATGTGGCGGGGGCACTTCCAAAAGAATTGAAAAAATTAGGGGTCAACGTCCGCATTATACTTCCAAATTACAGTCTTATCCCTAAGCATTTACGAGAAGCATGTACGCTTCATAAGGTAATCAATGTTCAGCTTGGTTGGCGAAACCAGTATTGCGGGATTTTAAAAGGCGAGCAAGATGGGATTACGTATTATTTAATCGATAATGAATATTATTTTAAGAGGGATTCTTTATATGGGCATTATGATGATGGAGAACGTTTTTCTTTCTTCTCTAAAGCGGTTTTAGAATGTATGCCGCACTTAGATTTTGAAGTGGATATTCTTCATAGTCACGATTGGCATACGGCGATGGCGAATTTTTTACTACGTGAAAAGTATAAGGACAACCCGTTATATCAACATATTAAAACGGTGTATACGATCCATAATTTGCAGTTCCAAGGCGTCTTTCCTCGTGAAGTTATGCACGATTTACTGGAACTTGGTGATGAATATTTTCATAGTGAACAGCTCGAGTTTTATGGGAACGTTAACTTTATGAAAGGCGGCATTATCGCTTCAGATCGTATTACAGCTGTTAGTCCGACATATAAGGAAGAGATACAATACGAATTTTTTGGTGAAAAACTAGATGGTTTGTTACGTAAATATAATGATAAGCTCTACGGAATTGTAAATGGTATTGATGCGACTGTATATAATCCGAAAACGGACTCATTTATTACTGCGCAGTATGATGCCGAGTCACTCTGTGATAAACAAGATAATAAACGTGCATTGCAACGCTATTTTGGTTTGCCAGAAAAAGAAGATACACCAATTATTTCAATGGTAACAAGATTAACAAAGCAAAAAGGTCTCGACTTAGTACGCACGGTTTTTCATGAAATGATGGAAGAGGATGTACAATGCATCATTTTAGGATCAGGAGATTCTGAGTATGAGCAGTTTTTCGAGTGGATGGCATATGAATATCCTGAAAAAGTAAAAGTGTATATTGGTTTTAATGAAGAGTTAGCACATCAAGTATATGCAGGTAGTGATTTGTTTTTAATGCCATCATTATTTGAACCGTGTGGACTTGGACAGCTCATTGCACTGGCGTATGGTGTCATTCCAATTGTAAGAGAAACCGGTGGCTTGAATGATACAGTTCAGTCTTATAACGAGAAGCTGGAGACTGGAAATGGCTTCAGTTTTAGAAATTTTAATGCTCATGACATGTTACATACAGTTCGTCGTGCGCTGAAGTACTATCATGATAAACCGGTATGGGATCAGCTTGTAAAACAGGCGATGACAGAAGATTATAGCTGGAAAAAGTCGGCTCTTGCATACAAAGAATTATATAAAAGTTTGCTGAAACACTCTTAGGTGGTGAGAAGATGTTTACTCATGTTGAAAGCTTTAAAGTAGCTTTTTTAGAAAAATTAGAAACGATGTATGGGAAAAGTTTCAAAGATTCTACGAGTCGTGACCAATATAATACACTTGGTCATATGGTACGTGAGTATATGAATCAGCACTGGATTGCAACGAATGAAAAGTATCGTGCAGGGAATCAAAAGCAGGTGTATTACTTATCTATTGAGTTTTTACTTGGCCGTTTGCTTGGTAGTAACTTACTAAATTTAGGTATACGTGATGTATGCGAACAAGGTCTTTCAGAACTTGGAATTTCATTGAAAGAATTAGAAGAAAGTGAAGCGGATGCAGGGCTTGGTAATGGCGGGCTTGGTCGCCTTGCAGCCTGTTTCCTTGATTCATTGGCATCTTTAAATCTTCCTGGCCATGGATGTGGTATTCGTTACAAGCATGGATTATTTGATCAGAAAATTGTCGATGGATATCAAGTTGAGTTGCCTGAACAGTGGCTTCGTCATGAAAATGTATGGGAAGTTAGAAGACATGATCAAGCGGTGGAAGTGAGCTATTTCGGACAAGTGGAGGCTGTGAAAATCAATGACCGTCTAGAATTTCGTCATACGAATGCAGAAGTTATTATGGCGGTTCCTTATGATCTTCCGGTTGTTGGATATGAGACAGATACTGTGAATACACTCCGGCTCTGGAATGCAGAACCAGTTCCTTTCCCGCAAAACTGTAAAGATATATTGAAATATAAACGTGAAACAGAAGCGGTATCGGAATTTTTATATCCAGATGATACACATGATGAAGGGAAAATATTACGGTTAAAACAACAGTATTTTCTTGTATCTGCAAGCTTACAAAACATTATTCGTATGCATAGAGAGAGAAATGGAACGCTTCGCAATTTACATGAGAAAATTGCAATTCACATCAATGATACACACCCAGTCCTTGCGATTCCAGAACTCATGCGTATTTTACTAGATGAAGAAAAGCTCTCTTGGGAAGAAGCGTGGGATATTACGACTCAGACGATTTCGTATACGAACCATACGACATTGTCAGAAGCGCTTGAGAAATGGCCAATTCGTATCTTTAAACCACTATTACCACGGATTTATATGATTATTGACGAGATTAATGAAAGGTTTTGTCACGAACTATGGGGGCGCTATCCATATGACTGGAAGCGAATTGAAGATATGGCGATTATTGCGCATAACCTTGTTAAAATGGCGCATTTAGCAATTGTCGGAAGTCACAGTGTAAATGGCGTTGCAAAAATTCATACGGAAATTTTAAAACAACGTGAAATGAGATTGTTTTATGAATTTTACCCAGAGAAGTTTAATAATAAAACAAATGGAATCGCCCATAGGCGCTGGCTTCTAAAAGCAAACCCACAACTTACGAATCTTATTTCAGAAGCAATTGGAGAAGAATGGAAGAAGCGTCCTGAAGGATTACAGTTGCTGCAAGATTACCGATATGACACTGCTTTTCAAGATCAATTGCAAGGTGTAAAACAAGAGCGTAAACATATTTTAGCAGAGCGTATCCGCAACACAATGGGGATTCTTGTTGATCCAAGTTCTATTTTTGATGTACAAGTGAAACGATTGCACGCTTATAAAAGGCAATTATTAAATGTGTTACATATTTTATATTTGTACAATCGTTTGAAAGAAGATTCTAGCTTTTCATTTTATCCGCGTACATTTATTTTTGGTGCGAAAGCATCACCAGGCTATTATTATGCGAAAAAGATTATTAAATTAATAAATGAACTTGCTAGAAAAGTAAATAGCGATCCATATGTGAGTCAATATATGAAAATTATCTTTCTAGAAAACTATCGCGTTTCCTTAGCGGAAGATATATTCCCAGCAGCAGATGTGAGTGAGCAAATTTCAACAGCGAGTAAAGAAGCATCAGGAACAGGAAATATGAAATTTATGATGAATGGTGCAATTACGCTCGGAACGTTGGATGGAGCTAATATTGAAATTAGGGAAAAAGTAGGGGATGAAGCCTGTTTTATCTTTGGCTTAACAGCGGAAGAAGTGCTTCATTACTACCAAAATGGTGGCTATCGTGCAAATGATTATTACCACCATAATATGCACATAAAAAAAGTAGTGGATCAACTCGTAAACGGCTTTTTCGAGAATGCTGGAGCTGAATTTGAAGCAATCTATGATTCTCTTGTCATTCAAAATGATGAGTACTTTGTTCTTCGTGATTTTAGTCCGTATGCAGAGCGTCAAGAAGATGTGGGAAGAGCATACGAAAACAGAAGAAAGTGGCTAGAGATGTCGATCATTAACATTGCGCAATCTGGGCATTTTGCGAGTGACCGGACGATCATGCAGTATAGTAATGAAATTTGGGGTATTGGTGATAGAGTTAAGCTTTCGTGAGTTGAAGGTATAAACTTAAAAACTTTTCTTTTTAGGTGAGAGAGAGGATCCGGCCTTGCGTAGAAGCGGTCAGATCCTTTTTTAGTCCATGCCAAGTGAAGACAGAAGGAGAAAACGAGTGAAGGTCACTTTTTTCCTCCATAGCAGCGACTTATATGCCTAAAAATCAAAATGAATGTATAGAAATAATATAGAGTCCCTTGTGAAGATTTGGAGGGGCTTTTATTTGTGAATTGGAGAATATAAAAATAAGTACGGTATTTTAGTATTGGATTCTTTTTATCCAGCACTAACGGGCAGTAATACTCCTACCTCAAAATCCGGTGGGAGCAAAGAAGTTAGGTGGGAGATAAACTGCCCGTAAAGGCCCGATTGGTTCAACTAATAATCAGTGAGGGGTGAGAAAAATCCCCCACTGATTAAAGTTTCACTTTATTATGAAAAAAGTGGATAAAGTAATTATGAATCGAGGTGGAAGTATGCAAAATAGCTATGAACGTCCGAAATTAGAAGCAAAGCGTCTGCTACTAACAAAATTAGATATGTCTCATTTAGACGATTTATTTGAAGTTTATTCAAATCCTCAAACGACTACATATGTACCTCGAAATGTACACAAAAATAAAGAAGAGACTCGTAGTTTATTAGAAAAGATGATGGAAACGACAGACGAAAGTAAATCTTTTATATGGTCCGTTATTTATAAGGGGAATCAAAAAGTGATTGGAACCTGTGGTATATGGGTATTACCGAACAATAGTGCTTCTTTAGGAGCGGTTATCAGTCCGTTATATTGGGGAAAGGGCTTCATTGTTGAAGCTTTAGAAAAGCTCATAAAGTTTGGTTTTCAGGAGTTAAGTTTGAATCGTATTGAAGGAAGATGTGATGTGAAAAATATAGCGTCTGAACGAGTGATGCAAAAGTTAAAGATGACCTATGAAGGAACATTGAGACAAAGTGTGCAAATTAATGAGAGATATTGTGATTCTAAGGTGTATTCTCTTTTGAAACAAGAATATGATAGCTCCCGGTAAAATCAAAAAGCTTGGAAGTTTCCAAGCTTTTTGATTATTTCACTATAGAGATATAGGGCGTCACCGAATACAGCATACCAGTCCCGCCATATTCCTCCGTAGCAAAGTATGAAAATGTAAAGAAACCCGTAGCTGCAAATAATAGAACAAGAAAAAGTGCAAAGAAATATTTTAGCATGTATGGTCCCCTCATCCGAAATTAGTTACATATATTATTATAATATACCATCATTATATTTCCAAATGTTTCCTTTTTAAAAATGAGAAGTCAGACATGTTTTGTATGTTGTCATAGCGTGATTGTTGGTGATAGATTTTGTATTTTTCGTAAATGTTAAATTGTGATGAACATGTGCGTACTCCCATTCTTGGTCATTAAAGTTCACTTTATGCGGGGGGAGAAGCGGGACGACATCAAATAAATTAACAAAGCGAAAGCTGCTTGCTACTTGCATTTTATAGTAGTTTCGAAAAGTAATATCGCCAACTTTGGGAGAAGCAAAGTTATAGAGTCCATATTGTGCAAACGCAGTGTTTACTCGTGCGTCTAATATATGTAGTGTGGCAAGTGCTCCGCCTAAGCTATGTCCTGTGGCGAGCAGTTTTTTATGTGACGGCAAAGAGACGAGCATATCCATAATCGTGTCACGGCACGATTCATAAATAGAGAGAAAGCCATTATGGACGTTCCCACTGTTTAATGCGTATGGATAAGGTTTTTGGTTCACAAGTGAATCAATCAGCCACTCAGGATCTGTTTGTGTTCCTCGAAAGGCAACAATGATGGTATCTTCAGATTCTAATATGAAGCCAAACCATTCGGTTGTTTGAATGACCTTTGCTTGAAACCCTTGTACATATTGAAAATTATCAGGTATTTGAAAAACACCATTTTGTTTATATTGATCATATGTTAACTCGCAGCAAGAAGCTAACAATATGGCAGTATCTTTATCAAAGGATAAAGGAGCACGCATGAAGGAAGCCCTCCTCAAGAAGAAGTAATAGTTCAATATATGAGTAGGGATGAGGAATCATTCTTTGAGAGGCGAAAGTGTAATGGAGTATTATATGATTCAAAACGGTATGTACAGTCCTACAAGGGAAAAAGATAGGTGAAAAAACAATCGCTACGTCTTATGACGTAGCGATTTGAACTTTATTCTTTACCATCTAATAGGCGACCAAGTCCTCCTAAAACGCTACCTTCCCCGCTACTTTGAGCTGCAGGGTTTGTAAGACGTGCTGCTAAACGGCTTAATGTTAAGGATTGAAGCCAAACTGTTCCAGGTCCTTCTAATGTTGCGAAGAATAAACCTTCTCCGCCGAATAGAGCAGTTTTTACGTTTCCTACAAATTGAATATCGTAGTCAACATCTCTTGTCATGGCAACGAGACAACCTGTATCGATACGTAATCTTTCGCCAGGCTTTAGTTCGCGTTTATAAACTGTTCCACCTGCATGCATGAAAGCAAGGCCATCGCCTTCAAGCTTTTGCATAATAAATCCTTCTCCACCGAAGAAACCACTGCCGATTTTTTTCGTGAATTCAATTCCGATAGAAACACCTTTTGCAGCGCAAAGGAATGCATCCTTCTGACAAACTACTTTTCCTTGATATTCTCTTAAATCAACTGGAACGATTTTTCCAGGATAAGGTGCTGCAAATGAGACGTGACGTTTGCCATGACCTGTATTGGTAAATACAGTCATAAACATACTTTCACCTGTAACAAGACGCTTTCCAGCTCCCATTAGTTTTCCAAATAGGCCGCCTGATTTTCCTGCACCGTCGCCGAAGATTGTTTCCATGTCAATGTGGTCTTCCATCATCATCATTGCGCCAGCTTCTGCGATAACGCTTTCCTCTGGATCTAATTCAATTTCAACAAACTGCATATCATCGCCGTATAATTTATACTCAATTTCATGTGCTTTCATTATCTTCACCTCGTATATAGTGGATACTAATATTGTACAGAAATTCAAGAGATTAGAAAACTATCGTTTTGTTAATTTTCAAACAAAATTATTTTTGCTGCTTTAGCATACAAGTTGCTGTTCATGAAAAGAAAAAAGAATTTGCCCGCTTTTATGAAAGGCTGGATGATCTTCGCTTCTTAGCAAGAAAGAGCTTCTATGAGTTTTTCAATTTTGTATGTGTATAGTTTACATATTTTGTGAGGATTTTAAAAAATATGAGGAAAATGCTAAAATGAAAGTGTTCTCATTTGACGTTTTTGATAGAGCGTGATATAGTGAAATCACTATTGAGCTACATAATGTGGTACGGAAATAAAGCGTGTTTAATTCAAGGCATTAGGTCTGAGATACATTCATGTCCTTTATATCCACCTTTTCATGTGGATTCATAGTTTCATTTTTATTTAGGAGGTACATGACATGCAAACAGGTAAAGTTAAATGGTTTAACAGCGAAAAAGGTTTCGGTTTCATCGAAGTTGAAGGTGGAGACGATGTATTCGTACATTTCTCAGCTATCCAAGGCGACGGCTTCAAAACTTTAGAAGAAGGTCAAGAAGTTTCTTTCGAAATCGTTGAAGGTAACCGTGGACCACAAGCTGCTAACGTTACAAAAAACTAATTAGCTAGCGAGAAAAAAGCATTCCGAAATTCGGAATGCTTTTTTTATGCCTTCGAACTAGACTCATCTGAAGATAATTCTCCCTTATAAGTACGTTCTTCAAAATCATCTAGCATTTGCTCATATTCCTCATGCTCTTCTGTCGCATAAACTTGCGGGTTCTTGCCATACATATCTGTCCCGATGAAGTTTTCAAAGTCCTCTACATATCCAATTGGTTCTTCTCCCTCTACATACATTTCGTTATAATTTTTTGAGTCGCGACGTTCTAGGTCGGACGGTGTTTCGGATGTTCCGTATGAAGCGACGTCTTGCCAAGCATCTTCAGCATCGTATCCAACAGCGCTGTCCATATCATATTTGCCAAATGGTGGCTCTATTACTTCTTCTTCAATAGGGCGCGCATTCATGTTTAATTTATTCGTTGTATGTTCAATACAAGTTGTAGCAGTGGGCATTGCTTCTAATCGTTCTAGCGGAATTTCTTCCCCAGACACTTCACAAACTCCGTATGTGCCGGCTTCAATTTTTTGCAGGGCATGCTTTGTATCTTGCAACTGCTTATTCCATAATTCAATTAGTCCGAAATCTTTTTCTCGTTCATATAATTCTGTAGCCATGTCGCCAGGGTGGTTATCATAAGCTGATAATTCTCCAACAGATTCCCGTTCAGAGGCACGATCTTCATTTTCATGATTGTGAAGTGTTTGTTCTAGTTCTTGTTGCTGCTGCTCTAACATGGATTTAAAATGATTAATTTGTTGTGGAGTTAACATAGTATCCACCTTCCTACATTTCGGTTTCTTTATGTAGTATGAGCCGGATTGCGGGAAATATGAGGAGGAATTTAGGGAGGTAGTGGTGTCGAATCGCCGATATATTTTGAAAATGAAAAAGGGGGGCTGCCTAGCAGCTCCCTTCCTTATAGGAAATACCCAAGTAGTAGGCCGATTCCCATTAAAAATCCAAAGATTGTATTTGTTTTTGCAGTTGCGACCATTGCAGGCGCCATTTCCATTGGAATGCTTTTGCCGATAAATCCTTTTGTCGCTTTAAATGCTTTCGGCGCACTGAGGAAAACGATCAGCATCCATGGAGATACGATTCCAACAATGATTAGAGCAATCGTCCAAATGTAGGACACGATAAACATAGATGCAAGGACACCAATTGCATTTTCACGTCCAACGATAATAGCTAATGTGTTACGACCATTTTCTTTATCTCCATCTAAATCACGAATGTTGTTGGAAAGTAAAATTGCTCCGATTAAAATCGAATTTGGAATAGATACTAAAATAATTTCTGATGTTACAGTTCCTGTTTGGATGAAAAATGAAATTCCAATAATAATAACACCCATAAATAATCCAGCTGTTAATTCACCAAAAGGTGTATAAGCAATTGGAATTGGACCACCCGTATAAAGGTAGGCAACGGCCATACAAACAAGACCAATTGCAGCGAGCCACCAGCTAGAGTTCATACAAATATAAACGCCTAATAGCATCGCGATACCGAAAAATCCAAATGCTAAGTTCAGTACGGTTTTTGGCGGAATCCCGTCGCGGACAATTGCACCACCAATACCAACTGAACCTTCATGATCTAATCCTCTTTTATAATCAAAGTATTCGTTAAACATGTTTGTTGCTGCTTGAATGAGAAGACAAGCGAGAAGCATGATAAAGAAAAGAGGGAGATGTATTTGGTTAATACCCCCTACTTGCATGGCATATGCTGTTCCGATAAAAACAGGAACGAAAGCAGCTGTTAATGTATGAGGACGTAGTAAACTCCACCAAATGCGCCAACCGGTTTGTTTACTTGGTTTTGGCGGCATAGGAGAGGAGTTTGTTTCCATTTTTATTTCCATGTTGAATCCTCCTTTGTCACATAAAGTACACAATTAAGTGTAGGAAAAGCATCATTTAGTGTCAACGTTTATTTTCTAGGAAGAGAAGGGGAATTTCTCAGAAATGCTAAACGTTGACAGGGCTTTCGTTTGAGGTGTATCTTAAAATCAAGCGTATTTATGACTATTTTTCGCCCATAGGGGGGAGATTCTGTGATTCAGACGAAACAAAAAGATTTACAAGAAATAATTACTACAACAATTACACGTGCGACGAATGAAAAAACATTAGTCAGTGTTGTAAAACAAATAGATTGGATAGATCCGCTTCTTTTTTATGCAGCAGGAAATAGGATTGCATCCGAAAATAGATGTTATTTTGCAGACCCAGCTCAGCATGTTATATTTGCGGGCATTGGCTCTGTTTTCACTATAGCAAACTCTGCTGACAAACGCTTTCAAAATGCTTATGAAGAGTGGAATAAAGTGCAGGGAAAAGCGATTGTACACAGGGAAGAGTATGAATTTGGAACGGGCCCACTCTTATTTGGTGGCTTTTCATTTGATCCAGAAAAAGAGCAAACGGACCTTTGGAAAGAATTTAAAGATACAACATTATCGTTACCCGCTTTTCTTTTAACCGTGAAACATGAGAAAGCATGGTTAACAATCAATACATTTATTTCAGCTGAGGACTCTGCACAGAAGGTTTATGAGGAAATTGTTTCTGTAGAAGAAAGAATTTTACAAGAGTGTAAAGAACCGCTTACAGAAGAGAAATTAACAGTAACTTCTAAAGTAGAAGTGGATCCAAAGGGCTGGATGAATGCGATTGTAAAAGTGCAGGATGAAATGAGAAAAGGAAGCGTACAGAAGGTTGTGTTAGCAAGAGAACTAAAACTAGTGATGGATCAAAAGATTGATTCTGCTCGTGTTTTAGAAGCGCTTCGCATCGGTCAACCAGATTGTTACGTATTTTCCTTCGATTATAAAGGAACGTGCTTCTTAGGCGCAACGCCTGAAAGATTAATCCGAAAAGAAGACGAGCGATTTACATCGATGTGCCTTGCTGGTTCCATTGGTCATGGTAATTCTATAGAAGAAAGTAAACGAAATGGAAAGATGCTTCTTCATGATGAAAAGAATTTAGAGGAGCATGGTTACGTAGTGAATATGATTCGCGGCGTATTAGATGAACATTGCGAATCCGTTAATATTCCGCAACGCCCAGGATTATTAACAACAAAAAATTTACTACATTTGTATACACCAGTTGAAGCGAAAGGTGATGCATCCCTTTTGAAAATGGTAGAAGAACTACACCCAACGCCCGCTCTTGGTGGCACACCTCGCCACGAAGCGATGAGACTCATTCGGGATGTAGAGTTATTAGATAGAGGATTGTACGGAGCACCAATCGGTTGGATAGACGAAAAAGGGAATGGTGAATTTGCAGTAGCACTGCGCTGCGGATTATTAAATGGTGATAAGGCTTCCTTATTTGCCGGTTGCGGTATTGTGATTGATTCTGTCCCGCAGCTTGAATATGAAGAAACAAGTTTGAAGTTTAGACCGATGCTTGGTGCTTTGGAGGAATTGATGAAATGAATAATCATATAGAAGCATTATCATATTATTTGGGCGCGTTTGTGGACGAACTGGCGCGTCTAAATGTATATGATGTTGTCATTAGTCCAGGTTCACGGTCAACGCCACTTGCCTTACTAATGGAGCAACATGAACAAATCAAAACGTATTTGCATGTAGATGAACGATCCGCTGCATTCTTTGCGCTCGGCATTGCGAAAGCGAAGAAGCGTCCAGTAGCGATTTTATGCACATCAGGAACGGCGGCAGCAAATTATTATCCAGCAGTTTGTGAAGCTTTTCATTCACGTGTACCACTGCTTGTTTTAACAGCGGATAGACCACATGAACTAAGAGATGTTGGTGCACCGCAAGCAATGAATCAATTGCATTTATATGGTTCTTTTGTAAAACAGTTTATGGAGATGGCACTGCCAGAAGCTAGAGAGCCTATGTATCATTATGCCCGTATGACAGCTGGGCGTGCAGTTGCAAGTGCATTGCTGGCGCCTAAGGGACCTGTCCATATTAACTTCCCGCTTCGGGAACCACTCATTCCTGACTTTTCTTTAGAGAATCTATGGGAAAAAGGTCGAGGTGAATATACAGGGGCAGTTCATCAAGGAAACATGACGATGACGAGTGAATATGTAAGTTCTCTTACAGAGCACCTTTTGAGTATGGAAAAGGGGCTTATTGTGTGTGGAGACGATAGCCATCCAGAGATTGCGGAAGCAATTACGCAGTTTGCTGAGAAAACGGGATATCCGATTTTAGCAGATCCGCTTTCAGGTCTTAGAAGCGGCGAGCATGATAAATCAATGGTAATGGATTGCTACGATACATTTTTACGAAATGAGTTGTTAAAGGATACATGGAAGCCAGAAGTAATTATTCGTTTCGGTGGAATGCCTGTATCAAAAGCATTAACACAATATATAAAGAAACAAAAGACTGCTGTTCATATTGTTGTAGATGAGTCAGGGGAATGGAGAGATCCAGCTCTTGTGGCGACAGAAGTTGTATGTGCAAGTGATGTTTCTTTTTGTAAAGCAATGATAGATCATATGCAAAAGCGAGAAAAGAATGATTGGTACGGGATGTGGAAACATATAAACGATGCAACGAAGGAACAGCTTCGTGAAGTCGAAATATATGAAACTGCATTTGAAGGAAAAGTCATTACAGATATCGCACATGTATTGCCAGAGGAAGCGACTTTATTTGTTAGTAACAGTATGCCAATTCGCGATACAGATACGTTCTTCTTTGCAACAGATAAAAAAGTGAATGTCATGGCCAACCGTGGTGTGAATGGAATTGATGGAATTATTTCAACAGCTCTAGGAGCAAGTACGGTTTATGAACCACTTGTGTTAGTAATCGGTGATTTATCATTTTATCATGATTTAAATGGACTACTAGCAGCAAAATTACATCATTTAAACATAACAATTGTTGTTGTCAATAATGATGGTGGTGGCATTTTCTCATTCTTACCACAATATGAGTCAAAAGAGCATTTTGAATCATTATTCGGAACGCCGCTTGGACTTGATTATGAACATGTTGTAAACATGTACGGTGGTTCATTTGCACGTGTAAATGGTTGGGACGCATTTCGTAACGAAGTGCAAAAGGGAACAACTGAAAAAGGACTACACGTTGTAGAAATTTGTACGAATCGTGACGAAAACTTAAAGTTTCATCGTGATTTATGGACGCGTACATCGAAAGTTGTTACGGGAATTTTGCAAGGTGAAGAGGAATGAAAGTAACGCTAGAAGGTGTAAAGTATGAGTATGAAGTGGTAGGAAGCGGAGAACCCCTTCTACTTCTTCATGGTTTTACAGGAAGCATGGAAACGTGGCGTCCATTTATTCCTTCATGGAGTAAGCAGTTCCAAGTCATCATAGTTGACCTTGTTGGACATGGAAAAACGGAAAGCCCTGAGGAACTTACGCATTATGATATTCAAAACGTAGCATTGCAAATGACGGCGCTACTCGATCTTTTGCATATTGAAAAAGCGCATATCCTAGGCTATTCGATGGGCGGAAGGCTTGCGATTACGATGGCATGCTTATATCCAGGTCGTGTGCAATCTCTTTTATTAGAAAATTGCACAGCTGGACTTGAGATGGAGTCGGACCGTCAAGAACGCTGCATGAAAGATGGGCAGCTGGCAGAGCGGATTGAATTAGAAGGAATAGAAGCTTTCGTAAATATGTGGGAACATATTCCGTTATTTACAACGCAAAAAAACTTACGAGAAGATGTGAAAGAAGCGGTTCGAAAAGAGAGACTCGCTAATGATCCAAGAGGACTTGCAAATAGTCTTAGAGGTATGGGAACAGGAGCACAGCCTTCATGGTGGAATCAGCTTGAAAAGCTCAAAATGCCTGTGTTGTTAATGAATGGAGAGCACGATCAAAAGTTTTTTCACATCTTAAAAAACATACAAAAACGCATCCCGCACGCGAAATTTGTCAAAATTGATGGGGCTGGCCATGCAATTCATGTGGAACAACCGCAAAAGTTTGGTACAATAGTAGAGGGATTTCTAAAAACTATGCAGTGACACTTTATTCTTTTGAGGAAAGTAGCACTTATAGAGTGGTTAATGGGTAACCATTGGCACAATAAAAAGGAGGTAAAGTAATGGCTATTGAATGGGTAAAAGAAGGCAATTACGAAGATATTATTTATTCAACATACAATGGTATCGCAAAGATTTCGATTAACCGTCCTGAAGTACATAACGCATTCCGTCCGAAAACGGTAATGGAGTTAATCAATGCTTTTGCACACGCTCGTGATGATGCAAATGTTGGCGTTATCATTTTAACTGGGGAAGGTGGACGTGCATTCTGTTCAGGCGGCGACCAAAAAGTTCGCGGTCATGGCGGATATGTAGGTGAAGACCAAATCCCACGATTAAACGTATTAGACTTACAACGTTTAATCCGCGCAATCCCTAAACCAGTTATCGCAATGGTAGCAGGTTATGCAATTGGTGGTGGACACGTACTTCATATCGTATGTGACTTAACAATCGCAGCAGACAACGCAGTATTTGGACAAACTGGTCCTAAAGTAGGAAGCTTTGATGGCGGATACGGTGCTGGTTATTTAGCTCGTATGGTAGGTCATAAGAAAGCTCGTGAAATTTGGTACTTATGCCGCCAATACAGTGCGCAAGAGGCACTTGATATGGGCTTAGTAAACACAGTTGTACCATTAGATCAATTAGAAGCAGAAACAGTACAATGGGCAGAAGAAATCTTAGCGAACAGCCCAATGGCACTTCGTTTCTTAAAAGCTGCATTCAATGCAGATACAGACGGTTTAGCTGGTATCCAGCAACTAGCGGGAGATGCAACGTTATTGTACTACACAACTGACGAAGCAAAAGAAGGCCGCGACGCGTTCAAAGAAAAACGCCGTCCAGACTTCGGACAATTCCCTCGTTTCCCGTGATTAAAGCGAAGCCGACTGTTTAGACCCGTCGGCTAAGGTTCTTTCGCACAGAAAGTGATTTTTACTTTCTCGTGCGGAAGGTTCTTAGACGCAAGGGTCTAGGAGGCGTAGCTGGATAGGATTAAAAGCGGAAGCGGCTCGTTCAGAATGTGAGGGGGATGGAGCTTCTGACGAAGAGGCGCAGTTTGCCTCGCAGGAAGAAGCGAAGCCACCGAACATTCTAGCCGCTGTAGCTGGATAAGATCAAAAGCGGAAGCGGCTCGTTGAGAACAAGAGGACGTTGGAACTCCTGACGAAGAGGCGTCGTTTGCCTCGCAGGCGTGAAACGACCGACTGTTCTAGCCGCTGCAGCTAGATGAAATCCAAAGCGGAAACAAAAAAGAGACTTGATTATATCAAGTCTCTTTCTTTCATGAAAGGAGAATGGGTAATGGATACGATGCCGAATTGGTTAAAGCAACGTGCATTTTTAACGCCGGAGCGTACTGCAATTGAAACAAAAGAGGAGACGATTGCATTTTTAGAACTGCATGAGAAAGTAGTATCTGTTTGTGAACACTTTTCACACTTACAAATAGAAAAAGGTCAAAAAGTGGCTGTTCTGATGAAAAATAGTATCCAGATGATTACGGTAATCCATGCCTTGTCTTATATAGGGGCAGTTGCTGTACTTTTGAATACGCGTCTTTCAAGAGAAGAGCTACTTTGGCAAATGGACGATGCTGAAGTTGTTTGCTTAGTAACGGACCAAAAATTTGAATCAGACCAGGTATCAGTATATGCATTTGAAAAAGTAATGGATGGACCGAAGCGAATGGCAGTGATTCAAGAGGAGTTTTCTTTAGAAGAACCGATGACAATTATTTATACGTCAGGAACAACTGGGAAGCCAAAGGGGGTTATCTTAACATACGGTAATCACTGGGCGAGTGCCGTTGGATCGTCACTTAATTTAGGGCTTCGTGATGATGATTGTTGGTTAGCGTGTATGCCGATGTTTCATGTAGGCGGATTATCTCTTTTAATGAAAAATGTAATGTACGGTATGAGAGTTTTGCTTGTTCCGAAATATGAACCTGATTTTATTCATGAAGCAATCAAAACAAGAGGAGTAACAATCATATCGGTCGTCTCTAAAATGCTGACGGACTTATTAGAAAGACTTGGGGAAGAAACATATCCGAGTTCTTTACGCTGCATGTTGTTAGGCGGGGGACCAGCACCAAGGCCATTATTAGAAATATGTGTAGCGAAAGGAATTCCTGTATATCAAACGTATGGAATGACAGAGACATCTTCGCAAATTTGTACGTTATCAGCTGATTACATGTTAACGAAAGTCGGTTCAGCAGGAAAGCCTCTTTTCCAATGTCAGCTTCGCATTGAAAATGATGGTAAGGTTGTACCGCCGAATGTAGAAGGAGAAATTGTTGTAAAAGGGCCTAATGTAACACATGGCTATTTTAAACGAGAAGACGCGACGCGTGAAACGATACAGGGCGGCTGGCTTCATACTGGTGACCTTGGTTATTTAGATGAAGAAGGATTCTTATATGTATTAGACCGCCGCAGTGATTTAATTATTTCAGGTGGAGAAAATATTTATCCTGCGCAAATTGAGGAAGTGTTGCTTGCACACCCTATGGTCGCAGAAGCGGGCATTGTTGGAAAAGTGGATGAACAGTGGGGGCAAGTGCCAGCTGCCTTTATTGTCAAAGCAGGCGATGTAACAGAAGAAGAGATTATCCATTTTTGCAAAGAAAAACTAGCAAAGTATAAAGTACCAAAAGAAGTACATTTCTTACATGAGTTACCACGTAATGCTTCGAAAAAACTACTAAGACGGGAATTAAGGAAGCTTTTGGAGGAGATGTAAATGGAAATAAAAAAGGCGACACTTTATGTAACAGAAATGCCTCTTGTCATTCCTTTTGCCGCAAGTTATGGTACGTATGAAAAACGGGAAAGTATTGTGATTGAGCTAGAGGATACGGATGGATATATTGGTTTTGGGGAAGTTGTTGCTTTTAGCGAGCCATGGTACACAGAAGAAACAGTAACAACGGCACTTCATATGCTTCAAGATTTTTTATTGCCAGATTTACTGAAAGCAGAAGTTACGCATCCAAATGAAATTCCTGATCTCTTTCAGCATATAAAGCGGAACCGGATGGCGAAAGCGGGAATAGAAGGTGCTGTGTGGGATTTGTATGCGAAACGTCAAAACAAATCGTTAGCGACTTTACTTGGAGGAACGCAGCGAGAAATTGAAGTTGGCGTTGTGATTGGTTTAGATACAATTCCGAATATGTTAAAGCGAATTGAAATGTATGCAGCAGAAGGATACAAGCGATTTAAAGTGAAAATCAAGCCGGAACTTGATTATGAGCTATTGAAGGAAATACGAAAAGCATTTCCTAAGATTCCATTAATGGCAGATGCCAATTCAGCGTATACATTAGCGGACACGGAGCGCTTAAAAAGATTAGATGAATTTCAGTTAATGATGATTGAGCAGCCTTTAGCTGATAACGATTTTCTTGATCACGCTAAGCTTCAAAAACAAATAGAAACACCTATTTGTTTGGATGAAAGTATTCATAGTCTAGAAGACGCAAGGGTCGCAATTACACTAGGCAGTTGCCGCATCATAAATATTAAACCAGGGCGAGTTGGTGGATTAACTGAGTCGATTCAAATCCATGATTATTGTCGGGATCACGGCATTCCTGTTTGGTGCGGTGGTATGGTTGAAATGGGAATTTCACGTGCACAAAATATTGCGCTAGCATCTCTTCCAAACTTTACGATTCCTGGGGATATTTCAGCTTCGAGCAGGCACTGGGAACGAGATATTATTTCACCAGAAGTAACATTGCAAGAAGGAAAAGTGCTTGTTCCAAATGGGACTGGGTTTGGATATGACGTAAATCGGGAAAGACTAGAAGAGATAACAAAAAAGCGGATTGTATGTGAGAGGTGAACAGATGAGGCGGCAAGAAGATATGTTGCAAGTTATACAGGCATATTTGTTACAGGTGTCATTTGTAAAAGTTGCATATATTTTTGGGCCTCAAGTAAGAAAAGAAGGAATAGAGCATTATAATTATCATATCGCAATTGAAACGAAGAATGTTTCGTACAGACAATTTCAGTGGCTATGTTTTGAGTTGACAGAAGAGCTAGAGGGAAGAGAGAAATTTGATGTAGTACATTTAAATGCGATCTCCAATCAACAATTAAAAAAACGTATTCTGCGAGAAGGAAAGCTGTTTGTACAGCGTATATAGAAAGCCTCCGATAATTGAATTATCGGAGGCTTTTTTGTATTGATATATTTATCCCGCATTAACGGGCAGTAATACTCCCACCTCAAAATTCGGCGATAGCAATGTCCAGCTCTAGCGGCTAAAATCTCCAGCCGTTTCGCTCCCTCGGACGAGGCAAAAAGCGCCTCTNNAAGTTTCACTTTATTTTGAATTTCCGACATATAAGCAAAGGATATGAAAATAAAAGGTGACCTGTACTTTTTATGTTTTTGTTTTCACATGGCATGGGGCTAAAAAAGGAACTGATCGCTTCTATGCATGGCTGGATGCTCTCCCACCTAAAAGGAAAGGTAAAGTGGATCTAACGGTATCTCGTCGCGAAACAAGCCTGTTTTTTTAAAACCAAGCTCCCGATCTCCCATATAAACATAATATAAATGGAATCCACTCATTAAGAACAATATGATCTTGTTCCTAATGATACTAAAGGAGGAATAGAGTAATGAGTGATAAGTGCGATGACAGACATGACCATCACCATAGACACGGCTGCGGCGGCGGTTTTGCGCTTCTAATTGTATTGTTTATTCTATTAATCATCATCGGTGCTAGCTGCTTTGGCGGTGGCGGCGGCGGTTGTGGTTATGGCTATGGCGGCGGTTTCGGTGGCGGCTATGGTGGATACTGCTGTTAACTTGAAAAACTATTGAAAATAGCCTTGTGCATGATGCACAAGGCTATTTTATTCATAGTTTGATGTGTTGTGATAATTTTGTTATATACAGGGAACGGATGAGGAAAAAGAAAATAATCTCAATAATCCCAAATAGGGTAAGTACAAATAAAAATTCTTTGAATAAAGAAATTGTGAGCATGTTTTGTAAAAACTGAATTGCAAATATTGCATGGATAGTAGCAACTATATAAGGTACAAAGAATAAAATAGCCAATTGGATTGTTACAGAGCGAAACATTTCAGATTCTGTTAATCCAATTTTTGTAATGGCAATATACTTTTGTTCTTCCCTTGTTAAATCGTTATACATACGGAAATACAAGACACTTGCTGCTCCAATAAAGAAGATAACACCGAGAAACGTTCCAATAAAGAAACTAGAAACATTACTTTGTTTACTGTTTGCAAGCGCATCACTAGCTGTAGTAAGCCCAAAGGAGAGCGCAACATGTTCTTCTGTATCGTTGCTTTTAATAAGATTGTCTCGATCTTTAGCGATCTGATCATTTATATTTTTTGTAGGAATAAGAGTATCTTCCCAGTTTTCAACAAGATAGTTATAAATGGTCATCGTTTCGATATGTGGAACCTCGTTATCAAATGCAGCATCTGCCATCACAATTGTATGTGGAAGGGTATATTGCGGCTCGACACCGCTCTTTAAAAATCCCTTAATGTGAAATTCTTTTTTGTTTGATTCTAAGGTTAATGTTTCTTTCTTTGCAAATGGATTGGTTATTAAATTTAATAACGCTGGTGAATATCTAGAGATGCTAAACACTTCGTTCTCATGTAACTGGATTTCTGGCTTGTTCAATAATTTTGCTAGTGTATTATAATCACTTATTTTCATAAGCATAATAGGTTCTTCTTGTGCGTTATCTTTTAGAACTGTAAATTTATATTTTTGATATTGAAATCCATGATTTGTAAGCTCTCGTTCAATTGTAGCAATATGTTTTTGTTCAAATATATTTCCTACTGTAGATGTATATGTGAACGGAACAGGGTATTGTTCTAAAATTGCTGCTTTCGTGTAATTATTCGTAGCAAAGAGCGGTGTAATAATTGTAAAAGCAAGCGCAGATAGCATAGTCACAATAAAGAGCATATTAATATTGCCACGCGTACGCGCAGTTAAATCTGAAATCCATAACATATTTATTTGTTTCATATAAAACTTTCTTCTCTTTTTTAAAACAAATATGAAGAGAAGGAAGGTTTGAGAAAAGAATAGATAGGTTCCGATTACTACAAGCGGCAAAATGGATAACATGATTAGGAACACGGAACCATCTGCTACATTTTCTTGCGTGATATACCCTTGTGGATATCCAGCGATATAATAGCATAATCCTAAACAAGCTAAAGCAAATAAAGAAATAGCAATAGAAGGGCGGTTTTCTTTTTTTTGCTTTTGATCCCCTTTTATAATATGCATTGTTTTACGCGTACGAATAAATGTAGGCGTAAACGTAGACACGATAAAAAATAGAACAATGAAAGTTACGGTCGTTGCAGTAATTGCCTTTGTTGGCCAATATAAATAGAGGCCTGTTGTACCTGTTATTTTTGATGTAACAAGTAGAAAAAAGTTAGAAAAAACAAGCCCACCTTGAATACCAACGAAAATGGCTAATAATCCAATGAGCATATTTTCCATAAAAACAAGTCGTTTTAATTGTTTCTTAGAAATACCAAGAACGGTTAAAATCCCAAATTGTTTTTTACGTACATTCAAAAATGTTCCAAGCGAATATAGTAAGAAAAAGAACGAGAACATGACGATAACAAATTGTGCCATTCCGATTAGATTCATTAAAGGTCCTTGTTCATGTAAGTTCTGTAAAAGCGGATGGTACGAGTATACAGTCAGTGAAAAGAAAACCATGATCGAAAAAGCACTGCTTACAAAATAAGCAAAATATGCTTTCGAATTGCGCATGACATTTTTAAATGCAAATTGCCAAAATGTCATCCACGTCTTCCTCCTAATAATGCCAATACATCTAATATTTCTTGATAGAACTTTTCGCGATATAATCCGCGGTGCAATTCATTGTAAAGTTCACCATCTTTAATAAAAATAACGCGATTGCAATAGCTAGCAGCAAAAGGATCATGAGTAACCATTAAGATGGTTGCTTGTTCTTCTTTATTTAATTTTGTAAATAACTCCATTACATCAATCGCCGCTTTTGAATCTAAATTTCCTGTTGGCTCATCAGCAAGTAAGAGTGATGGATGATGAATGACAGCACGAGCTACGGCGGTACGTTGCGCTTGTCCACCAGAAACTTCAAAAATTCGTTTATTTAAAATATGATCAATTCCAAGTTTTTTGGAAATGTGATCAAGTTTTTCATCCATTTCTTTTAGCGGAATATTATCTAATGTTAATGGTAATACGATATTTTCACCGATTGTTAACGTATCTAATAAGTTAAAATTTTGAAAGACAAACCCTAATTCTTGGCGACGAAAAACAGCTAATTTTTCATGGCGGAACGTGTGAGGCTCTTTTCCGTTAATAAACACCTCGCCAGCAGTAGGGGAATCAATCGTTGAAATTACATTTAAGAAAGTGGATTTACCGCTCCCAGAAGGCCCCATAATTGCGACAAACTCACCTTTATCTACATGTAAATTGATGTTTTTTAAAGCGGTATGAGGGACTTTTCCCTCATACACTTTTGATACATTTTTTATGTGTAATACTTCTTCCATAAAACTCACCTTTCTAGCCCTCAAAGCTTAATATGTTGCGATAATTTTTGCATATATAGAGAACGAATTAACAAGAAAAAGATGATCTCAACGGTTCCAAAAATCATAAGGACAACCGTAACTTCAGCAAATAAAGATAGATTCATGATTTCTTGTAACATTCTTGCGGCAAACATTGTATGAATAGATGCCATAATATATGGAACAAAGAATAAAATTGCCAGTTGAATCGTAGCAGAGTGTTTCATTTCAGATTCTGTTAATCCGATTTTTGTAACGGTAATATATTTTTCTTGTTCATTTGTTAAATCTGTATACATACGGAAATAAAGTACACTTCCAGCTCCAATGAAGAAAATAACGCCAAGGAACGTACCAATTAAGAAGAATGAAGCGGCCCCTAATTTAATCTCGTATAGCGTGCTACTCGCTTCGTTCATAAGAAATAAAGGTTCTTCAGATGGAATGGTTCTTCGATCTTTCGCAAATTTATCAAGATACTCCGCAGCGATTTCATTTGTCTTTTCCCAGTCTTTTACTTGAAAACTATAAAGTGTCATATGCTTCATATGATTTGATAAAGCCTGCACTGTATCATCAGATAGAATCAGTATTTGTGATGTCCAGCCAGTCGGTATCACATTAATCATTTCGTAACCTTTTACATGTAATGTAAGTGCATTTTGAGAAAGTGTGATGCTCTTTTGTTTAAACTCTTCTTGCATTGGACTTAATATGTTTTGATATCCATATCCAGGTAATATATATGTTTCATTCTGTTTTACAAAAAGTTTCTTACGATGTAAAGCAGTAGCCAATTTGTTATAGTCACTTTCTTTTAGTACATAGGCTTCCTGTTCATAAGGATTTATTTCATTCTTTTGCAATGAAACTGCATATAAATCTGTTTTGAATTTTTTATATGAAAATTGTTCCTCACTAAGCCGTTTTTCTAACCAGTCCATATGCTGCGTGGCAAGTGGATTAGCGTCGTATGAAAGGTAGGAGAATGGAAATGGACTATTGTTCGTAACATCGAATTTCATAAACTTCCCAAACCCATATATGAATGTAATCATTGTAAACGCAAGGGTAGATAGCATTGCTACAATAAATAGCATATTAATATTTGTACGAATGCGGCTTGCTAAATCAGAAATCCAAAGCATATTGATTCGCTTCATATAAAATTTTCTTCGCTTTTTTAATATGCGAATGAGCAGGAAACTAATTTGTGAAAAGAAAAGGTAAGTTCCCATCGCAACGAGTGATGGAATAACGAAAACACTAGAAACTATGTATAGACCTCCTATGTCTGAACCGAGTGATACAAAGTATTTAGGATTTCCGGCTAGTACATAACCTGATATTAAACAGATAGCTCCAAACAAAGAAATTAGGATGGATGGCTTTCGTTCTTTTTGTTTCAAGTTTCCTTCTTTTAGAAGGCGCACTGTTTTTCTTGTGCGAATAAGCGTAGGAGTGAAAGCCGATACAACGATAAAGAGTCCTAGAAAGATGACAGCTGTTAAAATAATTGCTTTTGTTGGCCAATATAAATAGAGCCCAGGAGCATATGTAATCTTTGCTGTTACCAATAAGAAAAATTGTGAAAATACAAGTCCAAATTGAATCCCGAAGAAGATGGATAATAATCCAATTAACATATTTTCCAGGAAAACAAGCCGTTTCAATTGTTTTCTTGATATTCCTAAAACGGTTAACACGCCAAATTGTTTTTTTCGAACTTTTAAAAACGTACCGATGGAATAAAGTAAGAAGAAAAATGAGAAGAACACAATGACTACTTCTGAAAATATCATTAATCCTGAAATTCCATTAACTACGCTAGAATTCTGTAACCGAGGATGAAATAAATACACTGCAAATGAAAAGAACACAGCAATGGAAAAAGCACTGCTTACAAAGTAAGCGAAATAAGCTCTAGAATTTCGTGTTACGTTTTTAAATGCAAATTGCCAAAAAGTCATGCTGTATACCTCCAAATTGAAGATAACGTTTGAGTCATGTTGCAAAAAATGTATGAGAGTAAGTTCTCATACATTTTTCCGAAATGTATTATGTTCATTCTTCTGTCACCTTCCCTGCGTCATCGTCCGTTTGATTATTCGCAGTGTTATGGAAGATGATTTTAATACTCGTTCCGTTTCCAACTTCAGAGTCTAATTTCACAGAATGACCTAAATAAGAGCAAATCTTGCTTACAATATAAAGCCCCATACCAGTCGATTCTCCGAAAGTACGTCCATTTTTCCCTGTGTAAAATGGCTCAAATACTCTTCGAATGTCTTCCTGAGGGATACCAACACCTTCATCACGAACTTCTAAAATAATGTCTTTTCCGTTTCGGTAAGCAGATAAGAAGACCTTTTTTCCACGCTCACCAGAATAACGAACCGCATTCGTCATTAACTGATAAATAATGAATTTAAGCCACTTGGCATCAGAGGCAACCATAAGATCAGAATGAACTTCTAGAACAGGGAAGACTCCGTTCCGAATAAAGAGTTCTTTTAAGCCATTAATATTTTTAGTTACGACATCTTTCAATGAAATGGTTTCAACGTGGAAATCTTTATGGAAGTTATTGAGCCTTGCCATATATAATGCCATATCAAGTCCTTGGTTTAATCTTTCTAGTTCTTTCTTAAACTTAGGAATGAGGTGCTCATCTTCCATTTCAAGTACCATAAGCTGCATAACAGAAACGGGTGTTTTCATTTGATGCACCCAGTGGTTAATAAACAGTTGATGTTCTTGTTGTTTTACTTCATATGTTTGCAGCTCTTTTTGGAATAGGCGATATTGTGTACGAACAAGCTCGTTTACGCCGTGCGGCATAGGAGCGGTTGCTCTTTCAATAAAAGCATCTTCCATTTTTTCCGGTGGTTCACTTAACCTGTGATACATTCTACGATTACGAACATAACGATAAGCAAGGAAGCAAATAAATAAATATAAACTTAATACAATAAAGTAGAACTTGTTGTTTTGGAATCCGTCTACTGCATCATAGAGAATAAAAATGATACCGAAGTTTAATGCATATAATAGAAAAAATGCAAAATGATCACGCAAAAATAACTTCATGCTTATTCACTCCAAGTTGTGTTAAAACGATACCCTAATCCACGTACTGTTTCAATGGCATTTTCAATTCCAAGTTCATTAAATTTCTTACGAAGACGTGTAATGTTTACGTTTAATGTATTTTCTTCAACGAAGCTTTCATCATCCCAAAGAGCAGCTAATAAATCTTCACGACTTGCTGTACGAGGGAATTTAGACAAAAGCATTTCAGCTAAGATTGCTTCTTTCTTTGTAAGAAGAACTTGCTCCGCTCCGAAATGAATTTCTGGTCGTTCAGGGAATAATTTTAAACCTTCTACTTCAACGATACGTTCTGAAATATTTGGTGCATAGTCACCGTAAATACGGCGTAATTGTCCTTTAATTTTCGCCATCACAACATCGTAGTGGAATGGTTTTGTAATATAATCATCCGCACCGCTCTCAATTGCCATAATTTGTTCCATCTCACCGGCACGAGCAGAAATGAAAATAATCGGGCAAGTAGATTCATGACGGATTTGACGACACCAGTAGAAGCCATCGAACTTTGGTAAGTTTACATCAAGTAATACTAGATGTGGTTTCACTCGATTAAAAGAGTCCATAATATCATCAAAGTTATCTGCAACAATTGCTTCATAACCGTATTTTTGAATATGAGATTGTAGTAAAGACGAGATATTTGGATCGTCTTCAACGATTAAAATTTTATACATGAATATATTCCTCCTAAAAAACAATTGTAGCTATAGTGTACCATGTGTTTCTTGTCTTTTCATTATCCCGCTTTAACGGGAAGTAGTATTCTCACATCAAAGTTCCGCGAACGCAAAGAAGTTAGGTAGGAGATAAATTGTCCGTAAAAGTCCGATTGGTGAGGGCTAATAATTAGTGGAGGCAGAAAATCCCACTGATTAAAGTTTCACTTTACCTTGAAAAGAGAGCTAGTAAACAGTATAGGCAAAAGTGGAAAAAGTAAAAAGGGTCATGGATATAATTGACAATTACTGTTTTTTATTTTAACATTTAGATAAATATCTAAATGTCTAATTATCGAAAGGAAGAAAGACATTGAATCAAGCATTTAAAGCATTAGCAGACCCAACAAGGCGGAAAATTTTGGACTTATTAAAAGAAGGCGATTTAACAGCTGGAGAAATCGCTGAACATTTCAATATGACAAAGCCAAGTATTTCACATCATTTAAGTGCGCTCAAAAACGCTGAACTCATTCAAGATGAAAAAAGAGGGCAATTTGTTGTGTACTCTTTAAACACAACTGTTTTTCAAGATTTATTAACATGGGTGTTTACGTTTACGAATAAAGGGGGAGAGGGGCAATGAAGAAGCATGTGTTTCCGATTGGATTAATTGCGCTAACGCTTATCGCATGGTGTGTAGCGTGGCCTTATTTACCAGAGGAGATTCCGAGTCATATGAATGTCTCTGGTGAAGTAGATGGCCATATGTCGAAAATGGGAATGATGATTTTTGACGTAGCGATTATGGGATTCATATACGCTCTATTTACGTTATTACCAAAAATAGACCCGAAGTACGCGAACTACAAAAAGTTTCCGAAAGCACTTGTGATCATGAATGGGGCTATTATATTTTTCTTATTTGCCAATAACATGATGACACTTGTAAATGCTTTAGGTTATAACGTTCCAATTGGGATAGTTATGAACGTAATGCTGGGAATTTTGTTTATTGTACTCGGCAATTATATGCAGCAATGTAAGCCGAATTTTTTCATGGGGATTAAAACGCCATGGACATTAAGTAGCGAGGAAGTATGGAGAAAAACACATCGGTTAGGATCAAAAATTATGATGGTTGGCGGCATTATAATTATACTTGCTGCATTTCTTCCAGGAACATGGAAGATGATTAGTGTGCTAGGTGTTACGACATTCATTGTTGTTAGTACAATGATATATTCGTATGTTGCTTATAAGAAGGAAATGGGAGCTTGATAGAAGTGCAAGATTTATAGGAGGGAAGATGATGAAAAAACACCTTTTTGCAATTATATTAATTTTGACAACATGCCTAGCATGGGCATTTGCATGGACACATTTGCCAGATACAATTGCAACGCACTGGAACGGGGGCACTGCTGATGGATTTTCATCAAAATTAACTGGAATGATGTCTATGGTGGGAGTCATGGTAGGGTGTTATATTCTTTTAAATGTTATACAAAAGATTGATCCTAAGAAAGAAAACTATGAAAAGTTCTCGAAAGCTTTGTTGATTATAAATAATGGCTTGCTAGTTGTTTTATTTATCGGAAACATAGATATTATCGCAAGTGGATTAGGTTATAACGTATTTATTAATAGAGTTCCAGAGTTACTTGTCGGTATTTTATTTTTAATTATCGGTAACTATTTACCGCAATGTAAGCCAAACTTTTTCGTTGGTATGCGTAATCCGTGGACACTGAGTAATGAAGAAGTATGGCGCAAGACACACCGCTTTAGCGGAAAAGTATTTGTAGTTTTAGGACTTGTGATGATTGTCAGTATTGCCCTGCCAGCTGAATGGAGATCTTATATGATGCTTGCAATCATATTAGTTGCTGTAGTGGTGACGAATTTATATTCTTATCTTCTATATAAAAAGGAAATGCACGTATAGATTAGCTAACGTTTGTAGAAAAGTTAGTATGCATAATATGTAGTAGGAATGAAGTCTTACTCCATATTATTTCAAGGTTTTATATCTGAATTTTTCGACAAAGTAAAACTTCAATTAGTGGGAGTATTACAGCTCGTTCATGCGGGATAAAATTTATAGTGTTTGGAGGAGAGGACATGTTAGAAATCATCAACTTTAGTAAAACCTACAAAGGTGGAAAAAAGGCGGTAGATGATTTGAGTTTAACTGTTCAAGCAGGTGATATATTCGGGTTTATCGGACATAACGGTGCCGGAAAAAGTACGACCATTAAGTCACTAGTAGGCGTAATAGATTTCGAGGAGGGGGGAATTTTTGTTGATGGACGTTCAGTAAAGAAGGACCCGATTGCATGTAAGAAAATCATGGCATATATTCCTGATAATCCGGATTTATATGAACAATTAACAGGGATTCAATATTTGAATTTTGTTGCCGATATTTTTGGAGTGCCTGCAATAGAAAGAGAAGAGCGGATACCAAAGTATGGAGATGCTTTTGAAATTACACCATATTTAGGGGATTTAATTTCATCTTACTCGCACGGTATGAAACAAAAAGTAGCGATTATATCGGCAGTTGTTCATCGCCCAAAATTGTTGGTTTTAGATGAGCCTTTTGTTGGGCTAGATCCAAAGGCAGCTCTTGTACTGAAAGGGATGATGAAAGAACTTTGTGAATCAGGAAGTGCAATTTTTTTCTCAACTCATGTATTAGATGTAGCAGAGAAGTTATGTAGTAAGATAGCGATGATTCATAAAGGGAAACTCGCAATTTCAGGGGAGGTAAAGTCTCTAACAAAGGAATATTCATTAGAAGAGCTGTTTATGAAGGTGCTCGCCAATGAAAAGTAATATGCTAGCTCTTTTAAAAATCCGTCTCATTACGCAGCTCGGCCTCAATACGTTTCAATATGAAAAAGATAGGAAAAAGAAGAGGAATAAAATTTTTATTTCAGCAACGATTGTATTCCTTTTTGTTATGTTGATGCTATATAGCGGAGCTTCAGCATATGGATTCGTACAACTCGGAATAGGAGAAGTTATTCCAGTTTATGCATTTGTGATTAGCAGTTTATTCGTTTTGGTTTTCACTATATTTAAGGCGAATGGAGAGCTTTTTGCTTTTAGAGATTATGATTTTTTAATGTCGTTGCCGATTAGCGTAAGTACTGTCATTACTAGTAAATTCTTATATTTGTACGTGCTAAATACGTTGTTTTCAATCATCATTATGCTACCAATGGGGGCTGTTTATTGCATATATGAGAACCCACCAATATCTTTCTATTTCATGTGGTTCATTACATTGTTCACAGTATCATTAGTGCCAACAACAATTGCAGCAGTTTTTGGGGCAGGTATTACCGCAATCGCATCTAAATTTAAACATGCGAATAAAGTCACTACTATTTTAAGTTTAATAGCGATGATTATCTTTGGTTTCTTTATGTTCAAGCAGGGAAATGCAAAATATAGTTTGACTGATATTGAAGGGATTGGAGTTATCATTTCAGAGCAATTGCTGAAAGTGTATCCACTCGCTCATATGTTTCAAGAGGCAATTGTTGATACGGATGTTATAGCTTTTATTCTTTTTGTTAGCATATCATTTATTTGGTATTATCTTTTCGTCAAAATACTCTCTTATAAATATAAGCAAATCAATACAGGAATTTCTACACACTATATGCGCTCAGATTACAAGATTGATCGGATGAAGAAAGAAAAAGCATTGATTGCACTATATAAAAAGGAGCAGAAGCGCTTTTTTTCTTCTACCGTATATGTAATAAATATTGGCATGGGAGTGATTATGGCAGTTATATTTTCACTTGCAGTGGTTGTTGTAGGACCAAGTCAATTTATTGGATACCCTGGAATCGAAATGCTTTTACAAAAGATTGCCCCATTTGTTGTTTCGGCAATGATTGCAATGACATGTACAACGTGTGTGTCATTGTCGCTTGAAGGAAAAAACGTATGGATTATGAAGTCACTCCCTCTGACACCGAAAATGATTTATGACAGCAAAATTCTCATGAACCTTTCACTGAGTATACCTACATCCATTATTAGCGCCATTCTTATGATAATCGGTTTAAAGCCGGATATTTGGACTGCTATTTTACTCATCATTACGCCAATTGCCTATTCATTCTTTTCAGCTGTATGGGGGATTTTTATTAATAATCGATTTGGGTATTATGACTGGGTGTCAGAAACGCAAGTGATAAAACAAAGCATGGGAGCTTTTCTTGGTATGTTTGGAGGCATGGTGATGGCGGTTATACCAGCCTTGTTAATAGGTACTGCTGTGATATCAAACCATAGCATGTTTACTTTTGTAGTTGTTGTAATGATTTCGATTATGACTGCAGTATTGTATAACAATGAGTCTAAGAGAAAGATAATGTAAATGTTAGTTTAAAAAGCTATCTCCAAAAGGGAGTTCAAAATGACCTTTTGGGATAGCTTCTTTTATTAATCCTATGCATGATTTACTTTTTCAACACAGGTATCCAAATTTCACTTTTAAAAGTTGGCGAAGTTACATCTTTATTTTCATTCCAGAGAATTTCAGGCCCTTCCAGTTGTTCATAGTTCGAAGATGGAAACCACTCTGAATAAATACGTCCCCATACATTTTGCAATGTATCAGGAAATGGTCCAACTGCTTCGAATACAGCCCATGTTGAAGCTGGGACTTCAAGTTGCCTGAACTGGTCTGGGCAATCCTTTGTTGTTGCTACTCCAATATAGTGATCGAGCTCTCCTTTTTCCTCCATTCTTCCTTCAGAAAAATTGGTAGAAGCGCTAATGAGTCCAGTAGGCTCAACATTCGAAAGTGCCTTTAATGTGTGGATTGCTTGAATGTCCAAACTTTTCCACATAGAAGCAATTTCTTGGTTTACCCCGCTGAAAACAATTGGTACTCGTTTTTTTATACCAACGATGCGAAATGCCTCTTTTTCTTCAATACGATAGTTCATTTCATGTCCTCCTTTAATAGATAGCTGGAAGGTCATTCTTGAGTAGGCTTTAAGAGAACCGCCACTATTTCGAGCCTCTGACGGCGTTATACCGTGCAGGTTTTGAAATGCTCGTGAGAATGAGTCTGGTGAGTTGTATCCATATTTCATAGCGATATCAATGACTTTTACATTACTATCTTTTAGTTCAAATGCTGCAAGAGTAAGACGTCTACAGCGAACATATTCTGAAAGTGAAATGCCTGCAAGGAAGGAAAACATCCTTTTAAAATGATATTCAGAGCAGAAAGCTAGCTTTGCCACTTCTTTAAAGTCAATGTTATTCGCAAGATTATCTTCAATATACTGTATTGCTGCATTCATGTTTTTTAGCGAATCCATGATATGACCTCCTTATGTGTATAGAATAGCAGGAATGAAATGATCTCATCCGACATTCCGTGCACAATTATGTAGGGTAGCTTTTTCCTTACAGAATTGTAATGTTCCTGTAAGGAGAATGAATGGCTGGCTATTTTTCCCGATGTTATAGTAGCAAAGTAGTTATTTCACAAAGTTAAATTGTTTGTTTCTACTCTATATATTTATTTTGATTTACCAGCATATAAACTGCGGCTATGCATACACAAGCGGATCTTTACTCATTTTTTCTCTTTGTTTTCACATGGCATGGAGCTAAAAAAGGAACTGACCGCTTCTATCCACGGCCGGATCCTCTCTCCAATCTAAAGAGTAGATTGTATGTCAGTTTTTCAAATTGTATTTATATAAGTAGCCTTACATAACTGTCATGTTTGTGTAAGAAACATCGATAGTGGCAAGAGTAGAAGTTAGATATAGTGGAAATAGAGAATAGAAGAAGTGAGGGATTAGAGATGAAAACAGTATTAGAAGCGAAAAATATAAAAAAAGTATACGATACAGGTGGAAATACATTTGAAGCGTTAAAGGGGATTAACTTACAAGTACAAGAAGGCGAATTCGTTGGAATTATGGGCCCTTCAGGATCTGGTAAAACGACTCTTTTAAATGTTCTTTCTACAATTGATAACGCGACGAACGGTGAAATTTTAATTGATGGAAAAGACATTGTGAAAATGAATGATGATAAATTGGCATTGTTCCGCCGTGATCATTTAGGTTTCATTTTCCAAGATTATAACTTATTAGATACGTTAACGGTGAAAGAGAATATCGCTTTGCCACTTGCGTTATCGAAAGTAAAAGCGAGTGAAATTGATCGCCGCGTTCTTGAGATTGCGAAGAAGTTTGGTATTGATCATATTTTAAGTCAATTTCCATACCAAGTATCTGGTGGACAGAAGCAGCGCTGTGCAGCATCTCGCGCCATCGTTACAAATCCAAGTATGATTTTTGGGGACGAGCCAACAGGAGCGCTTGATTCGAAATCGGCAACAGATTTATTAGAAAGCATGAAGTCATTGAATGAATATGATAACTCAACTATTTTAATGGTAACGCATGATGCATTTGCGGCAAGTTACTGTAAGCGAGTGATCTTCATTAAAGATGGTGAACTATATAAAGAGTTGCACCGCGGAGAATTAACGCGTAAACAATTCTTCCAACAAGTAGTAGACGTAATGTCCGCAATTTCTGGAGGTGCAATGGATGACGTTATCTAGTATTGCCCTCCGCAATATACAGCGGAACTTTAAAGATTACTTTTTATATTTTGCATCGATGATCTTTAGTATCGTCATTTATTTTACATTTAAGGCACTTCAGTACAATTCACAAATGGAAAAAGCAGCGGAAGGCTCTAAAAAAATTAGCGGGGCATTCCAAGTTTCCAGTGTGATGCTCATTATTTTCGTAGCAGTATTTATTATATACTCGAACGGATTCTTTACACGAAAACGTAAAAAAGAAGTTGGATTATATTCATTGCTAGGAATTCGAAAAAAACAAATTGGTAAAATGTTATTTTATGAAAACATGTTAATGGGGTTAATGTCATTAGTAATTGGAATTGCGATTGGTAGTGTACTTTCAAAGTTATTCCTTGAATTGTTAGTAAGTATGATGGGGTTAAACTTAAATGTGCATTTTGAAGTGCCGATGGCAGCAATTATTGATACAGCAATTATCTTTTTTGTCATTATTCTTTATACATCACTGCAAGGATATCGTTTAATTTATCGTTTTAAGTTAATTGAATTGTTCCGTGCTGAGCGTGAAGGAGAGGCAATGCCAAAAGGATCGATAATTATGGCATTACTGTCAGTCTTTTTAATCGGTTCTGGATATTTCTTATCGCTTATATTTATGAAGGCAGCAAAATATGCTGACTTTATGGTGATTGCACTTTATATTTTACTTGCAACGGTACTTGGTACGTACTTACTATTTATGTTCTTTACAGTATTTGTATTAAAAAGAGCAAGACATAATAAATCATCCTTCTATAACGGCATGAACATGGTAACGACGTCACAGTTACTGTATCGTATTAAAGGAAATGCAAAATCTCTTGCTACAATTGCAGTATTAAGTGCGGTAACATTAACCGCAGTTGGTACGTCTGTTACGATGTATTACAACACATTTAAGCAAGCGAAGAATATGTCACCATATAGCTATTCATATGTGAAACAAGATGCAGCGTTAGATCATAAAGTAAATGCAATTCTTGATGCAGAAAAGAAAAGTCATCCAGTTACAGAGCAATCTGAAATTGAGATGGTTCCTGTGAAAGGGAAGTTTGAAGGTAAAAAAGCGGATCAGGTTATGAATACACATTACCTTGTTACAGAGCAATACCAGCTTATTTCTCAATCGACATTTAATAGAATTGCGAAAAAAATGGATGCGGATGCGGTGGATTTAGCTGCTAATGAAGCATTTGTATATGATAGTCTATATGTTGAAGGGCTTGACTTTGGCCCTGAATATAAAGGGAATACAGCTGTATTTCCGGTCGGAAACGAAACACAAAAGCTTACAATTAAAGGTGTAGATAATCGCAATATCACGAACTTAAGTGAACTATTTGTGATTGTTCCAGATCAAGTATATGAACAAGCGAAAAAAATATCTGGAACACGTGTTGTAAAAAATATTGATGTAAAAGATGAAAAAAATAGTAAAGTGTTAACAGAAAAATTAGCGAAAGCTATGCCAGTAGGAAAATCTGAAATTGAAGCACCATTTAGAGACTTCTATACTGGTTTCCAAGCAGGTCTTGAAGCGACGGGGTTAATGATGTTTATCGGGTTATTCCTAGGTTTAGTGTTCTTGCTTGCAACAGGTTCTATCATTTACTTCAAACAGTTAACAGAAGCAAGTGCAGACCGCGATCGTTACGTTGTCTTGCACAAAGTGGGTGTAACAAAACAGGAAATGAAAAAGGCAATTGCAAAACAAGTAAGCTTTATCTTTGCAATTCCATTAGTAGTGGGAATTTTACACAGTTTATTTGCATTAAAAGGTTTTTCAAACATACTACCATATGAAATACTGATTCCGTTATTAATTAGTATAGGAGTGTACGGTGTCATTTATATTGGATATTACTTCTTAACAGTTCGTTCTTATTATAAGATTGTGAGCGCGAAGTAATGAAGGCATCAGCTATCGCTATAGGCGGTAGCTGTTTTTTTCAATTCTTCATAAAATCTTAAGAAATATCCATGCTATTTTTTAAAAAATGATAGTTATACTTAACCCCATATTAGATGATAGCGAATGGGAGAGGTTAGAGATGCAAATGATTACATTCTTAACCGAATTTGTAAAGCACCCAAAGAATATAGGAGCCATTGCACCGAGCTCGAATAGATTAGCTAAAAAGATGGTAGGCGCGATTAACTTTGAAGAAGCGAAGTATATTTTAGAATTAGGACCTGGAACAGGATCATTTACGAGAGAGATTATAAAGAGGAAAAAAGAGCATACAATATTTATCCTGATTGAAATTAATGAAGTGTTTTTCAAAAAGTTACAGAAGCAGTTTAAAGACGATCCTAATATTTTAGTCATACATGGATCAGCTGAAAACATAAAGAAATATATCGAGGAGTTACAAATAGAGAAAGTAGATTACGTATTATCGGGATTACCCTTTACGTCTTTACCAAGGGAAATATCAGCACGGATTTTATCCAGTGTAATGGAATCATTAAGTGAAGATGGGGAATTTATTACATTTCAATATTCACTGGCAAAAAAAGCGTTTATTCAAAGCTTTTTTCAGGAAGTTTCACTAAAAAAAGTTTGGCTGAATCTTCCTCCGGCGCATGTCTTTAGTTGCAGAAAGGCATGTACGTAATGGAATTACATGAATTGTTATCCTATATTGAGACATACGGTTACGGGGCATTATTTTTTTGTTTATGGCTCGGGATTGTAGGTATGCCAGTCCCAGATGAAATGATTGTGATGAGTGGTGGGTTTGTATCATCGCTAGGTATATTAAGCGCGATTCCAGCCTTTTTTCTAACCTATTTAGGTGTAGTGTCTGGTCTCTCTTTAGGGTATGTACTTGGAAAGGTATTTGGCACAAAAGTACTTAATAGATTGATGAAAAAGAAAAAGGTAAAGTATTTGCTGCGATCAAAAGAAATGATTAGTAGATATGAGCACTATGCATTGGTAACAAGTTATTTTATACCTGTCGTTAGACATATCGTACCTTATTTAGTGGGAATGAATAACATGCGATTTCAAACGTATGCTTTGTATTCCTATACGACAGGATTTGTTTGGACGTTGCTTTACTTTTTACTTGGTTCTTTATTTGGGAAACATATTGAAAGGATTGTAGAATTGGCGACAAAGTATGGTGTCTATTTTGGGGGAGCCCTACTTGTCATATGTAGTGTTTTATATGTATATATGCAAAGAAAAGAGAGAGTGGTTAGTTGAGAAAGAAGTAAATAGCTAGATGAAAGATAGAAACTTAGATATAAAAAGGTTGTTAACAACAAACGTTAACAACCTTTTTTAACTTGTTTAGAAACAATTTCTAGTAAATTGTTTTGCTGTTTACCGAAATGTCGACGATAGAAATTTATTTACCATTTTAGGATGCAACATTTTTTTCTTCACGCTCTGTTCAGCTTTTCATTCCCTAACGTAATTATGCCAGAGCCGGGTTATAAATCATTGTAAAGTGGCTTGGTAATAATTTGATGTGACACGGCGTATGGAGGGAGCTTTCTCCATCTGTATCTACTTCTTTTTCCCCATCTGTTTCTATATGAATAGATTTGGCTTTCACATGAAAAATATCATTGTCATTTGTATCTTCAAATAGTTTTTTTCCAATGTAATCTTTAAATGCTTGAATGCCTGTTGATTTTACAACAAAGATATCAAGTGCCTCATCATCACATTTTACATTAGGGATAAAGGACGGAATGGCACCAAGGTATTCGCCATTTCCGACCATAACAAGGACAGCTTCATCTTCATATACTTGCCCATCATATGTAATTTTTACTGGGAAAGCTTCGGCGTTTTTAACAGTTCGAATGGTGCTTAAATAGTAACCAATCTTCCCAAGCCTTGCTTTTTCATCTGAATCAATGTTATTAGATACTTCAGAGACGAGTCCAATCCCCCAAAAGTTCAAGAAATATTGTTCATTCGCTTTTGCAACATCAACTGTTTTTGTACGCCCTTGTACGACGAGTTTTGCTGCATCGGCAATGTTTTGTGGAACGCCAAGTGTGCGAGAGAAATCGTTACATGTACCTCCTGGAATAATAGCAAGTGCTGGTCTTTTTTGAAGCGGAGCTAATCCGTTTGTACATTCAAACACAGTGCCATCACCACCAAAGACAACAATTAAATCCACTTCGTTTGCAAAATCTTGACAATATGTTGCTGCGTCGCCTTGTTTTTGTGTATGAAGAATACGTAAATCTGGGAAAGCAGTAGCGAGTGGTGGGACGATTTTGGATAAGTTTGTATGTAGATCCCCTTGTCCTGCTTTAGGGTTTACGATGAGAAGGACTTTTTCAAATTTTGTTTCTGCCATTTCTAATCTCTCCCTTTGTCTGTTTGTTTATATAAATAAACTTCCATCAAAAATTGATGGAAGTTATATACGGGTTTATTTCTCAGTTACAACTGATGCGATATATGGTAAGTTACGATATTTTTCAGCGCAGTCAATACCGTATCCGACAATAAATTCATCTGGAATTTGGAAGCCTACATATTCTGCTTTCAAATCAACTTTACGGCGCTCTGGTTTATCTAGTAATGTACAGAATTTCAAGTTTTTTGGCTTATGCATGAAGAAGTGGTCTTTTAAGAAGTGAAGTGTTAAGCCGGAATCAATAATGTCTTCTACGACAATTATATTTTTACCTGTAATGTTGACATCAATATCTTTTAATAATTTAACTTTCCCCGTTGTTTCAGTTTGGTTACCGTAACTAGATGCTGAGATAAAGTCGATTGTTACTTCATTTTTAATGTGACGAATTAAATCCGCAGCGAAGACGAAAGAACCTTTTAGTACAGCGATAACTACGATTTCTTCTCCTTCAAAATCACGCTCAATTTGTAGTGCGAGTTCTTTTACCTTCGTTTGTAATGCTTCTTCGGAAATTAAAGTATCTTTTATTTCAATATTCATTGAGATCCTCCTACGTTGTAAAACTTGTGAACATTTCGACTGTAAAGGATTGTAGAAGAAATGTCAAAAAGATAGTAGAAGAACGTGCTTTTTACAAAAATACCCACAAAGTAGTCTGATGATATGATATACTAAATTTATTGAGAAAACGCTTCCATAAAGGGTGGTCATGATGAAAAAGAAACAATATACAAGTGTTACATTTATAAAAGCACTATTTCTAACAATTGTTCTCGGTATGTTATCTTATATAATTGATGTTCCTGCTATTCGTGTGACACTGATTGGGATGACGTTAGTTCTTGGAGCTATTTCGCATGGAATGATGCTTCAATTGTATGAGGCTGGGTTAGATGATATGAAAGAATATATAGATAAGAAATGATTGAAAACCTTCATTTACAAAGATGGAGGTTTTTTCATTTCTTACAAAAATGTAAGGTAGTTTGTAAGACAAATCGATAGTTACGTAGTCGTCTTTTGGATAAACTATTAGTGTAAGGTAAAAGGCAAGCACATTTTAGGTAAAATAAGATTTAGGCACTATATGTGAAAAGGAGTAGGAGGGAATGGAGAGACGTTGGGCGACCTTTGCTTTGTTATCGACTAGTAACACGATAGTATTGGATGAAGAGATGAGTTTTTCGCATTTATTCGATCAAGAAGAAGATCATTCTTCTTCACAATTTACAATGAAATGGTGTAAATGGAGCGAAAGTTGTAAATTTGAAGAAGGGGCCCCTAATAAAGAGCAAAGAATCGTCTTCACAAATCCTGTTAAAGCATGGGTCTTTCAGCGTAGTAAGTGTAACGTCAATAATCACTTAAAGAAAACTGAGCCAAGACAATTAGTTATTACTTCAGACTTTGCTACTCTGGAATCACAAGAAAGTAACATGTAAATACTGAGGCACAAAAAGCATTGTAGAGAGAATCTGCAATGCTTTTTATTTCATAAGTATGCACTGTTATGGAATCTAAAGTAAAAGCATAGATTACTATTAAAATAACGAATAGATTAATTATATTACAATTATGTTACAAAAACATTGCATAATATTGTTATCTGTAATATAATTTACTCATAGAGATAGCAATTAAAATACATTATTATTTGGGAGACTTGTAAAAATGAAGAAATTTATTTTGCTAGTTTTAATGTCTGTGGTGCTTTTTGTACCTGTCGTGTCTTATGCAGAAGTAAATAAAAATGTGAATCAGGCTGTCCCAAAAAGAGAACAAGTGACACAAAAAATGGGATGGGTAAAAAACGGTGATTCATGGTATTACTACGATCAAGATGGGAAAAATCATGAAGGCTGGTTAAGTTATAAAGGAAAATGGTATTACTTCATAGATGGTGTTATGCAAACAGATTTCGTTAGGGTAAATGGAAAAGATTATTATTTAGGTAATGATGGTGTTATGCGGACTGGTTGGATAGAAGATGGAAAAGATCGTTGGTTATATGCAAATCCAGATGGATCTATGAAAACTGGTTGGGTGAAAGAAGGAAACCATTGGTATTATATTCATCGTGGATTAATGGGAATAGGTTGGGTACCAACTGATACTGGTTGGTATTATATGAACCAAAACGGTACGATGAAAACAGGATGGTTACAAGAGAATGGAAATTGGTATTATTTAAAAGCTGACGGTGCAATGGCAATAGGTAAACACTTCATTGACGGAAAGTGGTATTCATTTAAGAATAACGGTGTCATGCTTTAAATATTTTGAAATAGGCTGCTAAAAGTAGATTTAACTACTTTTAGCAGCTTTTTTAGTTGCAAGTTATTTTTATATTCCATACATATTCTACAACTGAAGCGAAAGTAGTGTTTATAGGATATATATCAATAGGAATAATAAAGAAGAATGGAGGGAGGAATAGTGACACTTCTAAATCGTATTGGCGTTTTTTTTATGATCATTGGTATTCTTGTTGGGGGTTATTACTTTTTTGAATGGTATAAAGAAAAAAGTTCGGCACAGGATTTAACGATAGAAGAGGTCAAGCAACTTGAAAAAATAACAGCAAAAGACAATACTACTGAAACAGTTGCGAATTCGCAAATACCCTCCTCTCAAATGAAGCGTCAAGAAGGCGAGAGAGTAGCTATATTACATATCCCAAAAATTAAGAAGAAGTTTTCTATATATTGGGGAACGAATGCTGCTACATTGAAAAAAGGTGTCGGTATGTTTGTTGGCGACATGACAACAACCCCATCTGAAGGGGGACACACTGTATTAAGTGGACATCGTGATACGGTATTTATAGAGTTAGGAGAACTGAAAGAAAAAGATAATCTCATTGTGGAATATGATCATAAAAATTATTTATATGAAATTCAAAAAAAATGGATTACAGATGCTGATGATCGTACAGTGATTGTAAAGAAAAAAGAACCGACGTTAACAATGACGACTTGCTATCCGTTCGATTACATAGGTGATGCACCAGATCGCTATATTATTCAAGCGAAATTAATTGCTATTCATTCGAAATGAAAACATAATTACAGGTAAAAAAAGAAGTTCAACACCTATTTTAGTATAAGTGTTGAACTTCTTTTTTTTGTGTATCGTGATGAAATACATATAAAGTCATCACGTTTTCGGTAACCTACAATTTAGGAAACCTTATTTTGTGAATTTGTATGGTGTGCACCAATACTTTTAAATAAGCGTGGCGCTGTTGTAAATAGAAGGAGTAACAATACTGTACATAAAGCGAAAGAAGCAAGCATTGTACTTCCATTTACGATTAATGAATAAAGAACAGCTGACTGTCCCGGCGGTGCGTATTTTCCAAAAAAGATAACGCCGGCAATAAAGTGACAGAAATAACGTGCAAAGCTACCGACAAATGTTGCAAGGATAATATAAGCAAGTGCTTTTTTTCCTTGATTCTTTTTTTCTGTAGGTTTGTCTTTACGGCTACCAATGTCATGTTGTGCTTCAGACGTATGTTGCGTGTTCGCAAGTGCTTTTTGAATTGGACGATAGAATAAACCAGCAAAACCAATAAAAGCAAAGGCAATAAAGTACTCAATGAATGCTTGCACAGGCGTTAAAATATAAGTATCTCCGACTACAATTTGTAGTAGCCCCCAGATGAGTCCTCCTAAGAATGCCGTTTTAAATCCCCAGCGGTATGCGATAATAAAAATAGGAATCATAGCAAATGAAACGGAACCGCCTGTTGGAAGTTTAATGGATAATGGTAAAATGTCGATGATTAAGGCGAAGGCTGCAAGGATTGCAGATTCAATCATCGCTTGTAAATTGGTGTTACGCATGTGGATATTCCCCCTAAATCTAAGTTGCACAAAAAAAGAATAATGTATCATAGGGAGATATGAAATACGTAAATAGAAAATAATGAGGTATATGTATTTCGACGTTTGCACAATTCCTACGTTAGCATTAACTAACAGGTTCGAAGGGTCGGAACGTTATGTTCCCTCTCAGCAACGAGGCTCCCCCTGTGATAACGAGATTCTTTGATTGATAGATTTATTGTAATTGAAATGGATGAGAATGGCAAATGGTGTTTGGATTTAAATTAAAAGACCTTTCTTTTTAGAGGGAAGAGAGGGTCCAGCCACGGATAGAAGCAGTCAGAGCCTTTTTGGATCCCATACCGCATGAGGACAAAAATAGGGAATGAGAGGAAGTCTGTTTTTATTTTCATAGCCGTAATATGTAAGGAAACGGAAATAGCAGAAGAGGCTCCCTTTTCTTTTTTGATGAAACAGAGGATCCAGCCATTAGCGAGCGGTGAGAGTTATGCTGATTAAAGCTTACTTTATGGTGCAATTATTTTTATGTAATTGTCTCAAAATGTTAATAAATAGGAAGGGAAAGATATAGTACTTGATTGGTAGGGGTGCTATAATTTTTATGAAAATAATTCTCATTCTCTTGTAAGGAGGGAAATTATGAGTTTAGTTGATATTAAAATCGGGGAAAAAGTTCTAGTGAAAAATATACAGGCGTTAGATAAATTATTAAAACGTAGATTAGCAGCTTTTGGTCTTTCAGAAGGAAGTGAACTTCGTATGAAACAAAAAGCGATGTTTAAAGGGCCATGTACATTAGAGTGCCGAGGACAATTAATTAGTATTCGTCATTGTGACGCGAAAATGATAAAGGTGGAATTAGCGTGAATAAGGTTGCATTGCTAGGGAATCCAAATACGGGGAAAACATCATTATTTAATGCGCTAACGGGTTCTTATGAATATGTAGGAAACTGGAGCGGGGTAACAGTCGAAAAGAAGGTTGGTAAGTTAAAGGGGCAACAAGGAACATTAATTGATTTACCAGGTGTATATGATTTAAATCCGGTCTCTCGTGATGAGGGCGTTGTTACAAACTTTCTACTAACAGAAGATTTTCAGCATATGCTAAATATTGTTGATGCTTCTCAATTTGAACGCAATATGCATTTAACATTACAACTACTGGAATTTGGTAAACCAGTTTCCATTGGTTTAAATATGGTTGATGTGGCGAAGCAGCGCGGGATTGTTATTCATGTAAACAGATTGTCGGAAATATTAGGAGTAACGGCTGTTCCTGTTGTTGCGAGAAGTGGAAAAGGCTGCGAAGAATTACTTGCTACTTTGCATGAGAGTGAGAAAAAAGAGAAAAGACCATTCATTCTTTCATATGGTGAACAAATAGATGCAGGAATTGCGAATATCATGGAGCTTTTAACTAAGGAGAAGTATGAGCATCCAAGGTGGCTGGCACTTCAATTTTTAAGCAATAATGAAGTAGTAGAGCAAGAAGTAAAGAAACTATCTAGTTATGAAAAGCTTGTAGCCATTCGTTCGAATCTAGAAGCAGGACTTGAAAGTACACTTGAGCAGCATATTTACCAGACACGTGCGGCGTATATTGAAAAGTTAAAAACAAATGTGATTCAGCATGAAAAGGAAGGAAAGATTCCCTTTTCAGAAAAAATCGATCAGTTAATCACACATAAAGTTTTAGGACTTCCTATCTTTTTAGCTGTTATGTTTTTTATTTTTCAGGTTACGTTTACGTGGATTGGAACACCATTATCGGATATGCTTGATGGATTTTTCAGTGGGCAACTTACCGATTGGGTAACAACGGGCTTAACAACTATCGGTGCCTCTGAGTTTATTCAAGCGCTTGTTACAGAGGGGATTATTGCAGGGGTTGGTGCTGTATTAGTATTCGTTCCGCAAATTTTTGCACTCTTCTTCTTTATTTCATTATTAGAAGACTCAGGTTATATGGCTCGTATTGCAGTTGTTATGGACCGGATCATGGAGTTCTTTGGATTAAATGGAAAAGCATTTATTCCGATGATTATCGGTTTCGGTTGTAACGTCCCAGGAATTATGGCTGCAAGAACAATTGAGCAGGAAAAAGAAAGATTACTTACCGTTTTAGTAACACCATTTATGTCTTGTTCAGCACGCTTGCCTGTATATGCATTATTCGCGGGAGTCTTTTTCCCGAATAGCCAAGCGACTGTTGTATTCTCTTTATACATTGTCGGTATTGTACTTGCTTTACTTGTTACAAAGGTAATGTCTATGACGGTTTTAAAAGAAGAAAAGTCTATTTTTGTCATTGAGCTTCCGCCTTATCGTATGCCACAAGCAAAAACATTGTGGCTGAGTACGTGGGAAAAAGGAAAAGGTTTCGTGCGTAAAGCTGGTACATTTATTTTTGGTGGATCTGTTGTCATTTGGTTACTTAACTATGCTGGTCCATCTGGATTTGGCGTAGATATGGGTGAAAGTTTCTTAGCGATGATTGGTGGCTTTATCGCACCAATTTTAGCACCGCTCGGTTTTGGAACATGGCAAGCGGCGGCATCGCTTCTAACAGGATTTTTAGCAAAAGAAGTTGTTGTTTCGACAATGGCCATTATTTATGCGGTAAACGAAGACGTATTAGGTAATGTAATGGGGGCGCACTATACTGCACTATCAGCATATGCGTTCATGTTCTTCATTTTATTATACGTTCCATGTTTAGCAACAGTAGCTGTGATTCGCCGTGAAACAGGTTCTGTAAAATGGACGATTTTCTCTGTGGTGTATCCACTTATTATTGCTTATGTATTAACGCTTATTATATATCAAGTTGGATCCTTACTCGGATTCTAGAAGGAGATGTATCATAATGATAGTCAATATTGTTATTGGAGCTGTCATTTTTGGTTATGCAGGATATACATTATTCAATTTTGTGAAGAGAAGTAAGAAAGGGAAGTGTGCAGCATGTTCGCTGAATAAGTCATGTCAGTCGAATAGTTGTAGCCCGGATATGGAGCAAGCCGTTAATAAAGTGAAACTTTAANNTCTCCCACCTACCTTCTTTGTTTTCGCCAAATTTTGAGGTGGGAATATTACTGCCCGCAAATAGCGGGATAAATAGGAAAAAGCTTTGCGAATTTCGCAAAGCTTTTTTTATGACAATATAATTAGAAAACGTTCGTATACATAATGATGATGTAGAGGGGATTTTCATACTTTTAGTAGTGGAGAGGAAATGTTGGGAAGGAAATGTCATATTATAATTTGCGTATTTGGAAAATAACAGGTAAGGACATCTTCGTTTTGATATAATAAATATGTAGGATTTGGTAATAAACATTATTCTGGTAAAAGAAAATTTTTACGGGAAGCACATGAATTTGAAATATGAGGCAATATATAGGAGGAATTTAAATGTCTGTTTTTAAACGATTAAGAGATTTAACGATGTCAAATGTATATTCATTAATTGAGAAAGCTGAAGATCCAGTTAAGATGACGGATCAATATTTACGTGACATGCAACAAGATGTACAAGAAGCTGAGAAGAGTGTAGCGGCTCAAATTGCGCTTGAGAAAAAGTTTAAATTATTGTTTGAAGAGCAAGAAGCACTTGTTAAGAAACGTGAAGAACAAGCACATATGGCAGTTCAAGCAAATAACATTGATCTTGCGCGCCGTGCTTTAGAAGAAAAGAAAAATGCAGAGCAAAAGATGAATGAATATAAAGCAAGTTATGAACAAAATAAAGCAGCTGCTGATAATTTACGTGCAAAATTAGAAGAAATGCGTAAACAATTAACAGAGCTGAAAAATAAACGTGAAACACTTGTAGCACGTGTAAATGCTGCGAAGGCGCAAAAGAGCATTAATCAAGCGATGTCTGGATTCGATGCCAATACTGCAAAAGCTGGCCTGAGCCGTATGGAAGAAAAAGCTCTTCAATTAGAAGCTGAAGCAGAGGCAAGCGGTGAAATTTATAAAAAAGAAAAGTCGTTAGATGAGGAATTTGCGGCTTTAAATAAAAATTCAGCTGTGGATGATGAATTGGCACGTATTATGAAGCAGTATGAGAAATAATAAAGGTTAAAACTTAAAACCTAAAACCTTCTTTTTTGAGTGGAAGAGAGCGTCCGCTCAAGCGTAGAAGCGGTCAGAGCCCTTTTGGATACCATGCCGTGTGAGGACAGAAAGAGGAAAAGAGAAGAAGCCTGTTTTTGTTTTCGAGACTGTGATTGATATGAGGGATAATCAAAGGTAAAACCTAAAACCTTCTTTTTTGGGGATGGAAGAGAGCGTCTGCCCAAGCATAGAAGCGGTCAGAGCCCTTTTGGATACCATGCGGTGTGAGGATAGAAAGAGGAAGTCTGTTTTTGTTTTCGTAGTTATGGTTTATACGTAGGGAAATCAAAATAGATATATAAGATAAAGGAACCGACATGTCATGAAAAGCATTCATGTCGGTTTTCTTATTATTTTCTTAGAGGAGGTTTTTGTATGACGTGGATGAATGTGCTAGCTATGCTTGTTTGGACAGGAGCAAGTGCTGTTCTTTTATTTGCACTTATGTGGGTTGATTCTATTTTTACGAAATACAACGATTTAGCAGAAATTAAACAAGGAAATATGGCAGTTACGACTCGCTTTATTATGAAACTTTTTGCACAAGGATATATTTTGTCACAATCGATTATGAAATCAAATGATTTATGGCAGGCACTCCTTGCATCAGCAGTTTCATTCGTTATTTTATTAGTTGTAGAAATGTTTATTGAATTTATTTTGAAAAAAGTAGTTGGTTTAGATTTAGAAGAGGGAACGAAGCAAGGGCATGTCACACATGCTTTATTAGCTGGTTCGTTACATATTGTTGGAGGACTCATTTTAGCAGCTTGTCTATAACGAGAAAAGGAGGGATAAATCATGAGTTTATTTAAACGAATTAAAAATATAATGAAAAGTCCAGAGCCTGTGAAACCAGAAAAATCGTTACTTACGTTAGCACCTGGCGATATGGTTGAAGTTTCATTAGTGATGTATGAATTGGTTGGAAAAACAAGCATGCATTCTCGTAATGAAATTATTTTAACGCTACAGGACGGGAAAACAATTCGCTATTTAAAAATAGAGAATCGTGAAAGTACGTATTATAAGCTATATACACCAATTGATGGCCGGTTAGATTCGATAGAGGAGATTCCAACAACGATTGAAATGGATGATATGGATTACCATATGGAAGAACGGTATAACGGGTGTGTTGTTGTAATGGGAAAAACGCCATTTGCAGTATCGGATGAACAGTACGTGTGGGAGTTTCAATCTGATAACCGGAAGCTACTTCGCATTGAGTGGCAAGACGGACGTACAATGATGTATGAGGGAGAATCGATTCTTCCTGCTGATGTACAAATTATAAGGGCAACGTAAGGGGGCGTAATCATGTCAAACCGATTGTTTACCATGATTAAATCGTTCGTAATCCCTGTCGTTGCTATTGTTACATTACTTGTAATTGCTGGATATGCTTTATCAGGGTGTCAAAATAATAAGTCGATTCAAGATCGCTATCCATTAGAATCTGTCGCAAAAGATGGTAAGCAAGAGTCATATGTATATAGGGCGGAAAATAAATCAGTTCCGCAGGTCGCCAAAGAACTCATTGATGAAAAAGAACCGAAGCAAGTGTCTAAAGAAGATGAAAATCAGATGTTCCTTGTCTATTCTGATAAATTATATAATCTTCAAAAGGATAAGGAAAAGCCATCTGATACATTAATTGAAATTAGTAATAACGAATATGTTCGTCAAAATTATCAACCATCTTTCTTACAAGGATATATTTTAGCAAGTATATTAGATGATATATTTGATTCCCGTAAATCGTATCATGGTGATTACCGTGGATATACAGATCGGAAAAATCATAAACCGGTTACTCCAGACAGGCCGCCTACAAAAGAAGAGAAGAAAACACCACCGCCGATTACAAAAGAAGGTAAAGGTTCTATTATTAAACGGAGCGATAAGATTGAACCGAAAACATCTGTAGGGGACAAAGGAAGCATTATAGAAAAAGAAACGAAGACAGTTCCACCATCTACAGAGAAAAAAGGGAGAATCACAAAATCACCAGGCGGTTCTAGCGGTTCTGATGTTAAACCGAAATCATCGATTAAAAGCCCGCCGAAGAATACGTCACCCCCAAAAACAAGGGTTGGCGGATCAGGGAAAATTACGAAGAGAAGATAGGGGAAAGTCCAAGGAGCAGAGTAGATGCTTCTTGGGCTTTTATAATTATTTATGTTTGTTCAGGAATTCGATGGTTTTTCCTAATGTTTTCTCAGCGTGTGGTGAAGTGAAATCAAATTGATATTCGTGACCTAATTCAGATTTTGTTCCATCAAATAAAACACTTTCTACTTCTACTCCGTTATGTTTGAGTGCGTCTATAAGATCCGCTGAATGCGGGGCAAGAGGGTCGGCGTCTCCAACTGTCAAAAAAACAGGTGGGTAATTAGGTGTTACATGTTTGACTGTAGATAATTCAGCTAATCTAGGAAAAGTTGCTAAATCTTTCTCACCAGTGTATGACCAAAACATTGTATGGACCATCCATTTTCCGATTGCAGATGATTCAGGGTTGTCCAATCTATCCATGCTGTAAGGTCCGCAAAACAAAAGAAGACCTTTTATCTGCTTATTATCAATAGAAGGATGAATATCCATCGTTTTTGCTAGTTTTTCATTGGACATAAGCGCGGCAGTTTGGCTAGCTATTTGAGCCCCAGCAGAATCGCCACCTATGAATAGCCTGTTAATATCACCACCATATGTGGCGATATTATTTTGAAGATATTTCAGTGCTTGATTTGCTTGAATAACGGGCGCAGGATATTTTTGCCGCGGTGCAATTGCATAATTTATATTTGCAACTACATATCCTTCATTAGCTAATGCCATTCCATATTCTTGTGTTTGTTCTTTACTACCAGATAAAAATCCGCCCCCGTGTATCCACATAATAACGGGGAGTTTTTCAGTAGTGCTTTTTGGATAGTAAATATCTAGAATACTATTATCAAATCCTTCTTTGTTATATACAATATCTTTTTTTACAACAACGTTTTGTTTTATTGTTTCCATATTTTTAGGTGATGCAAAGGTTTGTGCTTCGAAAAGTTGTTTCATTATAGCTGCGCTGAGGACAGGGGTAAATTGATTAGTGATAGATATAATTACGGTAGGAATGGCAATGATTGCAAAAGGCAGTATCCAACGCTTCTTCTGATAGAATTTTCTCTTTGTCATTAAGTAAATCATCCTTTCTTTAAAACTTTATATTCCTTTATATACTATATTTTATATTATTTTACAGATTGTAGGGGGATTGTTTGTGTAGTAGGCTTTTTTTCTTTCGAATGCTACAATGAAATTATAGAGGAGGGGTGATTCATGACTATTTATAAAAGATTTAGTTTCGTGTTATTCCTCGTATTGTTCACGAGCTTGTTTACAAGTACAATGGTAGCTTCAAATGTTGGAATAGGATTTCTATTGTTAGTAATTATGTATATACCGCTCTATCTTCTTTTCTTATATATCCCATTTCAATTCCAAGAGCAAGTACCTATGTTTCATTAGTATGTGGAATGGGTAAAGCGTGGTGGAAAATGGGGAAGAGCGTAAGAAAAAGTCCTTATCTTAGAAGATAGAGACTTTTATTTTTAAATTATAATTTAGTGAAGTTCACGTGCTTTTACAATTTTCTTACCTATAAAAAGAATTTGTCCGCCTATAGCAAAAAGTAATATACCGGCTATTATATAGGGTAAAGTAATAGGAGCTATTCCTTTTTCTAAAAATATTCCGTTTGTCATTGTCCCGATAGAACCAGAAAAATAATTAATAGAGCTAAGCAAAGCAATTGAAATGGTAGCATGATTTGGGCTAATTTCTAAGAGTGTTTTTTGCTGAGTAGCGAGTGCGGCCCATCCCGTACTTCCCCAAAGAATTAAGCATATAGCTAACAATAATGCAGTTTCATGGAAAACACCCATGCATATAAACGAGAAAAACATGATTCCCATTAAGTACAGTAATATGATTTTTGGCTTCTTATAGAAATCCATTATAAACCCAATTATAAAACTTCCAGCAATACCACCAATACCCCACATCCAAATAAACATGATAGACTTTTGAAATCCATATGCAGTAATGATGGTATCTAAGTATGTGTATAAACCTAAACTGCAAAAACTTAATACCATTGTGATAAGCATGACGAGAGAAATTTTTTTGTTTTGGAACATACTTAGCCTCTCTTTTAGCGTTGGCAAAGGTCTAGATTCTATCATAGGAAATTTAGTGAAGAGAGCCAATATCCCGATTGTCCCGATCGCAACAATAAACCACATCGCTATGCGCCATTCATAAATAGAAGCAATATATATACCAAACGGAACACCAATTACGGTACCAGCGCTCATTCCAAGTAAAACAATACTTAAAGCTCTACCCCTTCTTTTTTCAGAAACGAATGTAACAGCAGCTGACGACGCTAGTGGTGAGTATAGGCCAGCACCTATGCCAGCTAGACCTCTAGAAATTAATAAAATAATAAAATGATGAGTTACAGCGGTCAGGAAGTTAGAGAATGTAAAAAGAAATAATGCTGCTAATAATGTATGTTTTGTGTTTGTCTTTTTCATACATGTAGCAAATATAGGTGCCGCAATCGCATAACAAATTGTGAAGATACTTACCGTTTGTCCTGCAGTCCCAATTGAAACATGAAAATCATTGGCGATTTGAGGCAAAATACCTGCCATTATATAAGCATCTACTCCTAGTGCGAACATCCCAAATGTTAATAAAAAAATTTTATTCAATGTGAGTCCTCCTTTTGATGATTTGTTCTAATTTCATCGTAACGAGTATAATGAAATTAGTGAAATTCATATTTTACATGAAAGGTATGAGTAAAATTCATGACGATAGCTAGATATGAAGTTTTTCAAAAGGTAGTAGAGTTAGGTAATTTTACTAGAGCGGCAGAACAATTGAATATGACGCAATCGGCTGTTAGTCATGCGATTGCTAGTTTAGAAAAAGAATTAGGATATCCTTTGTTGCACCGGAATAAGCAATCTGAGATTAGAATGACTGAGTTTGCAAATCGTCTTTTTCCACATATTCAAAATGTCTTGAAGAGTGAAGCGGCTATTAAACAAGAAGTATCTATACAAAATAATCGGTTGGAAGGCACATTGAAAATCGGAGCATTTACAAGTGCAGCAGCTCAAATATTACCGGCTATGTTATTGCATCTTAAACAGAGTTACTCAGGTGTGAAAGTTTTATTATTCGAAGGGACATACGAAGAAGTAGTGGAATGGGTTGATAATGGTACAATTGATATCGGGTTTATATTAGAGTCAAATGCAAATAAACAAATAAAATCAATCCCGGTTAGCAAAGATGAAATCGTATTAGGGTTGCCGAAAAATCATTCATTGATGAATCAAAAAGTAGTGGATGTTCAGCAAATTGATGGAATGGATTTTATTATGCCAAAAGGTCCGTATCAGCCACTAGTGCTAAAAAATCTAGCCGATTATCAAGTCCGTCCAAATATTATATTAGAAGTACTAAATTGCGAAACGATTGTGAACATGGTCTCGCAGAATATTGGAATTACAATGGGGCCTGAGCTGTTTTTTAAATCACATACAAATATTGAAATGAAAAAATTAAAGCAGAAACAATATCGTCATATTCATTTAGCATTTAGAGAAAGATCACCGATAATTGATGCTTTTCTTGCATGTAATCAATTATCGATTTCTTCGTAGGAAGTGTATAGGAACAAAAAATACATAAGGAGATGAACAAGAATGCGCAGAAGAGCATATGGAAGAAACGATGGAAAAGAAATGGATCAACAAAAATGCACATGCGACCATTTACAGCAAGAACTACCAATGTGCTACGGAAGTGATACGCCGTTTCAATATTATTCTATTTCTAAAGTAAGAAAAAAGGGAATATGAAATAGTAAGAGAAGTAATTTCACAATATATTTGATTAGCCACGAGTGAATTGGGGGAAAATTCTAAAAAAGCCTTTAAACGGTGGTGCGTAAATCATGTATAATAATTCTAAGGGTAATAAAGATTTTTTAAATGGAGAGGAGAAAAATCTGATGACTCCTACAACAATTGAAAAATTACAGGAAACTCAGCTCAATTCTAATGCTGTTTCAGTTAAGGATTTGGTTGATTTGTTAAGTGTTAATTCTTGCATTCCTATTATTAAATGGATTAAAGAGGGGAAAATCCAAACTACAGAAAGGTTAAATGGAACTACTGCAATTTTAGAAGAGCCTATTGTCCTAATAGAGTCTGTGAAAAACTTTATAGAGCAAGAAGATGTTTCATTTGTAAGTGCAAGAAAAAGAAGAATGGAATTAGAGACAACGGCTTGGTTAAACATTGAAGAAGATGAGATTGAAAGGTATAAGAATTATAAGTTTTAAGGAGTTTGAAGAAATCATGAATATTAGAGCACAGGAAATATAAAAGAGGCTATCCAAAAAATATTATTTTAGATAGCCTCTTTCTTTTGTACAAGCATTAAATTAACTAAATAAAAAGCTTATAGCTGATAAGAAGACACAGAAACCTAAAATGACTCCTACAATTTTCATATGGAACTTTCGGCTCATTACAACAATTGCGATATATTCCCGAATCATTGCATTTGGCCAGTAATAGAAAGCGGTTTTGGAACCGATTCCTTGGCTGTTGAGCCCAGCTTGTCTTGCATATAATCCAGCACGGAATAGATGGAAATTATTCGTTGTAAAGATACTTCTATATTTGTCTTTTAAGGAATCCATAATTTTTTTTGAGAAGAGCATGTTCTGATATGTATTTACAGAACGGTTTTCTTGCACTGTATGTTCGATAGGAATTCCTTTTTCAACAGCGTACTTTTGCATCGCTTCCGCTTCAGGAAGCTTTTCATCTGGTCCTTGTCCACCAGAGAAAATGATTGTTGGCGGAGTCGTAACAGCCGCTTGTTTCCAGTAAAAATCAATTGCCTTATTAATTCGACTTGCTAAAAGTGGTGGTACTTTATCGTTAATTAATCCACTGCCAAGAACGATAATGAAATCTTGATTGCGCCGTGGTCTATTAAATTGATACAGAAAATAAGCTGTTAAGAAAGTTGATATATGGAAAAAGAAATATATCATAATTAAAGATACTCCGGCAAAAATCGGCTGGAAATGAGGAGAGAAAAAGCGAGTTGGATCAACTACTAGGGATATCATAGCAAGTAACATACCCATCCCAGCGATTAAAGTTAAGCAGTTCGATAAACGACGTCCTTCTTTTCTCATTAAGATTCTTGCGTTAAGAAATAGTCCAATCATTAATGCGAATACACCGAAGGTTAACATTAAGAAAATGATTATAAACGGTATGATAGCCATGATTTTGAATATCGTGTTATTCGAGCTAACCGCTAAATACAGACAAAGAACTAAAAATGAACAAAAGAATAGGTTAAATAAAAATCCGATGATTAAACTTCTAGGGTCTTTTAAATAAAAGAATAGAAAAATAATAAGCAGAATAAGAGTGATGACTTCAAAAAACATAACTTCTGTATACACCTCAATTTTTTATATGAATGATTGCCTTATCTATTATATATTACATTTCATAAATAACGTAATTGAAAGATAATATCTTTTTCTTTTTTCCTGTAAACATGCTATTTTTCTAGGCTCCCTTCATAAACTGAAAATAACATATTGAAAGTGAGTGATACGATGCCTGCTGTTGTTGATGGTGTAATTATACAAAATTGCAATGGAATTATTAATTTAGGGGATAAATACAATGTAAATCCTATTGAACAAACGAAGGCATATAATGGTTCTGGATCGTCTAATACAGGATTTTCTATTAGGGCCTTTAATGGAATTAGTGAAGCAAATGTGTGTGATAAAGATGTGAATGATCAAGGGATTCAATTTACGTTATAAGCTATATAAAAAGACACTCATTCCGAGTGTCTTTTTCATTCTAGTGATACCCTTTTGCAGAGTCTTTATGAATTTTTTCTTTAAAGATTGTGTAGCTCCATAATTGGTATCCAATAACGATTGGTACCATTACCATTGCGACGAAGAACATAATTTTTAAGTTTAATTCACTGCCTGCTGCTTGGTATAGTGTTGTACTATAAGCATCGTTAATACGTGATGGTAACATTCTTGGGAACATGCCTGCAAATCCAGTTGTCATAAACATTGCGATTGTTAAACAAACAAACGTGAATGCAAGACCAATTTTATGTTTGTAGACCATAATAATTACAAGGACACTCATTAGCATTGCAAGTGCTGGCAGAATGAATAGTACAGGATACTCCGTAAAGTTTTGGAATAAGTTTGTACGGTTTGCAGTTGCCACATAGAAGATTGCTAAAATACTTGCTGCTGCTACTGAAAATGGTTTTGCAATTTTATAAGCACGATCTGATACTTCACCGGATGCTTTAATCATAACCCAAAGTGAACCGGATACGACGAAGATTGCAGTGAAGAAGAGTCCACCTAAAATACCGTAATGATTTAATAAGCTAAATAATGTTCCTTCATAGCCGTCTTTTCCGATTTGTAGCCCGTAATATAGGTTTGCAAATGTAACACCGAATAAGAAAGCAATTAGGAAACTACCGATTGCATATGCCCATTTACAAACGTTTTGCCAAATTGGTGAATCATCTTTATGCATAAATTCAAGCCCTGCTGCACGAGCAAAAAGAGCAAGTAATACTAAATATAACGGTGTATATAAGTAGCTAAACATGTTTGCATAAGTAACTGGGAAGGCGGCGAAAGTTGCACCGCCCGCTGTAATTAACCATACTTCGTTACCGCCCCAGAACGGCCCAATTGCTTCTTGCATTTGATTCCGTTCTTTTCGGTCTTTCGTAACGAATGGGAAAATCATTCCGTTACCGAGTGCGTAGCCATCAAGAATAAAGTAAACTGTCCAAATCACGCCCCATAAACCAAACCAAATGATTGCAAGCATATCATGAGACATGAGCGGCACCTCCCTTAGCAGGTTCTTCTAGTGCTGCAGGTCCTTTTTTCGCGAACTTCAACATTAGATATACATCAGCAATTAATAGAAGTGTATAGAATAATACTAAACTTAGTAATGAGAACCAAATCTGCGGGACAGCAATTGGTGAAACAGCTTCAGCTGTACGCATTAATTTGTATACTGTCCACGGCTGACGACCTGCTTCAGCAACAACCCATCCAGCATTAATCGCCACATATGGCAGTAAGACAGACCACATTGTAATTTTTAAATAACGTTTTGAATCTTCTAGTTTACCTTTACGATTTAAATAGAAACCGTACCAAGTAAGCGTCATGAAGAATATACCAAGTGCAACCATTAAACGGAAACTGTAATAAACAAGATTTACATTTGGACGATCTTCTTTCGGAATATCTTTCAAACCGACAATTTCTCCGTCAAATGAGTTTGTATAGAAGAAACTTCCAAGTTTCGGGATTGTGAATAGCTCGAAGTTTTTCTCATTTTCCACATCAGGAATTTGAATGATTGAGAAGCCTTGGCCTTTGCCAGTTTCCCAAACAGCTTCCATTGCAGCACCTTTTGCTGGTTGATATTTAGCAGCTGAAACGCCAGATTGATGTCCCATAAATGGTGTCACAGTTGCAGCGAATAAACCTAAGAGTAAACCGAATTTAAATGATTTTCTAAAGAACTCTACTTCGTTTTTACGTAATAAATGGTACGCGCTAATCGCCATTACGAAGAAAGCACCAACGATATAACAACTAATTACTGTATGGAAGAACATGTTCCATGCGTATGGGTTCGTAACAAGTGCCCAGAAATCATTTAATTCAGCGCGGCCGTTACGCACTACGTAGCCAACAGGGTTTTGCATAAAGCCGTTTGCTGTAATAATCCAAAGCGCGGAAATATTTGTTCCAAGTGCAACCATCCACATACAAAAAGCACGGAACTTTGGTGAGATTTTATCTTTACCGAATAACCAAATTCCCATGAAGGTAGATTCTAAGAAGAAAGCAACAAGTGCTTCGATTGCGAGTGGTGATCCGAAGATATCCCCCATATACTTTGAGTACTCTGACCAGTTTGTCCCAAATTGAAACTCCATCGTAATACCAGTTATAATCCCCATGACGAAATTTATCGTAAATAGCTTACCCCAGAAATTCGCCATTTTTCGATATGTAGGGTTTAATGTACGTGCATATTGTGTTTCCATACACGCTACTAAAATAACAAGTCCGATTGTCAAAGGCACAAATAAAAAGTGATAAAAAATAGTAATTGCAAATTGAAAACGACTCAGTAACAGAACGTCGGACATAATAAATATTCACTCCTTTTTAACATTATCTACATTTAGTTTATAGTGAAAACGTAAACAAGTTATAGGATAGTTGTTACAGACCTGTGTGTATATTATGAAGAAATTATGTCGGTTGTCTGAAAAATTGTATATTTGCAATAAAGTAATATCCTTTTGGGATTTTTTAGATTTTGGTACAATTAGTATGTAGTTTAAATGAGAGAAAAGAGGGTCTTTCCACTATGAAGTCATTAGAAGAGATTTTGCAGTATAATGAAAAATTTGTTGAAGAAAAGAAATATGAAGAATATGAGGCAGGAAAATTCCCGAATAAAAAAATGGTAATTATCTCCTGCATGGATACACGTCTTGTTGAATTATTGCCAAAAGCAATGAATATGCGTAACGGTGATGTGAAAATTATTAAAGTGGCGGGCGCTGTTATTTCACATCCATTTGGAAGTATTGTGCGTAGTGTATTAGTTGCTGTATATGAACTTGGTGCAGATGAAATATGTGTTGTTGGTCATCATGACTGTGGTATGGCAAAGATACAGGCAAGCAGTACGATTGAAAAAATGAAAGAGCGCGGCGTAACAGCAGACAAATTAGATACACTTCAATATTCTGGAATCGATTTAGATAAATTCTTACAAGGATTCTCTAGTGTAGAAGAAAGTGTAGAGCATAGCGTTTCTGTTCTTCGTAACCACCCATTACTTCCGACAGAAGTACCTGTTCATGGTCTTGTTATTCATCCTGATACAGGAAAATTGGATCTTGTTGTGAATGGCTACGAAGCTTAAGATTTTACTTTGTCATCCTTTTTATCCGGGACTGGATCAAATCCTCCTGGATGAAAAGGATGACATTTTAATATACGTATGAGTGTGAGCCAGAATCCTTTGAAAGCACCGTGTTTTTGAAACGCCTCTAATCCATAATGAGAACATGTTGGATAAAAGCGGCATGTTGGCGGAGTCATCGGGGAAATGAATTTTTGATAAAAGCGTATGATTCCGATAAAAATCTGTTTCATAACGGTCTCCTTTTCAGCATATTCTTCTAGTATTATAGCACGGGCTCTCTATATATAAATCCATTTTGATTTTTAGACATATGAGCTGCGGCTATGAAAGCAAAAACAATTATCCACTTACTTCCTCTTTTTGTTTTCATATGGTATGGGGTGAAAAAAGGCACTGACCGCTTCTATGCATGGCCGGATGCTCTTTCCCATCTGAAAAGAATGGTTTGATACTCTTTTTTTATTTGGATTTACATAACACTTTACTAATTCGAATTTCCGTTATATCATATTGGATATAACGGAATTAAATTGAAAGCGGGAGAGATGTTGTATGCCATCAGTAGAAAGCTTTGAATTAGACCATACGATTGTAAAGGCACCTTATGTAAGACATTGTGGTGTTCATAAAGTAGGTAGTGACGGTATTGTGAATAAATTCGATATTCGTTTTTGCCAACCAAATAAACAAGCGATGAAACCAGATGTTATTCATACGTTAGAACATTTATTAGCATTTAATTTACGTAAATATATTGATCGTTATCCACATTTTGATATTATCGATATTTCACCAATGGGTTGCCAAACAGGATATTACCTTGTTGTCAGTGGAACACCAACTGTTCGTGAAGTCATTGACTTATTAGAACTTACATTAAAAGATGCGGTTCAAATTACAGAAATTCCAGCTGCAAATGAAACGCAGTGCGGTCAAGCGAAGCTTCATGATTTAGAAGGAGCAAAACGCTTAATGAATTTCTGGTTAAGCCAAGATAAAGCTGAGCTTGAAAAAGTATTTGGTTAAAAAATGAGAAAGCTGCCTGTGAAAGGGCAGCTTTTTTCGTTCTTATGTGTCTCATATATTTTCAAGTCGCTAATATGTGAGAAGGGAAAGTTATTGCTTAAAGAATGTCGGAGGTGAGCTCACAAATAAAAATTTAGTGGGCTTTTCCGTATGATTAAACCAATTATGTGGTGTAGCGGATTCCATATGAATGCTGTCACCAGGGTGTAGATCATATTCTTCTTTGTCCAATAGAATAGTGAGCATACCTTCTAATACAAACACGAATTCCTGTCCGTTGTGAGAATAGGGATTGCCCTTTTTTTCACCAGGATGTAGCGTCACTAAAATTGGTTCGAAATGTGGATTTAACACATTACCAGAAAGATTCGTGTAAACAAAATGAGAGTGATTTACATGTTCTTCCTGTTGTTGTCCGCGCCGTATAATACTTGTATTTGATTTTTGTTCAGCTGCAAAAAAATAGCTTGGGCTGACATGGAGTGCTTCTGATAGTTTTTTCAATGATTCTAGCGTAATAGAAGATTTTGAACGCTCTACTTGAGAAATAAAACTAATAGATAGATTTGTTTTTTCAGATACTTGTTTTAAGGTCATTCTTTTTTCTAAGCGAAGAGCTTTAATTTTGTTTCCGATATTTTCGTCCATATGATAATCCCTCGAATAATATATTAGATAGAAATTTTCTTATGGAAAAGTGTAAAGGAAAGTTTTGAGTTTTGCAAATTACCTTTAAAAAATTCAGAAAAATTAGAAATGGATATTGTAAATTTATTTTCTCTGCATTATAATGGCCGTAAGTGTATAGATGATATGAATTGCGTTTTTTTTTAAGAAATAAATTGAAGTGACACTTCAATTTATTTCTTTATTAGTTAAATTTAATGGTGGAGGGGAAAAGTATGTATCAAACATTTAAAGGGGCATATCCAGTTATTATTACACCGATGAATCAGAACGAAGAGATCAATTGGGAAGGCTTGAAACAAAATATTGAGCACTTTATTCAAGAAGGCGTAGCAGGTTTAGTTGTGAATGGAAGTACGGGAGAGTTTGTGAGCTTAACGAAGGAAGAACGTTTTAAAGTTGTAGAGACAGCGGTAGAACAAATTAATGGTCGTATTCCACTTCTGGTCGGAACGGCGGCTGAAACGACAAAAGAAGCGATTGAATATACAAAGCAAGCAGAAAGAGCAGGAGCAAGCGGTGCACTATTAATTAATTCATACTACGCTCATCCGAAAGAAGAAGAGATTTATGAGCACTTTAAAGCGGTAGCTGAATCGGTTCAGTTTCCAATTATGATTTATAATAATCCATTTACATCCGGTGTTGATATTAGTACGGAAACAATTCTACGCGTCGGGCGTGATGTAGAGAACATTACGCATGTAAAAGAATCGAGCGGTGATATTCGTAAAGTGCGTGATATTACAAGAAAAGGAAAAGGAGATATTGAAACATTCTGCGGTGCGGATGATTTAGTATTAGAATCCTTTTTAGTTGGGGCAACAGGTTGGATTTCAGTTGCAGGTAACGCAGTGCCAAAACTTGTAACGGAATTATTTGATGCTGTGCAAAATAAGGAGCTAGAAAAAGCATGGGAGCTGTACGATAAGATTTTACCATTATGTAGTTTTATTGAAGAATCAGGGAAATATGTTCAAATTATTAAGAGAGTGATGGATTTAAAAGGGCAAGCAGGTGGTCCATCTCGTAAACCACGTTTACCTTTAACAGAAGCTGAAGATCAAAAGTTACAAGAGATTTTAGAAAATCTATTAACATTACAAAAATAAGAAGGGAGAGAGGAGTATGCTAACAGCGAAACAAGACTTAAAGCCGAAAGTTCAAGCGTTTTTAGAGGGGGAAAAGGAATTATTCATCGATGGAAAATTTGTTCCAGCAGTGAGTGGGAAAACATTCGACGTTTGGAATCCAGCGACAGAAGAAGTGCTTGCTGTTGTAAGTGAGGCTGGGGAAGAAGATGTGAATCTTGCAGTGAAAGCTGCCCGCAAGGCGTTTGAAGAAGGAGCTTGGTCAAAAATAAGTGCAGCAGAACGAGCACATTTGATTTACAAACTTGCTGATTTAATCGATGAGAATAAAGAAGAACTAGCGCAGCTTGAGGCGTTAGATAATGGGAAACCGTATAAGCAAGCGCTCGAAGATGATATTGCAGGTACGGTGGATCATTTCCGTTATTATGCTGGGTGGGCGACGAAGATTCTTGGGCAAACAATCCCAATTTCACCGGAATATTTAAACTATACACGCCATGAACCGATTGGTGTTGTCGGGCAAATTATTCCGTGGAACTTTCCATTATTAATGGCTGCTTGGAAGTTAGGGGCAGCACTTGCAACTGGTTGTACAATTGTTTTGAAACCAGCAGAGCAAACGCCGCTCTCTCTTCTATATACAGCGCAGTTATTTAAAGAAGCAGGATTCCCAGATGGTGTAGTTAATTTTGTACCTGGATTTGGCGGAGGCGCTGGTGAAGCAATTGTAAATCATCCGGATATCGATAAAGTTGCTTTCACAGGATCAACTGTTATAGGAAAAGGGATTATGCGTAAAGCAGCAGAAACAACAAAGCACGTCACATTGGAGCTTGGCGGAAAATCACCAAATATTATTTTAGAAGATGCTGATCTTTCCAAAGCGATTCCAGGAGCATTCAACGGCATTATGTATAACCATGGACAAAACTGTAGTGCAGGTTCACGTGTATTTGTTCATCGTAAGCATTATGAAAAAGTTGTTCGTGAATTAGGAGAAATGGCGAATGAAGTGAAGTTAGGGCACGGATTAGACCCTGAAGTAGAAATGGGACCGCTCGTATCGAAGAAGCAACAAGAACGTGTACTTGCCTACATTAAGAGCGGAGTAGAAGAAGGTGCGAAGCTGGTAGCGGGCGGCGTGAGAGAATTTGAAAAAGGATATTTTGTAGCGCCAACTGTATTTGCAGATGTAACGGATAATATGAAAATCGCACAAGAAGAAATCTTTGGCCCTGTTGTTTCAATCTTACCTTTTGATGAGATAGAAGAAGTTATCGAACGGGCAAACAATACACCGTACGGATTAGCAGCTGGTGTATGGACGGAAAATGTAAAAACAGCACATCAAGTTGCCAATCAATTAAAAGCAGGTACAGTGTGGATTAATAGTTATAACTTAGAAAATGCAGCATCACCATTTGGAGGATATAAACAATCTGGTATTGGCCGTGAAATGGGTTCGTATGCACTTGACAATTATACGGAAGTGAAGAGCATTTGGTTGAGTTTGGAGTAGTTTGAGAGAAGGATATGGGTTTCCATATCCTTTTTCTATTCCAAAAAATATATGCTCTTTTTTGGGGTGAATGATAGAGAGGGACATAATCTCAAAAATAGATGTGCATCCAATTGATACAACTTAAAAAATTAGATAGAAATAAGCTGCTTCATTCACTCCAACCTTAGTAGTTAAATGAGCGTATTTTTTGTGAGAGGTTCTTTCATCGTGTTCCATGTATATCATTATGTATGTTAGTAAAATTTTGTCGTATTTTTTACTAAAATATATAAAGATAATATGCGGTTTTTTACTAAAATATTTTGACTTTTTTGAATTATTTTAGTAAAAAGATAATAGGTCTTTATTTTTAGCAGCATGAATTCGGAGTTAAGATAGAAAATCTTTTTAGTTTGTATTACATGAGGGGGGCTTTAGGGGATGCATAAGCAGTTAATGGAGAGTTTTAAGGAAATATTTCACCAAGAGGAGTATCGTACTTTCTTTGCACCTGGTCGGATTAATTTGATTGGAGAACATACTGATTATAACGGAGGAAATGTGTTTCCGTGTGCGATTACTTTCGGCACTTATGCATTAGCGAGCAAACGGGAGGATGCGTTAATATGCGTCTACTCATTGAATTTCCCTGAAAAGGGTGTGATTTCATTTTCTTTACACGATTTAGATTACAAGCAAGAACATGATTGGGCGAATTATCCAAAAGGCATGATTCGTTACCTCATAGAAGCGGGGTACACTGTTGATTCAGGAATTAACATTATGTTTTATGGAAACATTCCAAATGGTGCGGGATTGTCGTCATCTGCCTCTATTGAGCTTGTAACAGGGGTAACGATGGAAGGATTATTTCAATTCGAATTAGATCGTCTAGAATTAGTGAAAATTGGTAAAAGGGTAGAGAATCATTTTATCGGTGTAAATAGTGGCATTATGGATCAATTTATTATTGGGATGGGAAAAGCAAGATATGGGGTGTTATTGAATTGTCAAACACTGAATTTCACGTATGCGCCACTCGAACTCGATAACTACAATATTATTATTATGAATACGAATAAGCGTCGAGAGCTTACTGCTTCTAAATATAATGAGAGAAGAATGGAATGCGAACAGGCACTTGCAAGTTTACAAGAGGTAATTGATATAAGGTCCTTAGGAGAACTAAATGAAAAAATGTTTGAACAATATAAGCATGTAATTAAGGAAGATAACTTAAGAAAACGGGCTAAACATGTTGTGTATGAAAACTGCCGAACTTTGCGATCTGTAAAAGAGTTAAAAGAAAATAATATAAAAGAGTTTGGAAGACTGATGAATGAATCTCATTGTTCGTTACGTGATGATTATGAAGTGACAGGGCAAGAATTAGATATATTGGTTGAATCAGCTTGGAAACAAGAAGGGATTATAGGGGCACGTATGACAGGTGCTGGATTTGGTGGTTGTGCGATTGCAATCGTTGAGAAAGGTTGTACGGATCAATTTATTTGTAACGTTGGACAAAAGTATAGAGGAATTATCGGTTACGAAGCGACATTTTATGTTGCTAATATTGGAGATGGGGCAAGTGAGTTACAGAGGGATATGGAAATAATCTGAATGGATATAACGATTCAGCGGAGGGGAAGTATCATGAATGTTTATGAAGTCATTGAACAACTTATAAAACGGGCATGTTCACTTCGGTTTATCGAAAGAGAAGATGGAATTTATGTAAGAAATCAAATTCTGCACCTTCTTCATTTAGAAGGTTTTGAAATACAAGAAAGTAAAGCGGAAGAAAAAGAAATAACAGATTTACTAGAAGATTTGGTTCAGTATGCGAGGGAACAAGGAATTATCGATGATCATTCTTATAATAGAGAAATATTGGCGAGTCAAATTATGAACTGCTTTATGTCAAAACCATCGACTATTAATCAATCTTTCTATCAACATTATGAGTGTCATCCGGAACATGCAACGGACTATTTTTATGAATTAAGTCAAATAAGCAACTATATTCAAACGAAGCATATTCAGAAAAATATTCGCTATAAAGCGAATACAGAGTATGGAGAACTGGATATCACGATTAATTTATCTAAACCAGAAAAGGATCCAAAAGAAATTGTAAACGAAAACGTAATACAAAATACAGATTATCCGAAATGTTTGCTTTGCATTGAAAATGAAGGATATGTCGGTAGAATTGGCCATCCGGCACGTTCGAATCATAGGATGATTCGAATGGAATTATTAGGAGAGCGATGGTATTTACAATATTCTCCTTATGTGTACTATAACGAACATTGCATTGTGCTAGCAGAAGCGCATCGGAATATGGAAATCAATCGTCAAGCTTTTGAAAGATTACTTTCTTTTGTGAAACAGTTCCCTCATTATTTTATTGGCTCTAATGCGGATTTGCCTATTGTAGGCGGGTCTATTTTATCACATGATCATTATCAAGGCGGTAAATATGAATTTGCAATGGCAAAAGCGGCAGATGATTATGCATTTACATTGGATAGATTTCCAGAGGTTCAATGCTCAGTAGTGAAATGGCCCATGTCTGTTATTCGTTTAAGAGGTAAAGATTGTAATGTATTAGTAAATGTGGCAGATTACATTTTGAGAAAATGGAAGCAATATAGCGATCCATCTGTTCATATTTACGCTCATACAGATGGTGTGCCGCATAATACGATTACGCCGATTGCACGCAGTCGAAATGAACAGTATGAGTTAGACCTCGTATTACGAAATAATCGTACAAGTGAGAAGTATCCCTTTGGCATCTTTCATCCGCATCAGGATGTACAACATATTAAGAAAGAAAACGTCGGTTTAATTGAAGTGATGGGATTAGCTGTACTTCCAGCAAGGCTGAAGTTAGAACTACAAGAGGTAGAGAAATATATATTGTCTAAAGACAATGGTGTAGCGGAATATCATAAACGATGGGCAGAACAGCTGAGAGAGCGGTATGAAAAAGAAGCGAATGAAGGGAATGTTCACGACATTGTTCAAAAAGAGTTAGCCGCTAAATTTTTAAGGGCACTCGAAGATGCTGGGGTTTTCAAACGAGACGATGAAGGAATAGCTGCATTTAAACGTTTTATACAAAGTTTAGAGGAGCGGAAGATAGGGATATGAAAGTCTTTCAAAATGTATTCGGTAAAGTAAATGGAGAAGATGTGTACGCTTATACATTAAAAAATAACACGGGCACAGAAGTTACGTGTTTAAATTACGGTTGTGTAATTACAAAAATCATGGCTCCTGATAGGAAAGGGAATTATGAAAATATCGTTTTAGGTTTTGAAGAATTTGAAAACTATGAGAGCCATTCTCCATACTTTGGAGCGATTGTAGGAAGAGTGGCTGGTAGAATTAAAGGTGCTCAATTTGAGTTGGATGGCAACACATATACGCTAGTAAGAAATGATCAGGATAATCATCTCCATGGTGGTTTAAGAGGATTTAGTTCTATCGTTTGGGATGCGAAAATAATAGAAAGTGAGAAGGAAACGGGAATTGAATTTACGTATATTAGCCCGACCGGAGAAGAAGGCTATCCAGGAACTGTACATGTAAAAGTGATGTATACATTAAATAATGAGAATGAATTTTTGATTCGCTACGAAGCGCAGTCAGATAAAACGACTATATTAAACGTAACGAATCATACGTATTTTAACTTAAGTGGCAATGTAAAACGGGACGTCTTACAACACACTTTGAAAATGAATAGTGATCAATTTCTAGAATTAAACGAGCAATTATTACCAACGGGTGAAATATTGGATGTCACAGGTACGCCTTTTGATTTTCGAACAGGAAGGCAAATAAAGGATGGTGTATATTCTCATTATTATCAAAATGAATTAGTAGGAAAAGGATACGATCATCCTTTTCTTTTGAATAGCAACTACGATCAGGAAATTATACTATGGGACGAAGAGAGTGGTCGTAAATTAGTCGTGGAAACAGATGAAGTTGGGGTAGTTTTGTATACAGGTAACCAGTTATCAGATGATTTTAAAATAAGTGGCGTACAATCTAGAAAGTATGTAGGCCTTTGTCTAGAAACGCAAGGCTTGCCTGATGCCATTCATCATCCTAACTTCCCTTCTTACATTTTAAATAAAAATCAATTATTCTCCTCCTCAACGAAATATACGTTTCAAGTTGAATAATGGAGAAGAGCAGGTGAATCATATATGGCAACAATTAAAGATATAGCAGAGAAGGCAGGCGTATCCATCGCTACGGTTTCGCGGGTGTTAAATAATGATACATCGCTTTCTGTCGGTGATGAAACGAAGAGAAAGATATTTGAAGCAGCAGAGGAGCTTTCCTATAAGAAGCGTACAAGTCGCAAAAAAGAATTACCGAGAATCGCTTTGGTTCATTGGTATACAGAGGAAGAAGAGCTAAACGATTTATATTATATGTCCATTCGTTTAGGAATAGAGAAGAGATGTGAACAGCAAGGCTTGAAAATTGTAAAACTTTTTCATAGCCAAATGGAAGAGTTGATGAAGGAAAACATTCAAGGCATGATTGCAATAGGGAAGTTTAGTGAACGAGAAATAGGTTTATTTGAAGCGATAACAAAAAACATTGTATTTGTAGATTCCTCTCCAAAGGAAGAGACGTTCGATTCGGTTGTGGTAGATTTTGAGAAGGTAACAAGGAAGGTAATTGATTATTTAATAGAAAAAGAACATCAAAAGATTGGATATATAGGCGGAAGGGAAACGTTTAAAGATCAAACTTCTGAAATTGAAGATCCAAGGGAACGTGCCTTTATAAAATATATGAAGAAACAAGAGTTATTGTATGAAAAAAATATATACATAGGTCAATTTTCAGTAAACGATGGCTATTCATTAATGAAACAGGCAATAGAAGAGCAGCAAGATCAGTTACCAACAGCTTTTTTTGTTGGAAATGATACGATGGCAATCGGATGTCTCAGGGCACTAAATGAGCATGGAATTGCTGTTCCAGAAAGAGTAAATATAATCGGTGTAAATGATATTAGTATTTCTCAGTATCTTTCTCCTGCGCTCAGTACAGTGAAAGTATATACGGGGCTTATGGGAGAAACAGCAGTGGATTTACTAATGGAGAGATTTTCAGGACGGTATTTAGCGAAAAAGGTAATTTTGTCAACGAAATTAAATATTAGGAAAAGTAGTTTTTAGTAAATGAAAAGATGAAAAAAGAAACTCCTGCTTATTGAAGTAGGAGTTTCTTTTTATGGGGGTATATTAATGGGTTAGTGTGTGGTGTAATATGGGATTAAAAGGATTATATTCAATATTATAGGTGGTGTTTGAGTGGGCGATACAAAAGTTCAAATTAAAAAGTCAAAGAGAAAAGTAGCATTGGTATTATTTGCTGCACTAGTAATAATCATTGGCTTCGGATATTGGAAATTTTTTAGTTTACAAGGCGTTCCGAAAGGAGAATTGATTCGAACTGTGAAATCCTCAGATGGAAAACATGTTATAAAAACTTATTTTCATAATGCCGGTTCATTAAGTGCAGATGCTGTTAGAGGAGAACTGGTTAATCTTAGTTCCGGTTCCACCAAGAATATATATTGGAACTATCCAGATACAGATCCATACATTGAATGGGTAGGTAAAGATAAAGTTAGAATCGGAGATCAAACGTTAAATATTTCAAAGAAAGAAACCTATGATTGGCGTGACGATGATAAGCATATAAAAGAATATCCAAAACAGTTTGTTCAATAAATGGGATAGGACTATTTTGATCAAATAAAGCAAAAAGGTAACGAAAAAAGCTATCCTTTCTATATTAAGTGGGAAGGCTAGCTTTTATCTCTTTTATCGTAAAAGTATAGAAATTACAATAATGAAGATAAAACCAGAAGTGAAAAAGGAAGCGATTCCCATTGTTCTTCTATTTGCTTTCATTTCAGAGATACCCATAATAATGAACATACATGCGAGTGAAAGCTGCATGTAAGGGAGGAGTGTAAATGTATCGGTAGAAAGAGAATATATACAAAGAACGAGGGTAAGCAGTCCGAAAAAAATACGTAATCCCGTTAGCATGTAATCCCTCCTTTAAAAGCTTATATTAGCGGAGAAATTCCGATATGGCGATGAATAAAACGGCAGCTCCAACTAGAAAACAGAGCGTTCCACTTACTTTCTTTTGTTCACGTAGTTCCTCAATGCTCATAGTGAAAGACATAAGCCCTAAAACGATAAACATATAAAGCAAAATGCCTCTGTTATCTGTAATAAAACCATAGATAGATAAAGCTAATGCAATGAGTGCAAAGGTAATCCGAACAAACTTTAACATATTAACCCCTCCGTAAGAAAATAGTCATTACATCACATACTTTACTGCAAGAACAGCCCACACGAAAATGCCAGCCACCATACAGGTTAAACCGGTGCTTTGATCTTTCTTTTGTATTTGTTCAATCGCAATGATGAACATTAAGGCTCCTACGAAAAATTGTGAGAGTGTAAGAAGTGAATCATTCTGTGTAAATAGACTATATACGGATACGATAACAACAAGGAAAGCAGTGAGAAGGCGGAGTATACGAAGCATCTTATCGGCCCTCCTTTTTATTTGTCAGATAAGGATTGTCCTCTGGTTTATCAACCGAATGTTTATATGAATAGCCCTTATTAATCGTTAACACAGAGAGTACCAATACGAGAATGACAATAATGACCCCAATAATTAATATTTTAATCAAGTAGAACCCTCCTTTTCTCCATTTTATCATTAAACGAATTTCTGTTTTACATAATTTTGTAATTGTTGAAAACAATAGAAATTAAAAGGTGAAAGAAGGGCGTTATATGGATAATAAGAAAACTTACTATATATCAGTAGGGAATGGTCAGATTTCGCAGGTGAAAACGGCAGATACATATAGCTTTGAAATCCAGGCGAATGATGAGGAAATTACCCAGCTTCGGGAATACTTCGATCAAGCGTATCGTGAAGATCTTGGCTCGTTTGTACGTTCGCACGTTCCGTATGTTGAGTATCATCATGATTCGAATAATGACCGGTATGATATTGAGCTACAGAAAGCGTATAAGATGATTTATGATTTAGGAAATCATGAAACGAAGGAATTAGTCGCGCAAATGGGAATAATCAATGGATTATAGTTGGATAACATTATGCATATGAATGGGAATTGTGCTACAATTTGTGGTAGGAAAAACTTGTAACCATCTATAGGGGAGTAATGGCATGTACAAATTTAAAGATTATTACCACAACACTGTACAATTATCGTTTGAACGTTATCCATTTTCTCCTGAGCCAAAGCATGTTTGGGTTGTATGCCGGTACGGGGATCAATGGTTATTAACGCATCATTTGCGCCGCGGTCTTGAATTTCCAGGTGGTAAAGTAGAAATTGGGGAAACACCGGAAGAAGCGGCAGTTCGAGAAGTTCATGAAGAAACCGGCGGGATTGTTTCTGATTTAACTTACTTAGGACAATATAAAGTATCTGGAAAAGACAAAATAATCATTAAAAACATTTATTTCGCAACAATTAGTGCGGTAGAAGAGCATACGCACCCTGAAGAAACAAGAGGGTCTGTTTTATTAAAAGAAATCCCTCATAACATTAAAACTGATAGGAAATTTAGCTTTATTATGCGCGATGATGTATTAGCGCGTACAATGAAACATATAGAAGAACTCGGCTGTTTTACGAAGTAAAGGAGCCGAGTTCTTTTTTGTTATTAAAATTATACTTGTTCCCTCGGTATATATTACGGCGGAGTATTCGTAATGTAGAAATGAATTGCACCGCGTCGTTTACTACATGCCTTATAGGTAGTCTGTTTTTTATATTATTTGTTAGCTTGATGGTAATGTTGTGCTACCAATATATTTTCATGGAAAGACTTGTTTCCTATTATAATAAAGGAAAGCAGTGATATGGAGTGTTAAGAAAGATAGAAAAAATTCATGATATTTATCCCGCATTAACGGGCAGTAATATCCCCACTGATTAAAGTTTCACTTTATCAGAAAGTGACTTTATATAAAATGAAGACAAAAATAAATTATTTTTTTTCCTGGACCCCCTTAAAATTGCGTACTCGTTCGTATTCTATAGTAGATAAATGATTTAAGGGACCTTAACATAAAAAGAAGGTTTGTGCGTATAAGTATATGCCTTACATATATGCAATAAAAATACAAAGAGTTATAACTAAGACTATTACATGCAATCAAAAATTCACTGGATTACCTGAATAATATATTTTCTTAATATTATTTAGGTAACCAAAAACTTAAAAGCGAAATTTAGCTTTTTAATTGCATTTAGAAAGTTGATATTATAACATTATAATTAAATTACGGAAATTAGTTGTATAGTAACACCTAATTATAGTAGATTTTGAGAACTTGACTTATGGCAATCTTCAAACAAAAAGGCCTTATGTAGTCATATCGCACTACATAGGACCTTTTTGTTTGGAGGCTGCTTTTTTTGATTAATATTTTTATAGAAATCAAATGTTGAGTCTTTCATTATTTTGCTAGAATTGGATTTTTTTGAATTTTTAAATCAAACAAATAAGGAAAGGTGAACGGCACATGTTGAAGAAAACTGTAGTAGCTGTTTTAGCGTTAGGCTATGTGCTTAGCCCAATGCAAGCTTTGGCTGAAACAGAGAATGAACAGCTACCTTTGGAACAAAAAACTAGCACTGAGCAACAAGAAAGCTCTAAACAGGGCAATCAGTTACTACCTGAGCAAGAAAAGAAAGAACAAGAAAGTGGCACTGGGCAACAAGAAAGCTCTAAACAGCAAGATCCAAAGGAAATACAGAAAGATGTAACAAGTCAGCCTGAAGGCACAACAGATGTGAAAATTGAGGAACGACTAGGTACTAGTGAAATAAAAACATATCAAACTAATGTTACAACAGTACAAACAGCGCCGAAAGTACAGGGAGGTTGGGTGAATAAAGATAATAAGTGGTATTATATTCAGCCAGATGGTACACGGAAAACGGGTTGGTTGCAAGAAGGAACAACTTGGTACTATTTACAAAAAGATGGAGCGATGAAAACAGGATGGCTTCAAGAGAATGGAACTTGGTATTATTTAGAAAGTAACGGAGCAATGAAAACAGGTTGGCTGCAAGAAGGAACAACTTGGTATTATATGCAAAGTAACGGAGCGATGAAAACAGGTTGGTTGCAAGAAGGAACAACTTGGTATTATATGCAAAGTAACGGAGCAATGAAAACAGGTTGGCTACAAGAAGGAACAACTTGGTATTACCTGCAAGGCAGCGGAGCAATGAAAACAGGCTGGTTGCAGCTTGGAGATAAAAAATATTACCTTGAAAGTAATGGAGCGATGAAAACAGGCTGGCTACAACTTGGAGGTAAAAAATATTACTTCGAGAGTAGCGGAGCAATGAAAACGGGCTGGTTACAAGAAGGAAGCACTTGGTATTATTTAGAAAGTAACGGAGCAGCAAAAGTAGGTTGGTTGCAGCTTGGAGATAAAAAGTATTACCTTGAAAGTAATGGAGCAATGAAAACAGGCTGGCTGCAGCTTGAAGGTAAAAAATACTACTTCGAGAGTAGCGGAGCAATGAAAACGGGCTGGTTACAAGAAGGAAGCACTTGGTATTACTTAGAAAGTAATGGAGCAGCAAAAGTAGGTTGGCTGCAGCTTGGAGATAAAAAGTATTACCTTGAAAGTAATGGAGCAATGAAAACAGGTTGGCTACAGCTTGGGGATAAGAAATATTACTTCGATAGTAATGGAGCAATGAAAACAGGCTGGTTACAACTTGGAGATAAAAAATATTATTTAGAAAGTAACGGAGCAGCAAAAATCGGCTGGCTGCAGCTTGGGGATAAGAAATATTACTTCGATAGTAATGGAGCAATGAAAACAGGCTGGTTGCAGCTTGGAGGTAAAAAATATTACTTCGATAGTAATGGAGTAATGAAAACAGGTTGGTTACAGCTTGGGGATAAAAAGTATTATTTAGAAAGTGATGGAGCAGCGAAAGTAGGCTGGCTACAAGTAGGAGCAACGTGGTATTACTTCCAAAGTACAGGTGAGATGAAAACGGGTTGGTTACAAGAAGGAGCAACTTGGTACTATTTAGACAGTAACGGAGTAATGAAAACAGGTTGGTTGCAGCTTGGAGATAAAAAGTATTACTTGGAAAGTAATGGAGCAATGAAAACAGGTTGGCTACAGGTTGGAACGGCTTGGTACTACTTCCAAGGTAATGGAGAGATGAAAACAGGCTGGTTACAAGTAGGGACAACGTGGTATTACTTCCAAGGTAATGGAGCAATGAAAACGGGCTGGTTAGAAGAGAATGGTAAAGTATATTATTTTGATACAAATGGTACTTGGATAGAAAATCCAGTTATATTTGGTAAAACAATTATCGTTGATCCAGGTCATGGTGGATATGATTCGGGGACATTATATGAAAATATATATGAAAAAACAATTGCTCTGCAAGTAGGTTTGAAATTAAAGAGTCTATACGCTCAGAGTGGTGCAAATGTTGTGATGACACGAGCAACGGATATCTTCATTCCATTAGGAGATCGTGTTCGTATTTCAAATGAAAACAAAGCAGATATTTTTGTTAGTGTGCATGTAAATTCAGCTGATGCGACTACAGCAGAAGGAATTGAGACATTATATAACTCGCAACATCCAAAAAGTAAAGAAGTATTGAATTTAGCAACTGCTGTGCAAAATGCTTTAATTAAAAATACAGGTGCTAAAGATAGACGTGTAAAAGATCGACCAGATCTTCGTGTGTTAAAAGCAGATAATATCGCGCCATCTATATTAGTAGAAACAGGATTTTTAACAAATTCAAATGAAAGAGTAAAACTGACTGCTGATAAATATCAAAATGTATTAGCACAATCTGTGTTTGAAGGAACGCTGCAATATTTTTCTAATTAGAAATAGTCTAGCATCGCTAGTAAGTTAGGAAAAATAAAATGAAAAAACGCCATTTTTTTCTCTAGGTCTAGGGAAGGATGGCGTTTTTATTATAATTTTAGCAAATCTTTATGAATGAAAGTACTTCAAGTAAATCGTGAGCCACACGAGAATGTTCAAATCCCTCCCAAAATGAATCTTTCTTCCAAACAGCAGCTATACCAGCGTTTTCAGCTCCAATTACATCATTTTCTGGATGATCTCCTACATAAATACATTCTTCTGGTTTCACATTTAATTGACGGAGAGCACGTTCGAAAATAACTGGATGTGGCTTTTTAATTCCTTCTGCTTCCGAAATAAGAATTGTATTTGTATACGTATGAAGCTGCAAAGCACGAAGATTGTTCATTTGGAATTCGGTGAATCCATTTGTGATAATTCCAATTGCGATATTTTGATTTTGTAATTGTTGTAGCAATTCATGCATATTTGGAAAAGGAATGCAGTGGTTTGTGAATTCTGTTACGTAGTCGTGCAGGAGCTGATTGGTTGTTAGAGTTGTAATGTTATATTCGGTAAGTAAGGTAGTATACACTTTATCTTTCCAAGTATAGCCGTTATTGTCTAGGTGAATGAAGCGAGTACAATATTCGTTCTTTCCTATCCCAGTAAAATGCTCTGCGTAACGATCATATTGATTGTGAATAAAACTCTCTAGAGATAGTCGTCGATCTAATAATGTTCCATCTAAATCAAATAATACAGCGCGTATCATCATACATCATCCCCTTTAAAAATAAAAAACTCCCTAAAAATAATTATCGCATATTTGTAAGAAAATGATTATTCATAAAATCTTGACTGGTGAGAGCTAATACTCAGTGGGGATGAAAAAATTCCCCCACTGAGTAAAGTTTCACTGTATCATATCTTTGTAGAATGGAATAATGGGAGGGTTATATGAGAACAATTTATGGGAAACTACTATGTTTTACCTTAACAATTGCTGTTATAACAGGGTGTAGTAAAGAGGTAAAAGTTTCAGAGAAGAAAGAGATATGTAAAACAGAAGATGAATGTACGAAACTTGGAGATGATATGGTTCAAAAAGTATATAAAGAAATGAAGAGCCTGTCTGAACTAGAGGGAGTCGAAGAAAGTACAGACGAGGGTACTGATACTGGAAAGAATGATAACAGAAAAGAAGCTGAGAAAAAGGAAGATGATGATGAAAACTATTTCTTTTTAGCATCTTATTATATTGATGAGGAAGGTATTATCGATCCTTATTTTGAAAAGCTAGATAAGAAACGTTTAAATAAAGTATTTAAGGATGATCAAGAAGCGAAGGAAGAAATCATACAGCAGCATAAAGATCAGGATTATCATGAGACGTTATGGGGAATTTATCGTACGTTAATTCCATCTAAATATAGAGAGAACATAAAAGAGTTTGATATTGTGACAGATGGATACGATGGAATTGTTGCTCATGTGACTCCTAGTATGGAGAATCCGAAAGATTGGGTACTAAGTTTAGATACGCTTGATTCCGGTGTGTATATTGATGAAGTAATGAAGACGCTAATACACGAGACAGCTCATGTATTAACACTGAGTGATAAACAAATTCCAGTAGATGAAAAGTATATAAAAGCATTTGAAGCGGAAAAAGATGTCTCTTCTTATCAAAATAAGTGTGAAAATCTTTTTTTGCAAGAAGGGTGTACGAAAACAGATTCCTACCTGAATCAATTTTACCTTTCTTTTTGGAAACCAATTGAACAGGAGTGGAAAGAAAAACAAGTTGAAACAAGTGAGGAAGCACAAATACAATTTTTCGAAGAGAAGCACGATCAATTCGTTTCTGAGTATGGGACAACGAATGTAGCGGAAGATATTGCAGATACATTTACAGCATTCATTTTACAAGATTCAAAGAAAGTAAAAGAAGGGCAAGAACTGAAGTATAAAAAGATAGCATTCTTCTATCAATATCCGGAGCTTGTCAAAATGAGAGCTGAAGTGTTGGTTGGATTATATGAAATTTCACAAAAAGTAAAAGAATAAAATGAGTAAAAGCGACCAAAATATAATTAGGTTGCTTTTTTTGTAGAAGCAGGAACTAGCATTTTCAAATAGAATAGAGTATAAAAGGAAAATTGTCACAAAATTGCCACAATTAGAGTATACATAGTAGAGATGTAATGAATTCATTCTCAAGGGGGTAGATCGTATGAAAACCATTCTTGCTATTGCTGGTCTTATTTGGGTAATGTCGCATGGGGTTCCGATTTTCGAAGGAGAACAGATTCGTACAGCATTAGATAAAAAATTTAGTGATTACCGTGTTATAGATCGAAAAGATAATGTTGTAACAGTGCGTGTGAAAGATTGTTTTCATACGGTCACCATTCAAAATAGTACTGTAATGAATGATAGAAAAGTATGTGAGCGATAATCAATTTAATTTAAAAGAAAAAAGAGCTGACTCCAGCATGATTGTTTGGAGTCAGCTTCTTTTTCTTTTCCCAATCATTACTTTCTCTAATCCTTCCACAAACACATACATAAGGGTAGCGAGGATACATGTCAGTAAGACACTAAGCAGAACAAGTGTAAAGTTAAACACTTGGAATCCGTAGCTAATTAAATAACCGAGCCCTTGTTTGGAAACGAGAAGTTCTCCGAAAATAACACCAACCCATGATAACCCAACATTTACTTTTAAAGTTGAAATGATGGCTGGAAAGGAAGACGGTAAAATAACTTGTTGATAGGTTTGCCATTTATTTGCACCAAACGTATCCATTACTTTTATATAATTCGAATCAACTTCTTGAAATGCACTGTAAATAACAAGAATGGTGATGATGATGGAAATAATGACTCCCATTGCGATGGAAGAGGAAATGTTCGGACCGAAAATAACGATAATAATGGGGCCAAGTGCTACTTTTGGCATCGCATTTAATACAACAAGGTATGGATCTAATACGCGGGCGATAAGAGGGACCCACCAAAGAATGGTTGCGATAATTGTTCCGAGCACTGTCCCGAGAATAAATCCAATACTTGTTTCTAATAGTGTCGTCCATATGTGAATCCAAAGTGATCCATCTCCCCATTTACTTAAAAATAGTTCCCAAATGCTTGAAGGAGAGCTGAAGAGTAACGGATCAATCCACTCTTGTTTACTAGAAATTTCCCATAAGGCAAAGAAAAGAATGAGGAGTAATAATTGTAAAGCAACAGCCGTCCAAGTACGCTTACGTTCTTTTTTTCGAAACTGTGCGTGTAGTTGTTTTATATTATCCAAGGCTCTCCAGCTCCTTCCATATGGCTTGAAAAAGAGCTGGAAACTCACCGTGTTGTCTTGCTTCTAATGGTGGTAGAGAGCGGATGCTTTCTGGCACATTGAATATTTTAGCGATTTTTCCAGGATTTGATCGAAGTAAGTAAATACGATCACTCATTGCGATAGCCTCTTCGATATCATGTGTGACGAGAAGAGAGGTTTTTTTATACTTGTGCAATAAAGAAAATACGAGATCTTCTAATTTTAATTTCGTTTGATAATCGAGGGCTGAAAATGGTTCATCAAGCAAAAGGATTTTTGGATTGGTTGCAAGTGTACGAACGAGCGCTGCCCGTTGGCGCATACCACCAGATAATTCTGGTGGGTATTGTTTTTCTACTCCTTGTAGGCCAACTTGCTTTAAAAGTTGTAATGTATGTGCTTTCGTTTCCTGCCCATATGTTTTTGTAATATGCAAGCCAAGCATAATATTTTCTTCAATCGTCTTCCATGGGAACAAATAATCTTGCTGCAGCATATATCCCATTGAATCTGTTGATTTTATTATTGGTTTATCATCTAAAAAAACGATCCCCTCAATGGGTTGCAGTAGTCCTGCAATAATAGAAAGAAGTGTTGTTTTTCCGCAACCACTTGGGCCGAGAAAAGATATAAATTCTCCTTCTTCTACGTGTAAGCTAATATCTTCAAGGATGAGCCGAGCGCTTTCCTTTGAAAAAAAACATTGGGAAACATGAGATATTTGTAAGAAACTCATTGTATTCGCCTCTATTTCTTAATAACGCTTTCGGCAATTTTTGTATTGACGAGCGTTTCGTGTGGAACCTCTTTTTGTAGTTCACCAGCTTCTTTCATAATCTTCTGTACTTGTTTCCATTCCTCTTCATCTAATAATGGGTTCGTCGCATACGAATGTTGCTTTTTATACCGCTCAATTACTTTGACCATAATATCTTTTGAAGTATCTTTAAAGAGTGGTGTAACAACTTCGGCAATTTCTTCAGGACTATGTGTATCTACCCATTGTTGTGCTTTATATAAGGCACGTGTGAATTTTTCAGCTGCTACTTTGTCTTTCTTTAAAAAGCTTTCTTTTGCCATAAATGTTGTGTACGGAACAGTTCCAGATTCAGTACCAAAGGATGCAACAATATAGCCTTTTCCTTCTTTCTCAAAAATACTCGCTGTTGGTTCAAACAATTGGACAAAGTCACCTGTACCAGACGCGAATGCATTAGCGATATTCGCAAACTCCACATTTTGAATTAAATTTGTATCTTTATGTGGATCAATACCATTTTTCTTTAAAACATATTCTCCAACCATTTGTGGCATACCGCCTTTACGTTGACCAAGGAAAGTGGTGCCCTTCACGTCGTTCCAATTAAAAGAAGTTAACTTTTTACGTGAAACTAAAAATGTACCATCCGTTTGCGTAAGTTGGGCAAAGTTAATAATGGGATCTTTTGCCCCTTGCTGGTGAACATAAATGGATGTTTCAGAACCGACAAGTGCAATGTCAATGCCACCAGATAACAATGCAGTCATCGTTTTATCGCCGCCAGCTGTCGTTTGCAGGTCAATATCTAATCCTTCATCCTTAAAGAAACCTTTTTGAATGCCAACATAGAGCGGGGCATAGAAGAGGGAATGGGTTACTTCACCAATGTGAATCTTTTGCGCTTGTTGCTTCGTATCGTCTTTTTTATTGCACGCGACAAACGTAAAAACGGTAAGTATCAGTATACAAAAAACGGCTATCAATTTTTTCAAAATATGACACCTCCTAGAAATGAATCTACTGCCATAATATGTAGGTAAGTGCCTAGATGTGAGTGGACATAGAAGGAATTTTTTGGATGATAAAGAAGTACAAATATAAGGGGTGATAAAATGAAGTATGAATATGATGATAGTATGCATTTGCATCTTGATTATTTTGGAGAAGAATATGATGTGGAATCGATTGCTTATAAGAGAAAACATGAAGATGTATGGGATGTCTTTTTCAACTTTTCTTTTTATGGGATTGAGAAAGTTGGGGTAAGCGAAGACGCATATATGGATGAACAGTCAGGATATTACGTTTTTTCCGTACATGCCAATGATTTGAGCTGGGAGTTTGGGAGCGCTAAATTTGAAGAATGGCTGCTAGAGCATCGGATATTAGAAAAAACAGTGCAGAAATAGGATGATTGATTTTCTCGTTTTGTTATTTATATTTGTAGCAGGATGTATGATATTACAGTCGCTGTCTTATCGCTTCGCCAAAAGGAACCTTCATAAGTACAAGGAAACGAAACTTATGCATATGTGGTTGGATATGCACGTACAAAAAGGACCGAAATTAGATGGTAGTGATTATACATTTATATTGATTGTATGCATCATATGGAAAATTTGGTTTCTGCCTCTCCTAAAGTAAAACCTATAAAATCATCGTAGTAAATATCCCATCATTTACCCCCTTAATAGAAGAGCTATATGATGCATGAAAACTTAATCTTGATGTGATTAGCTCGCTTATGTTCACCTCAATTTTCTAAAAGACATACGTTTGTAACATGGAAGTGCTACAACATTAGTTAAATCGTATCTTTTTACGAAGATGAATTTAGAGGTGAACACATGAAAGCGAACTTAGAACAGGCCAAAACAAATAGAATGAATTCGAACAAGGAAGTGCCTTCTTTAGAAAAAGCGACAGAAGGCACTTCCTTATTGTACTTGAGACGAATATGTATGATTGCCCTCATACTATTCGTTCTTCCGATAACAATTTATGTATATGCTTTTCATTTTGAAACAAAAGCATTGTCAGTTACATGGAATGACATTGAAAATCCAAATATTCCAGAAAGTTTTCATGGTGTGAAGATCGTACAGTTTTCAGACACACATTTCGGACCAAATTTTCCTCACAAACAGCAACAACTATTAGTGAATAAAATCAATCAATTAAATCCTGATATTGTGGTTTTTACAGGGGATTTGATTGATAAATTTGGAGAATATACTGCAGAAAGAAAATACTCACAAACTATTTTGGCACAAATTCATGCTCCTCTTGGAAAATATGCTGTGTTTGGCAATCATGATCGAGGAGGAGGTGGTGGTTACTTATATAAAGAGTATATGGAGAATGCTGGCTTTACGGTTTTAAATAATGAAACGAAAAAGATTAAAGCTATGAATGGGGAGTATATTACTATTTCTGGTCTTGATGATTTCTTACTTGGAAAACCCAAAATTCAGCCAACCTTGCAGAATCTTAGAGTAGAGGATTTTAACTTGCTATTAGTGCATGAACCTGATGCTGTCGATCAAATACTTGAATATCCAGTAGACCTTCAAATATCTGGTCATAGTCATGGTGGACAAGTACAGCTTCCATTTATAGGTCCTATTATTACTACTTCACTAGCAAATAAATATGTAGAAGGGCTTTATTCATTAGAGGGAAAGAGTAAACCATTACAGTTATATGTGAATCGTGGTATTGGTACTACTAGAATGCCAGTACGTTTTTTAAGTAAGCCGGAACTTTCTGTTTTTTCGTTAAAGAGAACGAGCAGCCACGGGGAAAGATAGTATGTTTACTATTTACGAAGCTATAAAAAATAGAGATGAAATTTTAGTACAAATACGACAAATTATGACAAGTGTTCCTCCTTATATCTGCTATCTTAAATAAGTTCGTTATTTTTACCAGATACATAGGAGGATTTTTACATGTCAAAAAAGTTATTTTTAATTTTGCTTAGCAGTTTGTGTGCAATTGCCTTAACAGCATGCACAGGTGCAAGTGATGAAGCAAAACAGGAAGAAAAGAAAGAACAAAAAGAAGAGAAAAAACAAACAGATGAAAAGAAAATGGAAGAAGATAAACAGGCGGAAAAGCAACAACGAATAGAGGAAGAAAAACGTAAGCAAGAAGAACAGCAGCGGATCGAGGAAGAAAAACGTAAGCAAGAAGAACAGCAACGAGCAGAAGAAGAAAAACGTAAGCAAGAAGAACAGCAACGGATCGAAGAAGAAAAACGTAAGCAAGAAGAACAGCAGCGGATCGAAGAAGAAAAACGTAAGCAAGAAGAACAGCAACGAATCGAAGAAGAAAAACGTAAGCAAGAAGAACAGCAACGAGCAGAAGAAGAAAAACAAAAACAAGCAGGGCAGCAAACTCAAAAGCCAGTGCAACAAGAAGGGGCATCGAGACAAGCACAAACCAGTGGTGGCAAACCAACAAGATCACAAATTTCAGTTGGTTCTCATGTAGAGATCGTCTTAGATAAGGATCGTAATAAGCGTGTTAGCGGTGTTGTAAAAGATATTTTGACTAATACAGAAACACATCCATATGGAATTAAGGTCAGATTACAAGATGGACAAATTGGTAGAGTTCAGAGTGTTGGTTAATAAAAAAAGAGGTTATCCTAAAAGTAGTTTTTGGGATAACCTCTTTTTTTACATGAAAGTTTATTCATCAAACTATTTTATGTCATTAGATAACGTGATAAAATCTTAGTTATTGTGTATGTAATCATCAAAAAAGAGAGAATTTACGAAAAGGTTTTGTAATATTTTGATCGGACTCATATTTTGGGGCTATACAATGAATAGAGTTGTATATTGTGAATATTAACAGAATTGTTAGATGAAAAACATGGGGGTGACTGCTAGATGCCCAAACCATTACAGAAAAATGGTCGCTATATGGTTGGATTGGACAGTCTAAGGGGACTAGCTATACTAGGTGTAATTTTATATCATATCAATTTTAATTGGATGCCTGGAGGATTTCTAGGTGTTACTGTATTTTTTGTGCTTTCAGGTTATTTAATCACGGATATTCTGGCGATAGAATGGAAGAGAAATAAGAGAATTGACTTGAGGAATTTCTGGATCCGTAGGGCAAGGAGATTACTTCCTGGAATGCTTGTTATGCTTGTAATTGTAATAGCGTGGGTCACTATTTTCCACAGTTCTTTGCTAGGAAAGATGCGAGGTGATTCATTAGCAGCGTTATTCTATTTCAGTAACTGGTGGTATATTTATCACAAATTATCATACTTTGAGAGTTTTAATCAAATTTCTCCGTTAACCCATTTTTGGTCGTTAGCTGTGGAAGAACAGTTCTATGTAGTGTGGCCATTTATCATTGGTCTCGCATTTTATTTCATAAAAAAGAAATCACATATTATTTTATTCATCCTTTTAGGAGCAATAATGTCTGCATTAGCGATGGCAATCTTGTATGAGCCGGGAGCTGATCCAAGTAGAATTTATTATGGAACTGATACGCGAGCTTTTTCTTTATTAATTGGAGCGGCACTTGCCTTAATTTGGCCGAGTAGTAGGCTTGCGAATAAAATTATTCCAAAGGCACGTCTCGTTCTTGACATAGTCGGGGGAATTGCTCTTATCATCATTCTCGTTATGTTTTGGAAGACGAATCAATATGAACCATTTTTATATCAAGGGGGAATGGTTCTGTTATCAATTGCTACTGCCTTGTTAGTAGCCAATCTTGCTCATCCAGCTAGTCGAATTGCTCAATTTTTACGATTTAGACCATTACGCTGGATGGGGGTACGATCGTATGGGCTTTATCTTTGGCATTATCCGATTATTACATTAACGACACCGAAAATAAATGCTGGAGAGTTTTCACTTATACGAGCACTTTGTCAATTTCTGCTTATTATACTTGCTGCACAAATTTCGTGGAAGTTTATCGAGGATCCAATTAGGCGAGGAGCATTGAAAAATATTGGCTCGAAGAACTGGCGAATGAGAAACTTAGCATTAGGTGGCAAGGTAGCTATAATAGGTGCATTATTCATTTCTACGATAGCTGTTTTTGGGTTAACAACAGCTAGCCAAGCAAAGGATAATCCACAAACAGATAAGGGTGAGGTTCTGCAAAAGGAACAGAAAGAAGAGCCGAAACATCCAGTGGCAATTAGGGAAAAAACTGCTGAGGAACTACCTCAAAATAAAGAACAAGAGGCTGCTGTACATAAGAATAACGAGCAAACAGTTACAGCTGTAGGTGATTCTATTATGATTGATATCACCCCATATTTAAAAAATGCATTTCCTAATATTAAGATTGATGCAAAGATTGGTCGACAATTGTCCAAGGCAATTCCTGCAGTGGAACAGTTAAAGAATCAGGGAGAGTTAGGAAACCATGTCATTATTGGATTAGGGACAAATGGAGCATTTACAAAGGATCAATTAGTATCATTAGTACAATTGATTGGAAATGACCGGAAAATCATATTAGTCAATACGAGGGTGCCACGTCCTTGGGAATCAGTAGTGAATGAGAAATTAAAAGAAGTAGCAGATGCTTACGAAAATGTGACATTAGTAGATTGGTATTCAGCAAGTGCTGGAAATAAAGCATATTTTGAACCAGATGGCGTACATTTAACAAAAGCAGGTGCTGAAGCATATGCTGCGCTTGTAGAAAAGGCCGTGAATCAATAATTTGGTCTGTTTCATAGTATAAGGTGAAACTTTAATCAGTGAGGGGGGCAGGCAGTTAGTCCTCCCATCTTTCTCATTTTTTTCGGAATCTAGAGATGTAGGTCTTACTTCTCATTCATGTTGGGATAGTAGCAGAACTGTAACAAAAAAAGAACTTGTAGATACACTACAAGTTCTTTTTTACTTATATTTAATAACGGGGGTATAACTAGACAAAACAGCTCAAACATAAAGAACCGGGGAGTTCTACTTTAACCTGACAAGCTAAGTATATAACACATAAAAGCGCTTTAAATGATGAATTATTGAAAATTATGTGAATTGTTAAACTGTGAAATTTTTCAACATAATTCGATATTATTTTGTTCGAACACTCTTGTTATTTATTATAATAAGAGGTGGGAATTAGCATGAGAAAGTATATGTTTTTTGGGGAAGTGTTAAAGTGGATAGGAATTTTATTTCATTTCAAGAAGAAAAGAAAAGTGCAGTACTCTTTTTATGGGCATTGAATATTGTATGGATTATATATGAAATGGTACATTCTATTATGCTTGGAAATTCTATGTCATTAATAAGATTAGATGCTCAAATTCTAAAATTTTTGTATGCAGTTTGTTTAATCGCATGCAGTATATATTTGATAAAAAAGGAACGGTTATATCTTATTAAGTATGTATATTTGCTAGCTTATATGTGCGCGGAATGTTTTAATTTGTACTGGTATGCGATTCATAATCAAGTAGCATTTGATGATGGAAATACACTTGAATTTGTTTTTATTTTATTTGCGCCTATTTTTATGAGTAAACAATATTTACTATCTTTATTTTTCATTATTATGGGGAAATATAGTGTATTTTTACTTTTAGGAGAAAGAGGAGCATTTATGCCGTTGGTTATGTATAGTCTGTTATTATTTATAACCTACCTGTTGCTGAATCGATTTTTACAGTACCTTTCTACTATAAACAAGATAATGATAGAAAAGCGAGAGTCTGACAAGCTTGCAGTTATTGGGAAAGTGGCAGCATCTGTTGGACATGAAATTAAAAATCCACTTTCATCATTAAAAGGGTTTACACAATTGCAGAAAGAGAAATATGCAGATGATAAAGTGTATGAACAGATGATTGAGGAAATTGAACATATAAACAATATGATAAGTGAATTGATGGTAATCGCAACTTGTAAGTCTTCTACTTATAATAGTTATTTAATAGAAGAAATTGTATCAAAGGCGCTGAAAGAAATGAGTACAGAAATCAACAAGAAACAGCTGTATCTCACTTATGATGTTGCACCTGATCAAATAAAAATAGATTGTGATCATCGTAAATTAAAAGGAGTATTTCTATACATAATAAAGAACGCAATTGAAGCGATGGAGTATGGCGGAACACTTCAGATACATATAGAGAAAAGAAACGAAGATGGTGTAATCATAAGGATTATAGATGATGGATGCGGTGTACAGGAAGAGAATTTAAAGCGTATAACAGAGGCTTTTTATACGACAAAGAAAAATGGTATAGGTTTGGGTCTTACTATTGCTTGTAAAATTATTGAAGAACATAATGGGGAAATACATATTACAAGTAAAAGAAACATAGGAACGAAAGTAGATATTATTTTACCTGTATAAGAACAAAAAACGACATAAGCCCTTTTTTTAGGTGGGAGAGAATCCGACCATACATAGAAACGGTCAGCCTCATGCTAAGTGAAAACAAAGGGGGAAAATGAGTGGGTATTTCCTTTTGTTTTCATAGGTATATGCCGGAAAATTAAAATGAATTGATATAGAAGGCAAGACGGGTGAAGTATGCCTGTTGTGAATAGAGGAGTTATGCAATGAACGGTGTGTATAGATTAACTAGGGAAGAGATTCGAACATTAAAGCTGTTTTTAAGTTTATTTTTTGCAACTTTTTTTATTTATGAGATTGCGTTTCATTATATTAGACCTATGCTACAAGGGGGATTGGATGGGGATTCAATTGTAGAAAAAGGTTTAGGGATATGGTTGTATATTCTCATGATTGTATTAGTCCTTGTGGGAATCTATGTGGCGAAAAGGCATAATCCGTATGCTGTGAAATATATTATTTTCATCGGATACTGTATACTAGATTTCATTCATAATTTTATCATTTATTATGGAACGGATTTAGAGTTTGATGGAGGAAACATAGTAGAGGGATTCTTCTTTCTTTTTGCACCATTTTTTGTGAATAAACGCTATTTTTGGTTAGTAACGGGAGGCACAATCGTAAAGTATGCTTTAATGGGAGTGGTTGCGAATTCTTTTATTGTCCTCATTCCAATCGTTATGTGCAGCTTATTTTCTATTATAATGTGGATTGTTTTATTGAGATTCCAATCTTATATACGCACAATTGAAATGACGCATAAAGAATTTCAAAAGTCAGAGAAGATGGCTGTAATTGGAAGGATGGCAACAGTTATTGGCTTTAAAATGCGCAACCCATTAACGCTCTTGAAAAGTTTTGTTAGCGAACAACAAAAAAAGTATCCCGAGGATAAAATATATTGCGATATTATGGAGCAAGAAATCGAAAGAATTGACACCATTTCCACCGAACTTGTGGAGCTTGGAAATTCTAAACCAATGGAATGCGGGAGTCATAATATAAAAGATATTCTTTCATACGTGGTAAGAATTATGGGGCAGCCCGCTTCGGAACGAGGCATTAAAATACATACCGTTTATAAAGGTGAGCTACCAAGTATAGTCTGTGATGAAAAACGTTTAAAACAAGTGTTTTTAAATGTAATAAAAAATGCGATTGAATCTATGCAAGATGGTGGAATCGTTATGATTGAGGTTATATCAAAAGATGCAATGAGAGTTCGAATCAAGGATGAGGGATGTGGCATACCGAAAGATAAAATTCCTAAATTGAGCGAGGCTTTTTATACAACGAAAGATGATGGAACTGGTTTAGGGCTAATGGTTACATATAAGATTATTGAAGACCATCAAGGGGAAATACAATTTGAGAGTGAAGTTGGTGTAGGGACTACGGTCGAAATTATGTTGCCGATTCGCTGATGAATGGAAAGAGAGGGAAGGAAGCCCTCTCTTTTTTAATTAATCCCGCAGATCAAATCCAATCACTTTCTTTGTATCCATATCAACAAAAGCAGTTACATTTCCAAGTACGTAAGAACGATCAGATGGAAATGAAACACGATAGACTTCTTTTCCAATATAAGAGGAATCTTTAACGGAAGATATTCCAGCTTTCAATGTTTCGGTTGTAATTGTAGCATTCTTCCAGCCATCACTTAGTTCTTCTTTCGTATGTTCAGATAATTGATCCCATACGGTTTTTCTTAATTCATCTTCAGGGGTACTTTTACATGAGCTTAATAGAAAACAGACAAGAACGAGGAACATGAAAGAAAGTATGCGACCTCTCATTTAACACCACCATTTCTTCTGCGGAAGTAAAACAATATCCACATTGAAGTTTCACTTTGTCACATACATTGTATAGTAGTCTTAATTTTCTGTATACAATAAATGGATGGGATTTATAAAAAGAATGGTACAATATAAGAATTATATAGAGGTAGGAGGACTGTTGAATGTATGTGACTGTAACAGATGCAGCATATAAAAAGATTATGGATACGATTCCAAATGAAGCGAAGTTTATAAAGTTATTTTATGATAATGAAGGATGCGGCTGTGTGATGAGCGGAATTATTGATTTAGTAGCTGTATCAGAGAAAGATGAACGTGATGTAGACATTGAATCTAATCGATTGAAGTATATTGCGGATCGCACAAAGCTTGTTTTTATGGATGATAAATTGACAGTTGATTTACATGAAGCAGGAGGACATTTTCAATTGAAAAGTCCAAGTCAATTTTATAACCCAAATATGAAACTTCATATTCGAGTATAACTTATGAAGAAGGAGCAAATTGGATGCTCCTTTTTCTTATGTAATTTTTCATGTAATGAAATGTACATATGATTGAATTTTCTGTATAATCTGTTATGCGGAGGGGATACATATGAGAAGATGGGGGATTGAATTATTACTTTTAAGTGTAGTTATAATTTGGGGTGTTAATTATACAATTGGAAAATATGGACTTGAGGAGTTTACAGCAATCGAGTTTACTGCACTCCGTATGATTACAGCAGCACCGCTATTATTATTACTTACATTTTATATTGAAAAGTCATTGCATATGGAATTAAGAGATATACCGAGGCTCATTGCAGTTAGTGTTGTGGGAATCGTGTTATATCAAACATTATTTATGGAAACCATCAAATATACATCTGCTACGAACGCTTCCTTGCTTATTTCTATTTCACCTATTTTTACAACGATGTTTGCTGTTTTTTTGAAACAAGAGAGGTTTTCTCAGCGAAAGCTAGTCGGTTCTATCGTAGCTTGCACCGGTGCTGCTCTTGTTTTATTAGCAGGGCATTCACTTGCTGGTTCTTTTTATGGAAATGGGATTGGACTTATTACATCGATATGCTGGGGGCTATATCCTGTATTAGCAGGACCGCTTATTAAGAAGTATTCAGCACTTCGTGTGACGGCATGGTCGGCAGTTGTTGGGGCGATTCCACTTGTTATACTGAGTGGTTGGCATATTTTTTCGTTACCATTTACAATTGAACAAGGAATGACGTGGTTTGCGTTATTGTATTCTATTTTCTTTGTAACGGTATTTGGTTTAGTTATGTGGTATATTGGAGTGCAAAAAATTGGTGCTTCACATACGATGGTATATATGTACATTACACCACTTGTTGCGGTTGTATTTGCCGCGATATGGGCGAAAGAATATATTTCGCTGCAACAAATGATTGGCGGTTGTATTATCTTTCTCGGTTTATGGTTTGTAAAGTCTGAAAAACTTGATGCACATCATATCGCATCAGAACATATATCAAAATAGGAAAGCAGATCATAGCTGATCTGCTTTCCTATTTTTTTATTTTGGGTAGAAACATTAGGAATAAAATGGCGGTAATAAGTGGGATTAAATTGAGAACTGGTATGCGAAACAGTGCAATGAGAATAACGCCAGGGAGAAGGACACCAAGGACAGCATAAAAGATACTATGTTTTGTTGTATACCAATATAATGAAAGTCCTATAAGTGCAGGGATAATGAGGTGGATGAGAGCCAGTAAAAAATAAATCATTAGAAGCCCCCTTTACTTGTGTACTGACTACATGCGTGTGAATTGAAAAACTGATGAAAACCTTTCTTTTTAAGTGGAAGAGAGGATCCGCTCATGGATAGAAGCGGTCAGGTCCCTATTTCGCCTCATGCCATATGAAAACAAAAGGAGCAAGTGAGAGAGGAATCCGCTTTTATTTCCGAAGCCGTAATTTGTATGTTGAAAAAACAAAGTGGATATATAAATTTCCTCTTGGTATAAATCTTTTTCTTTTCGTGTGGAAGAGAGGATCCGCTCATGCATAGGAGGGTCAGATTCTTTTTCGCCTCATGCCAAGTAAAAAAGCAAAAGGAGAAAACGAGTGGAGGTTTCTTTTTGTCTCCAAGCCCGTGGTTTATATGTTGAAAAATGAAAGCGAGCATATATACATCATATCCATATTTTTATAGATTGATATCACTTTTTTGTAAATCTATGAGAAATGTTTGAAAAAAAGTCATAAATTGCGCCCGTTCTCATATTAGAAATCTTGTATAATATTATTTCCGAAAAATATTTTAACAACATAAGCATAGTGTTTATTTTTGAATGTAACAGATAAAGTGAAACTTTAATCAGTGGGGAGGATTGATCCCCACTGATTATTAGTTGAACCAATCGGNNGCTTTTACGGGCAGTTGATTCCCTATCTAGCTTCTTTGTTTTTGCTGAATTTTGAGGTGGGAGACTTACTGCCCGCAAATAGCGGGGTGAAGTCTGATGATATGTAAATAAGATGATAAAGGAGAATTGCATGATTAGTATGTCATTAAGGTCATTTAAAATCCAAATGTATTATTTGCTAGGTGCGATGCTATTAGGGTGGGCGATGACACCTTTTTCTGCGCACTTTTTAGGTGTTGGGATTGGTTTACTTGTTAGTATGTATTGCGTTTGGATTTTAGGTAGACGTATTGAAAAGCTTGGAGATAGTATTGTAAAAAAGAGTAAAGCACCAACACTTGGTATGTTTAATCGTTTTGCAGCAGCAATACTAGGTGCAATTATTATGTATGAAATTGAACACCATATGGTGATGTGGGCGTTTGCAGTTGGAATTATGGGCGGTTATTTCTTGATCGTGATTAATTTAGGATACTATAGCATGAAAGACGCGAGGAAATAGATACGGAAAACGCTGAAAACCCTTTTCTTTTTGGGTGGAAGAGAGCGTCTGGCCATGGGTAGACGCGGTCAGGTCCCTATTTCGCCCCATGCCGTGTTTGAAAACAAAAGGAGCAAGTGAGAGGGAAATCCACTTTTATTTTCGAAGCCGTAATTTGTATGTTAGAAAATCAAGGTGGATATATAAAATTCTCCTGGTATAAAACTTTTTCTTTTAGTGTGGAAGAGAGCGCCCGGCGGTTTGTAGTTCAACTCGTGTTGTGTGAAATTCACATTAGAAGTAGCCCAAAAATAAAAGAAAGAAGCTTACGTTATCAACGTAAGCTTCTTTTTTATTGTAAGTATGTGTAACCTATAAAGCCGCATGGGTTTTGTCGGTGAGTACGCGACTTTTATCGGTTACATCATACTTATTCATATGAGTAAAGGGTATTCAAACAGTAAGGTTCAATTAAGCGATTGGACCGCCTAATTTGATAATGCTTTCAGAAACGTTCTCGAACTTTTTGAAGTTTTCTTTGAATTCATTTGCAAGTTCGATTGCTTTTGCTTTGTAAGCTGCTTTGTCAGCCCATGTTTGTTCAGGCATTAATACTTCGTCAGGTACACCTGGTACATGAAGTGGTACTTCAAGACCGAAGATGTCATGTTTCGCTGTTTCAGCGTTATCAAGCTCGCCATTTAATGCTGATTGTACCATTGCACGCGTGTAACCTAAGTTCATACGTTTTCCAACGCCGTATTCGCCGCCAGTCCAGCCAGTGTTTACTAAGAATACTTTCGCATCATGTTTCTCAATCTTTTCACCAAGCATTTCAGCATAGCGAGATGCATCAAGTGGTAAGAATGGAGAACCGAAGCAAGTTGAGAATGTTGCTTGCGGAGATGTTACGCCGCGCTCAGTTCCAGCTAATTTACTAGTGTAACCGCTTAAGAAATGGTACATAGCTTGCTCTTTATTTAATTTACTGATTGGAGGTAATACTCCAGATGCATCAGCAGTTAAGAAAATAATTGTATTTGGATGTCCTGCAACACTTGGCACTACAATATTATCAATTGCATGCATTGGGTATGCAGCACGTGTATTTTCTGTTAATGTAGTATCATTATAATCTGCAATACGTGTTTGATTATCAATTACAACGTTCTCAAGCACTGATCCAAATGTAATTGCATCAAAGATTTGTGGTTCTTTTTCACGAGACAAGTTAATACATTTTGCATAGCAACCGCCTTCAATATTGAATACGCCATTATCAGACCAGCCATGCTCATCATCACCGATTAATTTGCGGTGTGGATCAGCGGATAGTGTTGTTTTACCTGTTCCAGATAAACCGAAGAATAAAGCAACATCGCCTTCTTCACCTACGTTTGCCGAGCAGTGCATAGATAAAATATCTTGTTCTGGAAGTAAGAAGTTCATGATAGAGAAGATTGATTTTTTCATTTCTCCAGCGTATTCCGTACCACCGATTAATACGATGCGTTTTTCAAATGAAACCATGATAAATGCTTCAGAGTTTGTGCCGTCAATCTCTGGATCTGCTTTAAAGCTTGGTGCAGAAACAATTGTGAATTCAGATTCATGATTTACTAATTCTTCTTCAGTTGGACGAATAAATAATTGATGTACAAATAAATTGTGCCATGCATATTCGTTAATAACTTGTAATGGGAGACGATAGTTGTGATCAGCACCAGCGAATCCTTTAAATACGAATAATTCTTCTTTTTCCTTTAAGTATTCTAATACTTTTGTATATAATTTATTAAAATGTTCTTCAGAAATCGGTTGGTTTACAGATCCCCAAGCGATCTTATCAGCAACCGATGCTTCTTTCACAATGAATTTATCTTTAGGAGAACGTCCTGTATACTTTCCTGTAGAAGCAGAGACGGCACCAGTAGAAGTTAATTTCCCTTCATTTCTCATTAGTACTTTTTCCACTAGTTGTGGAACACTTAGTTGAACCTGTGCATTGCTTCCGTTCAGTAATTCGTGTAATCCAATTTGGACATTCACAGTACTCATATTTATATACCATCCTTTTCATTTTAATGAAATGTTTCTCGTAATCCCCATCAAGAGTATAACACAATCATATAAATAATGTATACTATTTATTTATTTTTGTTTGTGTGAATGTATTATTTTCCTATTAATATTTCGTTCGACAAATAATACGAAAAACTTGTAGGAATATGTGAATATTAATTGACAAATGAATATCATTTCTTTAGTATAGGTTGGGACGGATACTCTCTTATCCCGAGCTGGCGGAGGGACAGGCCCGATGAAGCCCGGCAACCTCACTTGTACTGGTAAAAACAAGTGAATAGGTGCTAAAACCTGTGCGAGGCGAAAGGTCTCGAACGATAAGAGCGAAGGGCAAAAAGCAGTATGCAAGTAGCAAATTAAACCTTTTCTCTATAAATAGGAAAGGTTTTTCTTTATGCTTGTGTGGGAGAATAAATGAATGTCGCAGTTTGTGGCAAATTAAGGATGAGTTCCGTACAATATATACAATTACTGTAGGGAGGTTTACCACATGACAAAACAACGTCATCTGTTCACATCTGAGTCTGTAACTGAAGGACATCCAGATAAAATTTGTGACCAAATTTCTGATTCAATTTTAGATGCGATCTTAGCAAAAGACGCAAACGCACGTGTAGCTTGTGAAACAACAGTAACAACTGGTTTAGTATTGGTAGCGGGGGAAATTACGACTTCTACTTATGTAGATATTCCAAAAATCGTTCGTGAAACAATCCAAGGCATTGGTTACACTCGTGCAAAATACGGATTCGATGCAGAAACTTGTGCAGTTTTAACATCTATCGATGAGCAATCTGCTGACATCGCTATGGGTGTTGACCAAGCGTTAGAAGCGCGTGAAGGTCAAATGACTGACGCTGAGATTGAGGCAATTGGTGCAGGAGACCAAGGTTTAATGTTTGGTTTTGCATGTAATGAAACAAAAGAATTAATGCCACTTCCAATCTCACTTGCTCACAAATTAGCTCGCCGTTTAACGGAAGTTCGTAAAGATGAAACATTAGAATATTTACGTCCAGACGGTAAAACGCAAGTTACAGTTGAGTATGATGAAAATGGTAAACCAGTACGCATCGATACAATTGTAATTTCAACGCAGCATCATCCAGAAGCTACGTGGGAACAAATCGATCGTGACTTAAAAGAGCATGTAATTAAAGCTGTAGTTCCAGCAGAATTAATGGACGAGGAAACAAAATTCTTCATTAACCCAACTGGCCGCTTCGTAATCGGTGGACCACAAGGGGATGCTGGTTTAACAGGACGTAAGATCATCGTTGATACTTACGGCGGATACGCTCGTCACGGCGGCGGTGCATTCTCTGGTAAAGATGCAACAAAAGTTGACCGTTCTGCAGCATATGCAGCTCGTTATGTTGCGAAAAACATCGTAGCAGCTGGCCTTGCTGACAAAGCAGAAGTACAACTTGCATACGCAATCGGTGTAGCACAACCAGTATCAATTTCAGTTGATACATTCGGCACTGGTAAAGTATCTGAAGAAGTACTAGTAGAACTAGTTCGTAGCAACTTCGATCTTCGCCCAGCTGGCATTATCAAAATGTTAGACTTACGTCGCCCAATTTACAAACAAACAGCAGCTTACGGACACTTCGGACGTACTGATGTAGACCTTACATGGGAACGTACAGACAAAGCAGCAGCTTTAAAAGAGCAAGCTGGTCTATAATATAAGAAGAAAAAGCTTTGCGCGAAGGCGCAAAGCTTTTTTATTTGTAATTTGGCTGTAGTAAGGCGAAAAGCTCAATATCATGCCATTTCCCATTTCGAAATACAGCTTCTTTACATGTACCTTCGTGTTGGAATCCAAGTTTTTTATAAAGGTGTATCGCCTTATCATGAAATGAAAATACACGTAAGGATACACGATGTAAGTTTAATTCTAAAAATGCATAGTCTAACAATACAGTTAGTGCCTCTTTTCCATAGCCTTGTCCCCAATACTCTTTCCGTCCGATATCAATAATACATTCTGCGTTTCGATTAGGTGGATCGATGTTAATTAAAGAAGTGAGGCCAATAGGGAGACTGCTATTCTTTTGTTCGATGATGTAGCTTTTAGAATTTGAAGAGTGAATAATTTGTCTACAAAATTGTTCAGTTTCCTGAAATGAATATGTATCAAGGTTAAGACTTGTAGTATTCATAACGTCCATGTCATTACGCCAGTGATAATAAGTTGGAATATCGTCTTCTGAAAACTTTCGTAACCGAACTCGACTAGATTCGAACAATTTGGTATACCCCCTTATTTCACCTCGTTATGTTGTTTCTCACACACTCCAGCACAGGAACTACAATACACTTCAGCTTCAAGTTCAATATATTTTTTCATATTTGTCATCCCGCTTGGAGGGAACGGCATATGAACCCATGCTTTTTCATATGTTTTTATTTCGTTACCGCATGACTTACAAAGTGTAGGTTTTTTACGGAACAATCGTCATTCTCCTTTCTTCTGACGCGCTTTTCCAGCATAAAATGCACTGCAAAGTAAGAAGAGTGTCCCAAATCCCCAACCACCGATTGCTGAGTATGGGACAACATCTTTTAAAGCCATACCAGCGCTAATAGAAGCGGCGAATAGAAGGATAAATACAGTTGTGAGTTTTTGATAATGTTCCATGAATACACCTTCCTTTTTATGGTTATATATACTTATATTGTATCACGATGTTTTAGTCATTCACTACATATATTACGTAAATGTGATGTACTTCATATTTGATAGAGCTTCTATCCGATATGATAAAATAATGAGTAGTTATAAAAAGGGGGAGAATAAAAATGAGCGTAACAGAACATAAAAAACAAGCGCCGAAAGAAGTGCGCTGTAAAATTATTACGGTCTCTGATACACGTACAGAAGAGACAGATAAGAGCGGGAAGTTATTAAAAGAATTATTAGTAGAAGCAGGACATACAGTAACGGCTTATGAAATTATAAAAGATGATAAAGAAGAGATTAGACAGGCTGTATTAAGTGGATATCATCAAGAAGATGTTGACGTTATCTTAACAAATGGTGGAACAGGTATTACGAAGCGTGATGTGACGATTGAAGCAGTTTCGGCATTGTTAGATAAGGAAATCATTGGATTTGGTGAACTGTTTCGCATGATTAGTTATTTAGAGGATATCGGAAGCGCTGCGATGTTAAGCCGAGCAATTGGCGGTACTATTGGAAGGAAGGTTGTCTTTTCAATGCCAGGTTCTAGCGGAGCGGTTCGCCTTGCGATGAATAAATTGATTTTACCTGAGCTTGGGCACATTACATTTGAGCTGCACCGCCAATGAAAATTGCAGGAATTGTATTAGCCGGCGGACAGTCTAGCCGTTTTGGAGAGCCAAAAGCATTGGCAACTTGGCGCGGGAAAACATTTATTGAGCATAGTATAGAGGCATTGAAAGAAGTTGTAACAGACATTGTTGTAATCAGTCATCCAGCGATTACGAATGATCTCTCGCATATATTGCATGTACCAGTTGTAGAAGATATTGCGCTATATAAAGGAAACGGTCCACTTGCTGGTTTGTTAACAGGCATGGAATTTGTAGATGCAGATTGGTATATCGTTGCACCGTGCGACACACCAAATGTTTCGAAAGAGTGGGCGATGACATGTATCGAACGAGTAGATGAAGCGTATGAAGCGTATGAAGCGATTGTTCCATTGGTGGAAGGGCGGAAACAGCCACTTTTAGCATTGTATCACTACCGAGCAAAAGAAAAGATAGAGCAGTTATTAAAAGAAGGTAAAAGAAGTATGCAGGGGCTATTATCTCAGTGTAATACTCAGTATGTGACGGCAGAAGAATTAGAGCTGCCGAAGGGGTTATTTCTTAATGTGAATACAAAAGAAGAATATAGCCAATTACAGAATAAAAAGTGAATGACTGAAAATATATGAAGAAATTGGATTCAAAGTATGATCTTCTACTGGAAAAAAAACAATGATGAAATCGAATCATATACATCTTTAGTTCTATATGATTAGGTTAGAATATATTTACAATTATAACATTTGATGGATGGTAGAATAGAGAGACCTGCTTTATACTAATAGTGTGCCACCCCCTCTAAGGGACAGCGCCAGCCGGTGATTGGCTAATGGGGACCTTCTCATTTTGCCAGTGCCGGTTTTTTATTAGATAATGATGAAAATAGATGTTTTGAGGGAGGGATCGTTTTGAAAAAGATAGATTTTACTTCTATGAGAGAACAAGTAGCTAGTTTTTATATTTATTCTATTTCTTTTCTCGGTTTAATTACTGTTATCATTTCCTTATTTTTAAGTGAAATGCCTTCTCATCTTATACTGCTTTTGTTGTTAATTATGTTTATGGGAATTACTGAGTATTTTCCTATCCGTATTTGGAGAGGGGGAATCACACTCAGTCTTACGCTTATTTATACAATGAATTGGCAGTTTGGAATACATATAACTGTTGTTTCTTGTATGTTTGCGATGTTATGTATCCATTTGCTCCGCCGCTTACCTATGCAAAGGACAGTATTTAATTGTGCGCAACTTGCTCTTAGTATCGTATTAGCAGAATGGCTTTCCAGTGAATGTTTCTCCCTTTTTATTTCTGGGATGAACCTCTCAGTTTTATATGAAAAATTCATAAGCTTGTTTTTATTCAGCACGTTTCTTTGCCTTTTTAACAGTTTGTTTTACGATCTTTTAATCATACTTCTTCCTCAGCCATATCCGCTAGAAGAATGGCGCAAAAAGAATATATTAGTACTCTTGAGTTTGAGTTTTTGTTTATTTTATTCTTCACTTATACATATTTTAGATTACCGATATCGCGGAGTGATGGATGAAATTATGGTTCTGTTCTTCTTTTTCCCGCTTGTGGCAATCTGTATCATTAGCTCTTTCGTTAGACAAATACGTGTGGAAAAAGAACGACTATATAAGCTTTTTTCCATTACGACGGAATTAAGTCATGGATTATCTGCCGGAAACTTACAGCAGATGAAACAATCATTGAAAGGATTCTTAGGAATACAGGCATATGTTTTATGGGCAAAAGATGAAGAGAGCTGGACACTTCTATTAAAGGATGGAAAAGTGCGTCATAATGTTTCTGATTATTCTGATCTGTATAAGGAGTTTGAAGCGATATCCGAAACTGTTGTTGTTACTGATTGGAAAACAGGTATGGCTCCGGGAGATGAAGTGTTTGAAAATACGATGCGCTCTCTCGTATATTTACCTCTTAAGGTAAATCATGAATTAGTTGGAATGTTTGTGGCAGGGAAAAGCAGAAGTGCGAGTTTTATTACTGAAGATGTACAGACTTTAGCTACGTTTGCCAATCAATTAGGCAGCTTGCTTAAAACGCGGACACTCGTCTCTGAACAGGAAAAAAGAACGATTTTAGAAGAAAGAAATCGAATTGCTCGTGAAATCCACGATGGAATCGCACAAGCATTGGCCGGAGTGATATTTCAGATGGAGTCAGCTCAGAAAAAGTATGCAGATCGACCAAAGGACATGCAGCAAGTGGTAGATACAAGCATAAAAAAATTACGGAAGAGTTTAAGTGAAGTTCGTTATTCTATTTATGCTTTAAAGCCATATCCAACACAAAGATTAGGACTAAAACAAGCAATTACAAATAAAGTTAAATCCTTAAAACAAGAATATGGCCTAGCCATTACATATCATGAAAGAGGTCGTTCTCGAAAACTTAGTTTTACGAAAGAACGAGTGATATTCGATACTTTGCAGGAGAGCTTGCAGAACATTATAAAGCATGCAAAGGCAGATGAAGTTGACATCTTACTAAGCTATCAACGGGAACATGTACTTTTGAAGGTAAAGGATAATGGAATTGGTTTTTCTCTTTTTGAATCTATGATTAAAGCAAAGCATGAGCCGCATTATGGTATATTACATATGAATGAACAAGCTGAGCAGCTAGGGGCTGTCCTTCAGATTGATAGTTCAGCGGGAAAAGGTACAGAAATCACATTGTTAATTCCAGATTCAGAGATGGGGGAGGGGTATCATGATTCGAATATTAGTAGTGGATGATCATACTGTTTTGCGTGATGGAATTCGAAGTATATTGGAACTCGAATCTGATATGCGAGTAGTTGGAGAAGCTGTTTCCGGGGATGAGGTAGTAAAGAAAGTGGAAGAGTGTAGGCCTGATTGTATCTTAATGGATATTAATTTACCAGGAAAAAACGGTATTGAGGCTACATCACTCGTGAAAGGTCAGTATCCGAACTGCCGTGTTCTCGTATTAACTATGTATGAACATGATGAATACTTGATGGCTGCTCTTCGGGCAGGTGCAGACGGTTATTTACTGAAGGATTCATCATCCGAGCAGGTAGTGGCGGCAATCAGAATGGTATTACAAGGAGATTCTGTGATTCATCCGCGTATGACTAAAAAGTTGATTACATATCATCAGCAAACGAAATCAGAATCAAATGAAAATGAATTAACAGAGCGTGAAAAAGAAATACTATTTGAATTGGTCAAAGGTCTTAGCAATAAGGAAATTGCTGAAGCTCTATATATTAGTGACAAGACAGTTAAAATCCACATTAATAAGATTTTCAGAAAACTAAATGTGAAAAGCCGTTCACAAGCAGTCATATATGCCGTTCGAAATCAGCTTGTTCCATTTTCTTAAATAAAATGATTTAAAAGAACTACTCTATGTTTTATTATTTTACTCAAAATAATAAGGCACGGGGTAGTTCTTTTGTACTATACGGTATAGAACTAATAACGATAAAAAATATTCCTTTTTGATAATTTTCGGAAAAGTAAAAATTTATTAAGATAAGGAAGTAGAATCGTAGTCTAATAGTTTCGTAAATGTATGTTATGCAATGGCTACAGATACAAATAAATTTAGATGGGGGAACTTGTATGAAGCGAGGGAAATTTGGGAGGGTTCTTACAGGAACGTTAGTGGCTGGTATGCTATTGTCACAGGGTGTTCCGTATAACGTATTGGCAGAAAGTCCGGCTGAACTGAAGCCAGTTGATAATGCGGAACAGGTGTTGACGAATCTGTCTGCAGAACAAAGAAAAGCGTTGGAACAGTTAGATGTAAGTCCTAATTTTACGATTTCACCTGATATTGATACAAATAGTCCTAAATTAGTTAACGTTATCGTGGAATTCAATCAAGCTCCAGCAAAAATTGAAGTGATGAAACAAGCGGCGAAAGGGAAGAAAATAGCTGCTACTACTGCGCAAGCAAAAGTAGATGAAGAACATAAAGTGTTTAAGCAACATGTCGAATCTTTAAAATCGAAGAAAGATGCCGGCACTTACGATACGAAAAAAGTGGAAATCACACGCGAATATAAGAATGCAATCAACGGTGTAGCGATGACTTTACCTGGTGTGGCTGTGCAGGAGTTGATCCAATCTGGAGTAGTAAACCGTGTCTTTAAAGATTACGAGGTAAAAGTGGAACCTCCAGTAGAAAAACAAAAAGAAACACAAAAAGAGATCCAGCCAAAAATGGCGGACAGTATTCCGCAAATTGGTGTGGACAAGCTTCACGCAGAAAACATTATGGGTAAAGGGATTAAAGTCGGCGTTCTTGATACAGGTGTGGACTATAATCATCCAGATTTAAAAGATGCTTATAAAGGCGGATATGATTTTGTAGATAACGATGCAGATCCGATGGAAACAACGTACGAGGATTGGATAAAAGCTGGTAAGCCGGAATATCCAGGCTTAGTGTACTATACAAACCATGGTACACATGTAGCAGGAACGATTGCAGCCCAAAAGAAAAACAATGCGGATTATGCGGTGAAAGGTGTAGCACCTGAAGTAGATTTATATTCTTATAGAGTATTAGGTCCCTGGGGCGGAGGAAATACAGCGGGAATCCTTGCGGGAATAGATAAAGCGATTGCAGATGGTATGGATGTCATCAACATGTCGCTTGGTGCGCAAACGAATGATCCGTTATATGCTACTTCTGTCGCGACAAATAACGCCATGCTTTCAGGGGTGGTGACAGTTGTTGCCGCAGGTAACGCTGGACCAAACGAAAAAACGCTCGGTTCCCCGGGAACGGCAGCTCTAGGTATTTCGGTTGGGGCGAGTGATGTTTCTATGTCCATTCCTACATTCACTGCAAGTGTAGCGAATGAAAAGTTTGAAAATATGCAGTTATTAGGTAAAGATTTTCCTGATAAGTTAGAAGAATTGCAAGGACAATCGTTACCGATTGTATTTGCGGGACTTGGTAAGCAAGCTGATTTTACAGGAAAAGATTTGAACGGGAAAATTGCGCTGATTCAGCGCGGGGAAATTACGTTTGATGAAAAAATTAAAAATGCTAAAAAAGCCGGGGCGAAAGCGGTTATCGTGTATAACAATACTGACGGGCAAATATCTGCTTACTTAGGCGAGGGTGTAGGTCTTATTCCATCTTTCCGTCTGTCAAAAGCAGATGGCGAACGGTTAAAGGCGCTAGGTGAAGTATCTTTCAAATTCGAAACGCTGAGCAATACAAAAACGGAAGGTGACCACTTAGCTGATTTCAGCTCCCGTGGGCCGGTAAACGGAAATTATGATATTAAGCCAGATGTAGTCGCTCCGGGTGTGTCTATTTTCTCTACTGCACCGGAATATATTAACGATCCGCAGGAAGGTACGAATTACGGCAATGCATATGTACGCTTGTCTGGTACTTCTATGGCGAGCCCTCACGTAGCGGGTACAGCGGCATTGATGTTGCAACAGCATCCAAATTATACTCCTTTCGATGTAAAAGCGGCTCTTATGAATACATCCGATGATTTGAATGGCCAGAATTCTGTATACGAAGTGGGCGCAGGTCGTATCGATGCGTATCAAGCTGTTCATACGGATACATCTATCAAAGTATTAGATAAAACACAAAATGTCGAGAACGGAAAAGTTGTCGAAATTGACGAACAAACAGGCTCCATCGTGTTCGGCAGACATGTTAAACAAGGTGATAAGCCAATTGAAGCAAGCAAAAAAGTAAATGTCCAAAACAACGGCAAGGAAGAAAAATTATTTAAAGTAGAAGTGGAGTATCATGGTGAGCGTACAGGCATTCAAGATGCAGTAAAGAACGGTATACAAGTTGAGGTGCCTGCATCTCTTACAGTAGCCAGCGGAAAATCACAGGAGCTGCAGCCGAAAATTACGATTCCTGCTAGCGCAGCGAAAGGCAGATACGAAGGATATATTCATGTAACGAATGCGAACAATCCGGCTGAAACATATCAAATCCCATTCGCTGTCATGGTGACGGAAAAAGGATTTGAATATGCGAAAACGAGCAGTCCATCCGTGACGAATACGACGCCTTTCTGGCAATATATGTACCCGTTTGTTCATGTCAACATGAAGTTGAATAGCCCGATGAAAACAATTGATGTAGTTGTTAAGGATAGTAAAACAGGAAAAGCTGTAGGTTTTGTAGGAACAGCGGACGCTAGCAGATTAATGATAGACAGAGAAACTTTTCTTATGAATGCATTTAGCGGTACTGTCTATCCATTTACAAATGATTCTTCCAAGCCGATTGGTGATCTTCCTATAAAGCTTCCGGCAGGCGATTATATACTGGAACTGATTGCACACGATGAGGAAGGGGGATCATATGTTGTAGACAATCCGCTTATTGTGGACAATACAGCACCAGAAGTGAACATGGACAAGAAACCAGGTGTGATTGAGATTAATGACTCCATGTTTACGGAAGAGGATGGACAAAAAGCAGTATGGCTGCATGGAACAGCTAAGGATGCAACAGTGGATCTATTAAAATCCAAAGGATTGAATATTGATCAATCTTCCAACACAATGGGTTACTCTGCAAACTCTGGATTCATAGATGGATACTTCCCAATCCAAGCGAATGGAGATGTAAAATTCGGAATTGAGGCAAGTGATATTGCAAAAGGACCTTTAAATTTGGTTTTGACTACGTTTGATAAGGCAACGGCAATGGAAAAACAAAACTATTTCTTTGTAAAAGAAGGTACGGAATATACGACTTCTAGTTACGATAAGAAAGATGTGAAAATTAACGATACAGTTACGATGACACTCAGCCTCAATAATGTAAAGCAGCTTGTATCCGGAGAATTCCAAGTCGAATTTATGAATGATCTGTTCAAGTTTGAGAACGTGAAACTGAACAATGCGGTAAATCAGTATGCGAAGGAAAAGGGCTTGGAGGTATCGCTGGAAGAATCTGTCGTGATAGAAGGAACTCACACTAATACAGTGAAAGTCGGTGCATCTATGAAAGGGAATGCATTCAACGGTCTGGACGGAGATATGCCTTTCCTTGATGTCACATTCAAAGTAGTAAGTGATGCATATTTCGATAATGTTATCAGATTTGATGTCAAGCAGGGGTCTTATATGAAAGCGGGGCAAACAGCAGCCACTGCAATTCCCTTTTACAACACGCAAAATTTTAACCTTATTCTAACGAATTCGAGTGTACAAGGTTCTATCGGGCCGCAAGCATTTTTGACTGGGCCTGAGAACTCTCAGTATTTGAAAAAGGGAGTAGATTATTCAAAAATCGGTGCCCAAGTATATGTGATGTCCCCAAAAGGTAAAAAATATAAGGGAACAATTGATAGTAAAGGTTACTATAAAATTAATGGTATCCCAGCTTCTACTGAAGCACACACAGTTGTTATTGAGGTTCCGGGACATCTCAAAGCGATGAAGAAATTCATTCCTGGTTATTCTGTAAACGGCGAGATGCGCGGGCAATATGTTCGATTAGGTGTTAAAAATCTTGCAGGAGACGTGAATGGTGATAGATTAATTGATATTCGCGATATGCAAAGTGTAGTCGATGTATACGGTAAGAAGGATGCATCTATTGTGCCGCAAGACATCAATCAAGACGGTGTCGTGGACGAGACAGATGTCCGCTTCATTGAGAAAAACTTCTTGCAAAAAGAAGTCGGTGTCCCAGAAGCGGTTAAGCCGAAGGGAAAAATCGGTAAAAAAGGATTAGCAGACTTCCTGCGTCAGATCGGTTTAGAGCCGAAATCAAAGTAATACAGTGAAACTTCTATTAGTGGGGGATTTTCTTCATCCCCCACTAGTGATTGCTCACTTAATCTAATGATAGATTTTATCTACTATATTTTTACAAAAAGTAAGATCAATAGCTTTAAAGATTACTTCTTTTGTTTGATTTTCAGAATGGCATCTTAGTTTACTAGTTTCACGGATTGTTTGTAAAACAATTATATGAAGAAAAGAGGATGCGCTATGAAGAGAAGAAAAAAAGGGAAGCTTCTTATAGGAACGTTAGCTGTAGGCATGCTATTGTCACAGGGTATTCCGTATAACGTATTGGCAGAAAGTCCGGTTAAATTGAATCCAGTTGATAATGTAGAGAAAGTCTTGACGAACCTGTCGGCAGATCAAAGAAAGGCTTTAGAGCAATTAGATATAAATCCTAACTTTACAATTTCTCCTGATATTGATTCTAATAGTCCTGAATTAGTCAAAGTTATCGTGGAATTCAATCAGGCACCAGCGAAAATTGAAGTGATGAAACAAGCGGCGAAAGGAAAGAAAATATCTTCTTCTGCTGCCAGCGCAAAAGTGGATGAGGAACATAAAGTGTTCAAACAACACGTCGAATCTTTGAAATCGAAAAAAGATGCCGGCACGTACGATACGCAAAAAGTAAAAATCACGCACGAATATAAAAATGCGATCAACGGCGTAGCCATGACTTTACCTGGTGTGGCAGTGCAAGATTTACTACAATCTGGAGTCGTAAAACGTGTCTATAAAGATTATGAGGTAAAAGTGGAACCTCCGGTAGAAAAACAAAAAGAAATCCAGCCAAAAATGGCGGACAGCATCCCGCAAATTGGTGTGGACAAGCTTCATGCAGAAAACATTATGGGTAAAGGAATTAAAGTCGGCGTTCTTGATACAGGTGTTGACTATAACCATCCTGACTTAAAAGATGCTTATAAAGGTGGATATGATTTTGTAGATAACGATGCAGATCCGATGGAAACAACGTACGAAGATTGGATAAAAGCTGGTAAGCCAGAAGAGCCCGGCTATGTGTATTACACAAATCATGGTACACATGTGGCAGGAACGATTGCAGCTCAAAAGAAAAACAATGCGGATTATGCTGTGAAAGGTGTGGCACCTGAAGTAGATTTATATGCTTACAGAGTGTTGGGACCTTGGGGCGGAGGATATACAGAAGGAATCCTTGCTGGAATCGATAAAGCGATTGAAGATGGTATGGACGTCATCAATATGTCGCTAGGTGCGCAGACTAATGATCCGTTATATGCTACTTCTGTCGCAACAAATAACGCTATGCTTTCAGGGGTGGTGACAGTTGTTGCCGCGGGTAACGCTGGACCAAACGAAAAAACTCTCGGTTCCCCAGGAACGGCAGCTCTTGGTATTTCAGTAGGGGCAAGTGATGCTTCCATGTCTATCCCTACATTCAGCGGGAGTGCATCCAATGAAAAATTTGAAAATATGCAGCTATTAGGCAAAGATTTTCCTGATAAGTTAGAAGGTTTACAAGGACAATCCTTCCCAATTGTATTTGCGGGACTTGGGAAAGAAGCTGATTTTGCGGGGAAAGATTTGGGCGGAAAAATTGCATTAATTCAGCGCGGGGAACTTACGTTTGATGAAAAAATCAAAAATGCAAAAAAAGCCGGAGCGAAAGCTGTTATCGTGTATAACAATGTCGACGGACAAATACCTGCCTACTTAGGTGAGGGTGTGGGATATATTCCATCCTTCCGCCTGTCAAAAGCAGATGGTGAACGATTAAAGGCGCTAGGCGAAGCATCTTTCCAATTTGAAACGCTGAGCAATACAAAAACGGAAGGCGATCACTTAGCTGATTTCAGCTCACGTGGACCGGTAAACGGAAATTATGATATTAAGCCGGATGTAGTTGCTCCTGGTGTGTCAGTTTTCTCTACTGCACCGGAATACATCAATGATCCGCAGGATGGCGTAAATTACAGCAATGCCTACGTACGTTTGTCTGGTACGTCGATGGCGAGTCCTCACGTGGCAGGAGCAGCAGCATTGATTTTGCAGGAGCATCCAGAATACACTCCTTTCGATGTAAAAGCAGCTCTTATGAATACATCGGATGATTTGAACGGGGACTATTCCGTATACGAAGCGGGTGCAGGGCGCATCGATGCGTATCAAGCTGTTCACACAGACACATCTATTAAAGTATTAGACAAAACAGAAAATGTAGAGAACGGAAATGTTGTCGAAATTGATGAACAAACGGGCTCTATCGTATTTGGCAGACATTATAAGCAAGGTGATAAACCAATTGAAGTGAGCAAAAAAGTGGGTGTTCAAAACCATAGTAAGGAAGAAAAATCCTTTAAAGTGGAAGTAGAGTATCACGGCGAACGTACAGGTATTCAAGATGCAGTGAAGAATGGTGTACAAGTTGAGGTACCTGCATCTCTTACAGTAGCAAGCGGACAATCACAGGAGATGCAGCCGAAAATTACGATTCCTGCTAGCGCAGCGGCAGGCAGATATGAAGGATATATTCATGTAACGAATGCGAACAATCCGGCCGAAACGTATCAAATTCCGTTCGCTGTCATGGTGACGGAAAAGGGATTTGCCTATGTGAAAACGCATCGACCATCAGTGACAAATAATACACCTTTCTGGCAGTACTTGGATCCATTCATCTGGGGATTCTTGAAGTTGAACAGTCCAATGAAAACAATCGATATAGTTGTTAAGGATAGCAAATCGGGGAAAGCCGTAGGATTGACAGGAACGATAGATGGCAGCAATCTGATAACAGATAGAGAGTATCTTGGCACAATGTTCAATAGCTATGTCTATCCATTTACAAATAATCCTGCCAAGCCAATCGGAGACGTCCCTGTGAAACTTCCAGAAGGAGACTATACAATTGAAATGATCGGGCATGATAAGGAAGGAAAATCATATGTGGTAGGCAACCCGATGATCGTAGATAATACAGCACCTGAAGTGAGCATCGATAAAAAACCGGGTGTAATCGAGGTCAATGACTCCATGTTTACAGTAGAGGATGGACAAAAAGCGGTATGGCTGCATGGAACAGCGAAAGATTCCACAGTAGATGTATTGCAATCAAAAGGCTTAAACTATGATCAATCATCCAACAAAATGGCTTACTATGCAAACTCTGGATTCATAACTGGATTCTTCCCGATACAAGCAAACGGAGATGTGAAATTCGGTATTGAGGAAAGCGATATTGCAACAAAACCTTTAAATTTGAAGTTGGCTACGTTTGATATGGCAACAGCAGTTGGTAGACAAAACTATATCTTCATGAAAGAAGGTACAGAGTATACGACTTCTAGTTACGATAAGGAAGACGTAAAAGTCGGTGATACTGTAACAATGACACTAAGCCTGAATAATGTAAAGCAGCTTGTATCTGGAGAATTCCAGGTCGAGTTCATGAAAGAGCTGTTCAAGTTTGAGAATGTAAAACTGAACAATGCGGCAAACGAGTACGCGAAGGAAAATGGCTTGGAGATATCGCTGCAAGAGCCTGTGGTTACGGAAGGAGATTACTTTAGTACGGTGAAAGTTGGTGCATCTATGACAGGGAATGCATTCAGCGGTATGGACGGGGATCTGCCTTTCCTTGATGTCACGTTCAAAGCAGTACATGATGAATGGTATTTTGGCGATATCTTTATGGATGTAAAGAAGGCATCTTATATGAAAGCCGGACAAACAGCAGCTACTGCCATTCCTTTTTACAACACGGAAAATTTAAACATTATTACGAAGCATTCGAGTGTGACAGGCTATATTGGACCGGAAGCCTTTTTGACAGAAGGTGGTTATTTGAAACCAGGAGATTATACAAAAATCGGTGCAAAAGTATATGCGCTGTCTCCAAGCGGTAAAAAATATAAGGGAACCATGAATGAAAGAGGAGAGTACCGTATCGACGGTATCCCGGTTTCTGATGAAGTATTCACAGTTGTTGCCGAGGTTCCAGGGCATCTAAAAGCAATGAAGAAGTTTATTCCTGGATATTCTGTGAATGGTGAACAGCGTGGACAAAATTTTAGATTTGCCTCCTTGAAAGGTCTTGCAGGGGACGTGAATGGTGATAGATTGATTGATATTCGCGATATGCAAAGCGTAGTCGATGTATACGGTAAGAAAGATGCATCTATCTTGCCGCAAGACATCAATCAAGATGGTGTCGTAGACGAGACAGATGTCCGGTTCGTTGAGAAAAACTTCTTACAAAAAGAAGTTGGTGTTCCAGAGGCGGTTAAGCCGAAGGAAAAAATCGGTAAAAAAGGCTTGGCAGATTTCTTACGTCAGATCGGTCTAGAACCGAAGAAATAAAAATAGGGTGATCTAGGAGTGGCTGTTGATAAAAGAGGGGAAAATTTCATCTTCTGCAAATATTGATAGTCGCTCTTGAATAAAACGAAAAGTTCTTTATTAAGAACTCTATCTTAGAGGTAAATCTAACAGATCTCAATATTTGATTTGGTTTTATCTCATATAAACTTATTAGCTTTTAAATATTATAAAAATAGGGGGATTATTAAAATGAGTCTTAAGAAAAAACTTGGTATGGGTGTTGCATCTGCAGTTCTTGGTTTATCTTTAATTGGAGGCGGAACGTTTGCGTACTTCAGTGATAAAGAAGTATCAGAAAATACGTTTGCAGCTGGCACGTTAGATTTGAGCATGGATCCACAAGTTATCATCGATGTTGACAAAATCAAACCAGGCGATCAAATAGAACGCGAATTCCATTTGATCAACAACGGTACTTTAAAAATTAAGGACGTCCATCTTCTTACAGATTACACTGTAACAGATGCAAAAGGTGATAATGGAAATGCTGATTTCGGTGATCATGTTAAAGTGGAGTTTTTATGGAACATAGACAAAAACACAGTTCCTGTATGGGAAACTACTTTGTCTGAATTGAAACAAGCGACTGTTGATGGGAGCTTTCCTGATCTTGTACAAAAAGGTATCGTAAACTGGGAAGGAAACGGACTTGCTCCAGGCAAGGATGACACTTTCTATGTGAAATTCATATTTGAAGATAATGGAGAAGATCAAAATGTATTCCAAGGAGATACATTGAAATTGAATTGGACGTTTGATGCAGCTCAGACAAAAGGGAAAGAAAGATAATTTATCTATATAACAACTTAAACACTAAATAAAAGCGCAAGATAAAGAGAGGTCATACTACGACGTATGACCTCTTTTCCTATATTTTGTATAATATATAGAAGTTTCACTTGTAAATTGATGATACATAAGCTGAGTTTAAGCTAGCATTTCTGCTTTTCGACTTTGAATCACATCATCATAATGCATGAGTAAATCACTGAAAATTTCATCCCAGCTTTGTGTAGTAGCATAGGTTCTAGTAGCTATGCTCATTTGTTTTCGCATTTCTTCATTATTTAATAATTCATAAATAGATGACAAAAATGAGTCCGTGTTTTTCGGTTCACAAAGAAATCCTGTTTTTTTATCTGAAATAATGTTTTTTACACCACCAGCATTTGCGCCAATTACGGGTGTACCGCATGCAAGCGATTCAAGGACGACATTGCCAAATGTTTCGGTGGCTGATGGAAAGACCATCAGATCGGAGCAGGCATAAGCTTCCGCTAAGTTTTCGTCTTGTAAATATCCTGTAAACGTAACATTTTCTGGTACGGTTTCACGTAATTCCTTAGCAAGAGGACCGTCTCCAGCAATAAGCCAATGAATATCATTTGTTCGTTCTTTCAGTGTTGTTTGAATCAGTGTACGGAGTGTTTCCATATCTTTTTCAGGAGCAAGGCGTCCGACGTAGGAAAGAATGAATGGAGCAGTAATATTATATTTTTTTCGGAATAGGTCTTTATTGTAAGCAGGATGGAAGAGTGAACAATCTACTCCTCTTCCCCAAATATATAAATTTTGAAATCCTTTTTTTGTTAACTGCTGCAATGTTTCAAGAGAAGGGACAAAGTTTTTTTGCATATGGCTATGGAACCACTTTAAATAATTCCATAACATATTGGAGAAAAATTCGATTTTATAATAGTGCAAGTAGGCGTCAAAGTCAGTGTGATAGGAACCGACAAGAGGAATGTTTAATTTTTTCGCGTAATACATACCGCAAAGTCCCATGTTAAAAGGAGTAGCAACATGAATAAGATCAGGCTTAAAGTTAAGCAGTTCCCGCTTAATGCGAGGAGTGGGAAAAGCGAATCGACACTCTGGATATAATATTTTTAGCGGGATACTTCTTAGTTTATTCACGTTGGCTACGAAATCATCTTCTACTGTATGCTGCGGTGCAAATACGGAATAGGCAATATTTTGTTTTTGAAAATAGCAGGTTAAACGATCTAATGTTTTGGCTACGCCGTTTACTTGCGGTGTAAATGTATCAGTAAATATGGCGATTTTCATCTAATCTCCCCTTTACGTGAAAAGTGGAATAAATTGATAAAAAGAGATGATGCCAGAACATGTGCCGAGGCACATACCTACAAATACATCTGATGGATAATGAAGTCCGAGATAAATACGCGAAAGTCCAACGCATAGTGCTAGTGGGAGTAAAACAAATATTAAGTTTGGATCATAGCAAATAAAGGGAACGAAAACAGAGAAAACAGCTGTTGTATGACCGGATGGAAATGAATGATCTTGTAATGGATGTAATGGGAATTTTGCATTTTCTATTGTTAAATAGGGCCGTTTACGTGGGTACCATCTTTTTAATATTTGTACAGGAATATGACTCAGTGCTAATGAAATCGCTGCTGCAATTGCGGCAGTGTGTAAAAGCCCCTTCGAAAAGATAAGAAAACAGACGACAAGCGAGATGGAAAAGATTGCACCACCGATATGTGTAATGGTGCGGAAAAAGATATTTAATGTTTTTTGATCGAAGTAGCGGTTAATTCCTTTGAAAATGTAACATTCTATTTTATATAAGGAGCTGACCTTCATCAAACCTCTCCTCCTCATTTACATATATATTCAGCTGCTATCTTCTATTTTAATAAGATTTTATTGAGGGGATAATAAGGTTTTGTAAAGAAAATGTTAGAGTTTTAACGAAAAAAGCTGCCAGTGTGGTGGCAGCAAGTATATAAATCCAATTTGATTTTTTCACATATAATATTGAGGCTATGAAGAACAGTAAGAGACTTGCACTCATTTTCTCCTTCTGTTTTCACATGGCATGGGGCTAAAAAAGGCACTGACCGCTTCTATGCATGGCCGGATGCTCTTGCCCATCTGAAAAGAATGGTTTAATTTGGATTTATGTAGAATTATTTTTGCAAGGACTTATAGTACTGTCCTTTTTCAACATATTGTGTACGAATACGTTCCATATCTTTTCGATCTTCATCAGTTAGTTCTCGAATAACCTTTGCCGGACGACCGAAAGCGAGTGTATTAGGAGGGATTTTCTTTCCTTGTGAAACTAAGCTACCGGCACCAATGAATGCACCTTCACCAATTTCAGCACCATCTAAAATAATGGACCCCATCCCGATTAAAGCATCTTTTTTTAAAGTACAGCTATGTAAAATCACTTGATGTCCAACTGTAACATCGTCTTCTAAAATAAGCGGATACTGTGGACTTTGGTGAAGCGTACATTGATCTTGTACATTTACTCGATTCCCGATGATTGTTGGAGAAACATCACCGCGAATCACAGTATTAAACCAAATGCTTGATTCTTCACCAATAGTAACATCACCTGTAATCGTAACGTAGTCAGCGATAAAAGCACTACTCGCAATTTTCGGATTTTTATCTTTATAAGGATATATCATGTAAAGCCTTCCTTTCCTAGAAACTAAGTTTAGTGTATCAAATTACAGGAAAGAGCGAAATGGAGGAGTTTCGTATGTGGAATTATGAAGCGGAAGAGGCAAAAGCGGTAATCGTAATTGTGCACGGTGCGATGGAATATCACGGACGTTATGAGGCGCTAGCAGAAATGTGGACTCATTTCGGGTATCATGTTGTTATGGGGGACCTTCCGGCTCATGGAACAACTTCAAGAAATAGAGGACATATTGACTCATTTGATGAATACATAGAAGAAATAAAATTATGGGTGAAAGAAGCAAGGAAATATCGGCTCCCTATTTTTTTATTTGGGCACAGTATGGGCGGACTTATTGTGATTCGAATGATGGAAGAAACGAAGAGAGAAGATATAGACGGAATTATATTAAGCTCACCGTGCCTAGGTGTTTTAGCTGCACCTGCTGCTCCGCTTCGAGCTGTTTCAAAGTTGTTAAATATCTTTACGCCAAAACTTCAATTTTCCACAAACCTTACAGTAGAAATGTCAACGAGGAATAAAGAAATTCGTGATGCAATGGAAAATGATTCGTTGTTCTTGCGTAAGGTATCTGTTCGTTGGTATAGTGAATTGATAAAATCTATCCAAATCGCTCATGACAAAATAGATGAATTTCCGGACGTTCCGCTCTTGCTAATGCAGGCGTGTGAGGATAAACTTGTAGATAAAACACGTGTCCGTAAATGGTTTGATAACTTAAAGGTTAGTGATAAGGCCTACAAAGAATGGCCGAATTGCTACCATGAGCTATTAAACGAATATGAGCGAGATGAAATTTTTAGCTATATCAAAGCATTTACTGAAATACATGTAAATAACATAATAGAAACAAATAAATTATGATTTAGACATTTAATAGAGGAGATGAAGGAAGAAGTGAACGTACCGAGTAATCCCATAACGCTCATGGCGAAAGTATACCGTGATGTGTTTCCGGTAGTACACCATGAGCTAGCGATGTGGAAAGAGCGTGCCTACCATATTCCGAATGATGAACTTCATAATCAGGCAATTGCAAGTATTGAACATAAAACGTTTCATTGTGAAGGCGGAGGGATTTTAGCGCTGCTCGCAAATGAACACCGTGAGGAGTGTATTCGTTTTATTGTGGCGTATCAGACGATTAGTGATTACTTGGATAACTTATGTGATCGGAGTACATCGCTTGATCCGAATGATTTTGCTGCACTACATGAATCAATGTTGACTGCATTAACACCTGAAAGTGAAGGCGCGAATTACTATCGTTACCGTGATGATCAAGATGATGGCGGTTATTTAGATGAGCTTGTTGAAACATGCCAAGATGTGCTAAGAAAAACAAAGCATTATGATAAAATTGCCCCCATTCTTCATGAACTTGCTTGTTATTATTGTGATTTGCAAATTCATAAGCATGTGAAATTAGAAGAGCGAGAACCGCGCTTGCAAACATGGTTTGAGGCTCATAAAGAAAATGTACCACCAATGAGTTGGTTTGAATTTTCCGCATGTGCCGGATCAACACTTGGAATTTTTTGTCTTGTTGCGTATGCGTTTCATGATGAACTACATGATGAAGATATTGCAAAGATTAAGCAAGGTTATTTCCCATATGTACAAGGGCTTCATATTTTACTTGATTATTTCATTGATCAAGAGGAAGATCGCGTCGGTGGGGACTTAAATTTCTGTAGTTATTATGAAAATGAACAAGTCATATTAGAGCGAATAAAGCACTTTGTGGAAGAGGCAGAAAAGAATATCGGTGACTTACCACATGCGAAGTTTCATCGCCTAATTAGCCGCGGGCTCCTTGGAATTTATTTATCTGATCAAAAGGTATCAGAGCAAAAGAATATGCAGCAAATGGCACGGCGCATTGTGAAATACGGAGGCTTCACTTCACGCTTCTTCTATTGGAACGGGAAGATGTATAGAAAGAAAACAGCGCAGTGATGGAAATAGGAAAAGACGTGTATGTGATGCACGTCTTTTTTGATTGATTTTGTTTGGGAAACTTCGTCTATTGTATTTTGACTTTATATTCCAATTTTAGGATAATTGAAATATAGTCATTTCAAAGGGCGGTGGTAGTATGGAAAATATGTTAGAACAAGCAAAAGGGAAGTTATATGAGGATGAAAATATTGTATCGTACATGAAATGTTCTTTAGAAACGTTCCTATATCGGAGTGTCATGCGGCCAGGTGTACTGATTTTGACAAATAAAAGGCTTTTTTTCTGTGGTCCTGATGTCGCTGGAAATACATTATTTGAAGAATTCGCATTTGATCAAATATCTACTATAAAAGTGAAAGAAAGTTTGTTTGGAAAGAAACTTTCCATTTTGCACGGTACGGAGTGGATAAAGATAAAGCATATTCAACATGCAGACCCTAGTATATTTGTTCGAAATTTAGAAGAACAGGTTGCAGTATAAAATATATCCCCACAAGCAGCCATTTGCTTTGGGGATATCATATGAGTCGTCTAACCTATATATGGAATTTATGGTAAAATACATATAAAGGAGTGGTAACAATGAAACATTTTTTAAAAAAACTGTATGAACATATCGAAATTACATTGCTAGTATGTCTTTCTGCGTCATTCCTGCTGGGAATATATATGATGATAAATAGAGCGGGTGGCCCAACTATAATGGATTATATAGCGCAAGCTGTTATAGGGATTATTATTATTGGAGATGTTTTCTTTTTACTCGGTGATAAAAAGAAGAAAATAAGTTAGTTTGGAGGCGAAAGTATGGGGAATATATTTTCAATTCTTTCTATAGTACTGTTGGTATACGTGTCATGGAAATATAGAAAAGAAATGAAAGCAACATATAAAAAATTAACGGTTACACAATTATTAGGGGTTACTCTTTCTTATGTTGTGGCAATTTTCATCGCCTTTCTTTTCATATATTATGGCGGGAATTGGGCCGTAAGCTATATTACATTTGAATGGTTAAGAACAGTAGCTTTCATCATCATTGCGATTACAGCATTATCTTTTTGTTCAAAAGTATTGAACACTGTTGTAAGAAAGATATCTAATGGTGTATTGGGAGTTTGAGAATGAGAAAAGACGTGCGTATGTCGCACGTCTTTTTTGATTGATTTTATAAAAGAGAAGGACAATATTTTATATACAGTTCCGTAAATTGAATAAGCGCTTGATCTCCTTTTTGTAATCGAATGCATAGTCCATTTCAAAAGGCATCTTCATGAAATTCTCCTTATCCTTTTTGAAAGGATAAATATGTGCTTACAACAGCTTGCGCAAGACAAGTGGATGAATCAACTAAGTAATAATTATATGGTGCTGTATTCGATAAGACATTTAAATCTGTGCACGCTACGATAACGGCATCCACTGCTTCAGATAATTCTGTGCAAAGTGTATACCATAATTCGTTTGCTTTATTGATGTTTCCTGTTTTTATGTTAGAAATAATTTGGGTGATAGTCGTTTGCCAGCTATTTTTATGTATATAATCCATATCACGTTTTGCAATCCCATCTTGATATATACCAGATTGAATAGTTGCATCAGTTGCTAAGAGAGCTACTCTTTTTATATGATTTGGTATTTCTTTGAGTGTTTCATCTACCATATTTAAAACAGGAACTGACACTGAATTTTGTAACTGATCAAAATATAGATGGGCGGTATTACATGGCATGGCAATAAAATCGACACCCGTACTTTCAAGTTTTTGGGCACCAGTTATAATTGCTTGTTCCATCGCCTTATGATCAATCGGTCTATCGATATAAAAAGGTGTTGGACAAGAATAAATCATCATATGAGGGAAGTTCATATCATGTTTTGCACCGTATATTTTTTGGCATTGCTCAACGACTGTATCAACGAATGGACCTGTTGATTTCGGCCCCATTCCTGCTAGTATTCCGATCATTGTTCATTCTCCTTTTAAAGAAATTTCAATATCTAAATTTTAAAATTCATGATTTTGATTCTATATTCCTTCTTTAAAAACGTTTTTTTCGAATGAGAAGAAGGTATAGTGCAATTAATGAGTGTCCATATAGTATGGTATATATTGAGACGTAACAATAAAAACAGACGTGCAACATGTGCACGTCTGTTTTATAGCGGATTTTGTCGAATCGCCGATATAATTGGAGTGATGTTCGATATATTTAGCGTTTCTCAATCGCCACGATAAATGGCGGATTGTTTTGTTGATTGATGAATCCGTAACGAAGGACGTGAGCTCGCTTTTGATCGAGTTCTTCAGCAAATTTTAGAACAGCATCGCGTTCTACTTGTCCCTCTGGATGTCCGTGATAAATAACAAGGACGATGATTCCTTCTGGTGCCATAACTTCTAATAATTGTTCGATGGCAGCGATCGTTGAGTTTGGTTTTGTAACGATATGTTTATCACCGCCAGGAAGATAACCTAAGTTGAAAATGGCTCCTGTTACCTTTCCTGTTGCTTCTTCAGGCAAGACATCTAATAACGTATCATGGCTATCATGAACCAGGACAGTTCGTTCCTCTACCCCTTTTTCTTTTAGGCGAACAGTTGAATTTTCAATTGCTTCTTTTTGAATATCAAATCCAAATACTTTCCCATTTTCTCCAACAATCTCTGCTAAAAAGCAAGTATCATGACCATTTCCGAGCGTTGCGTCTACAGCGTAGTCGCCTTCTGTAACAGCCGTTTGCAAAAGCGTGCGTGCAAACGGCAGGACACGTTCTAATTTCATACTGGTTTCACCTCATGTGCATATTTCCCTTGCCAACTTCCGCGGCGGACAAATTCCGCATCGATGGAATTTAATACTTCCCATTTGTTTAAGCTCCACATTGGACCAATCATTAATTCGGGTGGTCCGTCACCTGTGATGCGGTGCACAATCATTTCTGCAGGGATGATTTCAAGTTGGTCAACAACGAGACTTACGTAATCTTCAAGAGAAAGGAATTCTAATTGCCCTTTTTCATATTGCTTCACCATTGGCGTTCCTTTTAATAAATGAAGCAAGTGAATTTTAATGCCTTGTACATCAAGTTTAGCGACTTCACGTGCTGTTTCCATCATCATGTCATAATCTTCAAGAGGAAGACCGTTAATAATATGAGAACATACTCTAATGCCGTGTTTACGAAGTTTGTTTACACCCTCTACATAGGATGGATAGTCATGAGCACGGTTAATAAGGTTTGCTGTGCGTTCATGAACTGTTTGTAATCCAAGTTCCACCCAAAGATACGTGCGTTTATTTAAATCAGCCAAGTATTCAACAACATCGTCAGGTAAGCAATCAGGACGAGTTGCGATGGAAAGGCCAACTACATCTTTTTCTGCTAAAAGTGGTTCGAATTTTTCTTTTAATACTTCTAATGGAGCGTGTGTATTTGTGTAAGCTTGGAAATAAGCGATACACTTTCCACCCTTCCATTTTGTGTGCATTTTTTCTTTCATTTCATGATATTGCGTTATAACATCATCACGGCGATCACCAGCAAAGTCACCAGATCCAGCAGCACTGCAAAACGTACATCCTCCGTATGCAACTGTGCCATCACGGTTTGGACAGTCAAAGCCAGCATCTAATGAAACTTTAAAGATTTTTTCGCCAAATTCTTTTCGTAAGTGATAATTCCACGTATGGTAACGTTTATTGTCATTTGTATATGGAAAAGGGTTTTGAACCTTCATGCCTATATTCCTCCTAAATCTAAGAGCGTACATGTAAAAACAAAATCCATTATAACATACTCATAAGGTCGATATGGAAGGGACACACTAAAGGAGAATTAAAGGCAAGGAGGCTATATAATGGCAGAGCGTCAATCACTTGAAGCATATATTACGCAAGCAGAGCAAGCAATTGAGTATGCAAAAGAGCAATTAGATATCGGGAGTAGACAAGAACATTACAATACAATGGAGTATTCTGATGCACAGTTACAATTAGAACAAGCGTATAACGATTTACAAGTTATGCAAGAGCACGCAAATGATGAACAGCGTGAACAATTAAATCGTGCCCGTATGGCAGTTCGTCAATTGCAGCATCAAATGATTATTACACCGCACTAATAAGGAGTGAATGAAAGTGGCAAAGCGTTCAGATCAAAACAACCCAGAGCAAAAAACACAAAATGGGCACAACGCAGAGTTTTCTAATGAACTCGATCCAATTGTACAAGCGAAGCAGCGTAATCGTAAAAAGGGACAACCGCAAAAATCAAAACAATCTGAGTAAACCAGGTCGCAGTATGACCTGGTTTTATTTGTTGTCTTACAAAAATGTAAGGTAAATGTAATGTTAACCAATAGCAGATATCTTCCGAAAGGCGCAAAATAAGAAAAGGAAAAACAAGTGTAGGAGGATATATATGAACAAACCAGTTGTAGACGTAAAAAACGTCCAAAAAGTGTACGGTAAAAAAGGCGAAAGCCAATCACATGCATTAAAAGGTGTATCATTTTCGATTCAAGAGGGTGAGTTTGTTGGAATTATGGGACCATCTGGTTCTGGTAAAACAACATTACTAAATGTCATTTCAACGTTAGATAAAGCAACGGGCGGCGTTGTTGAAATTGCCGGTGTGGATATTACGAAGATGAAACAAGGCGAGCTTTCTGATTTCCGTTCTCAAAAATTAGGTTTTATTTTCCAAGACTTTAACTTACTTGAAAACCTATCAATTTATGAAAATATTGCGTTGCCACTTTCTCTTCAAGGTGTTCCATCTCGTAAGATTGGTCCAAAAGTAGAAAAGGTAGCGGAAATGTTAGGAATTTTAGCAATCCTTCAAAAATATCCATCTGAAGTATCTGGTGGACAAAAACAACGTTCAGCAGCTGCACGTGCACTTGTGCATGAACCAGCAATTATTTTAGGAGACGAGCCAACAGGAGCGCTTGATTCTAAAAATGCAACAAGCCTTTTAGATGCGATGACAAACTTAAATGAAGAACAAGGTGTATCAATCATGATGGTAACGCACGATCCGTTTAGTGCAAGTTACTGTCAGCGTATTTTATTCATTCAAGACGGCGAGTTATATAAAGAAATTCACCGCGGTGGTACACGTGAAGCATTCTATAAAGAAATTTTAGATGTACTTGCAGACCTAGGTACACAAAAAGCGTAAGAAAGGAGGTTCAAGCATGTTATTTAAGCTTTCGATGTCAGGACTAAAAAGTAAGCTGAAAGATTATATCGTTTTACTTGTTGGTCTTGTGATGTCTATTTCAATTTTTTATATGTTTCAAACGTTAGCATTGAATAAAGCATTTTTAGAATCTAATTCTGCTATTAAATCAATCACATTTGTCTTCCAAGCTGGTTCGTTCTTACTAGCAATTATTACATTTTTCTATATTTTATATGCGAACTCTTTCTTATTATCGCTTCGTCAAAAAGAGTTCGGTATGTATATGATGTTAGGAGCAAAGAAACATAAGATTACTTTGCTTATGTTTATGGAAACAATCATTATTGGAGTAGCATCTTTAGTAATTGGAATTGCGGTTGGTGTAGGGCTTTCGCAAGGAATAGGTCAATTGTTAATGAAGCAGTTAGAATTTGCAGGAAGCGGTTATAAACCATTTTATGTTCCATCGATGACAGTGACTTGCATTTTCTTCTTTGTGTTATTTGTATTGTCTGCTATTATGAACAGTATTAAATTATCACGTATTTCTGTGTTGCAACTTGTACATGCAGATGCACAAACAGAACGCGTTGTAGTAAAAGGAAAAATGACAGTTGTTGTAGCGTTTCTTGCGATTATTTTACTAGGTATTGGTTATGCTTCTATGGTTAATATGGGCAAATTAAGAGAGATGGGAATTATCATCGCCTTAATTACAACAACAGCAGGAACTTACATGTTATTTGGAGCGGCACTGCCGTTTATCATTAAAAAGCTAAAGAGTAATAAAAAGCGCAGTGAAAAAGGACTTAATGCTTTTACATTTGCACAATTAAATTTCCGCATTAATAGTTTAACAAAAGTACTAGCGACAGTAGCGATGCTAGTTGCGCTTGGAACTGGAGCAATCTCTGGTGGGATGGCTTTTAAAAACAATGTTATGTTGATGGTAGATGGATTTTCGGTTTACGATGTAGCGATTCATAATCCAACTGCTGAAGAAAAGAAAATACTAGACGGTATTACATTTAAAGAGAAAAATGAATATCGTTATAAAACAGATGATAAGTTTGTTTATTACTTAAAAGAGGATTTAGAGAAAAATCGTCCTCTAGTCATGGATATAAAAGAAGGCCAAGATATTAAAGGAATAAAAGATGTGATGAAATATAAACCAGTATCTGAAGAATTACCGGTAGGTGCGGTTTCAAATACAAATAACAATCCAGATGCGAAAGAAATTCCAGAAGCATGGTTTGGAGTATTCCGTACAATCGAACCGTTCTATGTGCACCCTGACCATACAATCAAAATTGTTGATAAAATGATGTATGATAGCCTGCAAGGTAAAGAGGGCGTTTCACTACTTGGAAAAGTAGATAATTTCTTAACATATAAACAAGAATGGAAAAAACTTGATGAGTTGCAACTAGATAAATATAAAAATGTAAAAGAAGAAGGTTTACAAAGTAAACATGCACTGTATACTGGATTCTACACTGTTGCCAGCGGAACAGTATTCATGGGCTTCTTCCTAGGGATTGCGTTTTTAGCGATGATGGCAAGTTGTTTAATGTTTAAAATTCTATCTGGTGCATCGAAAGATATTACACGTTACCAAATGCTTCGTAAAATCGGTGTGCGCCGTGAATTATTAACAAAATCAATTTATAAAGAGTTATTCTTAGTGTTCTTATTCCCAGCGATTGTGGGTATCGTTCACGTATTAGTTGGTATGAATATTTTCGGATTTATCTTAATTGATCCGTACTTCCGTATTTGGCTTCCAATTGTTATTTTCGTAGTCATTTACGCAATTTATTACTTCATTACAGTTCAATTGTATAAAGGAATTGTTCTTCCGAAAGAGGACTAAGAATTAGAAAATACCGAGCATAGGGTGCTCGGTATTTTTATATTCAGAATGTATAATGTGAATTGCAATAAGAAATCATGTAGGGTAGAATTTCTTATCGGGAGGAAGATCTCAATGTGTAAAAGGTTAAAAAAATTTAAAAATGTAGCTGTCTGACTGTTTTCCTAAATGTTTTTCATATATAAAACATCATTTAGGAAAGAGGTCTATTTATAATGAAAACAAACCCATTTAAACACTGGACAGAAATGCAATTTCTTAAAGATAGAGTGAAAAACCCCCTTATCGAGGTGGAGAACATTCTTATTACGCTGGTTATTACGCAGGTGGAGAGTTTGAAGATATTTGTGTTCGCTATATTTGGGGAGATGAACAATCTCAAGAAATGTATAATCCAATGGAGGATTACGGATGGATTGTTGATAGAATAAAAATTGGGAAATATTGCTGTTTTGCAAGTGGAGTCGTATTTATGATGGGTGGGAATCACAATCATAATCCGAATTGGATTACAGTATATCCGTTTCAAGAAAAGATTGTTGAATCCTATAAACCAAAAGGTGACACAATTATCGGAAACGATGTATGGATTGGAACAGAAGCGATGATTATGCCTGGTGTAAAAATTGGTGATGGTGCAATAATTGCCTCTAGATCGGTTGTCACGAAAGATGTTGAGCCCTATACGTTAATCGGCGGCAATCCTGCCAAATTCATCAAGAAAAGATTTACAGAATCAGACATTGCACGCCTACTAGAAATGAAATGGTGGGACTGGAAAGAGAAAGAAATTCAGAACGCAGTAGACATATTATCTAGCTCTAATATAGATGAGTTATATCAGTATTATAAAAAGAATATTTTATAAAATAAATCCGCCTTCTATTTAGAGGCGGATTTTTCCCTAGGCACTATTATTTCATATATTATTGAGTAAGTACGAGGTATCCAACCCAGCCAATAATGGTATAAACCGGAATTGAAAATAAGGTAGCTAACCAAGTTTTTTTCTTGTTTATCGCTTGTGCTGCACATACATAAAGCAATGGGAGCAATAGGGATCCTATTGAAAATAAGTCTATTAAGTATATCGAGAGTGGGACGATTAATGCTGCAGAGACGAATAAAAGAGATGATTTTTTTAAATATATTCCAAGGAGAGACAAAACAATAGAAGCAATCATACAAGGCCAAAATAGAAGTTGAACGAAAGTAAATTCCATTTATTTCACCACCTTATTTTTGTAAGAAGTGAGATGAGGAAGGATAATTTTATAATTAGTATACACGATTAAGAGGGGGTACTGTTTCATAATTGTCATTGTAGAGAAAGTTGTATTATCAGAATTTCACCAACTATTAATTAGTTGCCTTCCTATATAAAAACGACTACAATTTTACTGTTATATATAAGAACGAAAAACAACAGAATAGGAGGGGAAGCTATGCCAAGGAAAGTATGGCTATTAGTAGCTGGGATGATTATTAACGTCACGGGTGCTTCTTTTTTATGGCCTTTTAACACCATTTATTTACATGATCATTTAGGGAAGTCTTTATCTGTGGCCGGAATGGTGTTGATGATTAACTCGTTAACAGGGGTAATTGGGAATTTACTCGGGGGTGTTTTATTTGATAAGTGGGGCGGATATAAGTCAATTTTAGTTGGGATTGTCATTACACTCGTATCAATTTTAGGTCTTGTATTCTTCCATGGTTGGCCACTTTATGTTGTGTGGCTTGCATTAATTGGCTTCGGTTCTGGAATGGTCTTTCCATCGATGTACGCGATGGTTGGTACGGTTTGGCCAGAGGGCGGAAGAAGAGCGTTTAATGCGATGTACGTTGGTCAAAACGTCGGAATCGCTATTGGGACAGCGTGCGGTGGTTTAGTTGCTTCTTACCGCTTTGATTATATTTTCTTAGCGAACTTTATTTTATACTTTATTTTCTTCTTAATTGCTTTTATTGGATTCCGTGGTATGGAAGACAAGAAAGAAACAAGTGTACAAACAGCGGTTAAAAAGGAAAAAGGTTGGTCACTTACACCGGGATTCAAGGCGCTTCTTATCGTATGTGTAGCATATGCTTTATGTTGGGTTACATACGTACAATGGCAAGGTGCGATTGCAACGCATATGCAGGAATTAAATATTAGCCTGCGTCATTATAGTTTACTATGGACAATAAACGGAGCAATGATTGTTTGTGCGCAGCCATTAGTAAGTATGATTATCCGCGCAATGAAGCGTTCTTTAAAACAGCAAATTATGATCGGAATCGGTATTTTTGCCGTGTCATTTATTGTACTTAGTCAAGCGCAGCAATTCACGATGTTCCTTGTCGCAATGGTGACATTAACAATTGGTGAATTATTCGTATGGCCAGCAGTTCCGACGATTGCAAACATCTTAGCACCAAATGATAAGCTCGGTTTTTATCAAGGTGTTGTAAATAGTGCAGCGACTGTTGGAAAAATGTTTGGACCGGTCGTTGGTGGAGCGATTGTTGACTTATACAATATGGAAGTATTGTTTATCGCGATCATGGTAATGCTTGTAGTAGCGCTTATCGCAACGAGTATGTATGATAAGAGAGTCAAGGTTGAAGAAACAGCAGAAGAAAAAATTGCAGTTTAGTTTGACGGAACATGTAACATGTTTTAGAATATATTTAAATTAACTCATACGTTTAATAACAGTGAGAAGGAGTAGTAGTAATAGAAGCTGGTTTAGAGAGTTGACGGTTGGTGCAAGTCAATCCACGTTTCGTTATGAACTCGCCTTTGAGTTGCAGTTGTGAACGAAAGTAGCAATTGCCGTTTATCCACGTTACGGATCTAAGCGAATGTATAGATTGATGCTTCTTTAACGACCTTTACCGGACGTTTCGAACATCTTTTATTACATTAATTTAGGGTGGTACCGCGGGAATCTATAACCTCTCGTCCCTTTCTAGGGATGAGAGGTTTTTTGTATTTTAGGCGGTGAAAATAAATATAACTTGAATGGAGGATATCTCATGAGCTTTAATCATCAAGAAATTGAGAAGAAGTGGCAAGCGTACTGGGAAGAAAATAAAACATTCCGCACGCCAGATGAGACAGAAAAACCAAAATTTTATGCACTAGATATGTTCCCATATCCATCAGGTGCTGGCCTTCACGTAGGACATCCAGAAGGATATACAGCAACGGATATTTTATCTCGTATGAAACGTATGCAAGGATATAATGTTCTTCATCCAATGGGGTGGGATGCATTCGGTCTTCCAGCAGAGCAATATGCACTTGATACGGGAAATAGCCCAGCTGAATTCACAGAGAAAAACATTAACACGTTCCGTAACCAAATTAAATCATTAGGTTTCTCTTATGATTGGGATCGTGAAGTAAATACAACAGATCCAAACTACTACAAGTGGACACAATGGATTTTCCTTCAGCTATTTGAAAAAGGCTTAGCTTACGTTGATGAAGTACCTGTAAACTGGTGCCCAGCGCTTGGTACAGTACTTGCAAATGAAGAAGTAATCGATGGTAAGAGTGAGCGCGGTGGACATCCAGTTGAGCGTCGTCCGATGAGACAATGGATGTTAAAAATCACTGCTTATGGAGACCGTCTATTAGAAGATCTAGAAGATCTAGATTGGCCAGAAAGCTTAAAAGACATGCAACGTAACTGGATCGGTCGTTCTGAAGGTGCAGAAGTACACTTCAATATCGATGGTACAGATGAGAAATTCACAGTTTTCACAACGCGCCCTGATACACTATTTGGTGCAACATACTGTGTACTTGCTCCGGAACATGCACTTGTTGCAGAAATTACAACAGCGGAACAAAAAGAAGCGGTAGAAGCTTACATTAATGCTGTAAAAATGAAGAGTGACCTAGAGCGTACAGAACTTGCGAAAGAGAAAACTGGTGTATTCACTGGTGCTTACGCAGTAAACCCAGTGAACGGTGAGAAATTACCAATCTGGATCGCTGACTATGTTCTTGCAACTTACGGAACAGGTGCTGTAATGGCAGTTCCAGCTCATGATGAGCGCGACTATGAATTCGCATCAGTATTCAATCTTCCAATGAAGGAAGTTGTAAAAGGCGGAGACATTACGAAAGAAGTGTACACAGGTGATGGTGCACACGTAAACTCAGCATTCCTTGATGGTTTAAATAAAGAAGAAGCAATCGCAAAAATGATTGAATGGCTTGAAGTGACGAGCGCAGGAAATCAAAAAGTAACGTACCGTCTACGTGACTGGTTATTTAGTCGTCAACGTTACTGGGGTGAGCCAATTCCAGTAATCCACTGGGAAGATGGCACAATGACAGCTGTGAAAGAAGAGGAATTACCATTAGTTCTTCCGAAAACAGAAAACATCCGTCCGTCAGGTACAGGTGAATCACCACTAGCTAACATTGAAGAGTGGGTAAATGTTGTTGATCCTGAAACTGGTAAAAAAGGTCGTCGTGAAACAAATACAATGCCACAGTGGGCTGGTAGCTGTTGGTACTACCTACGCTACATCGATCCAAACAACAGTGAAGCACTTGTAGATCCTGAAAAAGTAAAGCAATGGCTTCCAGTTGATATTTATATCGGCGGAGCGGAGCACGCTGTACTTCACTTGCTATACGCTCGTTTCTGGCATAAAGTATTATATGATATCGGTGTAGTTCCAACGAAAGAGCCGTTCCAACAATTATTCAACCAAGGTATGATCTTAGGTGAAAACAACGAGAAAATGAGTAAATCAAAAGGTAACGTTGTAAACCCTGATGATATCGTAGCAAGTCATGGTGCAGATACACTTCGTCTTTACGAAATGTTCATGGGACCATTAGATGCTTCAATTGCTTGGTCTGAAAATGGTCTTGACGGAGCTCGTCGTTTCCTAGACCGCGTATGGCGCCTATTCGTTCAAGATAACGGTGAATTAAGTGAGAAAATTACTGATGCACCAAACAAAGATCTTGAAAAAGCTTACCACCAAACAGTGAAGAAAGTAACAGAAGACTATGCAGAGCTTCGCTTCAACACAGCGATTTCTCAAATGATGGTATTCATCAACGATGCATACAAAGCTGAAACGCTTCCGAAAGAATATGTAGAAGGTTTCGTAAAAATGATTGCACCAGTTGCACCTCACATCGGGGAAGAACTATGGAGCAAACTTGGATCCACTGAAACAATCACATATGCAAGCTGGCCAACATTTGATGAGTCTAAACTTGTAGAAGATGAAGTTGAAATCGTTGTTCAAGTTATGGGTAAAGTTCGCGCAAAACTAACAATGAAAAAAGACGCATCAAAAGAAGAAATGGAACAACTTGCACTTGAGGCAATTAAAGAACAAATCGAAGGAAAAACAGTTCGTAAAGTAATTGTAGTTCCTGGAAAACTTGTTAATATCGTTGCAAACTAATACGAAAGAGCAGTCCTTTTGAGGGCTGCTCTTTTTTTAGAGATAGCTGAAGGAAGAGCGGAATTCCCATATAGACAAACACCTATTTCTTTATATGAAATATGATAAAAAAGGTAGGCGAAATTGAGAAGAAGAGGTGAAAGAAATGAAAGGGATGGATAATAACGCACCGCACGGTTTTATGATGGGTGAAGGAGGCGGCCACGCACAAATACAAGAGCAAGGGTATGGTGGAATGCAGCCGTGGATGGGCGGAACACCGGGAGGATCTCCTACATCAGTTGCTGGATCGCAAACAGGAATGCCAACGTTTGTAGGCGGAGCACATGGAGGGGGGCCAGTAGGTATGCCAACGACATTTCCTTCTGCCATGGGAGGGGCACCAATGACATTTCCAACATTTGTAGGCGGAGCACAAACTGGCCCTGCTGTACCGGTTGGCCCACAACAAGGGTTTGGTGGTATCGCTCCTATTGCAGTAGGAGGAGTAGGTACATTTCCGCAAATGATACATGGTCACCACCAACATCACGGACATCACCAACATCACGGTCACCACCAACATCACGGCCATCACCAACACCATGGTCATCACCAACACCATGGCCATCATCAACATCATGGTCATCATCAGCATCACGGCCATCACCAGCAACAAGTACATCATCATGGACACCATCACATTCATCCACAGGCTGTGTTATATCAAACACAACATCATGGTCACCACCAACATCATGGTCACCACCAACATCATGGTCACCCTCAACAACAGCAACAACAAATATGGTATAGTGGAGCGGGAAGTGCAGGAAGTACTGCCGGAACAGCAGGGGCGGCAGGGCATGCTGGGCATGTTGGACATTAATAGAATGAAGAAGCAGATTAAAAAATTCTCTTGGGAGCAAGGGGATTTTTTATTTTGGGGAATAGTAAGCGGTAGGGGGTGTACATATGGGAAAAGGCAGAAGTAATAATGCTGGTAAAAAGCAACCGAATTTCGATGATTCATCTAATTTCGCTAAACAAAGCCAACCAACAGAAAAGAAGAAGAAATAAGAAAAGGAGCTCTCTTTGTGAAGAGAGCTCCTTTTCAAATATATCGACGTTTCGACAAAATGGTGTGATATAACGTTCTGTGAACAGCCAGCTTATTTCGTATTATTTCCCTGCTTTTGCTAATGCTCCTTGACGTTGGCGCTCAATTTCAGCACGTAGTTGTGGTTCTGGTGCTTGCCAGCCTTCTGGTTTTAAAATTTTCCCATCGCCTTCACGGAAGCGTGGTTTTCCATCAGGGAATAGCTTTGCCATATTTGCATTGTTTACAATTTCAAAGCCTTTATCGGGGCGAACTCCCATTTCTGCAAATGTTCCAAATGCGAAATAAATAAGGTCAATTAGCGCATCGTATTGATCTTCTACAGTATCTGCTTCTAAAAATTCTTCTAGTTCTTCTTGCATAAAGCTTGCACGAATTTTTGCACGCTCTTCAGTTAGTTTTGTTGGTACATCTGTAACAGGATGTCCAAATACTTCGTGCATTTTTGCGACAAGTTCATATCCTTTATCTAAACCTTTTTCGTTCGTCATGTTGTTTCATCCTTTCTCGTTCTCTGCCGAATTTTATTGTAACATAAGGAGATCGTTTATTAAAAAGAACATCTTATACGAGATAAGATGTTCTTTACTATTCCTCTTTCTTTATTAAAAATGATAAAGTAAGATCAATCCCAAACATCCCCACAAGTAGCATTGGTATGACAACAAGTAAATAACGTGCAAAGGAAACATTCTTTAAATATGTATGAGCAAATAAAAAGACGCTGAGAAATAAGACGCCGTATAAAATAGGCTTTACTAACTTTTTTGACATAAGCTCCCCCGTAAATATCTTTTTTCTCTCTAGTAAACAAATAAAAACTCCTCTCTCCGTTGTATCATGCCCGGAAGAGGAGTTCAATCATTATCTTACATTTTGAGGAAGTATATTATGAGTAGGAGTGGTTCTACTTCATTCAATTACACCTGAGTTTGTAATATCAACCTCGTACTTTACTGTGATAGGAACGTCTTTGTACATTTTTTTCCATTCTTCTAATTTAAATGGTCGATAGTTTTGTCTATATTTAGCTCCAAGTCCAAGTGGATCAACATCTAGAGATTTAAATTTTTTGATGAGTTTTGTAGCTGTAGCATTTAATTGCTTTTCAACTTCTTTTGATATTTTTTTTGTGTTCTTTTTATTGTCTAGATTTATTTGTTTCGAAAGTTCTAGAATGCGTGCATCCATTTTGACTTTAATTAAAAAGGAGGGTTTGCCGTCTTTTATATTTACAATGTACGTTGGTTTGGAGTGTATATTATTGATCATTACATATCCATTATTACTTTTAAATTCGTGTGAATCTAACCGATGTTTTTCCAATAATCCCTTAAATACGAACATATCTTGTTGATCAATTTTTCCAACATACGTATCCTTTTTTAAAAGTCCAATGCCAGTGATTTTGATTTTGTCTTTACTCTTTTTTAAGATAGGCATATAAGAATCTTGGCCTTCACGATAATAACGAAATGCACCTAAATATAAATTATCAGTTGGTACGGGACCTGTTTGCATGTTATGTTCTAACATTTTTTTTATGTAGATAGCTACATTAGCTGAAGTTGAATATTTTCCTTTTAACAGCTCAAGTCCGTTTCCTTCTAGTAATCCAACATACAATGAGTTTCCGATGCTGACATCGCGAATCAGTGTATCAAAGGAGGTCGACAATCCTTTTTTAGCAATGCTTGTAGTAAATAAAGCAACGCGCATTTGTCCGCTTGCAAATGGTTGAGAAGATTCCAAAGAAGTATCAGCTTTTACTTGTTTAACGGCATTTCCTATTCCTTCATAAACCTGTACTTTATTTCCTTTTCGCTGCACCGGACAAACCGATGTTACCTTTATTTTATTATTTTTTGCTGTATCAAAAACAACCCCTTGAATCAACTGAACATCATCAACAATATTTTTTTGCAAACAACCTGTTATGGTGAATAAACAAATACATAAAAGAAGAATTAGTTTTCTCTTGATATTTTCCATTTTCTTTTCACCCACACGATAAGAAATAAGATTGGGATGTAAACATATATAAGCCAAAGACCAATTTTGGAAGTATAACTAATAAAATCGTTGATATCATGCCTGTTTGTCAAAAGTTGTGACACAATAATTATAATGAACATGAAAGAAAGTAAAATGTATTTTTGCTTTACATGAAAGATTTCATGCGTTCCTCTTGTAGCAGCCCATAATGGAAGAATGAAACTTGTAAGAATTACAAGGGCATAGCCGGAGATGGCAATGTATTCTAGCCGTTCGATAAAGGGTAATTTAATAACTTGTGTCATGGAAAGCTGAGACCAAATTACTTTAGATAACTGTTTTTCGCTAAAAAAAGCGAATGCCAAGATCGTGCTAAATAAATATAAAATGTTAGAAAACAATACACCATATTGTGCAAATTTATGAGATTTCTCCGGATTCTTTACAAATGGATATATCATAAGAAAAACTTCAAAACCTATCATGCTATAAATTGATAATTGAGATGCTTTTAAAATATCCTGAAACGAATGCGTAAAAACAGGGAGTAAATTTTCCCAATGTGCGTATTTAAGCATAAATAGGCTTAGAAAAATATAACCTAGTGTCCCGCTAATTGAAACGACACAGATACCAGTGATGATGCGGAATCCTGATGAGATGATGTAATAACTTAATAAACATAAAAAGAATGTGAACATCCAAGTGGAGCCGGTAGGAAACATCCATACTTGAACAATCTCAACATATGTTCGAACAACGGATATACTCCCAACCAAAAAATACAGTATGAATACAATACTAATGCCATTACCAATCCATTTTCCAAAAGTTTGCTGATGAAGATCTATTAGGTTGCCTTCTGTATTTTTTAATAAGTAATACATCATCCAAACGAGAATATGAATGAGGATTCCTGTGATGAGAACGCCTATCCAAGCGTCATAGCCCGCAGCTTTGGCAATGATGCGGGCAAACCCGAGAACACCAGCTCCAAATTGTGCACTATGAATCAAGAAGAAAACAAAGATAGGAGATATTTGATATTTTGTTTTGACTTTACTCATATGTGCACCTCGTTTCTTATTCATCAAAATCAGATGTATGTTTTATTGAAATTCCTTTTGCTGATTTTTTTACGTGTTGCGGTCTTGCTTGAATATTCCTTGTATCAATCATAGATAACGGAAAGCGAATCCAAGAGTCTTTTAGTGATTGTCGCCTTGCTGGATACAAGAGTGCGAATGGTTTTTGTAAAGAAGAAAGCCTGAATAGATGAGTAAATAAAAAGATAAAACCTAGTGAAATTCCTAATAGGCCACCTAGTTCTGCAAATAAAAGGAATGGGAATCGTAGTAAGCGAACTGCGTTCCCCATCTTATAAATCGGTGTGATAAAGGAAGCTAATGCGGATAAGGCGACAATGATTAACAAAATATTACTTGTTAGTCCTGCTTGTACAGATGCTTGTCCGATTACGATACCGCCTACAATACCGAGCGTTTGCCCTACTTTCATTGGTAGTCTGGCCCCAGCCTCTCTAAGTAAATCAATAACCAATTCTAGAAAGAGTGCTTCTATTAAGGGCGGGAACGGAACTTGTGCTCTTGATAAAATTAATGTTTCGAGTAAATCGCTTGGAATTAATTCGTAATGATAACTCAAAATGGCAACATATAATGGTGCTGCGCAGATGGAAAACAGAACAGCAACGAGTCGTAAACATCTTGAAAATGTAGCGTAAAGCCAAGATACGTTGTAATCCTCTGGTGAAACGAAAAAATCAAAGTATGAAACGGGAGTGAGTAAGACGCTCGGTGAACCATCTACAAAAATAGCGATTTTCCCATCAATTAATGCGGTCGTTACTCGGTCTGTACGTTCTGTATTAATAAATAGTGGGAAGATTGATCTTTCTCCCATTAATTCTTGAATATGGGAGCTGTCGTTGATTTGATCGTATTCAATTGTACGAAGTGATTCTTCTAAATAATTAACACTGTCTTTTTCAGCAAGATTCTCTAAATACATGATGACAACTTTTGTTTTAGAGAATGTCCCAATGATCACTTCTTTTGTTTGTAGTGCTAACACCGGAAGGCGTTTACGTACTAAGTTAATATTGGTATCAATATCCTCTACAAACCCCTCTTGTGGACCAATAACGGTCGATTCATTTAATGGAATAGATGGCGCTCGATAATTATCAATTGTGATATTTGCTAAGATACATTTTTGATCTTGTTGATGTAACTGTACGATAGCGTGTCCTTTTAAAACCATATCTTCAATTTTTTGGAGATCGTTTGTAATCGTAATCCCGCTCATTGGAATATGCTCTTTCAATTCTTCTAATGTAGAGTATGTACGCTCTAATAAAGCTGGCATTAAATATTTTTGTAATTTTTCACCATCAAGCGATGGCCGATAATAAGAAATCCAGTAAGGCATTGCTTCATCATCTGACGTGTGATAGCTCACAAAATCACTAGATGCTTTTAGATTTTCTAATAAATCTTGAAGAGAGTGAACCTTTGTCTCCTTAGGTTTACTGAAATCATAAATGCTATTTTGATTGCCGGTTTGTGTCTTATCATTTTCATTTTTTTGTTTTTGTTCGTCGTGGTTAGTAGTTTGGACGTGTTGTTGTTTGTTTTGGTTGTCGGTTTGATGCTGTTTTTCTTTATCTTGTTTCTTAATCTGGACTAGCTGTTGGTGTGCGTTCTCTTGCTTAGTCGTTTGGTACCCTTGATTTTTATTTTCTTCTTGATGTTTAGCTTGGTTTTGTTGATCCAGGGGTGTCTCATTTAAAGCGGTAGTGCTTTTTTTCTTTTTCTTACGTAACCATTTCCATATCATATGAATTCCCTCTTTGGTGATGTTAGATAATGTTAGTTTGTGGGTATTTTTTCATATTATGCATTTATTTAAGGAGGAAAGAGGGAATTTTATACCATATATCTAAATCCCTTTGAGAGGAAGTTTTTCTTTTTATCCCGTATTAACGGGCAGTAATACTCCCATCTCAAAATTCGGCGAAAGCAATGTCCAGCNNCGTTTCGCTCCCTCGGACGAGGTAAAAAGCGCCTCTCCGCCTAGAGCGCGGGCGGCTTACGATTTTGAACGAGCCGCTTCCGCTTTTCTAAAGAAGGTAGGTGGGAGATAAACCGCCCGTAAAAGCCCGATTGGTGCGGGCTAATAATCAGTGGGAGATGAAGAAAACCCCCACTGATTAAAGTTTCAGTTTATGTATTAAACAGAATACATGAGCGAACGTGCTAGAAGTAATGCAATGAAGGAGGGGGAAGAGTGCTGTATGTAAAAAAAGAAAGCTTTTATTTAAGAGAATTCACATTTGAAAATGGCATGAAGATTCCGGTTCAACTTGGATATGAGACATACGGTAAATTAAATCAAGAAAAATCAAATGCGATTTTAGTTTGTCATTACTTTAGTGCAACGAGCCATGCGGCAGGAAAATATACGGAACAAGATCTTATTCCTGGTTGGTGGGACGGACTGATTGGGCCAGGGAAAGCGATTGATACAGACCGTTATTTTGTAATATGCACCGATAATATTAGTAATGTGCAGGTGAAAAATCCTTATGTGATTACAACAGGACCAAAATCAATCAACCCAGTAACGGGATTAGAATATGGGATGAGCTTTCCTTTGTTTACCTTTTTAGATGTAGCTCGTGCACAAAAAGAATTAGTGCAGGGTATGGGGATTACAAAGTTGCATGCGGTAATGGGGCCATCAGCCGGTGGGATGATTGCACAGCAATGGGCTGTTCATTATCCGGATATGGTTGAGCGGCTGATTGGTGTCATTACGAATCCGCAAAATCCGGTTGTAACATCTGTTAATGTTCTCCAAAATGCGATTGCATCTATTCAGTTAGACCCGAAGTGGAGGGGTGGAGATTACGGAGAGGAACAACCGACAAAGGGATTACATTTGGCTGGTAAGATGATGTTTATCAATGCATTTGATGCCCATTATTATGAAACGACATTTCCACGTAATAGTATAGAAACAGCAGGGTATGAGAATTTCTCATCATTGACATCGTCTGAAGAAAATATAGATACATTAACACGTCAAAATATCGCATTTGTTGATGCGAATTCATGGATGTATACAGCGAAAGCAACGATATTACATGATATTGCACGCGGTTTTTCTTCTTTAGAAGAAGCGATTTCTCAAATAGAGGCAGATGTACTTATGATTCCGTGTAAGCAAGATTTACTGCAACCTTCTCGTTACAATTATCAAATGGTAGAAATACTTCAAAAACAAGGGAAGTATGCGGAAGTTTATGAGATTGAAAGTATAAATGGTCATATGGCCGGTGTTTTAGATGTTCATTTATTTGAAAAGAAAGTGGAGGAGTTTTTAAAGAGAAGAGTTTCTGTAATGTGAAAAAGTATATAATAAACCTTCTCTTTTTAGCTGGAAAAGAGGATACAGCCATGGATAGAAGCGGTCAGTGCCTTTTTTAGCCCCATGCGGAGTAAGACGAAAAGGAGAAAATGAGTGTAAGTCTGTTTTTATTTTCATAGCCGGAATGTAGGTGTCAGTAAATCAACATGGATTTACGATTTGGAAAGGTATATAAAACAGGATTCAGCCATGGATAGAAGCTGATGTATATATGAAAAATCGATAGGAATAGATAACGATGTATAAAAAAGGTGCGAGTTGTTATGCAAGCACCTTTTTTAGAAGATTTTTAAACGAAAGACGTATGTAGCAATGCATATGCCAAGACAAGCTATACTAAGCAGTAGATAAATAAATGATCGTTCTTGAGAGGATTGTGAAGGTTTTCTTTTATTAAATACACCGAGTGAAATGATAGCAAGAATTAAAAAAATGAGACCTATAACGAATAGAAAAAGTGTCATTTCGATCGATTCCTTTCGTAAAACAAGTATATTGAGAATACAATGTAAGTGTTGTATTTGTAAAGGGATAGATTGATAAAAGGATTGAAAAAGAATAGGGCTATGAAAAGTTGCAACTCTTTGCGTTCGTACTGTTGCATGCTAAAATTGGTGATGAATAGATGAGTAGAGAAAAATGTACTAATTTAAGGCTTAACTATATAAGGAGGAACGACATATGACGGAAGTAAAAACAATTACAACAGAAGAAGTGCAAGAGCGTTTAGAAAATGGAGAAACATTATTTTTAGTAGATGTGCGTGAAGATGAGGAAGTAGCACAAGGGAAAATTCCAGAGGCTGTACATATTAAAATGGGTGATATCCCAAATAAGGTTGATTTCTTTGATAAAGAAAATGAATATATATTTATTTGTAGATCAGGAATGCGTAGTGAAAATGTATGCCACTATTTAAATGAGCAAGGGTTTAAAACGGTAAATATGGTTGGCGGTATGCTGCAATATGAAGGTGAAATTCAATAGTTCGTTCTGAAAACTTGAAACGTGTTTGTTTCAAGTTTTTTTCTTTTGCATACAGTGTACAAAAGAATCATTTTCTTAGAAGGGAGGTTACTTATGAGTGCATTTCTTCGAAAGATTAAAATCATAAATAATCGAGGAGCGGTAAATGTAGGCGATTGTTATAGTATCGAGCCATTTGCTGCAGCAAAAATATATGCTGGTTCGGGAGGTTCAAGTGTTGCCACTTTCTTGAATGGAAAACGTATGCCAGCAGCGGTCGCAAGGGAGGCTGTTTTTATTCCTCCATTAGAAACAAGTGAATTAACATTAGGTTCATAAAAGAAAGGTTGACTGATAATGCCGGCAAATATTAAAGAATTTACCATTGTTAATAACTACGGAAATCTATTTACGGGAGATAATTTAAGGGATACATCATTTACTGCATCAAAGACGTATAGTGGGGCATCTGGGCCAACTTGTATTGACGTTGTGACAGTAATTGGAACAACAACAAAGGTTTGTTTACAGCCAGGAGATACAATTACTACAACGTATACGAAAGGAGCACTTGCAGGAACAGGTGGAAATACAGTTCCCAGTATGAATACAACTGGCATTGCACAGGCTGTACCGAATACGGATGACTTTGATTCGGCGCCTGGTTTATAGAAAACCCTTCTGCTACGAGCAGAAGGGTTTTCACATGTATACGTAAGCGTAATCGCCAGGTTCCGCTTGATCTGTATTTCCGCTTTTTTGTACTTGTAAAGAGGCAGTGTTTACTTGTGTTAGAACAAGTATGTATAAAGTTTAATACTAATAATCTATAAAAATTAACTATTTATCAGTTTTATATCGTTATATTATAATGAATATTGAAGAATAAATAGAATAAGAGAAGGGGATAACAAACTATGAAAAAGAACATGAAAATTTTAGCAATGGCAGTTGGTCTAACTGTGATGGGATCAACGACAGCTGCCTATGCAAGTCCTGGTGGATTGGACAAAAACGGTGGACATACTTGTCGCACAAACTGCGGGAAATATGGACTTGCAACAGGAGAATACCACTATCATAACAATTGGAAACAAGTTAATGGAAAATGGTATTACTATGATCAAAGTGGAGTGAAAGCGAAAGGCTGGCAAGCGATTAATGGTACATGGTACTATTTCTACAATAATGGCCAAATGGCAGCTAATACAACGATTGATGGTTACATAATTGGCGCTAACGGTGCGATGCAACAAGGTAAAGTCGTGCAGACGGGTTGGAAACAAAATGGTTCTGTATGGTACTACTATAATACAAAAGGTGTGAAACAAACGGGTTGGCAAGCAATTAGCGGCACGTGGTACTACTTCAACGGAAGCGGAGCAATGCAAACGGGTTGGCAAGCAATTAGCGGCACATGGTACTACTTCAACGGAAGCGGAGCAATGCAAACAGGTTGGCAAGCAATTAGCGGCACATGGTACTACTTCAACGGAAGCGGAGCAATGCAAACAGGTTGGCAAGCGATTGGTGGAAAATGGTACTACATGAATGGAAGCGGAGCGATGCAAACAGGTTGGCAACTTATTAATGGAGTAAAGTACTATTTCGAAGGTAATGGTGCTTGGAATCCGAATAAATAGTACAGTGAGTGTGGAAGATGACTAAAAAAATAGCACCTATCTTATCTTTATAGGATTAGGTGCTATTTTTTATTACATTTTTATTTTGCTAGATTCGATTGGCTATCTTTTACGATAATGGTAAAAATGCTGAATTTATTGATGGAAGTAACTATTTTGGACAGAAAAGCGGTTGCGATGATTGAATGATTTTGTAGAGAAATCGTTCAGTATACAAAGAATTAGATGGTTGAATATGTAAAAATGACTCTGTATCGCGCATTAACTGTCCGCAAAATCCTGGTTCGTGAAGGCTCATAATCAATGCGAGATGAAGAAATCCTAATTAATTAAAAATTCACTTTATTACTATCATGCAGTTATCATATAATAATGCTTGATAGATATATAGAGTAGGGAGAGAAGGGGATGGGGTTATGAAAAAGAAAATGAAAATTTTAGCGATGGCAGTTGGACTAACAGTGATGGGATCAACGACAGCTGCCTATGCAAGTCCTGGTGGATTGGACAAAAATGGTGGACATACTTGTCGTACAAACTGCGGGAAATATGGACTTGCAACAGGAGAATATCATTATCATAAAAAGTGGAAACAAGAGAATGGAAAATGGTATTACTATGATCAAAGTGGAACGAAAGCAAAAGGCTGGCAGCAAATTAGTGGGGTATGGTATTACTTCAATGGAAGCGGAGTAATGCAAACCGGCTGGCAGCAAATTAGTGGTATATGGTACTACATGAATGGAAGCGGAGCAATGCAAAAGGGCTGGCAACAAATCGGTGGTACATGGTATTACATGAATGGAAGCGGAGCAATGCAAAAGGGCTGGCAACAAATCGGTGGAGTATGGTATTACTTTAACGGAAGCGGAGCAATGCAAACAGGTTGGCAGGCAATTGGCGGAAAATGGTACTACATGAATGGAAGCGGAGCAATGCAAACAGGCTGGATTCAAGAGAATGGAAAATGGTATTACTTAGAAAGTAATGGTGCGTGGAATCCGAATGCAGTACGTGTGGAGAATCTGTCACAATATGAGGGGTTCTGGAGTGATGTTAAGGTTCCAAATACTGAGGACTTGAGTCGAATTCCAACACATTTAAGTGCATCAGTTGATTTTATATCTGGAAATAAGGCGAAAGTTAGTGTAGGTTATACGTACAAAAGAGTTATACACCATGCAGGAGTGGAAGGTACTGTAACATTTAAAAATAATAAAGCAGTCTTGCATTTTGATGACGATGGATGGGCACATTCTGGTAAAATTGAATTTACATTAAAAGATAATAAGGTATACTTAAATATTTCAATTGACTCGAGGGGTAGCAGTACATGGGGGCTCCCAGCAGGTCAACATACTTTAGTGTACAAACTAGCATAGAGTAAATAAAACAGCACCTAATCATTGGAAAATGAGATAGGTGCTGTTTTTATTACATTTTTACTTTGCTAGAATCGACAGGCTGTCTTTTTCGATAAATAACATAACTACGTCGTAAATATTTCACAGGAACGCTAAATACATGCACAAGTCTTGTAAATGGCCACGTTGCAAAGAGTCCCATTGCTGCAATGATATGAATTTTAAACCAAAGAGGAACGTTTGCCATATATTCTGCCTTTGGTTGGAAAACAAAGAGGCTGCGGAACCATGGGCCAATTGTTGTTCGATAATCGAATCCTTTTGCATCAATATTTAAAAATGTAGAGGATAGGCCTGCTAACATGACAATGAACAATAGAACGAGAGCCACGTAGTCTCCTTTTGTACTTGTTGCGATAATGCGTTTCACTGTAAAGCGGCGATACATTAAAATCACTAATCCGACGATAGAGGCAATTCCAGCAGGAAGACCGAATCCGATAGCTATTTTATGATACATATGCTCAGAGATACCGAGAGAGCTATATATAGATTCTGGTATTAATACTCCCATAATATGTCCACCGATTACAAACATAATGCCAAAGTGAAAGAGTAAACTTCCGATTCTAAGCATTTTCTTTTCTAATAATTCGCTGGATTTTGATGTCCAGCCAAATTGGTCATAGTTGTATCTGAAAATATGACCGCCGATAAAGATTGCGAAGATGAGATAGGGAAATAGCACCCATAAAAATTGATCCATCATTTTTATGACACTCCTTTCTAATTCGTTTGCACTCCCCATGTATCGATAGCAAGAAGAATAGCAGCAAGAATGGGTTCATACATGGAACGTGCTTCTTGTAACTGTCCGTGCAATGCTTGTATATTTTTTATATATTTACTCATAATTGGTTCACTATCTTCTTCATTCGCGTTTGCAAGAAACTCAAGTAGAAGTGGTAAATAATCAGGTAGTTCTTTATCTGTTACGGCAAAACCGGCTTTTTGATAATGCTGTTTTAACTCTAATAATTCAATACCACGCTCTCTTTGTTCACCTGTGTTCATGTAGGTGAGATACATATTTGTCTTCTTTCCAAAGTCGAATGTATATACGTAAGAATCGATGAGTTGATCGTTTGTTTTTTCTAGTGCTTGTTTTATAAATGTTGTAAGCGACGCTCGGATTTCTGTGTGTTCAATCGTTTGGATTTCTTCCTGTAATTCTAGTAAAGCTTCTCTCCAACCTAGTTCAGGGTAGGAGAGAAGAAAGGAAGAACAAGAAAAAGCGGTTTGTAAACTCTGTTTCATAATTGTTTCCTCCTTTGTTTAAGAGATTGTCATACAAGAACCTGGACCACCTGTGAAGGAAAGATCACAGCTTCCTTGTTCACTATATAAATCTGCAACTTGTTCGCGATGAGACGTAGGGATGACAAAACGATCTTTATATTTTGCAATCGCAAGAAGACGGTACATATCTTCTACATCTTCTTTCGTTAAACCGAGGTTTTCTAATACAGCTTCATCTGGTTCTTTATTTATTTGCAATGCTCTCATATGAGTTCGCATGACAGCCATTTTTTTCAATGTGAGACGAATGTGTGATTCATCTCCTGCTGTTAGTAAGTTAGCTAAATATTGAATTGGAATACGCATATTATCGATAGCCGGGAAAATTTCTTCTGCTTTCCAGTTGCTTCCTGTTCCTTCCACCATATTCATAATTGGGCTGAGCGGTGGAATATACCAAACCATCGGCATTGTACGATATTCAGGATGAAGAGGAAGGGCAATTTTCCAATCAATAATCATTTTATAAATTGGTGATTCTTGAGCTGCTTTAATCCAGTCTTCAGGAATCCCTTGTTTTTTTGCTTCAGCTGCTACTTCTGGATCGTTTGGATCTAGGAAAACAGTAAGCTGAGATTCATATAAATCTTTTTCGTTTTCTACTGAAGCCGCTTCTTGTACTTTGTCAGCGTCATATAACATAACGCCGATATAGCGAATGCGTCCTACACATGTTTCAGAGCAGATTGTTGGCATACCAGCTTCAATACGTGGGAAGCACATTGTACATTTTTCTGCTTTATTTGTTTGCCAGTTGAAATACACTTTTTTATATGGGCAAGAAGATACACAGAATCTCCAAGCACGGCATGCATTTTGGTCAACAAGGACAATCCCGTCTTCTTCACGTTTATACATCGCGCCAGATGGACAAGAAGATACACAAGATGGATTCATACAATGTTCGCAAATGCGAGGTAGATACATCATAAAGACATTTTCGAAGTCTGTTTTAATATCTTCTTCCATTTTTTTTACGTTCGGATCTTGCAAGCCTGTTATATGTCCACCTGCTAAATCATCTTCCCAGTTTGGACCCCATTCAATTTTGTCGATAAATTCGCCGGTAATTGCTGACTTTGGGCGAGCTACTGGCTGATGTTTACGCTGCGGGCTGTTTGTTAATGTTTCATAATCATAGTTCCAAGGTTCAAAGTAATCATCAATCGTTGGTTGATCTGGATTATGGAAAATGTTCATAAGCCGCTTCATTTTAGAACCAGATTTCAGTTGGATTTCACCGTTTTTTAATTCCCAACCGCCATTATATTTTTCTTGGTCTTCCCACTGTTTTGGATAACCAATGCCAGGTTTTGTCTCTACGTTGTTGAAATACATATATTCAGCACCTGGACGATTCGTCCAGGTGTTTTTGCATGTTACGCTACAAGTATGGCAGCCGATGCATTTATCTAGGTTCATTACCATTCCGACTTGCGCTTTAATCTTCAAGCCAATCTACCTCCTTCAGTTTGCGGATTACGACGTTTAAGTCACGTTGATTCCCAGTTGGACCGTAGTAGTTAAATCCATAGCTTAATTGGCCGTATCCACCAATCATATGTGTTGGTTTCACGTGAATACGTGTTGGACTATTGTGTGTCCCGCCGCGGTTGCTCGTTAATTTCGTACCAGGCACATTAATGTGACGATCTTGCGCATGGTGCATAAAGGCCATTCCTCTCGGTATGCGGTGCGTTACAACAGCACGCGCTACAACAACACCGTTACGGTTGAAGCATTCGATCCAATCATTATCTGCCACGCCAGCTTCAGCAGCATCATCTTTGTTCATCCAAACAGTTGGGCCACCTCTAAAGAGTGTTAACATCGGTAAGGAATCGAAGTACATACTATGAATTGACCACTTATTATGCGGTGTTAAATAGTTTAGTGTAATTTCTTTTCCTTCTACTTCAGGACGTGATTTACGGAACGGTTTATGCTGCAGAATTGGCTTGAACGTTGCCATTGTTTCACCGAATTCCTTCATCATATCGTGATCTAAGTAGAATGATTGGCGACCAGTTATTGTTCTCCAAGGAATAAGACGCTCAACATTTGTTGTAAATGGTGAGTAACGACGTCCGCCTTTTTCAGAGCCGGTAAAGGCAGGAGAGGTAATGACTGTTTTTGGTTGCGCCGTAATTTGTTCGAATGTGAAGCATTCTTCTTCACGTTCTGCTGCTAAATCACGAAGCTGTAAATCTGTTTGTTTTTCAAGAGCTTCCCATGCTTTTACAGCCATATGCCCATTCGTTGTAGAAGAAAGAGTTAACACTGCTTCGGCAGCATTGATGGCCTCTTTAATGTCAGGGCATCCTTTTGCGATAGAGTCAGTGCGAATAACGCCTAATCGACTCTTTAATTGTTCATATTCTTTTTCTGCTGACCAAGAAATCCCTTTCGTACCAATTGGCTTGCCAGCGTTTGGTCCAAGTGCTGTCATCTTGTCATAAATCGTTTTATAATCTCGCTCGACAACATGAATTTGCGGCATTGTTTTTCCTGGTATTGGTTCACACTCACCTTTGCTCCAGTCTTTAATCTTGCCAAGCGGCTGTGCTAATTCTTGCGGTGTATCGTGAAGAAGTGGTGTTGCGACAACTTCTTTCATTGGTTCAAGGTCAAGTTCTGTCGCTAACTTAGATACTGCTTTCGAAAGGGAGTTGAAAATATCCCAGTCAGAGCGCGCTTCCCAAGGTGAACCGATTGCTGGATTAAATGGATGTACGAATGGATGCATATCTGTACTACTTAAATCATGTTTTTCATACCAAGTTGAGGCAGGAAGAACGATATCAGAATACAGTGCTGTTCCGGCCATACGGAAATCTAAGTTGATTAGTAGATCAAGCTTTCCTTCAGGTGCTTCTTCATGCCACTTAATTTCTTCTGGTCGTAATGAATCACTATCGTCATTCATTAATCCATTTGTTGTACCTAATAAATGTTTTAAGAAATACTCATGTCCTTTACCAGAACTTGAAATTAAGTTTGCGCGCCATACGAATAAGTTGCGCGGGAAGTTATTTTTGTTATCAGGGTCTTCAATTGCAAATTTCAGTTCTTTTTCTTTTAGTTTTTGCGCAACATATTTTCCGATTTCTTCCTGTGTTGTTGCGCCACTAGCGACAGCTTCTTTATATAATTCAATTCCGTTTTTCTCAAATGTTGGATAGGAAGGTAACCATCCAAGACGAGCAGCTAACACATTGTAATCACCATGATGTTGATAGCGTGAGTTACCGACAATCGGCGAAGCTAAGTGTCCAACTGGTGTATCTTCATAACGCCATTGATCTGTTACGAAATAAAAGAAGGATGTACCGTTTTGTAGTTTCGGTGGACCTTGCCAGTCTTTTGCCATTGCGATTGTTTGCCAACCTTCTGCTGGACGTAGTTTTTCTTGCCCAACGTAATGTGCCCAGCCCCCGCCGTTTACACCTTGTGCACCAACGAGAAGAACAAGATTTAGAACTGCGCGGTAAATCGTATCAGAGTTAAACCAATGGTTAATACCAGCACCGACAATAATCATGGAGCGGCCGTTTGTATCAACCGCATTTTGAGCAAACTCACGAGCGATTTGAATAATGAGTTCACGTTTTACACCGGTCATTTTTTCTTGCCATGCTGGTGTAAATGGTACATTATCATTAAAGTCTTTCGGCTCTTGCCCGCCAAGGCCGCGGTTCACACCGTAGTTTGCTAACGTTAAGTCGTATACAGTTGTAACGAAAATGTCGCCTTCTTCAGTCGTGATTTTTTTCACTGGAATTGTACGTTCTAGCACTTCGTTTCCTTCATCAGAGAAGTATGGAATTTGTACAGTTCCAACCGCATCTTCCATACCGAGTAAAGAAAGGCGTGGATCAATTTTTTCGCCTGTTTGTTCATCTTCCAAACGCAAGTTCCATTTCTTTTCGTTATCCCAGCGTGAACCCATTGTGCCATGAGGTGTTGCAAAATCATTGGCATTTTCGTTCCAAAGAACAGGTTTCCATTCACCAAGCTTTGTTTCACGACCAATATCATTTGCGTTTAAGAAACGATCGGCAACAAATTGGTCCCCTTGTTTTTTTAATGTGACAAAGAACGGGAAATCAGTATATTGTTTTGCGTAATTTGTGAAATACTCCACTTGTTGATCGACGTAAAATTCTTGTAAGATAACGTGTCCCATTGCCATTGCAAGTGCTCCGTCTGTACCTTGTTTTACGCTAATCCAGTCATCGGCAAACTTTGTAGATTCCGCAAAGTCAGGACTTACGGAAACAACTTTCGTTCCTTTGTAGCGCACCTCTGCTAAGAAGTGAGCATCTGGCGTTCTTGTCATCGGTACGTTTGAACCCCAAGTCATAATGTAACCAGAGTTATACCAGTCACTGCTTTCTGGTACATCCGTTTGATCACCCCAAATTTGCGGAGAAGCCGGAGGTAAGTCAGCGTACCAATCATAGAAGCTAAGCATCGGGCCGCCCATAAGTTGCATAAAGCGGCTACCAGCAGCGTGGCTTAACATCGACATAGCTGGAATTGGTGAGAAACCAACATTTCGGTCTGGGCCATATTTGATTACTGTATAAAGTAGAGAAGCAGATACAAGTTGTAACACTTCATCCCAATTTGCTCTAATGAATCCACCTTTACCGCGTGCCCCTTTATAAGCGCGCGCTTTTTCAGGGGTTTCCACAATGCTTTTCCAAGCGTCTAGCGGTGATTTGTGATTTTGTAGTTCTTCTTGCCACATATTCCAAAGTACACCGCGTACATATGGATATTTCACGCGAAGTGGACTATAAATGTACCAAGAAAAACTTGCGCCACGTGGACATCCTCGTGGTTCAAAATCAGGCATATCAGGGCCGGTAGATGGATAGTTCAGCTCTTGACCTTCCCAAGTTACAATTCCATCCTTTACGTAAATGTTCCAGCTACAAGAACCAGTGCAGTTTACACCGTGTGTAGAACGAATTACTTTATCGTGTTGCCACCGTTTTCTATACACGTTTTCCCATTCGCGATCTTCATATGTTTCTTGCGTGTGGTTATTGTTATAACGATCTATTGGAGAAAAATATTTTAAACGTTTCATTAATGCTGAAGGTTTCTTCTTCATACTGTTCACTCCTTTATTGCGTCTCTCTTGCTTACTTTCAATATAAGAGAGCGCGTCAAATAGAGATGTGATATCTATCACAGTTCAACAGATTGTCAAAATTCAGATTTATCGCGCTTTTTTCGGGCAGTAAGACCCCTGCCTCAAGATTAGGAGAAAAAAGAGGAAGATAGGTGGAGGATCAATTGCCCGTAAAATCCCGATTGGTGAGGGTTAATAATTAGTGAGGGATGAAGAAAACCACTACTGATTAAAGTTTCACTTTATAACATTTTTTGGGAAGTTGTGACATTTTTCACATCGAAGAGTGATTCTTTTTTGTAGAGTAAAGGAGAAAGAACAAAGAGTAGCCTCTCCAATAGAGAGGCTACTCAATACTACAAACAGAGGCAGGACAATCTTCACAAGCAATTTCGCATTTTAAAAATTGCAAATTATGAATCGTGATTTTGCCTTTGTGGATGGAAATAATTCCTTGTTTTTTTAAGTCGTTTAACATACGGTTGACACTTTCACGTGAAGTTGCGCAGAAATTCGCAAGTTCTTGATTTGTTAAGGGGAGATCGATTAGGATTCCGTTTTCTTTTAATACGCCATAACTATTCGTCATACGAATAAGAGTTGAATAAAGAGCTCCCTTTTTCCCATGTAACACTAAATCACGGAATTTCGTTTGCATTCTTCTTAAATGTTCGCTAATCCATTTCATAAATTCGAAGGAAAGAGCTGGTTTTTGGAACAATTCTTTTTCTAAAGCATCTCGTTTAATTACGCCAACCTCAACATTTTCAAGGCATTTTGCATTTAATAAATACTTTGCATTATCCGTAAATAATGTTAGCTCTCCAATAATATCGTGAGTTGAACAAATGCGAAGTGTTAACTCCTGTCCATCAGCACTAATTTTACTAATCTGCACTTTTCCAGAGTGAACAATATAGAGTTCTTTTGCCTCCACACCTTCCTGAAAAATATAACTTCCTTTATTAATCTGCATTTTATATTCAACAGATGCAAGCAATTCCTTTAAATCTTCTGATAATGCCGTACGGTTTGTCACAGCAATCACCTTTCTTTTAAAAGCAGTCTACTTCTTATTGTGGGTGTAAACATGGTGAAAATGCAAGAAATATCTTTCTATTATAGGTGATAAGTTCATATGTAGCTGTGAACAAGCGCACATTTCATACTAGAAAGAAGAGTGTCTTTTGTAGACACTCTTTTACATTACTTAATCCATTCCACAATCATATCCATCGTTTGACGAGTTTTATCACGTTTTGGTTCTTCCAAGCGATAACCGAAGGCAACTAAAACAGACACCCCGAATGTATCATCTGAAATAATTCCCTCTTCTTTTAAAATCGCATCTACTTTTTCTTGCTGGAATCCTTCAATAGGGCAAGAATCAATCCCGATTTGGGCAGCGGCAGTCATCATATTACCAAGGGCGATGTATGTTTGTTTAGAAGCCCAATCAAACATTGCGCGGTCGCTTTCTAATAATTGGAAATCATTTTCTTGAAATTCCTTATAAAAACCACGTTTCATTGTTATGACTTCCTCTGGGAGCTGCTGAATGTTTTGCATAAAGTTAGAAATATAGGAAGAGTTATAAATCATTTCTTCTTTTTTACGAGCTAATATAACGACAAAGTGGCTTGCTGTTGGTAATTGTTTTTGCGCGCCCCATGCTACAGGGAGGAGCTTGTTACGAATATCTTGATTTTGAATGACAACAAATTTCCAAGGCTCAAAACCAAATGAACTTGGAGAAAGGCGGCCAGTTTCTAAAATAAAATGAAAATCTTCATCAGAGATTTTTTTATTTACATCAAATTCTTTACATGCATGTCTAAATTGATAAGCTTTTAAAATTTCTTCTTTTGTATGTTCCATTTAAACAACCACCTTTTAATAATTTGCTTTTTTATAGTAAGTTGATTACAAAATTGATTCTACAATAGTAAAATAAATGATGTAAGTACGCACATTTTTAGCATATAGTATCAATTTGTATACTAATGGAGAGTGACAAAATGGAACAGAAGGATGTAAATCGTTGTTCGGTTGAGATAACGTTAGATGTAATCGGTGGGAAATGGAAGGGAGTTATCTTATTTCATTTAATGAATGCCAAAGAGATTCGTTTTAATCAATTTGTACGATTGATGCCCGGCATTACACAACGCATGCTAACGAGGCAGCTTCGAGAACTTGAAGCGGCTGGAGTAATTCATCGTGAAGTATATAAAGAAGTTCCGCCAAAAGTGGAGTATTCTTTAACGGAATTCGGAAGGTCTCTTACACCAATTATTGCACTTATGCGTGAGTGGGGAAATGAGTATCGTGCGCAAATAAAGTAATTGTAACTGAAATGTGAATAAAATTTGAACGAATTTGTGAAGAATTTTTGAATGAAGAAGGCGATGTGAGAAATATCACAACGTACTTTCTTCTTCTTTTTTATGATGGAGGCAACTAAAAGACATAGAAAGTGAATAAAGAGCTTGAGCAAAAACATCGCAGTTTAAAAATATATTATAATAGAATGAAGACAGATAGAATTTAGCAGAAAAGGAGGGATGACGATGCGCGAGAAGATTACAGATTCTTTGCAGCGTCCGCTTCAAGATCTACGCATCTCTGTCATTGATCGTTGTAATTTCAGATGCACCTATTGTATGCCTGCTGAAGTGTTCGGGCCTGATTATGCATTTTTGCAAGAAGAATTTTTGCTTACATTTGATGAAATTGAACGATTGGCAAAATTATTTGTAGGCATGGGTGTAAAGAAAATTAGACTTACAGGCGGGGAGCCGTTACTACGCAAAGATTTACCGAAGCTTATTCAAAGGCTTGCGAAACTGGACGGTTTAACAGATATTGGACTTACGACAAACGGGATTCACTTAACAAAGCAAGCAAAGGCGTTAAAAGAAGCCGGATTACACCGAGTGAATGTGAGTTTAGATGCGATAGAGGACGATGTGTTTCGGGAAATTAACGGCCGAAATATCAGTACAAAACCTGTATTAAAAGGGATTGCGGCAGCAAAAGAAGCCGGTCTTGATGTGAAAGTAAACATGGTTGTGAAAAAAGGAATGAATGATGGCCAAATTCTTCCGATGGCTGCTTATTTCAAAGAACAGAAAATTCCGCTTCGCTTTATTGAATTTATGGACGTTGGTAGTACGAATGGCTGGAATTTTGAACAGGTCATTACGAAACAAGAATTGATTGAGAAAATTAGTCAAGTATATCCAATTGAGCCTGTAGATCCTCATTACTTTGGGGAAGTTGCGAAGCGTTATCGTTATGTGGGTAGTGATGTGGAAGTTGGATTCATCACTTCAGTTTCTGAATCTTTCTGTTCTTCCTGTACGAGAGCGCGTATTTCGGCGGATGGTAAATTTTATAATTGTTTGTTTGCAACGAAAGGAACCGATTTAAGAAGTTTGCTTAGAGAAGGTATTTCAGATACAGATTTATTACAGGTTGTGCAAAATATATGGGAATATCGAAAAGATCGGTATTCTGATGAACGGACGGAAGAAAGCGCAAATAACCGTCCGAAAATTGAAATGTCTTATATAGGAGGATAAGAAAGGGGGATGCCGTGTGCAGGAGCGTTATTCAAGGCAAGTATTATTTTCTGGAATCGGCGGGACGGGGCAAAGAAAAATAAGAGAAAAGCATGTACTGATTATCGGTGCAGGTGCACTAGGAGCAGCAAGTGCAGAGGCGCTTGTTCGAGCGGGAATCGGGACATTGACCATTGCTGACCGTGATTATGTTGAGTGGACTAATTTACAAAGGCAACAGTTGTATACAGAAGAAGATGCAAATCAGTATAAGCCAAAAGCGATTGCAGCAGCTGAACGCTTAAGGCAGATTAATTCGGAAGTAGAAATCGTACCAGTTATAACGGATGTAGCGGTGCAAGAGATGGAGGAATTAATCAAGGGTGTGGATTTAATATTAGATGCGACTGACAATTTTGAGACACGTCTTCTTATTAATGATATTTCTCAAAAATACAATATTCCTTGGATATATGGTGGATGCGTTGGTAGCTACGGTGTCACATATACAATCCTTCCAGGGAAAACGCCATGTTTCCGTTGTTTGATGGAGCATCCGACCAGTGGGGTAACATGTGATACGGCGGGAATCATACAGCCAGCTGTCCAATTAGTTGTCAGCCACCAAGTGACAGAAGCACTTAAAATATTGGTAGAAGATTTTGGAGCGCTTCGTGAAACGATGTTGTCATTTGACCTTTGGAACAATCAGTATATGGCATTTAAAGTGAACAGGCAGAAAAAAGACAAATGTCCATCTTGCGGAAAACTACGTACGTACCCAAGTTTAACGTTTGAATCACAAATGAAAACAGAAGTATTATGTGGCAGGAATACGGTTCAAATTCGTCCGGGAGTGCCGCAAACTCTTAATTTAGAAGAAATTAAAAAGCGCTTACAAAAAAGTGTAGATGTACAAATGACGCCCTATTTATTATCGTTTCTAGTTGATGACTATCGTTTTGTTTTATTTACAGATGGCAGAGCATTTATTCACGGGACGAATGATATGACGGTGGCGAAAGGGTTGTATGCGAGATATATAGGTTGAACCTAAAGGAAAGCCTTTAGGTTCAAGGGATTAGGACTGTGGATGTCTAACGTAGTCTCCGCTTTTCCCGCCTGTTTTTTCAAGTAAATATGTTTCGCCAATAATCATACCTTTATCAACAGCTTTACACATATCGTACACGGTAAGAGCAGTTGCAGAAGCTGCTGTTAAAGCTTCCATTTCAACGCCGGTGCTACCTTCTGTTTTGACTTTTACTTCAATTAGTAAACGATATTGTTCTTTCGCTGTTTCCCAGTCAAAGGAGACATCTACTCCTTTTAGAAGTAAGGGGTGGCACATTGGAATAATATCAGAAGTGCGTTTAGCGGCCATAATACCAGCGATTTGTGCAACGGCTAATACATCGCCCTTACCAATTTCGTTGTGAGAGATTTTATCATAAATTTCTTTCGTAACTAAGATGCTAGAGCAAGCAATTGCTGTTCGCACAGTAGTTTTCTTATCGCTAATATCGACCATTTTTGCACGGCCTTGGTCATTGAAGTGAGTAAATGAAGACATAGAGTACCTCCTTGAAGTCATTGCTATTATGATTAGCATTGTACAATATAAAGTTTAACCAAGATGTGATATTTTGCAAATATGGGGTGAAAACAATGTTAGAAAAACGAGTACCAATTCCAGTTGCTGAAGCAGTAGCAAGGGTGATGAAATACGCCCAGCAAGGAGAAATAGAAACAGTTTCTATTACAGAAAGCTACGGAAGAATTCTTGGAGAAGATGTTGTAGCAGATCATGATGTACCGCACTTTGACCGCTCTCCATATGACGGATTTGCAATTCGAGCGGAAGATACAAAAGAGGCAAGTCAGAACAATCCAGTTGAGTTTGAAGTAGTCGGAGAAATTGGAGCTGGTTCAGTCTTTACAGAAGAAGTAAAGGCTTTTGAGGCTATTCGAATTATGACAGGCGCAGCCATTCCAAAAGGTTGTGATGCAGTTGTCATGTTAGAACTGACGGAAGGATTTGAGCTTAGCGGTAAAACGTATATGAAGTTAAAGCGCTCCCTTCAAGCAGGTGATAATGTTTCGTTTACAGGTGAAGATGTGAAACAAAATCAAATCCTTGTGAATAAAGGGACGAAGATTAATCCAGGTGTAGCAGCACTATTAGCGACGTTTGGTTACAATTCAGTAAAGGTTGTGAAACCGCCTGTTGTCGGAATTGTAACGACGGGAAGTGAACTGCTAGAAGTACATGAGCCTCTTCAGCCAGGAAAGATTAGAAATAGTAATTCCTATATGATTGCAGCCCAAATTGCTAGAGTAGGCGGAATCGTTAAGTATTATGGGCAGCTGGCTGATGATTTAGAAGCTTGCTATGAAGCAGTGAAAACAGTGATGAATGAAGTGGATATTTTAATCACAACAGGTGGTGTTTCGGTAGGTGATTACGATTACTTACCTGCGATTTACGAAAAATTACAGGCGAATGTTCTTTTTAATAAAATTGCGATGCGGCCAGGGAGTGTCACAACAGTAGCTGAAGTAAATGGGAAATTGTTATTTGGATTATCAGGTAACCCGTCTGCTTGTTATGTCGGTTTTGAGTTACTTGTTCATCCAGTTATTCAAACGTTCCTTCATGTGAAAGAACCACATGCATATCGGGCAGATGCAATTTTACAGAAAGACTTTCCAAAGGCAAATCCATTTACGCGATTTGTAAGAGGAAAAGTAGAGTTTGTTAATGGACAATTGCAAGTTATGCCAGTAGGACTTGATAAATCGAGTGCGATTTCTTCTCTTGCAGATAGCAATGCTTTTATTGTTCTACCAGGAGGAACGAGAGGATTCGAAGCGGGAATGACGGTTTCCGTGTTATTGCTAGAATCGAACGAAGGAAGTGAGTGGCCGTGGGCAGAACCACTCCAATCTTACAAATAGTTGGTTATCAAAATAGCGGTAAAACGACGCTTACGGAGAAACTGATTCAAGCTTTTTCAGGGGAAGGAATGAAAGTTGCCACAATTAAGCATCACGGACATGGTGGCTATCCAGAAGTACCACAAAAAGATAGTGAACGGCATAGGCAAGCTGGTGCTGTAGTGAGCGCTGTAGAAGGAGCAGGTTTATTATCACTCTCTTCTGTTCGGAAGGAGTGGCCTTTACAGGAAATCATTCGCTTATATAATTTTTTTGAAGTAGACATGGTTTTAATTGAAGGATATAAAGCCGAAAATTATCCAAAAGTGGTTTTGCTTCGGTCAAATGAAGATATTACTTTATTAGATAAAGTAGAGAATGTGATAGCGGTTATTACGTGGAATGATGCTGTGCAAAGTTTACAAGAAACATACAAAACATTTCATATAACAGAGGAAGAAGCTTATATGGAATACTTTGTACAAACAGTAAGGGGTGCAAGATGACGCAGACGTATTATGAAGTAATAGATACACCAATTTCGATTGAAGAGGTTACAAAGAAAGTCATTCGCCGCGAATGTGGTGCTGTGACAACTTTTATTGGTACGGTAAGAGAGTTTACGAAAGGGCGCCGCACACTATATTTAGAATATGCAGCTTATAAGACAATGGCTGAGAAAATGCTCGCCAAAATCGGGGAGGAAGTGAAAGAGAAGTGGCCTGAGACACATGTTGCAATCACACATCGCATCGGTACACTTCAAATTTCTGATATCGCCGTTATTGTTGCTGTATCAACGCCACATAGGAAATCGGCGTATGAAGCGAATGAATACATCATGGAACGCATTAAACAAATTGTTCCGATTTGGAAAAAAGAATTTTGGGAAGATGGAGACTCATGGATTGGTGATCAATTAGAAAAAACACCTTATCCAAATGGAGAACCTGGAAAGGAGATGGGAAAATGATTCAAGTATTATTATTTGCGCATTTACAAGAAGAAGCCGGAACAAACGAGCTAAAAATAGACTGTGAAAATATTACCGTTGCAGAATTAAAGGATATGATCCAGAAAGAACATCATATCGCAGTTTCTGATCAACTTATGGTGGCTATTAATGAAGAATATGCAAATGCAGATGACAAAATACAATCTGGTGATGTTGTTGCATTGATTCCGCCAGTGAGCGGTGGTTGATTTTTTCCAGTCTAATCACGGAAGTACGTGATTAGACTGGAGGGAATTAACATATATTGTGAAACATTGAACAAAATAGGAGGCGAGAAGGATGAAAAGTACGAATTTTCAGTTAGGTTTACAAACTTCTAATCTTATTATTGGCTTTATGGTTTGGGTGATTTTATCTTCGTTAATGCCATTTATTAAAGCAGACATTGCGTTAACAGCAGGACAAATTTCCCTTGTTACAGCAGTACCCGTTATTTTAGGGTCGGTGCTTCGAATACCAATTGGTTATTGGACCAATCGTTACGGAGCGAGAAAATTATTCTTTATAAGTTTTATTATTTTACTATTCCCTGTCTTTTATATTAGTATTGCGAATTCGATGATGGATTTAATTATTGGTGGCTTATTTGCAGGGATTGGCGGAGCAGTATTCTCTGTAGGTGTAACGTCTTTACCGAAGTATTATCCGAAAGAGCGTCACGGTTTTGTAAATGGTATTTACGGGGCAGGTAATGTAGGAACAGCAGTTACATCTTTCTTAGCACCTGTCATTGCGACTTCATTTGGATGGAGAGCAACTGTTCAATCCTTTTTAATCTTACTTGCTATTTTTGCACTATTGAATTTTTTACTAGGTGATCGTAATGAGAGAAAAGTGAACACACCATTAATGGAACAGTTAAAAGGTGTATACAAAAATGAAAAACTTTGGTTCTTGTGTATTTTCTATTTCTTAACTTTCGGTTCATTCGTAGCCTTTACGGTATACTTACCAAACTTCTTAGTATCTCACTTTGGGTTAGAAAAAGTAGATGCAGGTATGAGAACAGCTGGATTCATCGTCTTAGCAACAATTATGCGCCCAATTGGTGGTTGGCTAGGTGATAAATTTAATCCATTTAAAATTTTAATCTTTGTATTCATCGGTTTAACACTATCTGGTATTATTTTATCGTTTATGCCAAGCATGAATGTATATACATTTGGATGTTTACTCGTCGCATTTTGCGCTGGGATTGGAAATGGAACAATCTTCAAACTTGTACCGATGTACTTTTCCGAGCAAGCAGGGGTCGTAAACGGACTCGTTGCAGCTTTAGGTGGTTTAGGAGGATTTTTCCCGCCGTTAATTTTAACGTTACTATTCCAGCTAACAGGCCATTATGCGATTGGATTTATGGCACTGTCAGAAGTAGCGCTTGCATGTTTAATTATTACAGTGTGGATGTATAGTCAAGAGAAGCTGTTAATGATGTTGAATCATAAATAGAGGAAATGATTGTACTGTTTCTTAAAAGGAGAGAAAAACAAAGCAGCATGATTCTAGTTTTTATACTAGGGTCATGCTGTTGTTTATATTGGTTTGAGAATCTGACCGCTTCCACGCATGGCTGGAGCCTCTCTTCCATCAAAAAGAAAGGGTGTATATTAGCTCTTCAATTTGTATGCAAAAAAAAATAGCCGTCAGCTATTTTAAATTTGAATATATAAGTTTCATATTAATGATTGATCGTATCTTGCAAGAAATCTGTTGCTTGATTTTCTGAAACATTTTGCACAAGTGCAACTTCACTAATTAAAATTCTGCGTGCGTTATCTAGCATTTGCTTTTCACTCGCATTTAATGCTCTTTCTTTATTGCGGCGAATTAAATCACGAACAACTTCAGCGCCGTCTGAGAGATCCCCATTTTTCATTTTCTCCATATTCATGGTATATCTTTGTTTCCATGAGAGTGAGGAGTCAGCTTCACCATTATGGAAGCCAACTAATACATCGTTTAATGTGTTTTTATCGACAATATAACGTATGCCTGAAGTTGCTACTTTGTCCATAGGAATCATCACTTGCATATCGCTAATCACCATGTGTATTACACAATACTGACGTGTTTTTCCTAACACTTCTTTATCCTCAATTGCTTCGATTATTCCTGCTCCGTGCATAGGGTAAACAATTTTATCACCAATTTGAAACAAATCATCCACCTCCATATGTGGTAACTACACTTAATGATAACACATATGGAGAAAAATATCAAATTTATTATATTAACATACGATATATATCCGTGTCAATAATTTTTAAGGTGAAATTTTTATCTCATTTCCCTTAAAAAAAATAAAGTGTTTTTTAAGGGGAAGTTGAGGGGCTTTCGGTGAAAAATGCAAAGCATATCCACTTATTTTTAATCATAAAATGTAAAATCGCTAATACAATATACCTAAATCCGTTCTTTTTAAAGGAGGGAGAGAAGGTGGGGCGCACAATAAAAATTGATATTACAAATAAGGTAGTAGCAAAATTCAAATCAAATTATTTAGAATTATATACGAGTAAATTTATGATAGGTAAGTTTTATGTCTATACTGAAGATAAGAAATATGTGTTAGAAGACGGATATATATATGAAGATGGTAAGTTTTATCGCATCATAGATACGCACCGTGGCAATAATCATGCGATCTAGGATGGTGTTAACATGATTCGCGTTAAGGTGTTCGATGAAAGTCATGAGAAGGACTTAGAAGACTCCGTAAATGTGTTTTTGAAGAAGCTTGATGAAAATCAATTTGTAGATATTAAATATCAAGTTGGTGTATCCATTAATGATGATGAAAATCAAATTTATTGTTTTTCGGCGATGGTTATATATAAAACATAAAAAAGAGCTGCTGAGTCAGCTCTTTTTTATGTTTTTAAGTAGGGATTACATAAGTTGACATAAAACCAAAAGGTGTTATATTATGAAAAGCGAAACCAAAAGGTATTGTATTTTAACGCCTAATAAAGGAGACATAATATGAACGAGCAAAATACATTACAAGATATTACACAAACAGTTGTTTTTGAAGCGCCTATTCAAAAGGTATGGAATACAGTATCTACTGCGGAAGGAATTGCATCTTGGTTTATGCCAAATGACTTTGAGCCGAAGGTAGGGCATGAGTTTCATGTACAATCACCTTTTGGACCATCTCCATGTAAAGTGTTAGAAATTGATGAGCCTCATCGTCTATCTTTTTCGTGGGATACTGATGGCTGGGTTGTTTCGTTCATTTTAAAGGATTTAGGTGACAAAACGGAGTTCACCCTTATTCACGGCGGATGGAAACAGTCTGATGAGAAGATTTCGAAAGCGAACGAGAAAGCTTCTGTCATTCGCGATAGAATGGCAGGCGGCTGGGTAGCAATCGTAAATGAAAAATTGAAAAAGGTTGTTGAAGGCTAAGTGTCCTCATCAGCAGCAAAATATGACGTCTTTCAAGCAATTGCTGATCCAACGCGCCGAGAAGTACTCCGGTTATTAACAGAACAAGAATTACCGATTTCTAAAATAACAGATCATTTTCCGATGAGTCGTACAGCAGTAGCGAAGCATCTTCACATTCTTTCAGAAGCGAAATTAGTAAGCGGAAGAAAGGTTGGAAGAGAAAAGATATATTGCTTACAGCCTGAGCCGTTAGCGGAATTACAACAATGGCTTTCGTATTATGAGCAGTTTTGGAATAATAAATTGTCTATGCTGAAATATGTGGTGGAGAATGAGAAGTAAGTGTTGTTATATATATGAGGAATGTGAAGGTGTAAATTGGTAAATGAAATTATATCAGCGATTTTTCCAATATATCGACCATTTCTCACCATATATCGGCGCAAATTAGAATATATCGACGATTCGACAAAAGATATCGACCTTTCAACAAATAATGACAAAAAAACAAGAGTCTACTGACTCTTGTTTCCCAATATGCTGAAAAGGCTGATCGCTATAAGCGATCAGCCTCTTTTTTTACTGTTCAGCGGTCTGCTTAGCTGGCTTTAATAGAAGCCATCCAATAAATAGCGTAAGAAGTGCAAGCGCAAATGTACTCATATAAATAACATGAACGCTCGAAGCCAATGCCTCTTGAGATTCTGTTACTACATTAGTTGCTGCACCGTGTCCGCCTGAGGAGACTAAATCGAGATTTTTAATGCCTTGTGCGTGGATCATCGTATTAAAGATTGTTCCGAAGATAGCTGCACCTAATGTTTGGCTAAATGTATTAATAAATGTGTTTAAGCCGACTGCTGTACCGCGCGTATGGGCAGGGACAGCTGCTTGAATGGTTACCATATAAATTGGTGTAATGAGCCCCATTCCTAAGCCGAAGAGTCCAACTGCAATATAAATAAGAAATGCTGGTGAATGAGTTGATAAGATGAATAATAAGAAGGTAGCGACTGATAAAATGCTAGCTCCAAGTAAAATGATTTGTTTCGTTTGTAACTTACCAACTAAATTCCCAGAGAAAATTGCACCGAATGTCCACATAACAGGAATTGGCATGAGAATAAGTCCGGCTTCTGTTGCATTTTTACCTAATACACCTTGGCTCCAAATCGGCAGGTACATTGTAATACTAATAATCATTGCACCAGCGATCAGTGTTAAAATATTTACAGTTGATAATGTACGGTTAGAGAAAAGTGCTAACGGAATTAATGGCTCCGGAGATTTCTTCTCTACGAATAAGAAAATAATGAATGAAACAGCCGCAAAGATTAAGAGGCCAATAATTGTAATATCTCCCCAGTTTTGCTTACTGCTTCCTGTTAAAAGTGCATAGAGTAACGCGATTGTACTTAGTGAGAAAATAATTGCACCAGGATAATCGATATGATGTTTCGCTGGTTTGATTGATTCTTTATACGAAATGGCAATCATCGCGCAAGCAAGAATTCCAAATGGAACGTTTAAGAAAAAGATGTAGCGCCAAGAAAGTGAATCTACTAAAAATCCACCTACTAGTGGGCCGATAACGCCTGAAACGCCCCAGACAGCACTCATCCAGCCTTGCGCTTTTGCGCGATCTTTTGCTTCACTGTATAAGTCTCCGATAATCGTCATTGTAATTGGCATAACAGCGCCTGCGCCTAGACCTTGAAGAGCACGAAATACAATTAATTGTTCCATCGATGTCACGACTCCACATAGTGCAGAACCGATTAAAAAGATGGCTGCGCCGATGAGCAATACTTTTTTACGACCAAATAAATCGGCTAATTTGCCATAGATTGGAGTTGAGACTGCTGTTGCGAGCATATAAATTGCATATACCCAGCTAACAAGTTCAACGCCAGCTAAATCGCTCGTTATACGAGGGATTGCTGTACTAACAATCGTTCCTTCTACAGCAGAAAGGAACGTCATTAACATTAAAGATATCATGACTTTTTTTCGCATATGTTTTCCCCTTTGTTTCGATTGTTCAACATTATAAAATATAAAGCTACTAAGCTATATAAAGCAATAAAAAAGAAACAGGAGTGGAAAGAATCCACTCGTGCTTCTTTTTTTAGTACTGCATTTTCGCGTTTTGTCCTGCGGTTGTTCCAGCAATTCGGCCTGTAACAAGAGCAGAAGTAATATTATAGCCGCCCGTGTAACCGTGAATATCAAGAACTTCTCCGCAGAAGTATAGGCCGTTCATGAATTTAGAAGCCATTTCTTTCGGATAAATTTCTTTAACAGAAACACCACCGCCTGTAACGAATGCTTTTTCGAGTGGTTGCGTACCGTTTACTGTTATTTTAAACTCTTTGAAGTCTTTCACAAGTGCACGAATCTTTTCGTGAGAAACTTGTCCAGCTTGCTCGCTACCGTCAATTCCGTTTCTTTCTAATAAGAATAGGAAGTAACGCTCAGGAACATATCCTTTTAACACATTTTTGATTCCTTTTTTCGGTTCTTCTTTCATTTGTTTCATCATGTGCTGGAAGAGTTGTTCGCCATTTTCTTCTGGCAGTGCATCGATGCTCATTTCTACCGCGCGCATTTTAAATTTTTTCATCGTTTTTACAACGAATTGACTACAACGAAGAGCAGCGGGACCAGAAATACCAAAGTGGGTAAAGAGCATGTCCATCTTATGAGAAATGACAACTTTACCTTTTGGATTTAATACGCTTAAGTTTACATCGCGTAAAGCAAGTCCTTGTAGTGTACGATCACGAATAAATGGTTCGCTTGAAGTAATTGGAACTTCTGTTGGGAAAAGTTCAGTAATGGTATGCCCAGCTTTTTCAGCCCAAGCGTAACCGTCTCCAGTCGAGCCGGTGTGAGGAACAGATTTCCCGCCAACAGCAATCACGACATGATTTGTTTCCAAAACCTCACCTGTTTGAAGGACAACTGCTTTTGTTTGACCATCTGCATATTCAATCGTTTCAACAGGTGTATTCGTACGGATTTTAACGCCTAGTTCGTTTAGTCTCGTTAATAAAGCATCTACAACTGATTGTGCTTTATTAGAGACAGGGAACATCCGGCCATGGTCTTCTTCTTTTAACTTCACGCCAAGTTTTTCGAAGAATGTAATAATATCTTCATTATTAAAGATAGAAAACGCGCTGTATAAAAAGCGACCGTTTCCTGGTATATGTTTGACAATTTCATCAAGCGGTAAGCGGTTTGTTACGTTACAGCGGCCGCCTCCAGAAATGGCAAGTTTACGTCCAAGTTTATTTCCTTTATCAAGAAGTAAAACGCGCGCGCCTTCTTCAGCAGCACCGATTGCGGCCATTAATCCTGAAGGGCCTCCTCCGATGACAATAACATCATAATGCATAGTATATCGACCTCATTTTCTACATTTCCTGCCTAAAAGAATAGCATGTTTTCATAGAAAAGAAAAATTCAGTGAGTTACTGTTTCTCTAAAGAATTGTGGTACAATACAAAGGTTAGAGTTCAGCGTTATATTATGTAGGAGGATCATCTATGTCCGATTCAAAATTTCTGCGCGGAACGCTTATTGTGACGTTAGGGACTTTTTTAGTTAAGTTCTTAGGCATGATTTATGTCTTTCCATTTCATGCCTTAGTTGGCACAGAAGGCGGAACGCTCTATACGTATGGATATATTCCATATACGATCTTTTTAAGTATTGCAACGGCAGGGGTGCCGCTTGCTGTTTCAAAATTTGTTTCTAAATATAATGCGCTTGGAGATTATAAGACGAGTAGGAGAATGTTCCGCTCGGGAATGGTTATGATGATTATATCAGGAATCCTTTCCTTCCTAGTTCTTTACATGTCTGCGCCATTATTTGCAGAAGCAATGCTTGGAAAACAAAGTGTACACAATAATATAGAAGAAGTTACACAGATTATTCGCCTTGTAAGTTTTGCGCTTATTGTTGTACCTGCAGCGAGTTTAATTCGTGGTTTCTTCCAAGGTCATCAATCAATGGGACCAACGACAGTTTCGCAAATTATTGAACAAATTATTCGCATTGTCTTTTTACTAGCGGGTAGTTTTATTGTCATTAAAGTAATAGGAGGATCAGTAGCAGAAGCAGTTGGAGTGGCAACTTTTGCAGCATTTGTTTCAGCTGTAGGAGCGCTCGGTGTACTCATTTGGTACTGGTTTAAACGCAAAAAGCATCTCGATCAATACGTAATTGAACAAACTGTTCCAGAATCAACAGTAAGTACAATTCAGTTATTTAAAGAATTATTTGCATATGCCATTCCTTATGTTGTGATTGGATTAACAATTCCGTTATATCAACAAATTGATACATTAACATTTAACTCTATCATGCAAGCAATTGGACAAGGAGATATTGCAGAGCGAGCACTTGGTATTTTTACGATGTGGACGCATAAGTTGATTATGATTCCTGTGTCGCTTGCAACGGCGTTTAGTTTAACGCTTGTTCCAGCAATCACAAAATCATTTACAGAAAAACAATTTCGTTATTTAAAACTACAAATTACGCAAACATTCCAGGCAAATATGTTTTTAACATTACCAGCGGTAGTTGGTATTTCTACGCTTGCGTATCCAATTTATACAGCGTTTTATGAAAAGGATCCATTAGGTGGACAAATTCTTATGTGGTATGCGCCAGTTGCATTGTTATTTGCTTTATTTACAGTAACTGCGGCAATCTTACAAGGAATTAACCAACAAAAGCATGCAATTATTGCGCTTGGTATGGGCGTTATTTTGAAATTCTTATGTAACGTAATCTTTATTCGTTACTTCGGTACAATTGGAGCCGTTTTAGCAACTGCTGTCGGTTTCTTAGCTTCCGTTTGGTATACGAATAGACAAATTCGTAAACATGCACACTATTCATTCGATGTCGTATATAAGAGAACGTTCCAAATTGCTGTATTAACACTTGTGATGGTAGTTGTAGTAAAACTAACAGAAGGACTTCTATCCTTTGTAATTTCGCCTGATAGTCGTTTTGGCGCACTCATTACAGTTGCGGTTTGTGCAGGGATTGGTGGCCTTACTTACGGAATTTTAGCAATGCGCACAGGTGTACTTGAAAGAGTATTTGGCGGAGAAGCTTTAGAGAAGATTCAGCGTAAGCTTGGTGGTAAGCTAAAAATAAAGATGAAATCAAAAGGGGCGTAATACACGTCCCCTTTTCTATGATAAATACAAGAAGGTGAAAGAATGAGATTAGATAAGTTATTAGCAAATATGGGATATGGAAGTAGAAAAGAAGTAAAGAAATTATTAAAGGACGGCGTTGTGAAAATTGATGGGACGCCAGTTAAAGATGCAAAATTCCATGTGAATGTAGAAGAACAAGAGGTTATGATTCACGGTGAGATTGTTGAATATAAGGAATTTGTATATTTAATGATGCATAAACCACAAGGTGTCATTTCGGCAACGGAAGATGATAATCATGAAACAGTTGTTGATTTATTAGAATTAGAAGATGCAATCTTTGATCCATTCCCAGTTGGGAGACTTGATATTGATACGGAAGGATTCTTGTTACTAACAAACGATGGGAAACTAGCGCATCAGTTATTATCTCCGAAAAAACACGTGCCGAAAAAATATTATGCACAGGTAGCTGGTATTGTAACAGAGAAAGATGTAGAAGAATTTGCAAAAGGTGTTATTTTAGATGATGGCTATGAAACGAAGCCAGGTGCGCTTACGATTTTGAAAAGCGATGATGTGTCTGAAATTGAGCTTGTCATTACAGAAGGAAAATTCCATCAAGTAAAGCGTATGTTTGAAGCGGTAGAGAAAAAAGTTGTCTACTTAAAGAGAACAGAAATGGGACCTTTAGTGTTAGATGAAGAATTAGAACTTGGTCAATACCGTGAATTAACAGATGAAGAAGTGGAAATGTTAAAAACATATCAAGTTCAAACGGATAATTAAGATTGAGGCCGATTCCAAAAATAGAAAGAACCCCTTTCTGATTTCACAGAAAGGGGTATGTATTATATTTTAGATACAATTGTTTGTTGTTATGAGGTCATTCTCACTTTCTTTCCTGTTGTTGTCCACTTACCGCGGCAAGGGCTATACACGAGTTCATTAAACTGCAACACATTCAGATCACGTTGTATTGTTCGCGGTGTGATCCCGAACTCATCTACAAGGTCTTTCGTCGTTACCGTACCATTCTCATTGATGTACATATAAATTGATTTAATGCGTGTTAGCATACGAGTAGTCGTAGGTTTCAAGAGAAAACCACTCCTCTACTAGTTTTTTTGACCCCATTCAGGAAAGAAGGTCCTTACTTCCATTGTACTCCACTTGACAAATTTCATGCTTTAACCTAGTTAAATTTTACAAAAGTTTAACAAATAATAAAATAGAAAAATATTGGTAGTTGACACTCTTTATGTCTCTTCTATCAACTACCACATAAATTTCTACGTAAAACGCCAAATTCCTGCAAATTTTTTTAGAAAAATAAAAGAAAAACTAATATGAACTATCTGAAATATTAAAATTGTTCGTTATTGAGTATGATCTTGTTGGCATATCGGATTTTCGTTTGCTATGATGAAAGAGAGAATATAGAAGAGGTGAATGAGTTATGTCAGCAATTAATTGGACAGAAGAAGTTGAGAAAAGAAAAGATGAATTAATTCGTGACGCGCAGCAATTCTTGCAAATTAAAAGTGTATGGGAAGAAGAGACGGCAAAAGAAGGTGCACCATTTGGAGAGGGTGTAGCAAAAGCATTATCCTTCATGTTACAGAAAGGGGAAGTAGACGGATTTACTTCGAAAAATTTAGAAGGGTATGCAGGGCATCTGGAAATGGGACAAGGAGAAGAGTTAGTTGGTATTCTTTGCCACGTTGATGTTGTACCAGAAGGAGATGGTTGGACAACTCCTGCATATAGCGCTGATATTCGTGATGGAAAGATTTTTGCACGTGGTGCGATTGATGATAAAGGACCAACGATGGCAGCTTATTACGCAATGAAAATTGTAAAGGAATTAGGATTACCACTTTCCAAACGCGTTCGTATGATTTTAGGAACGGATGAAGAAAGTAACTGGAAATGTGTTGATCACTACTTTAAAAATGAAGAAATGCCAACGCTTGGGTTTGCACCAGATGCTGATTTTCCTATTATTAATGCGGAAAAAGGAATCTCTGATATACAAGTTGTACAACAAAATAGCGAAACAAAAGGCGGAGAATATGAGCTTGTTTCATTCTCTTCAGGTCGCCGTTTAAATATGGTTCCTGATTTTGCAGAAGCAGTACTTATGACTGAAGAAGCAGGGAAGATTAAAAATACATATGAACAATACTTACAAGCTGAGAAGAGAACAGGTAAAGCAAATGTAGAAGGAAATACTGTGACGTTACAAGTAGAAGGAGTTTCTGCTCACGGTTCTACTCCTGAAAAAGGTGAAAATGCGGGTCTCTTGCTAGCAAACTTCTTAACAACGATCGCTCTTGATGATAAAGGTGCTTCATTTGCAGCATTTGTTACAGAAACATTTACGAACGATACGCTTGGAGAAAAAGCAGGAATCGCTTATAAAGATGAAATTAGCGGACCATTAACAATCAATGTAGGTCGCCTTTCTTATACGAAAGCGGAAGGTGGAAATCTAGGATTAAATGTACGTTATCCGGTAACGACGAATTTTGAAGAAACAGTGCAAAAATTAAAAGATTATGTTGGAGCAAAAGGATTCCAAGTCGCTGATTACTCTAACTCACGTCCACATCATGTTGATAAAGATCATGTTTTAATTCGTACATTACAACGTGTGTATGAAGAACAAACAGGAGAAAAAGCAGAGCTATTAGCAATCGGCGGTGGTACATATGCTCGTTCGTTACAAGCTGGTGTAGCATTCGGACCGCTATTCCCTGGTAAAGAAGAACTTGCCCATCAAAAAGATGAGTATATTGAAATTGAAGATTTATTAAAAGCAACAGCAATTTACGCACAGGCAATTTATGAATTAGCGAAATAGGTTGATTGCATGATGATATGTGACCGCTCTCCATTGGGAGGGCGGATTTCTTTATATTATTGGAATGAGATACAGAAGAAAAGCAACAATAATAAAAAAGGAGCGGATGTAAATGGTACCACATTATTTTTTAGCAGTTACCTTGCCGAATCATGTAAAAGAAATACTGGCAAATTATAAAGAGGTAATGAAGGACAAGTTACCATTTCGCTCGTGGGTACATAAGGAAGACTATCATATTACACTTGCATTTTTAGGGAGTGCGACGCAGGAACAATTGCAAGGAATAGAGAAAGAATTACAACTCCTTGTGAATATACCAGAATTAAATCTCGCGCTGCACAATTTTTCTACATTCGGTCTAATAGAGAGCCCTCGTATATTTTGGGCAGGATTAAAAGAAAATCAAGCATTAGTTTCTGTACAGAAACAAGTGCATGCGATTTGTGAAAGAAACGGTTTTTCGCTTGAAACACGTCCTTATCATCCGCATATTACCGTTGCTCGTAAGTGGGTTGGGGAAGAAAAATTTAACCTTAAAAATCTGAAGCAATTGGAAACAGTATTGTTTCAGGCTGATACCATTACATTGTACGAGTCTCATGTCCATCAAACTCCAAAATATAAGCCAATTTATGAAATAAAGTTACAGAACTTTAAAGTGTAAAAACGTTTCTTAATGAATGTGAATATACTATAAAAAGTAGTAAGCTTGTGTGTAGTTTCATTTTAATTTCGAGAATGATGGTGATTTTTTATGCTGAAAGTAAAGCGTCCATTTGAAGCCTATTTAGATGAAATGAATAAAATTACAATTTTGCTCCCGCATACGTATGGAACAAGCCGGACCTTTTTTATACGGGAAGGGAATCATGTATGGGAGCTTAAGATTGCTCAAATCATTTCTCTTCCAGATGCAATGAAGTATGAATGTTATATGGAAGATCCACTTGATGTGGGGAAGTATTATACAGTGCGAGATGAGCGGAATGAGGAAACCGATTTACAAATTGGGGCGGTTATTCGAACGAATGTATTTGATGAAAAATATTATTATGATGGTAGCGATTTAGGTGCTTGTTATGAAAAGGAAAAAACAACGTTTAAAATGTGGGCACCAACTGCAAGGCTTGCCAAAGTAAGAATTTATAAAAATGATAAAGAGTATACGGATCATGAGATGAAAAGAGGAGAGAATGGCGTTTGGTCCTCTGTTTTACAAGGAGATTTTGAAAGGGCACAGTACACATTTCTCGTTTGTATTAATTTAATATGGAACGAAGCTGTAGATCCATATGTAAAATCTGTATCAGTGAATGGGAAATATGGAATTGTAGTTGATCCTGCAAAGACATATATAAAGCGGCAAAATATGTTACCAAAATTAGATTCTGTTACGGATGCAATCTTGTATGAAGTTCATATTCGTGATGCGACCATACATCCAAATAGTGGTGTAACAAAAAAGGGAACATATGCGGGGTTAACAGAAGAGCACACGAAGGGGAAGCTTGGAACGGAAACGGCCTTTTCTTATATAAAAGAATTAGGAATTACACATGTTGAAATTTTGCCCTTGCATCATTTTGCTGGTGTAGATGAAATGAAGCCTTTGGAAATGTATAACTGGGGTTATAACCCATTATATTACAACGCTCCAACAGGAGTATATGCAAGTAACCCTACTGATCCCTACAACCGAATTAAGGAGTGCAAACAATGTATTGAAACGTTTCATGAGCATGGACTTCGTGTGATTTTGGACGTTGTATACAATCATGTATATGAAAGAGAAACATCATCTTTTGAAAAGCTTGTACCAGGATATTATTTCAGACATGATGAGAATGGTATGCCATCAAATGGAACAGGAGTTGGAAACGATATAGCATCAGAGCGAAAAATGATGCGGAAATTTATAATCGATTCGGTATTATATTGGCTTACTGAATATAATGTTGATGGATTTCGGTTTGATTTAATGGGAGTTTTAGATGTTGAAACGGTGAATGAGCTAGAGAAGGAAGTAAAAAAAATAAAGCATGATGCATTGCTACTAGGTGAAGGATGGGATTTGCAAACACCACTTTCAGTAGACAAGAAAGCAACGCTTCATAATGCACATAAAATGCCACGAATCGCCCAGTTCAATGATCAATTTCGTGATGCGATAAAAGGTAGCACGTTCGATGTAAGTAGACGTGGTTTTGCCTTTGGAGAAAGTATAGATTTGAAACATTTACAATATGTGTTAGCAGGAAGTCTTATAAATGAAAAAGGAGAAGGGTTATTTTTAGAACCAATTCAAAGTATTAACTATGTGGAATGTCATGACAATATGACGATGTGGGATAAACTCGTGCGTAGCAACCAGGAAGCAGAAGAAGTGCAAAAAAGGCGTCATCGATTAGCGACGGCAATGACATTGTTCTCGCAAGGGATTCCATTTTTACATGCAGGACAAGAGTTTTACCGTTCGAAAAAAGGAAATGAAAATAGTTATAATGCGCCTGATGAAATTAATCAACTTGATTGGGATCAAAAAGAGAAGGAAATGGAAACAATCGCTTATATACAAGGCTTAATTGCAATTCGTAAGACGCATAGAGCGTTTCGCTTACCAGCAACTGACCTTATAAAGAAGCATATGACATTTTTACAAACACCTCCTACTGTTGTTGCTTATCATTTGCAAAATGTGGGAGAGTTCGGCCAGTGGAAAGAAATTGTTGTTTTATTTCATAACGGCTTGCAACGTGAGACGGTTTCACTGCCAAAAGATGAAATGTGGCACATATTAGCAGATAGTGAACAAGCAAATATAAAGCCAATTTCCTCGTTTCAAGGAAGGGAATTCCAAATGGCCCCAATTAGCTCGTATATATTGGCGATAATGTGACAAATCGCTACTTGACGATGAGAATGTAATAAATGTAGAATTGACAAAGGTGACGATTTTGATAAGTTGTCATTGTATGATTGGTTTTGTAAAATATAAAAGAATGGATAAATGATTTGTCCTGATTTCTTGGCCTATGCCAAGTTTTATTTTACCAAAAAACAAGCAAGAAGATATCGTCCTCAAGGGCTATGTTCAGCATGTCTTTGAGGATGAAGATGAATGGATTGTAATCGCCTTTGTAGAATAGATTAAAAAGTAGTTCCAAAGGCGCTTGCCAATGGAATAAAGAGGTTGTACCAGTAGGAAACTGTGTCAACTCTGCTCGTGAAGATGCACGAGAAACCCGCACTTTAAAATATAAAGGAACGAAGTGATGGGCGTTTTTATATGAATCCACAACATGTTCAAAATATGTTGCGGTTTTTCTTTTCATAACTATAAAAGATAAGGATTTGTTAACGGGTAATGGATATGGAATGGTTGGAACAATTATTAGGAAAAGAGTGGAGTCTTATACCAGCTGGTGGAGCAACGGGCGATGCATATATTGCGCAGAATGGACAACAAAAGCTATTTTTAAAGCGGAATACATCGCCTTTTTTAGCGGTATTGTCAGCAGAGGGAATTGTTCCAAAATTACTTTGGACAAGAAGGGTAACGAACGGTGATGTAATTTCAGCCCAAAAATGGCTTCCCGGACAGAAGCTAGAGCCAGAAGATATGAAATTAGAGCGTGTTGCGAAGCTTTTAAAGAAAATACATTCTTCTAAAGCTCTTGTACAGATGATTCAAAGGCTTGGAAAGCAGCCACTGCATGCACAGGAGTTATTAGAACAATTGTATTTTATTTTAAGAGGAGACATAAGAACGGATGAAACAATTCAGACAGGGCTGGGGTATTTAAAAGCTACACTGAAGGATATTGAATATGATGAATTTGTTGTATGTCATTGTGACGTGAATCATAACAATTGGTTATTATCGGATGAAGATGAATTATTTTTAATTGATTGGGACGGAGCTGTTATTGCAGATCCTGCCCTCGATCTTGGCATGTTATTACATTGGTATGTTCCGCGTCACGAATGGGACGAGTGGTTAGCGTATTATGGGATTACAATGAATGAATCATTGGTTCAGCGTATGAAGTGGTATGTAATAGCGCAAACTATTTTATCTGTTCAATGGCATACAACAAAAAAACAGCAAGCAGAAGCTGAATATTGGCATCAATATTTACAGCAACTACTTGCTTCAGAGTAAGGAATTAAGAAAAATTGTCCATTCCAGAAATCCATTGTGTGAGTTGCTCTTGATTATTAGAAATATGATTGTCTAAATCAGGAGAATATTTACCCGATTGACTATAATAATATACATCATTTAGCATTGCTTTTACATCGCTGTTTATAGTATCATTTGCAAGCAATGATTGAATGAGCCGTTCTAATTGTTCGCACTCAGAAACTGTTCCACAGCAATCACTTTGGTGATTGATTAAAATATCTTTTAAGATTTCTAATTGATGTTGTTGATTAATCGGCATGATTGAATCATCCTTTCGATTGTTGTTCAATTTGAACAAGTAAGAGAAATTTTCTGTTTCATCATGGAGAGTAGCTAGTCAATGTTTAACGAAACATTTCTGCTGGAAAGTTTCGTTCTATGCTCTTTGTAGTTTGCATCAAAATGGTACACCTTATACTTGAAAGAAACGGACCGAGTGCTCGTACGTACTTGGTTTTTTGTTTGATAGATAGATGGAAAAGAAAGAAGGCATGAACCTTCAAAAAAATAGTTTGGTAAAGAGAGGGAGACATCAATGCGTTTAAGACATAAACCATATGCAATGGATCGAATCAATGAGTACTCACAGTTTGTAATTGGAAATCCAGAGGAGCGTCGTGGCAATTGGCAAGCGGTGTTTGGAAATGATAATCCAATTCATATTGAAGTAGGTACAGGTCGTGGTCGCTTCGTGTATGAAATGGCAAAAGCAAATCCACATATTAATTATATTGGAATTGAAAAATTCACAAGTGTTGTTGTAGATGCACTTGATAAGTTAATCGAAGAAGAAGTACCAAATTTAAAATTAATGAATAAAGATGCTGAAGATTTGACAGTGTTCTTTGCAAAAGGTGAAATTGACCGTGTGTATTTAAATTTCTCAGATCCATGGCCAAAAAATCGTCACGCAAAGCGTCGTTTAACGTATAAAACATTTTTACGTAATTATGAAGAAGTGCTAGTAACGGGTGGGGAAATTCATTTTAAAACCGATAACCAAGGTTTATTTGAATACTCTCTTATGAGTATGGCTGAATATGGTATGTTACTCACATTCCTTAGCTTAGATCTTCATAATAGTGATTTCGAAGGTAATATTATGACGGAATACGAAGAAAAGTTCTCTAGTAAGGGACATCGTATTTATCGTGTTGAAGCGAAATATCGCACGGAACCTGCGCAGTAATGCGCGGTTTTTTTTATACGGTAAAATAATCTGAATTTTATGTTAAAATCAGAGTGAAAAGGGGGAATATAGAATGGAATCTTTAAAAATGGGAGAAATCAAAGTAACATGGCTGCGCGGCGGAAATACTCATTTAGATGGGGGAGCAATGTTTGGGGTTGTGCCGAAAGTGCTGTGGTCACGAAAATATAAACATAATGATACAAATCATATTTATTTACGGACAGACCCATTGCTTGTGCAAACGAAAGATGGAAACATGCTTATCGATTCAGGAATTGGAAATAAGAAAATGAATGAAAAGATGAAACGAAATCAAGGTGTGACGGAAGAATCGTCCGTTGAAATTTCTTTAGGTGAGGTTGGTTTGAAACCTGAAGATATTCACTATGTATTCATGACGCACCTTCACTTCGATCATGCATCAGGCCTAACGAAATGGGAAGAAGATAAGCTTGTTCCAACATTTCCAAATGCAAAGATATATGTGTCAGAAACCGAATGGAATGAAATGAGAAATCCAAATCTGCGATCTCGCAATACATATTGGCAGGAAAATTGGGAGCCAATTGTAGAACAAGTTGTTACCTTCAAAGAAGAAATACAAATTACAGATGAAATAACAATGGTACATACAGGCGGTCATAGTGATGGACATGCTGTCATTGTTCTCGAAAGTCAGGGAGAAACAATGCTTCATTTAGCGGATTTATTGCCAACGCACGCTCATCAAAATGTACTATGGGTTATGGCATATGATGATTACCCAATGACATCTATTGAACATAAGCAGAAGTGGATGAAGTATGGAACAGAAAAGAAAGCGTGGTTCACTTTTTATCATGATGCATATTACCGCGCTGTAAAGTGGGATGAGGAAGGGAATATGATTGAGAAGGTAGAACGAAAAGAAACACACATGCCAAGTAAAGTGTAAGCAAGATAGAGGCATGAAGTGGAGGGGGTCCCCCTCCACTAAAAAAGTAAGTTTGTATACGCTTTTACAACTATACACGATTTCGTTGTAAAGATTTGTCGAAAGAATAAACTTTAAAATATTCTGAAAATTGTTATAATATCTCTGAGTTACTGCATTGTTATAGGTTTTATATGATAAGCGTTTTATCCCGTAAAAGCCCGATTGGTGATGGCTGATTAAAGTTTCACTTTATTTGAAAAGGGGGAAATATATTGTATATAACGATTGGAAAGTTACTTGAAATGACCACTGGAAAATATCCAAATAAAGAAGCGATTGTTGAACCGGAAAAAAATATTCGCTGGACGTATACGGAATGGAATGAACAAGTGAATAAGCTAGCTTATGCGCTTCAAAAAAGTGGTATACAAAAAGGTGACCGCGTCTCGACATTTCTCTTTAATAGTAGTGAACTTGCTACTACATGTTTTGCTTGTGCAAAAATTGGCGCCATATTCAACCCCATTAATTTTAGATTAAAGCCGCAAGAACTCAGTTATATATTAGAAGATGCTTCTCCAAAAATCGTACTTTTTGAAAAGCAATTATCCTCCCAAGTACAAAGCGTTCATAAACAATTTCCTCATATTCAGTTCTGGTCTATTGACAAAAATCATCCACCGTTTTCTATTTCATATGAAGAAAAACTAGCCGGTGCATTATCGAATTTCGAAACAGTAGAAGTAAAAGAAGATGATATTTGTTCCATTATGTATACAAGTGGAACAACTGGTTATCCGAAGGGAGTACTTCATCGTCACCGAGAAATTATTGATCAAAGTTTGTTAGGAATCGCATATTTACATTATACCGAAAGTAGTCGTGGTCTTGTAACGGCACCGATGTTTCATTGTGCTGAGTTGCACTGTTGCTTCGTTCCAAGGGTACATAGCGGCGCTACGAATATTATTCTGCACCATTTTGATGCTAAGAAAGTGCTTGAAACGATTGGAAAAGAAAAGGTTACTGTTATGTTTGCAGCACCTACAATGTGGAATATGATGTTGCAGGAAGATTTAATGCAGTATGATTTATCTTCTCTTCGGTATGGTTTATATGGAGCAGCTTCAATGGCACCGGCACTTGTAAAAGCTTGTGATGAAAAATTGAATGTTTCATTAGTACAAGCTTACGGTATGACGGAAATGGGACCAGCAGTTGCTTTTTTACGAGAAAATGAACAAATTACGAAAGTAGGTTCTGCAGGGAAAGCTGCCTATAATCATGAAATTCGTGTTGTCCGTCCGAATGAAGAAGGGCCATCTGAGCCAGATGATATATTACCGCCGTATGAAATTGGAGAAATTATTATGCGAGGTTCTTGTTTAATGAAAGGATATTACAACGATGAAGAGGCAACAGCTAAAGCATTATATAAAGGATGGTACCATTCTGGGGATTTAGGTTATGTAGATATAGATGGTTATTTGTACGTTGCAGACCGTGTTGACGATATGGTTATTAGTGGCGGAGAAAACATTTATCCACGCGAAGTTGAGGATTTTCTGTACACACATGAAAGCATTTTAGATGTTGCGGTTCTTGGAGAGAAAGATGAGCTTTGGGGAGAAAGTGTTCTAGCATACATCGTTTCAAAAGATCAGTCTCTTACCGAAGAAATATTAGATGAGTATTGTAAATCAAGTGAAAAGCTTGCTGATTACAAACGTCCGCGTCGCTATGTGTTTGTTGAGCAACTCCCAAGAAATGCAAGTGGTAAAATACAGAAGTTTATTTTGCGTAAAGCAGGAGCGGAAGGGAGGATATGATGAAACATAAGTATTTACAAGAAGAGCATCACATTTTTCGTGATGCTTTTCGTAAATTTTTAGAAAAGGAAGCATATCCATACTATATTGACTGGGAAAAAGAGGGGATGATACCTCGTTCTTTCTGGACAAGTATGGGGAGTAAAGGTTTTCTTTGTCCCATGGTAGATGAGCCGCATGGCGGAGCAGGTGCTGATTTTGGATATTCAGTTGTCATTAACGAGGAACTTGAAAAGGTTGGGTCAAGTTTAATCGGAATTGGTTTGCATAATGACATTGTTGTTCCATACTTCACGCAGTATGGAACAGAAGAACAAAAGAAGCGCTGGTTACCAAAATGCGTAAGCGGCGAATATATAACTGCAATTGCGATGACAGAGCCAGGAGCAGGTTCTGATTTGGCAAGTATTCGAACAACGGCAAGGAAAGAAGGTGAGTATTATGTCGTGAATGGTGAAAAAACATTTATTACAAATGGTATTCATGCGGATTTAGTCATTGTTGTTTGTAAGACAGACACAAAAGTTAAACCAGCTCATAAAGGAATGAGTTTGCTCGTTTTAGAAAGGGGGATGGAAGGATTTAAGAGAGGGAAAAAACTTAAAAAAATTGGCTTACATAGCCAAGATACAGCAGAGCTTATTTTTGAAGATGTAAAAGTTCCTGCTTCGAACTTGTTAGGGAAAGAAGGAAAAGGCTTTTATTATCTTATGGAAAAGCTGCAGCAAGAACGCCTCATCGTTGCAATTGCAGCGAAAACAGCAGCGGAAGTAATGTTACATATAACGAAAAAGTATGTAAAAGAGCGAAAAGCATTCGGGAAACATATAAGCGATTTTCAAACGGTACAGTTTCGATTAGCAGAGATGTATACGGAAATTGAAATCGGTAAAACGTTTGTAGATGACTGTATTACCGCTCATATGAACGGTGAGAATATCGTAACAAAAGTATCGATGGCGAAGTGGTGGTTAACAGATCTTGCAAAAAAAGTGTCAACAGAGTGCATACAGTTACACGGCGGGTATGGCTATATGGAAGAATACGAGATTGCACGCCGTTATCGTGATATTCCGGTAAGTTCGATTTATGCTGGCACGAATGAAATCATGAAAAGTATAATTGCAAAAAGCATGGACTTATGATGCTGTAAAAAACAGTTATTGATGTCTCTCATTCTATTACCCAATAATATTCAAAACTATTTTGAGACTAATGCTTTATTTGAATGCATTACATAGAAAAAATGAAAAGTAATGATAGGAGGAATATGATGATTCAAAATATCGCAGTAATTGGTGTAGGAATTATGGGAAGTGGAATTGTCCAAGCGTTAGCGATGGGTGGTAAACATGTGAAAATGTATGACGTATCAGAAGACAGTTTACAAAAAGCTTATGGAACGATCACCAAAAGCTTGAGTCGTTTTGTTAGTGCAGGACGTATGACGGATGAGGAGAAAAATAGAATCTTATCCAATATAACCTCTACAGTTATATTGCAAGAGGCTTGCCAAAATGTAGAGCTTGTTATTGAAGCTGTACCGGAAATATTACAGTTAAAGAAGGAGATTTTTCAAAAGCTAGATTTGTATACAGCGCAATCTACTATTCTAGCAACAAATACCTCTGAATTAAGTGTAACTGCAATTGCAAGTGCAACGAGTCGTCCTGAAAAAGTAGTGGGAATGCACTGGTTTAACCCTGCTCCTGTTATGAAGCTCGTTGAAATTGTACGAGGGGTAGTTACGGCAGAAAGCACAATACAAGCGGTAAGAACAGTATCAGAAGAACTTGGAAAAGAAACGGTAGTTGTGAAAGATATGCAAGGATTTGTGACCACACGGGCAATTGCTATTCATATGTTAGAGTGCATGCGTATGTATGAGGAAGGCATTACAAGCAAAGAAGAAATTGATAAGGCGATTAAGCTTGGTTTGAACTATCCAATGGGACCATTTGAATTAGCAGATTATGTGGGGCTAGATACAATGCTATTTGCGAGCAAAGGACTAACAGAAGCATTTGGTGATAGGTTTAGAGCACCGCAAACACTTGTGAAACTTGTAGAGGCAGGGCATCTTGGAAGAAAGACTGGGAAAGGATTTTATGATTATTCAAAAGGGAAAGTAGGAGAGAAAATATGAAGCGAGATGTTGTTATTGTTGAAGCTGTACGTACACCAGTTGGTAAAAGAAATGGAGCGTTCCGTTTACTTCACCCAGTGCAACTTGCGGCAGTTGCACTGGATGAGGTAACAAAACGAGGCAATATAGAAAAAGGACTTATAGAAGATATTGTTATGGGTTGTGTAACGCCAATTAACGAACAAGGTTTTAATATTGGAAGGCTTTCGGCACTTGAAGCAGGTTTTCCAATAACAGTTCCGTCAGTAACAATTAATCGTCTTTGCGGTTCTGGGCAACAGGCTATTCATTTTGCCGCGCAAGAAATTAAATCAGGGGATATGGACATTACAATTGCAGCTGGTGTAGAACATATGACAAAAGTTCCTATTTTAAGTGATGGGAATGAACAAACCATCCCAAGCAGTCTTCACGAAAAGTATCAAATTGTTCATCAAGGTGTATCCGCTGAGATGATTGCAGAAAAATATGGTATTACTCGTGAACAGTTAGATACTTACGCGTTAGAAAGTCATAGACGAGCACTTCAAGCAATTGAAGCGGGACACTTTCAGCGAGAGATTGTCCCACTGCGCGGTGTAGATAAAGAAGGCAATGAAATAGTAGTTGAAAATGATGAAGGACCAAGAAGAGATACTTCTTATGAAGCGTTAGCCAATTTAAAAACGGTGTTTAAAGAAAATGGAGTGATTACAGCAGGGAATGCAAGTCAAATTAGTGATGGTGCTGCAGCGATCTTGTTAATGGATAGTGAAAAGGCGAAAGAACTGGGATGTAAAGCACGCGCTCGTATTGTGAATCAAGTGGTTGTTGGTTCCGATCCAACGACAATGCTTGATGGCGTTATTCCTGCAACGAAAAAAGTGCTACAAAAATCAAATTTAACAATTCAAGACATGGATGTTATAGAGATTAATGAAGCGTTTGCATCGGTTGTTTTAGCATGGCAAAAGGAAATGGAAGCAGATTTACAAAAGGTGAATGTGAATGGTGGTGCGATAGCCTTAGGTCATCCGCTTGGAGCAACTGGTGCGAAATTAATGACTTCTCTTCTTCATGAATTAGAAAGAAGGCAGGGAAGATACGGCCTGTTAACGATTTGTATTGGACACGGGATGTCGACAGCGACGATAATTGAAAGAATGTAAAAAAGGCGTGCAGAAATTCATCTGCACGCTGTGCTTGAAAGAGGATGATAAAGCAAAACCTCTTTCAAGCATAAAAATATGTTTTCGGATTAGCCGAGTATCTTTATGCTGCTATTACCTCTAAAACAGTACCTGTTTTTGCATCTACTAAAAACTCAAAACGTTCTTGTATATCATTTAAAATCGTTGTAAGCCCGCCGCGGTATACTTCGTACGCGACATCATATTTTTCAAATGTCTCTGGAACCATATGTACCCAAGAGCCAGTAACTTCGCCTTTATGACTTAATGCCTGTTTCACCATTTTTAATGCTTTTTCTGAAGAAATATGTGATTGTTCTTGAACTTTGTTTGCAACAAGATAACCAGCTGCAAAACCAACACCAACACCAGCTAGTAAACCTTTCCAGCTCATATATTCACCTCACTTCTATAAAATAGTGTATTGATAATAATTATAATGCAATTTTAACGAAAAAAGAAGAAACTAGAAACATTTCGAAAATTTCGTTACAATAAAAGAGGTATTCTACTACGGTTTGAAAGAAGGGAACTTCGTGAATAAAGAGACATTAGAATTATTTCGTACGTTAACAGAATTACAAGGTACATCAGGATTTGAGCATGATGTGCGCCGTTTTATGAAACAAGAGCTAAGTAAATATGCAGATGAAATCGTTCAAGACGGTTTAGGTAGCGTGTTCGGTCTGAAAAAAGGGGATGAAAATGGCCCACGTGTACTTGTAGCAGGTCATATGGATGAAGTCGGCTTTATGGTTACGCAAATTACGAAAAACGGGATGATTCGTTTTCAAACGCTAGGAGGCTGGTGGAGTCAAGTATTACTAGCACAGCGTGTACAAATTATGACGAAAAATGGCCCGATTGTTGGGGTTGTTGGTTCTATTCCACCTCACTTATTAAGTGATGCGCAACGTGCAAAACCGATGGATATAAAAAATATGCTAATTGATATCGGTGCAGACAGTTATGAAGATGCACTTGAAATTGGTGTGAAACCAGGTCAACAAATCGTTCCAATTTGCCCGTTTACACCGATGGCAAATGAAAAGAAAATTATGGCGAAAGCTTGGGACAACCGTTACGGCTGCGGGCTTGCAATTGAATTGTTAAAAGAATTAAAAGATGAAAAGTTGCCAAATACATTATATTCTGGTGCGACTGTGCAAGAAGAAGTAGGTCTTCGCGGCGCACAAACAGCTGCGAATATGATTCAGCCAGATATTTTTTATGCACTTGATGCAAGTCCAGCAAATGATGCATCTGGGGATAAAACGCAGTTCGGTCAATTAGGTAAAGGAGCGCTTCTTCGTATTTATGACCGTACAATGGTAACACATAGAGGAATGCGTGAATTTATTTTAGATACAGCAGAAACACATAACATTCCGTACCAATACTTTATTTCACAAGGTGGTACAGATGCTGGCCGTGTACATACGAGTAACTCCGGTATTCCATCAGCAGTAATTGGTGTATGTGCTCGTTACATTCATACACATGCATCGATTTTACATGTTGATGATTACGCAGCGGCGAAAGAGTTAATTACGAAGCTTGTAAGAGCGACAGATAAAACGACATTGGAAACAATTAAAAATAACGCTTAGAAGGAAGGGGGAAACCCCTTTCTTTTTTTAGATGGAAGAGAGTATCCGTCCGTGTGTAGAAGCGGACAGTGCCTTTTTGGATTCCATGCCATGTGAGACCAGAAGGAGGATGCAAGTGGAAGACTTCTTTTGTTTTCATAGCTGCAATTTTTATATAGGAAAAAGGAAAAGAAATCATTCTTTTTTAGATGGAAGAGAGCATCCATCCATGGGTAGAAAAGGTCAGGTTTCTTTAATCCCATATAGAGTTAAAAACAAGGGGAGAACAAGAGCGTCAATTACATTTTGTTCTTTGTAGCATTATATAGAGGTGAATGATATGAAAATAGCAGTTGGATCGAAAAACCAAACAAAAGTAGGGGCTGTACAAGCGGTATGGAACGAAGCGAATATTACAGCTGTTTCAGTCCCTTCAGGAGTAGCAGCACAACCATTTTCTGATGAAGAAACGATGCAAGGCGCAATGAATAGAGCGAAGCGAGCGCTAGAAGCAGAACAAGCTGATATTGGGTTTGGATTAGAAGGCGGTGTTATGAAAACAGAGCACGGCTTGTTTATGTGCAACTGGGGTGCTTTAGCGACGAGTACAGGGAAGGTATTTGTCGCAGGTGGCGCACGGATTAAACTTCCAGATGATTTTCTTGCGCCTCTTGAAGAGGGAAAAGAGTTAAGTGAAGTAATGGAGGCATTTGTGAAACGGAAAGATATTCGTAGTCATGAAGGTGCAATCGGAATCTTCACAGATCATTATGTGGATCGTACAGAATTATTTGTCCATGTTGTAAAGCTATTAGTTGGGCAATATAAGTATGATGAAAAACAAGCATAAACCTTGCACCATACGCGATGTATGGTAGTATAAAAGAAAGATTACACATGAAAAGATACACTTCGTTAGAGGAGGAAATATAGATGAAATCATTAGAAAGCATGGAGCAATTCCAAACGTTAAAAAATGAAGAGAAAGTTATTTTTATGTTCTCAGCAGAATGGTGCCCAGATTGCCGTTTTGTCGATCCATTTATGCCAGAAGTAGAAGAGAAATATAGTGATTTCTCATTTTACTATGTAGATCGTGATGAGTTTATTGATCTGTGTGTAAAATTAGATGTATTTGGCATTCCTAGCTTTGTAGCGTACAATAAAGGTGAAGAAACTGGACGCTATGTAAACAAAGATCGTAAAACACAAGAGCAAATCGAAGCGTTTATTGAAGGGTTAAAATAAGGCGAATAGCCAATTAAATTGTAAAAACAACCTCTACCTTCGCCGGGGAGGTTATTTTTTTGGAAGGGAGGCAAAAGGCATGAAAATGACAAGTAAAAAGATGAAAGAAGAGTTAATGAAGAGATTGGCTCGCCCGGAATGGGAATTTCATTATGATAGCGAAAAGGATACACTTCGTATTGAACAAAAAGATACGAAAAAAGGAATTAATGTATCACTCCCAGGAGTTGTGGCAAAGTGGGAAGTGAAAAAGGAAACGGCAATTGAAGAGGTTGCATATTACGTGGAAGAGGCACTTCTTGCGATGCATAAAGAAGAAAGCAGCGCAGCAAAAATTCTGCCCGTTATTCGCTCTACCTCTTTCCCGAAACAAGCGGAGGAAGGCAATCCGTTTTTAATGACGGATCATACAGCAGAAACACGTATTTATTATGCATTAGATTCTAATAAAACATATCGATTAATTGATGAACGTTTGTTACAAAAGTTAGGGCTTACAGAGCAGCAAGTACGTGAAATGGCATTGTTTAATGTGCGCTCATTAAGTCATACATTTAAACAAGATGAAGTAGCAGGAAATACATTTTATTTCTTAAACACAAATGATGGATATGATGCGAGTCGTATTTTGAATGAATCACTATTACAATCAATGCGCGAAAAGATTTCAGGTGACATGGTGGTGGCTGTTCCGCATCAAGATGTTTTAATTATTGCTGATATCGTGAACGAAATCGGTTATGATATTATTGCACAAATGACAATGAAGTTTTTTGCTGAAGGTCATGTTCCGATTACATCACTTTCATTTGTATATGAAGATGGGGACTTTGAACCGATCTTTATTTTAGCAAAAAATCGGAAGAAGACAGATGAAAAAGAGAAAGGATGAACAAAGTGAACGTTTTTTACAACCTTGAAGGAATTGGCGACACATTAATCGTTGCCTTACAAGATATTACATTAGAAAACCGTACGTTTGACCGTAAAGGAGATGTTGCTCGCGTTTATGATCGTGAGAGCAACGTAACAGGAGGATTTAACATCTTCAATGCATCTTCTTATGTAGAAGTAAAGGAAACAGGAAATCTTACTTTAACAAAAGAGCTTGTTGAAAAAATCAACGAAATCTTAGCGGAAAATGGATTTGAAGAAAAAGTAGAAGCAGATCTAACGCCGAAATTTGTTGTTGGTTACGTAGCTGAAAAAGAAAAACATCCAAATGCTGATAAATTGAGCATTTGTAAAGTAGAAATCGGTACAGAGACATTGCAAATCGTATGTGGTGCACCAAACGTTGATGCAGGACAAAAAGTTGTTGTTGCAAAAATTGGTGCTGTAATGCCAAGCGGTATGTTAATTAAACCAGCTGAGCTTCGCGGTACGCCATCTTCTGGTATGCTTTGCTCTGCACGTGAATTAGAACTTCCAGATGCTCCGCAAGAAAAAGGTATTCTTGTATTAGAAGGTAGCTATGAAGTTGGACAAGAATTTAAATTTTAATTCATATAAAAAAGTAGCCTCATTATAAAATGAGGCTACTTTTTTTGTGGAAATGTTCCTAGATTGTAACGCTTATCCCGAAAAACCATATTGTATTCCAGAAACAAATTAGTTAAAATTTAGAAAAAATAGAAGGGATAGGGACGTATGAAACAACATCTAAAAGTAAAAGAACTCCTAGGTCTTATCGAAACTTCGAAAAAACATGATATTGAATTACAATCATTTGAAATATATTTATTTCATGAAAATGAATTGGAAAAGGGACAAATTGGATATCGATATGATAAAGACAAAAGTACACTTATTGATGGGAAAAAGGGAGATTGGCAAGAAGGCTGGATTGTGATTGGATATGATACTGATATGGGTGATCCGATTTTTGTTGATATAGATGATCCATTATATCCAATATATACAGCAGAAAAAGGATCGGACATATGGGAACCAGTTTGTATAGCGAACAGTATAGATGAGATTATGAAACAATTAAACGAAATGTAGGGTGTTTTTGCTAAAGTATGCGCCAAGTGGATGGAGGAGAAAAGATGAAGTATATAAAAATGATGTGTGTAGTTGCATTACTTGGAATATATATGGGCGCATGCTCGAAGGAACAAAAAAAGGAAACGCCTGTTACTGTACAAGAAGAGAGTAACAGGGTTGTAGACCAAACGAAAGAAGCACCACTAGAAAAGAAAGTAGAAACTGAAGTGCCAGTGGAACAAGGGGGAGAACAAGAGAAAAAAACTGAACAAGTACCACCGGCTGAAGAATCGGCGAAAACCTCTGAAGTAAAAGTGGATGCTGAGCAAAAACAAGGGAAGTTTCTTGTTGTGATTGATCCGGGGCATCAAGAGAAAGCAAACTTAAATTTAGAACCAGTTGGCCCGGGTGCAGTTGAGCAGAAATATAAAGTGACCGATGGGACGACTGGTGTTGTGACGAAAAAGCGTGAATCGGTTCTTATGTTAGAAGCTGCTGTTATGTTAAAAGAGAAGCTAGAAGCGAAAGGGATACAAGTACTTATGACACGAACGTCACATGATGTTGATATAAGTAATAAAGAGCGAGCGACATTTGCAAATGATCATCAAGCAGATTTGTTTTTACGTCTTCATGCGGATAGTTCAGAAAATCAAGCACAAAAAGGGTTTGCAGTGTTGACACCAGCGGAAGGAAATACATATACAAAAGGAATTTATGCAGAGAGTTTACAAGTTTCTCAAATAATCGTAGAGAAAATGAAAGAAAACAGTCAGGTGAAAGTGAATGGGATTAAGTTTCGTGATGATCTTTCTGGATTCAATTGGTCAAAGGTTCCAAGCGTTTTACTTGAACTTGGATTCATGTCAAATCCGGAAGAAGACAAAAAACTATCAGATCCACAATATGTAAGCATTTTACTGCAAAGTGTGACAGAGGGTGTGGAAACATATCGGAAGAGTAAAGCGTAACCGGCAGTCTTATATAGGAGACTGCTTTTTGTATGTAAAAGCAAGTTAAAAAACTTTCTTTTTAGGTAGAAGAGAGAACCTGTCCATGTGCGGAAGTGGTCAGTTTCTTTTTTTTGCTCCATGCCGGGTTTAAAACAAAGTAGAGAAGGAGAGAGTAAGTCCTCCTTTGTGTTCAGAGTAACGACTTATAAGCTGAGAAGCTATTGTACTTACTGAAAATCTGAATATAGTGGATAAAATACAAGAACGTAATTTTACCTGCACTTTTTGCTGAATGCTGATACAATAAAGGATGTTACTATTTAGTAGAAAGAGTGGTAAGCATGTTAGATTGGATGAAAAAGCTGTTTAACAAAGAGGAACATCAGGAAGAAAAAACAGCGATGAATAAAGAAGTACCGAAGAACACTGAAAGTAAGCCGAACATTCCTCGTGTAAACCACTACACTGCAGCAAGAGAAGCGCAAATGGCGAGTCGGAATTCGGGTGTGAAATGTCGATTTCCGTTAGTGCCTGATGATGGATTTGATGAGGAGGATGTGGAAGACTCAGCATATGTTGAAGAGCAGCCACTGCCGAGGGTAACAAACATGGAGAGACGCGGGCCGATATATGTAGAAGAAGAACCAATTCGTACATTTATCCCGCAGCAAACTGAGCGAGAAGTTGAGCCAGAGCCTTTCATACAAAAAAAATCTGTGCCAATACAAGAAAGTAATCGAAGACCATTTCGCCCAACAGAGATGATTTCACCGATCTTTGGATATAAACGTCCGTCTATGGAGAAAGAAGAAATAAAGGCGGAAGAAAAAAGACAGGAAGATCTTGAAATATCGGTTGAAGGAAAACCAGTCGTCGATGCATGGCTAGAGAAAAAAGGCTACTCACTTGCTGATCTTTCAGATGAATCTTTTACGCCTTCTAAGGACAGAGAGCCAAGCTTAGATGAGAATCAACAACAAGGAAGTAAAAAAGAAGAAAAGTCCGTTGTTGATCAGTGGTTAGAGAAAAATGGTTACGACTCTGAACGTGTATTTACTGCGTTAGAGAAGGACGAAAATGAGAATGTTCCTTCAGACTCTCGTCCATTTGCAACTGATGGCTTGTTACATAAATCAGTTGGACAGGATAACAAGAAAGAAGAACATACTCTTCATAACGAGCAGGCATTTGGACAAGAGACAGATGTAGTGGAAGAGGATAATGAAGAAAAAGAAGAATCTCTACAAAATCAATTACGAGACGCTATTGTCGAAAACGGTAATATAACGTCAACAGCAGAGGTTGAATATAAGAAAGAAACAGAAGCTGTATCAGAACCGGAAGAAG